>NZ_JBBVGQ010000001.1:0-1438132 GCF_038148895.1 Tamlana sedimenti | reverse complement strand
TAGTCCATAGGATGTTCGCAATGGTCAAAAATCAAAAATTATATGATTTTAATTTGCAAATGTCATAGATATCATTGTGGTTTTGTGCCACACCAAAATAAAAGTATAAATAAAACGGCTGAATTTCGGCGGAAGAATCTTGCGGATGATTCCACAACGAAATCATAGCCGAGACCGTTAGCAGCAATTTGAACTGACCTATAAAGAATGAAATACTTCATAACATTAATATTACTCATTACAATTTTGACTTACGGACAAATAATGGAAACTGAATTTCCTCTTGTACTGAATTTTGCATTGGTTGTTTCAATTTTGCTAACAACAGTTCTTTGGGAATATTCTGTTCTGAATAAAAACTATGAATCCGACTTTAAAATGCGAAGTCAAAGAAAGGTAATTGGCATATTTGAATTAATAAACGCAATTGCTTGGACATTGTTACTGTCTTTTAGCAATGACAGTTATAAAGATGTAATATTCTTAATTTTAATATTTTGGACATTTCCAGTAACTGAATTGATGATGTGGCTCATTTACAAAAAGAAAAAACCATTTACACTTTTCATCAAAGACAATGAACTAATTTTAAATAAACGTTGGAATCAAAAACGGAATCTGACTGAACTCACTCAAATCCAATTTGACCGATTTAGTAAAAATTTAAAACTTGATTTCAAATCAAAATCTGGAATTTCAATAAAAACAACGGAATACAAAACTGACGAAATTAAAACTCTATTAGGAATTTTAATTGAGAAATCTGAAAATGAAGTTTTCATTCCGAATAATTATGAACCGAAAATAAAAAACAGCTGCTAACAAAGTGTATAATTAATTGCGGCTGAATTTCCTCACCGGAAATTCAATCTTATTAATTATCTTTTCACAACATCGGAAAAGAACTCGCGTCCTTTTCCCGCAAAAAATCATACACAAATACGTTAGGTGTCATTTGAATGAAACATTTTGCAAACATCATATTACTGCTTCTGATTTTAACTTCTTGCCAAAACAAAAAGGAGAATAACGGAATTGCCAAAACTGAACTAAAAGAACAAATCAGTGAACCGTATTCGAACATAATCCTTTTTGACAATTTTGACAATGAATTAATTCTTGACACTATTTCAGAAAGAAGGGAATCGCAATTTTCACCAGTTTATATTGGACAAATAATGGATTCAATTGAATTATGCTATAAAACTTCAAAAATCGGACATAGAATTGAGGATGTTGATTGGGGAAAATATAGAAGTCCAAAGGCAACCGACTTAAATATATTCATTGACACAACAAAAACAATCGGATTTCCAATGTGGATTTGGGAATATTATAAAGCACCTGAACATCGCGCAAATAAAAAGTCATATCCTATCTTTATTAAAAACCAAAGTTCTGACACTTTGAGTATCGGATTTGGAGATGTATTACCTATGCTGACAGAAGCACAAGACTCGATTGGAAATTGGAAACAAGTTGAGAGACAATTTATATATGATTGTGGAACAGGTTTGACTGAATTCTATCTTCCACCAAATCAAATTGCAATTTCTGCTTTGAGACAAAACTATGGAACGAATAAAACAAAATTTAGAGTACGATTTCGACTTGGAGAAAACGAAATTTACTCGAACGAAATAAACGGAAAAATCAATAACTGAATAAAAAAAACGCCACCTAACAATGGCTATAAGTAATTGCTTGCTCTCGCCTACTTCTGAAAATCCTCGCGGATTTTCAGTTTGGTGTGTACTTGCAAAGTTAAGTGCTAAACCAAGCAACTACTCATAGCCTAGACCGGTGGCAATAATTTGGAAATGATTCGAATTTGGTGTATATTTACATCAAATTATTAGATTATGTCGAGACAAAGTATATCATTTACAAAGCCGAACGATGAATGGCTAAAATCCCAAGTGGACAATAAAGAGTATTCAAGCAAAAGCGAGTTAGTTAACGATTTGATTAGACAAGCCCGAAAACAGCAAGTTCAAATTGACTGGATTCGAGCTAAAATTGAAAAAGCTGAAAATAGCGGATTTACGAATGACAGTAAAGAAAATATTTTAGCTCAATCAAAGTCTTTGCTAAATGGCTAAATACAAATTGACAAATGAAGCGAAAAATGACTTGATACGGATTCATCATTACGGAGTTGAAAAATTTGGAATGGCTCAAGCTGACAAATATTTCGAATCGTTTTTTGAATATTTCGACATTATTGCCGAGCGACCTTTTTCATTTGAATCGGTTGACTATATAAAAAAGGGATATAGACGATGCGTATGTGGTGTTGATAGTATTTATTATAAAATTAACGAAAACATTGTCGAAATAATAGCAATCGTCGGAAGACAAGATTTGATTGAAAAATTATAATTGAATAATAAAAAACTGTTTGTAACAATGGCTAGAGTAATTGCTTGTTCTCGCGTACTTCTTAAAATCCTTGCGGATTTTCACGCAACGAAACCAGAGCCAAACCGCAAACACCATCCTGCAGTATATAACTTTGCCTATGATTCATTGCGTTCGCGATAAAATCGCTCTATGGGTTGTTTAAGGCCATTCTAGGCATGATAAGAATTTTCAATTACTTTTTAAGTTCCAGTTTTTCGGCAAAGTAATCGCAAAAATCTTTCATTGTGGCCGTCATTTTTTCATCTTGCGTGGCGCGGTTAAAGGTGTCGCTCATGGCCACCAAGGTTTGATGGAAAAACACCTTCATTTCATCAACCGGCATATCTTTGGTCCATAAATCTATGCGCAAGGTTTCTTGTGCTTTGGCATCCCAAACGGCCAACATCATGGCCTTGGCCTCTTCATTGGTTATACCGCCATCTTGAGCCGTCCAATGTAATTTTTCAGGCACACGGTTTTCATCCAATTCAACGCTAAGCTCTATTTTTGAAGTTGTATTTTTTGCCATTATTTACGAGGTTTAAATTTTGAGTTGTTAAAAATGTCTTCGCTGCTTTTAATCAGCATATCCTTAAAGGACACATCATTGTTTTCCATGTAAGCACGTACAATTTGCCAACCTATGTATTGCCCTAATCGCCCTGGCGAATCAGTATCTATTTCTTCCAAATAAAACTTGGTAAATGGCGCAGGATTTATAAATCGGCCAGGAAGCTGGGCATCTGTGCTGTATAACATTTCGCGCTCAACAAAATAACGCCAAATATAGCTTTCGTTGGCTATGGCCCAATCCATTTCGGCATTGCTGTACCCTATTTTTTCGGCATCGGTTTTGAACGGGATGACCTTGTCTTTAAAATAAAGGAGTTTACCGGTGTAAACCATTTCATCCAGCAAGCTTTTTCTTTTGGGTTGAAAAGTGAATTTCTCGGCATAGGCATTGGCCAAATCAACAGCAATTTGCTCCTTTTTCAAATCTGCTCTTAAATATTTTGGAATGGCACCGTAAAACTCATGGTCGCTTCCCAAATATGAATCTAAGGCAATCACCACGATGGTATCGGTTACTATAACCCTATTTCTGTAATCTACATCGTTGGTTACGGTAATAACTCTTGGCTCACTAAACTCTGGAAAATAATATTTTAAATGGTTGAACAACGATTCAATTTCAACTTTGGTGTCCTTAAAATCAGCAAAAGCCTTTTTGGTCTCATTGAATAACTGCATTTGCAATGTATCTGCCTTTTTTGCCAACCAAAACGAGTCTGTGAATGTTTCGGAAAACATGAATGGGTAGTCCGCTTTTAATTTGGGAAGGCTTTGGGCATCTACTTCGGCAAAAAGTCTATCGAAGCGTTCTATTTTAACTTGGGTGTTTATTTTGGCTATTTCATGTTCCGTGGCACTATCATTTTTACAGGAATTTAAGACTAGCCCGAGCAACAGAACATATAAAACAGATTTCATGCAAAACTTAAACGTCATAAATTTTTATAAATTGAGCGTATAGGTTATTTTTGTTTGCAAAGGTACTATTCTTAGAATTAAATTCATTCAACATGCAAACAGAAAAAGTTGTAGATTTTATTGTAAAATGGCTTAAAGATTATGCCACAAATGCAGGTGTAAATGGTTTTGTAATTGGTGTTTCGGGTGGTATCGATTCCGCTGTTACTTCTGCCCTATGTGCCAAAACGGGAATGCCTCTTTTATGTTTAGAAATGCCCATTCATCAGGCTCCGACACAGGTTAGCAGGGCCATGAACCATATTGATTGGTTAAAATCCAACTTTGAAAAAGTAAGCATGACACAGGTTAACCTAACCCCTGTTTTTGATAGTTTAATTGATGCTTTACCCGATGTTGACAACGAAGAAGACCGTTTTATGTCGTTAGCAAATACACGTGCTAGATTGCGCATGACCTCTCTATATTATTTTGCTGCCCTGGAAGGACTTTTGGTTGCTGGCACTGGCAATAAAGTTGAAGATTTTGGCGTTGGCTTTTACACAAAATATGGTGATGGCGGTGTGGATTTAAGCCCGATTGCCGATTTGCTTAAAACCGAAGTTTATGAAGTGGCCAAATTTTTAGGGATAAACCAAGAAATTATTGATGCAGCCCCTACTGATGGCCTTTGGGGCGACGACAGAACTGATGAAGATCAAATTGGGGCATCCTATCCAGAACTTGAGTGGGCCATGAAAATGGATGGTGAAGGAAAAAAAGCAGATGATTTTGAAGGCCGCCAAAAAGAAGTCTTCAAAATTTACAAGCGTTTTAATAATGCCAATAAACACAAGATGATTCCTATACCTGTTTGCGAAATTCCCAACAAATTTAAGTAATTGTTGTAGGATGCTTAAAAAAGTATTACATTTATGGCAAGCTTATTCTCTCAACCCTACTATCTCTCAAAATAGTTTAAAAAAAAGCTTTTCATTATGATTAAATTATTAATAGCAGACAACCACCCAATTACGAGGAAGGGACTAGAGGTTCTTTTTTCGGCGACTCCCAACATAAAAGTTGTTGGAAGTCTTGACAATGGCGAAGCCATTTTAGAATTTTTAAAGAAAAATCAGGTAGACATTGTTTTAACCGAAGCTGATTTGCCAAAACTTAACGGCTTAACATTGCTTCGTTATTTGAAGAATGACTTTCCTGATGTTAAAACCATTATTTTAAGTGCACAACCCGAGGAAGTTTATGCCATTAACGCCATTAAAGCCGGTGCCAACGGATACATAAACAAATCGGAAAACGTCATCACCATAAGTGAGGCCATCAGTAAAGTACACGATGGAGGCATTTACTTAAGTAACGATTTAACCCAACAGTTGGCTTTTGGAACAAGAGTTAACAAAGGGGGCACTTTTTACAAGAAACTTTCTACCCGTGAGGCCGAAGTATTAAAACTTCTTACCATTGGTAAAAAGAACAAGGAAATTTCAAAAGAACTAGACATTAACGAAAAAACTGTTAGTACCTACAAAGCGCGTTTAATGCGCAAATTAAAGGTTACTAACTTAGTAGATTTAGTAAATCAGGCTAAATTAAGCAAAGAGGTATCATAATACCCTGTTTAATTTTCTAGAGAGAAGCATTTTAAGACCCGAATAGTCCTTTACTTCTTCAAGTACATCTCTATTCGAGTCTTTTTTATTTTGTAGCGTTTCTTCCTGAAACCCCTTTACCTTTTGATCTATTAAAAAGCAGCGTAAACTCAAAATGGTTTCGCTAACCAGTTGGGCCACGGTATTTGTTTTTTCCTTAGGGAAAATATTCATCCTGTTCCAGTTATCTAATGAATAACGCTCATCTTCCATTAAAATAGTAGTTATCTCGTTGGCCATATCTTGGTCAACTGAATTAATAAAGGTTTTTAAATCAAACTCAGTATCCTGGCTCAACCTATCTATAATCGTGTAATACAAGGTTTTAAACTGTGGATTTGAAAATTCCATTTCGTCGTCTTGCAAATCCAGATATATTTTTTCAAACACTTTAGCTTGGTGGATTACGGGCTCTAAAACCAATTCGCTCTTTTCATTTTCCTTATAAACAAAATCTTCAAAATCTTCTGTTCTATTTCCATAAAGCAATAAGACTTCAATAATTTTTCTTTCCAGCACATATTGCACATCAACCTTTTTTACGGGCTGTTGGTGTTTGATGACTTCAAAAGCTTTATGCTCGCTTTGGTACTTTTTATTTTCTTCTTGAAATTCCTTTTTATTGATTTGCGCCAAAGTACTGAATAGGACATCTTCACTTATATCCATAATCCTGGCACATTCCTGCACATAAATTTCCTTTTTTATACGGTCTGGAATTTTAGAAATACTGTTAACGATATCCCTTACCGTCTCTGCCTTTTTTATAGGGTCGTTCTTTGATTCCTCATACAATACTGAAGCCTTAAACTGAATAAAGTCTTTGGCATTTTCAGTTAAATACAAAGTGAGTTCTTCAAGCGTATTTTGTTTTGCAAAACTATCTGGGTCTTCACCTTCAGGAAATGAACAGACCTTAACGTTCATGCCTTGCTCCAAAATCAAATCGATACCTCGCAATGAGGCCCTCATGCCTGCAGCGTCGCCATCAAAAAGCACGGTAATGTTTTTGGTGAGCCTATTTATTAACCGAATTTGCTCCGAAGTCAATGCCGTACCCGAAGACGACACCACATTTTTTATTCCTGTTTGGTGAAACTGGATAACATCAGTATACCCTTCAACCAAATAACAATTATCTTCTTTGGCAATACTTTGCTTGGCATGGTAAATACCGTAAAGTACCTTGCTTTTGTGGTAAATATCACTCTCTGGGGAATTCACATACTTAGCCGCCTTTTTGTCGTTGATTAAAATACGACCACCAAAGCCCAAAACACGGCCACTCATACTTTTTATCGGGAACATAACACGACCCTTAAAACGGTCAAAACGCTTATCGTCCTTTACGATAGTGAGTCCTGTTTTTTCTAAATAATCGATATTATAACCTTGCTTTAAGGCTTCATCTGTAAAGGCCTGCCACTCGTTCAATGAATAACCTAAATCAAACTTTTTAATGGTTTCTTCGGTAAAACCACGTTCTTTAAAATAACTCAAACCTATGGATTTGCCCTGATCGGTTTTGTGCAATATCTTTTGAAAATAGCTATTGGCAAATTCACTTACTAAATAAAGGCTTTCGCGTTCGTCGGCCTTTTCTTTTTGCTCTGAGGTTTGCTCCGTTTCCTCCAATTCAATATTGTACTTCTTGGCCAAATACCTAATAGCTTCAGGGTACGTAAAATGCTCGTGTTCCATTAAAAACGAAACCGAAGTGCCCCCCTTGCCTGTTGAGAAGTCTTTCCAAATCTGCTTCACCGGAGACACCATAAAGCTTGGTGTACGCTCGTCACTAAACGGACTTAAACCTTTAAAGTTGCTACCGGCTTTTTTAAGTTGAACAAAATCACCAATAACCTCCTCAACCCTGGCGGTTTCAAATACTTGGTCTATGGATGATTGTGATATCAAATTATTTGTTTTGGTAAAAAAGAAGTTTGATTATTCAAATTTAATCCCCCTCATTAATATGATCAGAAATGCACGTAAAAGTAATATATTTTATAAATTTATAAAGCCCTATGAGACTAAACGTATAATTTAGTTGAAAATCTTCCACATGACATTAATCATGTTTTTTCTTGACCGCTTAAAGTAACTTATGCCTGTTTTTTAAAACCAACTACAGTTAACTCAAAATTAAAACATTTATGGAAGCACAAGCTAAAACATCCAACTGGTTAAGAATTATATTGGGATTATTTCTAATTATATATGCATTAAACCAATTTGTTCATTTTATACCGTTCACTTACGGCGACATGCCCGAAAACACGAGACATTTTATTGATGCCGTTGCCCACTATTTACCCTTTTTATACATCTTTGAAATTTTAATTGGACTATTATTGATTATTAACAAATGGACGCCTTTTATTTTAATTGTGTTGTTTCCGTTAACTATTTCATTCTTGGTCTTTAACATATCCAATAACGACTTAATTAAAATTTGGCCAGCAGTGATTGTAGCCTTTTTAAATGTATTGTTATTGTTAAATTACAAGAAAAAATACCAGCCTTTGTTTAGCTAAAAGTTTAAAACAAACATAAAACCCTCTTTTTTTTTTAAGAACTAAATGGCCGCTTTCATATTTGGGAGTGGCCATTTTATTTTGTTATAAATGCAGGCTAATCTTCTTTTTTGGAATTTTATAATTATTTACATCTTAAGTCAATAAAATCATATTATAGATTTTGAATCATTTATAATTATCCTTGAAAAATCCACGCCTAAAATTAATTTATAATAGAATTTTTATTATATTTTAAAGATTAATGAATTTTATTCAAGTAAAAGCCGAATTGATTGAATTTGCATTAGCAATTTATTAAATTTGATAAGATATTATTAGTCTATGGAAAACAACACTCTTTTCTCATCTTATGATAAGCTTCCTAAAACGTGGGACGAAATGTACAATGACGAAGCTAAATGCAGAACTCAATACGAAGGCTTTGTAAAATATCTTGAAGGCACCACCGCCGAAAAACTCACAAAAAAGGAAGACTTATCCAAACAATTATTCATGAACCAAGGGGTAACCTTTACGGTTTATAGCGATAACGAGGGCATTGAAAAAATATTCCCTTTTGATATTGTTCCAAGAATTATTACTGCCAAAGAGTGGACTAAAATTGAAATGGGCATCAAGCAACGATTAAAAGCGTTAAACCTTTTTATAAAAGACATATACCACGATCAATTCATTATAAACGACGGCATTATTCCTGCCGATTTAATATACTCTTGCCCTTATTTCTTAAGGGAAATGAAAGGTGTAAAAGTCCCCTACGATGTTTACGTCCATATTTCTGGGGTTGATCTTATTCGAAACAACGATGGTGAGTTCTATGTACTTGAAGATAATTTAAGGACACCTTCTGGGGTTAGCTACATGCTAGAAAACCGTGAAATTTCAAAACGTTTATTTCCAGGTATTTTACCAAAAAGTAAAGTTCGCTCAGTTTCTGAATACCCAAATATGTTGTACAAAAAGCTCAAGGAACTTTCCGATAAAGCGAATCCAAATATTGTTCTTTTAACCCCCGGCATTTATAATTCTGCATATTACGAACATACTACTCTAGCAAGGTTAATGGGTATTGAATTGGTAGAAGGCACAGACTTGGTTGTAAAAAACCATATTGTTTACATGAAAACCACCAATGGTTTGCAACAAGTAGATGTAATTTACAGACGCGTTGATGACGATTTCTTAGATCCATTAGAATTTAATGCGAAAAGTGTTTTAGGTGTTGCTGGTATTATGGCCGCTTACAGAAAAGGAAATGTTAACATTGTTAACGCGCCGGGCACTGGTATAGCTGACGACAAAGCCATTTATACGTTTGTACCCGATATGATAAAATATTACCTTCAGGAAGAGCCTATCTTAAAAAATATTGAGACGTACCAGTTGGGAAAACCTGAAGATTTAGAATATGTTACCAAGAACGTTAGAGATATGGTAATTAAAAAAACCGATGGCAGTGGTGGTTACGGAATGTTAATGGGTCATGAAGCCTCAGATAAAGAAATAAAAGAGTATCTTGACAACGTAAAAAAGAAACCTGAAAACTTTATTGCCCAACCCATTTTAAAACTTTCTACGGCCCCATGTTATATTGATGGCAAACTATCTCCTAGATGTATTGACTTAAGGCCTTTTGCCCTATCTGGAAGAGATGGAATTGACATTTGCCCCGGTGGTTTAACAAGGGTCGCTCTTAAAAAGGGATCTTTGGTGGTTAACAGTTCACAAGGTGGTGGCAGTAAAGATACTTGGGTAATAGATTAAAACGCATAACTAGTAATAAGTAAAATAATATATGTTAAGTAGAGTAGCAAATAACCTAATTTGGTTAGAAAGGTACATGGAACGCGGAAATGGAATTTTAGGTTTACTCAAGGTAAATTTTTATGCCAACCAAGACTCACCAGAGTTGTTCTCTTGGTCACCGATTATTAGAAGTTTTACCCCCTATGACAATGAATTTTACACCGAAGACCCTCTAGAATGCATAGAATTTATGGTGTTCAATACCGAAAACTCAAACTCTATTTTAAACATTGTAACCAGGGCTAGAGAAAATGCAAGAAGTGTACAAGAGCATATTTCAAGAGAACTTTGGTTATGCATAAACAGCTATTATTTATATCTTACGAACAAAAATTTACCAAAAAAATTAAGGGAAGAAGACCCAGTACAATTTCTTGAAGATTTAAGACGGTTTCATTTAATTTTTAATGGTACTAGTGATATTACGCAAGAGCGAGGACCTTCTTATTATTTTATGAACGTTGGTAAATTCTTGGAAAGGGTTATGTTAATTTCAGATTTTACAGCTTTAAAACTCCAGGAAATTGCCAATACTTCCGATAGTTTAGAAAAAAGCTTTTATTGGAAAAATTTGCTTTTATCCATTGGCGGATATCAACTTTATTTAAAAACGCACAAATCGTCTTTCAATGAAGATCACGTTATCCAAATGGTCTTTCAAGACAGGCTATTTCCAAGATCCGTTTATTACTGTATTGAAAAGTTAAACAGACATATTAATAGGCTTATTGAAGCAGGACAACTTGAAAGGAATAATTTAGAATTTTTATTGGGGAAATTGGAGAGCCAAATAAAATACACCACCATAGAAAACATAAATAACATTGGATTGGGCAATTTTATTGATGGCATAAAAGAAGACATCAGAAACATATCGCAAAACATTAACGCGGTGTACTTTTCCCAAACATAATTAAATACCGTCATGGCTACTTTTTTTATAAAACACATTACAAAATACACCTATTCCGATAAGGTTATAGATGGTGCTACATTTATAAGATTGCACCCAGTTAACGATGCCTTTCAAAAGGTGAACTCGCACTTTCTCTCCATTACCAATAACCCATTTATTGAAACATTTTATGATTTTTTCAATAATAGGGTAGGCACCTTTATGGTTACTGAACCTCATTATGAACTTAATATAATTTCTGAAATTGAAGTAGAAACCAGAGGCAGGTTATTCCCTGATGGTTCTGTTGATAATGAAAGTCAATGGGAAAATTTAGAATCCATCAAAAACAATGTAGAATTCATTGATTTTTTAAGACATAGACCATTTGAGGGAAGTCAAGAAGTTTCTGAACTTATTAAATCAAAAAAATTGAAATCGAAATCACCATATCAAGCAGCGTTGGAACTCTGCGAATATGTTTACGAAAACTTCGCTTATAAAAAAGGGATAACAAATGTAAAGAGTGAACTAGATGAAATTTGGAAATTGAAGGCAGGTGTTTGTCAAGACTTCACCAACATTTTGTTGCAAATGGTAAGGATGTTAGGCATCCCAGCAAGATACGTTAGTGGATACATTTGTACCACTGATGAAATGACTCGAGGGGATGGTGCCACTCATGCTTGGATTGAAGCCTATATTCCGTTTTATGGTTGGTTGGGTATAGACCCAACAAATAATGCCATTGCCGATGAAAACCACGTAAAATTGGCTATCGGAAGAAACTATAATGATTGCTCGCCAGTAAAGGGTGTATTTAAAGGTAATGCTGAATCAAAACTGGAGGTTTCTGTTGAAGTTAGAACCGAGAAATACCAAACAACTAACAAACCACCAGTAAATGCTAGTTTAGATAACAGCAACAGTTTTCAACGTAATTTGGAATTGAGGCAAAAACATCAACACCAGCAACAACAGCAATAACATATTGTTACTTTTTCCTATCAATAACATAATTCACCATAAGTTTTAGTGAATTCTTGTGTGCTGAATCTGGGTAACTTTCCAAAATTTTTAGTGCCTCTTCTTGAAATTGCTTCATCTTGGCAATGGCATATTCCAAACCGCCATTATTTTTAACAAATGCAATTACTTCTTTTACCCGTTTTGAATCTTTGTTGTGATTTTTAATGGAGTTAATTAGCCAACTTTTCTCCTTTTTTGATACTTGGTTGAGTACATAGATTAAGGGCAAAGTCATTTTTTGCTCTTTGATGTCTATACCCGTTGGTTTTCCTATTTGTGTATCACCATAGTCAAATAAATCATCCTTAATTTGAAAAGCCATACCTATAAGCTCTCCAAACTTACGCATAGTCTCTACATGGTTTGAATCTGGCTTTACCGAGGCAGCACCCAAACTGCAGCAAGCGGCTATTAATGTTGCGGTTTTCTGACGGATGATTTCATAATAAACACCTTCTGTGATATCAAGTTTCCTGGCTTTTTCAATTTGCAGCAATTCGCCCTCACTCATTTCCCGAACGGCAATTGATATAATTTTAAGCAAGTCGAAATCATTATTATCAATGGACAACAACAAGCCTTTGGACAACAAATAATCACCAATTAAAACCGCAATTTTATTTTTCCAAAGGGCATTTACCGAAAAGAAACCTCTGCGCCTGTTACTATCGTCAACCACATCATCATGTACCAAAGTAGCCGTGTGTATCAACTCAATAACTGAAGCACCGCGGTAAGTACGCTCACTAACCTCACCATTGGACACCATTTTGGCCACCAAAAACACAAACATAGGCCGCATTTGCTTGCCCTTTCGGTTTACTATGTAATGGGTAATTCTATTGAGCAAAGCCACTTTGCTGGACATTGAAAGTTGGAACTTTTGCTCAAAAAGATCCATCTCAAAGGCTATGGGCTGTTTTATTTGCTCTACTATTTTCATTGGAAACCCAAAGATAATATTTCAGATGAAACCATCATCTTTAGAAATAAAAATCTAATCAACTTTTGTTGGCCAATTGCCCGCATGCAGCATCAATGTCCTTGCCCCGGCTTCGACGCACAGTAACCGTAATATTGTTCGCCTCAAGAACACTTATGTACATATCCAATGCTTTGGAATTGGCCTGTTGAAACTCACCATCATCAATGGGGTTGTATTCAATAAGATTGACTTTGCTAGGGGCGAATTTACAGAATTCCACCAAGGCGTCTACGTCTTTTCTTTTGTCGTTTATGCCATCCCAAACAACATATTCATAGGTTATTCTGTTTTTGGTTTTGGCATACCAATATTGTAAAGCTTCACGTAAGTCACTTAAAGGAAAGGTCGCATTGAACGGCATAATGGAAGTGCGCACCTCATCAATAGCCGAATGAAGTGAAACGGCCAACTTAAATTTAACCTCATCATCAGCCATTTTTTTTATCATTTTTGGTACACCTGAAGTAGAGACTACAATACGCTTTGGCGACATACCCAAACCTTCGGGTGAGGTAATTTTGTCAATGGCTTTAATAACATTATTATAATTCATAAGCGGTTCGCCCATGCCCATGAACACAATATTGCTTAACGGCCTATTGTGATACAGTCTACTTTCATTATCTATGGCAACAACTTGATCGTATATTTCATCAGGATTTAAATTGCGCATACGCTTTAAACGCGCTGTGGCACAGAACTTACAATCTAAACTACAGCCAACCTGACTCGATACACACGCCGTTGTTCTGGTAGGAGTAGGTATTAAAACAGATTCCACAATTAAATCGTCGTGCAAGCGCACTGCATTTTTTATGGTACCGTCATGGCTACGCTGCATGGTATCAACCTTAATATGATTGATTACAAAATTGTCCTCCAACATTTGGCGTGTTTCTTTTGAAATATTGGTCATATCCTCAAAAGTGTGAGCAGATTTTTGCCACAGCCACTCGTAAACTTGATTGCCGCGAAATGCTTTATCGCCTTGCTTTACAAAAAAATCACGTAACTGTTCTTTGGTAAGTGCCCTTATGTCTTTTTTGTTGGTTTCCATAGATGTGCAAAAATAATGAATCGATTTACGATTTACGATTTTTGATTACGAATTATGATTCATTCAAACTCTGATGCTTACTTAGACCATCCCAATTTGAATGTGGTAACTCAAAGCCCGCGTTAGTGATTGAAGCAGGCTACAGTGTAGCGCGTAAAGCCCGACCCGCAGGGTAACGCCCAAGAAAAAAGCCTTGAACTAACAAGGCCTTAAATTTTTTACAAAATCAGCATGGCATCGCCATAACTGTAAAACTTATACTTTTCTTTGATAGCCTCTTCGTAGGCACGTTTTATAAAATCGTGACCTGCAAAAGCAGACACCATCATTAAAAGCGTGGATTTTGGCGTGTGGAAATTGGTAATCATGCAATTAGCAATGCTGAAATCGTACGGAGGGAAGATAAATTTATTGGTCCAACCATCAACTTCATTTAGCATTCCGTTTGAAGATACTGCGCTTTCAATGGCACGCATAGCTGTTGTACCCACGGCACAAACACGTTTCTTGTTTTTGATTCCTTTGTTAACTATTTCTACCGCCTTTGCATCAATTTTTAGCTCTTCGCTATCCATTTTATGCTTAGACAAATCTTCAACCTCAACTGGATTAAACGTACCTAGACCAACATGTAAGGTCACCTCTGCAAAGTTGACGCCTTTAATCTCCAAACGCTTCAAAAGATGTTTTGAAAAGTGCAGTCCGGCTGTTGGCGCGGCTACTGCCCCTTCGTGCTTTGCGAAAATGGTTTGGTAGCGGTCCTCATCCTCTGGTTCAACATTTCTTTTAATATATTTAGGAAGCGGTGTTTCACCAAGTTCATTTAATTTTAAACGGAACTCACGGTACGAACCATCATATAAAAAACGTAAGGTACGTCCGCGCGAGGTAGTATTATCAATGACCTCAGCAACCAAAGTGTCGTCATCACCAAAATATAACTTATTGCCAATTCTTATTTTACGGGCAGGATCTACCAAAACATCCCAGAGACGTTGCTCTTGATTGAGCTCCCTCAACAAAAACACCTCTATTCTTGCACCTGTTTTTTCTTTGTTACCGTACAATCTAGCAGGAAAAACCTTGGTGTTGTTTAAGATTAGAACATCGTCTTCATTAAAGTAGTCAATTAAATCTTTAAACATTTTATGTTCAATGGTTTGTTTTTTTCTGTCCAATACCATTAAACGAGATTCATCTCTGTTTTCCGCTGGATATTCTGCTAATAATTCGTTCGGTAAATCGAATCCGAAGTGTGATAATTTCATCTATTTATTTTTATTTAATTTTTGCAAAGTTGCAAATATACAATCTCAAAACAGGGGTTGTCAAGTAAATGGGTGATTATTATTTGGTTAATTGAAATCCGATGGATTTTAGATCATCCCAAAACGTTGGATAGGATTTTGAAACCACCATGGCGTCTTCTATGATAATGTTGGTTTTTAATGCCAAAGGTGCGAATGCCATGGCCATTCTGTGATCGTTATAAGTAGTTATTGAAACCATTTCCTTGATATTTGTTGAGGCCGAAAGGTGTAATGATTTATCGGTAATTTCAACTTGACCACCTAACTTTTTAATTTCGGTTTTTAAAGCAACCAATCTGTCCGTTTCCTTAATTTTTAGGGTGTGAAGACCCGTTAAATCACATTTTATTCCTAAGGCGAAACAGGTCACAGCAATGGTTTGGGCAATATCAGGCGCATTTTTCAAGTCTAAAGTTAAAGGTTCGAGATTTTTATTCACCTTTTTTAAGGTTACTGAATTTCCCTTAAATACCGTTGAAACGCCAAAATGTTTATAAATATCAACCAAACAAGAATCTCCCTGCAACGAGTTTTCTTTGTAGGAAGATAATGTTATTTCTGTTCCTGCAGGGCATAATGCCACAATGCTAAAGTAATATGATGCTGACGACCAATCGGATTCCACTGTCAATGTTTTTGGTTGAAGGTTTCCAGTGGATGGTTTTACAGTTATTTTATTATTTTGAAAATGATTTTCAACACCAATTTCATCCAATAAACTTAAGGTCATTTTTATATAGGGCACTGAAGTGATTTCACCTTCAAGGGTCAGTTCCAATCCATTTTCAAGTCTTGAAGCAATCAATAATAAAGCCGAAATATATTGACTGCTCACATTTGCCTTTAGCGAGACTTTATGTTTGGTCAATTTTTTTCCCTGAATTCTTATTGGTGGAAAGCCTTCATTTTCTTCGTAACTAATATCTACGCCAAGATCGGTTAATGCATCAACTAAAATTTTGATAGGGCGTTCTTTCATCCGTTTTGAACCGGTAAGTATGGTTTCCCTTCCCTCTTGAATAGAAAAATATGCCGTTAAAAAACGCATGGCTGTACCCGCATGATGGATATCAACCACTTTCTCAGAAGATGCCAAAGCCTTGGTCATTAATTCGCTATCGTCTGAATTTGAAACATTTTCAAGTTTAAATTCTGGATAGAGTGCCTGCAACAGCAATAACCTGTTCGATTCACTTTTTGAACCCGTTATTGTGATTTCAGATTGACGACTAGTGATTTGCGATTTATGAAGCGTAAAATTCATTGTAAAAAATTAAAATGTTTGATACCCAACACCGTCGAGCACAAAAAAAGCGCTTCTTAAAAAGAAGCGCCCAAAGATACTTATAATTTATTTTAATTTTTCGTTATTGTGGTGCCTATCGTGGTCTCGTTTTGCTTTCTTGTCCATTCTCTTATCAAAAGCTTCCTGCAAATTTACATTGGTTTGGTTGGCCAAACACAAAACGACAAAAAGCACATCTGCCAATTCTTCACCAAGGTCTTTGTTTTTATCGCTTTCCTTTTCGCTCTGCTCACCATATCTGCGAGCAATAATTCGCGCAACCTCACCGACCTCTTCGGTTAATTGTGCCATATTGGTGAGTTCATTAAAATAGCGAACACCGTGGTCTTTAATCCAATCATCAACTATTTTTTGAGCGTTTTTTATGTCCATTATACTTTTGTTAAAACTATTTGTTCTGATTCTTTTTCTACGAGTTTGCTAAAATAAGCTTTTAAAGCATCATAATAAATAGGGGATATAATGGCTTCATTAATTTCAGTATCTACTATAATTTGAATATTAGTCCCTCTAGCCTCCAAATTATATTTAAAGCCCCCTAAGTTTTCAGGCAATACCATAGCAGCGGGCTCGGGGATCGATTCTACTTTGTATCCCTCAGGCAAATTCACAATTACCATGTATTTAATGCTGGACGGATAACTAAAATCAATAGGAAATTCTCGCTTTTCTAACTTAAAGGGGTTCTCTTTTGACCTTAAAAAGAATAGTGGTGAAAAATATATTTTGTCGTCTATGACGTCTGCCTGACTTTCAATTGAAAATTTGTAGGACTCCATAACTGGTTTTGACAAATCATTTTCATTTTTAACCGAAAATTCTTCAATCTCCATACCACCATACTTATTTTCAAGATCCTCAAGGTACTGATCATGGTCGGTTTCAAGGTATCTTTTTCTATATGTCATAGCGTGATGATTGGTCTTTATAGACCTTATACTTCCTTCTAATCCGCCTACACTCGTCAAATTGACCATCATAGTCAATTTATCCTGCGATTTTTGTTTGGGGTATAAATTGATCGTTGATGAAGACTTATCTTCTCTAACAATTCTTCCTTCCCAATTTAAGGTTCTTAAAGGCAATACATTGGGTGTTCCATACTCATTTGTGGCATCTAATAAAATTACACCTTCTGGGGATTCAATGGCTGCAATAACATAATTATAGCCATCTAATGTTGGAAACAACGGTATTCCATTATTTCGTGTACTTATTAAAACAGGATTGGCATTTAAGCCAACATAGCGCAACATAGCTGTTAGCATGAGGTTTATTTCAGCTACATTGCCAGTTTTTGTTTGATAGGCTTTCTTTACTCCATCATCAGTATATTTCCCATAATACCTGTTCCATTTTACCTTCGATTTCACAAAATGATAAATCAATGCCGCTTTTTCCATAGGATTTGAAACGGATGCTACAAGCGCATCAACCTCATCTTCAAAATATCCTGTTTTTTCCAATTCGTTCCCAAAGGCAGAACTATCATAAATGGTTTTAACTACATCTTCCCAAGTGGTTGAATAATATTTGAAAGGTGACTGAGGAAAGCTTGTATACGATAATTCATATTTAACAGCAGAACGATAATTATCGATGTTATTTACAAAAGGCTCATCTTTTAATGCAGGTACGTCCTTAAAAGTATAATATGTTGAATACTTTACAAAATCCACAGATGTATTGGTGTAGGTTGTTATTGTGGGTCCACTTAGACCTGCACCGCTCATACCGCCTCCACCTCTCACTTTATCACTGAAAAGAATTTTACCCGAGCCTCTTTCCTGTCTTGGAGTTACCCTAAGAAATCCCTTTGGATTTATCTTAAAATTGAAATATTCTGGTGTTTCAAACACAGCATAAAGCTCCTTTACCGGTATGGCATGTTGAAATTCAAAGTTTTCTACATTCCAATAAAATGGTGAGTTAATCGTATATTTAAACTCAATAACACTTCCCTCCTTCAAATTGGGCATGGTAAACTTTTGTTGATTTCTATATTTGGACTCTTGTGTTTCAAATACCCCGTCCTTTTCCAACTTGGTTTCAACAATTTTGTCATCATCTAAATTGTAGGTATAGGCCTTTAATCCAACAACCTCTTCATTTTCATTATTGCTTACATGTAAATTGATGCTTTTTGTTGCATAACCAAAACCCTCTTTAGTATATATTTTTATTCGCTGATGTACATCTGTTTCTATATAAAATCCTTGACCCTGCCTGTACTCAATATGTGTTCTGCGGTATTTGTACAAATAGGCTGCTGAGGCAGAAGAATCTAACGGGCTAATCTTTTCCATTAGTTCTTCCTTTGAAACCTTACCAAATTTGTAGTTTTGACCATTTGAAATAAACGAAACAGAGAGCGATAGCAATAAAATTCTAATTTTCATATGAGGTATTTTTATAGTTGGGTTTTTATTAGTGCAATTTTTGAATTATCATACCGAGATACATCTTTGAAAAAAGACCTGAAGTCTTCATAGTCTTCTTTAGGAAATTCTCCGTCATTAACAACCCATTTTCTTTTGTAAACCACCGTACTGTCATTTTGTTTGATGAATTCAGCTTTATAGATACCAAATTTATTTTCGACCAAAATGTTCTTGGGCAAAGATTCTACTTCATAATCTAAAGGCAATGTAATCTTTACGTCGTCCTCATAAATAAAACCCCTTTTGATTTTTAATGGATATTTTCTGGTCTTATACCGATCTGGCACATGTGTGTTCCTATTCAATGCATTTACTGTTAGTAACATTCTATTCCCGGCCTTTTTTGTATAATTTGAAGCGTGAAAATCTATACTTTCCTTAAAGGCAATGTTTGTTTTATCATTTTTTAGGGTCATTTTATCAATTGTTACCGTATTAATGTACTTCCATCTCTTTTTATAATGTAAATCTAAATCGCGCTCTGCCTGAGTTTCCAACCAATACTTATCATCATATTGAATACCTTTTGAAATAATATTAGCTTTTGCATCAATGAATCCATCACTTGAAATGATATACTCCCCTTTAATATGTTGTGTATTCTCTTCTGTAGAATATTTTTTGGTGTGCTCAATTTTACCTCCCTCTGGGGTTATAACCAAAACATCTCTATCGTCCGTAAAATCTCCAATAAAACCAAATGGTAGCTTTTGACTGGTGCACTCCAACCAGATATTTTCTTCTGGGCTCGGTATATTTAGAATAACATGGTTTCCTTGCATTGCAGCAAAGTCACTCTCCAAACTTCTTTGAGAACTTCCTGCATAAACCACCGTATAGTTAGACTCTACGCCTACCGCCATTAATAGGGCACGTGTATAATTAGTTAAAGCCTTGCAGTCACCATAACCTAACCTGTCAACTTCAGAGGCATTAAAAGGCTTCCATCCACCAATACCGACCTGAACACTTATATACCTAACTTTATCCTGAACATACTGATAAATTTTCTTGGCCTTATCGATATCATTTGATTCATTCTTTACTAAATCCTTCACTGAATTTATTGTGCTTTCGGGCAAATCATAAGTGTTCGCAATCAAATCGCGGTACATCCAATGTCCAAAACTGTTCCAATCCATGACTTCAGCTGCAACACCTTCTAAAGTAAATTGCTGCGATGCAAATAATACTTTTGGGGCAATATCAAAAACTGGCGGGCTATAATCTTCAGGTTTAAATGCCTCAAGGTTTTTAACCCTGTACTTAATTTGTCCTTGGGCTTCTTCCTTTTGTATGTCGCAACCTTCCAAATTCTTTTCCTTTTTTCTTATAGTTATAGACTCTGGAAAACTAATGCTGTATGAGCTGCTTTCAACTCCAACATATGAATCTGTTAAAGGATTGAATGACGGAATAAAGGCAGTATTTTCTGTTGATGTTTCACAGACAAATTCAATAGTGTATGGGTACGAAATTGGAGTATATTCTAAATATTTAACCCTAGAATCAGAATACAGTGTACCACCGTCAACAGCACTTTCATCCTTAAAATCCTTCTTTTTAATTTTTTTAATAAGCGCACCATACTGATTATAAACCAAGGCCTCGAGTGTTATTATTTTTATATTATTATCATAATGCACGTAGGCATCAACATTGCTATTTCCCTTTTTATTTAAAACGGTAACTATACGTTTTCTTTTAACAAGCATTTCATCGGTAGATGTTAAACTGATTTCCGTATCATAAGATCTTACAACCGCGTTTGCATATTCATCCAGTTTTGCTGGAATGGTTAAACTCGAATAATAATTGTTTTGGGAAAATCCTTTAAGAAGAACAAAAAGAAGTAAAAACTTAAGTAGGTATTTTGCTTGCATAAGTTGGCTTTAGAGCTAAAAAAATAAAGGTAAATAAGAAATACTTTTACAAAGATGAGATTTGTCATGTTTGTAACCTACACCTTATTTCTTCATTTTAAAGTAAAAAAATCTTACGAGAAATATAAGAAAACAAGGGAATAAAATATATTTAATTTCGCTAAAAAGCACTTTTATCCCCCAACTGGAAAAAAATCGGCTTACCCCTAACGGTGAAACCTTGATTTCCCTAAAGGGAAAAAAGTAACGCTCGTTGCTAAATGGAATAAAAAAACCAACACCCCGACCGCCTGAAGTCATGGCATCCAAAATTCCATGCGATAAAGTCGATAAAAAAATGACCAAAAACCAAATGGACTTATACTTTCGTCCAACAGTAAACATTAATAACAGTGCCCATAAAATTGCAAAAAGGATGGAATGTGTAAACCCACGATGCCCAAATGGGTGTTCATAAGGCACACCTAACTTAAAAGCCAAAACATCAATATCTGGAAGGATAGTTGAAATAATAGCAGCAATGAGCAACCACTTAGTATTTTTTGAATCCAGTACTTTTGTAAGTGTAAAGCCAACGGCACCATGTCCAAAAATCGACGCCATTATTCCTTGTTTTTCGAGTCAATTATTATAGTAACTGGACCATCATTGAGCAACTCCACTTTCATGTCGGCGCCAAATTCCCCAGTTTGTACTTTCTTGTTTAAATCGGCCTCAAGTTGTTCTACAAAACGTTTATACAAAGGAATGGCAACATCTGGTTTGGCAGCTTTAATGTAACTTGGTCTATTTCCTTTTTTGGTTGATGCATGTAATGTAAATTGGCTTACCACGATGGCATCGGCATCAACATCGTTTATGGAGTTGTTCATTACCCCATTATCATCACCAAAAACACGCAGATTTGCTATTTTATTTGATAGCCATTTGATATCTTCTTGAGTATCATCATCAACAATACCCAACAAAATCAAAAGTCCCTTTTCAATGGAAGCCACTTTTGAACCATCAATTGTTACGCTTGCTTTTGAAACTCTTTGAACGACTACTTTCATTTTCTTAAATTTCGAGGGAACTTCTTTTAATTGAATACTGTTGCCTCAAACAGATTAAGGACTTTCCCAATTATCTGTTCTATAATTTTCATCCTCACCTTCTAAAATTTGCAAGTAACTTCGGTATCTTGAATATTCAACTTCGCCATCCTCCAAGGCCTGTTTTACACCGCATTTTGGCTCATTAACATGCAGACAATTGTTGAACTTACAATCTTGCTTTAATGCAAAAAACTCGGGAAAATAGTCACCAACCTCTTCCTTATCCATGTCTACAATGCCAAAACCTTTTATTCCCGGCGTGTCGATTATTTTAGCCCCAAAACTTAAATCGAACATTTCAGCGAAGGTAGTTGTATGTTGCCCTTGCATATGAAGTGATGAAATTTCCTTTGTCTTTAAATTTAAATCGGGTTCAATGGCATTTACCAAAGTTGATTTTCCAACGCCGGAATGACCAGAAAACATACTCACCTTATCATGCATTAACGCCTTAACCTTATCTACGTTTTTTCCCGATTTGGCCGAAACCCCAATACATTCATACCCAATTTTACGGTATACATGTGCCAAATAGCGAACCTCATTTAAGGTATCCTCATCATACGCATCTATTTTATTGAACAGGAGAATGGTTTTAACGGAATATGCTTCGGCTGTTACCAAAAACCGGTCAATAAAACTGGTTAGTGTTGGTGGATTATTTATGGTAATCATCAAAAAAACCTGATCTAAATTCGCAGCAATTATATGTGTTTGCTTAGAAAGGTTTACTGATTTACGGACAATGTAATTGGCACGATCGTGAATGTTATATATGATGCCAGACTCTTGGTTATTGTCGGTTTCAATTTCAAAATCAACCACATCACCAACGGCTATCGGGTTTGTACTTTTTATACCTTTAATTCTAAACCTCCCTTTTATACGGCATTCATAAGTATGCCCCAAATCGGTTTTTACTGTGTACCAACTTCCTGTAGATTTATAAACGCGTCCTGTCATTTAAAACAATAATAATGCAAATTAACAACATTTCAGTATAAGAAAAAGTTTATCTTAGGTGCTTAATCTTAAAAAAAGTCAACAACATGAAAAAAATTTTAATTGTATTAAGCATTACTTTATTTGCCTTTATTGAAACCAATGCACAGGTGGAATATAAGGTTGTAACCAGTGTAGAATCGATTGTTCCTAATGGACTTGGACGTTCAAGACTGATTAGCGCCAATGAGAAAAAAGATTACAAAGAATTTACCACCACCCAAACTGAGGATGATAATACCAGAAATAAATCAGACAGAAGCGAGATAAGGGTTAAAGATTTTGATGAAACTAAATTACTCAACTTTTACAACCTTGGCGGTATTCGTTTTCAAAACATTGCTGCTAACGATGCTTTAATAGAATCAAAAATCAATACCATGATTGAAGAAGGATGGGAACTAGCCTTTGTTACCAGTGCCGTTGAAAGTGAGGCCGGAAAAGGTGACGGTCAAGGTATATTCATTACACGTTTCATTTTTAAAAGAAATAAGCAATAACCTACAATTAATTAAAATAAAAAAGCCCCGCAATTGCAGGGCTTTTTTATGATGTTAACCATTAATAATCTTTTCTTGATGATTAATAGATTCTTGGTGAATAGCTTTGAACATTTTTAAAATAAACTCTTCACTCAATCCGTGTTGTTCACCCTCTAAAACCATTTTCCCTAAAATCTCGTTCCAACGTTTTGATTGCAAAACAGCCACGTTTTTTTGCTTTTTAAGTTCCCCAATACCATCAGCAGCCTTCATACGTTTACCCAGTAAATCAATAATTTGATTATCAACCACATCAATCTGAGCCCTTAAGGTACCAAGTGCCTTATTATAAGCTGCTTCAGAATCGGTTTCTTTTCTAATTTTCAAATCTTTCATAATTTGCACCAAGGTTTTTGGAGTTACTTGTTGTGCGGCATCACTCCACGCATTATCTGGATCGTAATGGGTCTCAATCATCAAGCCGTCGAAGTTCAAATCTAAAGCAGTTTGCGACACATCAAAAATCATATCCCTTTTACCAGTAATGTGGGAAGGATCGTTAATTAAAGGTATATCTGGAAATTTATTTTGAAACTCAATAGCCAATTGCCATTCTGGGTTGTTTCTATATTTAGTCTTTTCATATGTTGAAAATCCTCTGTGGATGGCACCAATATTTTTCACACCTGAAGCATAAATTCTTTCAATACCACCCAACCATAAAGAAAGGTCTGGGTTTACTGGATTTTTAATCAAAACAGGTTTTTCTGTTCCTTCAAGTGCATCTGCTATTTCTTGCATGATGAAAGGGCTTACGGTAGAACGCGCCCCAATCCACAACATATCAATATCATGTTCTAAAGCCAATTTTACATGGGCCGCATTGGCAACTTCGGTACATACTTTCATACCTGTTTCTGCCTTTACTTTTTGCAACCATTTTAAACCTAAAGCTCCAACGCCCTCAAACATTCCCGGGCGTGTTCTTGGTTTCCAAATACCTGCTCTAAAGTAATTTACATCAGTGTCCTTTAGCTCGTGGGCTATTTTTAAAACTTGATCTTCGGTTTCCGCACTACATGGTCCTGCAACAACTAACGGGTGATCTAAATTTAAATCATCCAACCATGCTCTCATTTCTTTTTTGTTTTCCATAATTTTACTCTTAACTAATTCCTTTTAAAATATCTTTTATGTAATTGGTATCTTTCATCTCATTGAAAATGCCTTCAAAATCATCTCGTTTCATCATGTCTTTAAAATGCGTGAGGTTTGAAATGTATTCTTCAAGCGTTTCAATAACGTTGCTTTTGTTTTGTTTAAAAATGGGCGTCCACATTTCGGGCGAACTTTTTGCCAAACGGACGGTTGAGGCAAATCCACTGCCAGCCATATCAAAAATGTCGCGCTCATTTTTTTCCTTTTCAATAACCGTTTTGCCCAACATGAACGAACTTATATGCGATAAATGAGATACGTATGCAATATGCTTATCGTGCGCTTCCGGATTCATATAGCGAATGCGCATGCCTATATCGGCAAACAATTTCAATGCTTTTTCTTGAAGTTTAAAGGTTGTTTTCTCCACCTCACAAACAATATTGGTTTTACCTACAAACAAACCGCTCATGGCAGCACTTGGCCCAGAATGTTCTGTACCTGCTATAGGGTGCATGGCCAAAAAGTTTCTTCGTTTTGGATGGTTTTCAACAGCTTTACAAATATCCAGTTTTGTAGAACCTGCATCAACAACCAATGCCGTGTCTGGTATTTTATCCAAAATAGTGGGCAATAGCTTTACAGTGGCATCAACTGGAATGGAAACAATAACCAAATCGGCATGGGCAATATCATCCAAGGTAGCCTTTTTGTCAATTAAATTGAGCGCCAAAGCTTCATCAAGGGTGGTTTCCTTTCTACTAATACCATGAATTACAACCTCAGGGTTATTATTCTTGATATCGATAGCCAAGCTACCGCCAATCAATCCAACTCCTATTGCATATATATTTTTCATCTTTACTTTACTCGTTCAATGGCTTCCTCTAAAGCCTCGGTTGATGCACATAACGAAAACCTGATATAACCCTCACCTTTACTGCCAAAAATGGTCCCTGGTGTGATAAAAATATGGTTCTCCTGCAATACTAAATCTATAAACTCTTCAGACTTAATGAATTCTGGCAATTTAGCCCAAACAAAAAGTCCAGAAGCATTTTTATCGTAGGTACAGTTTAAAGCATCAGCCAACTGCCAAACCAATTGGCGGCGTTCTTGGTACACATTGTTTAAGGTTGCAAACCACATGGTGGAGCAATTTAAGGCTTCAACGGCACCTTTTTGAATGCCGAAAAACATACCCGAGTCCATATTACTTTTTACTTTTAAAATATTGCTGATATGGGTGCTGTCTCCAACAACCATACCCACACGCCAACCTGCCATATTGAAGGTTTTACTCAAAGAATTAAGCTCCAAACACACCTCTTTTGCGCCTTCAACATTTAAAATACTTTTTGGTTCATTGTTTAAAATGAAACTATACGGGTTATCGTTAACAATTAAAATGTTGTGTTTTTTGCCAAAGGCCACAAGTTCCTCAAAAACATATTTTGTGGGTTTCGCGCCTGTTGGCATATGTGGATAATTTACCCACATAAGCTTGACTTTGCTTAAATCCAATTTTTCAAGTTCGTCGAAATTTGGCATCCAATTATTGGCTTCATCCAATTCGTATAAAATACCTTTTGCGCCCACCAATTTAGTCACCGATTGGTATGTTGGATACCCTGGATTGGGTATTAAAACCTCATCACCTTCATTAAGGTAAGCCATCGAAATGTGCATGATGCCTTCCTTGCTTCCCATTAGTGGCAATATTTCTGTTGCAGGACTTAAACTCACAGAAAAATGCGCTTTATAAAACTTGGCCATAGCTTCCCTAAGCTCCGGTAAACCCTGATAACTTTGGTACTTATGCGCATTTGGGTTTTGAAAGCTGGCCGAAATAGCTTCTACTACTTTTTGTGGTGGTTGCAAATCAGGGCTACCAATACCTAAATTGATAACAGGCTTGCCATCGGCAATCATCGAATTAACTTCTCTCAATTTTTTTGAGAAGTAGTATTCTTCAACGGTATTTAATCTGTTTGCTACTTGAATCATAGCTTTGCATTTTTATATTCCCCTAAAACCTTAAAGCCATCGGCCATAATATCAATCAACGATTTGGCTTTTTTAAAATCGCTGTATTCTTCAAAAGTAACATCAACAAAAAAAGCATATTTCCAAGGTTTTTCAATAATTGGCAAAGATTGAATTTTGGTTAAATTCAACTTGCAATCACTCATTACGTTCAAAATAGCCGCCAAACTACCACGTTTGTGGTTCGCTTCAAATTTCACCGAAGCTTTGTTTATTTGGTCTTCAGGCACCTCAGAATTTACCCGTTTTACGATAACAAATCGGGTTTCGTTATGTTTGATGGTTTGTATGCTGTGCGCCAAAATATCCAGTTCAAAAATTTCAGCAGCTGTAGCACTGGCAATGGCTCCAATACCTTTTAGCTTTTTTAGATGGATACGCTCTGCAACCTCAGCAGTATCTTTATCTTCAACCAATTTTATATGCGGAAAGTCCCTAAAAAACTCCTTACACTGCAAAAGTGCCATAGGGTGTGAATAGACTTCTTTTATATCATCAATGGTTTGGTTTGGCCATGCCATTAAATTATGCTGAATATCTAAATAATGCTCGCCTACAATGTGCAAACCATATTTATCAATTAAAGCATAATTTGGAATTATAGAACCTGCAATAGAATTTTCTAAAGCCATTACAGCCGCATCACTCTCTTTTGTAATTAAGGCTTCAACCACTCTATCAAATGTTAGGCAATCGATACAATCAACCGGTTTTTCAAAAAATTGCTGCGACACAATATGATGAAAAGACCCCTTAATACCTTGTATGGCTACTGTTTTAATCAAAGTTTTACTTTAGTTTTCTTTAAATCCCTTTTTCAATTGACTTCAACCACTTGTTGACAAAAAAAAGTCCCGATTTTCATCGAGACCCATACTTTTAATTTATGTTTATAAATTATACATACAACGCCTCGTTTCTTCCGCTAAAAAAGAAATAGTTGTTAAAATATGTATAATAAACTGTCGTTGTCATAATTACGGCGCTAAAGTAAATATTATTTTAAGAAATAAAAACACAATAAAATCTTTTTTTCACTTTTTTTAAAAGTTTTAAAGATTTTCAAGTAAATCCAACTTTACATTAGATAATCATTATTTTTGAAGAAAGTATTTTAAATATGTCCATAGAAGTAACAAGTGTTTCAAAGCTTTACGGAAAACAAAAAGCGCTAAACAATGTTTCCTTTAAGGTTGAAAAGCCTGAAATTGTTGGCTTTTTAGGACCCAATGGTGCCGGAAAGTCCACAATGATGAAAATTTTAACCACCTATTTAAATGCTGATAACGGCAATGCCAAGGTAAATGGATTTGACGTAACCATCAGTAACAAAGAAGTACAGCAAAGCGTTGGCTATTTGCCAGAACACAATCCACTTTATTTAGACATGTACATTAAAGAATATCTGTCGTTCAACGCAAATATTTACAATATAAATAAACACCGAATTGATGAGGTAATTGAACTTACGGGCTTAACACCTGAGGCCCACAAAAAAATAAGTCAACTTTCTAAAGGTTACAGACAGCGTGTTGGCTTGGCCAATGCCCTTTTGCACGACCCTGAGGTTTTAATTTTGGATGAGCCAACAACGGGTTTAGACCCCAACCAATTAATAGACATCAGAAATCTGATAAAAAATATTGGCAAGACCAAAACTGTTTTTCTATCAACCCACATTATGCAAGAAGTTGAAGCCATGTGCGACCGTGTTATCATCATCAACAAGGGTGAAATTGTTGCAGACAAAAAATTAAAAGACCTTAGGGATGAAAAAGAACAAGTGGTGGTGGTTGAGTTCGATTATCGTGTTGAAGATGCCTTTTTGTTGAAATTGCCTAAAGCCAAAAGTGTTGTTAACACTTTTGGCTTTGTTTATGAAATAACTTTTAAAACCTCTGAAGACATGCGCTCCTATGTCTTTGATTTTGCGCATGACAATAAGTTGAAAATACTTCAACTCAATCAAAAAAATGCAAGTTTAGAATCACTTTTTAGAGATTTAACATCTATTTAAAATCTAATTTTTTTAAAGATGACAATTGTCATCTTTATAACAGATATATGACAGTAATTTTGCCCAAAATATTTAAAAACCAAGAAAGGCTTTCGCTTTACAATTAACCTGTAATCGATTACCTTTGTAGCAAAATAAAATTAAAAATGAGTAAGGGAATTTACGTCGCCACACTAGAACCAAATAGCGGAAAATCTATTGTTGTGCTTGGCTTAATGCGTATGCTTTTGGGTAAAACTGCCAAAGTGGGTTATTTTAGACCCATAATTGAAGACACCGCAGATGGAGAGATGGACAACCACATAAATACGGTTGTTACCCATTTTGAAATCGATATTAATTATAAAAAAACATTTGCTTTCACAAGAAATGAAGTTTTAGACCTCTACAACAAAGGTAAGTCTGGGGATGTTATAGACCATATAATAAAGAAATATAAATACCTAGAGGAGCGCTTTGATATTGTTCTGGTGGAAGGAACCGATTTTTCGCATGAAAACTCAAGTTTAGAATTGGATATAAACATCCTTATTTCAAAAAACTTAGGACTTCCTGTTATTATAGTTACCCAAGGCGACGGTAAAGAACTTGCAGAAGTTGTTGACAATGTTCAATTGGCACACGATACGTACAAAGGTGAGGTAGATGTACTTTCCATCATGACCAATAAGATTAATCCTGAAGATATTTCTGCATTAAAACCTTTATTAAAATCGCGGATACAGGATGGTACAGATGTTACTGTCATTCCAAAAATCAAAAGTTTGGCAAATCCCACATTTAAAGAAATCGTAAAAGCACTTGATGCCAATATTCTTTTTGGAAAAGACTTGATTAATAACCAAACTGAAAATTTTAGTGTGGGTGCTATGCAACTCCGTAATTACTTAACACATCTTAAGGAAAATGCTTTGGTCATTACACCGGGAGACAGGGCAGATATTATTTTAGGAGCCCTTCAAGCCCATATTTCAAAAAATTACCCAAAAGTATCGGGCATTGTTTTAACTGGTGGACTCATTCCAGAAGACCCTATATTGAAGTTGATTGAAGGTTTATCTAATATTGTGCCTATTATAAGTGTGAAAGGCGGAACATTTTCTGTGACTAATGACATCGGCAAAATAAAGTCTAAAATTTATGCTGAAAACACAGAAAAGATTACTACCTCTATAGCCACATTTGAAAAACATGTTAATACAGAGAAATTAGCGAACGACTTAATCACTTTTAAATCAGAAATATTCACACCAAGAATGTTTCAATACAACCTGTTGCAACGTGCCTTAAAAAACAAAAAGCATATTGTATTGCCCGAAGGTTATGACGAAAGAGTTTTAAGAGCGGCAGCCCGATTAATTGATGCCCATGTGGTTGATTTAACGTTAATTGGTGAGGAAGAAAAAATTAAAGAGCAAATATCCAAATTTGATATTCCTTTAAATCTTGATGAAGTAAATATTGTTTTCCCAACCAAGTCACCTTATTTTGAAGACTATGTGAATACTTTTTACGAGCTTCGAAAACACAAAAACGTGAATTTGGATATGGCTCGAGATGCTATGGCAGATGTATCTTACTTTGCAACCATGATGATTTACAAGGGCCATGCCGATGGTATGGTTTCTGGTGCTCTGCATACCACCGCACACACCTTACGACCAGCGTTACAATTTATTAAAACTAAACCTGGTGTAAATATTGTGTCTTCGGTATTTTTCATGTGCTTAGAAGACCGCGTTTCTATTTTTGGCGACTGCGCTATAAACCCGAACCCAAATGCAGAACAATTGGCAGAAATCGCCATTTCATCAGCGCAAACAGCTAAAAACTTTGGTGTTGAACCTAAAGTAGCTATGTTATCATATTCTTCAGGCGCTTCAGGAAAAGGCGAGGATGTAGACAAGGTTAGAAAAGCAACAGAAATTGCAAAAACCATGGCTCCAGATTTAAAAATTGAAGGGCCTATCCAATATGATGCTGCCGTTGATAAGCGAATTGGAAAAAGCAAACTTCCAGATTCTGAGGTTGCCGGACAAGCAAGTGTATTGATTTTCCCAGACCTAAATACAGGAAACAATACCTACAAAGCTGTACAACGTGAAACGGGTGCCTTAGCCATTGGCCCTATGCTTCAAGGACTGAACAAACCCGTAAACGATTTAAGCCGTGGCTGCACCGCGGACGATATTTATAGCACCGTAATTATAACCGCTATTCAAGCTCAAGAACTTTAATATGCAAGTACTCGTTTTAAATTCAGGAAGTTCCTCCTTAAAATTTCAATTATTTTCTATGCCAGACCAAACCATTCTTTGTTCTGGACAAATAGAACGAATTGGTTTTAATGACTCCATATTTAAGTTTAAAAACCAAAAAGAATCCATTGAGTTTGAAACTCCAATTTTAAACCATAAGGCTGGCTTAAAATTGGTGTCGCAAAACTTATTGGACAAAAATATTGGCGTTATTACAACCCCTGAAGAAATAAACATAGTTGGGCATCGTGTGGTTCATGGTGGAAGCTCTTTTAGCAACACTACCGAAATAACCAAAACTGTTAAGGAAAAAATTAAAGCTCTAATTCCCTTGGCACCATTGCATAATCCTGCCAATTTAGAAGGTATTGAAGTGGCCGAAGATATTTTTCCCAGTGCAAAACAGGTGGCTGTTTTCGATACGGCATTTCACCAATCTATTCCAGAGCACGCTTATAAATATGCTATTCCCAACGAATTTTTAACCGAAAACAAAATTCGTTTATATGGTTTTCATGGCACCAGCCACAAATATGTTTCGGAAAAAGCTATTGAGTTTTTAGGAAAAACGGAATCGAAAATTATTACCATTCACTTGGGCAATGGTTGTAGTATGACCGCGATAAAAAATGGTGAAAGTATAGACCACTCTCTTGGTTTTTCGCCACTTGCAGGACTTATTATGGGTACGCGCTCTGGGGATATTGACCCTTCCATTATCTTTCATTTAAAAGACAAATTGGGCTATTCGCTAAAAGAAATCAATAATATATTGAACAAAAAAAGCGGCATGCTTGGGCTAACAGGCTACAGCGATTTAAGAGATATTGAAATTATGGCCGCCAAAGGAAACAAAGATTGCCAACTTGCGCTGCACATGAATGCATATAGAATTAAAAAATATATTGGAAGTTATGCTGCCATTTTAAACGGATTGGATGCGATTGTATTTACCGCAGGCATTGGTGAAAATTCAACTTTAATGCGCCAATTGGTTTGCGAAAACATGGACTTTTTAGGCATTGATTTAGATATTGAAGAAAACAAAATACGCTCAAAAGGCTTGCATGAAATTAACACTAAGGAATCTAAAGTAAAAATATTGGTGATACCTACAAATGAAGAATTGGAAATAGCCAAGCAATCGGTCGCCTTATTCAAAAATTAACTGACCTCTATAAACTTCTTCAACATTTACCAAAGGTGGCTTGTTGGCAGAAATAACATTGCCCAATCCTAAAATTTTGCCTTTAATTTCTTGTTGCGGATTAACAATCATATCATTGGAACTCCTGTTCCAAACGTTCACTTTTTGCACGATTAAACCACGCCCTTCAAATCTACAATTCCCATTTGAAAAAGTAATATTTAGATTATCGGTTTGCCCTTCAATATAGGCTATTGAAAGATTATTGAAAGTGACGTTCAACGTTTCATTATTTATTTTTAACCTAAAATCACCGACCGTATAGGCTTCCGGCATATTAAAATCTTCGGATAAAATAGTTAGGCTTGGAAAGGTTAATATTCCATCCGAGCTAACATCATACTGCGTGGAACTTCTTATTTCAACAAGATTAGCAGCAGTGACATACACTTTTGTTAATCCGTAATCTCTAACATAATTACAGGTGTTATTATCTGTTAGCACCAACCTGCCACCAATAACTTCAACCAAAACATCATTCATCAAATTCTCACCGGTCTGCACCACTACCTTCTGTTCACCCCCCTCTTTAATGATTAACTCAATGTCTCTATTTACCAAGATTTTATCAAAAGCAGCAACAGAGATTTCTTGTTGAACTATGTCTCCTGTATTTTGAAAGCAATCATTGGCTTTTTCGCTATCGCAAGCAAAAAACAAAACGCATGATATCGTGATAATTATTTTCCTCATAACCTTACTCCTATTCCAAATTCAACACCTTCCGCCCTTGCGCCATGAGACTTAAGGGTCAGCGCCCCAAACCATTTTTCAGAAAAATAGCGCTTAAGTCCAATTCTGATATAAGTTCTTCCCTCAAACTCAAAAGGATAGTATAGATAGTACCCGTATTGGCTAATAAGGGAGGTTTTACTAATAAAGAGTTCATGCCCGGCAAAAATCCCTACACGCTTATAATCTTCATCTCCAGAAACGCCTTTTTCGGGAAATGCGACACTTTCATAATAAATCAATTCCTTTAAAAAATTCGAAAAGAATACATCTGCACCAATATGCAAAGCACTTGTTTTATTGATGCGTTTATCGGCATAAGCCGACGCAACATACATGGCAAACTGGCCACTACCAATATAATCACTTTCGTTAATGCCACTTCTAAAAACCAGATTATATTTTATCGGCTCAGAGAACTGCTGATTCGCTTTTTTATCCAGCGTATGTTGGTATTCAATATTGTTGTCATCTAAATTATAATTCAGTCCAACATTAAAGGTAATTGAATTGGTTCCATTGTTGGGCGATTTAACATTGGCATTGGAATAATGAATAAGCGACAAGCCTGTTTGCAAACCAATTCTATCAAAAATATGCTCTTTTTTAAAATTAAGCATAACATAGGTACTGCTCATGAACTTAGTGCCAAAAGCGACATTTTTTACATTGTTTTCACGATTGAACGGATGTGTATTATAAGCCAAACCTTGACCAATACGAAACATTAAATTCCGTTTTAAAAAGTAAAAATTATAGTGTGCGTAAAGTCCATAATTATTGCCCAAAACATCATTCTTCAGGTTCTGATAAGCAAATGAAACACCATAATCTGGATAATTGAAACGCTGTTCCCAATCCTCAAAACCATAGGTTTTTTTGTTCCAACTAATGATAGTTCCCTCTGGATGGCCTTGTATTAAATGTAAAATCTCTGTGTTGTGAAGCGCGATATTTCCTCGGAAGTAATTAACGTCAACGTAAGACGAATGCGTTTTATCTTGAGCTAAAATAAAATTGAAGCATAACAATAAAACACAACTATAAAGTAACTTCATGATGGGGATTTCTATCCGCAAATGTAACGCAATATTTAAAACAACTTTGATGCTATTGCTTTAATATTATCGCTTTTGCCCATAGAATAGTAATGCAAAAAGGGCACTCCTGCCTCTTTTAACTCCTTTGATTGTTGAATGGCAAACTCAATGCCTACTTGCCTAACCGCTTTATTGTCTTTACAATCCTCAACAGCATCAATTAGGTCTTGGGGCAAATCTATTTTAAAAACTTGTGGCAAAATTTGTAAATGACGCTTTACGGCAATAGGCTTAATTCCGGGTATAATGGGAACTGTAATGCCAATCTCCCGTGCTTGGTCTACAAAGTCAAAATATTTTTTATTATCAAAAAACATTTGTGTAACCACATAATCTGCACCTGCATCAACCTTTGCTTTAAGTCGTCTTAAATCTGTAACTAAAGATGGCGCTTCCATGTGTTTTTCAGGATAGCCAGCAACACCAATACAAAAATCGTAATTGTGCTCTATCTCTACATCATCATGCAAATATTTCCCATTATTTAAATTCACTATTTGCTCCACCAATTCACTTGCATAGGCATTTCCACCTTTTGTTGGCACAAAATAAGGTTCATCTTTTCTCGCATCACCGCGTAATGCCACCACATTGTCAATGCCCAGATAGTGGCAATCTACCAAAACATACTCTGTTTCCTCTTTGGTAAAACCACCGCAAAGTAAATGTGGAATAGCGTCAACCTTGTATTTATGCATAATAGAAGCACAAATACCAACCGTTCCAGGTCTCATTCTAGTAATGCGTTTATCTAAAAGACCATTGCCCTTATCAACATAAACATATTCTTCCCTAGACGTTGTAACATCAATAAAAGGTGGATTAAACTCCATTAACGGATCGATGTTATCGTATAAATCCTGAATGTTTTTCCCTTTTTGAGGTGGTATTACCTCAAAGGAAAACAATGTTTTTCCTTTAGCTTGTTTTATGTGGTCTGTTACTTTCATTCCCTAAATCCCCAAAGGGGACTTTTTATTAATCACTATTTTTATTCTTTGGGCGTTACTACAAGGGTCGCGCTTTTCGTTACATGTCCTCGCTAGTGCCTCACTGTGGGCTTTACACTACAATCACTAACGCAAATTAAAGCAATAACATTTTAACAGCATCATAGTCTTCCTCATACTCTCAATAAATCCATCTGCCATCCGTATAATCTGTTAAAATATATTTTTCACTAACAGATTTAATTCTAGAAACAGCAACTAGTTTTTTAGAAAAAGTTGCAGAATACACATGTTCCAACTTTTCTTTGCCTTTATTGTCGTATCCATGAGATATCACATAACTGCCTAATGTTAATTCTATAAATTTTTGCCTCATTTTATGAATCTGCAATTACCGGATGCAACCACTTTTTGGCCTTTTCTTTATCAATGCCTTTACGCTTTGCATAATCCGTTACTTGGTCATCTGTGATTTTGCCCAACCCAAAATATTTTGCTTCTGGGTTTGCAAAATAATACCCCGAAACAGCAGCGGCAGGCCACATAGCCAAACTTTCTGTTAATTTAACTCCTATGATTTTTTCGACATCAAGCAACTCCCAAATAGTTTCCTTTTCCAAATGATCCGGACAAGCGGGATAACCAGGCGCAGGACGAATGCCTTTGTAACTTTCTTTTATCAGTTCGTCGTTACTCAAATCTTCATTTTCGGCATAACCCCAATGCTTAGTTCGTATTTGTTTGTGCAGATATTCAGCAAAGGCTTCGGCAAATCTATCAGCAATGGCTTGAGTCATAATGGCGTTATAATCGTCATGTTGCTCTTTGAAACTTTCGGCCAATTCTTGCGCTCCAAATATGGCCACACAAAAGGCGCCAATATAATCTGTTTTTCCTGTTTCCTGAGGTGCAATAAAATCGGCCAGTGCTATATTTGGAATGCCTTCACGCTTGCTTAATTGTTGTCTTAAGGTTCTAAAAACGGCAATTTCCTCACCTTTTTTCTTAACAGAAATATCATCTTCATTAATGCTATTGGCTTCAAACAAACCAAAAACGGCCTTTGGTTTCAATGACTGTTTTGCAATAATGTCTTTAACCATGTCTTGGGCATCAGCGTACAATTGGGTGGCATGTTCACCAACCTTTTCATCTTTTAAAATGTCTGGAAATTTACCGTGTAAATCCCAACTTCTAAAAAACGGACTCCAATCAATGTAAGGTTCCAATTCCTTTAAGCTTAGTTGCTTGAGCATTTGAACACCCATTTCTTTTGGTTTTACAATTTCGACTTTTTTCCAATCGATTTTATATTTTCTTTTTCTAGCTTCCTCGAATGAAATATACAATTTCTCCTTGCCACGCTTTAAAAACTTGGTTCGGAATTCATCATAATCCCGTTTTAAATCAGCCACATATTCTTTTGATGTTTTCTTGTTGAGTAAATCGCCAACAACGGTTACTGCTCTGGACGCATCATTGACATGAACCACAGCATTTTCGTACTGTGTATCGATTTTAACCGCGGTATGCGCTTTTGAGGTTGTTGCCCCACCAATAAGCAACGGGATTTCGAAATTTTGACGTTGCATTTCTTTAGCCAAATACACCATTTCATCAAGTGATGGCGTAATTAAACCTGACAATCCAATGGCATCCACTCGTTCTTTTATAGCTGTTTCTATAATTTTTTCAGGTGGCACCATAACACCTAAATCTACAATTTCGTAATTGTTACAAGCCAATACAACACTTACAATATTTTTACCAATATCGTGCACATCGCCCTTTACGGTCGCCATTAATATTTTACCAACCGGTTCAGCATCTTCCGATTTTTCAGCCTCGATAAACGGGTTAAGATACGCCACAGCTTTCTTCATCACACGAGCCGATTTCACCACTTGTGGTAAAAACATTTTTCCAGCACCGAATAAATCGCCTACAACGTTCATACCCGTCATTAAATGGCCTTCAATAACTTCTATTGGTGTATCGGCTTTTTGCCTAGCTTCCTCAACATCTTCAATGATAAATGCATCGATACCTTTAACCAATGCATGGGTAATTCTATCTTGAAGCGGATTTTCCCGCCAAGATAAATCAACCGTTTTTTCAACTTTTGTGCCTTTAACAGTTTCGGCAAATTCCAATAACCGTTCGGTGGCATCTTCACGCCTATCTAAAATCACATCTTCAACATGCTCCAATAAATCCTTTGGAATATCGTCGTAAACCTCCAACATGGTTGGGTTTACAATACCCATGTTCATACCCGCTTGAATGGCGTGGTATAAAAACACAGAATGCATGGCTTCGCGCACGGTATTGTTCCCTCTAAACGAAAACGATACATTACTAACCCCGCCACTAACACTAGCATTTTCTAGATTTTGGCGCACCCAACGGGTAGCTTCAATAAAATCGATGGCATTTCTGCGGTGTTCCTCCATACCTGTGGCCACCGGAAAAACATTCAAATCGAAGATGATATCTTCGGAAGGAAAGCCAACTTTGTTGACCAAAATATCATATGAACGTTTGGCGATTTCAATACGGCGTTCGTAGTTATCGGCTTGCCCCACTTCATCAAAAGCCATGACTATTACCGCTGCTCCATATCGTTTTATCCGTTTGGCTTCCCAAATAAATTTTTCTTCGCCTTCTTTAAGTGAAATGGAATTAACCACACATTTTCCTTGCACCACTTGAAGACCCGCTTCAATGATGTCCCATTTTGAACTATCAATCATGATGGGCACACGGCAAATATCAGGTTCGGCTGCAATTAAATTCAAAAAACGAACCATGGCTTCCTTTCCATCAATGAGCCCATCGTCCATATTGATGTCTATAATCTGCGCACCACCATCTACCTGATGACGAGCAACATCTAGGGCTTCATCAAACTTTTCTTCTTTAATGAGTCGAAGAAACATTCGAGAACCCGCAACATTGGTACGTTCTCCGATATTAATGAAGTTACTGTTTTCATTCAGAATTAGTGGTTCTAACCCTGATAGTTTCATGTATTTGGTTTGCTTAACTTTCATCAACTTTACTCATGTGATGCTGTAACTAGTTCAGCATGACGACGTGGTTTATATTTTGCTGCAATATTTGCAATGACTTTTATATGCTCTGGTGTTGTACCACAGCAACCGCCAATAATGTTTATTAAATTCTTTTTTAGATATTCTTCTATTTGCTCGCCCATTTCTTCAGGAGATTCATCATACTCGCCAAAAGCATTAGGCAAACCGGCATTTGGATGCGCAGAAATGGCGAAATCGGTTTTGTTGGCAATAGCCTCCAAATGTGGTTGCAATAAATTGGCCCCCAAAGCACAGTTAAACCCTACCGACAACAATGGAATGTGTGATACAGAAATTAAAAATGCTTCTGCCGTTTGCCCTGATAAAGTTCTGCCCGAAGCATCGGTAATGGTGCCACTTAACATGATGGGGATATCTATGCTTCGCTCTTCTTTTACCTCTTCAATAGCGAACAAAGCCGCTTTGGCGTTAAGGGTGTCAAATACCGTTTCGACCAATAAAATATCCACACCACCGTCAACCAACGCCTCAACTTGTTGTTTGTACGCCAAACGCAATTCGTCAAAAGTCACGGCTCTATAGCCAGGGTCGTTTACATCGGGCGACATACTTGCCGTACGGTTTGTTGGCCCTATTGAACCTGCCACAAAACGTGGTTTGTTAGGTTCTTTTTTGGTAAATTCATCCGCAACTTCTCTAGCCAATTTTGCCGATTGAAAATTAAGTTCATAAACTAAATCTTCCATTTGATAATCAGCCATAGCTATGGTTGTTCCTGAAAACGTGTTGGTCTCCACAATATCGGAACCAGCTTCAAAATACTTGGCATGAACCGCTTTTATGGCTTCCGGTTGCGTGATGGACAGCAAATCGTTATTGCCCTGCAATGGCGTTGGGTAATCCTTAAAACGCTCGCCTCTAAAATCCTCTTCGGTGAATTTATAACGCTGAAGCATGGTTCCCATAGCGCCATCCAGCACCAAAATCCGGTCTTTTAAAGCTTCTTTAATATTTGCCATTTTTATTTCTTTTAAAATCTTGCAGCATAAATCTGCGGTGCAGCTCTAAAAATCTGCATGTTACATATTATCAAGAAAAGTTGGGAAACACTTTCCGTTATCTTTCCTAAACTTTTAGCATTTTCACTAAAAGAACCTGAAACAAGTTCAGGTCTAGGTAGAATTTAGCACCTTCTTTAAAGCTAAAGGGTTGCCAAGGTTTCAACGGGTCTATTCCCTCTGCCTTTCTTGATAACATTTGGTACATTAATGAACATATTTACGCTTTCGCGGAAATAAAGCACAAAAGTAGTGACTATATTTTTGTTTTCCTATTTAATTTGAAAACTCTCCAGTTTGGAATTTATTCAAACAATGTTGATGATAAATACCTGTCGCCACGGTCGCAAATAATGGCCACAATTACACCTTCGTCAATTTGGTTTGCTATTTGTAAGGCGCAATATACAGAGCCACCGCTACTCATACCTGCAAAAACACCTTCTTCTTTGGCCAACCTAATTGTTGTGGCTTTAGCATCAGCCTCAGTTACTTCTATAACTTGGTCTACTTTTTTTCTATCAAAAAACTTAGGAACATATTCTTCAGGCCACTTTCTAATACCCGGAATTCTAGAATCATCATCAGGCTGTGCCCCAACAATAGTTACTTCTTTATTTTGTTCTTTCAAATAGGTTGAAACGCCCATTATGGTTCCTGTGGTTCCCATGGCTGACACAAAATGCGTTATTTTGCCGTTGGTAGCCTTCCAAATTTCCGGACCTGTGGTTTTATAGTGGGCTTTCCAGTTATCATCATTTTCAAACTGGTTTAACAATGTATAGCCTTTTTCATCACGAAGCTTAAATGCTAAATCACGCGAACCTTCAATACCAACATTTGCAGGTGTTAAAATAACTTCAGCGCCATAAGCCCTCATGGTCTTTACCCGTTCTTCGGTGGAATTCTCGGGCATAATCAATACCATATTCAAGCCTAAAAGTTTAGAAATAAATGCCAATGCAATACCTGTATTTCCGCTTGTTGCTTCAACCAAGGTGCCGCCTTTTTTGATGTCACCTCGTTTTAAGGCTTCATAAATCATATTAAAAGCGGGGCGATCTTTTACGCTCCCACCGGGATTGTTGCCTTCTAATTTTAGAAACAACCTCACCCCTTTTTTATTTATGAGATGCGTTGCTTCTACTAACGGCGTATTGCCTATTTGTCCGAGGATGCTATTTTCGAATTCCATTCTTTTTCGGTCTGATTTTTATTTCGGTTTGATAGGTTACTAATGAATTTTCAGGAACAGATTGTGTTATCCAAACGTTGGCGCCAATAACGCTGTTTGCACCAATAGAAATATCGCCTCCCAAAATAGTTGCATTTGCGTATATGCATACATTATCCTCAATAGTTGGATGACGCTTGGTTGATGCCAAACTTTTTGCCACGGAAATACCTCCCAAGGTGACCCCTTGATAAATTTTTACGTTTTTGCCAATTATTGAGGTTTCACCAATAACAATACCCGTACCGTGGTCAATGTAAAACGAGTCGCCAATGGTTGCGCCTGGGTGAATATCAATACCTGTAATTCCGTGGATGTATTCACTCATCATCCTTGGTAAAATATAAACGCCCAATTGATGAAGCGCATGGCTCAACCTATAAATTGAAATGGCATAAAACCCAGGATAAGCCAAATAAATTTCCTCCAAACTATGCGAAGCTGGGTCATTTTTTTCAAAAGCTATGGCATCTAAATCCAATTTCTTCCTGATGTTGGGCAAATCGGCCTTAAATTGTTGCCAAATGCTTTCGCTGTTTTCAATATTAAGTTTTGAAAGTATCTGGTAAAAAGTATTTTCTAAATATTCTTCTTGTTCTAATTCCTGTTGGCAATCAAACAAGGAATAAAACAACCTTTTCGTGAACGTCTTAACGGTATCTTTTAAACAAACATTATAACTTTTCATTACGTTAAATGGCTAAAATTTTGATTTCATAAAAGTAAAATTTATCCGTTTAAATCCTACTTATTTAAACATTAAATCCTGTAAGGTTTCCAAAGAAACCCTACAGGATCGATTATATATAAAAGCTTAGTTTAGTTAATAGCCTGTACAACCGCTTTAGGAGCTTCTTTTCTTGATCCATCAAAACCATCAATACCACTAACTGTTGTGTATTTTAATACATATTTTTTGCCTGGGTTGATGATTCTGTAAGCCGCTTGGCACATTAAAGTTGCCTCGTGGAATCCGCAAAGAATCAGTTTTAACTTTTCAGGGTATGTATTTACATCGCCAATGGCAAAAATACCAGGTATATTGGTTTGATAGTTTAATGAGTTATCCACTTTAATAGCATTTTTCTCAATTTCCAATCCCCAATTGGCAATAGGGCCTAATTTTGGTGACAACCCAAATAACGGAATAAAGTGGTCGGTTTCAATTCGAGAAGCTTCGCCATCCCTAACATAGGTCACAGCTTCCAATTTACCTTCACCATGTAGTTCGGTTACCTCAGCAGGTGTAATTAAATTGATTTTACCTTCTTGGGTCAAGTCCCTAACTTTTTCAACAGAGTCTAAAGCTCCTCTAAATTCATTTCTTCGGTGTATTAAAGTAACTTCGGAAGCGACATCGGCCAAAAAGATACTCCAATCCAATGCAGAGTCACCACCTCCAGAAATAACGACACGCTTGTTTCTGTAAAATTCTGGATCTTTAATAATGTATTCCACACCATTATCTTCAAAATCTTCAATTCCGTCAATTCCAGGTTTTCTAGGTTCAAACGAGCCTAATCCACCCGCAATGGCAACCACTGGTGCATGATGCTTTGTGCCTTTATTGGTTGTAACGATAAAAGAACCATCGTCTTGTTTTTCAATAGTTTCGGCACGCTCACCCAATGTAAATCCGGGCTCAAACTGCTTGCCTTGTTCCAACAAGTTTCTTGTTAAATCGCCTGCCAATATTTCTGGAAACCCGGGTATATCGTAAATTGGTTTTTTAGGATAAATCTCAGAACATTGCCCTCCAGGTTGTGGCAGTGCATCAATTAAATGACACTTAAGCTTTAGCAAACCTGCCTCGAAAACTGCAAATAATCCTGTTGGTCCTGCTCCTATTATTAGTATATCTGTTTTAATCATTTTTAAGATTCTTTTTCTCAATTAATCCTTTGGTGAATTCGTTCAGCGTTTCCACTTTCTCCTCGAAATCTCCTTTTATTGTTTTTCTATATTCATTTAAATTTTTTACTAAATCGTCCACATTTTCAGGGATGACATCCTCAAAAAACTGGCGTAAACGTTTAGCCGTTGTTGGTGATTTTCCATTGGTTGAAATAGCCACTTTTACGTTGCCTTTGGTTACGATACCGCCCATATAAAAATCACAATATGGCGGATTATCGGCTACATTAACCAAAATGCTCTTTTTTCGGCAATGCTTGTGAACCTTGATATTCACCTTAGGAATATCGGTCGTTGCAACAACAATATGCTTTCCTTTTAAGTACTTTTTTTTGTACTTCTTTTTTATCAGCTTGACATTGCCTTGTTTAGCCAACGAAACTGTCCCTTCCCGAAACATAGGAGCTACCATGGTTACGTGCGCATCTGGACTTGACTTTAAAAGGAATGTCAATTTTTCCTCCGCCACATTACCACCACCAACTATAAGAACGTTTAAGCTTTTAGCTTTTAGAAAAATGGGATATAAATTATTGCGTTCCATAATTTATTCCTTGGTCACTTCAGCACAAATGGAACTTAATACAGCTCTCTCCTTCACCACATCGCCAATAACAATAATTGCTGGTGAAGACAACTGCTTTTCAACAACAATCCCCTGAATTGTATTGATAGTACCTATACCAACATTTTCATCGTCTCTCGTTCCGTTTTGAATGATGGCAATAGGTGTATCTTGTTTGTTTTCTTCGGAAAAAATCCTAACAATATCATCCAATTTGTGCATGCCCATTAAAATGACAATCGTTGCGGTTGATTTTGCCGCCAAAGCAATATCATTGGACAGTTGATGTGCTTTGGTAGTTGCTGTAACCACCCAAAAACTTTCTGAAATGCCTCGCTTTGTCAACGGAATACCCTGATATGCTGGCACTGCCACCGATGATGATATACCAGGAACCACAAAGGTTTCCAGACCAAATGGCCTTACATAATCAATTTCCTCGGCACCACGCCCAAAAATAAACGGGTCACCACCTTTTAAACGAACTACATGCCCTTTTTCCTTGGCCTTGGAAACAATCAATTCATTAATTTGCTCTTGCTGAAATGCATAGCACCCCTTGCGCTTCCCCACAAAAATAAACTCAGCATCTTCTGAAGCATATTTTAAAAGAGATTCGTTAATAAGTGCATCATACAGGATAACATCAGCCGATTCAATAGCCTTAATTGCCTTAAGGGTAATCAAATCTTCATCACCTGGACCAGCGCCTACAACGGTTAATTTTGGGGTTTTAATACTCATACCTTATTAATTAAACAGCTTGCCTTTTTATAGTTTGGGCTTCTCTGTACGCCTTAACTTCTTCTAAAAACTGGTTTGCCGCTTTTATATATTTTGTTGCAAAATCTTCCGTAGGTGCAAATTTATTAATTTGATATATCAATTCAGAAAAAGAACTACCTAAATCAATCTTACCGGACTTCACAAACAACTCATCAAACTGGCTAATAATTCCCGAATGCGTGTTTGTTGATTTGTTTTCGGCCAACAATAGCGCTTTCGCGGAATTTACTAAAGAGCTGTACGCATGGTAAATAGCACTTGAATATACTTTATTTTCTAGTGATTCTTTAGCATTTTCAATTTTTTCTTCACTTTCAAAAAATAGTGTCGCAATCAAATCTATAACTACACCAGCACATTCGCCAATACCAATTTCCTTTACATATTCTTCTTTAGCACCCCAATCGATAAAATCATCTTGGGTTAAATTGGTAACATCTTGAAGGTCATTCAACAAATCGTAGAAATAGCGTTCTCCCGTTACCTTGTAATACTCAATAAATGATTTCCCGGTCGCATTTGCTTCAAAATCATTTAAAATTCTACGTAAAGCTTCTGGACCACGTTTACTCGGTACTTTCACTACTTTATCGGCAAACTGGCCGTTACCGTCCTTTAAATTACCGCCACCTAATAACACTTGCAGAGCAGGAGCAACCAATTTGTCTGGCGTCCGAACTGACATACCTTGAAAACCAATATTGGCCATGTTATGTTGTCCGCAAGCATTCATACATCCGCTAATTTTGATTACAACATCGTCATTCTTTAAATATTGTGGGTATTCAGCTTTAATAACGCGTTCCAACTCATCTGCAATACCTGTACTGCTAGCGATACCCAAGTTACAGGTATCTGTACCTGGACAGGCTGTAATATCAACGGCTTTGTTATAACCTGCTTCTACGAAACCTAATTTTTCCAATTCGGTGTAGAAAAATGGCACCAATTCTTCCTTAACAAAAGGAATGACAATATTTTGGCGCAACGACAAACGTATCTCTCCGGCGGCATATTTCTCAACCAAATCAGCCAATAACCTTGCTTTATCTGTATAAAAGTCTCCTAAAAGCACTTTTATACCTATGGCTACATAACCTTCCTGTTTTTGGGGAATCAAATTGGTTGACTTCCAAGTTTCAAAGGCTTTGTCGTCGTTAATTTTAACTGAAGGAATGCTTTTAAGGTTTATTGGTTTAGAGGCCTCATATGAATCTGCATCAATAGCTACAGACTTAAACTCAACAGCATGCTGTTCAGCGGCGACTAACTCTTTAAAAGCCTCTAAACCAATATCCTTAATCAAGAATTTCATACGTGCTTTGGCGCGACTTTTACGTTCTCCATGACGATCGAAAATCCTTAAAACACCTTCCATGATTGGAATAATCTTATTCGTCTCTACAAAATCATAAAGTACATCGGCATGTCGTGGTTGGGAACCCAGACCACCACCAATCATCACTTTGAAACCGCGAACACCATCTTTAATTTTGGCAATAAAACCAAGGTCGTGCATATATGACAACCCAGTATCTTCATCCGATGATGAAAAAGACACCTTAAACTTTCTTCCCATTTCTTGACAAATGGGATTTCTTAAGAAAAACTTATAAAGTGCATCAGCGTATGGCGATACATCAAAGGCTTCATTAACATCAATTCCTGCTGTTTCACTTGCCGTTACGTTTCTAACCGTGTTACCACAAGCTTCTCGCAAGGTTACATCATCACGCTCCAATTCTGCCCACAATTCTGGGGTTCTGTTTAAATCCACATAGTGGATTTGGATATCTTGACGTGTTGTGATGTGCAAACGTCCACGGGAATATTCATCCGAAACATCAGAAATTCTTCGTAATTGATTGCTCTTTACTTTTCCGTACGGCAATTTTATACGAATCATTTGTACGCCTTCTTGACGCTGACCGTAAACCCCACGTGCTAAACGTAGACTCCTGAATTTTTCTTCATCTATATTGCCGTTGTTGAAGAGCTCAATTTTTTTAGCTAATTCAATGATGTCCCTTTCAACAACTGGATTTTCTATTTCTGTTCTAAAACTCTGCATTTTCTTTTTTTATTGAATGAATCCTGCACCAACGGTATTGTTGGATTGTGGATCGATTATGATAAACGACCCATTAGTTCTATGATTTTTAAATTGATCATAGAAAATAGGTTTGTTTAATTTAAAGGTTACCGAAGCAATATCGTTAACCCCTAAACTGGTGACGCCTTTTTCAAACCCAGAATAATCTGGATGAATTTTGTGATTGATTCTGTCAACCTTTGCCAACACCTTATTAATTCCATGCTGAACAATGTATTTGCCACCGGTTGTTAATTCATCTGAATCCATCCAACACACGTTGGCTGTAAACTGCTTATCGATGGTGGGCAAATCATTTTCCTTAACAATCATATCACCACGGCTTACGTTGATATCATTTTCTAGAGTAATGGTAACTGAAGAACGTCTTGATGCCGTTTCGTACTTTTCATCATAGAAATAAATCTCCTTTATCTTAGATCTGGTTTTAGATGGCAACACAATAATATCGTCACCAACACTTAAATTTCCACCATATACTTTTCCTGCATAGCCTCTAAAATCATGAAACTCTTCAGTTTTTGGGCGAATAACATATTGTACTGGAAAACGAGGTGTACCTACATTAAAAATGTCCGCCTTATCCAATTTCTCCAAATGCTCCAACAAAGCCTCGCCTTTGTACCAAGGCATTTTATTAGAAAGGTGAACAACATTATCTCCTTTTAAGGCACTTACAGGAATAAAGGTGATTTTTTGGTCTTGGTAATCGCGTTTGCTCATCAACTCCTCAAAATCGGCTTTAATTTTATTGTAAACTTCTTCCGAATAATCCACCAAATCCATTTTGTTGATGGCTACTACAACATCTTTAATCCTCAATAAATTATTGATAAAGAAATGACGGTTGGTTTGCTCAATTACGCCTTTACGTGCATCAATCAAAATGATAGATGCTTGCGACGTTGAAGCTCCTGTCACCATGTTTCTTGTATACTCCACATGGCCTGGAGTATCTGCTATAATATAGCTTTTCTTTCCGGTTGAAAAATAAATATGGGCCACATCAATAGTGATTCCTTGTTCTCTTTCGGCTACTAAACCATCAGTTGCCAATGAGAAATCCAAATAATCGTAACCACGTTGTTTACTGGTTTTTTCAATAGCCTCTAATTTATCTGTAGTCAATGATTTTGTATCGTAAAGAATACGCCCAATCAACGTACTTTTTCCATCATCTACACTTCCCGCTGTTGCAATTTTTAATACTTCCATTTATTTTTTTGCTTAATGCTTTAAGCTTCTCGCTCAAGCAATCTAACTTTATCTTATAATTGACTTTTGACTAAAAGTACCCTTGTTGTTTACGTTTTTCCATGGCTGCCTCAGAGCGTTTATCGTCAATTCGGGCACCGCGTTCTGAAATTGTTGAATCTCTGATTTCCTCTACAACTTTTGAAATTGTTGAAGCTTCAGATAATACAGCTGCTGTACAACTCATATCACCAACGGTTCTAAAACGCACCATTTCCTCAATAACTTCTTCATGATCGTCTCTGTACACGACCTCATCATCTACAGACCAAATCAAACCATCTCTCAAGAATACCTTACGCTTATGCGCGAAATAAATAGATGGTATTTCAATGTTTTCTTTTTCTATATAAGACCAAACATCCAACTCCGTCCAGTTTGAAATTGGGAACACACGTACATTTTGTCCGTGTTCTATTTGACCGTTCAACATATCGAACAATTCTGGGCGTTGGTTTTTTTCATCCCATTGGCCAAAATCATCTCGTACTGAAAAGATTCGTTCCTTGGCCCTTGCTTTTTCTTCATCACGACGTGCGCCTCCAATACATGCATCAAATTTGAATTCTTCAATGGCATCCAAAAGTGTCGTAGTTTGCAATTGGTTTCTACTAGCGTATCTACCTGATTCTTCTTTTACTTTTCCTTGGTCTATGGAATCTTGAACGTTACGAACAATTAACTCCAATCCTAATTCTTCAACCAATCGATCCCTGAACTCTATGGTTTCAGGAAAGTTATGTCCCGTATCAATGTGCATTAAAGGAAACGGCACCTTTGCAGGGTAAAATGCCTTTACGGCCAATCTTACCAAGGTGATGGAATCTTTTCCTCCTGAAAACAGCAACACCGGTTTTTCAAACTGTGCCGCCACTTCTCTCATAATATAAATCGCTTCGTTTTCTAGCGAGTTGATATGTGATGTATCTTTCTTCATAATCTTATTTTTAAGCGTGCAAACCACACTCTCTATTCTCTAATGCTTTAGTTGGATCAAAATATTTAAATTCGTTTGGTAAATTATTTTCTTCTAAATAGCTATCTAGTTTTTCATCGGACCAATAATAAAACGGACTCACTTTTAGAACATCATCTTTGCTTAAACTGAAAATACCAATGCTATCTCTAAAAGCAGTTTGGCCTTGGCGTAAATTGGTGAACCACACTTTAGGCTTGTGTTCTTCCATAGCTCTTTTGAACGGCTCAAGTTTTACTTGCTCCGTGAAAAGCGCATGCTCTGGAGCATCAATGCTCGGAATGCCCATAACCACGTCACGATGTGCAGCCGTTTGTTTTGGAACATATAAAAAGATATTCAAATCTAAATCTTTGATTACCTGCTCTGCATGTCTGTATGTTTGTGGTGTGTTATAACCGGTATCGCACCAAACCACAGGAATTTTAGATTCAACTGAACTTACGGCATGTAAAATTGCCGCCTCGTAAGGCCTGAAATTGGTGGTTACAACAGCCTCATCATTAAGCTCAAATGCTTTTTTTATAATATCAGCGGGTGCAGCATCTTTAAATGCTTCGTTTAATTCTTTTATTTGATTTTCTGTAAACATCTTAATCTCTATTTATTTTCCCCATTTTATGGTATTCCAAACACGTTCATGGAAAAAATACAATACCATTTTTGTTATTAATTCTATACCTCCAATTGAAAACGCCAAATCCAATTTCCCAGTAATAACCCAAGAAATCAATATGGTATCTAAAGTTCCAATGGTTCTCCAGCTTAAAGATTTCACTACACTTCTAATTGGTTTTTCGCTAGTGCGGTCTTCTTTGTAGGAAGCCTTTTCTTTATCTTTTAATAACATTTGTCCAATCATTTGTCTTAGAATTATATTATTCCTACCAATTTAATAGGAATTACAAAAGTAATACTTTTTTTTAGATGACAAATAGTATTTACCACTTTTTAGAATAATGGAATAATTTTAAGATAAACGGAAGAAAATCAGCAATAATTGCCAATTATTTTGTGAAATCTTTATCAGTTTTCTTTTGATAAATCTTCTAAAGTTGTGTTTCTGAATACATTTAGTGTGCTATCGCGTACTTCAATCATTAACTTGTGCACACTGCATGCGTTCTCATCTGGGCAGTCATCGCACTTTTCGTAATAATTTAAACTCACGCAAGGCACCATGGCAATTGGGCCCTCAAGAACACGCATGACTTCGGTCATTAAAATTGCGGACGGTTCTTTTCGTAGATAGTAGCCCCCATGCTTTCCTTTCTTAGAGCCTAGAATACCCGCTTTTCGCAAGGTTAATAGGATGCTTTCCAAAAACTTTTGGGGTATTCTTTCGTTTTGGGCAATTTCACCAACCTGCACCGGGTCTTCCCCTTCTTGCCTCGCAATAAAGGTTAGCGCTTTTAGGCCGTATTTAGTTTTTTTAGATAGCATGGTGCTAATATAGGTAATTTAGTTTTTTTGATAACGAAGTAATTTTAGATAGTTTAACACTTCATAAGTTGTTCAAAAAATTAGCAAAACAAAATTCAAATAATAAAAAAAATGAGTTAAGACTTATTATCTTGCAAATACAAATTTTGATTAAAAATTAAAAATGTTAAACGAGAAAACAGTATTAGAAAATATTGACGGAATTCGTTTGCCTCTTCAAAATTTGTGCGTTACCCAAAAGGGTCGGGCTTTGCGTTACAATCTTTTTGCTCGTTCCTCACAAAAAGGATTTCCTCTTCAATCCCTAACGCAAAAACTCGCAGCATAATGAATGATAAGTTAAAAAATATGACTAGAGAAGATTTTATGGATTTCTTTCGTGATGATGAAAAGTTAAGCACACTTTCAACTGATGATAGGATTGAAATATTTCTACAAATACTTCCAGGTGGTTCAGATATTACAGAAGACCTTTTAAACGAGTTAATCTGTGACTATCAAGTAACTAATTTAGAAGTAAGTCAAGTTAAATAATGGCAAAGTCAAATAATTGGACAAGAGAACAAACTATTGTAGCATTTAATGTTTACTGTAAAATTCCATTTAAAAACAGTAGTAAAACACATCCAACGATAATAAAATATGCCAACATCATAGGTCGCTCACCTTCCGCTTTAAATATGAAGGTTGGTAATTTTGGAAGATTAGACCCTGAATTACAAAAAAGAGGAATTACAGGTCTTGCAAATGGCAGCAAATTAGAAGAAGTTATTTGGGATGAATTTCACGGTAATTGGGATGATTTGGCTTATGAAAGCGAAAAATTAATTTCTGAATTTCAAAACAAAACCATACTTGAAACCAATGAAATTGACCTAACAGATTTTCCAGAGGGAAAAGATGTTGAGCGTCTTGTTAAAACAAGAGTAAACCAAAACTTTTTTCGTTCTTCAGTTTTATCTTCTTATTATCAAAAATGTTGTATAACAGGTATCAATATTTCAGATTTTTTAGTTGCAAGTCATATAATTCCTTGGCGAACAAACAAAGAAGAAAGAATGAACCCAAGAAATGGTTTGTGTTTAAATTCTATTCACGACCAAGCATTTGATAAAGGATTTTTAACCATAACTTCTGATTATGAGGTTAAAATTTCTGATGCAATCTTTGAACATAAAGAAAATGAATCAATTGCAGATTTTTTTCTGAAATATAATAAACAAAAAATCTCACTTCCCGATAAATTCTTGCCTTCGCAAGAGTTCCTTAAATATCATTCTGACAATATCTTTCGCGGATAAGTTGCGTGAGGGATAGTAGTGGAAAGCCCACAGCGAGTTACGAGCGAGGACTTGTAGCGTATAGCCCGACCCTTGTGGTCACGCCCAAATATTTAAAGAAAAGGCTCTTTACCTTTTAAATGCAATTAAACAAAGTACAGAAAGAACTTTTTCGGTTCCTGTAATCGAAGAGTTTATGCAGTCTATTAACTGTATCTCTTTAAAAGCAAATTCTTCCGCAAAAACAGATATTACCATTGTTGTTCACGACCAAAGAACAAATCAACAACCAACTTTAGGATTTAGTATAAAATCGCAACTTGGAAGTCCTTCTACGCTATTAAATGCAGGTAAAACGACCAATTTCATTTACGAAATTAACTTTACGCATTTAACAAGAGACGAGATTGACCAAATAAATTCCATTGACACAAGGAGTAAGATAATGGACAGAATTACTCAAATTCAAAGTAAAGGTGGAATATTTGAGTTTGTGAAAACAGAGAGGCAAATATTTTCAAATAACCTTGTGCTTATTGATAGTTTGCTTCCTCAAATTTTGTCGGAAATAGTTTTTGATTTCTATACAACAGAATTTTCACATTTAACTGATTTAGTCAACCTGACAGCAAAGAAAAACCCATTAGAATTTGACATTGAGAATGAACATAAATTTTACGAATATAAAATCAAGCGTTTTTTAACAGATGTTGCACTTGGAATGATGCCCTCGCAAGTTTGGACTGGAAAATACGATGCTACAGGCGGATATTTAATTGTTAAAGAAAATGGAGATGTTTTGTGCTATCACATATACAACCGAAATGAATTTGAGGACTATCTGTTAAATAACACAAAACTTGATACTGCAAGTTCTTCCCGACACGGATTTGGAGAAATTTATGAGAAAAACGGACAGTTACTTTTCAAATTAAATTTACAAATCCGATTCATAAAATAGTTAACCCAACAATCTCTCAAAATCCGCAACTTATATTTTCAGTTTGGCTTCAAAAACAGTAATTGCTTTTCCTTTAATTTCAACTTGATTGCCCAAATTGGAAACACTGACCTGCCCCTGCCTTTTTGAAACTTGTAGTGAAAACATATCCTTTTTACCTAATTTTTTAGACCACAATGGGGTTAAGGCACAATAGGCTGAGCCCGTAACAGGGTCTTCGTTTATCCCCAATGAAGGCGCAAAACACCGAACTACAAAATCAACGTTTTCAAGTTTGCTTTTAGAAGTTATCATTAAATGCCCCAATCCATTGGTTTTCATCAACTCAAAATTTGGATTGGCGTTTTCAATATCACTTTTATCTTCAGAAATGGCAACAATCCAATTATAGTCACTTGCATAAACTTCAATGGGCTCAAAACCCACAATATTCTTAAAATTATCAGGCATGGCTATTTTGTTTAATGAATACCTTGGGAACACCATAGCCATTAAATCGCTATTCTTTGTAATCGTTAAATCGCCACCTTTAGCTTTAAAGTTTATGGACTCATCTTCACTCTTTATACCCAATTGATACATGACATGTGCAGAAGCCAAGGTAGCATGACCACAAAGCGGCATTTCGGTTGTTGGTGTAAAATACCGAATGTTAAAACCTTTATTGCTCGGCGTAACAAATGCTGTTTCAGACAAATTCATTTCGGTTGCCACATGTTGCATCAATTCGTCCGAAAACGAATCATCAACAATCATAACCCCTGCTGGATTTCCTTTAAATGCTTCATCTGTAAAAGCATCAACCTGATATATGGTTTTATTATCAACCACTTTTTAATGTTTTTAGTTTAAAGCTTGCTTTAAATCAGAAATAATATCATCTACATGCTCCAGCCCTACCGAAATGCGCACCATACCATCTGTAATTCCCACTGCTGCTTTTACCTCATCTTCAACCTTAGCATGTGTTGTACTGGCGGGATGGGTTACAATAGTTCTGGTATCGCCTAAGTTAGCAGACAATGAGCACATTTTTATGCTATCAAAAAAAGACCTTCCACCTTCAATTCCACCTTCAACCTCAAAAGCCACAATATTTCCACCAAGGCGCATCTGCTTCTTGGCAACTTCATATTTAGGATGCGACTTTAAAAATGGGTATTTAACCCATAACACTTTTGGATGGGCTTCTAAAAAGGTTGCAATCTTTAGTGCATTTTCACAGTGTTTTTCAACCCTAACGGCCAGAGTTTCCAGAGATTTTGATAATACCCAAGCGTTAAAAGGACTCATGGCTGGACCCGTAAGTCTTGAAAACAAATAAATCTCTCGAACCAATTCCTTGTTACCAACTGTTATTCCACCAAGCACACGGCCTTGCCCGTCCATTAATTTTGTTGCTGAATGAATCACTAAATCGGCGCCATGCTTAATAGGGTTTTGTAAATACGGCGTAGCAAAGCAATTATCTATCACCAACAACAAACCATGTTTTTTACAGATGGCGCTTAAATATTCCAAATCCAAAACATCCACCCCAGGATTTGTTGGGGTTTCGGCATAAATAAACTTGGTATTGGGTTGAATTAAATCCTCAACGGTTTCAACTTCATTTACATTAAAATAGGAGCACTCAATATTCCATTTTGGAAAATACTTGGTGAACAAACCATGTGTGGCCCCAAAAACAGAACTGCATGAAACTACATGATCGCCAGCGTCCAACAAGGTGGCAAAAGTTGAAAACACAGCGGCCATACCACTAGAAAAGGCGAAACCTGCTTCAGCTCCTTCCATAGCGCATACTTTGTCTACAAATTCGTTGACATTAGGATTGCTATAACGGCTGTACAAATCGCGTTGTTTTTCTTCAGCAAATGACGCCCGCATTTCTTCAGCATCATCAAAAACAAACCCCGATGTTAAATATAAGGGTACGGAATGTTCTGAAAACTGTGTCGTTTCCGACTGCGTTCGTATGGCTTCTGTTTCGAAATGTTTTTTCTCTTCTTTCATTTTATCTTCTTTAGGTTTCGACTGCGCTCAACCTGACTTTAATTTATATGTTTAGACAACCTTAAAATATCACCAAAAACTCCTCTTGCGGTTACCTCGGCTCCAGCTCCAGCGCCTTGAATGACAATGGGTTGCTCACCATAACTTTCTGTGAATATTTCAAAAATGGCGTCGCTTCCTTTTACATGGCCAAGGGTACTATCTTCTGGAATAGACACCAATTTCACTTCCAAATTTCCTTTGTCTTGTGATAAATCGCCCGACAAATCGCCGACATATCTTAAAACATGACCTGGTTTTTGGTTGTTCTTTATGTTTTGATACTGTTCATCCAACACATTCAGCTGGCTTAAAAAAGACTCCACCGAAATATCCCGATAAGCTTCAGGAATTAAATTTAACACCTTAACATCCTCAAATTCATTTTGCAAATCTAACTCTCTCGCAAGAATTAAAAGCTTTCTGGCCACATCATTTCCTGAGAAATCTTCTCGCGGATCGGGCTCTGTAAAACCTTTATCAATGGTTTCCTGAATAATTTCACTGAACGGTTTATTTCTAACGGAAAAATTATTGAACAAATAGCTTAAAGTCCCTGAGAAAACCCCTCGAATTCTGGTGATGTTTTCACCCGATTCGTGCAACAACTTAATGGTATCAATCAACGGTAAACCTGCACCAACTGTAGTTTCATACAAATATTGCTTATTATGCTCCTTCAAATGCACCCTCAAATCTTGGTAAAAATCATGTGAAATGGTATTGGCAATTTTGTTGGACGACACCAAATCAAAACCAGCTTCAACCAACGGCACATAATTTTGATAGAATGTTGAACTTGCCGTATTGTCCACCGCTATTAAGTTTTCCAAATGATGGTTTTTGGCAAAGGTTATGATGTCATTTACAGAAAGATTGTTATTGACCTCGGCAATATCCTTTTTCCAGTTCTTGGTGATTCCATTTTTGTTTAAAAGCACCTGTTTTGAATTGGCAATGGCAAAAATATTTAAATTGATACCTCTACGCTTTTCTATATCATCTTTCGATTTTAAAACCTGATTTATTAAAGCTCCGCCTACACCACCATGACCAAAAATGGCAATGTTTATCTTTTTGGAAATACCAAATACTTCCCCGTGAATAACATTAACGGCTTTGTGCAGCTGCGCTTTTTTAACCACCAAACTCACGTTTTTACCTGTTACCGTATTATTGAAAAGCAACGGTGTTATTTGGTTTTTTATAAGCGCATTGAATGGCTTGTGGAACGAGCTCAGTTCAATACCAACAATAGAAATGACCGCAACATCATCAACCACGTCAATTTTATTGACATCTTGAGAATAAAAATCACGTTCGAATTCACGTTCCAAAGCAATAACAGCCTGTGTTGCCTGATCGGCATTGATAATCAGTCCTATGCCTCGTTCCGAAGAGCCTTGCGACACAATACTCACGCTGATGCCGTGGTTACTCAAGGCACCAAAAATCCTGGCATCAACACCAATTTTACCAAGTAATCCGCGACCTTCCAAATTCAATAATGCTACATTATTTAAAACAGATAACGAGGTTACTTCCTTTGTACTAGGCTTTGCAGTAATCAAAGTACCTTCATCATTAGGATTAAAGGTGTTTAAAATGCGAAGGTTGATGTTTTTTTCAACCAAAGGTATTATGGTTTTGGCATGCAATACCGAAGTACCAAAGTTTGCCAATTCGTTGGCCTCGCTGTAAGACAGTTCTCTTATTTGTTGTGCATCGGCAACCAAATCTGGGTCGGCTGTGTAAATACCATTAACGTGCGTATAATTCTGCAATTCTTCGGCATCCAAAAAATTAGCGATTAAAGCTGCCGTATAATTGCTGCCATTTCTACCTAAAGTAGTGGTTTCATTTTTAAGATTGGACGCAATAAAACCAGTTATAATATTTACAAAATCTTTATTGGCCTTAAAATACGCTTGGGTATTTTCCTTTGACAGTTTAGATAAAGGTTGGGCGTTACCAAAAGCTTCATCTGTTTTTATCAAGGCTCTGGTATCGGTTGCTTTGGCCTTGATACCACGGTCCTTCAGCATGTGGGTTATGAGCTTTACAGCCAACAATTCGCCTTGTGCCAAAATGTTATCCTTGGTTTTTTTACTGTAATCGCGCAATAAGCTTACCCCTTCAAAAAGCTTTTCCAAAATTGAAAATTCCTCGGTAAAATCTACCGTTTTTGAAGGCTCATTTTGGTATGCTTTGAACGCTTCAAAATCATCTTGATAAGGCTCTCCTTTAATTGCCTTGTTCAGAATAGACTCTAAATCATCCGTTGCCGAGCCTCTTGCCGAAATAACCACACTAATGCGTTCTCCTGCATTTACTTTATCTTCTATAATTGAAAGCACAGTCTCCAAACCTTCTCCGTTTGCCAAAGACTTGCCTCCAAATTTTAATACTTTCATTCTTTTTCTTTTTGAATCTGGCACAAAAATGCCCTCAATAATTTTTTCCAGTTGTTCATACTCCATTAAAAAAGCGTCGTGACCGTGTACTGAGTGTATTTCGTTATAGGTAACATTGGGGTTGGTTAGCGCCAATTGTTTATGGGTTTCGCGGTTCTCTTCTGCGGTGAAAAACAAATCGGAATCCACTCCAATGATATGAATATTGCCCTTAATGTTATCCAATACATTAAAATCGTTTGTTCTGCCTTTGGTAACATCAATGGTTTTTAACAATTGATTCATTAATTTATACGCCGAAAGCTGAAAACGCTCTTGCAACTTTTTGCCATGGTGAAGCAACCAACTCTCCACATTAAAAATCTCTAAATCATCATTTTTTGAACGCTGAAAACGTTCCTTGAAAGACTCAGGCGTCCTGTAGCACAACATGGCGTGCATTCTGGCATCGTGCACTGGATTTTTGGAATTCAACAGAAACTGTTCCTGAATCTGACAATTGGCAATAAGCCAGTCGGTTGATTTCCAATCGGTAGCCACCGTAATTAAATGCTCGGTAAAATCAGGTTTATTTACCGCCATTTCCCAAGCTATGCCACCACCCAAAGATCCGCCGATAGCTGCAAAAATTCTTTCAATATTCAATATTTGAAGCCCTTGTAAAAACAAATTAGCCACATCCCTTGCAACAAAATCCTTGTAATTTTTAATAACAAAACCATCATAACCATTTCCGGGCACATTAAATGCCAAAATGGTGTACAACTTGGTATCGATTACTTTGCCATCGCCAATTAAATCTTTCCACCAGCCATCTTCACCAGCAACATTGCTATTTCCTGTAAGCGCATGGTTAACCAAAACCACTGGAGCACTCCCTAAAACTTGACCAAAAACTTGATAGCTTAAATTAATTTCAGGTATAGCTGCACCACTTTCGGTGGTGTAATTTTTAATGGTTATATGTTGAAGCTCGTTGTTCAAAATATGTTTATCGTTTTAAATATTTAATGCACAAAATTAACCCATATAAGCATAACCTTATAATTCTTGGGCAACTTAATAGAAGGATGTTAAAAAGAAATTTAAAAATTACATGGTGTAATTTCGGTTTGTTATCTATCCAAAAAATATTCTAAACACAGGTTAGAATTGGGTAGAATTTAGCACCTTCTTTAAAGATAAAGGGTTGCTAAGGCTTCAAAGGGTCTAATCCCTCCACCTTTCTTGATAACATTTTCAATAAGTCTTTGAACTTTGTGAATGCAAATATTCGTTCAGAAAAATTTAATATCCAAATTTTTTGGTGAAAATTTTGCCTCTAAGGAAATACCATTACTTCTCATGGCGCCTTTCATGAAACTTGTTTCTGATGACCAAACCAATGGGTCTATTTTGAATTTTGGATTCCAGCCATGAAATAATATCCAAATATAAAAATGCTCTACTTTGATAAGGATCATTTTCAAATTCCTTTAATTTTTTATGAAGTTTTATAAATTCATTTTTAACCTCATGCGGATAAATATCTCCCAAACCACGTAAAAACTTTATGAACTCTTTCTGCACTTCGTACAAATCTTCCATTTTAATTAAAAACTTGTATGTGCTTCTAATTAAGACATCTAAGTTGTAATCCAACCCTGCTTCATAATGCGCCACGAGATTTAAAATACGAGAAAAACACAGCAAATCTTCGCGCATTTGTAGAGATTTGTTGCTTATAATTTTATCTAAAAACTGAATGCACTTTTTGTTTTCGCCAGCGCCAAAATACATGCTGGCAATTTTGTAATAAAACACCATGATATGGTGCTCATCAATTCGGTTTTTGTAGTTCTTCAAACGGTCTAAAACCTCATCAATTAATGGCAACCCTTCTTCAAAACTTCCCTCTATAAAATGTAAATTGAACTTATTGTTGTAAACAAACAGAAAAGCTAAACTTTCGTTATTATCATCTAACGGGAACCATTTTTTCTTTGTTATTTCTTCTAATCGGTTAAGCGAAAACTTAAATTTTTCGTGCTGCCTTAAATAAAACAAAGCCTCCAACAAATAATGGTTGCCCCTTAAAAAAAATACAGGATTTAAAACAATCATATCTTTATTTTCATAAAAAAGATCAACCCATTTTGAGGCATATTTGTAACAAGACAAAAAATCTACGGTTAAAAAGCTATACCACAAATATGATTTGTAAAGCCAAAGTTTTTCCCTAAATCCAAGCTTATTGATATCGTACTTTGGAAGTCGGTCATTAAAATATTTGGTTATTATTTTATGTTCATCGTCATTTTTAACATAACCCGTTTTTAAAAATAACCCGTACAACTGAAGAGATAAATTTGAAAGTTTACTGGCCAAAACATTTTGCTGGCTCAGCTCTTTAGCCTGAATGGAAAGTTCGTCCGCCCGGTTACTTAAACTTCTAGTAATATACTGAGATTCAATAACTTTCTCAAGCTCCACAATTTCATATGCCACGTTTTTCTCTTCATTTGAAATAGCTAAGTTTTTTGCCTTATCCAAAATCTTCAAACTTTGTTTATACAACCCTTTATGGTAAAGAATAGTTGCAAAATCCAATTGCTCCCGAATCTGGATTCTAACATTTTGATGTGATGGGTTTAAGCGCAAACTGATTAAAATCTGTTTGTACAAGTGTGCTTTCAGATTAGAGAGTTGCTGCTTCTTAACAATTCCCTTTTTAAGGATTACGCCCTCGTCATAAACTGAAAGTTTATCAAGAATATTAAAAAGTGTCAAGAATTTTGAGTCTTCGTTCACCCCCAATCTTCCGACATAAAGTTTAAATTGTCGTTTTTCAGATTTTGACAACGATTTCACTAAAACAAACAGGTTATCTTTTTGTTCTTTTGTCATAGTTATATAACAGGTTGTAATATATTTATTATCAATACTTTAAGCAGATTATTAGTGCGTTTAACATCGTAAAAAATAGATATGGAATTCCATTTTTAAAAAACCAAAATATACATTCGTATCACAAAAAGAAAATTTATTTAAATAAATGTCTGATAATAAAGTCCAAATTTTTGACACTACTCTCAGAGATGGTGAGCAAGTTCCTGGCTGTAAGTTAAATACTGAACAAAAATTGGTCATCGCAGAACAGCTTGACCTGTTGGGTGTTGACATCATTGAAGCTGGTTTTCCAGTATCTAGCCCTGGTGATTTCAAATCTGTTGAAGCCATTTCAAAAATAGTAAAAAATGCTACGGTTTGTGGTTTAACACGATCTGTAGAAAACGATATAAAAGTTGCGGCCGAAGCTTTAAAATATGCTAAGATACCAAGGATTCATACAGGTATTGGCACTTCAGATTCGCACATACAGCACAAATTCAAATCCAATAGGGAAGCTATTATTGAACGTGCTGTTAACGCCGTTACCTACGCGAAATCGTTTGTAGAAGATGTTGAGTTTTATGCGGAAGATGCCGGTAGAACCGACAACGAATATTTAGCACGTGTTTGTGAAGCCGTAATTAAGGCAGGAGCAACGGTTTTAAACATTCCTGATACAACTGGTTATTGCTTACCAAGTGAATATGGAGCCAAAATAAAATACCTAAAGGAAAATGTAAAGGGTATTGAAAAAGCTATTCTATCCTGCCATTGCCATAACGATTTAGGCTTGGCAACTGCAAATTCCATTGCAGGTGTTATAAACGGGGCACGCCAAATTGAGTGTACCATTAATGGAATTGGCGAACGTGCCGGTAATACTGCTTTGGAAGAAGTGGTTATGATTTTAAGACAACATCCTTACTTGAATTTAGATACCAACATCAAATCTGAAATGCTTTATGGCATTAGTCATTTGGTATCGGACAGCATGGGTATTTACACCCAACCTAACAAAGCCATTGTTGGAGCCAATGCGTTTGCCCACAGTTCAGGAATACACCAAGACGGTGTGATAAAGAATCGTGAAACTTACGAAATTATTGACCCAAAGGACGTTGGTGTTACAGAATCAGCGATTGTTTTAACGGCTAGAAGTGGTAGAGCAGCTTTGGCTTATAGAGCAAAAAATATTGGTTATGAGTTAACAAAACTTCAGTTGGACGAAATCTATGCTAACTTTTTAGATTTTGCCGACAATAAAAAGGAAGTTGATGATAACGATATCCATTACATTATAGAAAACAGTAAAGTTTATAAAGAGATTACCTCTGCTTAATAAAATATGAAACATCCATAACTGAAAATTTGACAACACAAAAGCAGGATAGAATGGATGTTACATGTGACAATTAAAAGAGCAAAAAAAAACGAACACATGAAATTAAATATTGCCGTTTTACCTGGTGATGGCATTGGTCCAGAAGTTATAGCACAAGCCGTAAAGGTCTTGAAAGCTATTGCTATGGAATTCAATCATGTATTTACGTTTCAAAAAGCTTTGGTTGGCGCTAGTGCCATTGATAAAACGGGTACGGCGTTACCAAAAGAAACTATTGATATCTGCAAAAAAGCAGACGCTGTTTTGTTCGGAGCCATTGGAAAAACATCTTTTGACTTAGACCCTAATGCCAAAATACGTCCAGAACAGGGCCTTTTGGGTATTCGAAAGGAATTGGGTCTTTACACAAATATTAGACCCATAATAGCTTACGATGATCTATTGGGCAAATCTTCGTTAAAAGTAAAACAGATTAAAGACACCAATATTCTCATTTACCGCGAACTTACAGGCGGTATTTATTTTGGAGACAGAAGCTTAAGTGAAGATGGCAATACAGCGTCAGATGTTTGCACCTATCACCGTTTTGAAATAGAACGCATTGCTCATCAAGCATTTAAAGCGGCGCAATCTAGAAGAAAAAAACTAACCTTGGTTGATAAAGCAAACGTCTTGGAAAGTTCTAGACTTTGGAGACGTATTGTACAAGAAATTGCTCCGCAATACCCAGATGTAAAGGTAAACTACATTTATATTGACAATGCTGCCATGGAGCTCATCATCAGACCAAGACAATTTGATGTGATTTTAACCGAAAATATGTTTGGAGACATCCTCTCTGAAGAAGCCAGCGTTATTGTTGGTTCCATTGGTTTGTTGGCATCGGCTTCAATCGGAGATAATCATGCTATGTTTGAGCCTATTCATGGTGCTTATACCAAAGCAGCCAATAAGGGCATTGCCAACCCGATAGCCTCTATTCTTTCAGCTGCCATGTTGTTGGATCATTTTGGGTTGGACGAAGAAGCTTCTTTGGTAAGGGAAGGTGTAGACAAATCACTGAAACTTCATATTACGACACCAGATTTAAACAACAAATACGACAACATAAGCACCACTAAAGTGGGCGATTTTATTGAAGATTTTATCAATAATCCAGACGAGACCAATCTAAACTTTACTAACATACATTTAGGGCAATCCACAATTATTTAATTATTTGAGTTAGTCGCCAACAAATTAAACTTAACATTTTGGAGTCCTTAAAAGCGCATTTAACCATTGCGCTTTTTTAATGGAAAAAATTTAGTTGACTTCCAAAAAGCCCAAATACGTCTTTTACTCATTTAATTTAGTCAAACTTTGTATCTTTCATCCTCCAAAACTAAAAAAGCACATTATGGAAATTCTTGGGATAGATATTGGTGGTTCAGGAATGAAAGGAGCCATTATAAACTCCGAAACCGGGGATTTGATAACAGAACGCTTTCGGATTCCAACACCTTCTTCCCGAAAACCCAAGGCTATGGCCAAAACGTTTAAAGAAATTGTTGCACATTTTAACTATAAAGGTGCTGTGGGTTGCGGATTTCCATCCATCATAAAAAAAGGTATTTGTAAAGCCCCAGGAAACCTACACGAAAGTTGGGTAGGCGTAAATGCCGAAACCTTGTTTTCTGAAGCTTGTGGTTTACCCGTTACCGTTATCAATGACGCCGATGCCGCTGGTTATGCAGTAATGAATTATGGCATTGGAAAAGACAAAACAGGCTTGGTTATTATGGTAACTATAGGCACGGGATTGGGCAGTGGCGTATTCTTCAATGGCGAATTAATTCCGAATTTTGAATTGGGACAAATTCCTTACCGGAAGTATGAAAAAATAGAGCACTATGCCGCTGCATCCATTAAGGAACGAAAAGATTTAAGCTTTAAAAAATGGGGCAAACGGTTTAATATTTTTTTAGAGTTGATTGAAACTATTTTTTGCCCTGACCATATTATTTTAGGTGGTGGCACATCAAAAGATTTTGATGAATTTAAAAAATGGATAAAAATTGACACACCCGTTATTCCAGCTGAACTAGGCAACCATGCCGGTTTAATTGGCGCAGCGGTCGCCACTATGCATCCTCAAGTAAAAAATTAAGTCTCAATTGGGAAACTTAGCTCGAATTTTATCCAAACACAAATTATGGATACTGCCCGCATGTGTATGCTTTTTTGAAGTATCGGGCACATACGTACCATCTTGAACTTGTCCACCAATTTTCTGGTAAGCTTCCCTGAAGGTTTGACCTTCTTCAACTAAAGTATTGATGTTATCAACAGTAAAAAGATACTTGTATTTATCGTCGTTGATATCTACATCCTTTACAATTATTTGCTGAATTGAATAATTGAAAATATCCAGAATATCCTTTATTTCCTCAAAAGCGGCAATCATGTTTTCTTTTAGCAGTTGAAAATCCCGATGGTAGCCACTTGGTAAATTATTGGTAATTAGAACCATTTCTGTTTGCAAAGCTTGAATTTTATTGCACTTACCTCGAATAAGTTCAAAAACATCCGGATTCTTTTTATGCGGCATAATGCTACTTCCTGTGGTCAATTCATCTGGAAAAGAAATAAACCCGAAATTTTGGCTCATATACAAACAAACATCCATGGCAAAACGTGCCATCGTATTGGCCAAACTACCTAATGCCGCCGAAATGGTACGTTCGTTTTTACCACGACCCATTTGGGCCGCCACCACGTTGTATTTTAGGGTTTCAAAGCCCATTTCTTTGGTGGTTAGTTCTCTATCTATTGGGAAAGAGCTACCGTAACCCGCTGCCGAACCCAAGGGGTTTTGGTCGACCGTTTTTATGGCTGCATTCAATAAAAACACATCATCAACCATGAGTTCTGCGTACGCTGAAAACCATAAACCAAATGACGATGGCATGGCCACTTGTAAATGCGTGTAACCAGGCAATACCTTGTCCTTATAAGTTTCAGCTTGACTTAAAAGAGTGTCAAAAAGGGTTTTTACTTTTTCTTTTACCAATGCCAAATTCTCCTTATAATATAATTGGCATGCTACTAAAACCTGGTCGTTTCTGGAACGCGCGGTATGAATTTTTTTTCCGACATCACCCAAAGTTTTGGTGAGTTCGAATTCTATTTTGGAATGCACATCTTCAAACTGGGCATCGATAACAAAAGTGCCCTCTTCAATTTTCTTCTCTAGATTTTTTAATCCGCGTAACAACTCAACCAACTCTTGCGCTGTTAAAATACCAACTTTTTGAAGCATTTTGGCATGAGCTCTCGAAGCGATAACATCGTATTTTGCAATATGAATGTCTATTTCCCTATCGTTGCCAACTGTAAATTGTTCTATTTTTTTATCAATTGATATGCCTTTATCCCAGAGTTTCATTTATTATATTTTTGTCATTCCCGCGAAGGCGGGAATCTTTTAATTATTACTTCTTTGCTGATTCCTGACTTCGCAGGAATGACCAAATCGCTAAACGATTACCCGATTTAACAATTCCACATAAATTTGTATTCCTTCTTCTATTTCGCTTATAAAAATGTATTCATCTGCCGAGTGTGACCGTGTGCTGTTGCCCGGACCGAGCTTTAACGATGGGCAACTCAACACTGCTTGGTCTGACAATGTTGGCGATCCATAAGTTGTTCTTCCCAAAGCAATACCCGCTTTAACCAAATCGTGGTCCATCGGAATAGACGATGAATTTAATCGCAAACTACGTGGTGTAATTTTTGTACATGGTGATTTCCTCTGTAAAATTTCGGCGATTTCAGCATTGGTATAAGCATCGTTTACACGCACATCAATCACTAAATCTACGTCCGCTGGCACCACATTATGTTGTGAGCCTGCTTTAATTTGGGTTACCGTCATTTTTACATCCCCCAAGGCTTCAGAGGTTTTTTCAAACTTAAAATCCTTAAACCATTGCAATACTTCAATGGTGTTGTAAATGCAGTTATCGTCATTGGGATGCGCTGCATGACTTGGCGTTCCTTCAACTTTGGCATCAAAAACCACAAGGCCTTTTTCAGCCACAGCTAGATTCATCAAAGTTGGCTCCCCAACAATGGCAACATCAACCTTTGGAATTACGGAAAGCATACTGTTCAATCCATTCGGGCCACTGCTTTCTTCTTCCGCTGAAGCAACCAAAACCAGATTATATTTTAAATCCCTTTTATCATAAAAATAGGTGAATGTTGCTATTAACGACACCAAGCAACCGCCTGCATCGTTACTTCCCAAACCATATAATTTACCATCTTCAACGATGGCTTTGAACGGGTCCTTTGTGTAGGCACTATTTGGTTTTACAGTATCGTGATGTGAGTTTAAAAGTAGGGTTGGCTTGCTTTTGTCAAAGTCTGTATTGACCGCCCAAACGTTGTTTTTGTTGCGCTTATAGTCAATATTATAACGCTTCATCCAAGCTTCAATATATGATGCCGTTTTATCTTCTTCTGATGAAAAAGACTGCGTTTCTATTAATTGTTTTAATAGAGAAATCGCATCGTTTGTTAAATTTTCTAACGTCATCTTATAAAGTTATTCTCGTAAAATTGTCATTTTCTTTGGTCAACATATTGGTGTTGCCCATATTGATTGTTTTTACGCCATTTTTTATGGCATCAAAACAGTTTTCCAATTTAGGAAGCATACCATCTGCAATAATTCCTTCATCCAATAATTGCTGATATGCTTTTGAATCGATATGTTTTACCACTGAATTTTTATCGTTGATATCTTTTAAGACACCATTCAATTCAAAACAATAATAAATGGATGTGTTATATAAATGGCTCATACCAATAGCAACCTGAGAGGTTATTGTATCTGCATTCGTGTTTAACAACTGACCATTGCCGTCGTGGGTTATGGCACAAAAAACAGGGGTGAAATCGGCTTGAATTAATTTATCTATGGAATTATAAGCCACTTCTTTTACATCGCCAACAAAGCCAAAATCGACTTCCTTAACCGGACGTTTTTCAGATTTAATGCTGTTAATATCGGCTCCCGTCAAACCAATGGCATTGGTGTTTAAGGCTTGAAGTTTTGCCACCATATTTTTGTTTACCAAGCCACCGTAAACCATGGTGATGACCTCCAAAGTTTCGGCATCGGTAACACGTCTACCATTTACCATTTTAGACTCAATACCCAATTTTGAAGCAATGGCTGTAGCTCGTTTTCCGCCACCATGCACCAATATTTTCTTGCCATCCAAATTTGAAAACAATTCTAAGAAGTTATTTAAAGCATTTTCGTCTTCAATGATGTTTCCTCCTATTTTTACTATGGATAGTTTTTCCATTTTTATACTGTTAGACTCTAGCTTTTAGCTTTAGCATCAAAATGCCATTTGCTAAAGGCCAATAGCCAATTATAAATCTTCCAATATTTTTTTAAGCACTAATTGTGCTGCGTAGGTTCTATTATTAGCCTGTTGAATGACCAAAGAGCTATCACTGTCCAACACCGCATCTTCTACAATTACATTTCGTCTTACGGGAAGGCAATGCAAAAATTTTGCATTACCCAATTTTTCTTTGGTAATCATCCAATTGGGGTCGGTATTCAATACTTTTCCGTAGTCTTCATAACTGCTCCAGTTTTTCACATACACAAAATCAGCATCTCTAAAGGCCTCATATTGATTGTGCAAAATAGGCGTACTACCTGTAATTTCAGGATTCAAACTGTAACCTTTGGGGTTGGTAATTACAAATTCTACATCCATTTTTTGCATGGCCTGTGTAAAGCTATTGGCAACCGCATGAGGCAGTGCCTTAATATGCGGTGCCCAACTTAAAACCACTTTTGGCTTTTTAGTTTTGGCATGCTCTGAAATGGTAATAGCGTCGGTTAAACCCTGTAATGGATGGCCCGTAGCACTTTCCATATTTACAATCGGTACTGAGGCGAATTTTTTAAACGAGGTTAACACCTGTTCGCTTTCATCCTTTTCCTTATCAATTAACGTTGGAAAAGCGCGAACAGCAATAACATCACAATATTGTGAAACAACGGCAGCAGCTTCTTTTATATGTTCTGCCGTATTACCATTCATAACGATTCCGTCACCAAATTCTATTCCCCAAGCATCGCCCGAAACATTCATCACAATAGGATTCATCCCTAAGTTTAAAGCTGCCTTTTGGGTGCTCAAACGCGTACGCAAACTGGAGTTGAAAAACAACAAACCTAGTGTTTTGTTCTTTCCCAATTCAATATGGTTTAACGGATTTTCCTTTAATTGTTTAGCTTCCTCAATCCATGAATTGATATTATCTATATCGTGTATGGAGGTGTAATGTTTCATTTTATTTAATATTTTTTAAATGCCGAAGTAAAGCTTAGACTATGCTTAGCCTTATAATACAGCATGACCACTTATGTCATTTTATTTTGGTAAACGGCACTTTATTTTCTAAAGAGTTAAGTATGAAATCATCTTTCAACCCGTTTACAATCCATGTTTCAATGTTGGCATCTTTAGCTACTTCAGCTGCCTCAATTTTTGACTGCATGCCTCCGCTGCCGTGCGATGACTTAGAATCGACTACTTGCCTCATCAATTCATCAAAATCATCAACCAATTCTATAGTTTTAGACTCACCGTTTTCCATAGATTCCTTGGTGTAAATACCGTTGGTATTTGTGGCAATTATGAACAAATCTGCTTTTAGCAACGATGCTGTTAAAGCCCCCAATTTATCGTTGTCACCAAACTTAATCTCGTCGGTAGCCACGGTATCATTTTCATTGATAATAGGAATATAATTATTGTTGACCAACACATTTATGGTATTAACAATATTTTTTCGGCTTTCCTTCTTTTCAAAATCGGAATACGACAACAAACACTGTGAGGTCAACAAACCATATTCCCTGAAAATTTCTTGATAAATTCTGATTAAATGTGGTTGGCCAATTGAAGCCAGTGCCTGTTTTACAAAAACTTCTTTTTGCTTACTTTCCAATTTCACAAATTGTTTAGCCACCGCAATAGCCCCAGAACTTACAATAACAAACTCACAGGTGTCTTGAAGTTGCGCTATTTGATTGGCAATATCTTCAATTTTCCCTCGGGAAATGTTATTGGTTTCTTTTGTAAGCGTATTGGAACCAACTTTTAGTAATATGCGTTTCTTTTTCTGCATCCCTACCTTATTTGTCCGCTACCGTAAACGTACCACTTGTTTGTTACCAAATGCTGCAAACCTATTGGCCCGCGTTGGTGCAATTTATCTGTACTGATTGCCAATTCCCCTCCCAAACCTAGTTGACCACCATCCGTAAAACGAGTTGATGCATTGTGGTAAACCGCAGCGGTATCTACGTTTTCCATAAAGGATTTAGCCTCAGCTTCATTGGTTGTAATGATCGATGAAGAATGCCCACCAGAATATTTATTTATCATGGCAATGGCTTCTTCTGTTGAAGCAATTTCACCAATAACGATTTTATAATCCAAAAACTCTTCAGACCAAATAGATTCTGAAGGAATTAAAGCCACATCATCAAATTTTGAAACTGCCCCATCACCCAAAATTTCAACATTGTGTTCTTTCAATTTTGAAATCAAATTCTTGATGAATGTTTCTTTATTGGGAAGGTATTTATCAATTAAAACCTTATCTAAAGCATTACACGCTGAAATTTTTGCCGTTTTAGCATTGATAATAACTTGCAATGCAATATCCAAATCGGCTTCTTTTTCAACAAAAACAAAGTTGTTTCCCCGACCGCTAATTATGACTGGACAGGTAGCATGTTCTTTTACAAAAGCGATCAAACGCTCACCACCACGAGGCACAATTAAATCAACTTGTTGTGTTGGTTTTTCAAGAAAAGCTTGGGTTTCTGTCCTGTTGAACTGCAAATATTCCACCCATTCTGTTGATGCCCCTTCTTCCTTTAAAGCCTCATGCCACAAGTCGACAATTTTTAAATTTGAATTTGTGGATTCCTTTCCGCCTTTCAATAAAATTTTATTTCCAGATTTGAATGCAATTCCAGCAGCTTCAACCGTTACATCTGGTCGCGATTCATAAATAATTAAAACCGTGCCGAAGGAAGCCGTTTTGTTATAAACTTGCATACCGTTGTCATGTTTAAAACTGAAGCGCTCCACGCCAACGGGGTCGTCTTGCGAAGCTAGATGAGTCACAGCTTTAATCATTTCGTCAACTTTTGCATCATCAACCTTCAAACGGTCGTACATAGAAATATCTTCGCCTTTGTAGGCTTCTAAATCCCCTTTGTTTATTTCTATTATTTGTTTTCTCTCACGCTCCAAAAGTTCGGCCATTTTAAGCAATACGGCATTTCTGGATTCTATTTTTAGTAAGGTATTCATTCTTTAATTTTCTGTTTACTTTGGCTGCTAACTAGCAACTTCAGCGGTCTTCTCCATTTCCTCCAACACATCGATTAACGCTTCAAAAAAGTGGTTGATGTGGTCCTTTTTAATGGTTAAAGGAGGTAATATTCTAAGCAATTTTTTGTTTGATGCACCACCCGTAAAAATATGCTGTTCGTAAATTAATTTTTTTCTTAGCGCACCAACTTCAAAATCAAATTCCAACCCGAGCATCAACCCTCTTCCTTTTATATTTTTTATCTGCGGAATTGTTTTGGCCAACTTTATAAAATATTCGGACATGGCATTTACATTATCCATCAAGTTTTCATTTTTAATAGCATCCAAAACGGCTATTCCAGCAGCACAAGCCAAATGGTTTCCTCCAAAGGTAGTTCCGAGCATACCGTATTTGGCTTCAATACTTGGGTGAATCAAAATCCCGCCAATTGGAAATCCGTTGCCCATACCTTTTGCTATGGAAATAATATCTGGCGTGACATTGTAATGCTGAAACGCAAAGAATTTTCCTGAACGCCCATAACCCGATTGAACTTCATCAGCTATAAACATAGTGTTGTTTGCTTTACATAAGGCATAAACCTGCTCGAAGAAATCTGCCGTGCCTTGGTCCAATCCGCCAACACCTTGAATAAATTCCACAATAACTGCACAAACATCACCTTTTTCAAGTTCGGCCTTAACGCCTAAAACATCATTCAATTCTAAAATAGTGACCTTTTGCTGTGCGTTTAATGGTGCAATGATATTTGGGTTGTCGGTTGCGGCCACAGCAGCTGATGTTCTTCCATGAAAACCATTTTTAAAGGCTACAACACGCGATTTGCCTGTTTTAAACGAAGCTAATTTTAAGGCATTTTCATTGGCTTCTGCACCTGAATTGCACAAAAACAATTCATAATCTTTGCAGCCTGAAAGAGCCTCAAGTTTATCAGCCAACTCCACTTGTAACGGATTTTGAATGGCATTGGAATAAAACCCAAGTTGGGCAACCTGATATGAAATTGCCTTAACATATTTTGGATGTGCATGACCAATTGAAATTACGGCATGCCCTCCGTACAAATCTAAATACTCGGTTCCTGTATTATCATAAACATAAATGCCCTTGGCAGAAGCTGGGGTTACATCATACAACGGATAAACATCAAATAACGGCATTTTAGTTCTATTTTAATTGATTAATTTTTTCATATGAAGCCACAATACCTTGAATCAAAGCAGAGCTTAACCCTTGGTGCTCCATAGCATTTAAACCTTCAATAGTACAACCACTTGGCGTTGTTACTCGGTCGATTTCTTGCTCAGGATGTCTTCCTGATTCTAAGAGTAAACTTGCTGCACCGTAACATGTTTGTGTGGCCAATTCATGGGCTTCATGGGCTTCAAACCCCAATTGAATAGCGCCTTGTGTTGTTGCCCTTACCAAACGCATCCAAAATGCGATACCACTTGCGCAAATTACTGTTGAAGCTTGAATCAATTCTTCTGGAATAACCAATGTTTTTCCCAATTGATTGAAAATATCTTGTGCTAAAGACACTTTATCTTGAGCCACATTATTTGCCGCAATACAAGTCATGGATTTACCAATGGAAATCGCCGTATTTGGCATCACACGAATAATATTTTTATCGCTTCCAATAATGCTTTCAATACGAGGAATTTCCACGCCTGCTGCCACTGAGATAATAATGTGTTTATCGGTTATTTTTGGCAACACACTTTCTAAAACCTTGTCGATATGTTTTGGCTGTAGCGCAAAAATCACCATATCAGAATGTTCTACGGCGAGGTCATTATCGTTGGTTACGGTAACATTTTCCAATGTTGCATAGGCATCCACATTGGTCGTGTTCTTGTCGCTCAAATACAACGAGGTGAACGAATTGTTTTTAATAAGCCCTTTTGCTATTGAACTTCCTAAATTACCTGTTCCTATTATGGCTATTTTCATGATTAATTTGTGGTTTTTGGTTTCTGGTTATTAGAAATACGTTGCTTTTAAATGTAAACCTGTTGTTTCTTCCAAACCAAAAATTAAGTTCATATTTTGTATTGCCTGTCCTGAAGCACCTTTCAATAAGTTATCAATTATACTAGTTATTAACAATTTGCCCTTATGCTTATGCAAATGAATTAAGCATTTATTGGTATTCACTACTTGTTTTAGATGCAAAAAATCATCAGCAACGAATGTGAATTTGGCATCTTCGTAAAACGTATTATACATGTCTTTGCCCTCTTCAACAGTACCTTCAAAATCAGTATAAACCGTTGCAAAAATTCCTCTTGAAAAATTTCCTCTATTCGGCATGAACAAGATATCTGATTTAAAACCATTCTGTAATTGCTTTACCGATTGGTTGATTTCACCTAAATGTTGATGCGTAAAGGGTTTGTAATAAGAAAAATTATTATCCCTCCATGGAAAATGTGATGTTTCGGACAATGATGTGCCTGCACCCGTAGCTCCTGTAACGGCATTAATGTGAACGTCGTTATTTAACAAACCTTTGTTTGCCAATGGCAATAACGCCAACTGAATTGCCGTTGCAAAACATCCAGGATTAGCAACGTAATTTGCTTTTTTAATAGTTTCTCGTTGTAATTCTGGTAAGCCGTAAATAAAGGTTTTGCCTTCAAATAATTTATCAGCTTCCAGTCTGAAGTCATTACCTAAATCAATGATTTTTGTATTATCTGAAAATTTATTCGTCGATAAAAACTTAACCGAATTTCCGTGCCCCAAACACAAAAACAATACATCAACATTTGGGTTTACGGCATCTGTGAACTTCAAATCCAAATCTCCTTCTAAATCTTGATGGATTTCGCTAATCTTGTTTCCTGCATTGGACGTGCTGTACACAAAGTTTATTTCAGTCTTTGGATGATTAATCAATAATCTAATCAATTCACCTGCCGTGTAACCTGCACCTCCAATTATCCCTACCTGAATCTGTTTCATTTTTGTAGTTTTTTCAACCTATCTGATGAGATGCTGAAACAAGGCTTCGACTGCGCTCAGCCTGACAGTTCAGCATGACAACGAAAGTTGATTTTAATTTGAATTTACCTGTTGATATATTTTATTTTGGTTGCCAAAGATTTTTATAAATCCTTTGGCTTCATCGGCTGTCCAACCTTTATTTTCTTCACCGTAACTTCCGAACTTAGCACTCATTAAATCGTGTTCTGAAGAAATACCATCCAATGAGAAGTGATAAGGTTTCAATGTAACCGTAACATCGCCAGAAACTTTATCTTGACTACTTTGTAAATAGGCTTCCATATCACGCATCACAGGATCTAAATATTGCCCTTCATGCAAATGCATACCATAAAAACTGGCAATATATTCCTTGTGTTGCAATTGCCATTTGGTTAGCGTATGCTTCTCCAAAAGATGGTGTGCTTTTATTGTTATCAACGCAGCTGCAGCCTCAAAACCAACGCGACCTTTTATACCAACAATGGTATCGCCAACATGAATATCCCTGCCAATAGCATAGGCAGAAGCTAAATTATTAAGTACTTCAATATTTATTTCTGGAGCATTCTCAATGCCATTTACAGCAACCAACTCACCTTTTTCAAAAGTTAATTTTACCTTTTCATCTTCGGTATGTTTTAACTGTGATGGATATGCTTCATTAGGCAACGGTTTATTTGAAGTCAATGTTTCCGAACCGCCAACACTAGTTCCCCAAAGTCCTTTATTAATAGAATATTTAGCCTTTTCCCAAGACATATCTATACCGTTCGCTTTTAGATAATCAATCTCCTGCTGCCTAGTTAATTTTTCATCTCTAATTGGCGTTATAATCTTGATGTTTGGCGCCAAAGTCTGAAAAATCATATCAAAACGCACTTGATCATTACCAGCACCGGTACTACCATGGGCAATATATTCTGCATCAATACTTTTTGCATATTCTATAATTTCAATAGCTTGAATAATACGTTCTGCACTTACCGATAATGGATACGTATTGTTCTTCAATACATTTCCAAAGATTAAATATTTTACTACTTTTTGATAAAAGGTCGCAACGGCATCAACATTTTTATATGTTGAAACGCCCATTTTGTATGCGTTGCTTTCTATGCGGTCTATCTCAGATTTTGTAAACCCTCCCGTATTAACACTTACCGCATGCACATCGTATTCTTTTGATAAACTTACGGCACAATACGATGTATCCAATCCTCCACTATAAGCTATGACTAATTTTTTCTTCATTTTAAATTCTTTGTCATTTTCACAAACTCGAAAATGTATTACTCTTTATTTTTTTCTTTATTAAGAAACATGGTTTCTTTAATGTGCTTTAATCTTTTGAAAACCTTTTCCTTTATGATTTTGTGAACTCCTTTGGCTTTTGGGTCGTACAACATTCCCGTACACAAACACATCTTTCGGTTGGTTCGGGTTAAAACATCATAGTTTTTACAGGTTTGGCAACCGTCCCAAAAAGTCGGATCATCTGTTAATTCAGAAAATGGCACGGGTTTATAGCCCAAATCACTGTTCATTTTCATCACCGCCAATCCGGTAGTAATACTGAACACTTTTGCATCAGGAAATTTATTTCTTGAATGCTCAAAAACTTTGTGCTTTATTTTCTTGGCAAGACCCACACCACGATAATCTGGATGCACAATTAAACCTGAATTGGCCACAAACTTACCATGACCCCATTTTTCGATGTAACAAAACCCTGCAAATTTATCGCCATCTAAAGCGATAACGGCATTGCCATTCTCCATTTTTGTGGCGATATATTCAGGAGTGCGTCTGGCAATACCTGTACCTCTTACGGCTGCAGACTCTGCAATGGTTTCGCAAATTATTTCGGCGTATTTTATATGTGATTTATTGGCTATAACAACCTTCATTTCCTAGTTTCTGTTGAGTTTTCAATTTATTTTATTTTTCCTTTGGTTGAACTGGACACACCTAATTCAATAAAATTAAACATACCCTTACGGGCGACGGGGAAAATCACGGCGTATAGACTTGTGGCTAATTAGCAAATTAACTGTATTTTTAAAAGGTATGAAAATATTTTTGGACACTATGAAAAAAATTAAAATTACGTTTTGGGTTTAGCTAATAACAATTAGATGCGGCGATTGCGCACGGGCAAACCGGATGTAGAACAACGTATTTTAGTTTTTAATGTTTTCATGATGTAAAATTATAATTTTATTTGTTAAAAATAACTATTGCACAACCACTTTTTCAATAAAATTATTAATAATAAAGCTTTACAACCCTTTGGGTTGCAATATTTCATCCTTTTTTTATTTTATTTAAACGATTCAACAAGGCCCTACTAATTTCTTGCTTGCTCAACAAGTTTTTAATCTACAATAAACTTACCACGCATAAGCGCATAATGTCCCGGAAAACTGCATAAAAACTCGTAAGTTCCTGCCTCGGGCGCATCAAATTCAATGGACGTTACCTGTCCACCTCCAATCATGTTGGTATGCACTAAAACCTCATCTGAACCCTTTGGAATGTAATTGTTTTCTTTTTGGGTTGCTGCTTTATTGCCGAATGCGACTAAGTCCGTTCCCTGTTTTAGCAAAACAAAATTATGTCCCATCACATTAACATCTAATTTTCCAATATGACGTAAAGTTAATTTCACTTTTTGTCCTGCTTTCACCTTAATCTCTTTTAGGTTAAATTGCATGGCATCATTTCCTATGATAACAATATTGGCAATATTATCGTTTTGTTTCACTTCTAATTCAGAAGAACTTGTTTTCTCATAAGAAAAACCCTCTTTCTCTTTCTTCTCCTTACCTCCACAATTCAATAATAGCAAACCAAAAAAGAATATAAGTAGCTTAAAATTAATAGTTTTCATTTTTATTTATGTTTTATTTTTAAACCTGTATTCAGTTTACAGTATATAATCAGTACTTATAAAATTGGATGTTTTATGCTCCAAAAGCTCGGTTAAAATGGCGTTATTATACGCATTGTCTTTAGAGGCCACAAAAGTTCTTATGGAAAATGAGCGCAACGCATCGTGCACACTAAGTGTACCAAATGCAGAATCCTTTCTTCCTGTAAACGGATAAACATCCGGCCCGCGTTGGCAAGAGCTGTTTAAATTTACACGACATACTAAATTTACCAAAGTATCTATAAGTGGCGATAAAGTTTGAATGTTTTTGCCGAACAAACTAACCTGCTGTCCGTAATTAGACTCTGCCATATCGTTTAGAGGCTCTTCAATATCTGAAAAGGAAAGCACCGGAATTACAGGTCCAAATTGTTCTTCTTGAAAAACACGCATGTCTTTGCTAACTGGGTACAAAACCGCAGGGAAAATAAAATTCTCCGAAATTTCGCCACCTTTTTCATTTAAAACCTTGGCGCCTTTATTAACAGCATCATCTATTAATTCTTGAATGTAAGCTGGTTTATCTTCCTCTGGAAGCGGAGTTAATTTAACACCTTCTTCCCAAGGGTTTCCAAATTTCATCCGGTCTACTTTATAGGAAAATCGTCTATTGAATTCTTCCACAACAGATTCGTGAACGTATAAAACTTTTAATGCTGTACAACGCTGCCCGTTAAAAGAAAGGGTTCCTGTGATGCATTCTTCAACCGCCAAATCCAAATCTGCATCTGGCAATACAATGGCTGGGTTTTTGGCTTCCAATCCTAAAACCATGCGTAGTCTGTTTCCTTTAGGATGTTGCGCCTGAAGAGCATTGGCCGACTTGCTATTTCCAATTAAAGCCAGTACATCTATTTTTCCAGATTTCATGATTGGTGTTGCCAAAACACGACCACGACCGTAAATAATGTTTACCACTCCTTTTGGGAAGCTGTTTTGAAATGCCTCTAATAAAGGTGAAATAAGTAGCACCCCTAATTTTGCCGGTTTAAAAATAACCGTGTTCCCCATAATCAATGCAGGAATAAGCAAGGTAAACGTTTCGTTAAGCGGATAGTTATAAGGGCCTAAACAAAGTACCACGCCGAGTGGCCCACGACGGATATGTGCATAAACCCCGGAGTTTTTTTCAAATTTTGCAGAATCTCTATCAATTTGCTTGTAAGCCTCGATGGTATCGTAAATATAATCAACGGTTCTATCGAATTCCTTTTCAGAATCCGGTAGGTTTTTTCCAATCTCCCACATTAAAAATTTTACCGTTTCTTCTCTTTTGGTCTTCATTTGCCTGACAAACTTTTCCATGCAAGCAATTCTATCAACCACCTTCATTGTTGGCCATAAGCCTTGTCCATTATTATAAGCTTTTACAGCTGAATTTAAGGCATCCAAAGCCTCCTCTTCACCCAACTGAGGCACAGTCCCCAATAATGTTGGCTTATATCTTTCAGTAGAGGAAATTGTAGAATAAACCTCTGCAGTATCGCCCTCCCAATGCTTTAACTCGCCATCTACCAAATAGGTGTTTTGATGAAATAAAGATTCCATTTTAAATGCTTCTGGAATGTCTTGAAATGAATTTTTCATGAGATAGTTGGTTTGAAACTAGAAATTTACCACTTTTTCGAATGATTTCCAGATTTGTTTTTTATAAAATCAAAGTAATGAAATTTTAGTTGGAAAAAACAGAAAACACCAAACCAATCTAGAGGATTTACACTAAAACGTTTTCGAAAACTCGAGACTCATGTTAATATTTTTTGTCTTTCGCAATCCGCTAACCCTATTCCATGAAGCAACTACACAAAAGCAACATTATCATTAAATACTTGGGTAAATATAATTGCAAAAAAATCTTATATTAGACCTACAATGATTCTATCACTTTAATGTCGCTAAAATAAATCTTGAATGCAAAAAACCAATTTAGATGGTGGCACAAATTTTCATTGACAATCAACAAAAAAAAACTGAAAATGAGACAAACACAATCAAAACTAATGTTGCTCACCCTAATCTTATTTGTTCAATTCACTGGATATAAAATTAGTGCGCAAGAACAGGAAAAGGAATGGATTTCTCTTTTTAATGGCAAAAATTTAACAGGATGGAAACAACTTAACGGCGCAGCCAAATACCAAGTTGAAAACGGCGAAATAATTGGTATAACCAAAACAAACACCCAAAACAGTTTTTTATGTACAGAAAAACTGTTTACAGATTTTATTCTTGAATTTGATGTTATGGTAGATCCAACTGTCAATTCTGGTGTTCAGTTCCGTTCCAATAGTTTTAAAGAGTTTAGCAATGGCCGGGTACATGGTTACCAATTTGAACTAGACCCAAGCAATCGAGGTTTTAGCGGAGGCATTTACGATGAAGCCAGAAGAGGCTGGCTATATCCAATGTCTGTAAACCCAAAAGCACAAGAAGCTTACAAAAATGGTATCTGGAATAGTTGCAGAATTGAAGCTATAGGCAATTCAATTAAAACATTCATCAATGGTATACTGTGTGCCAACTTGATTGATGATGTTACCAACGAAGGCTTTATTGCTCTTCAAGTGCACAGTATAAATTCTGATGAATTGGCAGGAAAAACCATTAAATGGAAAAACATTAGAATAAAAACCGATAATTTGAAGCAATCACAATGGGCAATTAATCCAAATGTAAAAGAAGTTAGTTATTTGGTGAACACTTTAACTGAGCATGAAAAAGACCATGGGTGGCGATTATTATGGGACGGTGAAACCAATAAAGGGTGGCGTGGTGCAAAACTAGACCATTTTCCAAAATCCGGATGGGAAATTAAGGATGGAATACTTACTATTTTGGAAACCAATGGAGGAGAATCAACGGGTCCTGGTGACATTATTACAGAAAAACTTTATAGTAGTTTTGAGCTAGAGCTCGAATTTAAAATCACAAAGGGGGCCAATAGCGGAATAAAATATTTTGTAGACCCCGAACTTAATAAAGGGATGGGCTCGGCAATTGGTTGTGAATTTCAAATTTTGGACGACGTGAACCATCCAGACGCAAAACTTGGTGTTAATGGCAACAGAACTGTTGGCTCACTCTATGATTTAATTGCAGCTGAAAACCTTTCAGTCCCAGGAAGAGGGAAACAGTTTAAAGGCATTGACAAATGGAACAAAGCAAGAATAATTGTTAAAGGATTAAAAGTTGAGCATTGGCTAAATAATGAAAAAGTTGTAGAATACGACAGGCATTCGCAAATGTTTAAAGCCTTAGTTGCTTACAGCAAGTATAAAGTATGGCCTGATTTCGGGCAATGGATAAGTGGCCATATCTTACTTCAAGACCATGGCAATACCGTACATTACAGAAGTATTAAAATAAGAGAATTAAACTAATAAGACATGGGTTCAACTAGACGGAATTTTATAAAAAAAGCTACGGCAGGCACTCTTGGTGTAGCGTTAACTGGAGGAATAAACAGTGTCTCGGCTAAAAATTATTCACGAATAATTGGAGCTAATGACAGAATTCAAGTTGCTATTCAGGGTTTGGGGAGACGTTGGGGCGCTTATATTGATGCCATTGTAAAAAAAAGTAACAATATAGAATTGATTTACCTATGCGATGTTATGAAAAAACAGCGCGAAAATGCAGCAAAAAAAATTTCAAACCATATAGATTACAAGCCTAAACTTGAAAATGACATTAGGGCTATATTAGATGACAAAAAAATAGATGCCATATTTATGGCAACACCAGATCATTGGCATGCTCCAGGAGCATGTATGGCAATGCAAGCCAATAAGCATGTTTATTTGGAAAAACCTTGTAGCCATAACCCAAAAGAAAGTGAACTACTTGTAGCTTATCAAACTAAATACAAAAAGCTTGTTCAAATGGGCAATCAACAACGCTCATCAAAAGAATCAACCGAAATCATTAACGATATTCATAACGGAATAATTGGCAATCCTTACAAAGCCATTGCGTTTTACACAAACTCAAGGGGCGAAGTACCTTTACCTAAAAAATCTGCTCCACCCGAAGGATTGGACTGGGAACTTTTTCAAGGCCCTTCTCCGCGAAAAGACTATATGCATGACACCTGGGACTATAACTGGCATTGGTACGGTTGGGATTTTGGAACCGCTGAAACGGGCAATAATGCTACACACGAACTCGATATTGCTCGTTGGGCATTACAGGTTGATTACCCCATTTATGTTGATGTGTATTCGGGTAAATTTCAATACCCAAATGATGGCTGGGAAATGTACGATACTATGGAGGCTACCTTTAAGTTTTCTGGTAACAAAACAATTCAATGGGACGGGCAAAGCAGAAACGGATATGATAAGTACGGTGCAGGAAGAGGTACAATAATTTACGGCTCAGAAGGCTCGGTGTTTATTGATAGAGATGGTTACAAGCTGTTCGATTTAAAAGGAAAACTTATAAAAGAAAATATAACTAAAGGAATTGAGGACGGTATCACTTTAGGTGGTGGTGGTGGACTTACCACAATGCATTCTGAAAACTTTTTTCAAGCCATAAGAGGTAAAGAAACATTAAAATCTCCAATAAATGAAGGCGTTGTAAGCCAAATGCTAACCCATTACGCCAACATTGCATCCAGGATAGAAAAACCATTCGAGGTAGATGAAAATACAGGCAGAATATTTGATAGAGATGCCATGAAACTATGGTCTAGAACATACGAACCAGGTTGGGAAATAAAGCCTGTTTAATAAAGTTGAAATAACATGAAACGTAGAGAATTCATAACAAAAGGGGGGTTGGCCACAAGTGCAGTTATAGCCAGAACATCATCTTTAGGGGCTTTTTCAAAAAGCATTAGCACTAATAACACGATTAACATTGGCGTTATAGGAACAGGAGATAGAGGAGGAGGCCTTATTCCTATTCTTAATGAAATAGAAGGCATAAATGTAGTTGCCGTTTGCGACACGCTTCCATTTAGATTAGAGGAAGGTTTATCTAAAACTTCAAATAAAGCTAAAGCCTATACAAACCATAAAAAACTCCTAGAAAACAAAAATGTTGATGCCGTTTTGATTGCAACTCCGCTTAGCTCTCATTCTGCTATCGCAAACGACGCGCTTGATGCAGATAAACATATTTACTGTGAAAAAACCATGGCCATGGGGTTAGATGAAATTAATGGCCTAGTAAAAAAAGTTTCCTCCTCAAAATCTATTTTTCAAACTGGGCATCAATACCACAGCTCCAAACTTTATAACCATGTTGTAAAACTATTGAAAGAGGGTGAAATAGGCGAAATAACATCATTTGAATGCCAATGGAACCGGAATTGGAATTGGAGACGACCAGTACCAGACCCGAAGTTGGAACGAGCGATTAATTGGAGAATGTACAGAGAATTTTCTGGAGGTTTGGCAGCAGAACTTTGCTCACATCAAATTGATTTTGCCAATTGGGTTTTAGAGGAAAACCCAAAAAAGATAATGGGCATTGGCGGCATAGATTATTGGAAAGATGGAAGGGAAACGTTTGATAATATCCACCTGTTGTTTGATTACCCAAGTGGCGTAAAAGCAACGTTTACTTGTTTAACCAGCAACAGCTTAGATGATTACCAAATTAAAGTAAACGGCAGTAAAGGCACACTTTTCTTAGACTACATAAAAGCTTGGATAAGCTATGAGCCTAATGTAAAAAAAGAGTTTATTGAAGTTGACGGCGTTTCTGGAGCAACATCAAATCCAAATTCTCAACGACAAATCTATCCACTTAAAGTATCACATTTAGATCCTAGCAAACAAGCACTTGTAGATTTTCGGGATGCCATTTTAGATAACAAACAGCCTATTTCAAATGTTTTTACCGGTGCAAATACAGCCAAGGCAGTTCAATTATCTTTAGATGCTATGTATAATGATAGCATTCAGTATTGGAAATAAGTTTAAAGTTTTAAACCAAAAACTGAAACAAATCTGGCTTGTCATTTAAATAGTCGCCATAAAAATTGTGCTCTTTCATTTTGGCAATTAAGGGCTTTAAATCGTCGGCAGATTTCAATTGAACCCCAACCACGGCTGAACCATTTTCCCTATTGGTTTTTTTGGCGTATTGAAAATAAGTGATGTCGTCATTTTTTCCCAAAATATCGACTACGAATTCCTTTAATGCTCCTGCACGTTGTGGAAAATTTACAATAAAATAATGCTTCAAATTGGCATATAACAGCGCCCTTTCTTTGATTTCCGGCGTTCTTATAATATCATTGTTGCTACCGCTAACCACACAGACCACATTTTTATCTTTTATTTCTTCGGCATAAAAATCCAGAGCAGAAATACTAAGTGCCCCAGCAGGCTCAACCACAATGGCATCTTTATTATAAAGTTCTAAAATGGTTTCACAAACCTTGCCTTCCGGAACGGTTGCCATGGCATCCAAATTCTTTTTACAGATAGCAAAATTTAAATCGCCCACGCGTTTCACCGCAGCACCGTCAACAAACTTGTCGATTTCACCGAGCTCGGTATTTTCATTGCTTTTTATTGAAACGGTCATTGAAGGCGCACCTTCAGGCTCAACACCAATAATTTTAGTGTTTGGTGACAATATTTTAAAAACGGTTGATAAACCTGAAGCCAATCCGCCTCCACCAACGGCGACAAAAACATAATCTATTGGCTCTTTTGCTTGTTCCAAAATTTCTAAGGCTATGGTGGCTTGGCCTTCGATAACTTTTTCGTCATTAAATGGATGGATGAATGTTTTTCCCAACTGCTCACATTCTGTAATAGCAGCGTGATAGGCATCGTCAAAAGTATCACCAACCAATTTAATTTCTATAAAATCTTCACCAAACATTTCAACCTGTTCCACCTTTTGGCTTGGGGTTGGGGCTGGCATATAAATGGTTCCCTTAATCTTCAAAAGCTTGCACGACAAAGCAACACCCTGTGCATGATTACCAGCACTTGCACAAACTACACCACTTTCGGCCTCTTCTTTTGTTAATGAACTTATCTTATTATAAGCACCTCGAATTTTATATGATCGCACTTGCTGGAGGTCTTCGCGCTTAAAAAGAATATTGGCACCAAATTTCTTGGAATACCTTAAACTTGGACTTAAAGGGGTAACTGCCGATACCTTTTTAATGGTTTCGGCTGCACGTTTTACATCTTCTATTTTAGGAAAATAAGTTTGCATTTCCAGCTTCATCTTTTCACTTTAAAATTAAACATTTCAACAATTAAAAAAGCCTGCCAGATTTTAAAATCCAACAGGCTTTCACCATCAAATTTAGTTTAGTTTAGTTGTTTGTTTAATGGTTTATACTATTGGTTTCATAGCCGTCATCGATGCTCTTAAGAATCTTCCAACCTTTTCAACTGGATGCTCTCTTAAAGCTTTGTTCACAGCAATTAATTTAGCATTATCAACGGCTTTACCGTTATCTTTTGAATAAGCTTTACCTATTACATCGGTATCAATTTTCTTCATAAAATCACCCAATAAAGGCTTACAAGCATGATCGAACAGGTAACATCCGTACTCGGCAGTATCAGAAATTACACGGTTCATTTCGTATAGCTTCTTTCTAGCAATGGTATTGGCAATTAGCGGTGTTTCATGTAACGACTCATAGTAGGCTGATGCGTCAATGATACCTGAATCTACCATAGCCTCAAAAGCCAACTCAACACCTGCACGCACAAGAGCGACCATCAATACACCGTTATCGTAATATTCTTGCTCGGTAATTTCCATGTTTCCAGCTGGAGTTTTTTCAAAAGCAGTTTCGGCTGTTGCAGCTCTCCATCCCAATAAATCTTTGTCATCATTAGCCCAATCTTCCATCATACCTGCAGAAAAACGACCTTCAATAATGTCATCCATGTGTTTTTGGAACAACGGACGCATGATATCTTTTAATTCTTCTGACAACTCGAACGCCTTAATTTTTGCTGGGTTAGACAAACGATCCATCATATTGGTAACACCACCGTATTTTAAACCTTCGGTTACGGTTTCCCATCCATATTGGATTAGTTTTGAAGCATAACCTGGATCGATTCCTTTTTCAACCATTTTATCGAAACATAGGATAGAACCTGTTTGCAACAGGCCACAAAGAATGGTTTGCTCACCCATTAAATCTGATTTTACTTCAGCAATAAAAGATGATGCCAATACACCTGCTCTGTCACCACCGGTTGCAACAGCATAAGCTTTAGCTTGCGCCCAACCTTTTCCTTCTGGATCATTTTCTTCGTGTACGGCAATTAATGTTGGCACACCAAAACCTCTTTTGTATTCCTCGCGAACCTCAGAACCTGGAGACTTAGGTGCTACCATAATTACTGTAAGGTCTTTACGGATTTGCATGCCTTCTTCAACAATATTGAATCCATGGGAATACGCTAAAGTAGCTCCTTTTTTCATCAAAGGCATTACCGCGTTAACCACGCTAGTGTGTTGTTTATCTGGTGTTAAGTTTAAAACTAAATCTGCAATTGGAATTAACTCTTGGTAAGTGCCTACGGTAAATCCGTTTTCGGTTGCATTTACAAAAGATGCACGTTTTTCTGCAATGGCAGCATCACGTAAAGCATAAGAAATATCCAATCCAGAATCTCTCATGTTAAGCCCTTGGTTTAAACCTTGAGCCCCACAGCCAACGATTACTACTTTTTTACCTTTTAATGCATTTACTCCATCAGCGAATTCAGAAGTGTCCATAAATCTACACTTCGATAATTGATTTAATTTATCTCTTAACGATAGCGTGTTAAAATAATTTCCCATTTTAATTTTATTGTTATTATTGGTTTGTTTATTGGTTATTAAATGCCGTAAGCATTTCTGTTATTTTCATTTCGTCTTTGGTTACCGCAATTCTACCAGAACGCACAAATTGCATGATACCGAACACATTCAAATCTCTTCGTAAAGATTCTATTTCGTTTCTTCTACCTGATTTTTCAAGCACAAAAAACTCTTTGTTTACAGTAACAATTCTGGTATCGCTTTCTTTGATGATATTTTGAATTTGAGGTTCATCAAACAATAAATCCGACTTAATTTTAAACATACAAGATTCCGTAAAAATAGTTTGATCATCTGTATGATAGTAGGCTTTAATGGTTTCAACCTGCTTTTCTATTTGCCTTACAATTTTCATTGCTTGGGTTTCTGTAGTATTCACCACAATCACAAAACGGTTAACACCATCAATCTCTGACTGTGAGGTCGTTAAACTTTCAATGTTGATATGTCGCCTTTGAAATATCGCTGAAATACGGTTAAGTAAACCTATATTGTTTTCGGTGTAAACCGATATGGTGAATGTTTTTATGTCTTCGTTCATCTTTGTAATCTTAGCTTAATCTGATATCTGAAACTGATGCCCCTGAAGGTATCATTGGGAACACATTGTCTTCTTTCTCAACACAAACTTCAAGGAAATATGCCCCTTCTGAAGCCATCATTTCTTTAACGGCGTCTGCCAATTCCTCACGCTTGGTTACGCGCTGGGCACTGATGTGATACCCTTTAGCGATGGTAACAAAATCTGGATTGGTCATTTCGGTTGATGCGTAGCGTCTATCAAAAAACAACTGTTGCCATTGGCGAACCATCCCTAAAAATTCGTTATTTAAAACAACTATTTTTACAGGAACCTTAGTTTGGAAAATGGTTCCCAATTCCTGAATATTCATTTGATAACCACCATCACCGATAATAGCTACAACATCGCGCTCTGGCGCAGCCATTTTAGCACCGATAGCCGCTGGAAGTGCAAAGCCCATGGTGCCTAAACCTCCTGAAGTAATGTTACTTTTTGTAACGTTAAACTCTGAATACCTGCAGGCTATCATTTGATGTTGCCCAACATCTGAAACAATGGCTGCATTACCTTTGCTTTCAACATTTATTTGCTTTAACACCTCGCCCATAGTTAACCCTTGTTTGATTGGGTGAAGGTCATTTTTAATTACTTTTTCAAACTCAATAGCATATAAATTCTTAAACTCTTGCAACCAACCTTCATGAGAATTTTCATTTAAAGCGTCCAAAAGCAAAGCCAAACTTTCCTTAGCGTTACCAAGAACAGCTACATCTGTTTTTACGTTTTTATCAATCTCAGCAGGATCAATATCAAAATGGATTATTTTGGCTTGTTTTGCATAGGTCTTTAAATCACCGGTAACACGGTCGTCAAATCGCATTCCAATGGCAATAAGTACATCGCACTCATTTGTCAATTTATTTGGCGCATAATTTCCGTGCATGCCTACCATTCCAACATTTAATGGATGGGAAGTTGGCAACGCCGAAGCACCCAAAATAGTCCATGACGCTGGAATTCCCGTTTTTTCAACAACCGCCTTCAATTCTTCTTCAGCTTGACCTAAGATTACGCCTTGCCCCCAAACGATCAAAGGTTTTTTGGCATTGTTAATCAATTCCGCAGCAGCATTTATGGCTTCTGGTTTTGTTTTTGGTACAGGCGTATAACTTCTTATACCCTTACACTTTTCATACTTAAAATCAAGTTGACTTACTTGAGCATCTTTCGTGATATCTACCAATACCGGACCTGGCCTTCCGCTTTTGGCAATGTAAAAGGCTTTCGCCAAAGCCTCAGGAATATCGGCTGCTTTTGTAACCTGACAGTTCCATTTGGTTACTGGTGTAGAAATACCAACAATATCGGTTTCTTGGAAAGCATCACTACCTAATAAATGTGAAAACACTTGACCTGTAATGCAAACCAAAGGTGTTGAATCTATCTGTGCATCGGCTATACCAGTAATTAAATTAGTAGCTCCAGGACCTGAAGTAGCCATGGCCACACCTACTTTACCCGAAATTCTGGCATAACCTTGAGCAGCATGTGCTGCACCCTGTTCGTGGCGCGTCAGCACATGGTGAATTTGGTCTTGATACTTAAACAATTCGTCATACACGGGCATTATAGCACCTCCAGGGTAACCATAAAGAATATCAACGCCTTCGGCCAATAAACATTTTATAATAGCCTCGCTACCTGTAATTCTCTCTACTTTATCTGCCACTTCTTTTGTTTTGTTTACGGTTTGTGTTTTCATGTTCTCAACGTTTAATGATGAGATTCCTACTTACGCAGGAATGACAATTAAAATGCATCCGTCACACAGCCTTTTGAAGCTGATGCCACTGATTTTGCATATTTATATAAAATTCCTTTTTTATGTTTTAATTCTGGAGCAACCCATTTTGCTTTTCTTTCTCCCAATTCTTCATCTGAAACCAATACATTTATGGAATTATCTTCTGCACTGATTCTTATTCTATCGCCCGTTTTCACCAATCCAATAGTTCCTCCTGTTTGCGCTTCTGGGGTAATGTGCCCAACTACAAAGCCGTGCGTTCCACCTGAAAAACGCCCATCTGTAATCAATGCTACCGATTTTCCTAAACCAGCACCCATAATTAGTGACGTCGGTTTAAGCATTTCGGGCATACCAGGACCTCCTTTTGGGCCCACATATCGGATGACGACTACATCGCCTTTTTCAACTTCTCCCTTTGAAATTCCTGTATTAGCAGCTTGCTCGCCATCATACACCACGGCTTTACCTTCAAACACCAAGCCTTCTTTTCCTGATATTTTAGCCACAGCTCCTTCAGTTGCCAAATTTCCATAAAGAATCTGAAGATTTCCTGAAGATTTAAGCGCCTTATCTATAGGATAGATAACATCTTCTTCTTCGAACTTAAGCGGCTCGACATCCTTTAAATTTTCAGCTAAAGTTTTTCCTGTAACGGTCATACAATCACCGTGCAAGTAACCATTATCCAATAAATATTTCATTACGACAGGCGTTCCACCAATACCGTGGACATCTTCCATTAAGTATTTTCCACTTGGTTTTAAATCGGCAATCAATGGTGTTCTATCACTCACACGTTGAAAATCTTCCAATGTAAAATCGATATCCGCCGCATGCGCAATAGCCAAGAAATGCAATACGGCATTTGTAGAACCTCCCAGTGCGTTTACTAAAGCAATAGCATTTTCAATGGATTTTTTTGAAATGATATCCAAAGGTTTCAAATCCAGTTCCAAAAGGTTTTTTATTGCAATGGCCGTTCTTTCGCTTTCTGATAATTTATTCGGGTTTTCGGCAGGAATTGACGAGTTGTAAGGTAATGCAAACCCCATACACTCAATGGCCGAAGCCATAGTGTTTGCGGTGTACATACCACCACAAGCTCCCGCCCCTGGAATAGCTCTTTTTATAATTTCCCTGTACTCTTCCTCATTAATCTCACCGGCCACTTTTTGTCCCAAAGCTTCAAAAGCAGAAACAATATTTAGTTTTTGTCCTTTATAGTTTCCTGAAGCGATAGTTCCGCCGTACATCATAATTGACGGACGATTTAAACGCAGCATAGCAATAACGGCACCAGGCATGTTTTTATCGCAACCAACAACAGAAATTAACGCATCGTAACTTTGGGCGTTCATTACCGTTTCGATAGAATCCGCAATAATATCGCGAGATGCCAGAGAATAATTCATCCCCGAAGTCCCCATTGAAATACCATCACTCACACCAATGGTATTGAACCCTAAACCAACCAATCCAGCTATTTTACACTCAATTTTTACCTCAGCGGCCAAATTATTCAAATGCATGTTACATGGGTTGCCATCGTATCCTGTACTGGCTATACCAACTTGGGCTTTGTTCATGTCTTCATCCGTTAAACCTACGGCGTATAACATGGCCTGCGAGGCCGGTTGAGATTCATCTTGTGTTAGTCTTTTACTGTGTTTATTTAGTTCCTTCATTTTAGTTATGAATAATTCAGTGCTTTAATTCGTTTTTTGTTTGGTATTCTAAAATTTTAAGATTTTTAACAAGAATTCCCCAAAATAGCCCAAATAATTTTCGAAATTAATTGATTGATTACTTATCAGGCTCTACCATTGCTAGATTGGGTTAAACTCACGACTTCAAAAACCTACTTAATCATTTGAAAAACAAGTAATTAATCTATTATTTTTATGATGTTCAAAATGAAAAAAAAAGCATTAAAAAGCCCTCCAATAAGTAGGAAGGCTAAAAATGTATTTTTATTCTTTTATACCACCCTACTAGCCCAGTGAAATAATGACACCGACAACCGTAAAAATGATATTTGATACTTGCTTTTTCATTTGGTGCCGCAAATATTTGCAAATAATTTTTAACTACCAATTATTTTGGAAAAAAAGCGGGGTATGACGAGGCCATTTCAATAAATAGATTGAATTGGTGCTGGGTCTATTTTTTAGGCAAATATTAACGTCCATTTTCCATTATTTTTTTACTTTTGCCCAACCAAAAACAATAAGAGGAAAGATTTGACTGATTGCAACCTCTTTGTGGCGTAACAGATACGGCACAAGCAAAAATGCTAAAGGCAGTGCACACTTCCTTGGACGTTATCCGTCAAATCTTGCAATAAAATAAAAAATATGGCTTATTTATTTACTTCAGAAAGTGTTTCTGAAGGTCACCCAGACAAAGTTGCAGACCAAATTAGCGATGCGTTAATCGACAATTTTTTAGCTTTTGACAAAGAATCCAAAGTAGCCTGCGAAACTTTGGTTACAACAGGACAAGTTATTCTTGCTGGTGAGGTTAAATCGCACACCTATTTGGATGTTCAAAAAATTGCGCGCGATACCATCAATAAAATTGGCTACACCAAAGGCGAATACATGTTTGATGGTAATTCTTGTGGTGTGCTTTCGGCTATCCATGAGCAATCTGAAGACATTAACCAAGGTGTTGACCGTGGCAAAAAAGAAGAGCAAGGTGCTGGCGACCAGGGCATGATGTTTGGCTATGCCTCCAACGAAACGGAAAACTTTATGCCATTGGCCTTAGATTTATCGCATAGAATTTTAAAGGAACTTGCTGCATTGCGCAGGGAGAACAAAGAGATTACTTACCTGCGCCCAGACAGCAAAAGCCAGGTAACCATTGAATATAGCGACGACAATATTCCGCAACGTATTGACGCCATAGTGGTATCGACCCAGCACGACGATTTTGCCGATGACGAAACCATGTTGGCAAAAATCAGAAAAGACGTTGTTGATATCTTGATTCCGCGAGTGGTTGCTAAACTTCCTGAATCCATTCAAAAATTATTTAACAGCGACATAAAATACCACATCAACCCAACAGGAAAATTTGTTATCGGTGGCCCCCACGGCGATACCGGGTTAACAGGCCGTAAAATTATAGTGGACACTTATGGCGGAAAAGGCGCCCATGGTGGCGGGGCATTTTCTGGAAAAGACCCAAGTAAGGTAGACCGTAGTGCTGCTTACGCGACGCGCCATATCGCCAAAAATCTAGTGGCTGCTGGTGTTGCCGACGAAGTTTTGGTACAGGTTAGCTATGCTATTGGCGTGGTAGAACCTATGGGTATTTTTATTGACACCTATGGCACTTGCCCGTTTAATATGACAGATGGTGAAATTGCTGAAAAAGTTTCTGAGATTTTTGATATGCGTCCGTTTGCCATAGAAGAGCGCTTAAAACTACGTTCGCCCATGTACAGTGAAACGGCTGCTTATGGCCATATGGGTAGACAAAACGAAACTGTTACCAAAACCTTTTCACAGCCTAACGGCGAAACCGTTACACTTGATGTTGAATTGTTTACTTGGGAAAAGCTGGATTATGTTGAGAAAGTAAAAGCAGTTTTTGGGTTGTAAAAATTTATCCAATTAAGAATTAATAAAAAAGCCTTATGATTTTTCATAGGGCTTTTTTATTGGCCATTATTGACTTTGTAAAAAATTTCAACTACCTTCGTTTAACTACCGATACAGATAATTAAAAAAACCCATATCTTAAAGTTAAACGAACTTACTAAAAATAAAACCCAAAACTTCCGGTAACCCCAAATTTTCGGGCATTGGGGTATAGTTGAGCATCTTTATAATTTCCCCTAAAATTAAAGTCTATTCTAAACACTTTAAAAATATTACCAACACCCAAACTATATTCGTAATAAGGTTTGTTTGATGGTGCCACCAAATCAATGTTATTGGGGTTATTGGTGGTGTTTAAGGCAATATTTTCATCTGAAATCTCGCCCCAAGCCCCACGTAAGCTCACAATTTCGCGCAAGTTTAGTTTTCGTAAAAAAGGAATTCTTGAAAACAGGCGGCCATTAAAATTATGCTCAAAATGAAACGAGGCATAAGTATCGGTTACAAACTCATAAAAATCGAGTTGCGAAAAAGTATTGTAAATTGAAAAATACGATTGGTTACCGGGGATAACGCTCAACAAACCAAGTGGCACTTCGCCAAAGGTTTTACCGGCCTCTAATGTTGTGGTTAATCTACCGAAACCGCCAATTTGCCATGGCTGAACATAAGAAAACTGCAATTTGGTATAATCAAAATCACTATTCAAAACCGATTTATCGCCTAAACTCACTTGGGCAAACAAGCGGGCAAAATCGTCGTTGGCAATTCGTCGTTCCACACCAAAACCGGTCATTTTTCGTTTTGGAAAATATGAAAGCGACAAAGTAGACTCAAACTGCTTAATCTCAGAAGCCACTCCAGTAGCCGTATTATAGTCTAAACTAAAGGTTGACGAAGCGGACTCCAATGTACGGTAATTGCCCCCCAATCTAAAAATGACGTTGCGCCAAGGCTCCGCTTGCACTGCCAAACTCGTTAAATTGATGGTGGTTAGTTTATCGTTGACACTTGTTCCAACCACTGCCGACGAAGCCAGACTCCTTCCCAAAACATCAGTACTAGTGGTTAAACTAGCACCTATTTGCTCTACATCGCGCCTATTGCCTCCAGAAATTATGAGTCGGCTTTTTCTATCAATCAGCCATTTGCCCGAAATACCATATTTAAACTTATCGTCATCAAAACCATAGGCCAAAAAACCTTCCAATCGCCAAGGGTCATTGGGTCCAAAATAGGTACGCCCACCTGTTCTTAGCCGTAAACCTTCCACCTCATTAAATCCAAAAGTTGAAAAAATAGGCCCGTAATCCAACGGTAAGGTATTGAACTCAATATAACCCGATGCCAAAATGCTTCCTAAATTGTAAAGCCGTTTAAACTTCTTAACAGTTTTTAGGGTGTCCAACATTTTGTAAACGCCCTTTTCGTCTTTGTTTAGTTCTTCCAAACGGTTTTCTGACCAAAAGCTTTCATCTCTATTATAAACATCCTCGTGATAGTTGGTGACTTCCTTTTCGTAGAATTTCTTATCCAACTCAATGTCAAACTTGTAATTATCGTAAAGCGTGGTTCGCTTTCCATAAATGCCTCTGGATTTTTCTTTTTTATTGAATGCAAAGTCACTCATCATATAATCGCGCTTTACAAGGAAAAGAGAATCGTTCAGCACTTCAAATTCCTGTTCAATATATATTTCTTTAACCCAGTTAATATTGGCACTTTTTGAAGCCTGAAGATTAATTTCCTTGATGGCATACGTGGTATCGGCCACCCAAAAATCACCCTTAAAGGTTAGTTCGTTTTTACGCCTCGGGTAGTAAATGATGTTGTAGCACCACTTATTATCTATAAAGGCGCTATCAGAAAGCACATAATTATAAGTACTAACACCCGTTCTGGATAATGGACTCACAAAACTTTTATCAAAGAATTTCAGATAGTTATCGTAAACATTAAAATCGGAATACAGGTCATCAACAAAATCAATAATCACTTGGTTATCGCTGAAACCAGAGTTTTTGTTTCCTTTTAATACTTCTTTTGTTTTACTCATCACATTATCGCCGTAAACTTGCGAAACCGCTTCGTTTATAAACATGGGCAAATAGGTTTTGCCAGTAACCCTAGAAGTGTCCACTTCATTAAAAACAAACTCCATACCTTTAAACATCTTGCTTCTAATCAGGGCGCTATCAATGGTATTTAAATCGAATTCAACCTTTTCATACTTATCGTATTGATATTGTTTAAATTGTTTTAGGCCATTACTGCGTTTATTTGCCCATATTTTTTTAAGCAAATCTATGGCCGGATTGTTCTTTTTGGGCTGTTTACCGGAAATAATCACAACTTGATCTAGTTGGGCAGCTTCTTCCTTTAAAATAAATTTCAAATCGTAATTCACCTTTTTTTCCAAAGGAATATTCAATGTTTCGTAACCGATAAAAGATACGGTCAAGGCATCCCATGTTTCATCAGATTCTAAATAAAACCGCCCATCTTCATTGGTAATGGTTCCTGTTGTTGACCCTTTAAAAATTATAGTAGCAAAAGCAACAGGGGTGTCGAATTCATCAAAAACATAACCGCTGACCTTTGTTTGGGCAAAGGCAGAAAAAATTCCGAAAAAGAAAATGAAAATTAGCAGTTTTAGGTTCATTCAGGGTAACGTATTAAGAAATGGGGTAATGGGGTTTTAGCGCAAATATACAAATAGACTATTTAAGTTTTATAAAACAAAAAACTTCATTAACATTTACGCCAATGAAGTCTTTATATTCTCTAAAGAATTGTTTCCTATAATTTATACATTACCTTTTTAACCGCCTTGATAACATCTTCATGATTTGGCAACCATTCTGCCAACAATACTGGTGAGTAAGGTGCAGGTGTATCGGCTGTATTTATTTTTACAACTGGCGCATCTAAATAATCAAATGCTTCAGATTGAACTAAATAAGTGATTTCAGTAGCTACGTTGCCAAATGGCCAAGCTTCTTCAAGCACTACCAAACGGTTTGTTTTTTTAACAGAATCCACAATGGCTTTTCTGTCCATAGGGCGAACGGTACGCAAATCAATAATTTCACAAGAAATGCCTTCCTTTTCAAGTTCGTCAGCTGCTTTAAAAGCTTCTTTTATTATTTTTCCAAAAGAAACGATGGTTACATCGGTTCCTTCTCGTTTAATATCTGCAACACCAAGTGGCACAATGTATTCGCCTTCTGGCACTTCACCTTTATCGCCATACATTTGCTCACTTTCCATGAAAATTACTGGGTCATCATCACGAATGGATGCCTTTAAAAGTCCTTTGGCGTCATAAGGGTTTGAAGGTACAACCACCTTTAAACCTGGTGTGTTGGCAAACCAGTTTTCAAATGCTTGTGAATGCGTTGCTCCCAATTGTCCTGCAGAAGCTGTTGGGCCACGAAAAACAATAGGGCACTTAAACTGCCCACCAGACATTTGTCTGATTTTTGCGGCGTTGTTTATAATTTGGTCAATTCCAACTAAAGAGAAGTTGAAGGTCATGTACTCTACTATAGGGCGGTTTCCTGTCATAGTTGAACCGATGGCTATCCCCGCAAAACCAAGCTCTGCAATAGGCGTATCGATTACACGTTTAGGGCCAAATTCGTCCAACATACCTTTTGAGGCTTTATAAGCTCCGTTATATTCGGCTACCTCTTCACCCATTAAGTAAATGCTCTCATCTCGGCGCATCTCTTCGCTCATGGCTTCGCAAATGGCTTCTCTAAATTGAATTGTTTTCATTAAAAAAATTTTAAATGGAGAAGCAAAAATAACAATAAAAGGCGGATGTTCTAGTAACATTTTTTTAAAATTTACTATGCACGCATAGTAAATATTCAGAATAAAATAATTACCTTCGTATCCTGAAAAAAATAAGACCTTTTAACTTCAAAATATTATGAAAATATTAGTGTGTATAAGTCATGTACCAGACACTACATCAAAGATTAATTTTACCGATGGCGACACCAAATTCGACACAAATGGTGTACAGTTTGTCATCAACCCAAATGATGAATTTGGCTTAACCCGCGCCATGTGGTTTAAAGAAAAACAAGGTGCAACGGTTACCGTTGTAAATGTTGGCGGTGCTGAAACTGAACCTACTTTACGTAAAGCCTTGGCTATAGGCGCCGATGCCGCCATTCGTGTAAATACGGCAGCTACCGATGGGTTTTCAGTGGCTAAACAATTGGCCAATGTGGTTAAAGATGGTGGCTACGATTTGGTTATTGCTGGTCGCGAATCTATAGATTACAATGGCGGTATGGTTCCCGGCATGTTGGCTGGCCTAACAGGAGCCAACTTTATAAATAACTGTATTGCTCTAGAAGTTGATGAAACTGCTGCAAAAGCCACTCGAGAAATTGATGGCGGCAAAGAAACGGTTTCAACTTCATTGCCTTTGGTTATTGGTGGACAAAAAGGTTTGGTAAACGAAAGTGATTTGCGCATACCAAATATGCGAGGTATCATGATGGCAAGACAAAAACCATTGACTGTGGTTGAACCTGTTAATGCCAATGCTGAAACCACATCGGTTTCCTTTGAAAAACCTGCTCCAAAAGGTGCGGTTACATTGGTATCTCCAGACAATTTAGACGAATTGGTAAACCTACTTCACAACGAAGCCAAAGTGATTTAGCTGGCTAAATCATTCCGAACTTGTTTCGGAATATTTTAAAAAGTCAGAAGAAATAATAATGAGTTCCTGAAACACGTTCAGGAAAAAAATTAAAGAAATTTTTATGTCAGTTTTAGTATATACAGAATCAGAACAAGGTAAATTTAAAAAAGCAGCTTTCGAAGTTGCTTCCTACGCCAAAGCAGTTGCCTCCCAGCTCGGAACTACGGTAACAGCTGTAGCCATAAATGTGAACGACACTTCAGCATTGGGTAACTATGGTGTGGACAAAGTTTTAAACGTAAAAAACAGCCAGTTAGATAAATTTAATGCCAATGCATTTGCTTCAGTCATCAAACAGGCCGCAGAAAAAGAAGGCACTAAAGTGGTTATTATAAGTTCTAGTGCAGATAGCAAATATTTAGCGCCTCTATTGGCAGTGGGCCTAAATGCAGGTTACGCATCCAATGTGGTTGATGTACCTTCCAGCACCAGTCCTTTTACAGTAAAACGTTCGGCATTTACCAATAAAGCATTCGAAAACACCCAAATTAATACCGATATTAAAATTGTTGGGGTTTCAAATAATTCACATGGTTTGGTTGAAAGTGGCGGCAGCGCTTCTTCAGAAGACTTCTCTCCTTCCATTCCAGAATTAAAGGTTAAAGTAGAATCTGTTGATAAGGCAACTGACAAAGTTACCATTGCCGATGCCGAAATTGTTGTTTCTGGCGGAAGAGGTTTAAAAGGCCCTGAAAATTGGGGCATGATTGAAGAACTGGCTGATGTTTTAGGTGCAGCTACCGCATGCTCAAAACCTGTTTCAGACTTAGGTTGGAGACCCCATAGCGAACACGTTGGACAAACAGGGAAACCCGTAGCTTCAAATTTATACATCGCCATAGGTATATCTGGAGCAATTCAACATTTGGCCGGAATTAATGCATCGAAAGTAAAAGTGGTTATCAATACAGATTCTGAAGCGCCCTTCTTTAAAGCCGCAGATTACGGCGTTGTGGGTGATGCTTTTCAGGTAGTTCCAGAACTCATCGAAAAATTAAAAGCTTTTAAAGCGCAACAGTAAATCGGCTCGATATAAGTAAGCTATGCTTATAAATCTCTTTTACCGAGTAATTTATTATTTTTATAAATTGTATAGTCCTTTTTAACTGCTTAAATTAGCATTTTATATATAATTGTGTCTTGGCACTTGGTAAAGTTCTAATTTAAACAGTTCTTTGCGTTTTTAATAAATTATGAGTTTAGTACGATTAAACATAAAAGGTATTTCCTATAGCCAAACCCAAAATGGCGCTTATGCACTGATTTTAAATGAAGTAGATGGCGAACGAAAACTCCCTATCGTTATTGGCGCTTTTGAGGCACAATCTATAGCCATAGCTTTAGAAAAAGAAATTAGCCCGCCACGACCTTTAACTCATGATTTATTTAAAAATTTTGCTGATCGATTTGACATCGTTGTAAAACAAGTCATTATTCACAAATTGGTTGATGGCGTTTTTTATTCCAGTTTAATTTGTGAACGAGACAAAATTGAGGAAATCATTGATGCCCGAACCAGTGACGCCATTGCTTTGGCACTCCGTTTTCAGGCACCTATTTTCACATATAAAAACATACTTGATAAAGCGGGGATTTATTTAAAAGTGAACCCTAAAAAGGACGAAGAAAAAGAGGGCGCTGAAGATAGTATTTTAATGGATGAACTAGTTGCAAACGAGCTTGAACCCAAAGCACCGCGTGAAAATCTAAAAGGAAAAACCCTTGAAGAACTCCAAAAATTGCTTGATGAAGCTGTTGCCAAAGAAGACTACGAAAAGGCGGCACACATTCGAGACGAAATTTCCAAAAGAGAATAATACCACTTTATAACATATGAGAAAATTGCTTTTGTTTTTTGTTGCTCTATTTTTATTTTTTACTTCACCAACAGTAGCTCAAGACATTCAACAAAGCAAAATAACTGAAGAAACGACATCCAAGACAGATTTAATTTTGGTGGATTCCAGTCAATCGGTCTCCAATCAATTAAAATCCGTTGATGTACTCGAACTAGAATCCAAAAAGCCTTCCGCTAACTCATCGGAAATAATACCAAGCCAAGGTTTCTCAATGGGCAGTCTTTGGCGCGGAGTTATCGGTATGATTTCATTGGTATTTATTGCCTTTTTATTTAGTAGTAATAAACGGGCTATAAACTGGAAAGTTGTTGGTATCGGGCTGACATTTCAACTTCTAATTGCCATTGGTGTTTTAAAGATTCCTTTTATTAAAAACATTTTTGAATTTATTGGAAGCCTGTTTGTTCAGGTACTTGAATTCACACGAGCCGGCAGTAAATTCCTTTTTGAAGGCTTGGTTGTAGACATGGACACCTTCGGATTTATTTTTGCTTTTCAAGTGCTTCCAACCATCATATTCTTCTCAGCGTTAACCTCAGTTTTATTCTACTTGGGCATTATTCAAAAAGTCGTAAAAGCCATGGCTTGGTTACTTTCAAAAACCTTGAAAATTTCAGGAGCAGAAAGTTTAAGTGTTGCCGGAAATATCTTTTTGGGGCAAACCGAAGCGCCGCTTTTAATCAAAGCCTACTTGGAAAAAATGAACAAATCTGAAATGCTGTTGGTTATGATTGGTGGTATGGCAACGGTTGCAGGTGCTGTTTTAGCAGCTTATATTGGTTTTCTTGGTGGCGATGACCCATCTTTAAGATTGTTTTATGCAAAACATTTATTGGCAGCATCTGTAATGGCAGCCCCTGGAGCCATCGTTATTTCTAAAATATTGTATCCACAAACTGAAGATGTAAATACCGATGTATCTGTCTCTCAAGAAAAAATAGGTTCAAACTTTTTAGATGCCATTGCCAATGGCACAACTGAGGGGTTAAAATTAGCTGTAAATGTTGGGGCTATGTTATTGGTTTTTGTCGCCTTTATTGCCATGTTCAATGGTATTTTGGGATGGGTTGGCGATATAACCTATTTAAACGGCTGGATAGCCAATAACACGTCCTATGAAAGTTTGTCTTTAGAGTTAATTTTAGGTTATGTGTTTGCGCCTTTAATGTGGCTTATTGGTGTTGCACAGGAAGATATGGCGCTTATGGGACAGCTTTTGGGCATAAAAATCGCTGCAAGTGAATTTATCGGATATATTCAATTGGCTGATTTGAAAAATGTAGGCAGTAGTATTCATCTAACTTATGAAAAATCCATAATCATGGCCACCTATATGCTATGCGGATTTGCAAATTTTGCCTCTATCGGTATACAAATTGGCGGAATTGGTTCTTTGGCACCTGGGCAACGCAAAACCCTTTCCAGATTCGGAATAAAAGCCCTCATAGGCGGAACAATTGCTTCATTAATTTCTGCCACCATTGCTGGGATGATTATTGGGTAAGTAACTTATCACAGAAGTAATTAGAAGTCACTTATTTTAGCCATTACATCATCAAAAGACAAAATTTTCAATAAAATGGACATTTTACACACTACTTTTTGCTGATTTACACCTCATATTTGTTGATAATTATCATTTATTTTACAATCTTGTATCGATCAACTAAACTCTATAAACAACTATTATTACCATAAATTAATAGTATTGATTAAAAGCTAATGAAGACGAAAACATTTCCATTCAAAAAATTTTACCTTATACTAATAAGTTTGTTTCTCACAAACAGTTTATTCTCTCAGGATATTACCAGCGGTTTAGCACTGCGATACACTTTTAGTAATGCTACAAACAATATTGTTTCTGACGAATCAGCAAATAATTATAGTGCAATACTCAGAGGGAATGCTACGATTTCCAATAAAGATAATAACACCACTCTTAGTTTAGATGGTGGTGAAAATAATTACCTTGAAATAATAAACACAAATAACCCAGGTAATTTATTTGGAAGCTTATCGGAGTTTACTATATCGGCATGGGTATATATTAATGCAAATTCAACTTGGTGCCGTATTTTCGATTTTGGGTCTGGGACAAACAATTATTTATTTCTGGCACCTCAAGGAGGTTCTGGAAACGTGCGTTATGCTATAAAATACAATGGAACCGAAGTATCTATAGATGGTAGTAGCGCTTTGGCTATTGGCGAATGGGTTCATGTAGCAGTTAGCTATTCAGGGAGTACAGCAAGAATTTATGTAAATTCTGTTTTAGATGGCCAGGGAACCATACCCTATTCTCCGGCAACACTTGGCACAAATAATTATACGCAAAATTATTTAGGAAAGTCCCAATGGCCAGACCCTTATTTCAATGGAAATATTACTGATTTTAGAATCTATGATCGTGCACTTTCGCCAGCTGACATTAATGAACTTATATTAAATCAGTTAAGGACAAGTTTACAATCTGTTATTGATGTTGCTGAAGCATATCAAAATCCTTCAAGCGAATTAACAAATGGGATAGTAGATGCTCAAACGATACTTGCCAACGCAACATCTGCATCAGAGCTTGAGCTTGCTATTGAAAATTTAAATGATATTATATTACAATTTGAATATAACTCTGCTTCCCCAAGCAACCCTTATGACATAACATATAAAATTGTAAACCCAAGTTTTGAATCATATTTTGAAGGCTGGACCAATATTGGAATGGCATCTCAAACTAATACTGCCTTTCCGCTTAAAGATGGCAATATTTATGTTGAGAAATGGGTAACGTCAGGAAGTCAAATTCCAAATGTAAGTGTACAACAGACCATAACCGGATTGCCTACCGGGTTTTATAGCCTAACAGTTGCTGCTGGGCTTATTCAACAGTCAGGTGCTGGAGGTACTCCAACAGGTGCACATATTTTTGCAGGCGATAATACCACAGCAGTAGATACTTTTGGAGACCGTAGTGTTGACTTCTTCTTGACAAACGAAACCGTAACGATTGGTTTAAAAGCAGAAAATGCCTCAGGAAATTGGCTAAGTTGCGATAATTATAGATTACAATACAAAGGTTTTGATATTGCTGACGCAAAAACTTATCTCCAAGATTTAATCGATGCTGCAAACGCTCTATTGCCTGAAAAAATTAATGATGGAAGTCGCACAGAACTTGTAAACGCAATAGATTATGGAGAGCAAACCATAGCAAACTCATCAGCTACCCAAGAGGAAATTGCAAATGCTATTCAACTATTAATTGATAAAACAAAGAATGCTCAGGCTTCTATTGATGCTTATAATGGCTTACAAGATGCAATTGATGAAGCAACAATCATTTATGGAGATGGTAGTGGCAATGAAGCTGTAGCGCTACAGGATGCTACTAATACGGCCATAAATGTAAATAATGACTTGTCTGTGAGTACGCAAGCAGTAAATGATGCGATTAATGATTTAAACTTAGCTATTTTTAAATACCAGTTAGCAAATCCAACAGATACTGCTCCAACAGTTGTTACTAAACCTAATTATGCAAGAGGAGCAACTATGGCATTTGGCCGAAGTACGATTACTGGAATAGCGCTCACATCACTTAAAGAACATGGATTTTGTTGGAGTACAAACGAAAACCCTTCAATTACAGATAACAGAACCACAAAATATTTTACTAACAATGGAAATATTTATCATTTAGAGAATCTAGAACCATCTACTGTCTATTATATGAGGGCTTATGCCTTAACAAATGGAAATGCAGTAGGCTATGGAGAAGTAGTGAAGTTTATTACAATTCCAAAAGGAACAGTGAGTTATTCACTAAGGAGTGGCATGCCAGGCGATGTGCTAACAAGAATTGATGAGGCAATGTCAACAGCTGTTAGATATTTCAATGATCTCACTAGTATTCAAGGGCATCATTTGTCTGCAGGCTATTCATCTGGGGTTCCAACTGCAGAAGCCTCATACGGCGGTTACATGACCTTTGGACCAAACGCATCTTATCAGAGAACTGGAACAGCTCTACATGAAATGGGGCATACCATAGGTGTAGGAACCCACAGTATTTGGTATGGACCTTCTTCCCCATTAAGGGAAACAGGCTCTAGCGGACTTTGGCTAGGTAATAGAACAGACGCAGTTATTCAGTTTATTGAAAATAACACCAATAGTCATTTAACCGGTGACTCAGTCCATATGTGGCCTTATGGTATTAATGGAGCACAAGAAGATAACGGAAGTGAGTTTTTATATATAGCCAATGCCCTTGTACATCAAGCTCTTGGAGAAGACGGTTTGCCTCCAACAGGAACCTATGCTACTCCTTCGTACACTCTTAAGTTGAACAATGACACTGCTAAGTACTACATAAAAAGCGAAGGGATATCAACAGGACGGAATACTGCTTTTATAGCTGTTAATGACACAGGCAATCTAGTAAATGAAGTTATGACTCCAGACGAGGCATTAAATAATGATAAAGCCGCGTGGCACATAAATTTTAATCCAACCAATTCCTATTATACTATAAAAAATGTAGCTACAGGAAGCTATTTTACTTATAAAACCACTGGGGCCAATGGGTTTGGAACAGCAACAAGAACAAATCCTGCTTCAAATGATTATTTTCAAATGATGCAAGCGCGTGTAGAAACTACTGTTACAGTTGGAAGCAAAACGTATACGGGTAAAGGTTATTGGATAATTCATCCTGAGAGTCAACAATTCCCAACGACCTTCTCAGCAACGTCGAATACAACAACTACAACAAGTTCATTCAACATTGCAAATTCTGCAACTTTTCAACGCTGGTTATTGATGGATTCTGAAGAGGTTCAATCATTAAGCTCATTATTAAGTGTTGAAGATGAATCATTATCAACATTAAAAGTTTACCCAAACCCAACCTCAAGTAATCTAACAATACAAGGAAACGATGATTTTTTAGTAGGTGCTAAATTAAATATCTACGATATTACAGGTAGAATAATTACAAGCAAAAAACTAATCAACAATACTGCCGAACTAAATATAAATGCTTTCCCTTCTGGGATTTATTTGATGAAAATAACTAATAATGGGCAAACTCTTGTAAAACGCATTTCTAAAAAATAACACGTTTTAAAATCATAAAATCTCGAAAAAAACCTCATCTAAGAGATGAGGTTTTTTTTAAATCTAAAATCACATCTCAAACCTGAAGCGTTAATAACTTTTTAATATTTCAAGTTTAAATCCTATAAAAAATACTTCTGTTTTTATTTAAATTGCACGACGGATTCTTGAAGTTCAATCCACACTAAACCTTAAAAAGATTCCTGCCTTCGCGGGAAATATTATGAAGCAATACCACGACTTAGTAAAACACGTTTTAGAAAACGGCAACGAAAAAGGAGATCGCACAGGAACTGGCACAAAAAGTGTTTTTGGCTACCAGATGCGATTTGATTTAAGCGAAGGGTTCCCTATGGTAACCACAAAAAAACTACACTTAAAATCTATTATCTATGAGTTGTTATGGTTTTTAAAAGGTGACACTAACATTAAGTACCTTACAGAAAACGGAGTGCGGATTTGGAACGAATGGGCAGATGAAAATGGTGATTTAGGCCCTGTTTACGGCCACCAATGGCGCAACTGGAACAGTGATGAAATAGACCAAATTAAAGAGGTTGTACACACTTTAAAAAACAACCCAAACAGTCGCCGATTATTGGTTTCTGCATGGAATCCTTCCGTGCTTCCGGACACCTCAAAATCGTTTAGTGAAAATGTTGCCAATGGCAAGGCTGCTTTGCCTCCGTGCCATGCATTTTTTCAGTTTTATGTAGCTAACGGAAAATTGTCTTGCCAACTATATCAGCGTAGCGCCGATATCTTTTTGGGCGTTCCGTTTAATATTGCATCGTATGCATTATTTACGATGATGATGGCCCAAGTTTGTGGTTATGAGGCTGGTGAGTTCATTCACACCTTTGGCGATGCCCATATTTACAGCAACCACTACGAGCAATTGGAACTACAACTATCCAGAGATCTAAGACCATTGCCAAAAATGATTTTAAACCCCGAGGTAAAAGATATTTTCAGCTTTACTTTTGATGATTTTACATTGGTTGACTACAATCCACACCCACACATAAAAGGTGTTGTGGCTGTTTAAATGCAATAAAAAAGGCTTTCCAAGATGGAAAGCCCTTTAATTTTTTTTTCAGTCTTGCTTATAAGTTTATTACGCCGTTTTCTGCACCAGCAAAATCATTCCATGCATAAGCATCGGCAGCTTCGTCGTTAACGTAAACACCGTCAACAATATATTTAAACTCGTAAGAGTTTCCAGTTTCTAAATCAAAAGTACCCTTAAAAGTACCACTTTTCAATTTTTTAAGCGCTGATTTCTTAGCATTCCAGTCATTGAAAGAACCAACAACAGAAACTTTTTTTGCATCTTCCGCATCAATAGAAAAAGTAACTTTACAAACAGGTTTGCTTTTCAAATATTGTTTTTTAATAGCCATAATTTTAATTTTTAATTGTGTTGTTCAAGTGTTGTTATATGCCACAAATTTATGAAACAATTCCCTAGAGACCATTATTTATATGGCTTTACCTTTAAGAATTATCAATTTGTTAAAATGTAATCGATTAAAATTGAAGTCCATAAAAAAATAAGCGAAATATTTATTATTTCAACAATATAAAATCAAGCGTTTTCCACTGATTTTCAGGGGTTTTTGAGAAACAAAATTTTTATTGCTATTTTCTAGTCCCGTTATTGGTCAATCGCTATGATGTCAGCAAAAAAACTTTAACTTTACAGTCATTATTTTTAGCATATGTTTGGAAAGAGAAAAGCCAATCCACAAATAGATAAAGAGCAGTTAGAACTTATTGAAAATGCACAAAAGCGCATCAAGCAAAAAAAGCGTTTATACATTCATTTTGTTGTGTTCTTAATAGGTGCCCTGTTTTTAATTCTGGCCAATACGGTATTGGGCATCGGCAAGGATTTTACCATATTTGAAATCAACTGGTTTGTGTATGCTATCTTAATTTGGCTGTTTTTCTTTTTATACCATGCATTCAATGTTTTTGTAACCCATAAATTTATGGGAAAAGACTGGGAAAAGGCGCAATTGGAAAAATTGGTGGCCAAACAACAAAACCGAATTGAAAAACTAAAAGAAGGTTTTGTAAAAGAAGAAACGTTAATAGCGCAAAGCGAAGTTTACAATGACCTTGATACAAATACTCAAAAAGAAAATTCCAAAAAGAGCAAATCAGCACTGACCATTATTGCCGCTGCTGCAGAAAATGATGCCATTGGAAAAGGAAACCAACTTATATGGCATTTAAGCGACGACTTAAAACGCTTTAAATCTTTAACCAACGGGCACCACATTATTATGGGGCGAAAAACTTTTGAAAGTTTCCCAAAGCCATTGCCAAACAGAACCCATGTGGTTATTACCAGACAACCCAACTACAAAGTTCCGGCTGGTGTTATTGTTGTGAATAATTTGAAAGACGCCATTGACGCTTCAAAAAACGATTCTCAGCCCTTTATTATCGGTGGCGGAGAGATTTATGAGCAAGCTATGGGCATAGCCGATAAAATTGAATTGACCCGTGTTCATGCCACTTTTGAGGCCGACACCTTTTTTCCAAAAATTGATGAAACCATCTGGAAAGAAACCGCCAACGTTTTTCATAAAAAAGACGAAAACGACGACCACGAATTTTCGTTTATCACCTATGAGCGAAAATAAACATATTGTTGCGCTTTAATCAACAATTTGTGGTTTGAGAACTGATTAATTTTTTCAACAAAGCTCAATTTGTTAAAAAATTTGGACTACTTTAGATTATCAACACCTAAAGTCCAATCAAATAGAACTTAAATTTGATTAGTTTTTTCATCATCATCTACTTATTGGCCACACTCGGCATTGGGTTTTGGGCCTCAAAAAGAATAAAAACATCTGGCGATTTCACCCTTGCTGGAAAAAACCTAACCACATCTTTTGTTGCGGTAACCTTATTTGCTACATGGTTTGGCAGCAGCCAAATCATGGGGAATCCCGGTTATTTCATCCAAGACGGATTTTCTTCATACGTCACCTTAATTGTATCCGGAGGAATTTGCTTGTTTATAGTTGGGCAATTCTACGCACGCAAATTGTATCGGATGAATATCGTTACCGTAAACGATTTCTTCAGAATAAAGTACAACAAAAAACTTGAGCTAGCTTCGTCAATATTGATGACCTTCGCATACCCGCATTGGATTGCTGCCCAATTCGTTGCCTTGGCTTATTTATTTAATGCCGTTATGGGCGTTCCCATTACCTACGGCATTTTTATAGGTGCCACCATTGTGGTTTTGTACACCTACATTGGTGGTATGTGGGCCGTAGCTTACACCGATATGGTTCAAAGCATCATGATTCTTTTGGGCTTATCCATCCTTTTATTTGAAACCTTGAGCCGAACAGGAGGCATCGGACCTATTTTTGCAAGTCAGCCCAAAGAATTTTTCAATATTTTCCCAACTGGAGGGCTTGATGAATGGTCAGATTACATTGCACTTTTATTGGCTTTTGTAGTTGGGGCCATACCAGTACAGGAAATATACCAACGTGTGTTTTCTGCAAAAAGTGAAAAAGCTGCCCGAAACGGTCTTTTTCTCGGGGCAATTCTTTTAATTCTTATCCCCAGCATCCCTCTGTTAATTGGCTTGGGCGGTATTCAATTATATCCTGAATTAATTGGAGGTAATGATTATCAAAGTGTTATTCCAAATTTGGTAAACGCTATGACCAGCACACCTGTGCAAATACTTTTTTATGGGGCTATGATATCTGCCATTTTAAGCACCTCAAGTGGCGCCATGCTAGCTCCTGCAACGGTAATTGGAGAAAACCTTATTAGGCCATACGCCAAAAGCCTGTCGGATAAACGCCTACTGCTTTACACAAGATTAAGCGTTATTTTAATCGCTATTCTTTCCTGTTATTTTGCATTTGACGATACAGATATTGTAGGGTTGGTTGAAGCATCTTTAAGCCTAATTTTAGTTTGTCTTTTTGCGCCTTTTACCTTTGGTTTGTTTTGGAAAAAGGCTTCTGTTATTGGGGCGTGGTCTGCGATTATAATTGGCGGACTCACTTGGCTGTTTTGCTTTATTTATGATACTCGAATTGACGCCACCATTTATGGAACTGTTTCCAGTTGCTTAAGTATGGTTATTGGAAGTATTCTTTTTCAAGATAAAACCAATAACAAACCGAAATAAATTAGTTTAAATTGGTCTTGTAAAAAAATTCAACTAAATTCGTTTCGCTAAGTCATTAAAACAAAACATATCACCAAGTTCTGTACAAGCTGAAAAATGATAGTTAAAAACAAAAATTTAGATATTCCTCACGGAAATACAGTTATTTGGAGATACGTCGGATTGGATAAATTTCTAGACCTATTAATTTCTCAAGAATTGTTCTTTTCTAATGCTGCAAAAATGTCTGATAAATATGAAGGACTTATTCCAAAACGCAATCAAGACTATTTATTAAAATCAATTAAAAGTAATGGCCTTTCAAGAGAAGAAGCCGAAATTGAAAGACAAATAAGATTAAGACAGATACATTCCCTCAAAAAATTAACGCTTTTAAATTGTTGGACAATAAGCCAAAATGAATCTTACGCTTTATGGAAAATCTATCTCGGTGGCTCAAAATCTGGAGTAGCGATTAGGACAACTGTTGCAAAACTTACAAAAGCAATTAAAAACGGAAATGACTCTTTTAAAGAAGATATTTTTATCTCTAAAGTAAAATATACTGACTTTATAAAAGAAGAGCCTGAAAACAGATTTAATGTTATAACAACCAAAAATAAATTTTACGATTACGAAAAGGAATTAAGACTTTTTATATTTCATTATCCCCAATCAGAGGGCGGAATTAATCCACCATACGACGTTTCTGTTGGGAGAAGACTAAGAATTGACTTAAGCGAATTAATTGACGAAATTTATTTAAGCCCATTTGTTGGAAAATGGTTTGACAAAACCATAATTGAAATTTTAAATAAGGTAAATCCAACATTGAGTCAAAAAATTAAAAATTCAGAAATATTAGATGTATAATAGCAAGCACGCAACAATGAATAACTCGAACTGACAGTTATACGAGATCATTTAACAAAACTCTCAGAATTCCCAAAATCATAAACCACTATTTCATTAGCTTTAAACTATGCAAAAAGCAGTTTTTTTTCGGTTTCAAAAAAGCATGGTAACCTTTTTTATGTTTGTTTTTTTGCTTAACTCTTGTCATTCAACTTTGCAAGGCGAATGGCATAGCTCGGTTGTTGGGCAAAACATTAATTACACCATAAACAACCCCAAAACTCCAGCAAAAGATTTTGAAGGTGGTTATGCAACCATCATTTATTTAGAACATTTGCCACTCGATAAAATCGGGCAAAATACCAACAAACAAGATATTGATTGGCTATTAAACCAAGGTTATCGGGTTATAGAACTCGATTATAAAAATCACCCCAATGCAACAGCCATCAAAATAAACGAAGACATTATTGCCATAAACAATTCTATTGATGACGGTGATTTTTGTGGGCTGACCGACTGTTCTGTTTACCAAACCTATGTATTGTTTGAGGGTTACCGCATTGCCAGAAACGTGCCCTATTTTAAGGATGACCCAACCGTTTACAACACACCAAAAGAATACACCTATGGCGATATGCTAAATATGGATATTGTTTATCCATCAAATCCCTCAAAAAAAGTGCCCGTAATTTTGTCCTTTTCTTACAGCAACAGTTATGCAACGTTTAACCCTGAAACGGGCGAACTAACCGATACCAACAAAAACAAGCGTACCTATTTAAAATATACCTTTTCTGGGTTTAACGATTCGTTTTTGGAAGGACTACCGGCACATGGCATGGCATGGGCCATAGCAGACCATCCCAAATATTGCTCGTGGGATAAAGGCAAACCCAAAGGTGGTGAGCCAGAAACTTATAAATCATATCAAACAAACCCCGATGCCGCCCAAAAGGTAAAATCGGCCATCCGAATGTTACGGGTTGAAGGTGAAAAATTAGGACTTTCAACTAACATGGGCATATACGGGTTCTCCCGTGGTTCAACATCTGGGTCTATTGCTATAGGCGACAAAAAAGTTCCTGAATTTGAAAATGCAGGTTTTCATTTGGGCGTTTCGGACAACGTGCAAGCCGCTGCCCTCGGGCCGGGTGTTTTTGATTATACCCAAATTTATAATGTTTTAAACGATGGCGACCATAATCTTGAAACCCGTTGCCCATGGGCTTGGGGCGATTTAGAAAACAACCGGTCTTTATGGGAAACCATGGGCGCAAGTTATTTGGTGGAATCTTCTAAAACGGCTCCTGTGCTGTTTTTTTATAACCAAGATGACGAACCGTATTACCAAGACCAGATAATACATTTTAAGGCAAAATTGGATTCATTAAACGTGCCCAATTCGACTTTAATTAATTATGGCAAAGGGCATTCCGTTCCTCAAAACTATAAGGATTTAACCGTGCTTTACAACTTTTTTAAAACCCATTTAAAATGAAATGGATATTCTTTTTATTGATTTCAATTGGACTTTTTTGTTGTTCAGATTCAAAACAAATCAATGTTTCCATAAACGCTGATGCAGCCTGTTTTTTAGAGGGAAATGACAGCATCCTCAAATATCAAATTACCGAAAAATCTTTGAATGGCAAATACAAAAGAGCCAATTATATTCATCCAATCTATTCATTAAATAGTGAAGTTTTAACTGAAGATTTCCCTGAAGACCATCCGCACCACCGGGGCATATTCTGGGCATGGCATCAATTATATATTGGCGACAAACGCATAGGCGATGGTTGGGAAATTAACCATTTTAGTTGGGATGTGGTTTCTGTTAAAGAACTTCCTCAAAGCTCTTCCACGAAAGCCATTCAAGCCGAAGTTTTATGGAAATCAGATTTGTGGCTGGATTTCGAAGGAAATGAAAAACCTTTTGTAAAAGAAGTAACAATCCTGAAAGTTTATCCCAAAACAGAAAATTATAGACCTATAGATATTGAAATAACGTTGTTGGCTTTAGAATCCAATATGCGCATGGGCGGTTCGGAAGACGCTAAAGGCTATGGTGGATTTTCACCAAGAATTAAGTTGCCAAATGATGTTGCTTTTACCAGTTCAACAGGCCATGTCACCCCCGAAAATTTGCCTATAAAAGCAGGCCCTTGGATGGACATTTCAGGTTCATTTACTGAAATTGAAGAGCCGTCAGGAATTACTATTTTATGCCATCCGAACAATCCCAAACCCATTAACCAATGGATTTTACGCAAACAACGTAGCATGCAAAATGCCGTTTATCCTTTTCCCGGGGCAGAACCTGTTATCCTTTCACAAACGCATCCTACCATTTTAAAATATCGTTTGATTATCCATAGCGGTGATGCCAAATCTTTGGATATAAATTCCATTTACTCGGATTATAAAATTCAATAAAAACCAATGCGATTTCCCTAATTTTGCACCATGGTAAAAGAAATTCAACTTCGTGTTTCATTAAAAGAGGAAGAAATTAGTGGCATTTTAGTTTTAAAATCGGCCGAAAAATTGGCGATTGACAAGACTGATATTTCGGGCATTAAAGTCCTGAGAAAATCCATCGATGCCAGAAAACCCAATATTGTCTTCAACTACAAAGTAGCGGTTTTTATAAACGAAGATGCACCCAAAACTTCAGAATACCATTTTGATTACCAAGACGTTTCAAAAGCCAAACCCATTCACATAATTGGTTTTGGCCCTGCAGGCATGTACGCCGCACTGCGTTGTATTGAGTTAGGTTTTAAACCCATTGTTTTAGAGCGTGGTAAAAATGTAAAAGACCGTCGCCGAGATTTACGCGCCATAAACCAAGAGCATTATGTAAACGAAGACTCCAATTACTGTTTTGGTGAAGGTGGTGCTGGCACATATAGCGATGGCAAACTCTACACCCGAAGTTTAAAGCGTGGTGACGTAAGACGCATTTTTGAAAACTTAGTTTATCATGGCGCTACAGAGCAAATTTTGGTAGATGCCCATCCGCATATTGGCACGAATAAGTTGCCAAAAGTGGTTCAAAATATACGGGAAACTGTTTTAAAACATGGTGGTGAAATTCATTTTGAAACACGTGTTACCAACTTTAAAATAAAAAACAATAAAATATATGCTCTCGAACTTCAAAATGGTGAAGAGATTGCCGTTGAAAAAGTAATTTTGGCTACAGGACATTCGGCAAGGGATATTTTTTATTTGCTTCATAAAAAACACATTGCTATAGAAGCTAAATCGTTTGCTATGGGTGTACGGGCAGAGCATCCGCAGCATATCATCGATTCCATTCAATATCACTGCTCCGGTGAGCGACCAGAGTTATTGCCTGCAGCATCTTACAGTTTGGTGGAACAGGTCAACGACCGAGGTGTTTATTCTTTTTGTATGTGCCCTGGTGGATTTATAGTTCCTGCTGCAACGGCCAATGGCGAAGTGGTGGTTAATGGCATGTCACCATCAAAACGGAATAATTTATATGCCAATTCCGGTATTGTTGTTGAAATAAATGTGCAAACCGATTTGCCCAAATACGAACAATTTGGCCCACTTAAAGGATTAGAATACCAAAAGAACTTGGAGAAATTGGCCTTCACTGCTGGTGGAAGAAGTCAGACTGCGCCAGCACAACGACTTACCGATTTTGTTGAGGGCAAATTTTCAAACACATTGAATCCCTCATCATACCAGCCGGGTTTAAATTCAGCGCCGCTTCACTCACTTTTGCCTAAACTCATAGGAAGCAGATTGCGAAAAGGCTTTGATGCCTTCGGAAGAAAAATGAAAGGCTATTATACCGAAGAAGCCAATATTGTGGGCGTGGAATCCAGAACCTCATCACCAGTTTCCATACCAAGAACGGAGCAATTGGCACATCCGCAAATAACCAATCTTTATCCTTGCGGTGAAGGCGCAGGTTATGCTGGCGGCATTGTTTCAGCTGCTATGGATGGTGAACGATGCGCAGAAGCAGTTTGTGAAACGCTTTAAATTTTTATTCTTATGACTGAAAAGCAAAAAATGCTTGCCGGGGAAATGTACAATCCATCAGACCCCGAATTAATGAAAGAAAGACATGCTGTTAGATTATTATTTCAAGAATTTAACCGTTTAGATGAAAACCATTTTGAAGAACGAAAAGCTGTTCTTTATAAAATATTTAAAAACGCTGGAGAAAATTTATATGTAGAGCCACCCTTTTATTGTGATTACGGCAGCAACATTATTACTGGTAAAAATCTTTTTATGAATTTCAACTGCTGCATTTTGGATGTGGCCAAAGTAACCATCGGTAACAACTGTATGATTGGGCCTTATGTACAAATTTATACGGCAACACACCCTTTAGAGTTTAAAGCACGAAATGGCGGTAAAGAATATGCCAAACCCATAATTATTGGTGACAATGTATGGATTGGTGGTAACGCTACCATTTGTCCTGGTGTTACCTTGGGCAATAATGTGGTTGTTGGTTCTGGTGCGGTGGTAACAAAAAGCTTTCCAAATGACGTAGTTATTGCGGGAAATCCTGGCAAAATAATTAAAACCATAAATAACAACTAATTACATTCTTAATATTATTCCTATTTTTGCAGCATTAAAAACTAACTAAAATGAACGCATATATTTTTCCAGGTCAAGGTGCTCAATTCTCTGGAATGGGTTTAGACCTCTACGAAAATTCCCCATTAGCACAAGAACTATTTGAACAAGCCAATGGCATTCTTGGTTTTAACATTACCGATATTATGTTTGAAGGGTCTGCCGACGATTTAAAGGAAACCAAGGTAACCCAACCTGCCATATTTTTGCACTCGGTGATTTTGGCCAAAACATTGGGCGACAGTTTTAAGCCCGATATGGTTGCTGGCCATTCACTTGGTGAATTTTCAGCATTGGTGGCTAATGGCGCTTTAAATTTTGAGGACGGTTTGAAATTAGTATCACAGCGTGCTATGGCCATGCAAAAAGCTTGTGAGCTACAACCCAGCACTATGGCAGCTGTTTTAGGATTGGACGATGACATTGTAGAAAAAATATGTGCTACAACCGAAGGTATTGTTGTGGCCGCAAACTATAACTGCCCTGGCCAATTGGTGATTTCCGGAGAAGTTGAAGCCATCAACAAAGCTTGTGAAGCTTTAAAAGCGGAAGGTGCTCGTCGTGCTTTGGTATTACCTGTTGGCGGAGCATTCCACTCACCTTTAATGGAGCCTGCCCGTGAAGAACTGGCCGCTGCCATCGAAAACACAACCTTTAGCAAACCTAATTGCCCAATTTACCAAAACGTTACGGCTAACGCAGTAATTGATGAAAATGCTATAAAAACAAACTTAATTTCTCAATTGACTGCTCCTGTAAAATGGACGCAGTCTGTTCAACAAATGATTGCCGATGGCGCTACTTTATTTACAGAAGTTGGCCCTGGAAATGTGTTACAAGGCTTGGTTAAAAAGATAAACAGGGACGCCGAAACAGCTTCTGCAACTTTTACAACCAATAGCTAAATGAAGTTAACGAAACGCTCCATCTACATTATTGCTGTTATTGTTTTAACCATAGCTGCAGACCAAATATCAAAAGTTATTGTAAGGGAAACCATAATTGGCAGAACAGAATTTAATCCTGGTGAACGCATTCCATTAATTGGCGATGCCTTAATATTAATGAATGTTGAAAACACTGGGGCTTTTCTAGGTATGGGAAGCGATTTGAATCCTACGTTAAGAATTATATTATTGCTTATTTTGCCCATTCTTGTCCTCGGATTTGTTTTACGCTATATCATAAAAGATAAATCGTTGGACAACTGGTCACTTTTTGCATTCGCCAGTATTATTGGTGGAGGAATCGCTAATGTTTTTGACCGCATCGTTTATGGTTCAGTTACCGATTTCTTGTTTATAGATTTGGGAAGCGTTTTTAAAACTGGCATTTTCAACCTTGCCGATTTATCAGTAACAACTGGAATGATTATTTTGGTTGTGATAAGCTTTAAGAAGAAAAAGAAAACCGCTGAATAAAATAAAAAAAAGCCGAGATGTTTATCTCGGCTTTTTTTTATTTCATGATTTGCAAATTAGTCTTTACTTCTAACCACTTGCTCCCACTTCCAAGCGGAACGCATGGCATCATCAAGGGTTAATTTTGTTTTCCAACCTAATTCTTCATTTGCTTTAGTAGTATCCGCATAAGCCGAAATAATATCACCTTCTCTTCTTCCAACAATTTTATAGTTTAATTTTTCACCAGAAACCTTTTCAAAAGCTTGAACAACTTCTAAAACAGAACTTCCTTTTCCTGTCCCTAAATTAAAGGTTTCATAGTTTGCTTTATTCTTATTTTGCAACAAACGCTCAAGTGCAACAACGTGGGCCTTTGCCAAATCTACCACATGAATATAGTCGCGAATGCAAGTGCCATCTGGCGTTGGATAATCATCTCCGAAAACCGATAATTGTTCGCGTAAACCAATAGCTGTTTGCGTGATGAATGGTACTAAATTTTGAGGCACACCAATGGGCAATTCACCAATTTTAGCTGATTCGTGCGCTCCAACAGGATTAAAATAACGCAAGGCTATAGCCTTTAAACTAGGTGTTACCTTACATGTGTCTTTAATAATTTCCTCGCCGATTTGTTTGGTGTTTCCATAAGGCGACTCCGCTTGTTTTACAGGTGCATTCTCAGTAATTGGCAATTCATCGGCTTGACCATAAACTGTACACGAGGAACTAAAAATAAAACTCGCTTCTGGTAATTTTTTTAATTCTTTAAGGATGTACACCAAAGTACCAATATTGTTTTCATAATACAATAAAGGCTCTTTTACGCTCTCGCCTACTGCTTTACTCGCCGCAAAATGTATAACCCCTTTTATATCGTTATGCTTTGCAAAAAAGGCTTCAACACCAATTTTATCTTTTAAATCCAGTTTTTCAAAGATTGGCTTTTTTCCTGTAATCGCCGTAATGCCATCAAGCACATCAATTGAGGAATTTGACAAGTCATCTATAATGACTACTTCGTAGCCTTCATTCTGTAATTCAACAACGGTGTGTGATCCAATAAATCCTAATCCGCCAGTTACTAATATTTTATCCATTGATAAAGTTTATGATTGTTGATGTTATGTATTCTATTTGTTCGTCGTCCAATTCAGTGTGCATAGGCAACGAAATAACCTCTTTCACCAATTGGTTGGTTACCGTAAAATCTTCTTCCTTATAGCGCTCATCTAAATACGCTTTTTGCTTATGCAAAGGAATGGGGTAATAAACACCACAAGGAATTCCTTTTTCGTTTAAATGCTTCACCAAAGCATCTCTATCTATGCCTTTTAATTTTAAAGTATATTGATGAAACACATGGCAATCGCAGGTATCACAAATACCCTCACAGCCATTTACCGTTTTTGGCGTAATGATATTTTTAAAAGATTTAAAAGCTTCGTTATACTTTTTCGCTGCTTTTTGTCTCGATTTGGTGTATCTATCCAAATGGGGCAACTTTGCATCTAACACCGCTGCCTGTATACTATCCAATCTAGAATTCACGCCCACTACGTCATGATGATAGCGTTCGTACATACCATGGTTCACAATACCTCTAATGGTATGGGCTAAATCGTCATCATTGGTAAAAATTGCCCCTCCATCTCCATAACAACCTAAATTTTTTGATGGGAAAAAGGAGGTTGCTGCAACATTGCCAATAGTTCCTGCTTTTACCTTTCTAGCATCTTTGTAGGTATAATTGGCACCAATGGCCTGGGCATTATCTTCAATAACAAATAAATTATGCGCTTTAGCAATTTCCATAATAGCCTCCATGTCGGCACATTGCCCAAACAAATGAACTGGAACAATGGCTTTCGTTTTTGGTGTAATGGCCTTTTTTATGGCTTCAATATTAATATTGAAATCATCTTCATTAACATCCACTAAAACAGGTGTAAGTTGCAACAAAGCAATCACCTCAACAGTGGCTGCAAAGGTGAAATCGGCTGTAATAACTTCATCTCCAGGTTTCAACCCCAAACCCATCATGGCAATTTGCAATGCATCGGTACCATTGGCACATGGTATAACGTGCTTAACTCCCAAATAGGTTTCTAAGTTTTTCTGAAATTCATGAACCTTTGGCCCATTAATAAATGCTGTGGTTTCAATAACTTCTTGGATGGAAGGGTTAACAACATCTTTTATGTCGTTATATTGACCTTTGAGGTCAACCATTTGGATTTTTTGCATAGAAGAAAAATTATAGCCAACATTTTAAAAGTGACTAATTTTATTGATATTCCTTATGGATTATCGAAATGCAAAATTACAAAAATGATTGTGGCTGACCAATGAATTTATTTTAAAGAAATGTATTTTAGCGGCAAAGAAGTCATTTGAGTTTAATTTACAACATAGGTATTCATTTTTTAACTTTTGCTTTAAAAGTTGCAGCACTTTTTAATGATAAAATTAAAAGTGGCGTTGCAGGAAGGAAGAATAGCTTTAAAACATTATCCTCTAATATTAAAGATTCTGATAAAACACTTTGGTTCCATTGTTCCTCTTTGGGTGAATATGAACAAGGGCTTCCGGTTTTTCAAGCACTCAGAAAACATTACAATTCTCATAAAATCGTTCTTACTTTTTTTTCTCCTTCGGGTTATGAAATCCGTAAAAACAGTCCTATAGCGGATGTTGTGGTTTACCTTCCTCTCGATACCAAAAAGAACGCAAACCAATTTTTAAATATAGTAAACCCTGAACTCACGGTTTTCGTTAAATATGATATTTGGCCGAACTATTTAAAACAAATTAAGAATCGAAAATTAAAGGCTATTCTAATTTCGTCGGCATTTAAAAAAGATCATGTTTACTTTAAGCCTTATGGCAAACCCCTAAGAGATGCACTTTTTGCATTTGACCATATTTTTACACAAAATGAAGCCTCAAAAGACTTGCTTAGGTCCATTAATTACGACCATGTAACTATAAGCGGCGATACCCGTTTTGATCGTGTTTACAGTCAGTTATCTCAAGACAATTCTTTGCCATTTATTGAAACTTTTAAAGACAACAAACTCTGTGTTGTAATTGGAAGCTCATGGCCAGAAGACGAAGCTTTGTTGTTGGAATATATAAACAACGATGCGCCCAAACACGTGAAATTCATTGTTGCACCGCACAATATAAAGCCTGCACAAATAAATGGAATTACCCAAAAGCTGGAAGCGCCTTATGTTCTATTCTCCCAAAAAGACGGTGCCCCATTAAAAGAAGCAACCATTTTTGTAATAGACACTATTGGCATACTCACCAAAATTTACAGTTATGCCGACATCGCTTACGTAGGAGGTGCCATGGGAAATACTGGGCTGCACAATACCTTAGAGCCTGCCGTATTTGGCGTACCCATAATTATTGGTAAAAATCATGAAGAATTTCCTGAAGCTCAAGCTTTAATGGATAACGGCGGATTGTTTTCTATTTCCAACCAAAGTGAACTGAAAACTGTTTTAAATGAGCTCATTCAAAATACTGAAAAACGGTTAAAAATGGGCTCGGCAAACTCAAACTTTGTGAACAGAAACAAAGGCGCTGTAATCCAAATACTTAATTACCTACGTATATAATTGTAAAGTTGAAAAGGATTTTTTGGAAATTCTATTTAGTTTGACTTCTAAATTCTTAAAATCCATGACCAACTTCATTAATTAACACTAAAAACAAAAACCGATGAAAAAATTATTCTTAAGTGCCGTTTTAGTTGCACTAACATTAAGTTTCACATCTTGTAGAGACACCAAAAAAGCTGAATCTGTAGAGGACGCCATCGAAAATGCTGGCGATGCTATGGAAGAAGCTGCTGACGATGCAGCTGAAGCAACAGAAGGGGCCTTAGAGAAAGCTGGCAAAGCCATGGATGAAGCTGTTGATGCTACGGACGAAGCCATTAAGGAAACTGGCGATGCAATGAAAGAGGCAGGTGATGCCATTAAAAATAAAGCCGAAGAACTAGAAAACTAGTACTCGTTGATAGCAAAAAATGAAAGCCGCCTAATAGGCGGTTTTTTTATTTCTAGTATTTAAAATCATTGCTAGATTTTATAAAATGTTTACCTTGATTTTTTTCCAAACCCGAGTTAACAATACTCCAGAAACAATTGCAATAATGGAAATAATAATAGCATTTTTGTAGTTCCCATAAATAAAATGCCCAGTTGCAAACATACAGCTATAAATTAATATGCAGCCCAATAAAATAGCAACAATTCCTGCTGGTACACTCCATGGTTCATCAACTTTTTGCAATATAACGTCATCCGCCTTTGCTTCATCAATAAGCTTTTTCCAACCTGGTCCACCTGGTTGGGTTTTCAGGTAAAAACTTCTTAATATATCTTTACTTTCCGGTTGCGTGATAAAAGTTGCAACGAGCCACATAATGGTGGTTACAAGAACAACAAAAGGATATTCCAAATAACTGTCAAACACACCTGTATCTTTCCCAAACAAATATTTGCCCAATGGTGTTAACTTTAATAGTATTGAAATAATTCCCGATGCAAACATGGCGGCTATCTCACTCCAAGCATTAATGCGCCACCAAAACCAACGTAAAATAAAGATGAGTCCTGTTCCTGCCCCAAATACCAACAACAATTCAAAAAGTTGAAGCGCATTTTGAAGCAACAATGCCAAAATTGCACTGAAAACCATTAAAATCACGGTTGACAACCTTCCAACGGCCACTAATCTTTTTTCTGAAGCTTCTGGGTTTATTTGTTGTTTGTAAAAATCATATACAATATAAGACGAACCCCAATTCAATTGGGTAGATATGGTACTCATGTAAGCCGCTATCAATGACGCCAACACCAAACCAAGTAAGCCCGTTGGCAGTTTGGTAAGCATGGCTGAATATGCCAAATCATGACCCAGCTTGTCATCAGCAACTGCAGGAAAAGCTTCTTGAATACTTGCTAAATCAGGAAATACCACTAACGAGGCCAAAGCAACCAAAATCCATGGCCAGGGCCTTAATGCATAGTGCATGATATTAAAGAAAAAGGTTGCGCCAATAGCATGATTTTCATCTTTGGCAGCCAACATTCTTTGGGCTATATAGCCTCCTCCTCCAGGTTCCGCTCCAGGATACCACGAACTCCACCACTGCACCGCCAAGGGAATGACCAACAAAGTAATTATGGCATTTTTATCATTGAAATCAGGCAAAATAGATAGTTTATTCATTACATTTTCGTTGGCTAAAATGGCTTCTATGCCACCTACTTCGGGTAAGTTCACCAAATAATAAGCCGCACCAATAGCACCAACCATCGCAACAAAAAACAGAATAAAATCTGTATACACAACGCCTTTAAACCCTCCCAAAGCACTAAACACAACCGTTATAAGTCCAGCGCTAATAACCGTTTGCCAAGGCTCCAGCCCTAGCATAATGCCCCCAATTTTAATAGCGGCCAATGTAACTGCCGACATGGTAATCACATTAAAAATCACCCCAAGATAAACCGCCCTAAACTTTCTTAAAAACGCCGCAGGTTTTCCGCCATAGCGCAATTCATAAAATTCTAAATCTGTCTTCACTTCCGATTTACGCCACAGCTTGGCATAAACGAACACCGTGAGCAACCCAGTAATCAAAAAAGCCCACCAAACCCAATTACCCGAAACACCATTTGTTCTAACAATATCGGTTACCAGATTGGGCGTATCTGTTGAAAAGGTAGTCGCCACCATGGAAACCCCCAAAAGCCACCAGGGCATGGTTCTTCCAGATAAAAAATACTCCGATGCATCCTTTCCCGACTTTTTTGAAACAAAAATCCCAATGGATAAAGTAATTGCAAAAAACAGTATAATCAATACGTAATCTAATGTGCCTAAGGATATCATTTTATTCTATTTGGTTGTCTTTTTTGCTAGCAATTTAAATATTCAATAAAGAAACACAATTTATTGATAAGCTTCAACTAAAATCTTGGCAACCTACTTTATTTAGACAAAGTTTTTAAAGGCAAATTGATTGATCAGAAAGCATAAAAAAACCTCCAATGTTTTTAAACAAAGGAGGTTTGAGTACTGAAGGCGGGACTTGAACCCGCACGGCCATAATGGCCATTGGATTTTAAGTCCAACGTGTCTACCAATTCCACCACTTCAGCAACTTAATTGGTATTTTCGAAATTTTCTGAGCGAAAGACGGGATTTGAACCCGCGACCCTCACCTTGGCAAGGTGATGCTCTACCCCTGAGCTACTTTCGCAATATGTATAAGAACCTACAATCTGCCGATTGCGGATGCAAATTTAAAATATTTCTAGGAAATGCAAAGCCTTTTACTAAAATAAATGAAATTTATTTCAGGCCTGTTTTTTCTTGACTAACATGCGCTTAATCTCATTCAATTTCATCAGTGCTTCGACTGGAGTTAACGTGTCTATATCGGTATGAAGTATCTCGTCCTTTATATTTTCCAGTAGAGGATCATCCAAATTAAAAAAGCTTAATTGCAAATCATGGTTTATGGACTTCACCTTATCGGTGAGCTCTTCGCTGGAATGCGACTTCTCTAATTTTTTCAGAATTTTATTGGCACGATGTAAAACCTGCTGCGGCATTCCCGCCATTTTTGCCACGTGAATACCAAAACTATGTTGGCTACCACCTTCAACCAATTTTCTCAAGAAAAGCACATTGTCCTTTAATTCTTTGACAGAAACATTGTAGTTTTTAATACGATCAAACGTTTCGGTCATTTCATTCAGTTCGTGATAATGTGTCGCAAAAAGCGTTTTTGGCTTTGAAGGATGTTCATGCAAATATTCGCTAATGGCCCAAGCTATGGAAATACCATCATAGGTGCTCGTTCCACGACCAATTTCGTCCAACAACACCAAGCTTCTGTTTGAAATATTGTTAAGAATGGATGCCGTTTCATTCATTTCAACCATAAAGGTCGATTCACCCATAGAGATATTATCGCTCGCTCCTACTCTAGTGAAAATCTTATCAACCAAACCAATTCGGGCAGACTCGGCTGGCACAAAACTTCCAATTTGAGCCAACAATACGATTAAAGCCGTTTGACGCAAAATGGCCGATTTACCCGACATATTTGGCCCAGTAATCATGATAATTTGCTGAGTAGTTCTATCTAAAAACACATCATTGGCAATGTAGGCTTCACCTAGGGGTAATTGCTTTTCAATCACCGGGTGGCGACCGTCTTTAATGTCCAAACCGTATGATTCGTCGATTGTTGGATACACATAATTATTGTCTTTTGCCAATTGCGCAAATCCACATAAACAGTCCAATTGCCCTACTAAATAAGCATTTTGCTGTACTGCTTTGATGTACTGGTTCATCCAAGAAACCAAATCGGCAAACAATTGTTGTTCAATCGCTAAAATACGTTCTTCGGCTCCTAAAATTTTTGCTTCATATTCTTTGAGTTCTTCTGTGATGTAACGCTCGGCACTTACCAAAGTTTGCTTGCGAATCCAATCTGCAGGAACTTTATCTTTATGTGTATTTCTAACTTCAATATAATACCCAAAAACGTTGTTTGATGCTATTTTCAGAGAGGTGATTCCTGTACGCTCTGTTTCACGCTCTAGCATATCATCCAGATAGTTTTTTCCTGATTTAGACAAATTTCTAAGTTCATCCAATTCCGAAGAAAAACCAATAGCAATCGTATTACCTTTTAAAACATTAACCGGAGCATCTTCATTTAAGGTCTGTTTTATTTTTTCGCGAAGCACCTCACAACTTTGCAGAGTATCACCGATGATTTTTAACGATTCGTTATCGCAATTGGACGCTAACGATTTTATGGGAACAATGGCCTCCAAAGAATTTTTAAGCTGAATAACCTCGCGCGGATTAACCTTACCCGTTGCGGTTTTTGATATTAATCGCTCTAAATCACCAATATGCTTGATGTGGTTTTGTATTTTCTGAAGTACTGAATTTTCCTTGGTCAAAAAACTCACCACATCATGGCGCTGTTTTATTTTATCAATACTCTTTAAAGGCAATGCCAACCAACGTTTTAACAACCTTCCACCCATAGGCGATATGGTTTTATCGATGATATTTAAAAGTGTTACTGCATTGTTATTTGTGGAGTTATAAAGCTCTAAATTCCTTATCGTGAACTTATCCATCCACACATAATCGTCTTCTGCAATTCTGGAAATGGACGTGATGTGTTGTAGCTTATGGTGTTGGGTTTCTCCTAAATAATGCAGGATGGAGCCAGAGGCAATAATACCTTCATATAAATCTTCAATACCAAAACCCTTAAGTGTCTTAGTATTGAAATGTTTGATTAGGGTTTCATAAGCATAATCGGTTTGATACACCCAATCCTCAATGTAAAATGTGTGGAAATCGTCGCCAAAAGTGTCTTTAAATTGGCTTCGCTTTTGTTTGGAAACCAACACCTCACTTGGGTTGAAATTTTGAAGCAATTTATCTATGTACTCCGCATTGCCTTGGGAGGTTAAAAACTCACCCGTAGAAATATCCAAAAATGAAATGCCAATATATTTTTTATCAAAATACACCGAACATAAAAAGTTGTTCGATTTTGAAACCAACACCTCATCATTTAATGCCACCCCAGGAGTAACCAATTCTGTAACACCACGTTTAACAATGGTCTTGGTTTGTTTAGGATCTTCCAGTTGGTCACAAATGGCAACACGTTCACCCGCTTTCACCAACTTGGGCAAATAGGTATTTAACGAATGGTGTGGAAATCCGGCCAATTCGGTTTCACTTTCACTTCCCGCACCTCGCTTGGTTAAAATAATACCCAAAATACCAGCGGCCCTAACCGCATCCTCACCAAAAGTTTCGTAAAAATCACCCACACGAAACAACAACAAAGCATCAGGATACTTCGCCTTTATAGCGTTGTATTGTTTCATTAACGGCGTTTCTTTTTTTGCTATTTTAGCCAATGGTAAAGTGGTTTTTAAATGTTATTTTTGACAAAATTGTAGCATGCAATGTACTACTAATTTCATGTTTTTTGAAGTTGGCCAACCACAAGTTATCTACAATTAAAACAAGATTTCAACAATAAAACCATGCGAAAATTAAAAAACAGCGAACTGGAGCGATTGAGTGTTGATGATTTTAAAGAAGCTGAAAAAACACCCATAATTATCATTCTTGATAATATCAGAAGTTTGAACAATATCGGTTCAGTCTTTAGAACCAGTGACGCTTTTTTAATTGAAAAAATTTATCTCTGTGGCATAACAGCAACACCACCACATAAAGACATTCATAAAACAGCTTTGGGTAGCACCGATACGGTTGACTGGGAATATGTTGAAAACACGCTCGAACTTGTTGAGAAATTAAAAGCCGAAGGTGTAAAAGTCTGCTCTATAGAGCAAGCAGAAAATGCGGTAATGCTTAATGATTTTAACGTTGAACCTAATACCAAATATGCCTTAGTATTTGGCAACGAGGTAAAAGGCGTGACGCAAAATGTGGTTTCAGCAAGCGATATGGTGATTGAAATTCCCCAATTTGGCACCAAGCATTCCTTAAATATTTCGGTAAGTTGCGGTGTTGTGGTTTGGGATGTTTTTAGTAAGTTAAAATCACTTTAATAAAGCAGTGACCAATAAAACTAAAAAGCCTTGGCCAACCAAAGATGTCATGAATCAAATTTATGAGAAGCGTCTTTGGGGCGGACAAAATTTTGATTTTTACTCTGGAGAAGGTTCTCATAATCCTGAAATTATAAATCCTTTTTTAGAAGCCGTTACCAAATTTTTGAAATCTTTTAAACAGCCTTTGACTGTTTGTGATTTAGGTTGTGGTGATTTTAATATTGGTCAATATCTAGTAAGACATGCCAAAAAATATATCGCTGCAGACATTGTTGAAAAGCTCATCAACCGAAATAAAACTTTATTCAAAGCACATAACTTAGAGTTTCTCTGTTTGGATATTGCCAAAGACCAGCTTCCAAAAGCCGATTGCGTTATTCTGCGCCAGGTGTTGCAACATTTATCCAACACTGAAATACAGGACATCACAAAAAAACTTTCAGATTACAAATACCTCATCCTCACTGAACATATACCATGGGGTGATTTTACGCCCAATAAAGACATTATTTCTGGGCAGGGCAATAGAACAAAGAAAAATAGCGGTGTAAATCTTTCGGAAGAACCTTTCAATTTAAAAGTTAAAGAAGAAAAACATCTTTGTGAGTATATTTTGGACGACAACAAAGGGCGAATAGTTACGACATTATATAAAATGTTTTGATTGTTTTTGTCATTTATGCAAACCCGCCTGCCGGCGGGCAGGGGATGGAATCCTCTTTATAATTTGAATCAAATATTCCGCATCATTCATTCTTACAAAATAAACCGTTGAACAAATCAAATGGTTCTATTTTCAATAAAACCCTATTTTTACGTATAGTAAACTTTTCCTTTTCAAAATGAGACTATTTCTAAGCCTTTTTTCAATTTTATTTGTTTTAAGCTGTCAAGAAAAAACTAAAATCGGCCCCGATTTTAGCCAATTGGAAACCATTCCAACCAAAGAACAAGTGGGTCATTTGGTATTGCCCGATACCATTGCCAAAGTTTCTGCGCCTTTTAACATGCCGGTTTTTGAAAAGCCAAAATTCCCAAAAAGACAAATTAATATTTTAGATGAATTAGGCAGTTCTTCAGAAATGGCCACCGCAGCAATTCAAAACGCCATTGACCAACTTTCAACTGCTGGCGGTGGTACGGTCATTATCCCAAAGGGCGACTGGAAAACGGGGCGCATCATTTTAAAAAGCAACGTAAACTTACATGTTGAAGAGGGGGCGGTTGTGCATTTTAGCACCAATGTAAAAGATTATCAGCCTGCCGTTTTTAATCGCGTGGAAAGTATAGAGGTGATGTCCCTGGGTGCATGTATTTATGCCAACAATCAAGAAAATATTGCCATTACTGGGAAAGGTAAACTTATTGGTCCGTTTGGTGGCGAAATCAAAGAACGGGCGTACACCCAGCCCATTGAAACTTTGGTTGATTTATCAAAAACTGCCGAGGAACGCATTCACAATGGATCACAAGAAGATTGGATTTTTCCTCCAAAATTTATTTCACCCATCAATTGTAAAAATGTGTACATAGAAGGTGTTTCACTGGAAAATACGGCCTTTTGGAACATTGTACCCACCTACTGTGACCATGTGATTATTCGCGGAGTTTATGTGAATTCGTATGGCATTCCACGTGGCGATGGTATTGATGTTGAATCTTCAAAAAATGTATTGATTGAATATTGTACGCTAAACACAGGTGACGATTGTTTCACCATGAAATCGGGTCGTGGCGAAGACGGACTAAAAGTGAACAAATCAACCGAAAATGTGGTAGTGCGTTACTGTCTGGCACAAAAAGGACACGGCGGCATCACCTGCGGAAGCGAAACGGCCGGTACAATCAGGAATTTATATGTGCACGATTGCGTGTTTGAAGGCACTGTGGTTGGTATTCGGTTTAAAACCCGCAGACCCCGTGGTGGTGGTGGCGAACATTTGTATTACGATAGAATAAGAATGAACCTTGAAGCTACCTGCATAAAATGGGACATGCTTGGCACTCCAGCTTATGTTGGCGAATTGGCCGAACGTTTACCTGTTCGAGAGGTTAATGCACTTACGCCTTTTTATCGTGATATTTCCATTAGCAACATCATTGTTGAGAACGGCACACACTTTTTAAAGGTTTATGGTATACCCGAATCGCCATTGACAAATTTAACCATTGATAATGTAAATGCTACATGCTATAACTTGGTAATAATACATGATGCTGAAAACGTGAACATTAAAAACGCCAATATAAAGACACCCGATTCAATTATCGAACTTCTGGGTGCTAAAAATATTTCTTTCAATAAGGTAGTTTTTGATTTAAACAAGGCAGCCCTACAAAAACCTGATGACGTTTTATTTGAGGATTGCAGCTTCAAATAAAAACGGATTATCTATTAGCAAAGCATGTTGAAAGTCACCAATGTTACTTTCAAATTAACTGTTTTACAAGATATTTGTGGTTTAATCTATTTGACCATGAAAAAGCTTCTATTTATTGTTCTAGCCATCTTGTTTATAAGCTGCAATAACAAAGAAAAGTCGGAAAGTAAAACTACGGCTCAAGACAACAGTCAGCTTCAAACGGAACACCACGGAAAAAAACTTATGGAAACCTATTGCAATGTTTGCCATAACGCCCAAGCACCAGAAGGTAATGGAAGAATTGCGCCTCCAATGATTGCCATAAAAGCACGTTATTTAGACTATTATGACAATAAAGAAGATTTTGTTGATGCTGTTACGACATTTACTAACAATCCTTCCAAAGAAAACGCCAAACTTTTTGGTGCCGTAAGAAGGTTTGGAGTCATGCCAAAACAGATGTTTCCGGAAGGTACTGTTGAAAAAATTGCCGAATACTTGTACGATTACCAAATTGAAGAACCTACATGGTTTAAAGACCATATTAAAGGGAAAGGGTTTAAAAATTACAACCAAGGCAAAGTGAGTTTGACGCAAACTGAAACCGAAAAAACTTTGGAAGACATCGGTTTGGAATACGCCCTGTCAACCCAAAAAGAATTGGGCAAAAACTTAATGGGTACCATACAAAATAAAGGAACTCTTGAAGCTCTGGAATTTTGCAATATTAAAGCCATGACCCTGACCGATAGCATGTCTACAGTATATCATGCAATGATTAAACGAGTGTCTGACAAAAACAGAAACCCACACAACAAAGCCAATAGTGAAGAACTGAAATACATTGAGCAATTTAAACTGGAAATGGCTCAAAGCAATGATGTAAAACCTGTTGTAGTTAAAACCGATGGAAAAGTAAATTTCTATTATCCTATTGTTACCAATGCCATGTGCTTACAGTGCCACGGAACTGTAAATGACATTCAACCAGAAGTTGCTGAAAAAATTCTAAAACTTTACCCTAACGATATGGCAAAAGGCTATACCGAAAAACAAGTTCGAGGGATTTGGAATATTGAATTTAATGACCCGAATTCAGTTAATTAACATAAGCTCTAATGAATTAATCCGTTTCATTTTAAATCCACAAACCATCTTCCGTTTGTATTTCAAATTTTAAAAATGTACATTTAGTCACCTCGAAATCCTGCCATGCTATCTTGACCCATAAAACGATTAGCATGAAAAAAATTTTAAAGATTTTAGGCATTGGCATTGCCATTATAGTAGGATTCGTTGGCATTTTTCTCCTTTACATTGGTTTAACAGATATTCCTTCATACGAGGTTAAACAAGTTGATTTTCACGCGGAAAGCACACCCGAATCTATTGAACGGGGAAAGAAATTAGCCATGATGCTCTGTGCCAATTGCCATATGAATACCGAAACACGAAAACTAACGGGCAAAAGAATGCTAGATGCCCCGCCAGAGTTTGGCGAAATATATTCTCAAAACATAACCCAAGACAAACAATATGGTATTGGTGAATGGACAGATGGCGAATTGGTTTACCTGCTACGAACTGGCATTAAAAAAAATGGACAGTACAGTCCGCCATACATGGCAAAATTGCCAACTATGGCCGATGAGGACATCAATGCCATTATCTCATTTTTAAAGTCGGACGACCCTATGGTTACCGCCAGCGCCGTTCCAGATACCCCAACACAACCATCCTTTTTAACCAAACTGCTTTGTCGAGTGGCATTTAAACCTTTCCCGATGCCTGACAAAACAATTGAAATGCCAAACCCAAACAATGCCGTTGAATTGGGCAAATATCTGGCGCATAATCTCGATTGTTTTTCATGTCATTCCGCAGATTTTAAAACCAACAACTACATGGACCCCACATTAAGCGAAGGTTATTTTGGTGGAGGCAACAAACCTTTGGATGAGCAAGGTCGAGTGATGCTGACCCAAAACCTGACGTCCGATAAAGAAACCGGTATTGGAAATTGGGTGAAAGAAGACTTTATCAATGCTGTAAAATATGGGCTAAAAAAAGGCGAAAACGCGCTACGTTACCCTATGGCTCCATATACACAACTTACGGATGAAGAGGCTGGTGCCATCTATGAATACCTTCAAACTATACCTCCAATTAAAAACAACGTGGAGCGCTCTGTTTATAATTAAAATATTTGGTCATGAAAAGTTTCATTTTAAGTCTGATTTTAACTTTTGTACTGTGTTCCACACTTTCGGCTCAAGAAAAGACAACAGCTGAAAATCCTGAAAAAAAGTTCACGATTGAAAATTGTGTTTCAGAATTCTCCATGGATAAAACCATAGAAACCAAAGTAGGCTATCAATTTTGGTTTGCCGACAAGGAATTTCTTGATGGACGTACACTAAAAATGAGTGTTGTGGCACCGCATAAAGCTACCCACCCACCCCATAAACATGTTGAGGATGAGTTCTTTTTTGTGCTGGAAGGCTCGGCCGAATTTTATTTGGATGGCAAAACGAAGACAGCCGGCCCTTACACCAGTTTTTATTGTCCTTCTTGGTCGGAACATGGTATACGCAATGTGGGCGACACCGAATTGAAATATTTGGTAATTAAAAAATATCAATTGAAATAACACCTATTTACACTTACACCCTGTAAGCTGACCAATATCATTGGATTGTTCTTCATTCCTCAATATCTTTTTGGATTCTTTTAAAAGATTGTTCCAATGGCTTCTGGTGTTACCACAAACAAAACGGGCCCAAAAGATGGCAGGAAGGTTTTTCGGAAATTAGGCACATGCTCCCGAACCCTGTTCTTTATGTTGAATAGAGAATTTGGTCATCTGAAGGACCTTGAAGAACGTGCTTCCGATGCTTTAGCAGGAGGCATCATGCAAAAAGGACACCAATGCGGTATGCTTTGGGGAGCTTCGTTGGCTGTTGGCGCTGAAGCTTATCGAAAATGCAAAAATGAAAATGAAGCCATTTATGTTGCTGTTAAGGCCACGCAAAAAATAATGGCATCTTTTTCAAAAAGAGAGCACACGATAAACTGTAGGGACATTACCCGTTGCGACTTTTCCAGCAAATTAAGTATGGCCAAATATTTTTTTTCGGGTCGCTTTTTACACTGTTTTAACTTAGCGCAACAATGGGCACGAGAGGCTGTGCAATCTGCCATTGAAGGACTTTCAAATGATAACCACCCACCAAAAACATGTATAAGTTGTGCCACCGAAGTGGCCAAAAAAATGGAGGCGAGCAACGAAGAAACCATTATGGTAGCAGGGTTTGCTGGTGGCTTGGGTTTAAGTGGTGCCGCCTGTGGGGCATTGGGTGCTGCCATTTGGCTAAAATCGTTAAAGTGGTGTAGAGAAGTTCCCAAAAAAACTTCAATGAGCAACCCGTATTCAAAAAAAACACTGGATGCCTTTTACAAAGCATTTGGCACTAAAGTTTTATGCTCTAAACTTACTGGCACAACATTTAAAACCATGCAAGACCACACCAATTATATACAAAATGGTGGCTGCAATGCACTCATTGAGATTCTTGCTGCCTCATAAAACACAAGACCATTATAATGAAAAAATTAATCCTTTTAATTTCAATATGTTCACTAATAAGCTGCAACAATTGTCCTTCGGTCTATTCGTATCAATCACCTGAATTTGAAAACGACGGGGTAAACGTTGGCACCTTAAATCAGGTTGGGATAGATTCCCTTAAAATAGCAAACTTGGTGGATTGCATTTACGCTGAAAAGTACGGCCAAATTCATTCCGTTTTAATATACAAAGACAGCCTATTGGTGCTTGAAAAATACTTTGAAGGACATGAGTTTAAATGGGACGGCCCCAATTATTATGGCGAATGGGTTAAATGGAACAAAACCACGCCACACCAAATCATGTCGTGCACCAAAAGTTTTGTTTCTGCCTGCATAGGCATTGCCATAGAAAAAGGGTACATTAAGAGTGTTCATCAATCCATTTTTGATTTTCTCCCGGAGCATCAGCAATACCGGTCTGATGGTAGAGAAAACATTACTATTGAACATTTACTTACTATGACATCGGGTTTGCAATGGGATGAATGGCATGCGGCACATGCTACATCAGCTAATGATATTGACCGCCTTTATATTGAATGTTGGGAGAACCCTTTAAACTGTGTTTTTGAACGTCCGTTAGTTGCAAAACCTGGCGAGGAATTCACTTATAATGGTGGTGGTCTGATTGCTTTAGGTGAAATATTAAAAAATGCAACAGGAATGAATTTAATCGAATTTGGCAAAGCACATCTATTCGAACCTATCGGTATAAACAATATGCAATGGGATACTTTTCCAAAAGGCGAAGTTGAAGCTGGTGGAGGGCTGCACTTAACGCCACGCGATATGCTAAAGTTTGGCGTGCTATACCTGAATAATGGGGTGTGGAATGGAGAACAAATAATAAATGCAGATTGGGTTGAAAAAAGTGCAACAGTATATCGCAACAATTCAGGAATTAAAATACCCATAGAAGACTCGGGTAAAAATGGATATGGCTATACTTGGTGGATTAGCGAAGTGGATGACGGAAGCCAAAAAACCCAAATGTATCGCGCAAATGGTTGGGGCGGACAGGTCATCATGGTGCTTCCTAAAAAAAATGCCGTTGTGGTTTTTACAAGTGGCAATTACAGTTCCAAATCGCGATTATTTAAAATGCTAGAACGGTATATTTTACCGGCGATGCATTGAACAAAAGTGTTTAACTCTAATTCCAGATGAACGATGAAAAATTATATCGCTAAAAACCTTCTAAGATTTGCCGTGTTCCTTATGGGTTTTATCATCCTAATTTCCTGCGGGCAAAAAACAATTGATGAACATATTTTGGGTACATGGCATTCTAAAAAGCACCGAATCACGGTGCGGATTAAACCCGATAAATTTAAATTTTACTCCGATTCCACATTTACAACTCTAACAATCAATGACGATAAAACCGTTACTGGACATATTGGTTTGGCTGAAATTAAAAACGGGAAAATTGGCGCAAATTGGTTGTTATCTCCTGAGACTACAGGCGTTGCGTACACCATAAAATGTAAACTCCATGGAAAAATTTTTGAAAACGACCCTTTAGAAACCAAGGATGTTCAATTTTGGATAGGTCCAGACTTCATTGAAAGCGACTGGGAATTAAGATACACCACAAAAGGAGCACAATTCCCCATGGCTTTTATCTTTTTTGACAAAGAGGAATCTGATACAGATTAATCAAATGAAAAAAACAAAGTAATTACTTACAATTTAGTTTGATTCTTAAATTTTAAAATCTAACTTCGTTAATTTGTTCTGAATTTGTTTAAGCATTGTCTAATAGCTGAAATAGAAATAAGGTTGAATCGAGATATAAATATTTATCAGTTTACTCTACTTGCTATTAATTCAGGACAATAAAGAATTTCTTTAATGAATTTGGCTGGAGTTATAGCTGAAATACCTAAACTGCTTCTAACAACATTATTTTTCACACTGTTCTCAATTATTTGACCTTCATTAAAACTCCCCATTACCACCCCTACCAATGCAACTCGCTTCTTATTATCCTTTTGATATAAGCACAAAACTGGCGATCCACTATTACCTCCAAAAGAAGAAGATTCAATTAATAACATTTCCCTTTTAAAATTAACAAATTCAATTTTTTCATCAGGAAATAAACAAAACCTCCCGAATCTAAAAATTGGATTTATTGATTCATTGCCTATATATGGTGTAAATAATCCTGTAAAAAAAACCTCATTTCCTAAATATATATTATTGTTCTCATAATCTTCTTTTTCGATAAGTTGAGAAATTGGTATATGCTTTATATCTAAGTGAGATGGTATTACAACTGGAAAAACAACTAAATCTACCGACTCATCATCATGAACATAAAAACTCTTTTTTGGAGCTTCTTTTAAAACTAAAGTAAACATTTCACTACCACCTTCTTTCTTATTGAATCTAAAATATATTTTTTTCATAAAAACTCCATTTTCATCTTGCACTACATGTTTCGCTGTAACTAAATACACATAATTACCTTCTTCCCTTAATGCTGGTATCGAAACCAGAAAAGCAGTGCCATTAGGCCTGAGCTCATTTTCAAAATGTTTGTAAACAAAACTAACTGTCTTATTAAATTGTGGTACTAAACTTTGAGAAAAAACCAAAAAAGTGTTTAAGACAAATAAAGATAAAAGGATTCTTTTCATATTTTAAAATGTAAACTATTTAATAAGAAATATACAACAAAAGAACAACTTGTATTTAATAAAATTCTTAATATTGAAAAATTGAAATCACTCCCCACAAACCTCACCCAAAACCCATAAATAATCTTCCCGGTTTTCAACAAAATCGCGTTCAGAAACATCAATAATTTTTACATTAAAATCGGTTTGGGTTTTTAAAAACTCCAAATAGCCAGCATTTATTTTTTCTAAGTATTCATCGGCTATATTTTGTTCAAAATGTCGCCCGCGCTTTTTAATGTTTTGTTGTAAACGCTCGGTGTTTTGGTAGAGGTAAACATACAAATCGGGCTTTTTTAAATCTTTGTACATCAGATTAAAAAGCTTTCGGTACAACTGAAACTCATCTTCGGGCAAGGTGATTTTTGAGAAGATTAGCGATTTAAACACATCGTAATCACTTACAATAAAATCCTTAAACAAATCGAGTTGCGCCAAATCATCACTTATTTGCTGGTAACGGTCTGCCAAAAAAGACATTTCCAACGTAAAGGCATAGCGGTTGGCATCTTCGTAAAATTTGGGCAAAAACGGGTTGTCCGCAAAACGCTCCAAAATAAGTTTGGCGTTAAAGTCGTGCGCTATTTGGGTGGCCAAACTAGTTTTTCCTGCACCAATATTTCCTTCAATGGCCATATAATTGTACTGCGAAAAACTATAGGTCTTACTCGGGTTTTTTAGCCAAATATTTATAGGTCCCAAAACGGACTTATCCGTGCAATCTTCCAACAAAGTGGCCACGGTTTTATCCAATTTTGGGTGTTTTATTTTTGAGGCAATATCATTAAGCGGTTGCAAAACAAACTTGCGGTTTTGCATTTCAGGGTGCGGTACTTGCAAGGTTTTGGTATTGATGATTTGGTCTTCGGCAAAAACAATATCCAAATCTATGGTTCGGGCTTCGTAGGTGTTTTTTTTGGTTCGTTTTCGGCCTAAATCAGTTTCAATTTTCAACAAGGCTTTTATCACCTTTTTCGGTTCCAAATGGCTTTCTAAAACCAGACAACAGTTTAAAAAATCGTCACCCTTAAAACCCATGGCAGGCGTTTTATACACTTTTGAAATCAACCTAATATGCCCAATGCGCTTATAAATGGCATCAACGGCATTTTGTAAATTTTTAAACTTATCGCCCTTATTACTCCCTAGTGCGATATAAAAAATTGTAGGTTTCATCATAAAGCAAATTAATAAAAAGTAAATGGTTTCCTTTATATTTACAGGGCGTAATTTATTCACAACATACAACCATTTTGCCATGCCAGTAATAAAACCAGTAAACGGAAAATCACCACAAATACCTGACGATTGTTATATTGCCGAAAACGCTACCATTGTGGGCGATGTAACCATGGGCAACCAATGCAGTATTTGGTTTAGTGCCGTGGTGCGTGGGGATGTTAACTACATTAAAATGGGCAATAAGGTAAATGTGCAGGATGGTGCCGTAATACATTGCACTTACCAAAAGCACGCTACTACCATTGGCAACAATGTATCTATTGGGCACAATGCCTTGGTACATGGTTGCACCATAAAAGACAATGTTTTGGTGGGCATGGGCAGTATTATTATGGATGGCTGTGTGGTAGAAAGCAACAGCATAATTGCCGCCGGGGCGGTGGTTACACAAAACACTCATGTGGAAGCTGGAAGCATTTATGCCGGTGTACCTGCTAAAAAAGTGAAAGATATTAGCCAAGAATTGATATCCGGTGAAATTGACCGTATTGCCAACAATTACATTAAATATTCCAGTTGGTTTAAGGAATAAGGAGAAATTTTAAAGCTTTTTCATTTGGGCGTTACCCGATTGGGTCGGGCTTTCCTTTACAATCTTTTTGTTCATGCTTCACAAAAAGGATTTTCAATACAATCCCTAACGCAATTTTTTCAAAAAAAATCAACAGTTAAAAGTATCAAATTGTTCATTTTTTATTCGAAAACCTTAAAAAATAGTTAATTTTTGAGATTTTTCGGCTATTTTTTGAAGAAAATCACCCATTTATTAGGATTTTAAATATAATCGTTTAAGTTGTACCTAACGTTTAATTTAAAATTTCAGACAAATAATATATGAGGCAACTAAAAATCACGAAACAAGTTACCAACCGCGAATCAAAATCTCTAGACAAATACCTACAAGACATCAGTAAAATACCTTTAATAACCGCCGAAGAGGAGGTTGAATTGGCACAACGCATAAAAAAAGGCGACCAACAGGCTCTAGATAAACTCACAACTGCTAACTTACGTTTTGTTGTTTCAGTCTCAAAACAATATCAAAATCAAGGTTTAAAATTGCCCGATTTAATAAACGAGGGCAATGCTGGCCTGGTAAAAGCCGCAAAGCGCTTTGACGAAACCCGAGGCTTTAAGTTTATTTCTTATGCCGTTTGGTGGATTAGACAAGCCATCTTACAAGCTTTGGCTGAGCAATCTAGAATAGTGAGATTACCCTTGAACAAAATTGGGTCCATTAATAAAATTAACAAAGCCTATTCGCATTTGGAGCAAACGCACGAAAGACCGCCAAGTGCCCACGAAATTGCCAAAAATTTGGATTTTACAGAAAACAATGTAAAGCAATCCTTAAAAATTGCTGGCAGACATGTATCGATGGATGCTCCCTTAAAAGAAGGTGAAGACTTTAGCTTGTATGATGTTGTTAAAACAGATGAAACACCAAGACCCGATGCCGAATTATTAAAAGACTCGTTGAACGTAGAAGTTAACCGTGCTTTGGATTCGCTATCTGAAAAAGAAGCAGAAGTTATTAGGCATTATTACGGCATTAACAAAAAACACCCCATGAGCCTTCAAGAAATTGGGGATGCTTTTGGGTTGACCAGAGAGCGCGTAAGACAAATAAGAGAAAAAGGTATCCGCAGATTGCGGCATACCTCAAAAAGTAAAGTATTAAGAACGTATTTAGGATAGTCCTAAATCATAAACCAATTTAAAAACCATATATGTTAAAAATTATTGTAAAAGATGGCGAAAATATAGAGCGTGCCCTAAAACGCTACAAACGCAAGCACCGAAATATAAAGGTGATGCAAAACTTAAGAGATAATCAGTTCTTCACAAAACCTTCTGTTAAAAGACGTCGCGAAATACAAAAAGCATCTTACATACAGAGTTTAAGGGACCAAGAAGATATTTAAATATGAATAGTCTCGTCTGATTTTCTTTAAAATTCGGACGGGACTATTATTCCTTTTCATAATTGATGGGCCTGTCTTCATAGAAATTCTCAAAGGTTTTGTCTGTGGTATATTTATCTTTTAAAACTTTGTACACCATAACCAAAACAAAAAACTGCCCAATGCACATGGTATAAAACACAAGCCTAAAACTCATATTCATACCAACCATTACGGTGAGCATAACGAGCAAAAATGTGGTAAGCCCTACATAAAATAATACTGGAATTTTCATTTTCTTTTTAAGATAATAAAAATCAATGATTTAAACTTCTTAATCCAGTTAAAAATTACCTGAAATTACAGGATTGCAATTTGAAGAACCAAACCCTCATTAGCACGGACATTAAAAACAGTATCGTCTTCAAAAATAAGGTACTGCCCTTTTATCCCCACCAACTTCCCCGTATACTGTTGCTCTTTTAAAATATTCAAACTTTTAGGTTTTTCAGGGTAATGGTTTACAGGAAACTCCAAATTGGTTTCACTATTGCTTGCTATAAAATAATCCTTGGCTTCATCTGGAATAAATGGCTTCAATTTTTCGCGCCATTCTACCAAATCTTCATCTTTAATGTCATTTTTTAGCATGGTACGCCAATTGGTTTTGTCGCTTACATGGTCTTTTAAAGCAACCTCGGTAACACCTGCCAAATACCTGTTGGGCACCTCAACAATTTCAATAGCCTCGTGGGCACCTTGGTCAATCCAACGCGTAGGCACTTGGCTTTTTCTTGTTACACCAACTTTCACATTACTGGAATTAGCCAAATACACTATATGCGGCTGTAACTGTACTTTTTTTTCATATTCCAAATCACGGTCTTCCTTGCCTAAATGTGCTGTGCTCAATTCAGGACGCATAACCCAATCTGCAGCTTGCGGCACATCATAAAAACAACTTTTACAATACCCTTGCCTGTAAATGGGCTTATCCAATCCACAGTTTAAACATTGATATTTAATGAACTGCAGGCTGATGTTTTTATCCAACAATTGGTTCATGTTTATAAAATCATGTTCAAACACCAAATAGTACTGAATGGGACTTAAAAATTCCGTTTCCATTTTTGTTAAAACACCTTGGTAGGTCATAAAAAAAAATATTATTTTTAAAAACTTAAAGATAGTTGAAAAATGCCAATACCCATAGTAAATTCAATTGCTTCTTGGTTTTTGAAAAAACGGTTCCATCAAATTGAACTGTTTTTAAAATACCCAAACGAAGTACAGAACGAATTGCTTTTGCATCTTATTGACACTGCAAAAAATACCGAGTTTGGCAAAAAATATGACTTTGCTTCAATAAAGAATTATAAAACTTTTGCAGAGCGTATTCCAATCAATAACTATGATGCATGGCAGGACGACATTGAACGAAGCCGAAGGGGAGAAAACAATATTTTCTGGCCTACACCTATAAAATGGTTTGCAAAATCTAGCGGTACAACACGTTCCCGAAGCAAGTTTATACCAGTAAGCGAAGAATCTTTAGAGGATTGCCATTATGCAGCAAGTAAAGATTTGCTTTGCATGTACTTAAATAACAACGAAGACTCCCAACTGTTTACTGGCAAGAGCCTGCGTTTGGGAGGCAGCAAAGAATTGTACAAAGAAAACGGAACAATATTCGGCGACCTTTCAGCCATTTTAATTGATAATATGCCGTTTTGGGCTGAGTTTAGCAGTACACCTAGCAATAAAGTTTCGTTAATGAGCGATTGGGAACATAAAATGCAGGCCATTGTAAACGAAACTATTAACGAAAAGGTTACTAGTCTCGCCGGCGTTCCTTCCTGGATGTTGGTTTTGCTTAATAATGTTTTAGAAACCACTGGAAAAGAACATTTACTCGAGGTTTGGCCTAATCTAGAAGTCTATTTTCATGGCGGAGTTAGTTTCACGCCCTATGTAAACCAATACAAAAAGATACTTCCAAAAAGAGATTTTAAATATTACGAAACATATAATGCTTCAGAAGGTTTTTTTGCCATTCAGGACCAAAACGATTCCAACGAACTTTTGCTAATGTTGGACTATGGCATTTTTTATGAATTCATTCCCATGAATGTTTATGATACGCCTGATGAAAGAGCAATTCCGTTGAGCGAAGTGAAACTTGGGCAAAACTATGCTATGATTATAACCACCAATGCAGGTTTATGGCGCTATAAAATTGGAGACACCATAAGGTTTACTTCATTAAACCCATACCGAATTAAAATTTCTGGACGAACAAAACACCATATTAATGTTTTTGGGGAAGAGCTGATTATTGAAAACGCCGAAAACGCACTTAAAAAAGTATGCAAGCGTACAAAAGCAGAAATAGTTGATTTTACAGCTGCTCCAATTTTCATGAAAGGCAAGGAAAAAGGAGCGCACGAGTGGCTCATAGAGTTTAAAACGCCGCCAAAGGACATTGATTATTTTAACGAGCTGTTTGACAATGCTTTAAAAGCCTTAAATTCAGATTACGAAGCAAAACGCTATAACAATATAACGCTTAATAAACCCAAAATAAATTTAGCCAGAAAAAACCTGTTTTACGACTGGCTGAAAGAAAACAATAAACTAGGAGGACAACATAAAATACCCAGACTGTCTAACTCTAGAAATTACATGGAGGAACTTTTGCGTTTAAATTCTTAAACAAACCTTCCTGAAAACCCTATAAAACAAAGACTTAACGATTTATATTGCGCTTAGTCTAAGAAATTTTTTTACACTTGGGTGCTGGATTATATTTATTGCCTAATTAATCCTAATCCCTTGTAAAATGAAATCCAAGTTATATTTTTTCATTTTGCTTATTACTAATATTGTGGTAAGTCAAGGCCCCTCTAATACCATTGCAGAAAATAATTTCTCTCTCTATCCTACAGAAACTTTCAACTCCAAAGATGCGGTTATAGAAGCAAACGGATTTGATTTTGAACTTTTAGATGCTGGTGTAAATACGCCATTTTCTGAAATTGGTTCTGGTTTTTTCCGTGATAAACTAATTATGGTATCTTCAAAGAAATTAGGTGGATTGGCCAAAATAGATCCTAACACTAATGAGGCATTCAAAGAATTGTTTTGTCTGGACATTGACCGAAATGGCGCATTAAGTTCACCCTACTTGTTTAGCAGAATATTGAACACCAATGCCAGTGAAGATCAATTAACTTTTTCTCCTGACGAAAAAACGGTTTACTATACAAGAAGCAGCAAAGAAAACTCATTGGAGTTTAAGCTTTATAAAGCTAATCTTGAAGAAGGCTCTCACGGCAATTGGATAAACAATGAACTGTTGAGCATCAACAAAGACCATGTTTCTATTGAAACCCCTTTTGTTAACCATGCCGGAGACCAACTATACTTTGCTGCCAATCTTCCAGATGCGATTGGAGGTTATGATATTTATGTGTCCGCAATTAATTCAGATGGCACTTTAGGCAATCCTGAAAACTTGGGTCCAAACATTAATACTTCATATGATGATAAATATCCAGCATTATCGCTTGATGACAAATATTTATATTTTGCTTCAAAAGGTCATGAAAATATTGGAGGCTATGATTTATTTACCAGTAAAATTTCAAAAACTGGGTACAAAATGGCCAGAAATATGGGCAGTAGCATAAATACCGTTTATGATGAAGTTGCTTATTTTTTAGCCGCCAAAGACAAAGGTTATGTGTCTTCAAATAGACCAAATGGCAGAGGTAGTTATGACATTTACACAGCTGTGAACAATGAAATCATTCAATTGTTGAGCGGAAAAGTTGTAGACCAAGAGACCAAAATAAAATTACCAAACACGGAAATCGTTTTGAAGGATGAAGAGGGAGTTGAATTGGCTAGAACATTAACTGGTGAAGATGCTAGCTTCAAATTTAATGTGGTGCCTTTTGAATCTTATACTCTATCAACACATAAAGATGGATTTAAGGATGCCTCAGCCGAATTTTTTGCCAATAGAGGAAACGAAACAACATACAGAAAAGACATTGAATTGTTAACTACCGAACCTGTTATTGCTAAAGTTGATGACGAAATGCGCATTGTTTTAGAAAACATCTATTTTGATTTTAACAAATGGAATGTAAAAGAGGAATCATTTATTTCTCTAAATAAGGTTATAAAAGTGCTTAAAGAGCACCCTGAAATGAAATTAGCCATTAATGCACATACCGATAATAAGGGCAGGGATTCTTATAACTTGAACCTATCAAATAAACGTGCAGCGTCTGCAGTTAAGTACCTAATTAAAAACGGTATTAGCAAAAGTAGATTGCAATCAAAAGGGTTTGGTGAGTCTAAACCTTTGGTTGATTGTAAAAGCAATTGTTCTGATGAAGACTTACAGGCTAACAGGCGTGTAGAGTTTGTAATTTTAGATTAACAAAAATCGATTAAGTGTAAACCCTATAGTTTTTTAACGAGTATTTCGTCTAATAGTCTAAAAGAAATTTAAAAGCTTTGCGAGTTCTACAAATAGGAATACTTTTAACAAAAATTAAAACACAGACACAAAGAATTATAGTGCGAATATCCATTATTAATTAATATCCATAAATAAAAAAACCACGTCGAAAAGCGTGGTTTTTTATTCACTATAATATATTTTATTCCAAAGCTACGATACGGCTTTGAGTTTCTTTAAAGTTGTTTTTGTCAACTTATCTTCAGCATATGCTTTTGTAACGTTTAAGTTTTTCTCGTCACTACTAGGCATCTCGAACATGGCATCAGTTAATATTTCTTCGCATAATGAGCGCAATCCTCTTGCCCCTAACTTATACTCTATGGCCTTATCGACTATAAAACCAAGCGCACCATCTGTAATGGAGAAATCTATTTCATCCATTTCAAACAACTTTTTGTATTGTTTAATAATGGCATTTTTAGGCTCTGTAAGAATAGCTCTTAAGGTTTCGGCATCCAATGGATCCATATAGGTCAACACTGGCAAACGACCAATAATTTCAGGAATTAAACCAAAATCCTTTAAATCCTTCGGAATAATATACTGTAACAAATTATCTTGATCAACGATATCATCAGACATGGAAGCGCTGTAACCAACAGCCTGCATATTTAGTCTTTTTGAAATAACGCGCTCTATGCCATCAAATGCGCCACCAGCAATAAATAATATGTTTTCGGTATTTACCTCAATGAATTTTTGGTCAGGGTGTTTTCGGCCTCCTTTAGGCGGCACGTTTACCACAGTACCTTCCAAAAGTTTTAATAGAGCTTGCTGAACACCTTCTCCAGAAACATCTCGCGTAATAGAAGGGTTATCACTCTTACGGGCAATCTTGTCTATTTCATCTATAAAAACAATACCCTTTTCTGCTTTCTCCAAGTTGTAATCTGCAGCTTGCAGCAAACGTGTTAGAATGCTCTCAACGTCTTCACCCACATATCCAGCCTCTGTTAGTACAGTAGCATCAACAATGGCCAATGGCACATTTAACATTTTTGCAATGGTTTTGGCCATCAAGGTTTTACCGGTACCTGTTTGACCAACCATGATGATATTACTTTTTTGAATATCTATATCGTCTTTTGAAGCTGGTTGAAGCAATCTTTTGTAATGGTTGTAAACGGCTACGGACATAACTTTTTTTGTCATGCTCTGACCGATAATATACTCGTCAAGAAATGCTTTAATTTGCTGTGGTTTTCGAAGTTTTAGCTCTGCAGATAGGTCGCTGCTATCGTTCTGCTTTGATTCCTCAATAACAATACCATGAGCTTGCTCAATACACCTATCGCATATATGGGCATCCAATCCTGCTATTAATAAGTTTGTTTCCGGCTTTTTACGACCACAAAACGAACATTCCAATTCTTCTTTTGCCATTAATCTAATCTATTATCGGGAATTAATTTTAATAATCCCTTCTGTAACAAGTTAATAAAATTACGAATTTTTATTTAATTACGTACCAATATCTCGTCAATCATGCCGTATTCCTTGGCTTTATCGGCTTTCATCCAGTAATCTCTATCACTGTCTTCATAAACTTTATCGTAAGTTTGACCGGAATGCTTACTGATGATTTTATAAAGCTCCTCCTTTAAAATTAAAATTTCCCTGGCTGTAATTTCAATATCGCTGGCCTGTCCTTGTGCACCCCCCAAAGGTTGGTGAATCATAACGCGTGAATGGGTCAATCCGCTACGTTTACCTTTAGCACCCGCACACAATAATACGGCTCCCATAGAAGCAGCCATACCTGTACAAATAGTAGCTACATCAGGTTTTATAAACTGCATAGTATCGTAAATACCTAAACCAGCGTACACACTTCCGCCCGGTGAATTGATGTAAATTTGAATATCCTTAGAAGCATCAGTACTCTCCAAAAACAATAGTTGTGCCTGAACAATATTGGCCACCTGATCGTTAATTCCTGTTCCCAAGAAAATAATCCTATCCATCATTAAACGTGAGAACACATCAAAAACAGCGATGTTCATTTGACGCTCCTCAATAATATTTGGCGTGAGATTGGTAGGGTACATACTACTGATGATTTTATTGTAATATGTGCTGCTAATGCCTTGATCTTTTATCGCGAATTTTTCAAATTCCTTTGCGTAATCCATAGTTTATTTTGTAATTAATCTTTTAAACCCTTGACTTACATCAAGATGGAATAAAAAGCATTTTGAATTAATGATTTATTTTGAATAAAAAGGCGCTTAAATCAACAGATTTAAGCGCCTAAAGATAAGCATTTATTATTACCTATTTGTCACCGTAAACTTCTTTTACAAAGTTTTCGTAGCTCAACTCTTTAACTTTTAAGTTTGCTTTTTCTTTATAAACAGATAGTAATTTTTGACTGATTAACTGTTCTGAAATTCTACGTGCCTCATCTTGGTTTGAAAGCACACGCGCTGCAATATCATCCAATTCTTTATCAGAAGGATTCATTTGTCCGAATTGGGCCATTTGAGCTTTAATCATCTGTCTAGCGTGATTTTTAATATCATCCATAGTTATTTGGATGTTATTGTCTTCAATCAATTTGCCTTCAATTAACTGGTAACGCAAACTTTTTTCAGACTTTTCATATTCTTCTCTGGCTTGGTCTGCATCCATTTCTTTTTCGCCAGCAGTTTGCATCCATTTTGTTAGGAACTCTGCTGGTAAATCAAATTTGGTGTTTTCAACCAAGTATTCAGTTACATCATTCAACAGCTTTTGGTCAGCTTGCTGAACAAATTGTTTTTCAGCATCTTCTTTAATCTTAGCTTTTAATTCGGTTACCGAAGTTACTGTTCCTTTTGGAAAAAGTTTATCGAACAATTCTTGATCTAAATCTGCCAATTCGCGCTTGTTGATTTCCTTAATTTCAAAGGTAACTTCAATGTCCAATCCGTGCACATCATCATGGCCTAATTTTAAGGCATGCATCAATTCGTGCTCGTCATCGTAAAGTCCCTTGGTTTTTAAAGTAACCACATCGCCAACTTTAGCACCGATAAATTGTTTTTCAGTAGATTTCCCTTTGAATTTATCCAAAGTCAAAGTAACCGTATTTTCAATCTCTCTTTCTTCGTTTTTGAATGTTCCTGTTATTTCACTTTCTTTTTCAACAACATCTTGAGAAACCAATTTTCCGTATTGTTTTTGAATACGTTCAACCTGCTCGTCAATCATTTTATTGTCGGCAACAATATTGTATTGAGTAATGGCCTTTTTGCTCTTAAGTTCCACTTCAAATTCTGGAGCCAAGCCCAATTCAAATTCAAAAGAAAATTTATCGGCATCCCAATCAATGTTATCTTGAGGCTTCGGTAATGGTTGCCCCAAAACATCCAACTTTTCTTCAGTTAAATATTTATTTAAGGCATCTTGCAGTAGCTTATTAACCTCGTCAACCAAAACGGCTTTTCCGTATTGTTTCTTAACCATGCCCATGGGCACATGTCCTTTTCTAAACCCAGGAATATTTGCTGTTTTGCGGTAATCTGATAAGATTTTTTCCACTTTATCGCTATAATCTTCTTTCGCGATATCTACTTTAACCACAGCATTTAATGCATCAACGTTTTCTCTTGTAATATTCATTTTAAAAATCGATTCTTTGTATAACCAAAATTGGGATGCAAAAATAGTATATTTTTACATCCCACCAAAGTTTTTAATTACCTGATTTTAAGTTCTTTTTTTGTCTTCTTTTAAAAGCGAATGCAGTATAGATTGCAGCACCGAAAGCAGGATGCTGAATAACACAGCAATCCAAATACTGCTCACCGAAAAACCGTCGATTAATTTATCCGCCAACAAGATAATCAGTGCATTAATAATAAGTAGAAATAGCCCTAGTGTTACTATGGTAATTGGCAAGGTTAAAATAACCAAAATAGGCTTGACAAACAGATTTAAAACGGATAATACCACAGCCACAATTATGGCAGTTACATAGGAATCCAGCATAACGCCATTGTTACGGAGCAAATAGGAAATAATGAACACCGCCAAGGCGTTCAGTAGAAGTTTTATAATGAGTTTCATGATTATTTATCTTTGATGGAAAGATACAAAATTAATCAAGAAACAAACTGCAACACTGCTTCAAAAAAGTCCTCAGGGTTTTCTGCATGTAGCCAGTGTCCAGAATTAGCAATAGTAACAATTTTAGATTTTGGAAAGTGACTTTTTATAATACGCTCGTCGCCAACACCTATATATTCAGAGCGGTCGCCCCGAAGAAACAACGTATCTTTATCAAACGTAGCATGTGATGGCAGAGGCTCTCCAATTTCGGAAACTTCATTTCGTAACACTTCTAAATTGATGCGCAGGCCCAATTTACCTTTTTCAGCCCAATACAAATTTTTGAGCAAAAACTGGCGTATGCCAACTTCAGAAATATATTCGCTCAATACTTTATCTGCTTCACCACGGCTTTTTACTTGGTCAAAATCAATGGCACTCAATCCGTTTAAAATAACATCATGGTGAACGGGATAAAAACGAGGGGAAATATCGGCCACTATCAATTTGGAGACCAGTTCTGGATATTGCGTTGCAAACAACATGGCTGTTTTACCTCCCATGGAATGCCCCAAAAGAATAATATCATTTAGGTTGTAAGCCTCACAATAGTTTTTTAAATCTTCTGCTAGAATTTCGTAACTAAAATCATCATCATGAAAACTCCTCCCATGATTGCGCTGGTCGACCAAATGGACTTGAAACCCTTGCTCACTAAACTGTCCACCTAATGTTTTCCAGTTATCGCCCATGCCTAAAAAGCCATGTAGAATGATAAACGGCTTTCCCTCTCCTAATATATTTGAATGTAAAATATTCTCTCCTTTCACAAATTCACGAATCTCTATTACGCTTTCACTTCAATTTTCCCAAATACATTTGAATAACATTTTCTACACCCAAATACAGACTTTCTGCTATTAGGGCATGCCCAATTGAAACCTCCAATAAACCAGGTATATTTTCCTTAAAAAATTTAATGTTATCCAACGACAAATCATGACCAGCGTTAACACCCAATTCCAATTCATTGGCCAATTTAGCACTTTCCGCATAAGGCCTTACTGCATTTTGATTTCCCAAGGCATATTGATGCGCAAAACCTTCGGTGTAAAGCTCAATTCTGTCAGTTCCCGTTTCTTTGGCACCTTCAATTTGCTTTAAAACAGGATCCACAAAAATGGATGTTCTAATACCATTATTTTGAAATTCCTTAATCACATCAACCAAAAAATCTTTGTGCTTTATGGTATCCCAACCAGCATTGCTGGTTATGGCATCTTCAGCATCTGGCACAAGCGTAACCTGTGTGGGTTTTACCTCCAAAACCAAATCCATAAACGACTTAATCGGGTTGCCTTCAATATTATATTCTGTATAAACAACCGGCTTTAAATTGCGGGCATCTTGGTAACGAATATGGCGCTCATCTGGCCTTGGGTGTATGGTAACCCCCTCGGCTCCAAAACGCTGTACATCTTTGGCAAATTGAACAACACTTGGCACATCACCACCCCTTGAATTTCGTAATGTTGCAATCTTATTAATATTAACGCTTAGCTTGGTCATAAATCCGTTTTATTCAGCAAAAATACAAAGTAGAACAAGCATACATAGCATTTTTTTGATTAATTTGCAGTCCTATTCATAATGATAAGATGCGACTTTCAGAATACATAATTAATGACGTAAAACCGTTAAGCATTAGTAGCAAGGTCAGTGATATGCAACTGCTATTTAACCAGTTAACGTTTTCACACATTCCTGTAAAAGATGCCCATGGTAATTTTTTAGGATGCTTTTCTGAGGCGGATGCCCATTGCTTTGACAGTGCCCAACCAATTAGTGAATTCCTGTATGCTTTGGAAGATTTTTATGTTAGGGATAACACGCCTTGGCTTGATATTCTTGAAGAATTTGCAGTAAACTCTGCTAATGTCATGCCCGTTTTAAATGGTATAAATGAGTATTTGGGCTATTATGAACTTAAAGATGTGATTAGCCTGTTTGGGCATTCACCATTTTTTACGGAAGCTGGAGGCATTTTGGTTGTGGAAAAAGGTATAAATGATTACTCGTTTAGCGAAATAAGCCAAATTGTAGAATCAAATGGAGGAAAGATTTTAGGGGCTTTTATTTCAAAAATGAATTCAGACTTGGTGCAGGTAACACTTAAAATAGGTAATACAGGACTTAACGAAATTATTCAAACGTTTAGAAGATACAGCTACAATATTATTTCTGGGCACGAAGAAGACGGCTATTTGGAAAGCCTAAAAGAACGTTCGGACTATTTAAAGAGATATTTAAATATATAGCGCATGAAGGTTGCCATTTTTGGACGATTTTATAACAAAACCACCTCGGCTTCGGTAATAACACTTTTTAATTATCTGGTAAAAAAGGATGCCGATGCTTATATAGAAACCGAATTTTATAATCTCATAAAAAGCAAGTCGTCCATTATAAAAGATTTTGAATCTTTTAAAACTTTTGACACGCTGGACGCTTCTTTTGACCTGTTGGTAAGTGTTGGTGGCGATGGCACCATTTTAAGGGCCATAACCTTTGTAAAAGATATCGATATCCCCATAATTGGCGTTAACACTGGAAGGCTGGGTTTTTTGGCCACCATTCAAGTTGATGATATTGAAAGGGCTATTCAAAATATTATTGACGGTAAATACAAAATTTCCGAACGCAGCCTTTTATCCGTTGAAACTTCACCCGAAAACAGCGATATCAAATCACTCAATTTTGCGCTGAATGAAATCGCGGTCAGCAGAAAGAACACCACATCTATGATTACAGTTGAAACTTATTTGGATGGAGAGTATCTAACCTCTTATTGGAGTGATGGCTTAATTGTATCGACGCCCACTGGTTCAACGGGATACTCTTTAAGCTGCGGTGGCCCTGTTATAACACCCAGCACCAACAGCTTTGTTTTAACTCCTATTGCGCCGCATAATCTTAGCGCACGACCATTAATCATACCAGACTCAACTGAAATACAGCTTAAAGTTGACGGACGTGAAGAGCAACATCTCGTTTCTTTGGATTCCAGAATTGCTACCTTAAATAACGGCACAACCATCAAAATAAAAAAGGCCGATTTTAAAATTAAAATGATTGACCTTTTAGACGAAAGCTTTTTGGATACTTTGCGCAAAAAACTTCTTTGGGGTGAAGATAAGCGGAATTAAACTCGCTTTCCACCTACGTTAGAAACAATAATTCAAAAGAAATTCTGTTTTACACTAATAGTATTGGGCTCAAATTATTCTAGGCTCATCTTATTTATTATATTTGCAAACTTTTGAATATTTATGAGGCATTTAACCATATTGATATTAAGTATTTTAAGCATTAATTTTAGTCACTCTCAAATCAACGAAATAGGTGTATTTGTCGGCGGAAGTAATTTTATAGGCGATGTGGGCGCTACAGATTATATTTCTCCTAATCAACTGGCCATCGGTGGGATTTATAAATGGAACCGTAGTAAAAGACATTCATACCGGGCTTCAGTTATTTTTACAGAGTTGGAAGGGATTGACAACAACTCTGACGACCTGCGTCGCATCCAAAGGGGTTATGAATTTAATACCAAAATAACTGAAATCTCAGCAGGAATGGAATTCACTTTCATGGATTTCAATTTGCATTCTGGCGAAAAACTATGGACACCTTATCTTTACTCAGGTATTAGTTTGGCTCACCACGACAATTATTATTTTCTAAACGGCGTGCAAACCCCAGAAAACACATCAAGCTGGGCATATGGTATACCAATAACCCTGGGTTTTAAAACCAATTTTTTAGGAAATATTATTTTGGGTATTGAAGTCAGTGCCCGATACACTTTTTCAGATGAAATAGACGGGAGTATACCCGATGACCAATGGAGGCAACAGTACAGTTTTGGGAACATAAATAACAACGACTGGTATGTCTTTTCAGGGATCACTTTAACGTACACCTTTGGCGAAAACCCTTGCTACTGCGTAGAATAAAATGGATTTAAAAAACAGCATACATACTGACAGATTGCCCAAACACATTGCCATAATTATGGATGGCAACGGCAGATGGGCAAAACAAAAAGGTATGGTGCGCGCTTTTGGCCATGAAAATGGAACAAAAGCTGTTAGAGAAACCGTTGAAGCTGCTGCAGAACTAGGCATAAAAAACCTAACACTTTATGCGTTTTCAACTGAAAACTGGAACAGGCCAAAGCTAGAAGTGCAAACACTCATGAAGCTATTAGTGTCTTCTTTAAAAAAGGAAATTAAAACACTCCAAGAAAACAACATCAAACTTAATGCAATAGGCGCACTGAATACACTGCCCAGAAAGGTTTACAACGAACTTTTTGAGGTAATGGAAAGCACTAGCAAGAATACAAGAATGACTTTAACACTGGCTTTAAGCTATGGTTCGCGAGAAGAATTGCTAAACACTGTTAAAGAAATTAGCATTAAAGTTAAAAATAATATAATTTCGCCCGAAAATATCGGTGAATCAATTATTAATGAGCATCTTTACACGCATAATTTACCAGATGTTGATTTGCTCATCAGAACAAGCGGAGAACAACGGATAAGTAACTTTTTACTATGGCAAATAGCTTATGCAGAATTATATTTCACAAATGTTTTATGGCCAGATTTTAAAAAGCAGCATTTGTATGAAGCTATTATTGAATATCAAAAAAGAGAACGAAGATTTGGGAAAACAAGTGAACAACTTAGCTAAGTTGCCTGCATTAACTTATATAAAGCACTTTCTTACTGTAATCATTTTTGCTGGATGTGTTGCAGTTCAAGCACAAGATGTCAATTACGAAAAAGGCAAAAAATACATATTAGGGGAAATTTCGGTTTCTGGAAATTCCTCTTTTGAAGAACAAACCATAATCACATATTCTGGCCTTAGAAAAGGAAAGGAAATAACCATTCCGGGTGAAGACATTGCCAATGCCATTAAAAAACTTTGGAACTCTAAACTTTTTAGCGACATAGAAGTTTATGTCACTAAAATAGAAGGAGATGTTGCCTATTTACAAATTCAGCTTTCAGACCTACCACAACTTAATGAGCTTAAGGTAAATGGAGTAAGGAAAAGCAAGGTTGAAGGAATAATAAATGACAACAAACTGAAAAAAGGTGTAAAAGTTACCGAAAACCTGCTTACTACCACTAAAAATTTCCTGATAAAAAAATATAAAAAAGAAGGCTACTACAACACCAAAGTTCATATCAACACCATAGATGTAAAAGATGATTCGCTCAAAACAGCCCGAGTGAATATGGTTTTAAATATTGACAAGGGTGAAAAAGTCAAGATTTCGGATATCGTATTCAATGGCAATGATGTGCTAAGTGACAAAAGGCTTAGGAAAGCTATGAAAAGCACGAAAAAAATAAACAGACTCAGAATTTTAAAGCGGTCAAAGTTTATTGATTCGGCATATCAAGCGGATTTAGGGCATATTGTAGACGCCTATAAAGAAAATGGGTATCGGGATGCCAGAATATTATCAGACAGTCTTGTGGTAAACAGCGATAAAACCATTTCCCTTTACCTTGATGTTAATGAAGGTGAAAAATACACCTTTGGCGATATTAAATTCATTGGTAACACCGTATATTCCAATGAATTTTTAAACCGTTTGTTACGTATCAACAAAGGGGATACATACAATGGCGTTTTGTTGGAAAAGCGCATTGCAGACCCATCAAAACCTGATGCCTTTGATATTACGAACCAATACCAAAACAATGGTTACTTGTTCTCAAGCATAAACCCCGTTGAAGTTAGTGCTGATCATAATGTTATCGATTTAGAAATACGAATTTCGGAAGGCAAACCAGCTTATTTCAACAGTGTATCGGTAGTAGGAAACGACAAAACTAACGACCATGTTATTTATCGGGAGCTCCGAACGCGCCCAGGGCAGCTTTACAGCAAAGCCAATGTAGTGCGTACTGTGAGGGAGTTGGGGCAATTAGGCTTTTTTGATGCCCAAGAAATATCGCCAAACTTTAACAACCCCAACCCGGTTGAAGGTACCATTGACATGGAATACTCTGTTAAAGAAACAGGATCTAGTCAAATTGAGCTGCAAGGTGGTTACGGCGGTGGTGGCTTTATCGGCACTTTAGGTCTGTCGTTTAATAATTTTGCCATAAAAGACATATTAAAAAAGGAGGCCTATAAACCGATCCCTATGGGTGATGGACAAAGGTTAGCGCTTCGTTTGCAGGCTAGCCGCTTTTTTCAAACTTATAGTTTTTCATTTTCCGAGCCTTGGCTTGGAGGCAAGCGCCCTGTACAGTTTTCAACATCCCTATCGCATACCAAACAATTTTTGTACAATTATTTAACCAGAAATGCCGATAAAAGTAGAAGTTTTAACATAACAGGTATCACTTTTGGTTTAGCAAAACGATTATCGGTACCAGACGATTTCTTTACATTATCGCAAGCCATAAGCTTTCAACGCTATGATTTGAATAACTACAATACAGGCTTATTTACTTTTGGTAACGGTTACTCAAACAACTTATCATACACCGTTGGTTTGAGCAGAAACAATACCAGTGTTGATCCTATCTTCCCTACTGGAGGTTCAAAATTTTCAACTACAGTTAAATTTTCTTTACCATATTCTTTATTTAATGGTGTAGATTATGATCAACTATCTGAAGAGTATAACGATGCGCTTCAAAGAAGAGCCAACGCTTCAAGCACTGCTGATTTAGCCTATATCGAAGCAAACAAGGAAATTACTGATATTGACCAAGAACGCTATAAATGGCTTGAATTTTATAAAATAAACTTCAAGGGTGAGTGGTATACAGAAGTAACAAAAAATTTAGTTTTAAGACCTTTGGTAGAATTTGGGTTTTTGGGGGCATACAACCAAGCTCGTGGTGTCATTCCGTTTGAGCGCTATTTTGTTGGTGGAGACGGTCTGGGTAATTATAGCTTGGACGGCCGTGAAGCTATTCAGTTACGTGGTTACCCTAACCAATCGCTATCAGATCAGGATGGTGGTACTATTTATAACAAGTACTCATTGGAACTTCGTTACCCAGTTACCCTAAAAGCTTCAGCTAAAATCTATGCCCTTGCCTTTTTAGAAGGTGGCGGATCTTATAATAATTTCAGGGATTTCAATCCGTTTAATGTTTACCGTTCGGCAGGATTAGGTATCCGTATCTTTATGCCGGCCTTTGGTTTATTGGGTATTGATTTTGGTCATGGATTTGACCCATTACCAGGCGAAACTGGCAAACATGGTTGGGAAACTCACTTTATAATTGGTCAACAATTTTAAACGAATAAATTATTTTGGCACGATATTTTCTATTAACTCTTCGATGATTTGCACGAGAATAAAATTTTTAAGATTAAAATTCGTTAATTTTGAAGACATGATTCAAAAAGGCAGAAAAAATCATCTGTCGTTTTAGAATTTATAATCCATAAATTATAAAATATTAAACCGATGCGAAATAACGTTCTTTTTTTACTGACATTAGTTTTTATGTTAAGCCTATCTTCTCTCTATGCACAACGTGGTGTTAGGATTGCCTACATAGATACTGAATATATTTTAGAGAATGTTCCAGAATATCAAGATGCTACCCAGCAGCTTAACACAAAAGCACAACAATGGAAAAATGAAATTGAGGAAAAGTTAGCTGCTATTGAGCAAAAACGTATTGATTTGAGCAACGAAAAGGCTCTGTTGACCAATGAACTTATTGAAGAGCGCCAAGAAGATATTGATTTTGAGGAAAACGAAATATTAGACTATCAGCAAAAACGTTTTGGCCCCAATGGTGATTTGTTCATCCAGAAAAAGCAGTTGATGCAGCCCATACAGGATCAAATATTTGCAGCGGTTCAAGATTTGGCTGAAGGAAGAAAATACGATTTTATTTTCGATAAATCATCTGATGCCGTGATGTTGTTCTCGGCAAAACAGTTCGATTTAAGCGAACAGATTTTAAGAAGTATTACAAGATCTGCAAAACGTAAACAAGCGCAATCTAGAGCAGAGATAAAAGCGGCCGAAGAAGAGGAATTGATTCCTGAAATAAATGAAGAATTGGAAGCTAGGGAAAAAGCCCTAGAAGAAAAGAAGGCTGAGAGAGAAAGTGCTGTTGAGAAACGTAGACAAGAAATTTTGGCAGCCAGAGAAGCCAAGAAAAAAGAGGCTGAAGAAAGACGCCAAAAAATATTGGAAGAAAGAGAAAAAGCCAGACAGACTAAATTGGATGCTAGAAGCCAAACAAGTTCTTCAGCTAAAGTAGAGGAAAGCAATGAAACTACAGGAGAAGAAACTGATGAAACAAAAACAGAAGACGAAGCAAAACCAGAAACTGAAACAAAAACCCAAGCTGAACTTATAGAAGAAAATAGACTGAAAAAATTGGCTGAAAGAGAAGCCCGAATAAAAGAACTGGAAGAAAGGAAGCAGAAAATTTTAGAAGAACGCCAAAAAAGAAAAGACAGTATAAATGCTGCAAGAAACAATAATTAGACAAAAATAAATTTATAACACACACTTAATACTATTTAAAAATGAAACAATTAAAAACTCTCTTATTTGCAACTGCACTATGTATTGGAACAGTTAGTTTTACACAAGCCCAAAGCAAAGTTGCACATATAAATACGCAAGATTTAATTGCGGCAATGCCAGAAGCAAAAGCAGCGCAAACAGAGATAGAAACTTTAGGAAAAACCTACCAAACAGATATTCAAGCTTCTATCACAGAATACCAAAATACTGTAAAACAATACGAAGCCGAAGCTGCTACAAAAACAGATGAGGAAAACCAAAAGAGAGGTTTAGAGCTTCAAGAAAAACAACAACGCATCCAACAGTTTAGAGCCGATGCCCAAAAAGATTTAGCCCAAAAAGAAGCTGAATTGTTCAAACCTATTCAAGATAAAGCCATGAAAGCTATCAACGAAGTAGCTAAAGAGCAAGGTTACCAATATGTTTTGGATAGAGCCACTTTGATTGTTGCTGACGGAAAAGATATTTTAGAAGATGTAAAAAAGAAATTAGGCATCTAATAAATTAATCTTTATTAAATATATTTAAGCTGTCTTTATAAGGCAGCTTTTTTATTTTTGTTATACCATGAACGAGCAACCTATCGGCATTTTTGATTCTGGAGTTGGTGGCACTTCTATTTGGAAGGAAATCCACGCGCTTTTACCTCATGAAAACACCATTTATTTAGCCGATAGTGCCAATGCTCCATACGGTCCAAAGGGCAAACAGGCCATTATAGAACTCAGCAAAAAAAACACCGAATATTTATTGAACAAAGGCTGCAAAATTATTGTTATAGCTTGCAACACGGCAACCACCAATGCTATTGATTATTTACGTGCAAATTATAATATTCCTTTTATTGGAATTGAGCCCGCTATAAAACCCGCGGCGCTCCAAACAAAAACAAGTACTGTGGGCATTTTGGCCACCAAAGGTACCTTGAGTAGCGAACTGTTTTCAAAAACATCAAACCTATTTGCAAAAGACATTAAAGTTATTGAACAAATAGGAAATGGCATTGTCGAGCTGATTGAAGGTGGCAAACTATATTCAGAAGAAATGAAAGCGCTTCTAAAAATTTATTTAGAACCTATGATTGAGGCCAATATTGATTATTTGGTTTTGGGTTGCACACATTACCCCTATTTAATTCCAACCCTTATTGAACTTTTACCAAATGATGTAAAAATCATTGATTCTGGCCAAGCAGTTGCAAGACAAACAAAAGCAATTCTAGAAAAGAATCAACTACTAAATACAAATATATTAAAACCTAAAAATGAGTTTTTCACAAATGACAATCCGGAAATACTAAAATCACTTTTATCAGACAAATACAAAGTTGAATATCTGGCTTTTTAATAGTGTATTCCCAATATCCAACTATTATTTCACAGTATCCTTTTTCTTTGCCGTACCAAACAAATTGCCCAATGCAGCTTTAACATTATTTACGGTTGTACCGGATTTGGTGCTATCTGTATCTTTTTTTGTTGTAGTGCCTTTTACAATATCACCCAAAACATCCTTAACAACATCGGCCTGATTTTGTTTAACAGAATCTGTTTTTGTATTGTTGGTTCCAATAACACCACTTATCAAGTCTTTTACTTTGTCCTTGCCTTGGTTAAGCAATTTTTGCTTCTCAATCTCAATAAGTTGTTGGGTTAGGTTTTTTACACCACCCGTCAAATCTGTTTTAACATTTGGAGAGGTAAAGTTCCCTGTAATATTTGCAGTAACAGGTATGGTGATTTTATTTACTTCTGCATCGTTTATTTTACCGATTAACCTATTTACTTCACTTCCCAAATATTTGGCGGGTACATTAAAAACAGCATTATAATCAACCGTTTTGTCAAAACCATGGGAGCCGGAAACAGTTATGCCAATATCTTTATATTTTAAATCGAATGGCTTTACGCTTACCTTTCCATTGGCAAATGAGAGATGGGTTTTTACGTCTTTTAAATCTAGTTCATCAAAATCAACAAAACTTAGGGCTCCTTCAAGTTTACTCAAAATTTGACTTTGGTCGGCACTTATTTTTGTTGTTAATAATTGCGCCAAGGCATCTCCAGAAATACTTTTTAAATCAGGTGAAAACTCATTGTCCAGATTTCCTGAAAGCTTAAGATTTGTATTTATTTTACCTTGGATTAATTTTGCAATTGGCGCAATATTTTGAAGCAACTCCATCTCCTTAAAAGATTTACCAATATCAAATCCGTCAGCACCCAGATTTAAGTTGAACGTAGGCACTTCGTTTTTTGTTGAAACATCTCCTGAAATAGACAAAGCACCATCAAAAATACTGGATGTCATGTTTTCAAGCCATACCTGTTGGTCCTTTATGTACAGTTTCCCGGTTACATCTTTTAAATTTAAATTATCATAAACAACAGTATTGGCACTGGCAGTAATCATGCATTCTAAAAAAGCGGGGATTTTCAAAGATTCCATATCACTGGTGGTTTTATTGTCCGCCGATTTTTCCTTATCCTCAGACATAAAATCGCTAATCTTAAATAAGTTGGATGTTACGTTGAAATTTCCTTTCAAAGTATTATCGCTCAACAAAAAGCCAAATAAATTTTTAATGGTACCTGTGGCGTTCAAATCGCTATCGCCAGTTCTGGCCTTAAAATTATTCAAGGTTACCGTTCCCGGATTAAAGGTCATATCCGCTTGTGAAATATGAATGGGGTTCACAATATCTTCTGATGAAAACACGAAATCGGTAACGCTAATAGCACCATTGTTCTTAATACGCTCGTAAGCGTTGGTTTCAATGGCATTCATGTCAAAAACCGTGTTTAATTTCCCTTTTAAAATACCACTCAATTGATTCTCCAATTCAACAGGATAAACCTTTGTAATATTCGCCAAGTTGATAACCCCATCAAGGTTGGCGCTTACCAGCATATTTTTGGTGATGTTTTTTAAAGTAGCTGAAGATTTAAACACATCATTATCTATCTTAAAATTAAGTGCGTTTATATCTACATAAGTATCATCAACATTCCCAGTTGCATTTTTTATGCTCGTATTAATGGTAATATTTTCAACACGTTTTGGCAAATCGGGGTATTTAAACGAGGCATTATTTGAGGTGATGCTTATGTCTAAAGTCGGGATAGTTTCATCGGTCACCATGCCTTTTATAATGCCCTTTACTTTAAAGTCGCCCGTCGTGTGAACATTCTCGATGTTTTTGGAATAGGTTTTCGGAATAACCGCCAAAAAGCTTTTAAAATGAGATTCTGGGTTTTCAAAAACAATGTCTATGTCTTGTCCGTTTTCAAGGAGTTGCACGTAACCTTGAAACTCTAGAGGCAAATCATTTATAAAGCCTTTATTTTCTTTAAACGTGTATTTGTTGTTGTTTAATTCCATACCAATCAAAGCATCCAATTTCACTGGGTTGTTGGACAAATAATTGGTACTATCCATTGAAAAGCTAACGTTGGCCTCACTTTTTGTATCCAATTCTGAAGCGTCAGCCGAAAATATCCCATGCCCAGAATGGTTCAACTCCGTAATGTAAATGGCCATGTTTGAAGCTTCATCTACATAACTAAATGCACTTTTATTTATGACATAATCTTCAACATCAAAAGCAAAACCACTACTTTCTGTGGCCGAATCTTCACCTCTTTCTTTTACAATATCATAATTTTCATTACCAAACTTGTCTGTTTTTAACGTCAACATGGCTTCATTAACCTTAATGGAATTTACTACAACAGGGCCATCGCTTGCTTTTTTAAAAAGTTCCTTAACAGACATGGTGAAAGAAATATTTTTTACCGTAGCTAAGGTTTCGTCTTTAAACGGCTCGAAATTGGTAATAACCAAATCTGAAACCCCCACATATGCTTGGGGAAAGCTTCTAATAAAGCTTAAACTAACATCGCTGAACTCTACTTGAGCGTTTAAGTTTTGGTTAATGAATCGCTTAACCATTTCCTTTATCTGACCTTGAAATGTAAAGGGTATGGTAAGCAATAGCGCCAAAATAATTAATATGGTTAGTCCTATAATTTTTAATGCTTTCTTCATGGGGTAGCGTTTGTAGAAATATACGTTATAAAAGGGTTTTGGGACGAAGTAAGTAAAAAGTTTAATAAAAATTTAACCAATGTGGTTATTTATTTCTGAACGAACATTTTAAAGCAAATCAATCTCTTCGTTATCCATTAAATTAAATCGTTTTTTGAATAAATATACACCCAAATACATAAAAGGTGTATCGCAAAGGGCAACAAAAACCTTAAACAAAAAGCCGCTGATTAAAAGCCCCTTAAAAAGACTCCACGGTAAAACCTTAAAAAGGCACAGAAGTAGCACAACTGACAACGTATCTACGAACTGGGATAGCCATGTGGAAAAGTTATTGCGCAACCAAAGATGTTTGCCCTTGGTAACCCTTTTCCAGAAATGGTAAATTTGAATATCTACAAACTGGGCACATAAATAAGCCGTCATACTTGCCCCAACAGCCAAAATAGTTCTACCAAAAACACTTGAAAAAAGGGTATCATCTATCGGCGAATCTGGAACTGCCGGAACGATATCGGCCACAAAAACAATTAAAACCGAAAAAAGAGACGCAAAAATACCTGTAACGACAACTTGATTTGCTCGTTTTTTTCCATAAATTTCACTGATTAAATCGGTAATCAAAAACGTGATGGGATAAGGCAAAATACCCACGGAAACAACAAACAGCTTACTTCCAAAAACCTCTACATCAAACGGGTACCAATAAAAAAACTTCTGGAAAATTAAATTTGAAACTACCAACGAGGTTATAAACAACGCACCTAAAAGCATGTAAATACGTTGGGCAGCAAGTTTGTCTTTAATGGACATATTAAAAATTGAGGTTGACTAATTAGTTACTTAAAATACGACAATAAATCCGATTTTTTTGAGGCTGAAACCATAATTTCCTTGCCATTGCTCAGGACGACGCTTCCACCCTTTCCTTTTACGTACTTTACTACTTCGTTAACATTCACCAAATAGGATTTATGTACCCGGGCAAAACTAACATCGCTTAGAGCTTCCTCAAAATATTTGAGGGTTTTGCTGACCAACTTTTTCTTATTGTTATTAAGGTAAATTTCTGTGTAATTATCATCGGCCTTGCAGTATAAAATATCTGCTGTGTTTAAAACTTCAAAACCATCAAGTTGGGGAATAGTGATTTTGCCATTTACGGCATTGGTTTTAGGCACTAGTACTTGACCTTGAAGCACGTTTTCTTTAATCTTGATTTCGGTTACATAATCCACTGCTTTGATGAGCTCATCTATTGAAATGGGTTTCATCAAATAATAGGAGGCATGGGCATTTAGAGCATCTATGGCGTAATGGTTATAGGCGGTAACAAAAATAGTTTCAAAATCAACATCACCAACTTTATCCAACAAGTCAAATGCGTTCCCGTATGGCATTTCTACATCCAGAAAAACCAAGTCTAAATCATTATTCCGTATTAAAACCAGGGCTTCCTCAACATTGGCCGCCTCTCCCAAAACAGTAACATTGGGGCAGTATTTTTTAAGATAGTTTTTTAGAATATCTCTGCTGGTTTCTTCGTCTTCTACTATTATGGAAGTTAGCTTCATTTAATCCTTTTTAAGCGTTACAATGATTTGAGTACCCGTGTCTTCTTCATCTTGAAAATCGTCAATAAACACATTTACTTTATCTTTATACATATCGTTGAGAATGGACACGCGCTTTTTAATATTGCCCATCCCTTTGGAATTTTGTTTTTGCTGATTTTCTGTTTTTAAAGCTTTTGATTTTTCACGCCCGATACCATCATCTGAAATAGTAATTTTTATTTCATCATGTTGAATTTGTTCAATAGAAATTTTTAAAAGACCCTTGGTTTTTTTGTAACGCAACCCATGCCAAACGGCATTTTCTATATAGGGCTGCAATAGCATAGGCGGAATAACGAAATCCTGCAAATTGATGTTTTCATCAACTTCAATGGAATAATCAAATTTATCCTTAAATCTAAAATGCTCCAACTTGGTGTACAATTTTAATAGCTCGATTTCCTTTTCCAACGAAATAAAATCTTCCTCACTGTTCTCCAAAACGGCGCGCATCAATAATGAAAAATCGGTTAAATATTTATTTGCCGTTCGTTCGTCGTTTGAAGCAATAAAACTATTTACTGAATTTAAGGCATTGAAGATGAAATGCGGATTCATTTGGCTTCGCAAACTTTTTAGAGCCAATAGATTGTTTGCCAAACGCTGTTGTTTGATGTATTTAAACATTAAAAATGAGGCAATAAGCAACAATAAAACGCCTCCAATCAATGAATAGATGATTAGTTTTTGACGCTTTGATTGCTCCAAGGAAAGCTCATATTTGCTTTCGGAAAGTTCGCGTTCGCCCTCCAAACTAGATATTCTGTTTTGTTTACTGACTATATCCTTACTAAATCTGGCAGCTTGCGACAATTCTTGCTCCTTAAGCACAACCAGTTCATCAACCAAGTCAACATAATTTTGATAAGCGGTTAAAGCTTTATCAAATTGTCCAGCATCTCTATACACTTCAGACAACTTTCTTGTGGCATCTTTTTGAACAATCAAATCCTTTTTAACATTGGCTTCCTCAATACTTTTTTCAAGATATGAAATGGCATTACCAAAATCGTTTTGCGAGGCGTAGGCATTTCCTATTTTGTAGTTTTGTTGTTGAGGCGTTAAGGCACTTTCATTGCTTAATTCAGATTCACTTTCTATCTCGTTAATGGCGTTTAACGCTTCTTTTCTCAGCTCAATTTCATCTGAAAAATCATTTATTTCTCCCTTAAAATCTGCCACTTTTAGCTTTTCCTCAACAGCCCTTTTTTTGCTTTCGGTATTTGCCAGTTTCATTGATTTATTAAAAAAGGATTCTGCTTTATCAACTTCACCTTTAGCTTTATAAGCTTGAGCAATCTTAGAATTGAAATCGGTAATTTTGGGTGTGATTAAATGTTTTTGCGCCACGGCTAAACCAGCCTCAAAGGCATCTATGGCCTGTTGGTAGGCTTTGGTTAAAAGATGTACATCCCCCAATCCCTCATACAATTCTGTGAGTTGCCAATTGGACAAATTATTTTTATTGATGCCGTTGAAAACTTCAAGACTTTCTTGATAGTTCTTATTGAGTTTGTAAGCATTGGCCAATTTTAGGCTGACCACGTTTGCATTCCTATTTTGAAGGCTTATTCGGTAATTGGAAACAGCCAAATCATACTGCTTCCAATACATATAAATGTCTCCCAAAACCTCATAGGCTTCACCATTTTCTTTGGTAGACGAACTTTCCACCAAAGCATCGGCGACAAACTGAATACTTTTTTTTGCGTCTTTTTTCAAATAGGATCCCGCGGAATCAATCAATGCATTGAAGCTTTCTGTTTTTGAATATCTTGATGTTTTTTTGAATTTTGAGTATTGTTCTTCTTCCCGATTGGGCTGCACTTCAACCCGAATACGCTCATCACTTTTTATGATATAAACCACCGTTTCAAAATCTTTGTGCTTAATGGTCAGTTCGTCCCCAACTCTTGCTTGAATTCTAAAATCACCCAGAAAATCAGTGGTTGTGTACGCCCCTCCGTTCACCTCAATATTTACATGAGGTATTGGTTTTCTTGTATCACTTTCCACCACTGAACCACGTACCGTAAAACTAGGGGCTTCATTGGCGCGCAATAAACCATTCTGCCCGAACAATACAACACTGTAAAACGACAGACACAAAACACATAAATATTTAACAAATCGCTGCATGTGGCCCTTTATAATAGCTAAACATACGCACTTTACTTGATTTATTAAAATGAAGATTTTATAACCCGATAGGTTTTTTGCTCATAAAAATGTGGTTAACGAATTTATTGGGCTTGTTGACTAATTGAAATTGCCATTTCACTCATTCCGCTTTTTTTAAGAACTAAGTTGATATTAATTTTAGGATGTCAATATTTATAAAAATAACAACTGACAAAATTCACATCAATTTAAAAACGCAAAAATCATGAAAACACAAATCAAAACCCTTTTGTTGTGCATCACCTTAATTGGATTTATGTCCTGCAACGCCAATAACAAAAAACAAGACATTGCAAAAAATGAAGTAGCAACCTTGCATCCAGAACCCAGCAAACAGTACATTAAGGTTGCCTTACTTTTGGACACAAGCAATAGCATGGACGGACTGATAGACCAAGCAAAGGCGCAGCTATGGGATATTGTAAACGAGCTTTCATACGCCAAATGTGGAAACCAAAAACCAAATTTACAAATAGCTTTATATGAATACGGAAATGATAATTTGAGTAGTCGTGAAGGTTACATCAGACAAGTTTTAGCATTTAGCGATGATTTGGATGACATCTCTAAAGAGTTATTTTCATTGACAACCAATGGGGGTGAAGAATACTGCGGACAGGTGATTCAAACATCATTAAACCAATTGGACTGGGGCAAAAACCCAGATGACCTAAAACTCATTTTTATTGCAGGAAACGAACCTTTCACCCAAGGAAAAACAAACTATAAAGATGCTTCTGCAAACGCAAATGAAAAAGATGTTACCATCAATACCATTTTTTGTGGCGACTATAACCAAGGGGTTTCAACATATTGGAAAGACGGTGCCCGATTAACAAATGGCAATTATATGGCCATAAACCAAAATCGCGCAACTGTTCATATCGCATCACCTTATGACGATGAAATCTTGATCTTAAACAAAAAATTAAACAAAACATATGTTGCCTATGGTCAAAAAGGAAAAGAGAAAATGGAAATGCAAGCAGAACAAGATATGAACGCAGGTACTTACAGTAAAGCCAATGCCGTAAAGAGAACGGTGAGCAAGAGTTCGCACCTCTATAAAAACAAAACTTGGGACTTAGTCGATGCTGTAGAAGAAAAAGAAGTGATAATTGAGGATATTGATGAAGAAGCCCTTCCCTCAGAATTAAAGGGGAAAACAAAAGAGGAAATTAAAAGCTATGTTGGTGAAAAAAGTAAAGAACGCGAAGCCATTCAAAAGCAAATAAATGAATTAAACGCCAAGCGCAAAGAGTATGTTTTAAAACAACAAAAAGAAAATACTAACGGACTTGAAAATGCCATGATTAAAGCCATAAAAGAACAGGCCAAGAATAAAAAATATAGTTTTCAGTAATGGTTGATAACAAAAAAAGCTTCTCAGAAACTGAGAAGCTTTTTTATTGCTTTTATACCAAAAGGTTATTATTGATTCCCTTTTTTATAGTCTTCCAAAAACTTAGCTAAACCAATATCAGTTAAAGGATGTTTCAACAATCCTGTAATTGATGATAATGGTCCTGTCATAACATCACTACCAATTTTTGCACAATCAATAACGTGCATGGTGTGACGGATAGAAGCTGCTAAAATTTGTGTTTGGTAACCATAGTTATCATAAATCTGTCTGATTTCTGCAATAAGGTTTAAACCATCGGTACAGATATCATCCAATCTTCCCAAAAATGGCGAAACATAAGTTGCACCTGCTTTGGCCGCCAATAAAGCTTGACCAGGAGAGAATACCAAAGTTACATTGGTTCTAATACCTTTATCTGTAAAGTATTTACATGCTTTAATGCCATCGGCAATCAATGGCAATTTAACCACAATTTGTGGGTGAAGGGCAGCTAATTCTGTACCTTCCTTTACCATACCCTCAAAATCTGTTGCAATTACCTCTGCACTAACGTCTCCTTCAACAATGTCGCAGATTTTTTTGTAGTGTGCCAAAATATTTGCAGCACCTGTAATACCTTCTTTAGCCATTAATGATGGGTTGGTTGTAACACCATCTAATACACCTAATGCTTGTGCTTCTGCAATCTCGTTTAGGTTGGCCGTGTCAATAAAAAATTTCATAATATCTTAGTTTTGTTGTGTTTTTAAATATGCTAATACTTCTTTGCTTACTTTTTCACCAGTAAAGCCAAATTTCTCGTCTAATACATTTGCAGGAGCCGAGTAACCAAAATGGTCTAAGCCAAATACTTTTCCGTTATCGCCAACCAAACCTTCTAAATTTACTGGCAATCCAGCGGTTAAACCGAACAATGGCTTATTTTTCGGAACAACGCTATCTTGATAGCTTTTAGGTTGAAGTCTGAACAAACCTTCAGAAATCACTGAAGCAATACTCACTTTCAATCCGTTTTCTGCTTCCAAAATTTCAGCAGCTGCTACCAAAGTTGAAACTTCAGATCCATTGGCAATTAAAACCACATCTGGATTTTCAACTTCTTTAACCAAATAACCTCCATTTTCAGAAGCCAGTGCTTCATTATATCTAGAACCCTTAGCAGGAATATCTTTTATGTTTTGTCTTGAAAGAATTAAACCACTTGGTGTTGATTTATTTTCTAAAGCCATCTTCCAAGCAACAGTTGTTTCGGCTGAATCTGCTGGGCGCAGGGCTAAGAAACTTGATTTGCCACTATGGTTTTTAAGTTTTTCCAACAAACGCAATTGTGCTTCTTGCTCAATTGGCTGATGTGTTGGTCCGTCTTCACCCACACGGAATGCATCGTGCGTCCATACATATTTTACTGGTAATTCTTGGATACAGCTTAAACGTATAGCAGGTTTCATGTAATCAGAAAACACGAAGAATGTAGCCACAACAGGAATAACACCACCGTGCAAGGCCAATCCGTTGGCAATGGCTGCCATAGTTAACTCGGCAACACCTGCTTGCAAGAAGGAACCACTAAAATCACCTTTTTGAAGTGAATGCGTCTTTTTCAAGAATCCATCGGTTTTATCACTATTGGATAAATCTGCAGAAGACACAATCATGTTTTCTACGTTTTCAGCCAAATAAGCCAAAACTCCAGAAGATGCAGCTCTAGATGCCAATCCTGCTTTATGCTCGATAGAAGCAAAATCCAAATTTGGCAATTTTCCTGAAAGGAAGAAATCTAATTTATCTGAAAGCGCTTTGTTCGCGGATTTCCAAGCTGCTATCTCAGCTTTTTTCTCAGCTGCTTTTGCCTCTTTTTTCTTTAATAAATCTGAGTAAAACGCTTGAACATCATCAAAAATATCAAAAGGACTCTCAGGATTTGCACCTAAGTTTTCCAATGTTTTTGCATAATCAGCACCAGTGTGTCCAATTGGCTGTCCATGCAGTTCGCAATGTCCCTCAAACATACTACCATCAGCAGCAACGGCACCTTTACCCATGATGGTTTTACCAATAATTAAGGTTGGTTTCTCAGTTTCATTGTTGGCATCGGTCAATGCTTTTCTGATTTCATCATGGTTATGACCATCAATGGTTACTACTTTCCATCCCCATGCTTTGTATTTCATAGCGGTATCTTCCGTAGTTACTTCATCAGTAGAAGTTGATAATTGAATATCGTTAGAATCAAAAAACATGATAAAGTTGCTCAAACCTAAATGGCCTGCAATTCTACCCGCACCTTGTGAAATTTCCTCTTGAACACCACCGTCAGAAATGAAACCATAAATTTTGTGGTTCATCCAATCTCCAAATCTAGCCTGTAAAAACTTAGCTGCAATAGCTGCACCAATACCCATGGTGTGACCTTGTCCCAATGGTCCTGAAGTATTCTCAACACCGCGTTTTACATCAACTTCTGGATGGCCTGGCGTAATAGAACCCCATTGCCTAAAGTTTGCAACATCATCTTTTTTGTAATTACCCAACAAGTAATACTGGGCATACATCAAGGTTGACAAATGGCCTGCGTCCATAAAAAATCGGTCTCTAAATGGCCACTCCATATCTGATGGGTCATAATTAAAGAACTCAGAATATAAAATATGCATGAAATCTGCACCGCCCATAGGGCCACCTGGATGCCCCGAATTTGCTTTTTCTACCATGGCCACAGCTAATGCTCTAATATTATCTGCTGCTTGTTGATCTACTTTTTTGTTCATTTTTTAGTTACGATTAGTCTATGTTAACTTGTAATTTTTTACCTCTTTGTGATACCTAAAATTGGTCGATTTGCAAAACTAAAACATTTTATCCAAACCCTTTTCTTTATTATAGATTATATCACCTCAAACCACTACAACTCATAATTGTTGGCAAATATACAATAATTTTTTACAAGTGTAAAAAAAACACTTGTTATTTGTAATGCAACTATTGTCAATTGCGAAATTCTTAGAAATTAAGCTTTTACAATATTATTTTGAAATGAATTTGCCTATCTATTGAAAAAATTATGGTTACTTCATATTTGGATATTGCATTTGATTGATGTTTTGAAATGAAATCTAATTTTTTGCAACTGAAACTTGCCTTTTTTATACCGTTATCCATAACATCAAATCCCAAACGAAAAAGGTTGCAACGGCATTATTTTATACTGTTGCAACCTATTGGTTAATTTTAAAAACTGATTTAAAATCAGTTAATTTTTGAATCTATCTTACTTTAATTTAAAGCTTAATCTGGCGAACAAGAAACGGCCGCCAATACCAAATTGTTGTGAGCGTCTTGACCAATCAAAACGTCCATCACTTCTATTAGCTTGTATGGCACGGTCTGGAAACACATCCAATAAGTTATTGGCACCAACAGTCAAGGTTAAGCTTTCTGACATATTATAACCAAGTGACAAATCAGTAACCAGTTTCGAGCCGTATACTTGTTGATTAGCAACATTGGTAGTCGCTTCAGAAACTTCACCAAACCATACATTTCTCAAGAACACATTAAAATTGCCCGATGTTAAACTATTGGTTAAATTAACCTTTGTTCTAGGAACGGCCTCTTCCAAATATATTCTGCTATCTTCGGGGAAATATGTTCCAACCAAACCAGCATCCTCCAATACTTTTGAAGCTTTAATATCTCCAACTCGTTTGGTTTTGGAAAATGTTCCTGATAAATCAGATTTTAATTGTGCGTTTGTTCCAATATTTGTTCTATGAGTTAACACTACATCCAAACCTTTTGACTCTGTATCTATGGCATTTGCGAAGAACGATGCAGCAGATGCATTGGCTTGGGAAAGCAAATTATCCAATTCTGTACCTGTTCCTGGACCAGCAAATTGGCCAGTATATACCACTCTATCATCTATAGCAACAAAGTAACCATCAACAGTAACTGTTAAATTTGCATCGGGAACTTTTGCGGTAAAACCTAAACTTACACTTCTAGACGTCTCCTCTTTCAACTGAGGAATCCCCAACAGTTTGGCTGCTCGGCTATCGTTTGAAAACGTTCCAACCTCAACAGGGATACCATCTTGAAATATTGTTGAAGTAGAATTAAAATTTAACTGGTGTAAAGAAGGTGCCCTAAATCCAGTATTAAATGCCGCCCTAATATTTAAATCTTCGCTTGCCTTTAAACGAGTTGCCAATTTAAAATTAATTGTAGAACCAAAATCGGAGTAATTTTCAAAACGCGTTGCAAAACTTGCCAAGAATGTTTCGGAGAAATCTGCTTCCAAATCAAAATACCCAGCGACACTTGATCTATCTCTAGATAATTCATTGGCAGGACTAAAACCAGGGAATACCTGAGAGCCACCTGGCCTTCCAGCTCCAAAGAAATCTACTGATGGGCTTTGTGTTGGTAAAGTAATTAACTCACCTGCTTGGGTGTACTGCCCATAAGAAGGTTCTTCTCCCGCTACTATTTCATAGTTTTCAAGTCTATACTCAGCACCAAAAGCTACGTTAAGACCATTTAAAATATCATCGAAAAACTGGTTAATATCTAGGTTAACCGTATTTTGCATAAAGCTAAAACCTCCAGCATCAAAAGTAGTTGGTGATGCCTTTTGCATTGATGCGTTAAAGGTATTGCCAATGGTATATAAAAATTCGTTTTTTCCCCAGGTATTACTAAAGTCAACATTCCATCCATTTACTTCACCTCTAATACCTGCACCAATAGATTTATCGGTAATGGTAGAGTTTATTTCAGGAAGAAACCCATTAATGTATGCGGGAGTATAAGTTCTACTTTGATTTGGCAACCTGTAGAAACCAGCAGAATTTCCTTTTCTAGAACTGGCACCAGCAAAAGAATACAGTTCCGTACCATCTTCGTCTAGAGGTAAGGCCATATTGGCGAAAAAGCGACCACCACGAACTTCAGATTGCCCAACACGCATATTGAAATCACTTCTTGTCAATCCTCTGGCAGCCAATTCAGCAGTTGTATTATCTGCATTTAAAATATTTTGCAAATCTGCTTTAGTAGCATTGGGATCTAAACTTAATCCTGCAGCGTTACCGTATTGGATAACATCAGCTACATCATCATCTAACAAATTGGATAAATTGTAACCATCGTTGTTAGCAAAACGTTCAACGGTATTATAGAGGTTAAAAATAGTACCTTCCCATTCTTTCATACGGCTGTAGTAATCTCTGTAATCAAAGTCTCCAGTAAAATTAATAAAGCCACCTTTATCACCTAAAGCCAACCCATAATTGGCACTCACATTAACCGTTTCCCCATCAACACCACCAGTTTGGTCATTGGCATTTTCGCTAAAATGGGCTCCAGATGTAACATTTAAAGTCAGTTCGTCTACATTATCATTCAATACAATATTGATGACACCAGCAATAGCATCAGAACCATATTGCGCAGCTGCACCATCCCTCAATACCTCAAGCCTTTTAATGGCTCCTGAAGGAATGGAGTTTAAATCGGTACCAACGCTTCCTCGACCAAAAGTACCATTAACATTAACTAAAGAGGAATTATGCCTACGTTTACCATTGATAAGTACCAAAACCTGATCTGGCCCTAAACCTCTTAATGAAGCAGGATCTATATGGTCTGTACCATCAGAAATGGTTTGGGTATTTGAGGTGAACGACGGTGCTGTGAAATTCAAAATCTGATTCAAATTTACTTGTGGGCCAGCCGTTGTTAGTTCAGCAACGTCAATAACATCAACCGGAACTGGTGTATCAATGGCCGTTCTACTTGGATTTCTAGATCCAACCAGCACAACAGTTTCTAGAGCAACCCCAGACTTCAAGGTAACATTCAATGTTCGTCCCGATACCGTAATGGACTGCGTATCGAATCCAACGTAAGAGAAAATCAAAATATCACCATTGTTTGCTTCAATGGAATAATTACCATCAAAATCAGTAGTAGTTCCTTTGGTGGTACCTTTAAGCACAACGGTAACACCTGGCAAAGGCTCCGAATTATCGTCTTTTACTGTACCAGACACCTCTTGTGCCAAAACAAAATTTGATGCTCCAAAAAACATCAAAAGCATAATAACCTTAACTGTTAAATGTTTAATCATAATACAAATATTTAGAGTTAGTATTACAATATATGCATATAAATTAGCTTTTTACCAAAATTCACTGACTTTTTAACAATAAAATTGAAAATTCCACAGTTTTAAAAATTAAGATTTCTTAAGAATAATTAAAAGAAGTTGTACGCAAAACACCAGTAAAAAAAGACAGTAAAAAAAGACAGTAAAAAATTTAATCTCAATTGTAAATCCTTAAATTTGCACATCAAAATTTGAATATGTACCGAAGTCATAATTGTGGCGAATTAAGAGCGTCACATATAAAAACAGAAGTTACTTTAGCAGGTTGGGTTCAAAAATCAAGAGATAAAGGTTTTATTGTTTGGGTAGATTTACGCGACCGTTACGGTATTACACAATTGGTTTTTGATGAAGAGCGCACTTCTAAAAGTTTAATTGAACAGGCCCAAAACTTAGGGCGCGAATATGTCATTCAAGTAACAGGAATGGTTATAGAACGCGCTTCCAAAAATCCAAATATTCCTACCGGAGATATTGAAATATTAGTTTCAGAATTAAATATTTTAAACGAAGCTAAATTGCCGCCCTTTACCATTGAGGACAAAACGGACGGCGGTGAAGATATCCGAATGAAATATCGTTATTTGGATATTCGCCGTAACCCTGTGAAAAATAATTTGATTTTTAGGCATAAGGTAACCCAAGAGGTTAGAAATTATCTTTCCAAAGAAGGGTTTATAGAAGTTGAAACCCCTTATTTAATCAAATCCACTCCAGAAGGTGCGCGCGATTTTGTCGTACCATCAAGAATGAACGAAGGTCAATTTTATGCTCTTCCGCAATCACCGCAAACCTTTAAACAGCTTTTGATGGTTGGTGGCATGGACAAATATTTTCAAATTGTAAAGTGCTTCAGGGATGAAGATTTACGTGCCGACAGACAACCAGAATTCACTCAGATAGACTGCGAAATGTCCTTTATTGAACAAGAGGACATTTTAAATGCCTTTGAAGGCTTAACACGCCATTTGTTGAAAGAAATTAATGGTGTGGAAATTGAGAAATTCCCAAGGATGCTTTATGACGATGCCATGAGATTATACGGAAACGACAAGCCCGATATTCGTTTTGGTATGCAGTTTGGCGAGCTAAATGAAGTGGCCCAACATAAAGATTTTGCCATTTTTAATTCAGCTGAATTGGTAGTTGGCATTGCGGTTCCTGGCGGAAATGCATATACCAGAAAAGATATAGATAAATTAATTGATTGGGTTAAACGCCCTCAAATTGGGGCATTGGGCATGGTTTATTGCCGCTGCAATGAGGATGGCTCATATAAATCATCTGTTGACAAGTTTTATGATGAAGCCGATTTGGCCAAATGGGCAGAAGTTACTGGGGCTAAAGCAGGCGATTTAATATGTGTTCTTTCAGGCGACACCAACAAAGTGCGCACGCAACTTAGCGCCCTTAGAATGGAAATGGCAGAACGTTTAGGTTTGCGCAAACCCGATGAATTCGCTCCATTATGGGTTATGGATTTCCCACTTCTGGAATGGGATGAAGAAACTGAGCGCTATCACGCCATGCACCACCCATTCACCTCGCCCAAACCAGAGCAATTGGAATTATTAAAAACCAATCCTGGTGCCGTAAAGGCCAATGCATACGATTTGGTATTGAATGGAAATGAAATTGGCGGTGGTTCCATAAGAATACACGATAAGGAAACCCAATCGTTAATGTTCGATTATTTAGGGTTTACACCCGAAGAAGCTAAAGCACAGTTCGGATTTTTAATGGATGCTTTTCAATATGGCGCACCACCTCATGGCGGGCTGGCTTTTGGGCTAGACCGATTGGTTGCTATTTTGGGCGGACAAGAAACCATTCGTGATTTTATTGCATTCCCAAAAAACAATGCAGGTCGTGATGTAATGATTGATGCACCAGCACCAATAGATGATGAACAATTGGAAGAGCTAAGTTTAAAACTCAACTTAAAACCATAGAACTTTAAATCCCGCATTGGCGGGATTTTTTAGTACTTTTAGTTAATGAAAAAAAATCTTCTTTTAATATTTATTCTGTATACCCCTCTATTATTTAGCCAAGAGCTTACAGGAACTCAATTATTAAAAAAAGCTATACAATATCACGACCCAAATGGGAATTGGAAAACTTTTGACGGACAATTGTTCATTACTATGGAAATTCCTAAAAAGCCCAATCGAGACAGCCGCATCATTATAAACTTACCCAAACAACAGTTTTCAATAAAATCAACTGTTGGTGAAAAAGTTACGCAATACATCATTGAAAAGGATAGTGTGTCTATTATTTTTAATGGGAACAGTAAACCTTCAAAGGAAATTTTGGAAGAAAATCGTTTAAGTAAATCTCGAGCAAAACTACTGAAAAACTATTACACCTACCTCTATGGCTTACCTATGAAATTAAATGACCCTGGCACCATTATACACGAAAAAGTTGAAAGTAAAACGTTTAAGGGTAAAAACTATTGGGTCTTGAAGGCTTCATATAAAAAAGAAGTCGGCAATGATACTTGGCATTTCTATTTCAACAAGGATAATTACGCCATGGAAATGTACCAGTTTTATCATGATGAATCTAAAAATGATGGGGAATATATTTTGCTATCTGGTGAAGAATTGGTTAATGATATCAAAATGCCAAAAATTAGGGCATGGTATAAAAATGGCGACAATACTTATTTGGGCACCGATATTTTAAAATCATTAGAATAAGAATTAAATGGCTTTTGAAATTTACACTCTCAGCATCTTGGTGGATTTTTTTACAAGATTAAACTCTAGCCTAACCTACTTAAAAACTGTAACGATTTGGAAACTAAAATTCATAAAAAACTAAATGAACTAGAATCCACGGCTATTTGCGGTAACGATATTAGCTCATCCGTTCTTTACGTATCTGCATTGGCCATAGCATACGCCGGTCAATACGCCTGGATAACATTGCTCATTGTTTCTGGGGTGTTGTTTTTATTTAGAAGAATTTATGGTGAAGTAGTTGGTGCATTACCTCTTAATGGAGGGGCTTATAATGCATTGCTCAACACAACAAGCAAATTCATGGCGTCAATCGCAGCAACACTTACCATTTTATCTTACATGGCAACCGCTGTTATTTCGGCAAATGAAGCCATCCATTATCTGCACCACCTCTTTCCTGCCATGCCAATCATTATAGCAACTATTTGCCTTTTAAGCGTTTTTGCTATACTGACCATAGCTGGTATAACCGAGTCTGCAAGAGTAGCCATTGGCATCTTTTTATTTCATTTAATTTCTTTATTGATTTTGAGTGGTTTTATCATTTTCACTCTGTTGAATAATGGTGTGGACATTTTTTTCAGCAATTGGAATTTACCCACTAAAGAAGGCGGTATTATGATTGCTATTTTTTTAGGTTTTTCGGCATCTATGCTTGGTGTTTCTGGTTTTGAGAGTTCGGCAAACTTTGTTGAAGAACAACAACGAGGAGTTTTTCCAAAAACGTTGAGAAATATGTGGGCCATTGTAAGTGTTATCAATCCATTAATGGCTGTGTTTGCCTTGGCTTTGTTTGCTCTTCCCGTTTTACAAAGTGATGCCTACCAAAACACCCTTTTGATTGAAATGGCATCTTATGTTGGAGGAAATTGGGTCGCCATACTTATTTCAATTGATGCATTTTTAGTGCTAAGCGGTGCTGTATTAACGAGCTTTGTTGGTGTTTCTGGGTTACTGGAACGCATGACATTAGATAGAATTATGCCACAATTCTTTTTGAAAAAGAACAAAAGAGGAAGTTCTTACCGCATCATCATCATGTTTTTTATCCTATCGGTTTCGGTACTGCTCATAACCCAAGGCGAAGTGATTCTGTTGGCTGGCGTTTACACTATTTCTTTCCTATCGGTTATGGCGCTTTTTGGCATTGGCAATATTTTACTTAAAGTAAAACGAGGCACTTTGCCGCGGCCTGAACGAGCCCGATGGATATCTGTTTTTATTGCAATTACAGGGGTCATAATTGCCTTATTGGGCAACATTACCATGGAACCCAAAGATGGGCAACCCAGTAACTTAACAGTATTTTTGGATTACTTTATTCCGTTCTTGCTCTTTATTATTTTTATGCTGAACCGTACCGCTGTTCTAAAACTTTTATTGCGGTTCATTCATTACGTATTTGACCCTCTGAGAAAACTTGTTTTAAACTTCGACAGAAAAGTCATTTCACTAATCAATGAAATTAACGCCCAAGAATTTGTTTACTTCACTAAAGGAGATAACATTGCGGCTTTAAATAAGGTTATGCTTTATGTAAAAAAGAATGAGCATACCAAAAGAATAAAAATTGTCCATATTCATGAGAAGGGAAAAGAGGTGCCAAAAAACCTAGAAACCGAGGTGGATTTTTTAGACCGGGAATACCCCGAAATTAAATTGGAACTCATAATTCAGGAAGGTGAATTTAATCCTGAACTGATTAGAACCTTGTCGGAAAAATGGAGAATCCCAATTAACTTTATGTTTATCGGTTCGCCTGGAGACAAATTCAGCTATAAAGTTGAGGAGCTAGGCGGCGTAAGGCTTGTTATTTAAATATGAATTCCAGACCACTTTTAAAAAAATTCCTGATTTGGCGTGCGAAGCACATTTCCAACAGGCAATTTGTTTATATACTAAGTATTGTCATTGGTTTTACCTCGGGTATCGGTGCTGTAGTATTAAAAAACCTCACACACTTTATTCAGCATTTACTGGAAAACAAACTCATTACCTATTATCACCATGCCTTTTATTTTTTATTTCCAATTTTAGGATTGACCATTGTTTATCTCATTATGAAATATGTGATAAAACAGAAAGTTAGCCATGGTATTCCTTCAACGCTCTATGCCATTTCCAAGCGAAAAGGCATTATGAAACGGTTTCAAATGTATGGCTCCATCTTAACAGCGCCTATTACTGTTGGGTTTGGTGGTTCAGTAGGATTGGAAGGGCCTACCGTTGCAACAGGAGCGGCATTGGGATCTAACATTTCCAGAATGTTCCATATGAACCAAACCAATCGCAACCTGCTTATTGGTTGTGCCGCTGCTGGAGCTATGAGTTCCATTTTTAAAGCACCAATTGCAGCCTTGATTTTTGCCATTGAGGTGTTTAGTTTGGATTTAACGGTTGCATCATTGCTGCCATTATTATTTGCCTCATTATCTGCTATATTGACTTCTTATTTTTTCTTCGGGGATGACATTATTCTGCCTTTTAGAATAGAAGACAAATTCTACATCAATGACGCCCCTTTTTATATTTTATTGGGTGTTGTTGCAGCATTTGTTTCCATTTATTTCACCGAAGTTTATGATAGAATCCATACCTTTTTTGATAAAATTAAATCCCCAATAAAAAAGTTAATTGTTGGCGGTATTGGCATAGGCATTTTGGTATTTTTTGTGCCACCTCTTTATGGTGAAGGGTTTGATGTAATAAATAATTTGATTGTTGGCAATCCAGAAGTTGCGCTAAAAAACAATCTGTTTCATTTAGATTTAAATAACGTTTGGATAGTGATTTTACTTCTGGCAGGACTCATGTTTTTTAAAATAATTGCCAGTTGCCTAACCTTTGGTGCCGGAGGTGTTGGCGGTATTTTTGCTCCTGTGCTTTTTATGGGAAGCATTATGGGCAATTGTTTGTCTAAAATCATCAACAACTGTGGTTTGTTTGGCTCTCCTATTTCCGAAAGCAATTTCACACTTGTGGGCATGGCAGGACTGTTGGCAGGCGTTCTGCATGCTCCGTTAACAGCAATTTTCCTCATTGCAGAACTTACTGGTGGATACGAACTTTTTATCCCGTTAATGCTTACTGCGACCATTTCATTCTCCATTACCAAATACTATAAAAAACACTCGGTTTATAACATGGAATTAGGAAGAAAAGGCGAACTTATAACCCATGATAAAGACCATGCCGTTTTAACTTTGATGGATATTGATAAGGTTATTGAGACCAATTTTATTTCCATTACTCCAGAAATGAACTTGGAAGAAATTGTTCAAAAGGCGGTTATACGGTCAAAGCGAAATATTTTTCCCGTTGTAAAAAAGGAAACTAAAAAATTAGTTGGCATTATTCTGTTGGACGATTTACGCCCTATTATGTTTGACCAATCTTTGTACCATAAGGTAGATGCCACGGAAGTGATGCAAAAACCACCTGCCATTATAGATTTGGATACGGATAAAATGACCGATATCATGCGCAAGTTCCAAGACAGCGGTGCATGGAATTTACCAGTTACCAAAAATGGGATTTATCATGGATTTATTTCAAAATCTAAATTATTGACCTCCTACCGTCGTCAATTAATTACACTTCAGGTTAATTCCTGAAATTAAACGCTATTTTAGAAGTAACTATTTAGTATTTTTATCACATGCCTTTCAACTCCAAGAATCTGTTGCGCAAATTTTTAATCTGGAAATACAAACATCTTTCAGAGCGCCAATTCATTTATATCTTGAGTGTCCTGGTTGGTGTTTTGGCAGGCATGGGTACGGTGGTCCTAAAAAACTTAACACATTTCATTCGCTCATTACTTGAGTTAAATCTGTTTAAAAACTACCAAAACACTTTGTATTTTGTTTTTCCAATTATTGGGTTGCTGTTGGTATATATCATAAAACAAACCTGGTTAAAAAAACATATTGGCCACGGAATTTCCACAACTCTTTACGGCCTATCAAAACTTAACGGAATTCTACCACGATATAATATTTATGCCGCACTAATAACGGCACCTCTCACCGCTGGTTTTGGTGGTTCTGTGGGATTACAAGGCCCCGCCGTAAGTGTTGGTTCTGCATTGGGCTCTAACACGGCCCAACTATTTCATATGAACACCAAAGTGCGTTTGCTTTTAATTGGCTGTGCTTCTGCTGGTGCCATGGCATCTATGTTCAAGGCACCTATTGCCGCCATAGTATTCGCGGTAGAAATTTTTAGTTTGGATATTGCCTTTACCTCATTGGTCCCTTTATTATTGGCATCGGTATCTGCGGTAATCACATCATATTTATTTCTTGGCACCGATGTTTTGCTTCACGTTAATTTGGATGATAATTTTAAATTTAACGAAATACCATTGTACATACTTTTGGGTATCATTACCGCGATAGCTTCTGTATATTTTTCAAAAGTATTTTTTGCCATCACCAATTTTTTCAAACAATTTGAAAGTCGTGCAAAGCGCTTGTTAATTGGTGGTTTAGCGATTGGTACGATGCTATATTTTATCCCTCCGCTTTATGGTGAGGGTTACAACCTTATGAACAACCTTTTAAAAGGCGACCATCTTGCCGCCATTGGCAAAACACCCTTTAATCTAGACTTAACAAACATCTGGATTGTTATTGGTTTGTTGCTTGGCATAGCAGTTTTTAAGGCTATTGCCATGACCACTACTTTTGGTGCAGGGGGTGTTGGTGGTATTTTTATCCCGACATTAATTATGGGTAGTGTTTTGGGCAATGCCTTTGCCAAAATTGTGAACAACATCGGTTTGAACTTTTCAGTTCCAGAAGCCAATTTTACGCTTTTGGGCATGACAGGCCTAATGGCTGGGGTACTTCACGCCCCTCTAACCGCCATATTCTTGATTGCCGAAATTACTAGTGGGCATCAGCTTTTTGTTCCCCTAATGATCGTTGCCGCCATATCCTTCGCCATGACTAAATATTATGTATCCCATTCTATTTATACCATGAAACTAGCCGAGCGAGGTGAACTTATGACGCACGATAAAGACCAAAATGCCCTAATGGTTTTGAACATAGATAAGGTTATAGAAACCAATTTCATCATTCTAAAACCAGACATGAAGTTGGGCTATATTTTAAACGAAGCCGTTGCAAAATCTTCAAGAAACCATTTTCCCGTGGTGAATGATGACAATGAGTTTTTAGGTGTTATTAGGCTTGATGACATCAGGCATATGATGTTTAAATCCGATTTATACGATAAAGTAAGTGTGGCCGATTTGATGCATGCCGATGCGGGAATTATTGATTATACTGAAGATTCCATGAACGATATTATGGAAAAATTTAAAACAACTGGTGCATGGAATTTACCTGTAATAAAACATGGTAAATATTATGGCTATATTTCAAAATCCAAATTACTTACGGCGTATAGGCGACAACTCATTAAATTCACGAAATAGCCATTTTAGAAACAGATGAAATACCTTATTTCCATATTAACTATTGCGGCAATAACAAGTATAATTTTAGGTTTTAGTTTAGACGTTGATTATTCTGAAAAACTGATTGGTTTTGGTGTAGCTGGTTTATTTTTTGTTGTGTTCCCTTTATTTTCCTATCACCGTTGGAAAGGCAAAAGCGCCAAAGATTATATGCTTACTAAAGAAAACATGGATAAAATGCGTAAAAATCAACGCGAAAAAAAGTATTAATCCTAGTGTCACCTTGAGCGCAGTCCAAAGGTTATTTTGAGGAAAGAATTTATAAGACCCTGAAACGAGTTCAGGATGACAAATGTCAATTCAAATTCCGTTTTTCAATAAAAAACCGCTTTAAAAGTGTAGAAGTTTCTTCTTCCAAAACACCACCTTTAATTTTTGTTTTCGGGTGCAGTTTTGTGCCCAGATTAATGCATCCCCGTTCTGAATCCCTAGCACCATAAACAATATTAGAAATCTGGCTCCAATACAATGCACCAGCGCACATTTGGCATGGCTCTAAGGTGACAAAAAGGGTGCAGTTTTGAAGATATTTTCCACCCAAAAAATTGGCTGCGGCTGTGATGGCTTGCATTTCTGCATGCGCCGTAACATCGTTAAGGGTCTCTGTTAAATTATGGCCACGAGCAATAATTCTATTATCAATCACTACAACAGCACCGACGGGAATTTCGCCTTTTTCAAAAGCAAGTTCAGCTTCCTGAAGTGCTTTTTTCATAAAATAAGTGTCATCAAAAGGTTCTATCATAATAGCAAAAATACGAATTCATTCCCGTACTTTTGCTCTGTGCAAAATTCAATTTTAAACAAGATAAATTCACCCAAAGAGCTTCGTCTTTTAAGCCCAAAAGACTTACCGCAACTTGCCCAGGAATTGCGTGAATTCATCATTAACATTGTGGCTACAAAAGAAGGGCATTTGGGCGCCAGTTTAGGTGTTGTAGAACTGACTATTGCCCTGCATTATGTGTTTAACACGCCAAACGACCAACTTATTTGGGACGTTGGCCACCAAGCATACGGCCATAAAATTCTAACCGGAAGAAAAGACCAGTTCCACACCAATCGGCAGTTGGGGGGCATTAGCGGTTTTCCAAAACGTAGCGAAAGTGAATTTGATGCTTTTGGGGTTGGGCATGCCTCTACTTCTATTTCAGCCGCTTTGGGCATGGCCATTGCATCCAAATTAAAGGGCGATTTTGAAAAACAACACATTGCGGTAATTGGCGATGCCAGTATTGCTGGAGGTATGGCTTTTGAAGGCTTAAACCATGCTGGGGTTACCGATGCCAATCTTTTGGTTGTTTTAAACGACAATGCCATTGGCATAGACCCAAGTGTTGGGGCACTAAAACAATATTTAACCAACGTTAAAAAAGGCACACAAAGGCGAAACAACATTATTGAAGCGTTGAACTTTGATTATTCAGGACCTATTGACGGCCATGATTTAGATGCCATAATTACCCAATTAAAAAGGTTAAAAAACATAAAAGGCCCCAAGTTTTTACATGTTATCACCACTAAAGGCAAAGGTTTAAAGCAAGCCGAAACCGATCAAGTAAAATATCATGCCCCGGGAAAGTTTGACGCTAAAACAGGTGAAATATTTGCTAAATCTGCCTTGAGGCAGCCTCCAAAATATCAAGATGTTTTCGGGCATACCATTGTTGAACTTGCCAAAAAGAACAAAAACATTGTGGGTATTACCCCCGCCATGCCAACAGGTAGTTCGTTAAAATATATGATGGCCGAAATATCCGAATGTGCTTTTGATGTGGGCATTGCCGAACAGCATGCCGTAACATTGGCAGCAGGAATGGCTACCCAAGGTCTTATTCCTTTTTGCAACATTTACTCCACATTTTTGCAACGTGCCTACGATCAAATCATCCATGACGTTGCACTTCAAAAACTACCCGTTATTTTTTGCTTGGACAGAGCAGGATTGGTAGGCCAAGATGGAGCCACTCACCACGGTGTGTTCGATTTAAGTTATTTAAGATGCATTCCCAATCTCATTATTTTTGCACCCAGAAACGAGGTTGAACTGCGCAACATCATGTACACCGCCCAATTGGGCTTGGGGCAACCTATTGCCATTCGTTATCCTCGTGGAAGGGGTGTTACTTTAGATTGGGAACAACCTTTTTCTAAAATTGAAATCGGAAAAGGCACTCAGCTAAAAAAAGGCAAAAATTTGGCTGTTTTAAGTATTGGAAGTATTGCCAAAAACGTAACCGAAGCCATTGAAAACATAGATGTTTCGCATTATGATATGCGTTTTGCCAAACCTTTGGACGACACTTTGCTCCATCAAATATTTAAAAAATATAGCACTGTTGTTACTGTTGAAGACAATGCCATAAAAGGCGGCTTTGGCACAGCTGTTTTAGAATTTGCTTCACAAAACAATTACCAAAACATCATCAAAACTCTAGGGATTCCTGATGAATTCATTGAGCATGGCGGTGTTGAGGAACTTCAAAAACAAGTTGGATTGGATGTTAAAAACTTGACCAAATATTTTAAAGAGAATGTCTAATTTCAATTTGACTTTATCAAAAATAAACGATAATTTCGTCTATCCAAGTCGACCCTATTTCCGCACATAAACGTAACTTAGCTCTAAGTCGCACATAATTTTATTCCCAGATATTTAAGTAACCTGCAAAACTAAATCCAACAAAATGATTTATTATTGGTTACACATGATTTACATCTACATTGGATCAAGACTATTTTGGAAGAAAATCAAACTATCCTCTGATTTAACACGGACTAGAAGAGTAAATGTACTAGATTGCGAATCCTTTCGATTTATGGCCAATTCAAAATATTTTTACTACATGGATCTAATAAGATACGAAGTGGTTTTTCGGTCAGATTTATATAGCAATACGATAAAAAAGGGCATGTTTGGGGTTTTGGCATCCCAAAAAATCATTTATAAAAAACCTCTAAAAATGTTTAAACCCTTCGACATTACTTTAAGGTTAGAAGGTTCAGATGACAAATGGGTATACCATCGGCAAATTTTTGAGCAAAATGGTCAAATATGCGCGATAGGCTTCACAAAAGCTGGATTTTGGAAAAACAAAAAGGCTCAAAACATGGAAGAAATACTGAATAATAGTGACCCCGAATATAAAACTAGAACGCCTTCAATTGAAGTTCTAAGCATGTTTGAAAATGATTATGAAACTCTAAAAAGTCAGTAATCGTAAGTTAGGCAATCATGCTACATCATGTAATTACAATTGACTTTGTCAGAAAAAAAAATAACTTCGTTTAATGTCTGATATAAGTCATTAAAACGACAAATATCTCCAATACAGAATACATCTATTGAAAGATATCCATAAGAACTATTCTTTCTTCCAAAATATTGCAGATTAAAAAACTAATCGTAAATTTGCGATGAACTTATGGATAGAAAATTAGAACATATAGATTATAGTGAACAATCTTTGCTTTTGGCAAGTATTGCAAAGGCTTTATCACATCCCATTCGAATTGAAATATTGAATTATCTAGAGAATCAATCTTGTTGTTTCACGGGCGATTTGGTTGAAATTTTCCCTCTAGCACAATCCACAATTTCTCAACATTTAAAAGAACTGAAAAATGCAGATTTAATAAAAGGTGAGCTCAAACCACCTAAAATAAAATATTGTATCAATCAAGAGAAATGGAATTTGGCAAGGGAAATTTTCTCTGAATTCTTCAAAGAAAACAATAATAACCAAAGTTTGAATTGCAACATTTAAAAAATTTATAAATCCTATCGCTTATTTGCGATAAGCTAATAAAATATTATGACCCAAACAATTAAAATTCTCGGAACAGGTTGTCCAAAATGCCAATTACTGACCAAAGCAACACAAGAAGTTGTTACTGAAAACAACCTAAACGCCAACATTGAAAAAGTAGAAGACATTATGAAAATAATGGAATACAACGTCATGGCAACACCCGCTTTGGTTGTAAATGAAAAAGTGGTTTCTAAAGGACGAATCCCTTCCAAACAAGAAATCTTGGAATTTATTACTGATGAATCCAAAGAAGATACTTCAAGCAATAAATCTTTTAGTTGTTGTTGCAGCTCAGACGATTGTTGTTAAACTTATTAGAATTTGTTTTTAATATGTTTAACTGGGTTCAAAATCTAGCAGATTGGTTGGTGTATTCTGTCTTTGGATTGCAACACGGTGCACATCTGTCTGATGCTCTAAATTTCTTTATTTACGACAGCATCAAAATTCTAATTTTATTGTTTGTCGTTATCTTTTTTATGGGCATTGTAAACAGTTACTTTCCCATAGACAAGGTTAGGAATTTCTTGTCGAAAAATAAATTCTATGGCCTGGAATACTTAATGGCAAGCTTGTTTGGCGTGGCAACACCATTCTGCTCCTGCTCTTCTGTCCCACTTTTCATTGGCTTTGTTCGGGGTGGAATTCCGTTGGGCGTAACCTTCGCTTTCTTAATAACATCGCCTTTGGTCAATGAAGTTGCGATTGGCCTTTTTGTTGGCTTATTTGGTATAAAAACGACCATTATTTATATAGTGAGTGGCGTTATTTTAGGAATGGTATCGGGCATTATTTTACAACAATTGAAATTGGAACAATTTCTCACTCCCTGGGTTAAAGAAGTTCTGGCAAACGCTCAAAGGGAACAAGATGCTTTTATTGCCGAAAAACAAACCTTAAAACAACGTTTACCCATTATTTGGACAGAAGTCATTAAAATTTTAAAAGGTGTTGTTCCTTATGTATTGTTGGGCATTGCCATTGGCGGATTGATGCATGGCTTTATTCCAGAAGGATTTTTTGAAAAATATATGAGCAAGGACAGCCCCTTTGCCGTACCAATAGCTACAATTTTGGCGGCACCCATGTATATGAACGCTTCGGGTGTATTGCCTGTGGTTCAGGTATTGGTCTCCAAAGGAATTCCAATTGGAACGGCTATTGCATTTATGATGGGCGTGGTTGGTTTATCACTACCCGAAGCTATGTTACTCAAAAAAGTAATGACCTTAAAACTCATTGGGATTTTCTTCGGCTTGGTTACGCTTTGTATCATCATATCTGGTTATTTATTCAACCTTATTTTATAATAATAGAAAACTACCTATCCTTTATGAAAACATTTACAAACCTAGAGAACCTTATTTCTTCCATTGACACAAACTCAATTTCGGAAGACAGAAAACAGACTTTACGACCTTTACTCGATTTCATTCAAGAAAAGAAAAGCAACAACCAAGAAATTCGATTGAATTTTATTTGTACGCACAATTCCAGAAGAAGCCATTTGGCACAGATTTGGGCACAAACAATGGCTTTTCATTTTGGAATTGAAAAAGTATTCTGTTATTCGGGTGGAACGGAAGCTACGGCTTTGTTCTCTATGGTTGCTAAAACTTTGAAAAACACAGGTTTTGACGTGCAAACACTTTCCGAAGGAAATAATCCGGTTTATAGTATCAAATACTCTGAAAACGAACATCCGGTTATTGGATTTTCCAAAAAATTAGATGATGATTTTAATCCAAAATCAGAATTCTGTGCCATAATGACTTGTGATTCTGCAAACGAAGCATGCCCATTTGTACCAGGTGCAACAAAACGGGTTCCTATTACTTTTGAAGACCCCAAAGCATTTGACAACACACCCCAACAAGCCCAAAAATACCAAGAAAGAAGTTTGCAAATTGCCACCGAAATGCTTTTTGTATTCTCTAAAATCCAATCATAAATTATGGCGACAAAAAAATTAAGCTTTTTAGATAAAAACCTAACCTTGTGGATTTTCATCGCAATGGCACTAGGTGTTGGAATTGGATACTTCATTCCAAAATTTCCTGATTTTATCAATTCATTTAACAAAGGAACAACTAATATTCCCATAGCCATCGGATTGATTTTAATGATGTATCCGCCATTGGCAAAAGTAAAATATTCCTTGCTGCCTAAAGTTTTTAGAAACACGAAAATACTTTCTATTTCATTGATTTTAAATTGGATTATCGGTCCTGTTTTAATGTTTGTTTTGGCAATAACCTTCTTGCGTGACTATCCCGAATATATGGTCGGACTGATTTTAATCGGCTTGGCCCGTTGCATTGCTATGGTTTTAGTTTGGAACGACCTTGCCGAAGGCAGTAGCGAATACGGTGCTGGTTTGGTCGCCTTAAATAGCATTTTTCAAGTATTTGCGTATAGTTTTTATGCTTGGCTGTTTATTACAAAATTGCCCCCGCTTTTCGGTTTTGAAGGTGCGATTGTCGATATTTCAATCGGAACGATTGCCGAAAGTGTCGCTATTTATCTTGGTATTCCGTTTTTAATGGGAATTTTTAGCCGACTAATATTAGTGAAACTAAAAGGCGAAGATTGGTACACCACCAAATTTATTCCGACCATTTCACCAACGACATTGATTGCTTTGTTGTTTACCATTATTGTCATGTTTTCTCTTAAAGGCGAACTCATTGTGGAAATCCCTATTGACGTTTTAATTATTGCGACACCGCTTTTCGTTTACTTCGCTTTAATGTTCATTATCGGATTTTTTGTTACCAAAGCAATGGGCGCGGAATATGACAAAACCGCATCGGTTGCATTTACGGCAGCGGGAAACAATTTTGAATTGGCTATAGCGGTTGCCATTGCCGTTTTCGGACTAAATTCAGGACAAGCATTTGCGGGAGTAATCGGGCCTTTGGTAGAAGTTCCAGCTCTGATTTTGCTGGTTAGAGTTTCATTTTGGCTGAAAAAGAAATATTTCTGAAAAGCCAAGGCTAAACTAAAGCTTTATACAACGGAAAAAATAAATAAAGACCAACAATGTTAAAAAGTAACCCCTTCAATCTTCTTAAAATTCTGAATGGCCTTACTGTCCGATAACAGTGATACATAATGGCAAACAGCCAATAGGCGCTGGTACAAATCGTCACTTTTAAAATTGATGGTTTTTGGCAAACGGTTAAGTATCAATTTATCGTAATTTGATGTGGTGCCATTATACGAATTGTTTACCGCAGCTGAATAAACCCCCAACAATTTGTTGATGATTTGATAGCCCGCAATTTCTTTATCAACCACCTCTTCAGATTGGTAAATATTTTCAATGCTAATTTTAATGATGTCTTTTATTTGTGCATCGTATTTACTTTTATCAAGCAACGCGCAATCAAATACATCATTTAAAATAGCCTCTTCGTTTTTCATGAAAATATCAACCGCATCATTAATTAAAGCACCTATAGCCAAGGCTCGTAAATAACCCACGCGATCCTCTTTGTTGGTTAATGCATAGTAGTTTTCAGGAATGATGTTATCGCGAATAACTTTAGATAGATATTCCAACGCAAATTCTTCCTGAATAAGCCCAAGGTTGATGCCGTCTTCAAAATCTATAATGGTGTAACAAATATCATCGGCCGCTTCCACCAAATAAGCCAATGGATGGCGCGAAAAACTTAAATGCTCCTTACTTCGTTTTATTAAACCCAATTCATTGGCTATATCTGCAAAAGCTTCCTTTTCACTTTGGAAAAAACCATATTTTTTATCGGCAATATGTTTTGTTGGCTTTTTAGGCAACGATTCCTTTGGATATTTGGTAAATGCCCCAAGGGTAGCGTAGCTTAATCTCAACCCACCTTGGCGACCATCTCGATTTTGGGTCAATATTTTAAACCCATTGGCATTACCTTCAAAATCACATAAATCTTGATACTGTTTTGGCGTTAATTCATTTTTATAGGTTTTGCCCGACCCATTTTTAAAAAACTCACCTATGGCCTTTTCACCAGAATGCCCAAAAGGCGGGTTACCAATATCGTGCGCCAAAGCGGCAGTGGCTACTATAGCGCCAAAATCGTTAACCTGATACCCATGAACATTTTGTAAATGAGGATGCTTTTCCAAAAGCTTTTGGCCAACTTTCCTGCCCAACGAACGTCCAACAACACTAACCTCCAAACTATGGGTCAATCGGGTATGCACAAAATCGGTTTGTGATAATGGAATAACCTGCGTTTTATCTTGTAGGCTTCTAAACTCGGACGAAAAAATAATACGGTCGTAATCTACTTCAAAGCCCAAACGAGTTTCGTCCTGTTCTTTTCTAATGCGTTTGTTGGTGTCGCCAAAGCGTTTTAAGGATAATAATTGTTCCCAGTTCATGGTTTATTTTTAATGCCAAGCAAGATAAAAAACATCTTCATAAAGCATCCAGTAAATTATATTTTTTTAACGGGTGGTTTGTTAACATTAAGGTAACATTTTAATGACGGTTGTTTAATAATTCAATAACATTCAGTTATTCTAATAAGGCTTTATTTGCAGTGGTATTTATAGCCATTTTTATGAAACATTTATTTTACATCGCTGCAATACTTTTTACAACCATCTCATTTGGCCAAAGTACTGGCTTGATCGTTGGTAAAATCATGGACAATGAAGTAAAAGATGCGCCTTTGGTTTTAGCTGATGTTTCAATAAAAAATTCTGAAATTAAAGCTAGCACAGACAAAACTGGTTTATTTATTCTTGAAAACCTGGAAGCTGGTGATTATACCCTAGTGTGCAGTTTTGTAGGTTACGAAACCAAGGAAGTTGATGTTCATGTTGATGCTTTTGAGCCAGCTGAACTTAAACTATCTCTAGCAGCAAGCACCATTTCTTTAGATGATTTTGCTTTACTGATGGCAACAGCCAATACAGAAGACAAAGCTACTTCCGAGCAATAAGATTTACTTTTTTTGCCCTTTTTTCTTTACTTTTTTTAGAATCTCTGCTGGATTTATTTCAACATTTATTGCAGATTTAAACCGTTATTTTGCTTTGAGCACTTTTCTGGTTTAGCCTCTATTTAAATCCATTGAATTAATGTTAACTCAATGTAAATTTTTAGCAAAACGGGTAACGTTTACATAACCCTAGTGTTACTATTGTTTAACGTATTCATAACATCCTATTCATTTAGTGTAACGTTCTTTGCACCAATAAAATTTGACACTAAATGAGAAAATTATTTTTATTGTTTACGCTTGTTTCAGCAACAATTTTACACGGCCAAACTACTGGCTCTGTGGTTGGTAAGCTAACAGACAAAGAATACAATAATGAACCATTGGCCTTTGCCAATGTTTTAATAAAAGGAACAACAAAAGGAACAACTTCCGATTTTGATGGTCTTTATGCGCTTGAAAATTTAGAAGCAGGTGATTACACCTTAATATTTAGTTTCGTGGGATACGAAACACAAGAAATCCCTGTAATAGTAGTTGCGGGAAAAGTAACAGAGGTAAATGTGCCTATGGGTGCCAGTGCCGCTTCGTTGGACGAAGTTGTTATTACAACAACTACCAAACGTGAAAGTGAAACTGCTTTATTGCTTGAGCAAAAGAAAGCGGTTGTTATTAAAGAAAGTATTGGCGCAGAACGTCTATCTAAAATTGGCGTTTCGGATGCTGCCAATGCAACTGCTAAAATTTCGGGTGTAACCCGAAGTGAAGGTTCAGGAGACATTTATATTAGAGGTTTGGGTGATAGATACCTATCTACAACCATGAATGGGTTGCCAATTCCTTCAGATGACGTTAGCAACAAAAACATAAACCTAAATCTATTTTCAACCAATGTAATTGAAAATGTGGGCATCAGCAAAACTTACGCAACGAGTAGCTATGCCGATCAAGGCTCAGGAAATGTGGACATAACTTCAAAATCATACTCTAAAAAAGAATTGTCCATTAGCCTGTCTTCGGGTTATAACACCAATGTTTTAGGCTTAAATAACTTTAAAAGCAGTCTTGTTTCTGAAGATGTAACATTCGGATTCCACAAAAAGCAATATGCCCTTGTAGATTTAATTACCAGACAAGGTTGGGACCCTGTTGAACAAAAAAACATTGGCAACTACGGTTTGACCCTTTATGGTGGAACTAAATTTGATGTTTTTGGCAAACAAGTAAATGTATTTGTTGCCGGTTCACACTCTAAATCTTACGAATACAGAGAAGGAATCTTTAGGAGTTACCGATCTAACATTTTAGACAATGAGTTTACAGATGTAGAAAACTTCATCAGCAGAACAAACTCTACGGGCTACGTAAATCTAGATTTAAAATTAGATGCCGACCATAACATTAAAATTAGTAGCTTATCCGTTAACACAAGCAACGATAATGTTTATGAGCAAGGTAGAAATGGCGAAGGTTATGTATTTGACCAAGACCCACAAGAAGATGGTGCTTTTGTAAGGGATCAAAACTTTAAGCAAACCATTTTATTGGTTAACCAAATTGAGGGCACCCATAATTTTGGAGAAAAGAACGAATTAAACTGGGCCGCTGGTTACAACTATGTGTTGGCGCAAGAACCAAACCGTATTCGTAACGAAGCCAATATTTTGGACGCGAATACCGTACAATACGCGCACGTTGGTGATTTTCAACAACGTAAATCAAACCAAAAAATTGAAGACATAGAATACAACGCTTACATAGAGGATGCTATTGATTTAGGCACGTTTGATGACGATGCCAATACCTATCCATTCAAATTACACGTTGGCGCTAATTTCCGTCAAAAAGACCGTGTATTCAGCTCACTATTTATTGGTGTAAGAGCCCGTGACTTTCAAGTACCTTCTGTTGATGAATTCTCGTTAACTTTTACCCCAAATAACTTCGATAACGGATTGGTATTACGTGAAAGAGACCCAGACCGCTATGATGCCGATTTAAATATTATGGCTGGTTATGCCAACCTAGATTTTGGTTTAAACAAAAAACTATCAGGTAATGCTGGTATACGTTTTGAAAGAGATGAAATAAATGTACTTTGGGATGTTGCCAACTTTGTTGGCCGTGTTGGAACGGTAAATAAAGAGTACACAGAAATTTACCCAAGTGTAAACTTAAAGTATGAATTAAACGAAAAACAATTTTTACGTTTGGCTTCAAGTTTAACACAAACCCTTCCTGAGTTTAAGGAGGTTGCACCTTTTGAATATGTTTCACCAACAGGTCGTGTTACAAGAGGTAATCCAAACCTTGAGAAATCTGATGTAACCAATATCGATTTAAAATACGAGTTCTTCCCAAGCAATGGCGAATTGGTTTCTGCCACTGGTTTTTACAAAAACATTAAAAATCCTATTAACTTAGCACAAACCAGAGGATCTGCAGGAATTTTTGAATATGCCAATACTGGTAACGAAGCCAATGTATACGGTTTAGAGGTTGAAGGCCGTTTCGATTTAATTTCAAATGAAGAAGATGAAAGCCTTTTAAACTTCAACACTAATATTACAAAAATGTGGTTTAGCCAAGATTTATTGGAGAACTACCAATTTAAAAACCTAACAGAAACTGATTTACAAGGTGCTTCAGATTTGATTATCAACAGTTCATTAAGCTACAACAGCCAAACGGATAAAGAGTTTAACGCTACGTTAACCGGAAACTATTCATCTGATAAAATATTTGCTTTGGGATCTCCAGAGGATTTTGCCAATAGCGCCATACTGTATAACGATGCCATTATAGAAAAAGGTTTTGTAACCTTAGATTTGGTGTTGAGCAAAGAACTTACTGATGACCTTCAATTAAAATTTGTGGGTAGAAATATATTAAACCCAGAAATCAGACAAACCCAATTGATACGAAATATCAATACTGGTGTTGAAACTGATGAAACTGTGCTTTCATACAAAAAAGGAAGTTTATTAAGTCTCAGCTTAAAATACACCTTTTAAAAAGCAAATGATAACCCCTAATAAAAAGCCCAAAGCTATTTGCTTTGGGCTTTTTATTTAAGAGGTAAAAACAAAGAAACCTTCGCTTAACGTTAGCATAACAAATACATGGGTTTTGAGCAATAAAGGTAACCCACGTTTAATATTGAATTAAAGCTAATAAAACACTTTGCCCCTTTCTTTGCACTACAAAATATGTTTAATATAACTAACGATTAAAATTAATAAAAATTAACATGAAAAATTTCTTTCAAAACTTATTTAGAGTAGTTGCAGTATGCGCTGCCATAACCTTAACAAACTGTGATTCAGAGGATCCAGCCCCAATAGGATCTTCTTCTTCTGATGTGATAAAGAATCTTGATGCAGGCACTTTAAATGGTACGTTAAAAGAATCATATACTTTAGATGCTTCTGTAATTTACAACTTAACAGGCCAATTTATTATTGATGCAGGTGCAACTTTGAACATTCCTGCCGGAACAAAAATTCTTGCTGACAATGGCGGAACAGATGTTTACATTGCTGTATTAAAAGGCGGTGAAATAAACATTAATGGTAACGCTGGTAATCCTGTTGTAATGTCTTCTGCTGATGGTAATCCTGGTGATTGGGGTGGATTAACCCTTTGTGGTGAAGCTACAACAACTGCCGGTATTGATGCTGTTGCCGAAGTTGGTGGTTTCGTTTATGGTGGAACTAATGATTTGGATAGCTCTGGTATTATCAGATATTTACAAATTGTTGGTACTGGTGCGCAAATCAACTCAGAGTCTCAATACAACGGTGTATCATTTTACGCTGTAGGTTCTGGTACTTTGGTTGACAATTTAGCGGTAATCAATGGTGATGATGACGGTGTTGAGTTTTTCGGTGGAACTGTTTCTGTTTCAAACTTATATTTAGAAAACAACAGTGATGATGCTATCGATTGGACTGAAGGATGGAGCGGAGCTGTTGACAACGCTTTCATTTCCCACACCGTTGCAGGTTTCTCTACTGCCTTTGAAGGCGATAAAGACAATGCAAACCCTAAATTCAACAACATTACCGCTGTTTCAACTGTTGGTGGTATAGCTTTACAGTTCAAAAAACAATCTGGTGGAACCATCACAAACTTATCTTTAATTGGTTACGATGTAGATTTAGATATGAAAGATGGTGGGGCAACTTCAAACGTTATTTTTAACGACGGTTACACCCCTATAGCCCTTGCTACAGAGGAAGAAATGGCTGCTTCTGGCGATTACTTCTATGCTTTAAACACAACTGTTGTTCCTAGCGTAAGCCTTTCAAGCTTTGCTTGGGTAGAGTCAAATCTTTCTTTTGAAAGCAGTGTTTTACAAGGTGCGGTTACTGGCACCGTAACTTTAGATGCCTCTGTAAACTATACATTAAACTCTTCGTATATCGTTCAATCTGGTGCTAAATTAATCATCCCTGCAGGAACTAAAATTACAGCTCGTAATGGTGGTACAGGTGTTTATATTGCTGTATTGCAAGGTGGACAAATAGATATTCAAGGAACACCTGCTAATCCAGTTGTTATGTCTTCTGCTAATGCTGAGCCAGGTGATTGGGGAGGATTGACCATTTGCGGTAATGCTACAACTACGGCTGGTGTTAATGCAACTGCTGAGATTGGAGGTTTCATTTACGGCGGAACTAATGATACCGATAATTCTGGTTCTATAAAAAACTTAGTAATTAAAGGTACTGGAGCTCAAATTAACTCAGAATCTCAATACAATGGTGTTTCGCTTTACGCTGTAGGTTCAGCTACAGTTTTAGAGAACATTGCCGTAATTAATGGTGATGATGACGGTATTGAATTCTTTGGAGGCACCGCTTCTGTTACTAACATTTATTTAGAAAACAATAGTGATGATGCTATCGACTGGACTGAAGGATGGAGCGGAAGTGTTACAAATGCTTATATTTACCATACTGTTGATGGTTTTTCTACTGCTTTTGAAGGAGACAAAGACAACGCTAATCCTACTTTTACAAATATAACATCCATTTCTACTGTTGGTGGAATTGCTTTACAGTTTAAAAAGCAATCTGGTGGAACTATTACAGGATTACATTTATCTGGTTATGATGTAGATTTAGATATGAAAGATGGCGGTGCTTTATCAAACGTTCAAATTGAAGGTGCTGATCCTGATGCTACCGTAATTACTGGAGAGCCTACATTCTATACTTTAAATTCTGGTAAAGATGCTACTGCACTAGATATTTCAGCATGGACTTGGAAAAATGCTAGCTTATAATAAGTAGTCGTTTCGGTTAAAAATAAAAAAAGCATCACGCTCAGAGCGTGATGCTTTTTTATTGGCCATTTTTTAAGTTTAAATACCTTCTTTTACCTCGGTTTCTTTTAAACTTGCAATAACGTTTTCATTGTAATCTACTTCTTTTACGGTTTCATTTGTATAATAAAACCATTTGCCGACTTTTTTACCATTATCATAATTACCAGAAACCGTTTTTTCGCCTTCTGTGTTAAAACTTAACCATTCACCTTGGAGCTTACCATCTGTAGTGTAAAAACCTGTTTGGCTTACAACTCCATTGTCATGAAAGTAAGTGACTTCAATTAAATTGGTGTCTTTGTTAAATTTTAATTCTCTCTTTTGGTCTTTTTGAGCAAAAGAAACCACAGTAATTAGAAAGGCAAATAATAATACTAACTTCTTCATAATTATGGGGTTTTTATACATTATTTATCAAAATTACACATTAGGTAACACTAAAACAACACTTACGTAACATTAAATTAACATTAAATACACAAGATATTGTTTATCAATCATTTATATGTAAATATTTATTATTGGAAAATTAATATTAAGTTAATATTGAGGTTACACTAACATTACCTTAAACCTCGATATTTGCAACGTTTCGAAACATTTTAATTAGTACGTCATGTAATCTATTAGTTTTTGTCGACTACATTATCATGATTCCTAATGGGACTGCCTTTGGCCAAGGCAGTCTTTTTTTTGTCCTTAAATTAATCTTTTGTTTACATTAAGTTAACATTGGAGTTGGTTCTTTGCAGCGACAAAAACTAATAATTACAATGAAACTTAAAATTACCTTTGCGTTGTTAATCAGCGCATTCCTCTCTGTACAAGCACAAGAAATCAGCGACACATCCTTTGGTAAAGGAATGATAAACTTTGTTGCAAAAGATAGCTCTTTTAGCGTAGCGTTCGCACCACGTTTTCAGGTACGATCAATCTCTTCTTGGGATTACAATGGAAACAACTATGGAAGCCCGGAACACAATTTTATAGTGAGACGTGCGCGTTTAAAATTTGATGGTTTTGCTTATAGCCCTAAACTTAAGTATAAAATAGAATTGGGGCTTTCAAATAGAGATATTTCTGGTGCAAATCAGTTTAACAGAAATACTCCTCGATATATCCTAGATGCGGTAATTATGTGGAATTTTGCCAAAAACTTTGAGCTTTGGGCAGGGCAAACTAAATTACCTGGAAACGTTGAGCGCGTAATTTCTTCTGCTAACCTTCAATTAATCGACCGTTCGTTATTAAACAGTCGCTTTAATATCGATCGTGATTTAGGCATTCAATTACGCCATAAATCAAATCTTGGCGGTAACTTTTTAATGCGTGAAAAATTAGCCATATCGCAGGGCGAAGGCCGAAATGTAAGCGAAGGAAACGAAGGAGGCCTACAATATACTGCCCGTTTGGAACTTTTACCTTTTGGAACCTTTCAATCTAAAGGAGATTATACTGGCTCTGATTTAAAACGTGAAGCAAAACCAAAGTTAATGCTGGGAGTTACCTACGATTTAAACCAAGATGCGGTTAAAGAACGTAGTGTATTGGGAGATTACATGTTCAAAAGCGACGGATCACTTTACGAAACAGACATTACTACAATTTTTGTAGATGCCATGTTTAAATACAACGGATTCTCATTTATGGGCGAGTATGCAAAACGAACTGCCGACAACCCGATAGCAATCGATACTGACGGCTCACCAACTGGCGATATTGTTCTAACAGGAAATGCGCTGAACCTGCAAGCGGGCTATTTATTTAAATCCGATTATGAGTTAGTAGGGCGTTTTACAACCCTAGAATATGAAACTGTTACCAGCGCATTGCCAACAAAACAATACACATTTGGTGTAAACAAATTTATTGTTGGGCATAAATTAAAAGTGCAAAGTGATATAAACTACACAACTGTTGATGGAAACAAAGACAACATTACCTTCGAACTAGGTTTTGAAGTTCATTTTTAGTCCATAAAATAACAATTACATAACATAATAATCATATATTGTCATGATATTTGCAGACCTTTTACAATTACGACCAATGGATAACATTTATTTGTACATGATCATTGCCCTAGCCATTTTAGCTATTGCTGATTTAGTGGTGGGTGTAAGTAACGACGCTGTGAACTTTTTAAACTCAGCAATAGGCTCTAAAGCTATTCCATTTAAAACTATAATGATAGTTGCTAGTTTAGGTATTGCCATTGGAGCGGTATTTTCTAGTGGAATGATGGAAGTTGCTAGAAAAGGTATTTTCAATCCTGGAGAATTTATGTTCAATGAAATCATGATTATTTTCATGGCAGTAATGATTACAGATATTCTCTTGTTGGACTTTTTCAACTCTGTTGGAATGCCAACTTCCACAACAGTTTCTATTGTTTTTGAATTACTTGGCGCTTCTGTTGCCATGGCGTTAATTAAGATTGGACATGATGGTGGCGATTTTAGTGATTTGCTTAATTACATAAACACCTCCAAAGCCTCTCAAATTATTTTTGGAATTCTCCTCTCGGTCATTGTCGCTTTTACCATTGGTGCCATTGTCCAGTGGGTTTCTAGATTATTGCTATCATATAAGTTTGAACAGAAAGCAAACTGGGTTGGTGCATTATTTGGTGGTATTGCCATAACCTCTATTACCTACTTCATATTCATGAAAGGTATTGGGGGAACAAATTATGCCAAACAAAGTTTTGATATCACTGGAGGTGAAACAATTCAAGCATTTTTAGAGCATAAAGTTTATTTAATTGTTGGCATTAGTTTCGCGTTTTGGTCGATTTTATCTTACGCTTTAATAAGTTTTACTAAAACCAATATTTATAAACTGACCATCATAGTTGGTACTTTTGCACTTGCCTTGGCATTTGCCGGCAACGATTTGGTAAACTTTATTGGTCCATCAACCGGAGCGTACCAAGCTTATCAAGATTTCATAAATCCAGCGATTAATGTTGATGGATTATCTGCTGCTGAGTTTTCAATGAAAAGTTTAAGTGGTAAAGCACCAACACCAACAATATTGCTTTTAGTTGCAGGGTTGGTTATGGTTTTAACTTTATGGTTCTCCACCAAGGCTAAAAGTGTTGTAAAAACATCATTGGATTTATCAAGCCAAAGCGAAACCAAAGAGCGTTTTCAACCAAACTTTTTATCTCGTGGCTTTGTAAGATCGGCTATGTTGATGTCTCAAATGTCTTCATACATCTTACCAGAATCATGGCAGAAAAAAATAGACAAACAATTTGAGGCTCCTGTAATTACTGTTTCAAAAGACAAAAAAATAGAACTTCCAGCTTTCGATTTAGTTCGTGCAGCGGTAAACTTAATGGTCGCAGCAGTTTTAATTTCTATTGCAACATCATATAAATTACCATTATCTACTACCTATGTAACATTTATGGTAGCAATGGGTTCGTCATTAGCTGATAGAGCTTGGGGAGCAGAAAGTGCTGTTTATCGTGTTGCCGGAGTATTAAACGTCATTGGTGGATGGTTTTTTACAGCATTCAGTGCGTTTGTTGCTGCGGCATTAGTAGCATATCTCTTAAACTTGAATCTTCCTGTAGTGTTCCCTATATTATTGGTGGTAGCATTTGCTTTATTAATAAGAAGTTCTATAGCACATAATAAAAAAGCCAAAGAAGCAAAAGCTGAAGACAGTCTTGAAAAAGCTGAAAGCAGCTCTATTCAAGGTGTTATTATCGAAAGTGCTAAAAACATAGCCAACGTTGTAAAACGTGGAAACAAAATTTACACAAATGCTATAAACGGTCTGGCAAAACAAGATTTAATCTTACTAAAAAAGAATAAAAGACAAATTGTAAAACTATCTAGTGAGGTTGATGAACTAAGAGACAATATCTTTTATTTTATTAAAAATCTTGACGATTCTAGTGTCGGGGCAAGTAATTTTTATATTCATATTCTTGGGTATTTACAAGACATGACCCAATCTTTGGAATACATAACAAAAGTTAGCCATAAACACGTTAACAACAATCATAAGAAATTAAAGTTCAATCAAATTAAAGAGCTAAAGGAAGTTGACGAACGTTTTGAAATACTGTTCAACAATACTAAAAATGCCTTTGAAACTCAATCATTTGAAGAAATTGGTTTGATTTTGGGCAGAAAAGAAGAAATCATTTCTTTAGTAACCAATAAAATTCAGAAACAAGTAGAACGTACTCGCAATGAAGAATCTAGTCCTAAAAACACGACTTTATACTTTAGTATACTGTTAGAGACTAAAGATTTGCTCAACGCAACAATGAACCTTCTTGAAGAATACTATACAGCTCACGACTCATCAGTGAAACCTGCTAAAATTTCATCAGCATCAGTTGTTGAAGAAGAATAGACAAAATTTTTAACCAAATGTTTTAAAAGCATCACGCCATGGCATGATGCTTTTTTTGTCTATGAGTTAGATTGTTCATTATAAATTTCAATAAAAAACATTTTTTAACGTCTAGATTGCATTTCGGTACGTAAATACCTTAAACTAATATTTATAACGATTATGAAGAAAATTTCCATCCTACTTTTAGTAACCATTTTTACCGTTTCATGTGTTTCAAAGAAAAAATACTTGGCCCTTCAGCAAGAAAATGGTGAGATAAAAAGTGAATTGCAAAAAACAAGAGTTGAAAAAGAAGACCTAGAAGCTAAATTTGCAAAAATTGAAGCTAGAGTTGAGGCGTACAACAACAAAATCATGTCTCTTAAAGAAGAAAACGATTCTAAATTAGAGGTAGTTGAAGGTGTTGCTGTAATGTCTAACGACACCAAAGCAAAAATGCGCGAAACCTTAAAGCATGTTGATGCTGAAAAACTTAGCCAAGCCAAAACTTTAAAGGATTCCATGAATTTGGCTGTTGCTTACAACCTTGAAAAAACAATCAGCGAAAGTAACATGAATGAGGATGAAGATTTTGCCGTTAATATTAACGAAACAGTGGTTATGATTTCTATTGCAGACAATATGTTATTCAACACGGCCAGCTACAGATTAAGCTCTAAAGCCGATACTGTTTTGAAAAAACTTGCTGACGTTATAAACTCTGAGCCTAGCTTAGATGTTATGGTTGAAGGCCACACAGATGCTAGAACCATAAGCACCGAAAAAATTGCAGACAACTGGGATTTAAGTGTGCTTAGAGCAACATCTGTTATACGTAAACTTCAAGAAGAATATAACGTAGCACCAGAAAAATTAATCGCTTCTGGTAGAAGTTGCTATTTGCCAGTTGCAGATAACGATACTGCCGAAAATAGAGGAAAAAACAGAAGAACAAGAATCATTATTCTTCCAAACATCGATAAGTTTTTTGCTTTAATGGCCGATAACGACCAAGCAATCTCTGAAAATATATTAGACTAAATATATTATTTGATTAATCCATTGAATCAAAAAGCATCACGCTATGGCGTGATGCTTTTTTAGTTTATATCGGTATCCTCAAATAACGAATCTGTTTTACCATAAAGCAATTCGGCTACGTCAATCAATTTTTTAACCATGTCGTTTACATTGGTGTAATCATTAAATAACGACGAAGCTATTTCTGCTGTAATTAAGTTTTTCCTGATTAATTTATCAATGGATTTATTGCTCTGCCTTGCATGGCTCTTCGCTTCCGCTTTAAGCTCCTTTAACTGATTGGCATATTTTTTTTCGTCACCCGTTTTCCTGAACCGGTATATGGTTCGCAATACTTTAGTGAGCTTTTTTCGATAACTATCATATTCACTTTGCAAATGCTTGTTGTCCATATCCAAAACACGGGTAATATTCTTATTCAACTCCCGGGCATCTTTAATGATTTCAACCATTTTTCTGTTGGCTATTTTTATTTCCGTTACTGCCTTATTCTGTTTGCTGTTAAGACTTAACGTGCTCTGTGCGGTTGAGGCATATTTAATGATTTCGCCATATATGGTCTTAATCTTTTTATAGTACAGATCCTCTACATCTGTTTTAAAATCGGTTTTTGATTTCTTTACAATAGCTTTAATGTTTTTAGAAGATTTAATGTCATCTCTATGGATATTCAACGCATGCGCCACAATTTCAAAAACACTGTTCTTAAATAAATATTTTGATTCTTGAACCAATGCTGAAATAGCCGAACCTGAAAACTCCAATACTGCCGGATTGAGAAACTTTGGTTCGTCAATATCCTTGTTTGGATTTTCTTTAAAGAACCTCATCAAAAATCGCTCTAAAACCTTAAGGAATGGCAACATTAACAATACACCCAAAACATTGAATAAGGTATGGAATAAAGCCAGTTTTAGCGTATAATTTGTTGAAGCTATTTGGAGTAAACCCGATAAGTTATTTACCAATCGTGCCAACGGAAATATTAACGCTATGGCCACTAAACCCGTACCAACGTTAAAAATAAAGTGTGCCAATGCCAATCTTTTCCCCGCACTGTTCGAGCTTACTGCTCCCAAAACTGCTGTAATGGTTGTTCCAATATTTGCCCCTATGGCCAAAGCCAAGGCATTTTCATATTCTATTTGCCCAACCGATAAGGCCGTTAATATCAATGCCAAAGTAGCACTACTTGATTGTAGAATAGTAGTAATTACAATACCTAGCCCAGTATAAACAAGAACACCCAAATAGCCTGAAATGGCGTATTCCGATAAATCAATGTGCTCTTTAAACACATCAAAACCTTCCTTCATGTAATGAATACCCAAAAAGAAAAACCCAAGCCCAGCCAAAACATTCCCTACACCTTTTAATGACCCCTTTTTTTGAAAGGAAAAAACAATGCCAAAAACAAGCATGGGCATGGCGAGCGCCGAAATGTTTATTTTAAGGCCAAAACCAGCTACCAGCCAAGCCGTGGCCGTTGTACCAATGTTGGCGCCAAATACTAAGCCCAGGCCTTCACCCAACGAAATTAATCCCGCACTTATAAATGAAATGGTAATGACCGATACCAACGAACTGGATTGTATTAAAGCCGTTACCACTGCCCCAGCAGTAATCCCTTTGTAAAGCTTACTTGTTGCTCTTTTTAAAATATTTTGAAGTGGCCCTTTGGTAAATACCTTAAAGCCTTCCTCCAGCATAATCATACCAAAAAGCAAAATAGCAACCCCTGCCGAAATGGTCTTAAAGTTCGGGTTGAAGTACAGACCGAAACCCAAAACAATTAGGAGCGTTATAAAAATTGATTTTTTAAGCATTCGTATTATTTAACCAAGACAATAAATTTAAATCTTCTTATCGACATACACGAACAAAAAAAGCATCACGCTAGGCATGATGCTCTTTTTAAATTTGGGGTCCCCCCTTTCGGGGGAACACCCAATCCCTAAACTTTATTAAGACCCGCACATGAGGCAGTCATCGCCTTCGCTAGCTTTTGCTTGGGCGATTAAAGCTTTCATTTCTTCTGGAGTCATTGGTTTTACATCTTCTTCATTCTGTTTTGCAAATTTTGCCGCGTTTTGTGCCGCCAATTTCTTTTTCTTTGCTTCAGCCTGTTCTGCAGCAGCAGTATCAACTACCTCAACAACCTCTGCCACTTCTGCAGCAGGCTCTTCTTTTTTAGTGGTTTGAAGGGTGAATTTAATGGCATCAACCGCACTTTTGGTTCTCAAGTAATACATACCAGTTTTTAGGCCGCTCTTCCAAGCATAAAAATGCATGGAGGTTAATTTTGCCATGGTAGCACCTTCCAAGAACAGGTTAAGCGATTGCGACTGGTCTATAAAATAACCACGTTGACGCGACATGTCTATAATGTCTTTCATGCTCAATTCCCAAACCGTTTTGTAAAGTTCTTTGATGTCTTGTGGAATCACATCAATATCTTGAATAGAACCGTTGGCACGCATAATATCTTGCTTCAAGTTTTCGTTCCATAAGCCCAATTCTACCAAGTCTTCCAATAAATGTTTGTTTACTACAATAAATTCACCAGAAAGCACGCGGCGTGTGTAAATATTGGACGTATAAGGCTCAAAACACTCATTGTTTCCAAGAATTTGTGATGTTGATGCTGTTGGCATTGGCGCTACTAATAAGGAGTTACGAACACCATTTTTCAGCACTTGTTTGCGCAGTTTATCCCAATCCCAATTGCCACTTAATTCTTCATCTTTTAAGCCCCAAAGGTTGTGCTGAAATTCTCCTTTACTGATTGGAGAACCCCCATAAGTTTCATAAGGCCCTTCTTCTTTGGCCTCTTCCATACTGGCCGTTACAGCAGCATAGTAAAGGGTTTCAAAAATATCTTGGTTCAATTGTTTTGCCTCGTCACTAGTAAATGGCATACGCAGTTGAATAAAGGTATCTGCCAAACCTTGTACACCCAAACCAATTGGTCTGTGGCGCATATTAGAGTTTCTTGCCTCTGGCACCGGATAGAAATTTCTATCTATTACGCGGTTTAAGTTCTTGGTAACGCGTTTTGTGATACGGAACAATTCCTTGTGGTCAAACTCACCATTTTTAATGAACATGGGGAGGGCGATGGATGCCAAATTACAAACGGCTACTTCATCTGGGGAAGTGTATTCCAAAATCTCAGTACATAGGTTTGAAGAACGAATGGTACCAAGATTTTTTTGGTTGGATTTACGGTTCGCAGAATCCTTGTACAGCATGTAAGGTGTACCGGTTTCAATTTGCGATTCCAATATTTTTTCCCAAAGGTCGCGAGCTTTAATGGTTTTTCTACCTCTTCCTTCGGCCTCATATTTAGTATACAAAGCTTCAAATTCCTCACTATGTGTTTCAGGTAATCCTGGGCATTCGTTAGGGCACATCAACGTCCAATCTCCATTTTCTTGAACGCGCTTCATGAACAAATCTGAAATCCACATCGCATAGAACAAATCACGTGCGCGCATTTCTTCTTTACCATGGTTTTTCTTCAATTCCAAGAAATCAAAAATATCGGCATGCCACGTTTCCAAATAAATAGCAAAACTTCCTTTACGCTTTCCGCCACCTTGATCTACATAACGAGCTGTGTCGTTAAAAACACGCAGCATAGGCACAATACCGTTACTCGTCCCATTTGTTCCGGCAATGTAACTTCCTGTGGCGCGTACATTATGCATAGCCAAACCAATACCGCCAGCAGACTGCGATATTTTAGCTGTTTGTTTTAACGTGTCGTAAATACCATCTATACTGTCTTCTTTCATAGTTAAAAGAAAACACGATGACATTTGAGGTTTTGGTGTACCAGAATTAAACAATGTTGGTGTAGCGTGTGTAAAATATTTTTTAGACATAAGCTCATAGGTTTCTATGGCTGCCTCTAAATCATTCAAATGAATACCCACTGAAACGCGCATAAGCATATGCTGTGGGCGCTCTGCAATTTGTCCGTTTAATTTTAAAAGGTATGAGCGCTCTAAAGTCTTAAATCCAAAATAATCATACCCGAAATCGCGATTATAGATTATGGTAGAATCCAAGCGGTCCTTATTTTCCATAATCACGTTGTAAACCTCATCAGAAAGTAAAGGCGCATCTTTGCCCGTTCTTGGGTTTACGTAGGTGTACAAATCATGCATCACCTCACTAAATGTTTTTTTGGTGTTTTTGTGTAAGTTAGAAACCGAAATACGTGCTGCCAATCGAGCATAATCAGGGTGGGCCGTGGTCATTGTTGCTGCAATTTCAGCCGCAAGATTGTCTAGCTCGCTGGTGGTTACCCCATCATACAAACCTTCAATAACGCGCATCGCCACTTTTAACGGATCAACCAATTCGTTTAATCCATAACATAATTTTCTCACTCTGGCAGTGATTTTGTCGAACATTACCTGTTCTTTTCTTCCGTCTCTTTTTACTACATACATTGTTTTTACACTTTTTTTAATTTCTGATACACCTTCAGAAATGGGTTAGTTAGTTTGCCTAAATTTGGTACAAAGGTTTTCAGCCAAAGTTTAGTTGGTTTAATTAATTAATAAATGGTTTTATAGTTTTCCTAAATTGGAAATGCTGTTTTCAGCAGCTTTTTAAGGGCGATTACTTGAGGGAATACCCTTAAAAATCTGCATCAAAACTGAATTTGTCTTTTTCTTCCTCTTTATTGAGCACACCAGCTTTTTGGTATTCAGATACACGTTTTTCAAAGAAATTGGTTTTTCCTTGCAACGAAATCATGTCCATAAAATCAAAAGGATTGGTCGTGTTATATACTTTTTCGCAACCCAATTCATTAAGCAATCTGTCGGTAACAAACTCCAAATACTGGGTCATTAATTTGGCATTCATACCTATTAAGCTAACAGGCAATGATTCTGTGATAAACTCACGCTCAATATTTAAGGCATCAACTAAAATTTCAGTAATGCGCGTTTTAGAAACTTTGTTCACTAAATGGTTGTTGTGCAGGTGTACCGCAAAGTCGCAATGCACACCTTCATCACGAGAGATTAACTCATTAGAAAATGTTAATCCAGGCATAACCCCTCTTTTCTTTAACCAGAAAATTGAGCAAAATGCGCCAGAAAAGAAAATACCCTCAACGGCCGCAAAGGCAATCAATCGTTCAGCAAAACTTGGAGATTCTATCCATTTTAAAGCCCATTCAGCTTTCTTTTTAATGGCAGGGAAATTCTCTATGGCTTTGAACAATATGTCCTTTTCTTTTTCGTCCTTTACATAAGTGTCGATTAGAAGCGAATAGGTTTCACTGTGGATGTTCTCCATCATAATTTGAAACCCGTAGAAGAATTTTGCTTCACTGTATTGTACTTCATTGACGAAGTTCTCTGCTAAATTTTCATTTACAATACCATCACTGGCGGCAAAAAACGCTAGAATATGTTTTATAAAATAACGCTCATCGTCATTTAATTTATTTGCCCAATCTGTTAAGTCTTGGTGCAAATCAATTTCTTCCGCAGTCCAAAAACTTGCCTCAGATTTTTTATACCACTCCCAAATATCATGATGTTGAATAGGAAAAATTACAAAACGATCTTTGTTTTCTTGAAGAATGGGTTCTACTAATTGAGACATTTTTTTAATGGGTTTTTAGAAAATTAAACGAAATTTAGACTTGATTTTAGGTTAACAAAGATTGCAAAATGATTGATACATTTTTAAAAAAAATGTGAAACCTTTTCAACAAGTTTTTAACAAAGAAATATTGTTGGAAAATTGAGAAGTTTACAAGAAAAATAACCTATAACACTGTTTATTAGTATTTTAACTTTTTATGAAATCAAAAAAGTTAACAAAAAGTTTATAGGTTTATTGCTGTTAATCCCTTTATTTTAAGGTGTTTTAGGAAGCTTCTTTTAGGATTGTTGAAAAGTTTGGGCAACCTTTTCCAACTCCGAATACCAATCTTCCCCAAACTTTCTTATCAACGCCTCTTTTACGAATTTATAGATAGGAACCTGCAATTCCTTACCTAGTGAGCAAGCGTCATCACAAATTTGCCATTTATGATAATTCACGGCCGAAAACTCTGTGTAATGTTGTACCCGGACAGGATAAAGATGACATGAAACGGGTTTTTTCCAAGAAATTTCACCTTGATTATAAGCTTCTTCGATGGCACAAAGCGCTACTTTTTTCTCATCAAAAATAACGTAGGCGCAATCGGCTCCATTTATAAGCGGTGTTTCTAAATCGCCATCTTCTGTTTTTATTGAAGTTCCATCAGATTCAACCACCCGAATACCCTCCTTTCGCATAAACGGCTTTACTTTTGGATAAATCTCGTCCAAAATAGCAACTTCCTCAGCATCAAGTGGAGCGCCCGCATCGCCATCAATGCAACAAGCTCCTTTGCAAGCAGACAGATTGCACAGAAAATCCTTTTCTATTATATCTTCTGAAACTATGGTTTTTCCTAATTGAAACATAAAAATGGTTATCTTGGAACTTGCAAAAATAACTAAACTTTAGCGTTTAGCCGTATTGATATTTACTTTAATGCTATACTTTTGCACAAAATTTAAAAGCATTGTTATGCAACTCAATTTTAAAGAAATATTTACAGCGTTTATGGTGTTATTTGCCGTAATAGATATTGTTGGCAACATTCCCATTGTTATTGACTTAAGAAAAAAGGCCGGGCATATTCAAAGCGAAAAAGCGTCTATAGTTGCCGGTGTAATTTTGATTGTATTTCTGTTTTTGGGAAATAGCATTTTGAAGCTGATTGGCATTGACGTTAATTCATTTGCTGTTGCAGGTGCTTTCATCCTATTTTTCATCGCATTAGAAATGATTTTGGGCATCACCCTTTACAAGCAAGAAGAACAAAACTCTAAAACCACCGCCGTGTTCCCTTTGGCTTTTCCGCTCATTGCAGGGCCTGGCAGTTTAACCACTTTGCTTTCATTAAGGGCCGAATTTAGAACGGAGAACATAATCGTTGCTGTTATAATCAATGTTATTATTATTTTTATTGTTTTGAAAACATCGTCTAAAATCGAGCGAATTATTGGCCAAAACGGCATAAACATTATCAGAAAAGTGTTCGGTGTAGTTTTGCTGGCCATTGCCGTAAAGCTTTTTACGCACAACATTAAGGCGCTATTTGAGTTTGCCTAAGCCCATAATGGGCATTTGGCAATAAAGCAAGCGACATCGTCAAAAAAGCGAACCAACTCAAAGAAACAAAATACTATTAAATCCAAAATAGATGAAAATATTATCAATTATCTTAAGTGTAATCGCATTAGGCCTCATTATTTTTAATTTTACCAAAGTAGATTTTAATGCCCCTTTTAAGGGAGAGAGCATGATTGCCGTCATTACCATTGTGGCCTCATTATGTGTTATTTTAATGATGGCCATTTTAAGGATTTCCAAACGCATTGAACAAAAAGTGAAGGAGCGCCAATAATATGTATGATGTTTTAATAATAGGTGGTGGTGCCGCAGGTATGTCGTGCGCTTTGGTTTTAGGTTCTGCAAAAGGTAAGGCTTACGCCGAAAATAAAACCATTGGTATTATTGCCCACCAAAAAACATCACATTTACAAACCGCATTATTCAATAATGTTTTAGGTTTAAAACCAGGAACTACCGGAACATCCATTTTGGAAAGTGGCATAAATCAACTCAAAACACTTTACCCACATGTGGAGCAAATTGATAAAGAAAAAGTGCTTGAAATTTCCAAAGCCAACAATCTTTTTAGAATAAAAACCAACAAAAATAGTTACGAATCTAAAATTGTGGTGATTGCCGTTGGGTACACCAATTTAATGACCATAAAAGGTTTAGATAAATACATTGAACCGCACCCAAGAGCGGCTATTGAAAAAGACCGCATTTGGTTAAAAAACACCGACCATTTAATTGAAGCAAACCTATATGTTGCAGGCACACTTGCTGGATGGCGAAGCCAATTTGCCATTGCATCGGGCAGCGGCGCCCATGTGGCTACAGATATCTTAACCCTTTGGAATGGAGGAAAACATGCTAAAGTGCACGATAAAATTGAGGTTTAGCTTAAGGGATGCTCAACCAAGTTCGGCATGACAAAATCATTCCCCCTCACTCAACTTAACAACCTCCTCAATCATGATGTCACGCTGATTGTAAACCTCCTCAAAAGCACCGTTCCCAAAAAGTTGATCGGCCAAAGTGGCTTTGATGTATTGCTTTACTTCGTCGTGATAGGCCACAAACGTAACTTTTGAATCGCTTCTTATGTTTAAATAATCCTGGAAAGCAAACACCAAATCATCGCCCAATTCAAAGTTATCTATAAACTCTTGTCGTGAAATACCGTCATATTTGTGTCGGTCTTGTTCTAATTCCTCGAAAACAAAATTTCCAAAAAAACCACGACGTTGCAAAAAGGAAAGCGTTTCGTTTTGCATACTCGTATCAATGGGAACAAACACATCGGGAATGATGCCACCGCCACCATAAACGATTTTTCCACCCGGTGTGGTGAATTTTAGTGAATCATCAACCTGAATTTTTTCCGCATCTAGAAGTTCCCCTCTATCCAAACGCTCAAAATACTCATCATAATAATCTTTATTGCCATGGTCGTATGGTCGCTGAATTGACCGCCCTGTTGGTGTGTAATATCGCGAAACTGTTAAACGTACTGCACTACCATCCCCTAAATCCATTTCGCGCTGAACCAAGCCCTTTCCATAAGAACGCCTTCCAACAATGGTACCTTTATCATTATCCTGCAAAGCCCCAGCCACAATCTCGCTGGCGGAAGCAGAATTTTCATCTATCAACACATATACTTTACCGTCTTCGAAGTCTCCTTCGCTCGTGGCAAAACTTTTTTCGATATCCCCTCGCTTATTTTTTGTGAACAAAATGAGTTTATCATCTTCTAAAAACTCATCGGCTATTTGTTCGGCAATGTGTTTTAACCCACCTGGGTTATTTCTTAAATCCAAAGCCATTTCGGTAGCGCCCAAGGCCTGTAATTTTTCAAGACCTGCCTTAAACTCTTTATAGGTGGATTCAGCAAAACGGTTTATTTTGACGTAACCAAGTTTATCCGTAAGCATGTAAGTGGCGTCAACACTTTTAATGGGTATGTTGCTTCGCTTCACAGTAAAATCCAGAAGTTTTGGCTCTCCCCTTCTGTAGACTTTCAATTTAACTTTAGAGTTTATCTCACCTTTTAATTTTTGGAGAATTTCTTCATCCTTTAGCTTGTCTCCAAAAAGTGAATCACCATCAGCCATTATTATTCTGTCCCCACCTTTAATGCCAGCTTTTGCACTGGGCCCGTTTTCAACAGCCCTGATAACAGCAATAGTATCTTTATAGGTATAAAAGCTCACACCAATGCCTACAAAATCACCTTTCATTTCTTCGGCAACGCGTTCCATATCTTCTTTTCGAATGTAAACGGAGTGCGGATCGAGATGGTCTAAAATGCCGTTTACGGTAACATCAACTATACTATCGGTATTAATATCGTCAACATAATCGTACTCAATATAATCAATGAGCCTGTTGATTTTGTCCTTTTTACTGTTGGTGGAAAATAGTTTATCGCGAGAATCAGTGAAGTCCAGCTTTCCGCCAATAAAAATGCCTGTTGCTATCGCAACTCCCAAAAATAACGGTATGTATTTTTTTTGAAATGACATTACACGGCTAAATCTTCAATTAATTTTAATTTAATTCCGGCCTTTTCTAAAAACTTCAACCCGGAATCATCTTTATAGGCTTTATTGTAAACCACTTTTACAATACCCGCTTGATGAATGAGCTTGCTACATTCTTTACAAGGTGATAGGGTTATATACAGGGTGGCTCCTTTACACGATTGGGTTGATGCCGCCACCTTTAAAATGGCATTTGCTTCGGCGTGCAAAACATACCATTTTGTATAGCCTTCTTCATCTTCGCAAAAATTTTCAAACCCCGATGGTGTTCCATTGTAACCGTCTGAAATTATCATCCTATCCTTTACTATAATGGCTCCAACCTGTTTGCGGTTGCAATACGACAATTTTCCCCACTCTTGCGCAATTCTCAAATAAGCCTTGTCGTACTTAAGCTGTTTATCTTTTGGCATTAATCTATTTTATAATTACTAGTAATTGAGATTTAAACACTCCGAAAACTTATTATGTATCATCTCAATTACAACTCATTTAGGACACTGCTTCAATCCCTTTAGCCTAAACCATATAACGAATATACTCGCTTCCTATTTTAATTGCAACGCCTGTGCGTTAAAGTTTTACGAAAATTTTATGCTAAAAAGTCACTGTTTAAAATCATGGGGATTACCAAACCGACCACTATGGCCGATATTACCATAATCCAATCGCGTTTGGAGAACCTAAAAATGGTTTGCACGATGTAGCCTAAAAACAGCACCATGAACACGATGATAACTTGTGCTATTTCAATACCAAGGGCAAACTCAAGCAGCAAGACTATTTTATTATCGCTATCACCCAATAACATTCTAAATTCGCGAGCAAAACCCAAACCATGAATTAGACCAAAAAACAATGTTGACAAAAACAATACGCCAACTTTTTCGCGCTGTGCCCCTTTTCCAGAAGTAAATACATTAAACAGGGCCACAATCATTATAGTAATAGGGATTAAAAATTCTACCACGGCTGCGTTAACGCTTATAACACTATAGGACGCCAAAACCAAAGACAAGGTATGGCCAAGGGTAAACATGGAAACCAGCAAAAGCACACGTTTCCAATCCTTGAAAACATAAGGCACCGTTAAAACAATAAGAAATAAAACATGATCGTAAGCATTAATATCAAGAACGTGATTAATGCCATAATTTATGTTAAACCAAATATTTTCGAGCATATCAATTAAGATTTAGGGTAGCCAAATATACAACTAATTAGATTTGTTTAACACTCCACCATATTTCTTTCTAAGTTGGAAGAGCATTTCATCGGTTATATCCTCTAAAGAAAAAGCATGTTTCCATTTCCAATCTTGCCGAGCATAAGAGTCATTGATATTTTTTGGCCAACTGTTGGCTATTTCTTGCCTATAATCTGGCTTGTAGCTTATTTCAAATTCGGGTATATGGTTTTTTATAGAGTTTGCAATTTCCTTAGGGGTAAAACTAATGGCTGCCAAGTTGTACGACGATCTAATTTTAACATCTTCCGACTTTGCTTTCATGATATCCACAGTCGCTTTTATGGCATCGTCCATGTACATCATTGGGAGTTCAGTGTCTTCTTTTATAAAGCATTCATAATACCCATCTATTATGGCTTTATGGTAAATTTCAACGGCATAGTCCGTTGTACCACCACCAGGCATTGTTTTCCAACTTATAATTCCTGGGTAGCGCAAACTCCTAACATCCACTCCGTATTTATTATGATAATACTCACACCAACGTTCGCCCACTTGTTTTGTAATACCATAAACGGTGGAGGGCTCCATAATGGTATATTGCGGTGTATAATCAACCGGTGTGGTTGGGCCAAAAACGGCAATGCTGGATGGCCAAAATACTTTTTTGATGAACTTATCACGAGCCAAATTCAACACATTAAACAAGGAAGTCATGTTTAAATCCCAAGCTCTCATCGGAAACTTTTCGCCTTTAGCACTTAACAAAGCTGCCATTAGATAAATGGTATCGATATTGAATTTTTCAACACATGTTTTAAGGCTCGCATAATTTATGGCATCAACAATTTCAAAAATTCCTGAGTTAACAATATCTAAATTGCCATAACTTATATCGCTGGCAATAACGTTTTCACTACCATAAATATCCCTTAAGGCAAATGTTAATTCAGAACCAATTTGCCCACATGCGCCAATAATCAATACTCTAGAAGCCATTTAAACTCTTTTAATTAAGGATATTTCAAAAATAATAATATTTTATTGACAATATTGCATTTAAAATATTGACTATTTATAATTTGTTGTTAAATTAAACAAATAAAAAAGAAACTATTGCTCTGTATTTCTTCTGTAAAAACTAAATTTTACTTTAATAAAATTGCAAAAATTTAGCCTTACATCAATAATCACTTCGTTAGTCCATGATTTTTTTCATTCACTTTTTGTGAATTTCTGGATGAAAAAATTCATGTACTTTTGTGTTGAAAATTATTGACTATGCGTACCTACACTTTAAGTTTATTTAGTATTCTCGTTTTTATTACTTCCTGCGGAAAAGCACAAAAGGCAGAAACTGTTGAGGAAGTTGAGCAAAATACAAGTAAGGAAGTAACCAAACAGGATATTGCCAAAATTAAATACACAGACTACATTTTGGATGAAAACGTTGAAAAACTTTTGGTGAATTCGGGTGAATATGTGCAAGTACGGGATATTGTTGAAAACCTTAAAAAAGGTGACCTAAGTTTTTTTGAAACCAGTAAGGAAAATGCCAAAGAACTCTTTAAAAACCTGAGGCAAACCATGCCCACCGAATTAAATACAGAATCTGTTTTGGCAAGGGTTTTAGTTTTGGAAACCAAGTTTAAAAAACTGGAAAGCTTGTCTAACCTTTCTACCACGAGTAAAGAGGAACTCATCAAAACCATTAAAGAATTTTTTGTAGCCTTTTCGAACCTCAACTTACAAATGAACAAGAAAGTTGAGTTTGATAACCGGGACATTGAAAAACCTTAAAAACAAAAAAAGGTCTGTTCAATTTTTTTGAACAGACCTTTTAAATATAATTTCAATAAGCTTTAATTCTGTGGCTGTGCCGCTTGACTTTGCAACACTTGCTTTTGTCTTAAAAGTTCATTTTTGGTAATTTGTATTAAATTAAAATTTGGTGAAGCCTTTAAAGCTGCATCCAAAATATCTACGGCAGCATCAATATTTCCCTTGGTATCCTTATTATACATCGATAGAGCATTTAAGTACATAAATGCCGATTTTAAAGACACTTCATAAGGATTTTGCGATTCGTAAAATGCTCTCTTCATTTCAGGTTTTGAATTTGCCAAACCATAAGCAATATGTTTATCGGCTTCTTCAATCTTTTTCAATTGTAAATTCAACTCAGCCAATTCGTAAGCCACCAAAGCATTTGGCTCTCTTTTAAAGACTTCTTCAAAATGACCAATGGCCATTTCCGGTTGTTTTACCGCTTTTAAAGAGACTGCTTTAACTTCTAAGGCAATATCGGAATCTGACGCATTTTTTTCAATACCAATGGTATTTAAGGCCTGCATATACTTGCCTTCACTCATGTATATATATGCCAAAGTGTCCATTCTGGCTTGTGATGGCGCCAAAACGTTAAGGTGAGTAAGTCCGTTAATAATACCTTGAACATCTCCCTGCGCCTGCATTTGCTTGTAATAAGCCTCAAAGTGTTTTGTTAATTCTGAGTTAGTTTGTGCACCCGCCATAATACTACCCAGCAATAAAACCAATCCAAATAATTTTTTCATCATTGTTTTTAGTGTGTTTAATCTAATTTATTTAAGCGAGCTAAAACTATAAAAAATTAGCATTTAAACTCTTAAAAGAATGCTAATTATTTCAATTTTTTATTGAAAAATCAGTATTTAATTGACCTAATCAAAAATTGGTTTAGGTTTTATTAAAATAAATAAGTATATTTAAGATTACTAAATTTTTTAAATATGGGAATAAAAAGTTTTCAAGGGGCAAGGAGACAGCAGTCAAACACTGATGATTCGCCGTCATTGACGGTTAGCGATTACATGACTACAGACTTAATTACGTTTAGACCAGACCAAACCATAGAAAGTGTAATGCAGGCAATAATTAAGCACAGAATTTCGGGTGGACCGGTGGTTAATGATAAACATGAATTGGTTGGCGTTATTTCCGAAGGCGATTGCATTAAACAAATTAGCGAGAGCCGCTATTACAATATGCCCATGCAGGATCAGACCATTGAAAAACACATGGCCAAAAATGTTGAAACCATTGATGGCAACATGAATATTTTTGATGCAGCCAACAAGTTTTTAAATGCTAAAAGACGACGTTTCCCGATTGTTGAAAACGGTAAATTGGTTGGACAAATAAGTCAAAAAGATGTGCTTAAAGCCGCTATGCAGTTAAAAGGACATAACTGGAGATGAAATAATTTATCATTTTAAACTAAGTGAAGCTTTTGATCTTTAAATCAAAAGCTTTTTCTTTTTTGTTTGGCGTCTGGATGGTCTGTAATTATAAGTTTTTGCTCTGAACTACTTTCCAAAGCTGCTATTTTAGAATAGTTATATCCTTCAATGGGCTCTTTTAAGGTTTTCCATTTTGCTATACCGCCAACGGTAATGGTTTCACCTACCTCAATAATTCTTTCGGTATATTTTAGGGTTTTGTTAAACCCAAACCAGTTTTCGCTTGCTATTCCAAAATCATTTAAAACATTTTTAAACTCTGGTGTTGGGTTATTAAAGGTTCCTGAAGTAATACGCTTATCTTCCACCATGTAACTTCGATAATTACTGGATGCCATAGAAGGTTTCACCATTACTAATTCTCCGTTAAGCTCTAAAAAAAAACTTTGAATATTTTCGTGTTTAACAAGCGTTTTCCAATGCGAATTTTTACCCGAACTTACTTTCTGCTTCACTTGAAAAATGTAGGCAACACATTGCCTCTTACTAAAAGGAGCAATAAAAGGCTCTTCGACTTGTAAAACCTTCCCGGTTACTTTAGTCAATTCATTGCTTCTAAATTGGCCTATATGCCTAAATTGAAATTTGGACAATTCCCTTAAAACAATATTCTTTCTACTGAAATAAATTAACAAAAAGATAACCAGCCCTACTACTAGAATTATCAAAAAGGGGATAAAGAAATTGGAATTTTGAGACATTAAACTTAATGGAATCATTTAGCTATTGGTAAATGGAATCTACAAAATGTTACACAAAAATTTTATTCCCGCTTAACCAGAGCATAATAATCACCATCCAGCGGCAAGTACCCTTGGTCGTATATAAAGTAATATACCGTGCCCGCCTTGGTTGTATAAATACTTGTAAAATAATTAAAGTCGAAACCCGCCTCTATTAATTTTGCTCTTGAGGTTTTTGTTTTTTGGTCCGGATTAAGGTCTTCCAAAATCCTATAGTTTTTCCGAAGCCTGTTGTTTGTATTTCGAATAAGGTTTTTGCTGTCTTTATTTACCCGATTGTTATAAGCATTTCTGCAACCGTCGCTACAGAATTTTTTATCTATTCTGCCCACAATCTTTTCGCCACATTCTAAACATTGTTTTTTCATGTCTGCAATGTAGAGAAAAATATTTATCCATTTACAAACGACTACAAACATTTACAAACGAAATTAAACAAGTAAGTACCGAATAAGTTTTTAAAGCCGTTACATCTTTGCATCGTCGAAACATAAGAACTCGATAGTATTAACTGTTTAACATTAAAAATTTAAATTATGAGCACGCTAAAAAACAAAGTACAGTTGATTGGTAACTTGGGCAACGATCCTGAAATCATCAATCTTGAATCAGGAAAAACATTGGCAAAATTTAATATTGCAACCAATGAAAGCTACACCAACAATAAAGGTGAAAAAGTTATAGACACCCAATGGCACAATATTGTTGCTTGGGGGAAAACGGCCCAGATCATTGAAAAATACGTAACAAAAGGCAAAGAGGTGGCTATTGAGGGCAAACTAACCTCGCGAAGCTATGACGATAAAGATGGAAACAAGCGTTACATTACCGAAATAGTGTGTAATGAGCTACTTATGTTAGGGAAGTAAATCTTATTTTTAAAGGGCGAACGTTGTGTTCGCCCTTTACTTTTTTAGTAAAAAACCATCATTTCATCGAAATTATTCCGTTTTCATCTGAAAAACAACAATCCGTAGAAAATAAACAATATGTTTGGAACTGTTAAATGCCCCAAACATGAAACAAATTTTACTACTTACCTACTTAGTAGGGTTAAACCTATTCTGTCAAAATCAGACTTTTGACGTCCTTAAAAACGAAGGAGAACTATTCGAATTTGCGGAATTTACGAATGTTGGAAAATTAGACCTCAGCATTTCAGAAATTACCCAAAACGCACAGCTAGACTATCAAACCTTAGAATCAGGAAACCACAGTGTTGGCTTTACGTCAGACAATTATTGGGTAAGGTTTAAACTCATTAATAGCAGTGATACGCCTCAAACTTACTATTTAGAAACGGCAAGACCGATAACTGATGCTGCCAACATGTTTCAAATTAGTAAAAGTGGCATTCAGCATTTTAAAAGTGGCGATGAGATTCCATTTTACAATAAGCAGGTTAAACATAGGTCGACCATTTTCAAATTAACGTTGCCCCCTCATGAGCCTCAACAAATGTATTTACATTTAAAAAGTGATGGGGAAACCATCAATTTGCCATTGCAACTTTACTCTGAGACTGGCTTTTTAATGGCCAATTACAAACAACAATTATTTCTTGGCCTTTTTTACGGTTTGCTCTTTTTGGCAGGAATTATTTACCTGTTTTTCTATTCAAGTTTAAAAGAAAAATCTTTTTTATACTATAGCCTTTATGTGTTTTCAATTGCATTTATGCAGGCTGCTCTTGATGGGTTTATTCATGAATATATCTTTCCTGAAGGCGGATACTTAAACAGTAGGGCCGTTTTAATTACAGCGTTACTATCAAATATCTTTCTTTTAAAATATTGCGAACAATTCCTAAATATAAATGACCAACTAAAAGGGTTCGCTAAAGGTTTCAAAGTGGCCTACGGAATTATAGGGTTTATGTTTTTAATGCTTTTTATCAATGCAAAAACATTAGAAATTGCTTACCCAATAAGTAATGTAAATGGTCTTTTTAGCCTGTTGCTCATTTTGGCAACCATTTTCACTATGCGTTTTAAACGTATTAAAATTGACCCGTATTTCTCCTTCGGAATATTATTCTTGGTTATCGGGCTTTTAGGTTTTGTAATGAACAACTTAAGCTTATTGCCCAACAATTTCTTGACACTTAACAGTGCCAAATTTGGATCGGGTTTTGAGGTGATTTTCCTATCGCTATCCATGACAAACCTGATTAGAAAATTGAGATTGGAAAAGGAAAAATCGCAAGAGGAAGCCTTAAAAAAATCTGAAGAAATAAGTCAGTTAAAAACCTATTTCATGTCCAATATGAGCCATGAATTGCGAACACCCATCAATACCATTATGGGAATTGCTGAAAATGAGCTTGAAACTTTAACCAATAACAAGAGCAGAAAGCCTTACGAAATCATCAAAAACGCATCGTTGAGTTTGCTGAGTAATGTTAACGATATTATTGACTTTGAAAAAATTGAGAACAACCAGCTTGAACTGAGATCTGCTCAATTCAACCCTTCCATCAAATTAAATCAAATCAGTAATAGTTGGAAGACTGAAGCTATTAAAAAAGGACTTGATTACACCTTTGAAATGGATTCTGAAATACCTTCAAGTGTTTATGCTGATCCGGACCGTTTTGTTCAAATCATCAATAATGTTTTAAGCAACGCGGTAAAATTTACTGAAAAAGGAAGTATTTATTTTAAGCTAACATGCTTAAAACAACCTCACGATATGTGTCGCTTTTCTTTCGAAATTTCAGATACAGGTATAGGCATAGACCCAGAGGCCAAAGACAATGTTTTCGATAGTTTCAACCAAATGAAACTAAACCATAAAAGACAGTTTGGCGGTATTGGTTTAGGTTTAACTATTGTAAAACATATTGTTGAACTATTTAAAGGCACTATAAAAATAGATAGCGAGCCCAATAAAGGTACTACAGTTTTTATTGATTTAAACCTAAAAAGTCTAGTTCAAGTCGAAACAGTTTCCAAAGAAAATAATAATGATACGAACCTTCACATCCTTGTGGTTGAAGACAATAAAATGAACCAGATGGTGATGCGTAAAATTTTAAGCGGTTCGCCAAACATCACGTTTGCTATTGCAAATAACGGCCAAGAAGCCCTAGATGCCTTGAAAAAAGATGTTTACGATTTGGTGTTGATGGATTTGCAAATGCCCGTAATGGATGGCTATGAGGCCACTGAAATCATAAGAAGCGGTAATTTAGGAAATGTTGCGAACAACATACCAATTATAGCCGTAACAGCAGATGCCATGCAAGAAACTAAAAAACGGGTTTTGGCTTTGGGTATGAATGATTACATGACCAAGCCAATCAATAAAGACTTACTATTCGAAAAAATTTATGCATTTAATTTTATTCGAAATGAAGAGGAAGACAATAACTTAGGAAATTTAAGAATAGCTTAATCAGCTTTTTTCTTGACGTTATCAATATTAAAGTAGCCTCCCTTATTTTCAGTTCTGTCTAAAGATTGACTTATAATTAGATGGGAGACGTTAATCATGTTTCGCAATTCACAAAGCGAGGTTGTAATTTTAGATTCCCTATACAAATCTTCAACTTCAGTATAAATCAAATCCAAGTGCTTAATAGCACGTTTTAAACGTTTATTGCTTCTAACAATCCCAACATAATCACGCATTAGGGCCTGTAATTGTTTTAAATTATGCTGAATCAGAACATGTTCTTCTGGTATAGTTGTGCCCTCATCGTTCCAATCGGGAATACTAACGACGATATTTTCATAATCAAGCTCAGCGTGATATCTAAAAATATTGTGCGCATAAACCAAAGCTTCCAAAAGCGAATTTGATGCCAGTCTGTTGGCCCCATGCAAACCAGTTCTGGAACACTCACCACAAGCGAACAAATTACTGATTGTTGTTTTTCCATCTTTATCAACTTGAATGCCTCCGCACAAGTAATGGGATGCCGGAATTACAGGAATCCAATCTTTTTTAATGTCAATATGATGCTCTAAACATTTGTTGTAAATATTTGGGAAGTGATTTTTAAAAGCGTCCAAATCCAAATGGGTACAGTCCAAATAAACATGGGCATCTCCAGATTTTTTTAGCTCGCTGTCAATACTTTGCGAAACAATATCTCTGGATGCCAGTTCGGCACGCTCATCGTAATCGGGCATAAACCTATATCCCTTTCTATTCCGAAGATAAGCCCCGAAACCTCGAACCGCTTCTGAAATTAAAAAAGACGACTCTCCCTTTGCTTCATAAAGCGCCGTTGGATGAAACTGAACAAACTCCATATCCTTTATACGCGCTTTAGCTCTATAGGCCATAGCGATGCCATCGCCTGTTGCAATAACAGGATTTGTGGTATGCCCATAAACACAACCTATTCCGCCAGAAGCAAGTAAGGTGCTGTTAGCTTTAATTGTAAAAATTTGTCCTGATTTTTGATCCAGTACATAAGCACCATAACAGGTCAATTTTTCGAAAGATGCATTTTTAATATGGTGATTGGTCACTAAATCGATAGCAAAATGATGGGGTAAAATTGAAATATTTTTCAATTGATGCGCCCTACCTAGTAAAGCTCTTTCTATTTCGTAACCCGTAATATCTTTATGGTGTACAATGCGGTATTCTGAATGTCCTCCTTCTTTCCCCAAATCGAATTTACCGGCATCGTTCACATCAAAGTTTGCCCCCCAAAGCAAAAGCTCTTCTAGCCGTTGTGGACCTTCCTCAACCACCATCTCAACAACGTCCTTATCACAAAGGCCATCTCCGGCGATTAGGGTGTCTTCAATATGTTTTTTAAACGAATCTTCCTCTTTGTTCAAAACAATCGCAACTCCGCCTTGGGCATATTTAGTATTGGATTCGTCTTCGCTAGCTTTTGTAACAATTACAATATTACGCTTGGGAAATTTTTCCGCTATTTTTACTGAAAAGGTTAAACCTGCAACTCCTGAACCAATGACTAAATAATCTGCCGTCATATTGTTTATTTTGACAGCTCTAGCATGCGTTCAATGGGCAATAAAGCACGGTCTATTATGGAAGGGTCAACATCTATTTGTGGTGACTCATTTAGCAAACAATCGTATAATTTTTGAAGGGTGTTCATTTTCATGAAATGGCACTCACTACAAGCGCAAGTATTATCCTCTTTTGCTGGTGCCGGCACTAATTCTGTATTGGGCATTTCTTGTTGCATTTTATGTAAAATACCCGCCTCAGTAGCCACAATAAATTTTTGGTCTTGATGCTCCTTTACATAATTAATCATTCCGGAAGTAGACCCAATATAGGTGGCTGTATTAAGAATATGTGTTTCGGATTCTGGATGCGCTATAATTTTATAATCAGGATATTTTTTGTGCAATGCAATCAATTTATCCATCGAAAACGCTTCATGAACAATGCAGCTTCCGTCCCACAACAACATATCCCTTCCAGTTTCATTGATGATATATCGTCCAAGATTTTTATCGGGCGCAAAAATAATTGGTGTATCCTTTGGAACAGAATTCACAATTTTCAATGCATTTGAGGACGTGCAAACAATATCGCTTAATGCCTTGATTTCAGCCGAACAATTTACATAAGTAATCACCACATGGTCTGGGTGTGCCTTGGTGAACTTTTCAAAGGCATCTGGCGGACAAGAATCAGCCAACGAACAACCCGCTTTTAAATCAGGCAGAACAACTGTTTTGCTCGGGTTTAAAATTTTTGCAGTTTCGGCCATAAAATGCACTCCTGCAAATACAATAATATCAGCATCTGTCTCCGCTGCTTTTTGCGAAAGACCTAAACTATCTCCCACATAATCAGCTATATCCTGTATTTCGCCCACCTGATAATAGTGCGCTAAAATAACTGCATTTTTCTCCTTTTTTAACCGCTTTATTTCTTTTACTAAATCCATTTTAATTGCAAAAGCATGATTATAAAACTAGATTGGTTTAGCCAAACTAAATGCTTCAATGCAAATATCCTAATTAATATTTTTAATGAATTGTGATTCCGATAAAAAATATTTTCCAATAAAATACCTGCAACGATTTTACAAAATTTTTAAATAATTGCTAATCAAAAGGTTTTATATTTCAGAAAACAAAAAGAGGTTGTTTTCTCAAAAAAGTAAGTTAAGCCTCTATTGGCTGAAGCTCAATATCTGACAAAATAGTACTCAAAACCTGATTTGCCTTTTCCAATTCTGCCAAAACAAATGCTTTAACCGTGGCAAAAGAACCATTTAAACCCTTAAATACGCCTTCATAATAGGCTACACCTTCCTTGAGATTTTCGGCAAAAGTGTTTAAATATTTTTGCTCTTTTAAGTTGAAAGTGCTTTGGGACGATGCTATTTTTTCATTCAGATAGTCTATGTAAATATGCAGCTCTTTTATGAACAAGTTAGGTCTGTCGGCTCTATCAATCACATTGGCACGCCCGTAAATATGGTCGGTAATATTGCCCAAACCCATTACTTTGGAGAAATATGCCATATTGGGGCCTGGACAAACAGATACTCCTTTGCCTTCGGTTTTAGTATCTAAATTATACGCCAAAAGCGCCGATGTTCCCAAGCCTACACAAGTACAGGATTTCTCTATTATTTTATTGTAATGCTCTTGATATTGGTTTTCGGATAGACCGAGAGTATCCAACTCTTTTATTTTTAAATATTGATATTCGCGTGAGGCTGTACAAATTCCTGTTTCCTTGAATTCCTTATTTAAAGCCACAAACTTTTTTGGACACGAACTACCTGGCCGGTCTTTATCGATTAAGGACTGTTTTTCTTCATCTTTTGTATTGCCTTTTAAATTGTTAAAGGGTATCCCCAACGGTGAAATGTCACTTAAATACAAATCACTCTCATTGGCGATTGCGAGTTTTTTAAGTGTTTCAGAATCTACTGTTGTGGCTTCCGGAACAAGCAAAAAAGGGCTTCCCCAACCTACAGAATCTAAGCTATAATGTTCGATTAAAAATTCGTGCTCCTCATGGGTTCCAACACCACCTTGGGCCGTCACCTTAAACGATAGTTTTTCTTTGGGCACTATTCGGTTTTGTCTTTCCAATTCTTGGCATAAAACACCAAATATAGTATCGTGCAACGCTTTTCTATTTTGCTTGAATTCTTGAAGTACTGGCCCCAATAGATAGCCATCTGTGGCAAATGCATGTCCGCCACAATTAAGCCCAGACTCTATTCTGAATTCTGAAACCCACAACCCTTTTTTAGCCAAAAACCTACCTTGTATTAAGGCCGATCTATAATCGCTCACTTTTAAAATAATGCCTTTTTTAAATTGGCCATTTTCATCTGGGTAAAAATCGTCAAACTCTACCATATATCCATAAAGCCTTGGGTTCATGCCAGCCGAAAGCACCACAGAGCTATTTAATTTACTCTTGGCAAACCCTCGCAATGCTGCATGCGCATCGTTGTATTTATCCGAAAGCTTCTCGTTACCCCTAAAATTTTCTTTATCAACCTTGGTCATAATGTTAACATCAATGGCTCCTTTTACAAGATTTTTTGATGCCCACATTTTTATTTCTGCAGCATTGCCCCCAATTGATATCAACTTGTTGAAGTCTTTTTTAAGCTTAGAAGCATTAGGCAACATGCTTATATAGGACAACAAAATCTTGTTGGAATTTGATGCCGTTTCTTTTAATTCTTGGAATTTTTCATCCACCAAATCGTGCATCAGGTTTAGGTACGACGTAATTCTTTTTGCTCTAAAATCCTCTTCTTTTCCATCAATTTCAACATAAGGCAAACCTCTTTTGTCGCTATACATTTTCCTTAATTTTTCCAATAAAATGTCATCAACTAAAGAAATTACAGAATCTATGCCGTATTGGGCTACTTTTAGTGGTGTGTCTACCGTAAAACCAATGCCCATTACGGGAATATGAAATGTGTGTGCCTTTGCCATACTTTTTGTTTTAATCGGCAAAGGTATAATGTGAAGCATGGGCAAAACATGACAAATGTCATCCCAAAATCTATTCGTTTAATTTAAACGCCAAAAAACCATTATTTTTCAATAAAATCGATTAGAAACATGAAGCTATACCTGTCTTTTTTTTTAATTATTCTTAAATAGAATTCCACAAAGTGCAAAATTTGATAAAACTTCAACAAGTCCTCGTTGTTTAATGTTAGCTTTAGTATTTTTATGGTCCATTTAAATAGAAATAAACTATATGTCTGTAGAGCCAAAATTAACAAGATTCAAACAAAGCGTTTTGTCAAAATACCAAATATACAATAGTATATTCATGACCTTACCCTTTGATGCTGTTACAAAAACAGGTGTTTTACTTCCTTTATTTCATGAAACTTGTGAAAAAGGATTTAAGCAAGGTGATGACCCTACAACTATTGTCGATACATTTTTTAAGAAATACCAAGCACGAAGAACCAAAGAAAGCCAAATAAACTTGCTTTTTAGATTTATTCAGTATATAGAAAGACAAGTTGTATTATTTGACGCCATTGAAGACGCCGCTTTCCCTGTGGTTAACAATATGGAAGGCATAGGAACCTTACGAAACCTCAAAGGATCGGCTATTTCTGATGATAAATTGGAAGAGTTAAAAGATTATCTAGAAGAATTTAAGGTTCGTATCGTGTTAACGGCTCACCCTACACAGTTTTACCCTGGCTCTGTTTTAGGGATTATTACTGATTTAACAGAAGCAATTAAAGAAAACAACCTTTCTGAAATTAATAATTTATTTGGCCAATTGGGGAAAACGCCTTTTTTCAAACACAAAAAACCAACCCCTTACGATGAAGCCATAAGTTTAATTTGGTATCTGGAAAATGTATTTTACCAATCTTTTGGGGAAATCTACAACTACATACAGCAAAATATTTATACCGATGGGAAAAAGCACAATGAAATTATAAACATTGGTTTTTGGCCGGGAGGTGATAGAGATGGAAATCCCTTCGTAAAACCAGACACCACTTTAAAGGTTGCCCAAAAACTAAAGCAATCAATACTTAAAAAATATTACGAAGACCTTAAAAAACTGAGGAGAAAACTAACTTTTAGAGGTGTAGAAGATCGCATTGTTAAACTAGAAACTTTGTTTTACAACTACAGTATTAACCTTAACACTAAAAATACCATAAGCTCAAAAGAGCTTATTAAAGAGCTGCTAAGCATCAGGGACTTGATTATTGAGGAGCACCAATCGTTGTACGTTAACGAAATCAACAACTTAATAAACAGAATACATTTATTTGGTTACAGTTTTGCCACTTTGGATATAAGACAGGACAGTCGAATACATCATTCCGTTTTTACTACCGTAATAGACCATTTAATCAAAACTGGCACCTCTTCTTTCCCAGACAACTATCATGATTTATCTGAAAAAGAACAGATTGAAATCTTATCGAAAGCTAATGATACCATTAAAAATCTAGATGTTTTTGAAGACGAAATGGTGTACAACACATTAAAAACCATTTCTGTTATTAAAGAAATACAAGAAAGCAATGGTGAGCGCGGTGCCAATAGATATATTATTAGCAACAACCAAACAGCTTTAAATATGATGCAATTGTTTGCCATGCTAAAAATTGTGGCGTTTAAAGACGAATTGACTGTTGATGTGGTTCCGTTATTTGAAACCATTACCGACTTAGAAAATGCCCCAAGTGTTATGGAGCAGTTATATACCAACCCAGAATATATGGAACATTTAAAGTCAAGGGACATGAAACAAACCATCATGTTAGGTTTCTCTGACGGTACAAAAGATGGAGGGTATTTAATGGCCAACTGGGGTATTTACAAGGCCAAGGAACTGCTTACCGAAATGTCTAGAAAATATGATATAACCGCCATATTTTTTGATGGTCGTGGTGGACCACCAGCACGTGGTGGTGGTAAAACCCATCAGTTTTATGCGTCCTTGGGTCCAACCATTGAAGACAAAGAAGTACAACTTACCATTCAAGGTCAAACCATTAGTTCTAATTTTGGAACCAGAGATTCTGCTCAATACAACTTGGAGCAGTTGATAAGTTCCGGTATCATGAATAGACTAAGGGAAAAGAATAAAATGTCTGACGAAGACCGATTCGTTATGAACGATTTGGCAGAAACCAGTTATCAAACCTATAAAGATTTTAAGAGTCACCCAATGTTTATTCATTATTTGGAACGCATGAGTACGCTTAAATACTATGCCAAAACCAATATTGGAAGTAGACCTTCAAAACGGGGCACTTCAGACAAGCTTATTTTTTCTGATTTAAGAGCTATTCCGTTTGTGGGTTCATGGAGTCAATTAAAACAGAATGTTCCTGGTTTCTTTGGTGTGGGCACGGCATTGAAGCAATATGAAGATAGAGGGGAATTTTATAAAGTGGAGCAGCTTTATAATAACTCGAAATTCTTCAAAACGCTATTGGAAAATAGTATGATGTCCTTAACGAAATCATTTTTTGATTTGACCAAGTATATGGCCAAAGATGATGAATTTGGTGATTTCTGGAACATAATTTACAATGAGTATTTAACGACCAAAGAACTGTTGCTGAAACTAACTGGCTACAAAGAATTAATGGAAAACGAACCTTCTGGAAAAGCCTCCATCGAAGTTCGGGAATCCATAGTTTTGCCTTTGCTTACCATTCAACAATATGCGCTTAAAAAGATTCAAGATTTTGAAAAAGCGGGCATTGATAATGAAGAAAAGCAAATTTTCGAGAAAATAGTTACCCGCTCATTATTTGGTAATATCAACGCGAGCAGAAACTCGGCTTAAATTTTATATTAGGTTTTTCATATAATTATTCTTTATCTTCATAGAGCATAATTAACCATTAGAAGTTATATGAAAAACCTTTTTTTTATTTCAATACTTATAAGTTTATCTCTTTCCTCCTACGGGCAAACTTCTTTGTCAAAGGAAACAGAAGCCTATGTATCATACCCTAGAGGCCTATATATTTTTCAAAATTTAACTATAGTTGATGGTACGGGCAATGCTTCCAAAACCAATCAAGACATTGTTGTTAATGGCGAAATAATTGAACGCATCGGTCCTGATTTAGCCATTCCTGAAAACGCCAATGTAGTTAATTTGGAAGGCAAAAGTGCTATACCAGGAATGGTGATGTTGCATGAACACCTTTTTTATCCAAAAGCTACTCCGGGTAATAATTTTGGAGTCAACCAGATGAGCTATTCCTTTCCCAAGCTATATTTGGCCAGTGGAATTACCACCATGAGAACTGCGGGAAGCATCATGCCACATGCCGACCTTAACATTAAAAATAAAATATTGAATGGTGAGATTCCTGGGCCAAAGATGGATGTAACCAGTCCACACTTAGATAGGGAAGGCACCGGATTAATTGAGTTAGGGCCTTTTAGTTCTACAGAACAGGTAGTTGACATGGTTAATCTATATGCTGATTTGGGAGTTACTTCTTTTAAAGTATATAATTATTTAACAAAATCCGATTTAAAGGCGATAGTTGAAACAGCTCATTCAAAAAACTTAAAAGTTACAGGGCACTTGTGCTCAATTACCTATAGAGAAGCAGCAGACCTAGGCATTGACAATTTAGAACACGGCTTTTATGCCAGTAGTGACTTTATAAAGGACAAACAACCTGATGAATGCGAACCATTCAACCAAAGAAAATCATTACTTCAACTTCCTGTTGATTCTGAAGCCATGACAAATCTTATTCAACATCTAGTAGAAAAAAAAGTGGCATTAACATCAACAATCAATGTTTTTGAGCCCTATACCAATAGAGAAGTTGTTCCCGGTGGAGGATTAGATGCATTATACACTGGAGCCAAAGAAAAAGTGTTTAAAAGATGGGCAAGCAAACAAGGAAGAGACTCGTTGGATTATGTCCTTTTCAACAAAGCAAAAGTATGGGAAAAAGCATTCCATGATGCTGGCGGACTATTGGTTGCAGGAACAGACCCAACCTACGATGGTAGAATTGTTGCCGGTTACGCAAACATGAGATTAGTTGAGTTGTTCGTTGAAATGGGCTTTACCATTCCAGAAACCATTAAAATATGCACGTTGAATGGCGCAAAATATTTGGAGCAAGATGACACAATTGGAACTTTAGAAAAAGGCAAAATTGCCGATTTCATCATTCTGAATGATGATATAAGTAAAAACATTAAAGCCATTAGATCTACTGAAACAGTATTTAAAAATGGCATTGGATACAATTCTGAAAAACTATTTAAGGCAGCTGACGGACTTGTGGGCATTAGATAAAAACTCTAAACAAAAAGGATGACCTGCATCAAAGCAAGCCATCCTTTATTAACACTAAAAATGTTTTTATATACTAATGCTCGTTCAACCTGAAGTCTGGATAAGCATCCATACCATGTTCGTGAGCATCCAATCCTTCCAATTCTTCCTTTTCAGGAACTCTAATTCCAACTGTTTTCTTCAATACAAAGAAAATTAAGAAAGAAGAAACAACACATATAGCTGCATAACAAGCTACACCTGTTAACTGAGCCAAGAAAGTGTGTTCTGGGTTTGTTGAGAAAATACCAACGGCCAAAGTTCCCCACATGCCACATACCAAATGTACTGCTATAGCTCCAACTGGATCATCCAATCTTATGGCATCAATAAAGCTAACAGCAAAAACAATAAGGGCTCCAGCAATTGCACCAATTAAGATGGCGCTTTCTGGTGTCATAACATCAGCACCAGCGGTAATACCAACCAAACCTCCTAGTATACCATTTAAGAACATGGTTAAATCAAGATTCTTAAATTTTAAAAATGACACAAAAGCAGCTACAACACCACCAGCGGCGGCGGCCAAACAAGTTGTCACTAAAGTTAATGAGGTCAATTCCGGATCGGCAGAAAGTACAGAACCTCCATTAAATCCGAACCATCCTAACCATAAAATCAATACACCGGCAGTTGCCATTGGGATGCTATGACCAGGAATAGCTTGTGCTTTACCATTTTTGTCAAACTTACCGATTCTAGCACCAAGCAACCAAACGGCTACCAATGCTGCCCATCCACCAACTGAATGAACTAAAGTAGAACCTGCGAAATCATAAAATCCTAGTTGATCCAAAAATCCACCACCCCATTTCCATGATCCTGCAATAGGGTAAACCAATCCTACATATAATACGGTAAAAATCATGAATGGGCCAATTTTTATACGTTCAGCAACCGCTCCAGAAACTATTGTTGCAGCTGTTGCGGCAAACATGCCTTGAAAAAGGAAGTCTGTCCACCACGTATATCCTCCATCAGCGTATTCAGGTGTCATACCATTTTCTGGTGGTGCAATACCAAAACCTGCAAAGTCAAAAATTCCCGCTGAATCCTCAGCAAAGCCAGGATACATTAAGTTGAATCCAACCAAATAGTATAACAATAGCCCTACCGTTATGATAAAAATATTTTTAAATAAAATATTGATTGTATTTTTTTGTCTTGTTAAACCAATTTCTAAAAATGCAAAACCAGTGTGCATAAAGAAAACCAGTGCCGTACAGATCATCATCCATACGTTATTTGCTGTAAATAATCCTTCCATTATAATTTGTTTAATTGTTTTATTTTAAAGTTTCTCCTCCTTTTTCTCCAGTTCTTATCCTGTAAGATTGCTCCACATCTGAAACGAAAATTTTACCATCACCAACTTCACCTGTTCCTGCTGAATTTATAATAGCCTGAATAGTTCTTTCAGCAAAATCGTCATTAACCACTATAGATAGATATCTACGTTGAATATCACTTGTGCTATAGGAAATACCCCTATAAACATGACCTTCCTTTTCGTTTCCAAGACCGGTTACATCCCAGTATGAAAAGAAGTTCACGCCAACTTCATGTAACGCTTCTTTAACAACACGATACTTTGATTTTCTGATAATTGCTTCAATTTTTTTCATAATTCATTGTCTTAATTGATTTAGTATGTTAAAATAGGAAATTATTTATTTACCCTAAAACCTAACTATTTATACCTCTCCTCTGTAAAAGTTTAAAAGATGCCTCATTTTTTGAGGCATCTTTTAACTTAGTATTAATAATATTAATTTAAACTTAAGATTACTCTTCAATTTCTCTTTGTCTCTTACCTGGATAAGCGATTTCTCCATGCTCAGAAATATCAAGACCAGCAATTTCTTCTTTTTCAGAAACTCTTAATCCGCCAAATGCTTTCTTAATGATGAACAAGAAAATAAATGACATTGCTATGGCCCAGACAGCGTATGCCACAACTCCAATAGCTTGGGCACCTAATTGAGCGGCACCTCCACCATTAAACAGACCAATACCAGCGTCGCCATCGATACCCCAAAGTCCAATTACCAAAGTACCCCATGCACCAGCTACACCGTGTACAGAAATAGCACCTACAGCATCGTCAACTTTTAATGTTTTTTCAACGAATCCGATAGATAACACTACCAATAGCCCACCTAAAAGACCCGCTAACACAGCACCACCTTCAGACATATTACCACAACCTGCAGTAATACTAACAAGACCAGCTAGGGCACCGTTTAATGTCATACCAAGGTTTGGTTTTCCGTTTTTAATCCATGTGAACATCAATCCGCCTAAAGCACCTGCAGCAGCAGCCAAGTTTGTAACAAGTACTACTTGAGAAGCAGCAGTAGCGTCATCTCCACCCCAAGCTAATTGAGAACCACCGTTAAAACCGAACCATCCTAACCAAAGGATAAACACACCTAAAGTAGCGTACATTTGGTTGTGACCATGCATAACGTTTGGTTGACCATTTAAGAACTTACCAATTCTAGGACCTACCATCCAAGCAGCAACAAGTGCAGCCCATCCACCAACAGAGTGAACAATAGAAGAACCTGCGAAATCGATAAACTCAGCAGGCATAATACCATCGGTGTTGTTTAACCATCCACCGTTCCATTCCCATCCACCAGCTATTGGGTAAATGAAAGCTGTTAATACAATACTGAAGATTGCATAAGTTGTATATTTTGTTCTTCCAGCAATTGCTCCAGAAACGATTGTTGCAGCAGTTGCGGCAAATACAGTTTGGAAGAATAAATCAGCAGCTCCTTGTGAGAACACTAGCCCTCCCCAGTGGAAAAACCCACCACCTTGGTCTGCTCCATACATTAAAGAATATCCAATAAACCAGAAAGCCAATGAACCAACTGCTATATCCAAGAAGTTTTTCATGGCAATGTTTACCGCGTTTTTAGAATCTGTCATACCAGATTCCACTAAGAAGAATCCTGCTTGCATGAAGAATACCAAGATACCAGAAATCAGCATCCACATCATTCCCATGTCGCCTTCAATCGCGGCGGTGTCTTGCATAATAAGAGGGATATTTAATATTGACATAATAAATAATTTTAGGGTTAGTAATATTGTAAATAAAGCAGGTTCTCTATTTATTGAATAATGAACCTGCCTTTATTCATTTTTGTTTTATTGTTTTTCAAACATTCCTTAGAATGTCAAAATTGCAGCTAAAGTGAATGCAGCTAAGCTAGAAGCAGGAGCACCATCATTGTCGATATATGCACTATCCCAGTTAGACCAAGAATCCAATCTAACCTCTGGCTTAATAATTAAGTTATCTTCAACAGTATAACTACCTGTTAATGTAGTAGCGAATACACTTGGCAAGTCGCTCGCATCTCCATGGTAACCGAAGTACTCACCTCTTAAACCTATTGAGAAAGTTTCACAAGTCGCTACCTGAGGATATAAAGCAGCTCCGTAGAACCCTTCACCATCATTATCGTTATAAGCAGCATTGATTCCTAAGAAGAAACTATCTGATAAATCAAAACCACCTGTATAATCGATTTCAAAACCTAAACCACCGTTTTCACCACTATCATAGTATAGGTTAAGGTATTGACCGTAAGCCCCTAATTGTGCTCCAAGAGCGTATTCACCTGTCATGGAGGTATTGTTAGTATCCCAAGGGTTTGTAACAGCCAACATTAAGCTAATATCATCAGATAAAGCAAAATCTGCTTTTAAACCAACATGTGAGAAAGGTCCGTTTGAGAATAAATAAGAACAGCTGTAGTTGAAGTTAGCTGCTGGAGCAATAACCTCATAGCCTAAGAAAGTATTCCATCTACCGAATGTTAACGTAGTGCTTTCAGAAACATTCCAGTAAACATAAGCCTGATTTACAATACCATCAACAATGTCAGTGTTAAATGTAGCACCAGCACCTCTTGGTCCAGTAACTAAATCCACAACACCACCAACTTTTTCGCCTTCGTAGCTAAAAATAACATTACCCATACCGATAGCAAAACCTGATTGATCTGCAAAAGCAGTACCGAAAGCTATACCAGAATCATCAGGAGCTGTTAAATAGGTTTGACCATAAGCATCAACACTACCACTAACGGTAAATTTTGGAGCCGGAGCTTCTTCCTGTGCAAATAAGCTACATGCTAAAAAGAACATTGAAAGTGTAATAAGTTTTTTCATAATTGTTTTCATTTAAGTTATTAATTCTTTTAGTTAATTTTTCCTTAAGAACGGCGTAAAACTATGTCAAAAACTTTTAACCCCCATAAAAAATAGGGGTAATTAGTTTACTTTTATTGATATTCTAATTTTAACCCTATTTTTTTGAGGGTATTCATCAAATTATTTATTTTTTTGTTATTTCAACAACATTGATATTTGAATTATTGTCAGTATTTTCTATTTTTTGATGCTGTTTTTTTTGTTAATTCAGCTATTTGTTAGCATTAATTAACATATCTGTATTTAACACTGAAAATAAGTGGTTTGAATATTTATTAAAAAACCCGTTTAATATTGATAGATAATTATTTTTATAATGGTATAGCTCCTAAAATCGAAATAATGAAATTCTCGCTATTGTAATTCGAAAACTAGTGCATATCTTTACACTTCAACTCAAGATTTTAAACCTATAATTGTTGATTATGCTGACGAAACAAGGACTTTATTTACCAGAATTCGAACACGAAAATTGTGGTGCTGGTTTTATCTGTAACCTTAAGGGTGAAAAGACAAACCAAATCATACATGATGCCTTGGAAATTCTGGTAAAATTGGAACACCGTGGTGGGGTAAGTGCCGATGGAAAAACTGGAGACGGTGCCGGTTTATTAATTGATATCCCTCATGATTATTTTAAGCGTGTTTGCGACTTTGAAATTCCAGAGCCAAAAGAGTATGCTGTGGGTATGGTTTTCTTGCCAAAAAACAAAAACCAATATAAGTTTTGCAAAACCGTTTTTGAGAAAGAAATAAAAGCACAAGGCCTATCTGTTTTAGGCTGGAGAAAAGTGCCTGTAGATTCTACCCAGCTGGGAGAAATTGCCAAGGCTTCAGAGCCAACAATTGAGCAAATATTTATTGGCAAAACTGAAGATATCAAAGATGCTATTTTTAATGCCAAATTATATGCGGCGCGTAAAATAACCGAGCACGAAATATTAAATTCAAAAATATCTGAAAGTTCGTATTTCTATTTACCAAGTTTATCAACAACTACGTTGATTTACAAAGGCATCATCATGCCTGAGGACATCGGCCCGTATTACACAGATTTACAGCAAATAGACTTGGTTACACGTCTTGCTTTGGTACACCAACGTTTCTCTACCAACACCATGCCTACATGGGAACTCGCTCAACCATTCCGTTATATGTGCCAAAATGGTGAGATAAACACTTTGCGTGGCAACGTAAGTAGAATGCGTGTGCGCGAAGAGATTATGAAGAGTGAGGTTTTTGGGCCACAAATTGAAAAATTGTTCCCAATAATATTGCCCGGAAAATCAGATTCTGCTTCTATGGACATGGTTGTAGAATTGCTAACTCATACAGGACGTTCGTTACCTGAAATCATGATGATGATGATTCCTGAAGCTTGGGAAAAGCACAAAACCATGAGTGAGGACAAAAAGGCATTTTATGAGTACAATGCTTGCATCATGGAACCATGGGATGGCCCAGCTTCTGTACCTTTTACAGACGGAAATTATATTGGAGCCTTATTAGACAGAAATGGCTTAAGACCATCGAGATATACCGTTACCAAGAGTGGTAAATTAATCATGTCTTCCGAAATTGGGGTGGTAAACATTCCGCCTTCAGACATTGAAAGCCATGGTAGATTGGAGCCAGGAAAAATGTTCTTGGTAGACATGAACGAAGGTCGAATTATTGAAGATGAAGAAATTAAAAGTAAAATCGTTTCCGAAAGACCTTATAAAAAATGGTTGGATAAAACACGCTTACATTTAAGAAACGTACCTTACACCAATGAAACTTGTCCGATTGAAACGATTGACATCAAAACAAGACAGCGTTTATTCAATTACACTTTTGAGGATATCCAAGAAATCATTACACCAATGGCCGAATCAGGCAAAGAAGCCCTTGGCTCAATGGGTATTGATACTCCTTTGGCTGTTTTGTCGGACAGACCTCAACTTATATCAAATTACTTCAAACAATTATTCGCCCAAGTTACAAATCCACCATTAGATGGTATTCGCGAAGAAATCGTAACCGATATTGCCTTAAACTTAGGTAAAGACAGAAATATTTTCAGCATTACAGAAAGACAGTGTAGAAAACTTAGAATACAAAACCCTGTTGTTTCCAATGCCGATTTAGAAAAAATTAGAACTATTTCAATTGATGGTTTTAAAGCTGAAACCATCCAAATGCTTTACCCAAAAGCCCAAGGATTGAATGGTCTGGAAGATGCTTTAGATGATATTATAATTCAAGTTGAAAAAGCTCTAGATAGAGGAACAAACATAATTATTCTTTCAGACAGAGGCGTGAATAAAGAATTCGCACCTATTCCAGCACTTTTGGCGTGTTCCTATGTAAATCATCAAATGAACCGTTTGCGTAAGCGTTCTTATTTCGACATCATTATTGAATCCGCAGAACCACGTGAACCACACCATTTTGCTGTTCTTTTCGGTTATGGCGCAAGTGCCATCAACCCATATATGGTAAACGAAATCATCCGTATGCAGGTTAAGGAAGGTTTTATTCATGGAATGGATGAAGAAAAAGCTGTAGAAAACTTCAACAAAGCCATTGGTAAGGGTATTCTTAAAATCATGAACAAAATTGGAATCTCTACATTACATTCATATAGAGGTTCTCAAATTTTCGAGATTGTTGGTTTCAACTCGCAATTCGTTGAAAAATATTTTCCTTATACAGCTTCAAGAATTGAAGGCATTGGGTTATACGAAATTGAAAAAGAAATTAACGAGCGCTATAAACTGGCTTATCCGGACAAATTAATTGATAAACGCTTAGGATTAAACATTGGTGGAGATTACAGATGGAGACGTAATGGCGAGCGCCATATGTTCAACCCAACCACTATTTCAAAATTACAACAGGCTGTTAGATTGAGTGACCAAAAAAGTTATGACGTTTATGCTAAAGCCATAAATGAGCAATCTGAGAACTTGATGACCATCCGTGGGCTGTTTGAGTTTACTAACTTAGACCCTATTCCTCTCGAAGAAGTGGAAGATTGGACCGAAATAGTTAAACGTTTTAAAACGGGAGCTATGTCTTACGGATCTATTTCTAGAGAAGCTCATGAAAATTTGGCCATTGCCATGAACCGTATTGGTGGTAAATCTAATTCTGGTGAAGGTGGTGAGGATAGAAGGCGTTTCCAAAAAGATGTAAATGGAGACAGCAGAAACTCTGCCATTAAGCAGGTTGCATCAGGTCGCTTTGGTGTAACTTCCCACTATTTGACCAACGCAAAGGAAATTCAAATAAAAATGGCCCAAGGTGCCAAGCCTGGTGAAGGCGGGCAACTTCCAGCACATAAAGTTTTGCCATGGATTGCCGCTGCACGTAACTCCACTCCTTTTGTTGGGTTGATTTCTCCGCCGCCTCATCACGATATTTATTCTATTGAAGATTTAGCTCAGCTAATTTTCGATTTGAAAAATGCCAATCGCGAGGCCAGAATCAATGTAAAACTAGTTTCTGAAGTTGGTGTTGGTACCATTGCCGCTGGTGTTTCAAAAGCAAAAGCAGATGTGGTGTTAATTTCTGGTTATGACGGTGGTACTGGAGCATCTCCTCTAACCTCATTAAAACATGCTGGTTTACCATGGGAGCTTGGTTTATCAGAAGCGCAACAAACCTTGGTATTAAATAATCTAAGAAGTAGAATTGTTGTAGAATGTGATGGTCAATTAAAAACTGGCCGTGATGTTGCTATAGCGGCGTTATTGGGTGCTGAAGAATTTGGATTTGCAACTGCACCTCTAGTTGCTTCCGGTTGTATTATGATGCGTAAATGCCATTTAAATACTTGCCCAGTTGGTATTGCAACCCAAGATAAAGAGTTACGTAAAAACTTTAAAGGTACGCCAGAGCACGTTATTAATTTCTTCTATTATGTAGCCGAAGAATTAAGAGGTATCATGGCACAACTTGGTTTTAGAACCATGGCCGAAATGGTTGGGCAAACGCATAAAATCAACGCCAACAAAGCCATCAAGCATTACAAGGCAAAAGGCTTGGATTTATCCAGCATTTTACACAGACCAAGTGCATACAGTAAGCTTACGGTTAGAAATACGGAACAACAAGAACATAATTTAGATAACGTTTTAGACTTCACTATTTTAAAAGATTCTCACAGAGCTTTGTATAGAAAGGAAAAAATGAATTTGTCTTATCCAATCAAAAACGTTGACCGTACTGTTGGGGCTATTGTGAGTAACGAAATTTCAAAAATATATGGTCATTTGGGCTTACCTGAAGACACTTTAAATATCAACTTTAAAGGTTCTGCTGGTCAAAGTTTTGGTGCTTTCGGCGCACACGGACTTACCTTCTCTCTTGATGGAAATACTAACGATTACTTAGGTAAAGGATTATCTGGAGCTAAATTGATTGTTAGAAAACCTGCAGAAGCTGACTTTTTAGCTGAAAATAATATCATTGTCGGTAACGTTTGTTTGTTCGGTGCCGTTCAAGGACAGGCCTATATAAACGGAATTGCTGGCGAGCGTTTTGCCGTTAGAAACTCTGGAGCAATTGCCGTTGTAGAAGGTGTGGGCGACCACTGCTGTGAATACATGACTGGAGGAAAAGTTGTTGTTTTAGGAAAAACAGGAAGAAACTTTGCGGCTGGAATGAGTGGTGGTATCGCTTATGTTTATGATCCGAACAATAAGTTCGTAAACGGTTTGTGTAACACTGAAACCATTGAATTTGAAGATATTTCTCAGGAAGATGCTGCAGATTTAAAAGGCTTAATTGAAAAGCATGTACTTTATACAAATAGTAATCTTGGTCAAAAACTTTTGGCCGATTGGGATACTAGCTTAGCCAATTTTGTAAAGGTGATGCCAACGGAATACAAACGTGCCTTAAAACGTTTAGAGACAGAAGAACAAATGGTAGAAGAATTAACAATAGCATAGTGTCATGGGAAAAGTAACCGGATTCAAAGAATTTGAAAGACAAGATGAAAAATACACGCCTGTTGAAGAACGGGTAAAACATTATAAAGAATTTACAGTTCCATTAAGTGAAGAAGAAATAACAAAACAAGGTTCGCGTTGTATGGATTGTGGCATTCCATTTTGCCATAGTGGATGCCCTCTAGGGAATTTAATACCAGATTTCAATCATATGGTACACCAAGGCGAATGGCAAAAGGCCTCTTGGATATTGCATTCAACAAACAATTTCCCTGAATTTACAGGAAGGTTATGTCCTGCGCCTTGCGAAAAATCTTGTGTGTTAGGAATCATTGAAGACCCTGTTTCCATTGAAAACATTGAAAAACAAATTGTTGAACGTGCTTTTAAGGAAGGATGGATTAAGCCACAGCCTCCCAAAACAAGATCTGGGAAAACAATAGCCGTTGTTGGCTCTGGTCCAGCTGGTCTGGCTGCTGCACAACAATTAAATAGAGCTGGGCATACCGTAACTGTTTTTGAAAGAGATGATGAAATCGGAGGACTTTTACGTTATGGCATTCCTAACTTCAAAATGGAAAAGGAAATTATTGACCGTCGTTTAGCCATTTTAGAGGCTGAAGGCATCACTTTCAAAACCAATGTTAATGTTGGGGTTAATTATGATGTTGAAGAATTAAAAGTTTTTGATGCCGTTGTGCTTTGTGGTGGTGCCACTGAAAGACGCAGCTTACCAACTCCTGGAATTGATGCTGATGGTGTTGTACAAGCTATGGACTTTTTAACGCAACAAACCAAAGTACTTTTTGGTAAAAAAGTTGAAAACCAAGTTATGGCTACTGATAAACATGTTGTTGTAATTGGTGGTGGTGACACTGGATCTGACTGTGTTGGAACCTCCAATCGCCACGGAGCTAAATCGGTTGTGAATTTTGAAATCATGCCTAAACCTCCTGGACACCGTTCGCCAACTACACCATGGCCATTCTGGCCGTTGCAATTGAAAACATCGTCTTCACACGAAGAAGGTGTTGAACGTAATTGGTTAATAAATACCAAAGAATTTGTTACTGACAAGAACAATAAATTAACCGCTTTAAAAACGGTAAATGTTGAGTGGAAAATGGTTCCGGGCCAACGCCCTCAATTAATTGAAGTGCCTGGTACCGAAAAAACTTGGCCATGCGATTTAGCTTTACTGGCACTAGGTTTTACAGGGCCAGAAAGTACGTTGGCAGATAAATTGGGCATTGAAAGGGACGCTCGATCAAACTATAAAGCCGAGTATGGCAAATACCAAACCAACATTCCAAATATCTTTACAGCTGGTGATATGCGCCGTGGGCAGTCATTGATTGTTTGGGCCATTTCTGAAGGACGAGAAGCCGCTCGCCAAGTAGATTTGTACTTGATGGGCAAATCAGATTTACCATCAAAAGATGTTGCCGGAGATTTGGTTGCTTTATAGGTTAAGGCATAATTATAGAACAAAAAATGCGAGCTTATAGCTCGCATTTTTTGTTCCATTATCTTCCTTATTTATTGAGCATTCCGCATAAACTCTTCTGCTTTTTCAACCATATTTTTGCTGCCACAAATAAACGGTACTCGCTGGTGCAACTCAGTTGGTTCAACATCCAAAGTTCGTGTAAAACCATCACTGGATTTACCATTAGCCTGTTCTGCCAAAAATGCCATAGGGTTACATTCGTATAACAAACGTAGTTTCCCATTAGGATTCTTAGAGCTTTGAGGATATAAATAAATACCTCCTTTAATCATATTTCTATGAAAATCGGAAACCAATGACCCAATATATCTAGAAGTATAAGGTCTGTCTTCCTCTTCCCTTTGACAATATTTAATATAATCTTTAATGCCTTGCGGAAAATGAATATAATTTCCTTCGTTTACCGAATAAATATTACCATCAACTGGGTATTGCATATCAGGATGCGATAAGTAAAATGATCCAATGGCAGGGTTTAAGGTAAAGCCGTTAACACCATCGCCGGTGGTATAAACTAACATGGTAGATGTACCATAAACCACATAACCAGCAGCAACCTGCTCACTTCCCTTTTGAAGAAAATCTTCAAGCTGAACGGGTGTGCCAACTGGCGTAACCCTTCTGTAAATAGAAAAAATCGTTCCAACAGAAACATTTACGTCAATATTCGAAGAGCCATCTAAAGGGTCAATTAAAACCACATATTTGTTTTGGTGCATTTCATCTTGACTGTTTATGGTTATAAAATCATCTTCCTCTTCACTAGCAATACCACAAACAATATTTCGTTTAGTCAACGTTTGTATAAACTTCTCGTTGGCATAAACATCAAGTTTTTGCTGGTCCTCACCTTGAATATTGGTGTCGCCGGCAGCACCAATAATATCAACCAAACCTGCCTTATTTACCTCGTGGTTAACAACTTTTGCAGCAAGGCGGATGGAATTAAGTAAACTTGATAACTCACCAGAGGAATACTTAAAAGATGCCTGGTTTTCTATAATAAATTCCCCTAGAGTTTGCTTTTTATGAGCCATAATTGATTAGTTTGTTTCTACAAATTAACTGATTTTTTTGGCAAACTACAACGTTTTCGTTATCGATTACATCATTATTTAACTTTAAACTATATTTGATATAATTTTTAAGAAATATGAATTTTACCATAAGAAAATCTGTTAAAAACGATATGCCTCAAGTTTTGGAATTGATTAAGGAACTTGCCATATTTGAAAAAGAACCCGATGCCGTTGAAGTTACGGTTGAGGATTTGCAACAGGATGGTTTTGGAGAGCATCCTTCATTCCTGTGCTTTGTTGCCGAAGTTAATGCAAAAATTGAAGGCATTGCGTTAATTTACAACCGCTATTCCACATGGAAAGGTCGTGCCATCCATTTAGAAGATTTAATTGTTCGTGAATCTATGCGCGGAACCGGAATTGGAACTGCCCTTTTGGATGAAGTTATTAAATATGGCCATAGTATTGGTGTAAAACGAATTAATTGGGAGGTTCTAGATTGGAACGAACCTGCCATTGCCTTTTATGAAAATAAAGGTGCCACGGTGATGCGTGACTGGGACGTGGTTCAATTAAGCGAAGAAGGTATAAAAAACTATATTTCAAAGTTATAGCATGAAGGTATTCAAATTTGGCGGGGCTTCGGTAAAAGATGCCAAAGGCGTAAAAAACTTAGCCTCCGTTTTAAAAAAAATGGGGCACACAAATACAGTTGTCATCGTTTCTGCAATGGGCAAAACTACCAATGCTCTTGAAGTTGTAGTTAAAAATTATTTTGAAAACAAAACGGAATTACAAAGTTCTATCCAAGAAGTAAAAAAATATCACAATGAGATACTCTTGGATTTGTTTGACAATGAAAATCATCAGGTTTTTAAAAAAGTAGTTACTCTTTTTGATGAATTAAGTGCCTTGTTAAAAGTCAACAAATCACCAGACTACAGCTTTGTGTACGACCAGATTGTTGGTTATGGTGAATTGGTTTCAACAACCATAATTAGCGAGTACTTAAACAGTATTGGTCTAAGCAACAATTGGATTGACGTTAGAAATTTGATTAAAACAGATAATTATTACAGACGAGCCAATGTAAACTGGACCGAGACACAAAACATAATATCCTCAAAATTCAATAAATCGGTTTTAAACATCACCCAAGGATTTTTGGGAAGTGATGACAACAATTTTACCACAACCCTTGGAAGGGAAGGCAGCGACTACACTGCAGCTATTTTTGCCTACTGTTTAAATGCAGAAAGTGTTACCATTTGGAAAGATGTTCCAGGAGTATTGAATGCCGACCCACGATATTTTGAAAATGCCCAAATACTAAATAAAATATCATATCGTGAGGCTATTGAGCTTGCTTTTTATGGAGCTTCGGTTATTCACCCAAAAACATTGCAGCCTTTACAGCGCAAGGAAATTCCGCTATACGTTAAATCATTTTTAAACCCAGAAAAACCTGGGACAGAAATTGGCAAAAATATCACCTTAGAGCCCATGGTTCCGTGCTTTATAGTGAAAAAAAACCAAGTATTGATTTCATTATCATCTTTAGATTTTTCATTTATTGTTGAAGAAAATATTAGCGAAATTTTCAGCTTATTACATCAATTTAAAATGAAGGTTGATGTTATTCAAAATTCAGCCATAAGTTTTTCGGTTTGTATTGACAATATTTATAACAATTTAGATAAGCTTTTACAGCATTTAAAAGCAAAATTTAAAGTAACTTGTCATGAAAACGTTTCGCTTTACACGATAAGACACTACAATCAAACTGCAATAAACCAAATAGAAGCGGACAAAACGGTGTTATTAAAACAATTAACTCAAGAAACAATTCAAATAGTAACTAAATAAACAATTTAGTACATTTACAGCCATGAGCAAACCACAAGATATAGGTTTAGTATCTGCCAAAGAAGTGGCCAAAGCCATTCAGATGGATAAATATGGGTTTATTGGCACCTTTATTGGATGGCTTTTAATGAAGCTTCTTAAAATATCTACGTTAAATAAAATTTATAAGCGAAATAAGCACCTAAACGAACTTGAGTTTTTAAATGCTATTTTGGACGACTTTAAAATTAAGTTTGAAATTCCTGAAGAAGATTTAAAGCGCTTACCAAAAGATGGGGCATACATTACCATATCAAACCATCCACTTGGAGGCATTGATGGCGTCCTCTTACTAAAATTAATGTTGGAGCAACGCAAGGATTTTAAAATAATAGCCAACTTTTTACTTCACCGAATTGAGCCATTGGTGCCTTTCATCATGCCTGTAAATCCTTTTGAGGATAGAAAGGATGCCAAATCGAGTGTAGCAGGTTTTAAAAATTCGATTCTTCATTTAAGGGAAGGGCATCCGTTAGGTATTTTCCCTGCTGGTGAAGTATCAACCTATCGCGATGGCAAACTGGTGGTGGACAGACCTTGGGAAGAAGCCGCCATGAAATTGGTGAAAAAAGCTGAAGTGCCTGTGGTTCCTATATATTTCCATGCCAAAAACAGTAAGCTATTTTATAAACTTTCAAAAATTAGCGACACTTTTAGAACGGCGAAACTACCCTCGGAACTGTTGACCCAAAAACGGCGAACAATAAAAGTTCGGATTGGTAGACCAATTTCCGTGGAAGACCAAAAAGAACATATCGGTCTTGAGGAGTTCTGCGAATTTTTAAGGCGAAAAACATATATGCTGTCCAATGCCTTTGAAGACAAACCCAAAATATTGGATAATATTTCGTCAACATTAAAAACACCCAAAACACCCAAAAACATAGTTACTCCGGTTGATTCTGCCTTAATGCTGAAAGAAGTTGAAACACTTAGAAAGGAGGACTTACGTCTATTGGAGAGTAAAAATTATGAAGTGTTTTTGGCGCAAGCCCAAAAAATACCAAACATACTTCGTGAGATAGGCCGCTTGCGGGAAATTACTTTTAGAGAGGTTGGCGAGGGCACCAACGAAGCCATCGATTTAGATACTTTTGATAATTATTACCACCATATGTTCCTTTGGGACAATGAAAGCAACATCATTGCAGGTGCTTATAGAATGGGATTAGGGTCGCAAATTTTTCAACGTTACGGCATTAATGGGTTTTACCTTCAAGACCTATTTCGATTTGAGCCCGAGCTTTATAAAATGATGAGCGAATCCATTGAAATGGGCAGAGCGTTCATCATAAAAGAATACCAACAAAAACCCATGCCCTTATTTTTGCTTTGGAAAGGCATCGTTCACACCACGCTACGCTACCCCGAACATAACTTTTTAATTGGAGGCGTCAGCATTAGCAACCAGTTTTCAAATTTCTCAAAATCATTGATGATTGAGTTTATGAAATCGCATTATTACGACCCTTATATAGCACAATATGTGAGGCCTAAAAAAGAATTTAAGGTGAAGTTAAAAGACGCCGACAAAGATTTTGTTTTTGATGAAACCGAAGCCGATTTGAACAAATTCGATAAAATTATTGATGAAATAGAACCAGGAGCATTGCGCTTGCCCGTACTGCTAAAAAAATACATTAAACAGAATGCAAAGCTGGTAGCATTTAATGTTGACCCATTGTTCAACAACTCTGTTGATGGGTTAATGTACATTAAAATTGCTGATTTACCCGAAAGTACCGTGCGCCCTGTTATGGAGGAATTTCAAGCCGAATTGGAACGCAAGTTTAATAACAACGGCCATAACGAAAATTAGGCCACTTTTTCTGCGCTTAAATATTCTTCAACAAATTTCTTAAAATATGATTTTATTTCCTCTCTGGCTTTTAAAAAAGCTGCATGCTTTTCAACTTCCGTCCCCACTAATTTTGATGGGTCATAAAAATTATGATGCAATCTTATTGCATTTTTGCTTGGAATAAACGGGCAGTTTTCGTTGGCATGGTCGCAAACAGTAATTATGAAATCAAAATCCACATCGGCGTATTCATCAACGTGGTTTGAGGTGTGGTAATCAATGCTGATGCCGTCCTCTTTCATTATTGCAGCAGCACCAGGATTAATACCATGAGTTTCTATGCCAGCGCTGTAAACCTTAACCTTTCTGTTATCCAAAAAATGATTTAAATATCCGTGTGCCATTTGGCTTCTACAGGAATTTCCTGTGCACAATACTAAAATGTTTATCATTTTTCTCTATAATTCCTTTTAATCTATTTTTTTGCTTCTCCTTTCCATAAGTTGATTGTCGTACCATTTACCGTTAAGTTTCCCTATTTTTTCTCGAACGCCAACCATTCTGAATCCGCATTTTTTGTGCAAATTGATACTGGCTATATTTTCAGAAAAAATATTGGCTTGCAATGTCCAAAATCCATGGGTTTCGCTTTCTTTAATTAGTGATTTCAGCAATAATTCACCAATGTGTTTTCCTTTAAATTCATTTGAAACGTAAATGCTAACTTCTGCTACCCCTCTGTAAACTTGCCGTTTAGACACTTGTGCTAAAACGGCAAACCCAACCACCCCATTTTTAATAACTGCAACCGTTCTGCAACTAGAAAGGTATTTGGTATTCCATTCGTCCCAATTTGGGCATTCTGTTTCAAAAGTGGCTACACCTGTGGCTATGCCCTCAGAATATATTTTTGAAACAGCACCCCAATCTGCTTTATGTAATGGCCTAACAGCAATTTCCATTTGGTGAACAGCAGGGCTCATCATTTTCATAAACAGGCTGTAAAGCCTGCGGTACGCCGCAAAGCTCTTTTGCTTTACAATCTGTTTTTTCAACGGCTAATTTAACTATTAGTTTGTTGCCATTTATTTCGAAATCGTTAACAAATAACTGTGCCGTGTGAAATGCAGTGTTACTGTACTCAAATTTCACTTCAGCGTTTATATCATAAGGCTTCATCTTTCCTACTTTCTTCAGAATCCCCAAAGCCTTTAGCACAGTCATGTATTCCGTTTTACCCAACTCACTGGGGCTTTCCCATAGTTGAATAATCGTTTCGTTCCAACTGTCCGTTTGTGAACCACAATCAACAGAATCAATTTTAATATGTTTTACTTCTGTGATATGGTAATTGGCACCAACTAATAAGCCCGGTTTATATTCGAACAACAATGATTTGTCTTTATGGTCTTCCAATACTTTGAATAATTCTTGTGTTTTCATATTATTTTTTATGTTTAAATGAATTGCATAATGCCCAATATAGGCTAGCAACAATTAGATTTTGTATTATTAAAAAAGGTGTTTAATTGATTTTGTATTTCTGTCCAGCGTTCTACATCAATACAGTAGCACATGCTTTTACCTTCTACTTCCCCTTTTAAAAGCCCAATGCTTTTTAGTTCTTTCAAGTGTTGTGAAACAGTGGCTTGGGCCAAACCAATTTCTTCAACCAAATCAGTGCAAATACAAGCATTTTGATTGCTTATATATTGCAAAATCGCTACACGCGCGGGGTGGCCTAGCACTTTAAAAAATTGGGCCAAGTCATTTTGCTTTTCTGTAAATATTTGTGTTTTGGTAACTCCCATAATTAAATTATATATTGCAATATTACGATGTTAATTTGAAACAAAAAAGCCAAAACTAATTTTTTTGGCTTTTTTTAACTTTTATAATGATTTAAACCAATCTTGAAATTGAGCCCCAAGCAAAAAGGTTGGTTTCATTTTTCCTCCCAAAGCGCTTACCAAACTCATAATCCATGCAACAAAAATAACTAGCAATAAAATCCATCCTAGAACCGGGATAACTCCTAAAAAGCTCAACAGAATCAGCCCTAGCATTTGTCTAATATAGAAAGACCCCATTTCGGTTTTATTACTACTGTTCATAATTAAGGCAATTACCCAACCTATTAAGTGTATATGGGCAATAATGGCCACATTTTTACCATCACTCAACACTTCCTTAGCATCATCAGCAAACTCAGACGCCGCTTCCTTAGCGTCCTTGGCAAATTCCTTTGTTTTTTCACTGGCTTTATCGGCTGCTTTTTTTGCGCTATCCTTAGCGTCACCTAACATATCGTTTAGGTCGTCACTTAAATTTTTCTCGTCAGACATAATTTTAATATTTTGGTTAGAAGATTGATTATAAAGGTACTAAAAAATTAAATCAGTTTCAATTAGTTATCAATCAATTGGATGTTATTTTCCGTTGAACAAATTCTTAATAAACCCCTTTGTTTTTTTATAAACCTCTGTTATTTGCTCTTTAGCTTCATCAGTAAAATCATCCAATTTTTCATTGGCTTCTTCAGCTAAAATTTTCGTCTTTTCAATGGCTTTATCAAACTCCTTCTCAGCCTTTTCAGCATATTTTTTGGCTTCAACTTTAAAATCGTCTGCAACTTCTTTTGCTTCGGCTCTCAGCTTTTCACCTCTCTCTTTTGCCATTTCCGTTACTTCCTTGATTTTTTCATTAGCCTCATCCGAAATTTTGTTGGCTCCATCCTTCGCTTTATGATAGATTTCTTCAGCTCTATGTTTGAGTTTTTCATATGCATCATCTTCCAAATAATCTCCTGAATTATGGTCGTTTATAATTTCAGCTTCATAAACTTTTTCTTCTTCTCTGGTATTCTTTTTTGTTGACATGATTTACAATTTTATACCTATTAGTATGTCAACTTCCTATTCTGTTACAACCCTGATTGTTACCTAAATAACATTATAACACCTCCAAGGGCAGTGACAATTAAAATAAAACGCCGATAATTGACATTGGAAATTAATCTAACTATACGCGCACCCAAGAAAAACCCAATGATAACTGGAGGGATAAGCACAGAATTAAGCACCAAAGTTTCTGCAGTTACAGTTTTCCACACAAGAATATGAAAGGGAAGCTTAAATACATTAATAATGAAGAACAACCATGCCGCAGTACCTATAAATTCATTTTTAGGAAACCTAATAGCAAGAAAATATATGTTGGAAATTGGCCCGGCTAAATTACCTATCATCGTTGTGAAGCCAGCCAAAAACCCCATTGTAATTCCAAATATTTTATTTTTAGGAACGTTGGCTGATTTTCGGTTTTCTGTGTAAAACATGATAAGAACCGAGGCAATTATGGTAATAGCCATCAGTCTTTTAAATACCATTTCTGAAATATCGTTACCTACCCAAACACCAACCAAAACGCCAACTATCATCCATGGAATAAGCTTTTTTATGATGTGCCATTTAACATGATGATAGTAATAGGTTACCGCAAAAATGTCGGCTACAATAAGCATGGGAAGTAAAATACCAGTGGATGCCTTCTCGCCGAAAACAAATGCCAAAATAACGACAATGATGATGCCAATACCTTTAATTCCTGATTTTGAAAGGCCCAATAAAAAAACCGCAAAACTAATGGCTAGCCATTGCAATGCAGTTAAATGGTACGACTGAAGTATTTCTATATAAGACAATTGAAATTTAATTTATTGAGATTTAGATTTCTTAATTAGGTTTCGACTGCGCTCATCCTGACAATGGAACTTCATAAAGCTGCTACAAAAAAGCACTGTCAACAGGTTCCCAAAGCTCTATTTTATTGCCATCGTTATCTAATATCCAGCCAAATTTTCCGTATTCATATTCCTCAACATCGCCAACAATAGTAACCCCTTCTTCTTTTAAAACCTTCAGCAATTCGTGTAAATTCTCCACTCTATAGTTAAACATATACTCCTTTTTTGAAGGCTGGTAATATTCGGTGTCTTCGGGAAAAGGGCTCCATTGGGTTGAACATTCATTCCCTTCTTTATCCTTCCACCAAAAGGTGCAACCGTAATCGTCGGTGTTAAACCCTAAATGCTTTTTGTACCAATCTTTTGTGGCTTTTGGGTCTTTGGTTTTAAAAAACAAACCGCCAATGCCTGTTACTCGTTTTTTCATTTTTATGAGGTTTTAAACATGTTGGTCAATAAGAATAGTATTCCCATCGGGGTCATACAACACAATACTTGCTGGACCAGAAGTGGATTCGTCGGTTTCACTTTCTAATGGAATATTGTTACTCTTTAAATGTTTTTGAATAGTTCTTACATCATCAAAAGGTTCCACCTTGTTGGCATTTTCATTCCAGCCTGGGTTAAAGGTTAAAATATTTTGTTCGAACATGCCCTGAAACAATCCAATTAATGCATTTCCATTTTTCATGATGAGATAATTCATGTCCAAATCGCCAGCGAACTTTTTAAACCCAAGTGTTTCATAAAATTTTTTTGACCTGTTTAGGTCTTTTACGTTCAGGCTTATTGAAAATGCTCCTAGTTTCATAATATTGTTTTTAATTATTTCTTTTTAGTGTTGGTCTCGTAAATTGAAATTCATTCGTCCACCGAAATTTTTTGGCAAAGTTCGCCAATCAAACCATACGGAATATCATCAACTTTTTTAAACCTGATACAGCTTTTACCCATGTCTAATTTCTTACTACTGTGCTTTGGAAATTCTGAAACAAACCAATCATGGAGTTCTGGAATGGCATAAATACCACTGTGATAAAGGTTTATTGAATTTTTTTGGGACGCAAAACTCATAAATGGTAATGGCTCTTTTGGGTTGCAATGATAACCATCTGGGTAAACCGTATGCGGTACAAAATACCCAACCATACCATACTGAATGCCTTCTTGAAACCCTTTAGGCAAGTTTGTTTTTATAACCTTTCTAAGTTCATTCAATGCATCTTGGCGTTCTTCAGGGGCTTGACTTATGTAATCTTCTGGAGAATTGGCTTTGTATTGCATGTCAAAAACTTTAGAAGACTAAAGTTAGCAAAATTTTGCTTTTATCTTATCTACAATGGTTTGTGCCAACTTTTCTTTGCTTTCAACCGTCCAACCGGCAACATGAGGTGTGAGCAAAACATTTTTAGCCTTAATTAAATATTGAAATGCTTCGGGCAAATCAGAAGAAAATAAATGTTCAAAGGAAGCCTTTTCATATTCCAGAACGTCCAATCCTGTACCTAAAATTTTACCTGATTTTAATGCGTCAACTAAATTTGAAGTAACAACGCTTTTACCCCGTGCTGTATTCATAAACCAAAAAGGTTTCTTAAACTGATTGATGAAATCGGTGTTTATCATGTTAACCGTTAAAGGTGTTTGTGGGGTGTGTAAACTTACTACATCTACATTTTGTTGAAATTCTTTAAGTGATACTTGTCTTGCATTTTCATCGCCAACATCGTCTTTAATATCATAGCATAAAACGACAACACCAAAACCTTTCAGTTTTTTTGCAAAGGCTTTGCCCATATTGCCATAGCCAATTATGCCCACTGTTTTACCATCGAGTTCAATACCTCTATTATCCTCACGAAGCCATCTGCCCTGCCTAACTTCAGCATCGGCCTTGTTAAGTTTATTGAATAAAGACAGTAACATCCCCAAGGTGTGCTCACCAACGGCATTGCTGTTGCCTTCTGGTGCTGATATTAAATGAACTCCTTTTTTTTCCGCATAATCGCAATCTATATTTTCGAGACCCGCGCCAACCCGACCAATAAATTTCAGGCTTGCTGCAGCATCTAAAAATTGTTTGTCTATTGTAAATCGGCTTCGTAAAATAACGCCGTCGTAATTTTTAATTTTCTTTTCTATATCTGCTTTTGAGGACGAATAATCTTCATCATTTTGAAAACCTAATTGATTTAATTTATCAATTAACAGCTGATGGTTAGTATCAAGGTGAAGGATTTTCATAGTTACTGAAAAAGTGAAAGAAAGGCTTATTTAATTATTCAAATGAAATTACATGAAATCACGACAAGATTCAAATACCCAAAATGAGTTTTGCTATCGAAAAATAGATCAGTATACCGAATATATCATTGCTCGTAGTAATAAAAGGCCCTGTGGCAATTGCTGGGTCTATCCCTCGCTTGTCCAAAAACAAAGGCACAAAAGTCCCTATTAAACCGGCTACAACAATAACAACTACCAGCGATATGGAAACAGCCAATGCCGTGTAGATGTCATGACCAAAAATCCATATAAATACGAATAAAAACATTGCCAAAGCAGTTCCATTTAAGGCTGCCAGAAGCATTTCTTTTAATAGTCGGCTATTTACGCTTCCCTTAACATCGTTATTTGCCAAACCTTGAACGATTATGGCACTGGATTGCACCCCAACATTACCCGCCATGGCCCCTATTAATGGCGTAAAAAAGAACAGTACAGCATATTTACTAAATGCATCTTGAAAGCCTTCCATAATTAAAAAAGCACCAACACCACCTATCAATCCCAAAAACAGCCATGGCAAACGGGCTTTGGTTAATTGCAAAATACTATCATCAGCCTCCACGTCTCCCGTAATACCAGCAGCCAGTTGGTAGTCTTTATCGGCTTCTTCTTTTAAAACATCTACAATATCGTCGATGGTAATTCTTCCCAAGAGGACTTTGTTGTCATCACTTTGAATTACAGGAATAGCTTCCAAATCGTACTTCGCCATGATTTTCGCTACTTCCTCTACATCTTCGTTTACGTTTACGTAATCAACACTGGAAATGTAGATATCAGCTATTTTTTGGTCGCTTTTTGCAACAATCAAATCTTTTAAAGATAATCGCCCAATGAGCCTTTCTTGCTTGTCTACCACATAAATGGAGTGAACTCGGGTAACATCTTTTGCCTGTCCGCGAATACGGCGAAGACACCCTGCTACCGTCCAAGTTTCATAGACCTTTACTAGCTCTTTTGCCATAAGGCCCCCAGCTGTATCTTCATCATAAGCGAGTAGTTCCTTAATTTCCGCCTTATGGTCTTCATCCTCAATTCTGGAAATAACTTCATGTCGGCGTTCCTCTGGAAGTTCAGCAATAATATCAGCTGCGTCATCAGTATCAAGCTCTTCAATTTCTTCTGCAATTTCTTTTGCGGAAAGGTTTCTTAAAACCTTTTCCCGGTTGTCTTCATCCAACTCCATCAAAACATCGGAAGTGGTTTCAGAATCCAGAAGTTTTATAACATACATGGCTGGCTCCAAATCCAACTCATCCAGAATTTCCGCAATATCGGCATAATGAAACTCATCCATAAGTTTTTTAAGCTCCTTATCTTTTCGCTCTTCGATAAGAAGCTCTACCTGCTCTATGAGTTCATCAGTAAGTTGAAATTGTATGTTTTCTTTTTCTTCTGACAAATTGAAAATAGTTAAAGGTTTTAGATGTCCTTTTCAATCAACTGGGTGAGAGCAATAAAGTCTTGAACACTTAATTGCTCCGGACGCTTGTCAAATATACTACTTGCTTTTAAATTATCTGACAAATTGAATGTTTTTAAACTGTTACGAATAGTTTTACGGCGCTGCTGAAAAGCTTGCTTAACGGTTTTAAAGAATAGCTTTTCATCGCAGGGCAATGCATGGTTTTCCTTTCGGGTTAATCTTAAAACACCCGAATCTACTTTTGGAGGGGGATTGAAAACATTTGGCGGTACGGTAAATAAATATTCAGCATTATAAAAAGCCTGTGTTAATACTGATAAAATACCATAAACCTTGGTGCCTTCTTTAGAGCAAATACGTTGCGCCACTTCCTTTTGAAACATCCCCGAAAATTCTGGGATTTGTTGGCGCATTTCTATAGCCTTGAATACAATTTGACTTGAAATATTATAAGGAAAATTACCAATTATGGCAAAAGGCTCATCATTAAAAACATCCTTTAAATCGTACTTTAAGAAATCCTTTTCTATAATTCTAGGTGCCAGATTTAGGTAGTTTGCCTGAAGATATTCTACCGATTCTGGATCGATTTCAATCACATAAGTGGTGCAATCCTTTTTTAAAAGATATTTGGTGAGCACACCCATTCCAGGGCCAATTTCTAGAACATTTTTGTAACCTTTAAGCGTTAAGGTGTCTGCTATTCTTTCAGCTACCGATTCGTCATTTAAAAAATGTTGGCCTAAATGTTTTTTTGCTTTTACCTGATTTTGGTTGGGGTTGCTTGCCACGAATTAAGACTTTTAGTTGCCAAAGATACGAAAGACACTTCGACTTTAGCCCGTCTTGAACAATAACGAACGGCTTTGAGTGACAGAACTATTTGAAATTTACCGTGTACTCGTCAATAATTTGAAGCTCGGTTCTAAACGCGAGCATTTTATCGGCAAACTTTCTCAAACCGTCATTTCTCAATCTTTCAGCATCTTCCCTATAATAAGCATCCAAAGCCTCACGAGAATATGAACGGTATTGAATGGAATAGGTAACACCACCCATATCTTCTTCCACCAAAACTCTGGTTAGGGTCGCTTTATCAAATTTGCCTGTACCCAAAACCTGAGGAATGTGTTCTTTTATCCAAGCTAGCCATTCGTCATGGATGCTTTCGTCTATGTTTACCGTTACGTTGTATATTATCATTGATTGTTGGTATGTAGTTGTTGGTTTCTGGTTATTATCGAATTATGAAAGAGGTTCATCTAACAATCTAACAGGTCTTAAAATCTAACTCTTCTAATTTATAGCATCCCCCCGTAAAGCCCTGAATCGTTTTCGGGCATCAACAAAATAAATACTGTCGGCATGGTTAAAGATAATGTTTTCATATAGCGACTTTGCTTTCTCCGGTTGATTTAATTCATTCTCATAAATCTTGCCCAAATAAAAAAGGGCATCGTCTACCAAAACACCATCTCTATAATTTTCAATAAGCACTTCGTAATTTGCCTTTGCCTTTTCAAACTCTTTTTTTAACACAAAAAGTTGAGCTTGTTTAAAAAGGGTTTGGGCGATTATAGGTTCCGTTTTATGAGCCCCCAATATTTTATCCAGCAAAATTATGGCTTCATCATTTCTGTTTTGAAATGCCAATAAATCGGCTTTAGCATACTGCTTCAGGGCTATTTGAAGTGAATCTTCATATTTGTTATCTGAAATCAACAACTTTAATTCCAGCGCATCATTGGCTATAAGCTGCGAGGTGGAAGACTTTAGAATTTTAAGCTGTGATTCAGCCCATTTAAAATCCCCTTTATAATAACTTGCTTTGGCCACTTTAAACCTCGCTTCTTGCGAAATTGTACTGTTTTTGAGGTTGCGCTGAATTTGTGTGTAATAAATCAAGGCCTTGTTAAATTGTTCCTGCAAAACCAAAATATCACCCAATTCTAATTTTATTTGTGCTTGTTCAAGCTGATTTAAGGGTTCTTTCTCTAAAATATCTTCTAAAAATTGGGTGGCTTTTTTGGTTTCGTTCACATAAAAAGCCAAAAAATGAGCGTAAGAAATTTGAAGGTTTAGCATCTCGGTCTCATTTCCAAAGGTTTCTAATAACTCTAAATATTTAGCCTCTATTGCCGCATAATCAGCTTTTGAACTTTCCTTGATTTCCAGTTGCAATAAATTATAATGAGCATTCAGCTTGGTATCTGGATTTTGGCCTGTTTCAATGATGTAACCATAAATTTCTTTGGCAATTTCGATTTCATTTTCATTTACACAGATTGAGGCCAGTTCTTCTATTCTAAGTAATCCTTCTTGCATTCTATTATAAATAGCCCTTTCTTGCATAAAAGCCTTTCTGAAATCTTTCTGCTGAATGAACAGCCAACTGAGCAGTTCGTTCCAAAGCACGTCCGGTTCCTCCTGCATTTTCTTTAGAAGAATTTTTCGGAATAGCACATTATTTTCATCCAAACCATCTTCACTTATGAAATCGTTAATGGCACGTTTAACATCACTCAAAACGATGGGGTTGGATTCTGCAAAATCAAGGTAACTGTTGAACATTTTTTCAACATTCCCCTGTTCTCCATAAATTTGCGCCAATTGCACATTAAAGTTGTAATCTGGATTTAAAGCCATAGCTTTTTCATAGGCCAAAACCGCCTCATTTAGCAATGAATGGTTTTGAAAACTCCTGGCCACTGAAAATACGTTACTCGCCCTTTCATCAATGCTTCTTATGGCCCTTTCATAAAGTACTTGCGCCTTTTCAATTTTATTTTTAAGTTGATAATTGTACCCTAACTCCACCCAGAATGGCGGATACTGCATGCGTTCCAAAAGCTGCGTCAAAAAAACTTCAGCCTCGTCGTACATCTCTAGTTCTTGGTACGTACTTATTATTTGATTGATGTAATTTGGATTGGATGGCGACTTGGCATACAACTTTTTATACTCCTGTAATGCTTTTTCATATTCACCATTTTTAAAATATTCCTTAGCCAGAATATCGACCTGAGAGAAAGCCACAGCGCCAACAAAAAAGAAAATGATAATTAAGGGTCTCATACGGTAAATATAACAAATGTGCTATTTAGATATTGCGGTAATAAGAATTTTTTAAGATTTTAAATATTTGATGTAGTCATCACAAGATTCGATATATATAGGTATTAGTTCAACTAACTAATTTGTACTCGTCTTGAAAGACTATACAAATTAGAGACTCACCAACAAAAATGCCCGAATAAAATTCGGGCACTAACCAACCAAAAATAAAGTTCTATTAACTACTTGTTAATTAAATACTCGATTGGGGACAGTCTTTAAGTTCTTGCAAAAACAAGAAAGACTATTTCAAACTAACTCTTTAGATTGCATCAAGAAATTTACGTCGAAAAAAATCCCTATTTTTTTACTATAGCTGTTGCGTTATCTTCAGATTTAAATAATTCGAAATCTGGAGACAATACTTTTGATGCGAAAAAAATTAGAGCAATTAACAGTACTATGCGTTTAACATTTTTCATAATTAGTAGGTTAAATAGATTTGGTACTGCTAACTTGAAAAATATATATGAAAAAATCAAGCAAATTGAAACAAAATCGTTAAACAACATGTGTTTTGTGTTTTTAATCGATTTTTTTAAGAATTATTTTAATTTTTTGTAAGCTTATAGCTTCAAAAATATTTTAATCAATTATTTTAAAACCAGTGTAAGATTGTAAAACTTCGGGTACCAAAATACCTTCTTTAGTTTGGTAGTTTTCTAAAATACCAGCTAGTACTCTTGGTAACGCTAAAGCACTACCATTTAGTGTATGGGCAAGCTCATTTTTTCCATCACTGTTTTTAAAGCGAAGTTTTAACCGATTAGCTTGAAAGGTTTCAAAGTTTGAAACTGAAGATATTTCCAACCATCTGTCTTGGGCTGTTGAAAACACCTCAAAATCATACGTTAAAGCTGAAGCAAATGATGTGTCGCCGCCACACAAACGCAATATCCGGTATGGTAATTTCAATTCCTTTAAAATATCCTTTACGTGGCTTACCATCCCGTCTAAAGCTTCATAAGATTTACTCGGGTGTTCCACACGGATGATTTCCACTTTATCAAATTGATGTAATCTGTTCAAACCTCTTACGTGGGCTCCGTAACTTCCCGCCTCTCTGCGAAAACATGGTGTATAACCTGTAACACCTATAGGCAAATCACTTTCGTTTAAAACCACATCTCTAAAAATATTGGTTCCTGGCACTTCCGCAGTTGGTATTAAATATAGATTATCTTCTGTAACATGGTACATCTGCCCCTCTTTATCTGGAAGTTGCCCTGTACCAAAACCAGAAGCTTCATTCACCAAAAGTGGTAATTGATATTCGGTGTAACCGGCAGCTATATTTTTATCTAAAAAATAGGCAATTAAGGCGCGTTGTAATTTTGCTCCTTTTCCTTTATAAACAGGAAATCCTGCACCAGTAATTTTGTTGCCAAGTTCAAAATCTATGATGTCGTATTTTTTGGCCAACTCCCAATGTGGCAGTGCTCCATCATGTAATTTTGGAATATCACCTGCTTTAAAAACTTCTTCGTTATCCAATTCTGAATTTCCACGAGGAACAGAATCGTGTGGAACATTTGGAATTTTATAGAGTAACTCGTACAAAGCATCTGTTTCTTCATTTAAAGCATCTGCCAGTTTTTTTGAGGTTTCCTTTAATTGACCAGTTTTTTCCTTTAAAAGATTAGCCTTTTGAGCTTCACCGGATTTGAATAAATTCCCTATTTCTTTTGAAAGCGCATTGGATTCTGCCAAAGTATTATCCAATTCTGTTTGAATACGCCTTCTGTCTTCATCAAAAGAAATCACATCGTCAATCATTTTGGAAGCATCTATATTTCTTTTTGCCAAACGATTGATTACCAATTCTTTGTTTTCTCTGATAAAGGCGACTTGTAACATGCTTTAAAATTTAAGCGACAAATTTAAGGAATTACTTAAATAATTAATGCTGTTTTGAAGGTAAAATCCAGTTGCTGTGTTTAAAAACATCCCACGGTACATTGGCCAAATCTACGTCTGAGTTTATTAATGTTTCTGAAGGTTTCCCGTTGACACTTATTTTACAATCTACGTATACAGCAATATCCTGCCCTTCGGCTTCATACTTTTGCTTCATATATTGGGCGAACTGCCAAATAACATCAGGTTTTGTGCTAGCAGCCCGTTTTTGCTTTTTGGTTAAGTATTCATCCAAATTAACAAATATACGCTGACTAGTGGTTTTATTTTCAACCAAATAGGTCGCATGGCCACTTTTGGCCCGTAGCATCATACGCCATGAGAGTCGGTGCCCTTCTTCTGTCCAGAGTACATCATCATCTATAAAATGATGCCTGAGTGGTAAAGCTGTTTGTAACAAAAAATAAGTTAAAAAAATGGTTAGTAAGGCATTTTTATATTTAGGAACTTCAACTTCGTCTTCGGTGTAAAAGGGTTTTCTCTTTAAAAATATCTTCTGAATCGTTTTTGGTTCAAAAAAGAACAAACTAAACGCCAGTGACATATAAGGGAAAATCCCAATTTGGAAAACAATGGAATTGAATAAATGGAAGAAAATGGAAACTATAAATGCATATTTTCGGGTGGGCTTGTATAACAATAATGGCACAATTACGCCATCAAATAAAATACCCCCATAAGCCAGAACATTATGCACCCACTTTTGTTGAAGCAACTCACCAATTACAAAATAATTTTGTTTGCTTTTCATCATCATTTCAATTACCCTTGTATCTAGCCAATCTGGGTACAACTTGGCTATTGAAGCATAGGTATAAACTATAAAAAGCTGCAAAATAATAACCAAACGGCACCATTGCGGCATGGAATAGCTCCTTATTCTAGGGTTTATTTTAGCATCAAAAGAAGCGTATCTATTAGCTGGAAGGCAAGCCATAATGCCAGTGATTAGCATCAACAAATAATAATGGTTATTGTAAGACGACTTTTGCATGAGGTAAGTTGCCGTCCACATGAAAAAGAAACTTATTATGCTAAATCGATACTTAAAGCCCACCATGATGAACAGGCCAAAAACCCCCATCAGAACATAATAAAAATACATGCCAATACCAGGCAGTGGTTGTAACCATTCAAAGCCAATAAAAGAAAATGTGAATTTCGGGTCAATGAGCGTGTTCTTTACCCAACCTGTAAAAATGGCCCCAACAGATTCTAAAAAACAGAGTAACCCGAAAATAATTCTGAAAACAATTAATGCAGAATTATCGATATGTTTAAATAGCCAATTATTTAACATTTTGGTTTGAAATAAAATCTAAGGCTGTTTTTTTGTCTAAAGCCAATTGGGCTTTTAATGCTTCAACAGATTCAAATTTTTCTTCATCCCGAATGCGATGTAACAAATCTATTTGGATTTTCTTTCCGTAAATATTGCCATCAAAATCAAAAAAATGTACTTCAATAGTTTGCTTGCTTCCGTTTACAGTAGGGTTGGTTCCAATATTCATCATTCCGTAAACCAATACATCATTTATTTTTGAACTTACAATGTAAGAGCCTTGTTTGGGTATAAGTTTGTAGTCTTCTTCTATTAAAATATTTGCAGTTGGATAGTTCAATTGTCGTCCCAAACCTTTGCCTTTTTCGACCTTTCCAGTCAGCATAAAATTATAGCCCAAATAGGCATTGGCCATTTTTATATTTCCTTCTTTCAAGGCCGTTCTTATTTTAGTAGAACTTACTGAAACATCGTTGATGTCTTGGGCAGAAATTTCTTCAACATCAAAACCATAAGTTTCACCATAAGCCTTCAAATCATTGATATCAGCATTTCTGTTTCTTCCAAACCTATGGTCATAACCAATAATCACTTTTTTCGCATTTAGTTTGTCTACTAAAATTTGCTTCACAAAATCTTCAGCTGATAATCTTGAAAACTCATGGGTGAACTTTTTAATGAGCAGATAATCTAAACCTGTGGCACTAAGAATATCATGACGTTCATCAATGGTATTGATAAGTTTTAGGTTTGAATCCTTTTGAAGAACCATTCGAGGGTGCGGAAAAAAAGTAAGAATGACCGATTTTAACCCCAACATTTTGGCCGTTTTAATAAGGCGTTTTATTATTTTTTGATGCCCTATATGAACACCATCAAAAGTGCCGATGGTAACTACGGTTCTCTCGTTTCCCAAAGCATTTAAATCACTCTTAGTTTTCAAGCTATTTTGTTTTCTACAAAACTAGGTAATAAGTAAGTTAAAACAAATTTTAACTATTTATTGTATGCTAAAAGTTTCGCTAATCTCGGTTATTACTTGGGGCACTTCGCTTATCTTAAATTTGAGATTGATTTTGGCTTTATCATCATTTAGCTTAAATACTTTTAGGCTGCCTTCATTTATTTTATAATATCCTGTTTGCCCTTTGCAGTAGCACCATCTGGCAAAAAAGATATTTTCACTCTTTAAATCAGTCGTCTCATTTTCAAAGTTTTTCATGGGCAACTCAACAAAAATTTCTTCCCTGTAGCTTCCATCAAGTAACTTTTTTTCATTGTCTTTTTTGTATTCAAACTTTAAAACCAAATTATGACCATCAACCATTTCGAGATAAATTTGGTCAAAATCACCCTTTTCTACTTTTAGTGATTTTTTCTTATAAATATCAAATGAACATTCACCGTCTTCAGGGCAATCAGTATAATCCATTTTATTATTTTGCAAAACGGCAACTTCCTTTTTGCACTTGCATGAAACAAGAGAAACAATCAAAAATAAAAGACACAAATACTTCATAAACAAATATATGTTATTTAGCGGATAAAATATTTTTTTTGCAATTGACATTTTAAGAGCCTATTTTTAGACCACTTTAATACCCAAATTGCCATTACTATGAAAGGTCTAAAAATGAAAATAATTTTTGCCAGCCTGTTATTCCTGAGTATGTTTCAGGGCGTTTATTCACAAGAAAATAAAGCGCTTTGGTCCGAAATATCTGATGCGAATGTTCCCAAAGAAAACAAACTAATCAGAAAAACCGAGCCTAACAAAGCTCATTATTTTCGGTTGGATATTGATAATTTGAGAACTGTTTTAGGCGTTTCCGGTAAAACCACTAATAACAACAAAACAGAAATTCTTGTAAAATTTCCAAATAGTGAAGGTAGCTTTGATAACTACAGGATTAAAGAATCTTCTATTTTAGAGCCGGATTTTCAAGCCAAACATCCAGAATTAAGAACCTACGTAGGGCAAAACATTAAAAACCCAGCAATTACAATTGCCGTTAGTTTAACACCGAAAGGATTGCATGCCATGACTTTTTCATCAAAAAATGGTGTTCAATTTATAGATCCTTACATAAAAGAATCCAATACATACTTGGTTTATTACAAAGGGGATTTACCTGCTTTAAAAAAAGGATTTCAATGCTATTTACCTGAAAACTTTGCTTCCGAAAGCAAGTCGAAAAAAATCACTAAATCTTCTTTTAACGCGAATGATGGCAAATTAAGAACTTTTAGATTGGCCATTGCTTCAACGGTTGAATATTCGCAATTCCATTGGATGGCAGCAGGTTTAAGTGCTGGAGATACTGAGGCCGACAAAAAAAATGCTGTTTTGGCTGCCATGGTGGTAACAATGAATCGGGTCAATGCCATTTTTCAACGCGATCTATCTATGAAAATGTCTTTGGTCGATAACAGTAAAATTATTTTTGTTGATTCTGATAATTTCAGCAATAATGACGCCAACGTTTTAATCGACCAAAGCCAAAGTGTTATTAATGATTCCATTTTACCGGCCAATTATGATATAGGTCATACTTTTAGCACAGGTGCCGGTGGATTGGCTTCTTTGGGTTCTCCTTGTGTTGACAGTAGAAAAGCCCAAGGAGTTACGGGATCTACCGTACCTGTTGGTGATGCCTATGACATTGATTTTGTAGCCCACGAATTGGGTCATCAATTTGGTGCACCCCACACCTTTAATGGAAATGCAGGCAGCTGTAGTGGTAATAGATCGTCCAGCAATGCTTATGAACCAGGTAGCGGCTCAACGATTATGGCTTATGCCGGTATTTGCTCATCTCAAAATATACAGCCCAATAGTGATGCCTATTTTCATCAAAAGAGCATTCAAATGATTTGGGACAATATAACGACCGGAAGCAGTACCTGTGGTGTTGAATCTTCGACGGGAAATACAGCTCCAGTGGCTAATGCAGGACCTGATTATACCATCCCTATTTCAACAGCCTTTAAACTTGTTGGGACTTCTTCGGATACTGACCCATCAGGAACAAGTACGCACACCTATACTTGGGAACAGTACGACCTTGGTCCCGCTGGTGCTCCATCAGAAACTAACACTACTGGCCCTCTTGTGCGCTCTGTTGAGGGCACGAATAATCCTGTTAGAAACATTCCTGATTTTGACGATTATCTCGTTTCAGGTGGCTCAACAGCCTGGGAAAAGCTTCCTTCAGTTAATAGAACAATGTCTTTTGCGCTCACTGTAAGAGACAATGATGTTATTGGCACTGATGGAGGTGGTCAGACAGATGTTGATTTTATGCAAATTACCGTCAACAGCATAGAGCCGTTTACGGTAACAAATCCCGTTAGTTGGGCACAAACAACATCGCAAACTGTTGAATGGAATGTTGGCCAAACTGCTGACATTGGAACCATTAATTGTCAAAGTGTAAACATAAAACTATCTACTGATGGCGGAGAAACTTTTCCAATTGATATTGCTACTGGTACGCCAAACGATGGCTCTTTCACTTTTACCGTTCCGTCTCTTCCAGATACAAGTTTTGCACGCATATTAATTGAAGCAGCCGATAATATTTTTTACGATGTTTCAGATTTTGATTTTTCTATATCTAACAATCCCGATTTCTTTATAGTAGAACCAACTCTCGTGCCTGTTGATTGTGGTGACAACAGCGCTGTTTTTAATTTTGAATATGTGGTTGCCAATGGTTTTTCTGAAAACACCATATTTAGCGCTTCGGGTATTCCAGGCGGTGGCACAGTATCTTTTTCGCCAACCAATCTAAGTACCTCGGGTAGTGTTAATATGACCATTGGTAATTTGGATGGCATTTCTCAAGGAAATTATAATATTACCATCACAGGGACTGCCACAACCCAAACTAAAAACAAAGATGTTGATTTCCCTTTCTTTAACTCACTTTGCCCAGCTTCAGGAAATCTTGATTATTTAACCAGCACAACCCTTGTTAAGTTCAACACCATAGATAATGCTTCAGGAAAATCTGCATATTCTGACTACAAGGCCTTTTCAACAGATGTAAACAGAAATGTTTCTTATGATTTAACCGTAAATGTAAATACAGACCCAGACGACGGCGCTTATGAAACAACCACAAAAGTTTGGATTGACTGGAACCAGAATTGCAGTTTTGATGATGCGGGAGAAGAATTTGATTTAGGCGACGCATTCAATGTTGCCAACGGCCGAACAGGTAATTCACCGCTTTCCATTACTATTCCAAATGATGCCATTTTAGGAAACACAATTATGCGGGTGGCTACAAAGTACAAAGATGATGGTTTGCCAACTTCCTGTGAAAATGGGTTTGATGGTGAAATTGAAGATTATACCATTAGTGTTCAGCCCACACTTTCTATTGAAGAGTTTGGTTTCGAGAACTTTGCCGTATTTCCCAATCCGAATAACGGAGAGTTCATCGTAAAACTGAATGGTTCACTTTCCCGAAAAATTAACCTTAAAGTTTTTGATTTAGGAGGTCGCATGATTTATAGTAATACCTACAATTACGTTGGAGACTTTAATCAAAAAGTGAACATGGGTCATTTACAATCTGGCATGTACATTTTAACCGTTAGTGATGGCCTCAGAAAATCTATCAAAAAAATAATTGTTGATTAATTGACAAATAAAAAGAGAAGGTCACAACCTTCCCTTTTTATTTACCATTATAGGTATTCATTGTATCATTAACTCCGGACAAAGCGAAGGACTTTATCAAATCAGAAGATTTTTCCAAACGCTCTTTAAGCTGACTTGATTCTTCTTCTGTCCATTCACCCAAAACATAATCAATCTGCCTTCCTTTGCTAAAGGTGTCGCTTATGCCAAACCTGAATCGGTTATAATTTGTTGTATTTAACTTGTCTTGAATATCTTTTAAACCATTATGGCCGCCATCACTTCCTTTGGTCTTCAAGCGAATACTGCCAAAGGGAAGGTTCAAATCATCTGTAATGACCAGTAAATTTTCCAAAGATATTTTTTCTTTAGTTAACCAATATAAAACCGCTTTACCGCTTAAATTCATATAGGTGTTCGGCTTTAAAAAAATAAAGGTTCTGCCCTTTAGCTTATAAGTTGCCAAATCGCCCAGCTTTTGAGTTTCAAATGTTAAGCTTTCCTGGCTCGCAAAAAAATCCAAAATCTTGAATCCGATATTATGTCGGGTATTGGCATATTTTTCACCGATATTACCTAAACCTACTATTAAATATTTTTTCATGACATCTACCTCTTCAATGTGCTTGCCTTTGCTAAACCATCTTTTTAAAAACCCCCACATAAAAGTTATTTTGTGCAAAAATAAAAAAGCATCCTAAATAATTCGGGATGCCTTTATAAACTATCTTTTATTTAACCAATGTAAGGTTAAATTATTTTTTATCATTTATAATTCCAATGCCTTTTTAACATCGTTATCCATCAAGAGGTCTATAGGGTTTTCCAGTGCTTCTTTTACTGCCACCAAGAAACCAACGCTTTCCTTTCCGTCAATAATTCGATGGTCGTAGGATAAAGCCACATACATGATTGGGCGAATTTCAACCTTACCATCAACCGCCACAGGACGTTCCACAATATTGTGCATACCTAAAATACCACTTTGTGGCGGATTGATTATTGGGGTAGATAACATACTTCCAAAAACCCCGCCGTTAGTAATTGTAAATGTACCGCCGGTCATTTCATCAACCGTAATTTGTCCATCTCTAGCTCGAATCGCCAAACGTTTCACCTCAGATTCTACACCTCTAAAGCTTAAATTTTCGGCATTTCTAATTACAGGAACCATCAATCCTTTAGGGCCAGAAACAGCGATGCTTATATCGCAAAAATCATAAGTAATCATCTCCTTTTCATCAATCATAGAATTAACGGCAGGATACATTTTTAACGCTCTAACCACAGCCAAGGTAAAGAAACTCATAAAGCCCAAACTCACACCGTGCTTTGTTTTAAATGTTTCTTTGTGTTCGTTACGCAAAGCAAAAATAGGAGACATATCAACCTCATTAAATGTGGTTAACATAGCCGTTGTATTTTTAGCTTCAACCAAACGCTCTGCTACTTTACGACGCAACATAGACATTTTGGTTCGAGAAGTTCCTCTACTCCCACCAGTTGGTGTTCCCATAGAAGGCACAGCATTTACGGCATCTTCTTTGGTAACTCTTCCATCTTTTCCAGTTCCTGAAATTGATGCAGCATCCATGCCTTTTTCGGCCAAAATCTTTTTTGCCGCCGGACTTGCGCTACCAGTTGCATAAGTTTTTGTTTCTGAAGCAGGTGCTTTTGGAGTTTCAGCTTTTGGCGCTTCCTCCTTTTTCTCCTCTTTTGGAGCTTTACCCCCTTCAGGTTTTTCGCCATCCGTATCAATCAAGCAAACTACCGCACCAACTGCTACCGCATCACCTTCTTCTGCCTTAAGCGTAATGGTTCCACTTACTTCAGCTGGCAATTCAAGCGTTGCCTTGTCACTATCAACCTCTGCAATAGCTTGGTCTTTTTCAACATAATCTCCATCTTCAACAAGCCACGTTGCTATTTCTACTTCTGTAATGGATTCCCCTGGCGAAGGAACTTTCATTTCTAAAATCATTCTTTATAATTTTAATGGTATCTAAAATTCTTATTTAATTTATTTCGAAAACGTCATTTACAACACGTTTTTGTCTTCTTTTATCTCTTGTACTAGAACCTGGGGCCGGTACTGAACTGTATGGTCTTGAGCATACTTCCAATTTTACCAAATCCATGCGTTGCACGAAATACGTCCAAGCACCCATGTTCTTTGGTTCTTCTTGCGCCCAAACATATTTTTTAGCGTTTGGATAGCGATTGATGACTTCCTGGATCTTATCTAAATGTAATGGGAATAACTGTTCAATTCTTACCAAAGCAACATCTTCTCTTTGTAATTCTTCTCTCTGTTCCAATAAATCATAATAGAATTTACCTGTACAGAAAACAAGTTTGGTTACTTTTTGTGGGGCAATGGTATCATCAATAACTTCCTGGAATTTACCTGTTGCCAATTCGCTAATTGATGAGACAGCTTTTGGGTGACGTAGTAAACTTTTTGGGGTGAAAACCACCAAAGGCTTGCGGTAGTCGCGTTTCATTTGACGACGCAATAAATGGAACATATTAGCCGGCGTTGTACAGTCGGCAACAATCATATTATCATTTCCACATAACTGAAGGTAACGTTCAATTCTAGCAGATGAATGTTCGGAGCCTTGCCCTTCGTACCCATGCGGTAACAGAACCACAATACCGTTTTGGGATTTCCATTTATCTTCAGCGGCAGACAAATATTGGTCAAAAATAATTTGCGCTCCGTTGCTGAAATCACCAAACTGAGCTTCCCAAATGGTTAGAGTATTTGGATTGGCCATGGCATAACCATAATCAAAACCTAAAACTCCGTATTCAGACAAAAACGAATTGTAAATGTACATTTCACCTTTGTTATCTGGGTTTGTATTTAATAGATTTATTCGCTCTTCAGATTTTTCATCCCTTAAAATAGCATGACGATGGCTAAATGTGCCTCGCTCTACATCTTGCCCAGAAATACGCACATTGTATCCTTCTTCCAATAAACTTCCATAGGCCAAAGACTCAGCCATCCCCCAATCAAGGGTATCGGTTTCAAAAACCATAGTTGCACGTCCTTCTAAAATACGCTCGGCCTTTCGTAAAAATTGAACTCCTTCGGGGACAGTCGAAACAATTTTAGATATGTTTTTTAATTTATCTTCGGAATAACCGGTATTCTCAGATTGCAACATCGAATCCAATCCTTTACGCTGAAATCCTTTCCAACGTTCTTGCATAAACTCCCTTACCTTAGACGCTTCTGCTTCTTTTGATTTGGCATATTCAGACTCTAAAGTTTCTTTAAACTCCTCAACAATATTGTCCACATATGCTTTGTCTACGGTATTTTCATCAGTAAGCTTATCAGAGTATATCTTAAAAGGATTCGGGTGTTTTGCAATGTATTTATACAGTTTTGGTTGTGTAAATCGTGGTTCGTCACCTTCATTGTGCCCGTATTTTCTATAGCCCAACAAATCAATATACACGTCTTTTTTATAACGCATTCTATAGTCTAAGGCCATTTCAACTGCATGCACAACGGCTTCAGCATCATCGGCATTCACATGCAGAACTGGTGAAAGCGTTACCTTGGCCACATCGGTGCAATAGGTACTGGAACGGGCATCTAGATAATTGGTGGTAAAGCCTATTTGGTTATTTACAACAACATGAATGGTTCCCCCTGTTTTATACCCATTCAATTGGCTCATTTGGGCTACTTCATAAACCACGCCTTGCCCTGCTATGGCAGCATCACCATGAACTATAATGGGTAAAATTTTAGAATCGTCACCATCATAATCATTGTCAATTTTTGCTCGGGTAATTCCCTCTGCAACCGGGGCAACGGTTTCTAAGTGCGATGGGTTTGGCACCAAGTTCATCTTGATATTCTTACCATTTTGATATGTTTTATCAAGAGTTTGACCCAAGTGGTATTTCACATCCCCATCAATATTTTCATCTTCAAAATCCAAACCATCAAATTCATTGAACAATTCATTTAAGGGTTTCCTAAAAATATTTACAAGCGTGCTCAAACGGCCACGGTGTGCCATACCTAAAACACACTCTTTTACATCATATTTTTCGGATGCGTAAAACAATACATTACTTATTGCAGGAATTAATGATTCTCCTCCTTCTAGCGAAAATCGTTTTTGCCCAACATATTTTGTTTGCAAAAAGTTCTCGAATGTAACAGCCTGATTTAGTTTGGATAGGATATACTTCTTCTTCTCAACAGAGAACTTGGGTTGGTTATCATTTAAATTCAACTTACTTTGCCACCAAGAAATCACCTCTGGATTACGCAAATACATATACTCAACACCTATTGAGCTACAATAAATCCTTTCTAAATGAACAATGATTTCACGCAAAGTTTGCGCACCAATACCCAAAATTTCCCCAGCATTAAAAACGGTATCTAAATCATTTTCGGAAAGACCGAAATTTTCAATATCTAAGGTTGGGGTGTAGGTTCTTCTATTTCTTACAGGGTTAGTTTTAGTAAACAAATGCCCACGCATTCTGTAGCCATCAATAAGCCTGATAACCTGAAATTCCTTTTGAAGGTATTCTGGCATTTGTGCTGAAACACCTTCAACGATTTCCCCGTCAAGTCCATAATTTTCGCTTCCGAAGTCGTAGCCTTGGAAAAAGGCTCTCCAACTCGGTTCTACAGAGTCTGGATTTTGAAGATACTGGTCGTATAAATCAGCAAAAAATGCTGTATGCGCTGCGTTTAAAAATGAAAATTTATCCATTGTAAGAATTAATCCCCTGAAGGTTCGTCAAAATATTTTTCAAAAATACAACTTTTAGTAAAATTAGGGGTTTGTTTAACTATATTTATAACTTTCAATCTGCGTTTCATAAATATGCCCAATAATCTGTTAATTTTTTGATAATTTCTCAATACAATGAATTTATTGCCTTCAATTAATAAAAAAAACTTTCTTCTATTAGCAATCTTTTCAGTATTTACATTAAACATGGCAGCGCAAAAAAGCGAACCCGATTTTTGGAGGCATGTTCGCTTTGGCGGTGGGTTGGGTTTAAATTTTGGTGACAACTTTTTTAGTGCAACCATTGCACCCAGTGCCATTTATGAATTCAACCAAAACTTTGCTCTTGGCCTGGGGCTGAACGCCACTTTTTTCAATCAAAAAAGCATGCATAAAACAACCGTTTTAGGAGGCAGTTTAATTGGGCTTTTTAATGTGATTTCTGATCTTCAACTTTCAGCGGAATTTGAGCAACTTAACGTTAACAGAAGGTACAACGTTAACTTAAATGTTCCTGATGATAATTATTGGACACCTGCACTATTTTTGGGTGCTGGGTATAGAAGTGGCAATGTTACTTTTGGGGTTAGATACGATGTGCTCTATGATGAAAATAAGAGCATTTATGCCGACCCTTGGATGCCTTTTGTGCGGTTTTACTTTTAAAAATCTATATTTCCAACTGTAATAAAGTATGTCAACAATTGGTGAATCCAATTTGGCAAAAGAGTTTCAAAGGTAATCTTTATTGTTCCATTTATCGTTGATTTTTTTTTTGGTTTCATCGGTTTTCTGGTTAGTAAACAATCGAAATAAATAAAAAAGGACATTATTGTCCTAAATATGATTTTTATCATATTATTTCCCTCCTAAATACGATAGTTTTACTTCTCTAAAACTATTCAACAATGAAAACAACATTTTTATTCTTCACATCATTATTGATGGCATTATTAATTAGCTGCGGAGGCACCGAAAAGAAAAAAGAAAAAGGATTTTCCTATGAAAAAAAGACCGCCACAGAAACTAAAGCAAAATCAACCTCTGAAAAATTACCAGCTTCCCAAAAAGTAGATTTATCCAACAAGGGTATTGGTCCAATTACCTCCATTAACCTACCTGCTACAATTGATGAGGATTTAGTGGCGCAAGGAGCAGATGTGTACAAAAAAATGTGTACGGCGTGCCATAGGCCCGATAAAAAATTTATCGGCCCTGCACCAACGGAGATTTTGAAGCGACGTTCTCCTGAGTGGGTAATGAACATGATTTTAAACCCCGAGGAAATGGTACAAAAAGACCCCTTAGCCAAAGAGTTACTAATTGAATTTAACGGTTCCCCAATGGCAAATCAGAACTTATCTAAAGATGAAGCCAGAGCTGTTTTAGAATATTTCAGAACCTTATAAAAAAACAATATGAAACCAATTAAACATCTATTTTTTGTTTTTGCACTTGTGGCACTTCTATGTTCGTGTAAAAACGGAAGAAATGAAGCCACAACAGCCTCTCAAGCAAACCAAACCGATGGAACTACAACAGAACGATCAGGTCAAGCCTTTATTGAGGATGATGAAGGGTTACCAACAGTTTTAAGCATAGCTATAGAATCTCCAGACCATACTACTTTGGTTGCAGCTGTTCAAGCCGCTCAATTGGAAAACGCCCTTGTTAATGCCGGCCCCCTAATGGTTTTTGCTCCTACAAACAAAGCTTTTGCAGCCTTACCAGAAGGAACGGTTGAAAACTTGTTAAAACCAGAAAACAAAGAGGTATTAGCTGATATTTTAAAATACCATGTGACTCCTGGAAAATATTCCAAAGAATTCTTGACCAAATTTAAAAAATTAGGACAGGCAAATAATCAATATGTTGTCGTTGATATTATAGATGGAGAACCCATAATAGGTGGAGCTAAAATTTTAGCTAGCATTCCTGCAGGTAACGGAATTGTGCATGTTATAGACAAGGTTTTGCTGCCTCCGTCAGAAGAATAAACACTAATCTAATCATAAATAAACAATGAAAAATATTCAAAAATCATTAATTATCATGGGTATATTCCTAATGGCAATTACGAGTTGTGAAAACACAAAAAAGGCTGATTCTAAATCAGGTGCCTTGGTGGGCAACGTAGCCGAGAGAGTTTACGTAGCACCTGGGGAACACGATGAATTTTACGCCTTTATCTCTGGTGGTTTCAGTGGACAATTATCCGTCTACGGGTTACCATCTGGACGCCTTTTCAAAGTAATTCCAGTTTTTTCCCAAGATGCCGAAAAAGCTTGGGGTTACAACGAAGAAACCAAGCCCATGTTGAACACATCTCATGGCTTTGTGCCTTGGGATGATGCACACCACCCAGACATTTCTCAAACCAAAGGAGTGGTAGACGGGCGTTGGATTTTTATTAATGGGAACAATACTCCTCGTATAGCCAAAGTTGATTTGACCACATTTGAAACTACAGAAATCATTGAAGTGCCTAACAGTGCTGGCAACCATAGCTCCTCTTTTGTTACTGAGAATACAGAGTATGTTGTAGCGGGCACGCGATTTTCTGTTCCTATTCCGCAAAAAGATATGCCTATAAAAGATTATAAAGGCAATTTTAAAGGTTCCTTGACCTTTATTTCAGTTGAACCTGAACATGGTAATATGGACATCAAATTTCAATTGATTATGCCAGGTTTTGATTACGACTTGGCACATCCAGGTCGAGGCAAATCTCATGGTTGGTTCTTCTTTTCAACCTATAATTCTGAAGAAGCCAGCACCTTGTTGGAAGTGAATGCATCCCAAAATGACAAAGACTTTATTGCGGCCATTAACTGGAAGAAAATTGAAGAGTATGTAAACAACGGTGGCGGAACAAAAGTTCCAGCAAACTATGCCCATAATGTTTATGATGAAGACACACATTTGGCGACCTCAACTATGAAAAAAGAAGTTCTGGTTGTTAACCCTGCCGACGTGCCAGATGCAGTTTATTTGTTGCCTACCCCTAAATCACCGCACGGTTGCGACGTGGATCCAACAGGCGAATATATTGTGGGCAATGGTAAACTTTCCGCTAACCTAACAGTACACTCGTTTACCAAAATGCTTGATGCCATTGAAAATGAAAGGTTTGCTGGTGATGCCTATGGCATTCCCATTTTGAACTTTGAAGATGTTTTGGGCGGTGTTGTAGAACAACCAGGCTTAGGACCCTTGCATACCGAGTTTGATAACAAAGGCAATGCCTACACAACTTTCTTTATCTCTTCTGAAGTAGTAAAATGGAAAGTAGGCACTTGGGAAGTTGTAGATAGACAACCTTGCTATTATTCTGTAGGCCACTTGATGATTCCAGGCGGTAACTCACAAAAGCCATGGGGAAAATATGTTGTGGCCATGAACAAAATTACCAAAGACAGGTATTTGCCAACTGGTCCTGAGGTTACCCAATCGGCACAACTTTATGACATCTCTGGTGAAAAGATGCAGTTATTGCTGGATTTCCCAACCATAGGAGAACCACATTATGCCGCTGGTTGCCCAGCAGATCTTATCAAACCTAATTCTAAAAAGATTTTCAATTTAGAGGACAACAAGCATCCTTTTGCAGCGAAAAGTGAAGCAGACACTAAGGTTGTTCGCGAAGGCAACATCGTACATGTGTACATGACCATGATTCGAAGCCATTTTGCACCAGATAATATTGAAGGCATTAAAGTTGGAGATAAGGTGTATTTTCATGTTACCAATCTTGAACAAGACTACGATGTTCCTCACGGCATCAGTATGATTGGAGCCAATACCTCAGAATTGTTAATCATGCCTGGGCAAACAGAAACATTCCTTTGGGAGCCCAAGCAAGTAGGGGTATGGCCTTTCTATTGTACAGATTTCTGTTCGGCATTGCACCAAGAAATGCAGGGTTATGTCAGGGTTTCTCCACCGGGATTGAACACCGCATTGAAATGGTCACTGGGGGAAGATATTTAATCATCGATTAGGACAATATTTTAGTGTTTGTATTTCCATAAAAGAGGCGAGAGCAATATTTTCACTCTCGCCTTTCTTTCAAAAAAGCACTTTACCGTTTTAAAATAATCAATCATGAAAAGATCAAACATCATTATGCTAATTGCAGCTTTGCTGCCTTTAGGGCTATTCTTATTTCCTCTTTGGAAAATAACGTTAGAAGCCCCACAATATCCCACGCCGTTGGGGATGTATATCCATATCAATGATTTTTCTGACGCCCATCCACATGACATAAAAAACATTAATTTAATGAACCACTATGTTGGGATGAAATACATCCCGGAAGCTATACCAGAATTCAAGATATTTCCTGCCGGAATAATAGCCACAAGCATTCTGGGATTGCTCATTGCCTTCAAGGGCAATTACAAATGGTTTTTGTATTGGTTCATTTTAATGATAGTTTTGAGTGCCGCTGGACTATATGACTTTTACCTTTGGGAACATGATTATGGCCATAACCTAGACCCTAAAGCCATAATGAAATTTACCAACCCAGATGGCACCCAAATGGGTTTCCAGCCACCATTGTTTGGCACCAAAAATATTTTGAACTTTACGGCCCATTCCTATCCGCGATTGGGTGCTTTTTTCCTTGCCTTAGGTATTGCTACTTCCCTTATAGCTCATTTAACGGGAAAAAAACAGCATAAAAAAACCATAATACTCTAAGAAGACAAATAGTAAACAAAAAAACTATTGAAAATGAAAACACTAAAAAATGTCTTGTTGCTGCTTTTACTCACTGCATGGGGCTGTAGTGTAAAACCGAAACCAATAGATTACGGCAACGATAGTTGCCACTTTTGTAAAATGACTATTGTTGACAAAGTTCATGGAGCAGAGCTTGTAACCAACAAGGGAAAAACATATAAGTTTGATGCATCAGAATGCATGATTAATTTTATGAATCAATTTGAAGATTCATTAGAAATAAAACTTTATCTAACAAATCATTACAAAGAACCAGAAATTCTAATTGATGCCACTAACGCTACTTTTTTGATTAGTGAAAAAGTTCCAAGTCCAATGGGTGCTTTCCTTACAGCCTTTAAAAATAAGGCAGATGCTGAAAAAACCCAATCAGAAAAAGGAGGGATCCTTTTTTCCTGGGAAGAACTTTTAGTGCAACTGAAGAAATTATAAATTTTAATTAAATTGAATCTTTAGGCTAATGTAACGTCCCAAAAACACTTTCACTGCTATTGTTATGCTTATTTTTTAACCAAGCAATTGCGCAAAAATAAACCATGCATTACAACATGTTTATTAAAGATAATTTACACCAAGCTAAGACCGGATTAAATAACACAAATCTTGAGTTTGATGCTACAGAATATCTAATTAATTATTTTAGAACAAATGAATGAAAATTTATCACTTACTTTTGGGGCTAACTATAGTGTAATTTAAATGAGGATTTTCAGCAAACATAGCATAATTTTTTTTTTCGTCATTTCTAACGCACTCCTATACGCCCAAAAAATTGAGGTCTGTAAAACATGCCCAATTACAGCATTAACAGAGGCCATTGCCAAGGCCATGGATTACGATACCATCCTTGTCAAAAAAGGAACTTATAAAGAAAAGAATATTGTTATAAACAAACCACTAACCATTGTTGGCGAAAAATATCCGGTGATTGATGGGGAGCTTCAAGGTGAAATCATTACCATTACCGCCAACGATGTTACCATTGACGGCCTGTTTTTGATAAATGTTGGCACTAGCTATACGGAAGATTACGCAGCCATTAGAGTTAGAAAAAGCAAAAATTTTGTTATACAAAATGTAGTTTTGGAAAAGTTGTTTTTTGGTATCTATATTGAAAAATCAAGCCATGGAAAAATTTATCATAACAAAATAATTGGCAATGCTATTGAAGAATACAATTCTGGCAACGGCATTCAATTATGGTACAGCAACCATATTGAGATAGAGCACAATTATGTGCAACACGTAAGGGATGGCATTTATCTTGAATTTGCCAATAATTGCTTAATTAAAAACAATGTAAGTTCCAATAACCTGCGTTACGGTTTACATTTTATGTTTTCAAACAATGATATTTACAAAGACAATACCTTTCAAAACAATGGCGCAGGAGTAGCGGTAATGTTTTCTAAAAAAATAAAGATGTTGAATAATTATTTTAAAGACAATTGGGGAACCGCTTCATATGGTTTGCTTCTCAAGGAAATAAACGATGCAGAAATAATTGGCAACACCTTTGAAAAAAACACTACAGGAATTAACATTGAGGGCTCTAACCGCATTGTTTACAAAAACAACCATTTTAAAAGCAATGGTTGGGCCTTAAAAGTGCGCGGGGCATGTTATTCCAATAGTTTTCTTGAAAATAATTTTTTGTACAACTCTTTCGATATTTCATACAACAGTAAAGTGAACGACAATATTTTCGATAGAAACTTCTGGAGCAATTACACAGGATACGATCTTGATAAAAATGGCATAGGCGATGTACCATATAGACCCGTAAAACTTTTCTCCTACATTGCAAACAGAACGCCAGAAACCATTATTCTGCTACGTAGTTTATTTATCGATATCATTGATTTTTCAGAAAAAGTATCTCCCGTTTTTACTCCTGACAACCTATTGGACAACAACCCCTTAATTGAAAAAGCGAAATGGTAATCATTCAAAATTTACATAAAAAATTTGGCAAAAATCAAGTTTTAAAAGGTGTTGACCTAGAAATTACTGATGGAGGAATCTTTGCCGTACTTGGCCCCAATGGATCTGGAAAAACCACGTTGATAAAATCGATTCTGGGCATGGTCATACCAAACAAGGGCTACATTTCGGTGCTTGGCGAAAACATAAAAAACAACTCTGGTTACAGACACAAGATTGATTATTTGCCACAAATTGCCAACTTCCCGAACAACCTGAAAGTTATTGAACTTATTAAAATGATTAAGGATTTACGCAGACCCTCCAATAAAGACCAACATCTCATTAAGCTTTTTAAACTTGACCCGTTTATAGATAAAAAACTAGGCAACCTCTCAGGAGGCACCAAACAAAAAGTAAACCTAGTATTAACCTTTATGTTTGATAGCCCACTCATTGTTCTTGACGAACCCACAACAGGTTTAGACCCCATTTCGTTAATCGGATTAAAAACCTTGATTCAGACTGAAAAAGAAAAGGGAAAAACCATATTGATAACATCGCATATAATGAGTTTTGTTGAAGAAGTATCAGATGAAATTGTTTTTTTGCTAGATGGCAAAATATACTTTAAAGGACCCATTTCAAAATTAAAGACACAGACTGGACAACCAGATTTTGAACTCGCTATTGCCTCTTTATTAACCAATAACTATGTTTAAAATATTAAAATACAGTTTTTACGATTTAATACGAAGCCGTTGGAGCTATGTGTACTTTGCTTTTTACTTTATGCTCAGTATTGTGTTGCTGTTTTTAAACAACGATTTATCTAAAGCCGTAATTACGCTAATGAATGTTATTATTGTTCTCGTTCCGCTAATAGGAACTATTTTTGGTGTGATGTACTACTATAACTCAAAAGAGTTTACAGAACTGCTATTGGCACAGCCTTTAAATAGAACTTCAATTTTTTTAGGCCAATATTTAGGAGTTGCCATATCTCTATCAATGAGCCTAATACTTGGAATGGGTGTTCCTTTTATATTTTATGGCTTGTTTAAAAGCAATGCCATATGGGATTTTTCGCTGTTGCTAATTACAGGGACCTTTCTAACCTTTATATTTTCGGCCTTGGCTTTTAACATTGCGCTGTCCAACGAAAACAAAATAAAAGGTTTTGGCTATGCCATATTGTTATGGTTGTTTTTGGCAATAATTTATGACGGCATGTTTTTAATGTCGCTGATCTTGTTTGAAGATTACCCACTAGACAAATTATCTATAGTTGGCACCATGTTAAATCCGATTGATTTGTCAAGAACGCTAATCTTGTTAAAACTCGATATTTCGGCCCTACTAGGATATACTGGCGCTGTTTTTAAGAAATTTTTTGGCACTAATTTGGGGTTAGTCATTTCATCTATAATGTTAGCTGTTTGGGTTTTATTGCCTGTACTTCGAATTGCAATTAAATCACAGAAAAAAGATTTTTAAACTAAGCACGTTCTAACTTTCCAAAAAAACAACCCTTTGCAGAACTAAATTCTTGGTTTAAAAAGGTCAATCCCTTTAAACATGTTTAAGTTGAAAAAATTATAAATTCCGGAAAGGAAGGTTTTCTGGAATTTTAGGTCTTTACAGAAATAATTCTACCCAAATTGTTGCTCAAGCTTCATAGCTTTAGGGAATAAGATATTATTTTCTAAATGAATGTGCAAATGCAAATCTTGCTCAAACTCTTGCAACATGGCATAGGTTACCTGGTAGGTATTACAAGCATCTTGTGGTGGGCTATAATGATTTGTAAGTTGTGCTATTTGCCTAAACCGTTCACCCTCGTTGTCGTGTTCTTGCTTCATCATTTCTATAGGGTTTACAACTGCCCCAAACTTAGGCGTCCTAATGGTGGTTTCACCTATTTTAGCCGCTACCATTTTTTTAACAAATGGAAAAAGTATCAGCTCTTCCTTTTTCATATGCGCGGCTAAATCGGTTGCAGATTCCTTAAAAAGTTCATTAATTTTAAAAAGCTCTGGATGCCGCTCACCATGAACCTTGCAGAGCTTGTTCAAAAATTGGAGCAATACGGGAATTTTTTCTTCCACATAACGATGATGCTTTTTTTCTATGTAATCTACCAATAAATCGAGTGGCCACGATTTATAATCAATTGTTTGATCTGTTTTAGAATTTAACTGTACCTCCAGCTCATCCAATAATTGAGAGGCATCTATGTCTTTTTTGTTGCAAACCTCTTCAATAGTTCTCTGCCCTTTACAACAAAAGTCTATGCCATATCTACTAAATACAGCTGCTGTTCTGTAATCATCAGCTACAAATTGCCCAATTTGCTTTTGGGCATTATCATTTAATATTTTCATAATTTTATTTAGTTAGGATAATTTTATCCTATTTGCATTTAAATTTTTTAAACTTTCAAAAATGATGTGCCAGATTTTATGTTCAGTGCCAATTCTTCCAATGTGGTACTTTCCAACATGTAGTTTAGCTCATCCCTAACTCTTACAAATTTATCGTGAACCGGGCATGGGTGGTCTTGGTCGCATTGTTTCAAACCTAAGCCGCAACCCTTATAAATACCATCGCCATCTATGGCCTTTACGATCTCAGATAGCTTAATTGTAGAAATCTTAGCTTTTTCAATTTTAAACCCTCCATAAGCTCCCTTTACAGAATCAATTATATTGTGTCTCACAAGAGCCTGCAATATTTTTGCAGTAAATGCCTGGGGAGAATTTATTTCCTTGGATATTTCTTTTGGGCTAACACGCTTGTTCTCGAAAGATTTTATGGCAATAAAAATAGTTGCTTTAACACCGTATTCACAAGCCTTTGAAAACATAATATTATTTATCTCAGTACAAAACTATGAAGAAATTTTAAATAGGACAAATTTATCCTTATTTATATTCAATATTTACTTCTCAGCCAAACCTTTTGCCACTCCCGTTTTAAAATTAAAAAAGACACCTCTTCAGAGAGTTTTAAAATATCCTCACCATCCAATTCCTTTACCTGTTTTTCGGAAACATCTACAATGTAAAGCAGGTTTAAATATTCTGTAAATTTCTCTTGAATGAGTTTATAAATGGTTTCTTGAAGTAGCAATTTAAGGCTTGAAGGCAATATTTCTTCATGAAAATCTAAATTAATATTTGCCAATAAAAAATCCTTGTTTATTTGCCGCACAAGGCTTTTGTACAATTTTAGTTCATTGGCTTCTTCAATTAAGCCATTAAATGTTGTTGGCAAGTGCATTAAACAGTTCTATTCATTAAATTATTACCAAACGCTTTTAAAAGTTCCTTTTTATCTTCGGAAATATTTAAAGATTCCAAAATCATAAAAGCTCTATTGGTATATTCTTCAATAGCAATTTTTGTTGCCTCTGCCGAACCTGATGAAACAAAAAATTGCTTGGCCATTTCAATTTTGGTGGCAATATCCTCTGGGTTTGACAAAAACAATTGCCTTAATTCAGCCTCATCGGTTTCATTCAAAAACTCTAAAGCTTTTAAATACAAATAGGTTTTTTTGTTTTCAATAATGTCTCCACCAACTTGTTTACCAAAAGATTTTGGGTCTCCAAAGGCATCCAAATAATCATCCTGTAACTGGAAAGCAATACCCAGGTTTTTGCCAAAATCGTAAATTCCATTTTGGTCTTCAGTTGAAGTATTGGCTACTATAGCCCCCATTTTCATGGCTGCACCAACCAAAACGGCCGTTTTGTATTCAATCATTTTTAAATACTCGGGGATGGTAACATCGTCTCTTGTTTCAAAATCAACGTCGTGTTGTTGGCCTTCACAGACCTCCAAAGCTGTTTTACTGAATAATTTTACAAGCTCATAAAATGGTTTTGGCTCATAATTTTCAAACAGCTTATAGGCCATAATCAGCATGGCATCTCCTGATAGAATTCCCGTGTTAACATCCCATTTTTCATGAACGGTTTCTTTTCCCCGACGCAGAGGAGCATCATCCATAATATCGTCATGTACTAACGAAAAATTATGAAATACCTCAATACTTAAAGCGGCATTCATGGCATTTTTATAATTACCATTAAAAATATCCGTGGTCATCAAAGTTAAAATGGGTCGCAATCTTTTACCACCCAAATTTAAAATATAGTTGATGGGTTCATAAAGATTTTTGGGCTCCTTTATTGTTGCACATTCTTCCAAATAGGCAACAAACTCGTTTTGGTATTTTTCAATTGAAAGCATCAAACAAAAATAAATGAAATAAAAATATTAAAAAGTTAGATTATGAATTAAGTGTTAAATAATTGTAAAACTTTGGAAACTTTTTTTGTTTTTAAAGTTTCCTGTTGTACTTTCGCACCCGATTATGAGAGAAAAGATTTTAACGAATTCGGCTGAACTGTTTTTAAACTATGGGTTTAAAAGCATTACCATGGATGATATAGCCAACGCCATAGGCATATCAAAAAAAACCATCTATCAGCATTTTGACAATAAAACCAAACTTGTTGAGGCCACTACCCTGCATATGTTTGAAGTTATTTCGCATGGTATCGACTGTATTTGCGCACTTGACAAAAACCCCATTGAAGAGATTTATGAAATAAAGCAATTTGTGATGGTGCATTTGAAGGATGAAAAATCATCGCCACAATACCAACTTCAAAAATACTATCCCAAAATTTTCGATTCCTTAAAATCAAAACAATTCAGCAAAATGCAGGGTTGCGTTACCAATAATCTAAAAAGGGGAGTTGACCAGGGACTGTATAGAAGCAGTATTAACATAGATTTTATTTCAAGATTATATTTTAATAGTACCCTCTGCCTAAAAGACCCTGAACTTTACCCGCTTAATGACTTTTCAATGAACACACTCATGGAAAATTATTTGGAATACCATTTACGCGGCATCTGTACCCCAAAAGGCATAGAAATTTTAGAAAAGCATTTAAACAACAATCAATCATAAACATGAAGCAAAAACTAATTTTAATTTTTAGTTTGTTAATTATATTTCAAGGGTTTTCACAAGAAAGCAAGCAAAGTTTTTCTTTACAGGAAGCTATAGATTTTGCACTTACAAATAACCGAACAGCTAAAAATGCGGCCCGAGATATTGAAGCCGCCAAACAACAAAAATGGGAAACCACTTCTACTGGTTTACCTCAAATTTCAGCAGATATTGCCTATCAAAACTGGCTAAAACAACAAGTTTCGTTAATTCCTGCCGAATTTTTTGGCGGTAACCCCGGTGAATTTCAAGATGTAATTTTTAGCCCAAAACAAAACGTGAATGCTACGGCAACAGTCACCCAAAAGATTTTTGATGGCTCCTATTTAGTAGGTTTACAATCGGCCAAAGTGTATTTGCAAATCTCAAAAAATGCCAAGGAAAAAACAGATTTAGAAGTTAGAAAAGCCGTAATTGAAGCCTACGGAAACGTTTTACTTGCTGAGGAAAGTGTGAACATTCTACAACGCAACGTAGAAACTTTGGAAAAAAACCTTTTTGAGACCAATAAAATATATGAAAATGGTCTTGAAGAGCAAGAAAGCGTTGAACAACTTCAAATTACACTTTCTGGGGTAACCAGCAATCTTAAAAATGTTACCCGACTAAAAGAGTTGGCTTACCAAATGCTCAACATAACTCTTGGTTTAGAGATTAACCATCCAACAACTTTAACGGACAATTTGGAAGCCCTTACGGCTCAAAACATTGTTCTAGGTTTACTTGAGGCAGATGAAACAATTGAAAATACCATTGATTATAGAATTGCCGAAAATGATAAACGATCAAAAGAACTACTGCTAAAATTGGAAAAAAGTAAAGCGCTACCTACTTTGAATACATTTGTTAATGGCGGATATTCTGCTTTTAGCAATGATTTTAATTTCACCAACAAAGAACAAAAATGGTTCGGTTCTTCGCTGTTGGGTGTTAATCTTAATGTTCCAATATTTAGTTCTTTGGGTAGAAGTGCGGCCACGCAACGCGCCAGAATAAATCTTGAAAAGGCAAAAGACGATTTAGTTGAAACCCAACAAAGAATTCAGCTGCAAATAGCTTCAGCCAAAAGCGACTACCAATTTGCCATTGAAGATTATCAAAATAAAAAGCAAAACCTAAATCTTGCTGAGCGCATCGAAACTAAGAACCAAACCAAATTTTTTGAGGGTATTGGTTCAAGTTTCGAACTTCGCCAGGCACAGACCCAATTATATTCAGCACAACAAGAATTTTTACAAGCCATGCTTGACGTTATAAATAAAAAAGCGGCTTTAGAAACCGTACTCAATACAATTAATTAATCACCAATCAATAAAACACTAAAAATGAAATACATATATTCTTTAATAGTAATTGGAATACTTTCACTTAGCGGTTGTTCAAACTCCGAAAAAGGAGCAAAATCCATTGACGAACTTTTAGAAAGTGGAAGCTTGCAAGAACTAAAACAAAAGCGCATAGATGTAGCGGCATCTTATGATAGTGTAGCCAACATTTTAGCTCAATTAGAAAAAGCCATTGTAAAAAAGGATACGACCATAAAATACACATTGGTAACGTCTTACAAAGTAAAAGACACCACATTTACAAGCCATGTTTCTTTACAGGGCAGCGTTGAAACATCTGAAAATATTTTAATCTATCCAGAATATCAAGGTGTTTTGTCTAAAGTTTATGTAAAAGAAGGACAGCAAGTTTACAGAGGGCAACTTTTGGCAAAAATAGATGATGGTGGTTTGTCCAGTCAACTGGGGCAATTAGAAGCGCAGTACGATTTGGCCAAAACTACCTTTGAACGTCAAGAGCGTTTATGGAATCAAAAAATTGGCAGCGAAATACAATATCTACAAGCCAAAACCAATCTGGAATCCGCACAAAACGCTGTACGTCAACTTAAATCACAATTAGGAAAAACAACTGTAAACGCTCCTTTTTCTGGCGTTATTGACGACATTATCACAGAACAAGGTCAAGTTGTGGCACCTGGCATGCAGGCCATTATGCGTTTGGTGAACTTAAATGATATGTATGTTAAAGCCTCAGTGCCTGAAAATTATATTACCAGCATCAACAAAGGTTCATCAGTAAAAGTTACATTTTCCGCATTGGGCAAAATAGTAGATGGAAAAGTTAACACCGTTGGAAATTATATAAACCCAAACAACAGAACTTTTGAAATTGAGGTTGATGTGCCCAACAAAGACAAAGACATCAAACCAAACCTGATGGCCAATATGGATATTACAAACTATTCAAAAGCAGGTGCTTTGGTGGTTCCTTCAAATGCCATTCAAGAGAATTCATTGGGTGAAAAATATGCGTTTGTTTTAGAGAAATCAGATAACGGAAACTTTAAAGCTGTAAAAACCCAAATAGAAGTAGGTAATAACAACGGTGGTTTAGTAGAAGTTAAAAGTGGACTGGAGAAAGGCATTGATATTGTGAAAGATGGCGCACTGACTTTGAAGGATGGCGAAATTGTAACCGTAAAATAAAATCAATCAACCAAAAGCATGAAAAATAATCAAGCAAAATATTTCGGACTTTCCAATTGGTCCATTGATAATCCAATGACAGTATTTGTCATTATTGCCATTGTTCTTTTGGGTGGATTGATTTCGTATTCTACCCTGCCAAGAGAGTCTTTTCCCGAAGTTATAGAATCCAAGATATATGTTAGTTCTATTTTTCCAGGAAACTCCGCGGAAGATGTCGAGAAACTCATCACCAAACCTTTGGAAGAAGAGATTAATGACATTACAGGTGTGACCAAAATAACCTCAACTTCTTTGCAGGATTACTCAATCATTACCGTTGAGTTTGAAGAATCTATTCCTACTGATGATGCCAAAATAAAAATCAAGGACAAAATTGACATGGTAACTGCTGAGCAGGACTGGCCAACTATGGACGGCGGTGCAAAAGTAGAGCCAAATGCCTTTGATATGGACATTTCAGAAATGATGCCCATTGCCCAATTAAACCTGACGGGCGATTATACGGCTGAACAGTTAAAGGATTTTGCAGAAGACCTTCAAGACCATATTGAAGATTATCCAGAAATAAAGGAAGCGGTCGTTTTGGGTGTTCAAGATAAAGAGGTGGAAGTGGCTATTGATGCCTATAAAATGACGGCAGCCGAAGTGAGCTTCAACCAAATAATAGGTTCCATTCAAAATGAAAACCTAACCATTTCTGGTGGCAACGTTATTGAAAATGGCTTACGAAGAAACATTCGTGTTATTGGCGAAATTGACAAACCGGAAGAATTGGCAAACATTGTGGTGAAGGAAGACAATGGGGCAGTATATTTAAGAGATATTGCTACCATAAACTTCAGGCAAAAAGATGCCACAACCTATGCTAGGGAATTTGGTAAGCCTGTGGTTATGTTGAGTATCAAAAAGAAAAGTGGCGAAAACATGATTGATGCCATGGATAAAATTAGAGATCACTTACCCGAAGCGAAAGCCACCTATCTTCCAGACAATTTAAACGTTTCAATTACTAGTGACGAATCGACTAGAACAGAAGACCAAGTTGCGGAATTGGAAAACAGCATCATTTTTGGTGTTATTTTGGTTGTAAGTGTTTTGATGTTCTTTTTAGGGTTTAGAAATGCTCTATTTGTTGGTATTGCTATTCCTCTTTCTATTCTTCTATCTTTTTTGATTTTACCTATTGTAGGTGATGGCTTGGGCATGAATATTACGCTTAACACTATGGTATTGTTTGCCACGGTTATGGGGCTGGGTATGTTGGTAGATAACGGTATTGTGGTTGTTGAGAACGTTTACAGACTTATGGACGAAGGCATGCCAAGAATGGAAGCAGCCAAACAAGGTGTTGGCGAAATTGCTTGGCCAATTATTGCTTCAACGGCAACTACTCTTGCAGCCTTTTTACCTCTTGGCTTTTGGCCAGGAATTATGGGTAAATTCATGATATATTTTCCTTTAACGCTTTCCACAGTGCTCTTCTCCTCATTATTTGTGGCATTGGTTATCAATTCCACATTGACCTCGGTGCTTATGAAAACAGAAGAAGAAGTCATGTCAAGAAAATCACTTATTAAAATAAGTGTTGCTCTGTTATCCTTCGGAATTCTTTTATTGATATCTGGAATTTTTGAAACGCACATTATTTTTCAGATTCTAGGTTTAATAGTTTTTTTAGGCGCTTTGGTTATGACCTTTTTGGGCTGGCTTGATAGAAGCAAAACCAAAATGCTTAAACAAGGCTTGGGCCTAATGGCTGTTGGTATTTTATTCACAATTTTAGGATTTGTCGGGGGGCCAAAGGCACTGATTGGATTTGGAAATCTGTTTATTTTTACGTCCATTTCCCTTTGGTTTTTTAAATACCTTTTAATACCGGCATCAAAAAACTTTCAATTTAAAACCCTGCCAAAAATTGAAAAATTATACCAAAATCAGCTATACACAGCTCTAAAAGGAAAATATGCTTACATCTATGTATTTGGAACTTTCATTTTGTTAGCTATTTCTGTTGTTGTTTTTTATGTTTCAACCCCAAAAACATTATTTTTCCCAGACAACCAGCCCAATCAGGCCATTGTTTACATAGAATTTCCAGAAGGTACCGATATTCAAAAAACGAATGAACTCACCAAAAAAGTGGAGCAACGGGTTTATAAAGTTTTGGACAAATATGAATACGAAAAAGATGGCGAGCCCTATAACTATATGGCTGAAACCATTATTTCGCAAGTTGGCGAAGGCTCTGGAAACCCATTTACCGATGGCCCTTCCCAAAACGAAATGCCCAACAAAGGTAAAGTAACGGTTTTGTTCAGGCAATTTAAATATAGATTTGACCAAGAGGGCAATAAAATAAGTAGTTCTGATGTACTGTCCGAAATACGTGATGCCGTACAGGGTTTTCCTGGTGTTAGCATCATAGCCGAAAAAGACCAAAACGGGCCTCCCGTTGGCTACCCGATTAACATTGAGTTAAAAGGGGAAGATTACCAAGAACTTTTAGCTGAAGCAAAAAACATTCAATCTTTTATTGATGAGCAAAATATCCCAGGGATTGAAGACCTCAACTTAGATGTTAACGAGAACAAACCTGAAATGGAAGTGCTTGTTAGTCGTGAAAAAGCTGGAGAACTGGGTGTTTCTACAGCGCAAGTAGGACAAGCGCTTCGTTCTGCAATTTACGGCTTTAACGCTTCAACCTATAAAGATGGTGAAGACGATTATGACGTTTTTGTTCGATTTGATGGCGAGAGCAGGTATAACAAGAATGCTTTGTTCAACCAAAATATCACTTTTAGGGACAACACTGGGAAGCTTAAAAAAATTCCATTGTCAACTTTGGTTGAAACCAAAAACATTGCAACCTTCAGCTCCATAAAACGTAAGGATTTAAAGCGTGTAATAACCATTTATTCTAACCATTTGGAAGGATTCAACCCCACCGAGATTGTTCAAAAAATTCAGGAATCCATGAAAAATTACGAACTGCCAAGTGGCATGTCGTATCATTTTACCGGAGAGCAAGAAGAAATGGCTAAAAATATGGCCTTTTTATCTAAAGCTTTGGTTATTGCTATGTTCTTGATTCTATTAATTATTGTGGCGCAGTTTAATTCCATTTCAAAACCATTCATCATTTTCATAGCCATCATACTCAGCTTTATTGGTGTATTGTTTGGTCTCGTAATTTTCCAAATGGATTTTGTTGTGATGATGACCATGATGGGTATTATTTCGTTGGCGGGAATTGTAGTAAATAATGCCATTGTACTTATTGACTATACACAATTACTGATTGACAGGAAGAAAGCTGAATTAAATATGGGCAAAAGCGATTTGCTTACCAGAGAGCAGTACCGAGATATTATTGTAGCCGCAGGGACCAACCGTTTACGCCCTGTATTGCTTACAGCCATAACTACTATATTAGGACTGATTCCTTTAGCTGTTGGATTAAACCTGAATTTCTTTACGTTATTCACAGAATTTGACCCTCAAATTTATATTGGAGGAGACAACAACATTTTCTGGAAACCTATGTCGTGGACCATTATTTTCGGGTTATCGTTCGCAACGTTCTTGACCTTGATCATCGTACCAACCATGTTCTACCTACTAAATCGTGCCAAAATAAGATTTAGAAATGGAGACAATCAAGATGCAGGTGAAAATTTGGTTCCATAAAAGCTTAAAGCCCCGAAAATTGTCGGGGCTTTTCTTTATAAAACAAAAAAGCTTCCCAAAATGAGAAGCTTAATATCCTGTTGTTGTGCGGGCGGGGAGACTCGAACTCCCACACCTCGCGGCACTAGATCCTAAGTCTAGCGTGTCTACCAATTCCACCACGCCCGCAAAAGGACTGCAAATATAAACAAGATTTTTAAATTCCAAACTTATAATTATCAAAAACATTCATTTTTCATACTTTTGAAAAGCAACTATTAAATGTTATTATGAATCATATTCAAACTTACATAAAAGAGCACAAAGACCGTTTTTTAAACGAGCTTATTGAATTACTGAAAATACCATCAATCAGTGCCGATTCAGCATATAAAAACGACGTACTTAAGACTGCCGACACCATTAAATTAAGTTTAGAGGAAGCTGGTTGCGATACTGTTGAAATCTGCCCAACAGACGGCTACCCTATTGTGTACGGTGAAAAAATAATAGATAAAAATTTGCCAACCATTTTGGTATATGGTCACTACGACGTGCAACCACCAGACCCATTGAATTTGTGGAATTCACCGCCTTTTGAACCCGTTATAAAAAGCACGGCATTGCATCCCGATGGTGCCATTTTTGCCCGAGGTGCCTGTGACGACAAAGGTCAAATGTACATGCATGTAAAAGCCATGGAATTCATGACTTCAACAAACCAGCTGCCATGCAATGTAAAATTCATGATTGAAGGCGAAGAAGAGGTAGGCAGTGCCAACCTAGCCACTTTTGTGAAAAACAATCAGGAAAAATTAAAAAATGATGTTATTCTCATTTCAGATACCGGAATGATAGCTAAAGACGTGCCATCAATTACCACTGGTTTAAGGGGCTTAAGTTATGTTGAAGTGGAAGTCACTGGCCCAAACCGCGACTTACATTCTGGTCTTTACGGTGGTGCCGTTGCTAATCCTATCAATATTATAACCAAAATGATTGCATCGCTTCATGACGAAAACAACCATATTACAATTCCCGGTTTTTATGATAAGGTTGAAGAACTAAGCAAAGAAGAACGCGCAGAAATGGCCAAAGCCCCTTTTAGTTTGGATGCTTACAAAAAAGCACTGGACATCGATGCCGTTTACGGCGAAACGGGCTATACTACCAACGAGCGAAACTCCATTCGTCCAACCTTGGATGTTAATGGCATTTGGGGCGGTTATATTGGTGAAGGAGCAAAAACGGTAATAGCAAGCAAAGCGTACGCAAAAATTTCCATGCGTTTGGTGCCTCACCAAGATTGGGAGGAAATCACCAAATTGTTTACCAAGCATTTTATGGCCATAGCTCCAAAAGGTGCAAAGGTTAAAGTCAAGCCCCACCATGGTGGGCAAGGCTATGTAACCCCAATAGATAGCATTGGCTACCAAGCCGCCAGTAAAGCCTATGAAGTAACATTTGGCAAAACCCCAATTCCGCAGCGCAGTGGCGGCAGTATTCCTATTGTTTCGTTATTTGAAAAAGAGTTGAAAAGCAAAACCATACTGATGGGCTTCGGGTTGGACAGTGATGCCATACACTCCCCCAACGAGCATTTTGGCATTTGGAACTATCTTAAAGGCATTGAAACCATACCTTATTTTTACAAATATTTTACAGAACTTTCAAAATAATATAGTGCGCCTGCCAACAGGCAGGCTTTTTCACTTCTATCTCTAGCTCAAATATAGAACCCACAAAAAACCTTGAAAGACCAACACAGTACCCACTTAATTCAACTTGCTATAGCGACACTTTTTATAAGTGCTTCTGGCGCGTTGGGCAAGTTTATTGATATGCCGACACCAGTTGTTGTGTGGTGGCGTTCTATTTTGGGCGCAATATTCTTGTTAGGGTTTTGTGTTTACAAAAAATTCAATTTAAAAATCGATTCACGACAAGATGCCCTTGCCATCTTCTCAAGTGGACTTTTAATGGGAGGGCATTGGCTATTTTATTTCTACGCGCTTAAACTATCAAACGTTGCTATTGGCATGTTATCTTTATTTGTGTTCCCCATATTTACCGCCTTTTTAGAGCCACTTTTTATCAAAGTAAAGTTCGACCCCATTTACATCCTTTTGGGAATTATGGTTTTAATTGGCATGTATATTTTAGCACCAGAATTCAGCTTAGAGAACACCCATTTTCAGGGTATCCTGTTCGGTTTGCTATCGGCATTGTGCTATGCCGTTCGCAATATTATTTCCAAAAAACTGACGAATAATTACAATGCAACAAGCATCATGCTATATCAAACTAGCATATTAACCGTTATACTTTTTCCTGTCCTATTTTTTATGGATACTTCAAATATTGTCAGCCAATACCCTTATATTCTTCTGTTAGCCCTTGTGGTAACAGCACTCGGACACACACTATTAGTAAATAGTTTAAAGCATTTTTCAGTAAGCACAGCAAGCATCATCAATAGTGTTCAGCCCATTTTCGGGATTATTATTGCCTTTATTTTTCTCAATGAAATTCCAACCGCAAACACTTATTTGGGAGGCTCCTTAATCCTTTTAACGGTTGTTATTGAAAGTGTGCGCTCTAGAAACAAATAAGAATAATCTTATTCGCGTTTTCCAAAAGAAATATTTTTCAAATAATATACTTGAAAAATTATAGAATACATTAGGTATCATGATTATTGATTTTATTGTAGTAAAAGTTAACTCCATCGCCAAATATAGAAAGTTACAAATGTGACATAATAACTTAAAAACTAAAATAATAAGAAATAAAATGTAACAAATTGATTGTCTTGACGTTCTAATAGTCAATCATCAATCAAATCACATAGTATGCTTAAGCGTTTTTTTATCATCTGCTCGGGTGCAGATACCGATATTTTAAAGGATTGTTCTATTGGCGAACAAAACAAATATGCTGGCATTGGCGCCACGGTTTTCTTTACGGCGGTCATGGCATTTATTGCAGCCAGTTATGCCCTTTATACTGTTTTTGATAATTTATTCACCTCTATTTTTTTTGGATTTATTTGGGGTTTGCTCATATTTAATCTAGACCGTTACATTGTTTCTACCATAAAAAAAACTGGAAATGTTATTGATGAGCTTATTCAAGCTTCGCCAAGAGTTATTTTGGCCGTAATAATAGCCGTGGTTATTTCAAAACCGCTGGAGCTTAAAATTTTCGAAAAAGAAATCAATCAGGTATTATTGGAGCAGAAAAATGACATGACGCTTGCCAATAAAACTCAAATTGCCGAACAGTTCAATCCAACTATTGCATCACTCCAAGACGACATTAACCACCTTCAAAATGAAATAACCACAAAAGAAGCAGAAGTAAACCAATTGTACGATACGTATATTGCTGAAGCAGAAGGCACGGCTGGCACAAAATTATTGGGTAAAGGACCTGTTTATAAAGAAAAAAGGGACAAACACGATGCCCTTTTGGCAGAACTTAATCAACTTAAAAAAGAAAATAGGGCAAAGATTAACAGTAATGAAACACAAATTGCACAACTTAAAAGCGATTATGATAGTGAAGTTTTGAATACCCAGCCTATAATAAAGAATTTTGATGGTTTAATGGCCCGCGTTAACGCATTGGACAAATTGCCTTGGTTACCTTCATTATTTATATTCTTGTTGTTTTTAGCCATTGAAACGTCACCGATTTTTGCTAAACTACTATCGCCCAAAGGCGCCTACGATTTTAAATTGGAAGACCAAGAATCAGCCATAAAAACTAACCTGTTGCAGAATAAAAACCAGCAACAGGCCATGTTAAAAACCGATTACGCTCTAAACGACCGCATTTACAGCGATATTGAACGCGAAGACGAACTTTACAACTACAAGCGTAAAAAAGCGAGAGAGCTTATGCAGTTACAGGCAGACGCCTTCTATAAAAAACAGAAAAACGTATTATAAATTTAAGCTGCGGTGTCAGCTTTAAAATGGTCGTACAATTCTTTACAACCAAAACCAACTATTGAAAGCCTTTTGTTTTTAACCAAAGCTTCGTTATGAAGTTGAGCAATGGCCTCTACCCCATATTTATCCATACTTACAACATCTTGGATGCTTATGGTAATATCATTTAATTTTTCAAAAATGTTTTGAAATTCTCTTTGGAAAAGATTTATGTTACTTTTGTTTAAAGTCCCTTTAATCTTAAAGAAGTTGTTGCAATTGGTAATTTTTAGATCCATAACATAGTGTTTTTAAATGGTTAAACTATAAACTTGAGGGAGAGGAACAATATGATTGTGAGTTAAAAGTATAAAACTGGAATGCTTATTGTATAATTTTTTCGACAAATAGATTTTTACTTTGGACAAAAACAAATACTGTGTCAATTTCATCGATGAGTGACATTTTACAATAAACAGATTTTGTTACTTTTACCCGAAAAGTGAAATTAAAATGAGAATTAAAAACACCCTAAATTTAACTCCATGAAAAAAATAGTTTTATTGTTATGTATTATATGTGCTTCGAACAGTTTTTCCCAAACAACGGTTGAAGATGATATTAAGGAAATAAATAAGGTGTTAAAAAAGCAGCGCATTGCTTGGTCTAACAATAATTTGGAAGAATATATGGAAGGCTATTGGAAAAGCGATTCGCTGAAATTTTATAGCACTCATGGAGTCATCTACGGATGGTATGATACTTTAGAGCGCTACCAAAAAGCCTACCCAACAGAAGCGCACACCGGAAAACTGAGCTTCAAGATAAATGATATTACCCAAATAAGCGATGCTGCTTATTATGTTTTAGGTGAATATCATATAAAAAGAGATATGGGCAACGCCGATGGTATTTTTATGTTGATTTTCAAAAAGATTAACGGAGAATGGAAAATTATTGTCGACACTTCCACCTAGTATCTTAACTCGGCAGTTGAGCACTTAAAATGCAATACAAATACAAAGTTGTTTTGATGGTAATTTTGGCTGCCATAACCATTTTTGGTTTGGTAACGGGCCCGTACCTTTTTTTGGTATTTATGTTCCCTTTTGGTTTTGGATTGTTCAAAAAGAAGGATTCTGACTAAGTCTTTTTAACAAAATCGGTAATAATGACTATTTGTTGCCCATCAACTTTGCCCTCAATGTACTTAGCGTTTTCATGATCTAAGCGAATGTTGCGCACGGCGGTGCCTTGTTTGGCAACCATGCTAGAACCTTTTACCTTTAAATCTTTAACCAGCACAACGGAATCTCCATTTTCCAAAACAACACCGTTAACATCACGGTGAATTATTTTTTCACTTTCATCCTTATCTTCTCCGGTTGCACGAGCCAAGGTCAAGGCATCATCATCCAGATACATCATGTCCAGCAAATCTTTTGGCCATCCTTCATTACGTAGCCTCTGTAACATGCGCCATGCCATAATTTGAACGGCAACATGTTCACTCCACATACTATCGTTTAAGCATCTCCAATGATTTGGATCCATCTCTGTATCACCATTTATTTGACCCAGGCAAGTTTTACATACTAAAACATCGTTAGCCACATTTTCGTTCAATGATGGTGGAATGGTATATTGGCTTAAATCTTCATTTGAACCGCATAATTCGCAGCAGTTATTACTTCTATCCTTAAGTGTTTGCAGAACGCTCATTAAATTCTATTTGATGGTGCAATAATACGTTTAATAAAAAGTTTTTACAAGTGCAGATTTACTACAATAAAAAAGGATGCTTAAAGCATCCTTTATAAGTTTTTACCGCTGACCGTTATTTTGATAAGCCATGTATCCATTTATACATATAATCTTGATGAACCCCAGTAAAATATTTACTCCAAGCTTTATAACCTTCTTTTCTTGCTTCTTCATCGGGCCAAGCTTCTTTTATAAGTTCTTGGTTTCTGTCGTACATCTTGTCTAAATCTGCCCAAGACTCTATGAAAAATGCTTCCAGATACTCTGTTCTATCTGAACCCCAAGCGTGAACATGTGGATAATACGCTTTGACGTATTCATTTTTATTGGTAACTTTTTCAATGAATTCCATTCTCATTTCATTAAACTCTTCTTGCGTACCATCTTCTGGAAACGCAAAATGTGATTTTCTAACATAACATAGCAAGTCTTTTGTTGGTGCTTCAGCCATGAGTTTAGCCCCTTTTAGTGGCGCATAAATTTCATCGGAATGCTCATTGGCGTAATAGGAAAAACGGTTGTCAAAAAAAGCTTGTCTGGCTTCTTTGTCTGGCCATGCTTCTTTGGCAAGTTCAAAATTTCTATCTGCAAATTTTCCCATATCTTCCCAAGAAGCAAACGTTTGCACGTAAATTAACTCGGTATTATCGGGAGTAAATTCGTGTAAATAGGTTGACGTCCCCAAAATGTATTCGTTCTTTTTGGTCACTTTATCTAAATACTCTTTTTCCACAGCTTTCCATTCGTCCATTTTAAAGTCTTCTTTGTCCATGTTCCAATGCATCGTAGTTACGGCAATGTACTCTGGCATTTTCGGGGCTTCTTCCTGTCCGGAAATAATTGAATAGTTAAACAACAATAGCATAACAGCCAATGTTGAGAATAATCGGTTGATTGTTTTCATAATCTGAAAGAATTAATAGTTATTATATTGGTTAATTAATTAAAACTTTGAGATTTGGGATAATATGTCTGGGCTATTGTAATTAGGAATTGAGAGTTCTATAAATATACAACAAAAAATTGACCCTTTGGAATTATTTGATTTTTATTGCTTTAGGGCCTGCTGAAGCTTTTTAGATAGTCCCTTTACAACCATGTTATAGGAGTGGTCTATAAGCTCTTTAATGAACTGTGGCTGAAGTTCGCCTTCGTGAAGGTAAAGTGTGTTCCAATGTTTTTTGCTCATGTGGTAACCTGGGCGGATGCTGTTATATTCGGCACGAAGTTCCTGTGAATAATCTGGGTCGGCTTTTAAGTTTATAGCTGATTCGCCACATTCCCACGATTTTAATGATGTAAGTGCAAACATTTTACCCATAACCTTAAAGACCAACGTATCTTCATCAAAAGGAAAATCTTCATTGGTTCCTTTTTTACTCAGGCAATATTCTCGAATTTGCTCAATGTTCACGATAATTATTTTAGCTTTTTGGTGTTGCCTTCTTCAATCTTTAAAGCAGAATAATCCAATTTCCAACCAATGGTCTCGACAATGGTTTCAATGAGCAAAATGGCTTCGAGTGCTTCTTGTTGTGCCACCTGAATCAAACCGCTTTCTGGAATTTTTTCTTGAATGTGCATTTTGGCCTCATTATGCAATCCCGTTAAATCGGCCGCTTCAAATTTGTTAAAAAACCCATCGGATTTGTCGTAGTAATTCAAATTGGTTTCAATGGATAAAACTTCTGGCTGAGGAAAATGTTCCAAAAAAATCTTTTTGTTATCGTTATCAGCTTTCAATTCAATCTTAGATAAATCATAACCCACATGTGCCTTGGCGTTAATAACCACCAATGCCTTTTTTCTACTGGTAATGAGTTTTAAAAAGCGCTCCTTAACATCTTCATAATGGTAAATTTCGGCAAAATCGCCCTCAACAGTAATGAACTTGCACACCTTTTTAATCTTATCTAAAAGTATGGTAGATTGTGCTTTTACTAGCTGCTTTTTCTTAATAGACCTAAAGTAGGTTACAATACCCAAGCACACCAGAGCACCAATTATAATACCTAAAAATGTTTCCATTTATTCAATAATTTCAAATAAAACTGGTTTACTAGGCGATGCGTCGTTTTCAAAAGGTGCTATTTGTAAATTTAAAAAATACTCACCGTCCTTTATTTTGTTTGACACATAAATGAACTCCGTAATGGTTGCATCCAGTCTCAACTTTCCCTTGGTGTTCCAAAATGTATTGTGCCCGGCCAATTCTCCATCATCTTTTTCTCTATCTATACTTGGCAAATCGATAAGCAAATGTTTGATATCTTTTGAAACTAAATATTCTACAGCATCATTTAACAGATAGGGCCAGTTGGTGTGCGCGTACTGCATAGAAAATTTTTGCTTTCTGGTGTTTGGAATGGTCCTGATTACCACGGCATCACGCTTTTTGTTTCCCAGAGCAAACTGAATTTGTTTTTTTGAAATCACCGAGTCGCCATTTAACCCTTCTGGTGCCACCGTAATGACTTCAGCCAAAAAGAAAAACTGCTTTAAGTTTTGGTTAATGGAATGTACTTTTTCGGTAATGTGGCCGGCGCATTCCGTATGTGTTCCATGGGCATGTGGATTGAAATAAATATTGTTGAAGTTTACACTTGCGCCCTCAGCCACACTTGCAATCCAATCACCGTCTCTCTCCGGTTCAATCTTGGGTGGACCAACGTACCAAGCATTTACATTGTTTTCTGAAGCTTGAAGTGGTATGGAAATATCCAAAGGCTTTGATAAGTCAATTTGAAGTTTTCTAGAATTGTACTGTATGGTTGTTATCAAGATAAATTAATTTTAAAAAGGTTGGAAGCAATGCCATCACTTAAAAACTTCCCCTTTTTTGTTGTTAAAATTTTGTCATCTTCAATATACAACAAATGTTGATTAATATAAATTTCTGATTGCCTTAAAAGGTAATCTTTGTAGTTTTTACCGAATTCTGTTTCTACCTTTTTCAAGGAAACGCCCCAAATGGTCCTGAGGCCAGTCATTATGTACTCGTTATACTTATCGGTAACTGAAAGCACTTCAGTTTCCATGGGCAAAATATCCTGATGTATACTTTTTATATATTTTGAATTGTTTCTGACATTCCAACTGCGCTTGGCTCCATCAAATGAATGTGCAGATGGGCCAATACCCAAATAAGGCTTTCCCTGCCAATACGCCGAATTGTTTTTACTGAAAAAATTGGGTTTTCCGAAATTGGAAAGCTCGTAATTTGTAAACCCTTCTGCTTCCAATTTTTCAACTAATAAATGGAACTGCTCTTGTGCTAAATCGTCGTCTACATTTTCAACAACGCCTTTTTTAATGAAAGATTCTAGTGCCGTTTTTGGTTCTACAGTTAAGGCATAACAGGAAATATGCGGCACGTTATATGACAATCCTATTTCAATATTTTCAATCCATTCTTCATTGCTTAAACCTGGAATGCCGTAGATTAAATCAACCGAAATATTATCAAAATACTTAGTGGCTAAAGACAAACATGTTTTGGCTTCATCAGCATTATGCGCCCGATTCATAAGTTTTAAATCACGTTGAAAAAAAGATTGAATGCCAATGCTTAACCTATTTATTGGCGTATTTGATAAATCGCTTAGCCGTTTAGGTGTTAGGTCATCTGGGTTGGCCTCCAAGGTGATTTCTGGGTTTGTAACTACGTTGTAGTTATTATAGACTTCATTAATCAATAATTGCAGTTCACCAGCTGTCAACAAAGAAGGAGTGCCGCCACCAAAATAAATAGTTTCAACTGTTTTGTTTTGGAGTTCATCTTTCCTGAGCGCAATTTCCTTTGCTAAACACTGAACAAGTTCATCTTTCTTTTTTAACGATGTTGAAAAATGAAAATCGCAATAATGACAAGCTTGTTTGCAAAAAGGTATATGGATGTAAATCCCAGCCATTATTTTTTCACCCTATCTTCATTCTGCTTCACAAAAGCACTCCACCCAGAATAACTTTTACCAATGTCAACACGACCGGAATTATAAAAATGGCAAACCGCTGCTGCCAATCCATCTGTAGCATCCAGATTTTTCGGTAAGCTTTTTAACCCAAGTACATTTTGAAGCATTTTTGCCACCTGTTCTTTACTGGCATTACCGTTGCCGGTGATGGCCATTTTAATCTTTTTTGGTAAATATTCGGTAATTGGTATTTCTCTACTCAAGCCTGCGGCCATAGCCACACCTTGTGCACGTCCCAACTTTAGCATACTCTGCACATTTTTACCATAAAACGGAGCTTCAATGGCTATTTCGTCTGGATTGTGGGTGTCAATCAATTCTATTGTCCGCTCAAAAATATACTTCAACTTTAAATAATGGTCATCATATTTTTTTAAGTCCAACTCATTTAATTGGATGAATTGCATGGTTTTTCCAACCACTTTTATAAGTCCAAATCCCATGATGGTCGTTCCGGGGTCAATTCCTAAAATAATGCGTTCTTTCATCAATCTCCACAATAATAACAACCACTCAGCGAAATGGATGCGCCAATGGTTACTGTTAACATATCTCCGTTAAACGACCCAAAACCATCCGAAATGGGGCTAAAATCTTTTCCGAACCCTAAAATATATGAGGTGTCAAGATACACCGTTAATTTATCTGAAACACCAAAGTGAACTTCCAAACCGCCCAAACCATTTAAGTATGAGGTGTTATTTTCGGTATAACTGCCCAAAGGTTTAATGATTGAAAAACCAGGCCCAGCATGTAAAAACAACCCCAACCTGTTGGAAAAATTTATAACATTTGATGCATCATAAACCAATTGCAGGTTTATTCTTGAATAATTCACTTTAAACTCTAGGGTGTTTTCTAGATTCGAAAATCGATTAAAGCCATAGTCCAATTTAGCACCTAATTTCTGCATGAACATATATTGCAAACCTAAATTAATACTTGGGAAGTTTATGGAATTGGCCTCGAAGTTACTCACAAATCCGTTTGATGAGGGACTATTTACCCCTAACGCGAACTGAGCTTTCACAGTACTTGTATCGCCTTGCGCCATTGCGGAAAAAGCATAAAAAAACATTATAATCGCCAACCAACTATGGGCAAAGCCATTTAAATTTTTAATCATAAACTATTATTGGTTTAATTTGCAGCAACTATGTTGTTCAGCCTTCCATACAAAACTAAACAATTCTTTTTTGTGCTCATCAAATTAAGCATTGTGGTTGGTGCATTTTATTTTATTTATGAAAAACTTACCAATAACCACGAGCTTAAACTTTCCGTTTTTGTTGATTTAGTTTCAAAAAGCAAGGTTTTTTCATTAAAATCAATCGTTTTTTTGCTGATTTTAAGCATTTTTAATTGGTTTTTTGAAATTTTGAAATGGCAAACTTTGGTCGCTCCAATTAAAAGAATAAGTCTTAAAACGGCAGCGCAGCAAAGTTTGGGTTCATTAACGGCATCATTAATAACCCCAAATCGAATAGGTGAATACGGTGCCAAAGCCCTTTCCTTTGTAAAAGATGAGCAAAAAAAAATACTGCTCATAAATTTTATTGGCAATATGCTGCAAATGGGCGTAACGGTTTTGCTTGGTGCAACTGGTTTATATTTTTTTATAAAAACTTACAATCCAGAAATTAATTACTTAAAACTTAGCAGATTATTATTTATTGCGCTCGCCATAATTGCTTTAATTGGATTTGGATTTACGAAAAGCAGATTTACAATAAAAGGGGTTCCGTTGGAAAAATTGAAATCCTTCCTATTAAAATTTCCTAAAAAAAACCTCCTAAAAGGGGGCCTTTTTTCATTTTTACGCTACGGTCTTTTCTCATTTCAGTTTTACTTTTTGCTGCAAACTTTTGTGGTTGATTTTGGTTATATACAGGCCATGACCTTTATAACATCCATGTACCTATTGGCCTCTATAATTCCTTCTATTTTTATTTTTGATGTTGTTATAAAAGGCAGTATTGCCGTTTACCTATTTTCGCTTGCCGGAGTTAATGAGGTTGTTATTTTGAGCATCATAACCATCATGTGGTTATTTAATTTTGTGCTTCCCAGTATTGTTGGAAGTTATTTTGTGCTGAATTTCAAACTTCCAAAAAAACATCAATATTCATGATTTTTGTTGCCATTATCATAACCGTTTCTTATTTATTTCTAATTGGGAGTTTTATTTATGGTTTTGATAAAATTCAGCCTTTCACTTTAGAAGATGTTCCTGCAAAAACAAGATTTTCAATCATAATTCCTTTTAGAAATGAAGCTGAAAATTTGCCTCGTTTATTGAAATCGGTTGAAGCATTAAATTACCCAAGAAATCATTTTGAGATTATTTTTGTTGATGATGCTTCCGAGGATAGTTCAGTTGAAATTATTGAAAATTTCATAGCAAAAAGACCCTTCGACTGCGCTCAGAGTGACATTAAAATAATTTCAAATGAAAGAAAAAAAGAATCGCCAAAAAAGGATGCCATTACCTCAGGCATTAAAAAAGCAAAAAACGATTGGATTATAACTACCGATGCCGATTGCATTTTACCTAAATATTGGCTGGATAGTTTTGATGAATTCATTCAAAAGACCAATGCCCTATGCCTTGCCGCTCCTGTTACTTACATCAATGAAAACTCATTTTTAAATCGTTTCCAACTATTGGACATACTAAGTCTGCAAGGAGCCACCATTGGTGGTTTTGGTATTAAAAAACCGTTTTTGTGCAATGGAGCCAACTTTGCCTATAAAAAAGAAATTTTCCAATCATTAAATGGTTTTGATAACAATTTCAAAATAGCCAGTGGCGATGATATTTTTCTACTTGAAAAAGTAGCCAAAACCTACCCGAAACGGCTTCATTATTTAAAATGTGAGCACAGCATTGTTAAAACAAATGCACAACCCGGTTGGAAAACGTTAATCTCTCAAAGAATACGATGGGCAGCAAAAGCCAGTGCCTACAAAAATTGGTTAGGCAAATTGACAGGGCTTACCGTTTTACTGATGAATATTTTGGTTATTGCCGGATTTACCCTTTCAATCATCGGGGTTTTCTCTTTACGTGCATGGATTTACATCATGATAATAAAATTCAATATCGACTTCTATTTAATTTATAAATCGGCCTCGCTTTTTGACCAAAAAGAAGCTTTACGAAGCCTCATTTTTGGGTTTATCATTTATCCGTTTTTTAGTGTTTATGTTGCCTTTGTCTCCCTATTTTCAAAATACACTTGGAAGGGCAGAACATTCAAAAAATAAGTTTTAGATTTACACCTATGAACCTGTTCGACAAAACCACCAACCCTGCTTTTAACAATTATTTTTTTGGCGAAAGAAACACATCCCAAAAAACAATGACGGTTACTGGTATTTTCATAAAATCGATGCTTTCCATATTGATTATGGTTATTATATCGTACGGTGTTTGGCGGCTATATAATGATGGTGCAGATATAAAATGGTATTCTATGGGTGGTATGTTGGCCGCTATTATCATTAGCATTGTCATTTCCATACGGCAGCATTGGGCGCATATTTTGGTGCCACTTTATGCTATTGCAAAAGGCCTTTTTCTAGGTAGTATTAGTATTTATGCACAGGCACAATTTCCTGATTTACCCTATCAGGCCATTGGCATAACGGTTGTTACTTTTTTTGTTATGCTGTTACTTTACCAAACCCGAATTATTGTAGTGACGAAAAAATTGCGAAGTGTTATTATCACTGTTGCCGCAAGTATTTTTGTAATTTACCTTATCTCTTGGATTTTGGGCTTTTTTGGCATAAAGGTCTTTATTTGGGGCATCTCTTGGCCGGCCATTATTTTTAATATTGTGGCCTTGATTTTTGCCGCGCTATCATTGCTTTTGGATTTTGATTATATAGAGCGCCATAAAAACAAATCGCCCAAATACAAAGAATGGATTGCCACTTGGGGACTTTTGGTAACTCTGGTTTGGCTTTACACCGAAATTTTAAGACTTATGCGGAAACTGGCTATAAAGTTTTGATATGGAAATTCAACAAATTTAGGTTTCGACGGAGTTTATATTGAGCTAAGTCGAAATACTCAACCTGACAAAATTGCCCTAATTTACGTTGATAATAATAGGCAAATTAAACTCGGTTGTAACTTGTTGTCCGCGTTTTATGGCTGGGAAAATTCTGGGCAGTGAATCCAAACTTTTTTGAAGCAACCCTTTTATTTCTGGAATTTCCTGTTTCGTGAGAGAATCTATATCAGCTTTCAATAAAGATAGATCCCCTTGTTTTGATACCTGAAACTGAAGAATTACCGTATCTTTTATATCTTGGGTTACAACAATCTTTTCCTTTTTTAGATAATTGGTAATGTGATTGGTCAATGTGTACTGAAAACACACTTGCTTTTCTGTTTTTGAAATAGATGATTCGCATACTGAAAAGCTAGGATATTCATCAACATCGTTCCAATTGAATGTTTGCAGTTCTTCGTTTAAAATGGCTTCGGGAGATGTTTTTTTCGCATTAAAATACTCGCAAGAATAGAGCATTAAAACACATATCCAAACCAAAAATATCCTCATAAATTACAACTGAAACCGAAAAGTACAATTTTTTTGAATTGTAACTGCACAAAAACAAAAAAACCGAAGTTTGACTTCGGCTTTTAATCATTCATTAGTTGAAAACTATTCGGGAATTTCAAAAATTATTGGCAAGGAAAAAGGCACGTTTACAGCCTTCCCGTTATGAGCCCCTGGCTCAAACTTTGGAAGCATTTGAACCACGCGTATTGCTTCCTCTTCTAAAGCAGGAACAGGCGCTTTGGCACTAACGTCTGTAACATTACCTTCTTTATCAATTTTAAAAATAACATTGATGCGCTGTCTTCCACTTAAATCGTATTCTTTGCCTATTTTGGAATTGAAATTTCTAGCTACATGATCGAAAATTTCTTTTACTGTACAGCTTTTTTGTTCTTCTTTCGTTGACATTTTTTCGCAATCAGCAAAAACCGGAGGTTGTTCTATCACTGAAAATGGCACATCAACTTCGTTAAATTCAGAATTGTTCACTCCAACTGAAACTTTCCAAGGACTCGATTTCGTCTGAGTGAAGTCTACATTCTCCATTAATTTTATCAAGTTCTGTTTTTCTTCATCCGTTAGCTTACCTCCCTTAGCATCCATAGATTTTTTTAGTGATTCTAGCTGTTCTGAAATAGACGGTTCATAAGTTGAACTTTTCATTTTCTCCTGGGCACAAGATGAATAGACCAACATCCCAAAAACCAAAGGAATTAACAGGACATACTTTAACAAATGAATTTGTTTTGATTTTCTTTTTTGCAACATAACGATTCGTTTTTTGATTAATGATTGTTTATAAAATGGATTGATGATTGAAATATTTTTGGTTTGAAAAACTTGGGCTAAAAGGTTTTGGTAATAATCAGTTTTGCTTTGATGTTTCACTGCTTGTGCATCCGCAATAAACTCGTGAAGCGCCACTATTCTATTTTGGTATATATAGACAAAGGGGTTGAACCAAAGCACAATACGAAGCAATTCAAAAAACAATAAATCTAGAGTATGGTTTTGGCCTGCATGAACCATTTCGTGTTTTAAAATGGTTGCTTTTTCATCTTCATTAAGTTGTTCGCCTAAGAAAATGTAGTTAAAAAACGAAAAGGCACTGGTACTTCTAAGCACATGGATTAAGGTTAATTTTCCCCATCTGGTTTTTGGATTATCTCGAATTAAGACAAGTAGCCTTAAAAGCTTTACGGAAAACAGTACAAACGCTGTAGTTGCCCCAAGATAAAACAGATTTTCCCATGTGAAAATTGAAATCGTTTCGGCCATAGTAGCATCAATGTTTACAGGTTGTAATGCAATTGTGCTGGTTGCTTTTGGCTGCCCCAAAATCACTTCGGGCAACGAAATAATAAATTCTTGTGGCATTACGGTTTTAAAACGCTCAATCTTGATGAATGGCAAAATAAATGACACTGCCATTGTAGTTAACAAATACGCCCTATTACAATTAAAAAAGGTTTCTTTTTTTAGCCATACATCATACACCAAAAGAAAAAATAACTGAAATACTATGGTTTGAAAAATATAATGTACCATGGTTACTCCGTTTTATTGATATCTTTTAAAACCGATTCCAATTCGCTTAAACTGATGTCGTTTTTCTTCATAAAAAAAGACACCATGCTCTTAAAAGAACCCTGAAAATAATTATCTACCAACTTATTAATGGACTGATTACTATAATCTTGCTGCTTTAATATAGGAAAGTAAATATGTCCCTTACCTTCCTTTTTGTAATCTACAACACCTTTATTCTCAAGAATCCTAACTATTGTAGACACCGTGTTATAGGCTGGTTTTGGCTCTGGAAGTTGCTCTAATATTGCTTTTACATTGGCTCTTTTAAGCTGCCATAGTATTTTCATTATGTCCTCTTCGGCTTTGGTAAGTTGTATCATTTTTATTTGTTGTTTTATCTTTTTAACTAAATTCTTAGTTCAACAAATATAACTAAAAAATTAGTTTAAACTAATTTTTTAGTTTAAAAATGTAACATTTTATACGAATTTTAGTCTAAATAGTTGAATTACTTAAACATTACAATGGATATTATTTTAATTATTATTGCACTCTTCATTATGATTCTAGGAATCATTGGCAGTTTTTTGCCCGTACTTCCTGGCCCTTTAACAAGCTGGGTTGGCCTATTGGTTGTTCATTTTACTGGCGCCATCCCCATGGATAAGTCGTTTTTAATTATAACGCTTGCCATCGCATTATTTATTTGGATGCTCGATTATATTATCCCTGCAATTGGAACCAAACGCTTTGGTGGCACAAGATACGGTATGATTGGAACCACCATTGGGTTGATCGTCGGTTTGATTGCTCCTATACCGGGAGGAATAATTATTGGACCTTTTGTTGGCGCACTCATTGGCGAACTTATAAACAAAAGTGACTCCAAAACTGCCGCGAAAGCCGCGTTTGGTTCATTTATTGGGTTTTTAACCTCAACCTTTATAAAATTTGTTGTGGCCATTATTTATTTAGGTCTCTATTTAGGAATTGTTTGGGATTATAGAGAAGCAATATTCCAATTCTAAAAAGAAGAAACCCTGTGGGTCTCTCACCTCCACAGGGCTTTGTAAATTGCTATTATCAACAAAAAAATTGAGGGATTAATTAATTTTTAAAAGTGTTGATAATACAAAGATATTTATAACCATTCTTTTTGATCTGCGGAAAACCCGTAACTACTTTACGGGTATAATATAGACCTTAGTAATAGCAATAGATTTCAACGATAAAAAAAAATGAATTTCCTTTAAGAAATTCATTTTTTAACTTTTTTTGTAATAACAAAGCTACACAAAACCTTTTTTCCTGGCTTCATTGAGGAGGGTTTCATCCTGGCCATCTTGGACTTCAAAAATATCCCTTAATTGCTTTTTTCTTTTTTCAATAGCACTCAAGGAAATGTCTAGATGTGCAGCCAAGTTTTTAGTTTTTACCCCTTGCGACAATAGGTGAAGAATTTTTCTGTTTTTGTCATCAATAACAATGTCACTAGTAATCGTTTTTCTAATATGGCTGTTAACCGTTCCGCTATAAAATGGTGGATTGTTGAGTACGGCCTGAAAAGCACTTGCAAGCTCACTGGAAGTTAAATCACTCTTAATTAAAAAACCTTCCGGATCAATAGTTTTTATAATATTATGAATTCTAAACGACTCATTGAACATCGTTAAAATAATAATCTTTGCTTTTGGTAAAATCTTCCGTGCATATTCAGACAAGTCTTCCCCTGAACTCATGGAGCCATCTTTTGAAGGGGGCAAACTTATATCTACAAACAATACATTGTAAGGCCTTTCATTTTTAACGGATAAATCCATTAATTTTACAGCCTCATCACAATTATTGGCTATATCAATGCTTAATTCTTGATTGTCCTTTTTTGTAAAAAGTAGTGTGTTTTGATAACCTTCAATAATCATTGGGTGGTCATCAATCATTAATATTTTTATTTTTTCAGTCATAATTTTGGCGTTAGGGTATTGGTGCCTCGATAATTACTGTGGTTCCAACCTCTTTTTCTGAGGTTATTTTAAGGGTTCCGTTTATCTCATTTATTCTTGAGTTTATATTTTTTAAACCAATGCCAGACTTTGCTTTGTTTACATCAAATCCAGAACCATCATCGGTTATTGACAGGCAAATTACATTATTTTTTAGTTTAAAACTAATGTTAACGTGATTGGCTTCGGCATGTTTATAAATATTATGTAACGTTTCCTGAATTATTCTATAAAAATGTATTTTCTTTTTATTGCTTACTGCATCCCAATTAATGTCGTCATCATGTTCTAATTTATAAGTAAGATTGTATGCCATGGTTTGCGTTTCAACCAAGGTTTTAATAATATCTATGAATCCAGAACCTGAAACAAAATCGGTATTCAATTCGTGCGACACTTTCCTGATGTCTTCCTCTATGGTTTTAAGTTCTGCAATGTATTGGCCTCTGGTTTTTACTGCTTCTAAACTATTGTTCATGTTCAAACTATCCAAACTTAATCGTGTACCAAATAATCGACCCAAAACACCATCGTGCAGCTCTTCCGATATTCGCTTTTTCTCAAGTGCCCTAGCCTCTTCAATGCTCTCGTTTTGTGATAACATTAAATTGTAGATTTCTTCGTTGGTTTCCTGCTGCTGTTGAATAAACTGTAATTCTTTGTTTTTATTCCTTTGTGCGATGACCAGATATAATAATATGGAAGCTATAATGATGACCACCGAAATTATCAATAGCCACATACGTTCTTTTGCAATTTGAATGTTTTCTTTTTCAATTTGGCTGGTTTCAAAACGGATTCTGGCAAACTTGTTTCTGATGGCGCGTTCATTTTTCTGCAAGCTATCGTTAAGCTTGATATAGGCGCTTAAATGCTCTACGGCTTTTTCTCCCTTCTCAATTTTTGATAACAGTAATAAAGAACTCAACAATTCATCTTTGTGGTAATTTTGGGCTATATTTTTCGCTTGATAGGCATAATGTTTGGCGGCAGTAACATCATTCTTGTAATGATAATACTCAGCTAGATGTTGATTAATACTGATAGAGTTGTAGCCTCCTGGATTTATGCTATCTGAAACTTTCAAAGCTTCGAAAAACAAATTTGGCAACTCATCAAAATTCTTATTTAAAAATTTTGTATGAGCGTAGTTATCTAAAACCAAAGCGTAAAAATCTGGTCTAATATCAATCAAATCCGGATTATTTAAAATTTGACCATAATTTTCTAAAGCCAATTCATAAGCACTAGATTTTTTGTAAGAGAGGGCCAAATTATTTTTGGCGAAATACATCGTTATTCTATTGTCTCCTCCTAATTTTTCTATTAGTTCAATACTTTTTTTATAGTATGAAACTGATTCTTCATACTGTTCCAATTCACCAAAAACCAATCCTAAATTGTTATAAATACGCAATTTGGCCTCTATCACCTCCTCTGTTTCATTTAATGGTTCTAATAAAGCCATAGCTCTAACAGAAGTTAACTCGCTTCCTGTAAGGTCTTTTTCATTTTTTTGAACAACGGCAATACCGTATAGAGTTCTGGCTAATTTGTAGTTGTCTTTTTTGCTTTCGTAATACTTTTGTGCATTATGGTAGTAATAATAGGCACTATCAGCAAAAAAACTATAACGATAAACCTCCCCTAAAGCATAATTTGCTGCTGCTAAAGCTGTGGAGTCTCTATCCTTAAAAGACAATACATTTCTATGAATGGAATCAATGACAGCCTGGTTGGGTTCACTTTGAGCCTGTACAATAGTGAAACAAAACAAGAAAAGTATTTTAAAAATTAAAAACCTCAAGAAAATAGTAAAATTGGCTATTTCTCAAATGTATTTATAATTTTTCAATTTAAATCAATAAAAAAAACCTCTTTACAAAAACAATAAAGAGGTTTCTTATTCAGTTATTGCGTGCTTTATTTACATATCTACACCACCACCAGTAATTGGAGTCATAACTTCTGGAGTGATCAAAACATCATCTTCTGTTAAGTCTTGTTTTGTACAAGATACCAACGATGCAAAAATAACGGCTACTAATACAGTAATTTTTAGGGATTTCATATAATTCGATTTTAAGGTTAAACAGTTTTTCTCTTTTCAAATAAAAATTGTTGGCCAAGACTTTAAAAAATAAAATCTGGCATGAGGGAAAAAATGGATAATTAACTTAAAATCGAAAACACAAAAAGTGCTGAACGATTCAATAAAATAAATTTTGAGGGATTGACTTAAAAAGTCTAAATGGATTAATTTATAAAGCTGGACTTAGGGAAATTGGGTCGCCCAACTATACGGTGCTAAAATATGTTAACAACTTTTAATAAGTGTAATTTTTTTCGATAAACGGGAAAAAATTCGACGAAATGCACACTTTTTCATCGATGAACTGCAAATAAGTGTAATTTTCACACAAAGATTTACCGTGTGGATTTGTCTTTTATCAGGGTAGTCTTAACAATTTTTGTCTTAACATCATCTCCGTTCGTCGGATTTTGTATTCTGTGTATCAACATTTGAGCAGCACTTGAGCCAATTTCTTTGGCATGCTGACGAATGGTAGTTAGCTTAGGAAGTGTATGATTTGATTCTGATTTGCTCGCAAATGCGATTACCGATATATCTTTTGGCACTTTGTAACCGAGGTTAACGGCCGCATTTATTGTTATAACACCAGAGGAACTGTCCGCAGCAATTACGGCATCAATACTTTTATTCTTCTTTAAAAATGATTTTATTTTCTTTTGGTGGTCGTCTTTACTTTTAATTTTCAAAACCAATGGCTCCAGACTTCTGTTTTCCAATATAGCCTTGTTATAACCACGCTCCCTTAGCTTGCCCACACTAAGATCATCAATATTGCTAATAAACGCAATTTGTTTTCTGTTGTCGTTCAATAAACTTTTGGTGGCATTATAGGTGGCATCAAAATCATCAACAATCACTTTATCGCACATCACATCGTGTGCTACGCGGTCAAACATGACTATAGGTAGCCCTTTTTTTATGGTGTTTCTAAAATGTTCTATTTCCTTTTTAACCTGTGTTTCGGCAGCGACGGACAAAATAAAACCATCAACGCTTCCGTTGGCCAATAATTTTAAACTTTCCTTTTCCTTCTCCAAAGACTCGTTAGAAATACATGTAATAATATTATAACCAAGCTTATTTGCTTCACGTTCAATACCAAAAAGCACTTTTGCTAAAAATCGGTTTAGAATATTGGGAATAATAACCCCAATGGTTTTTGTTTTATTCTGCTTTAAGCTTAACGCAACTTTATTGGGTGTGTAATTATGTTGTTCGGCGAGTTCTTTAACACGTCTTATGGTGTCTTCACCTATTTCCTCACTATTGTTCAACGCCTTAGAAACCGTTGAAATGGAAACATTCAATTCTTTCGCCAATTGTTTTAAAGTAACCATACGTTAACCTATAAAATTAAAGTTACGCAATTTACAAAATTACTTTTGCAAAAACTGTAAGTCAAAATTAGTAGCTCTAAGCGCAAGCATCATAAAAATTAATATCTAGCTAACATTTTAATTAGTTAAAGAATAGTACTTTTGCCCTTCAATCAAATATATGGATTTTTCAAAAGTAAAGCTAGTAGTATCAGACATGGACGGCACCTTACTAAACCCGGAAAGTGAGGTCAGCAGTCGATTTTTTAATCAGTTTAATGCTTTAAAGGAAAAGAACATTCATTTTATTGCTGCAAGTGGTCGTCAATACCAAAGTATTCTAGACAAACTTCATTCTATAAAAGACGATATATCCATAATTGCCGAGAATGGAGGCATCATGAAATACAACAACCAAGAGCACATTCTGTTGAAATTAACCCGAGAAAATGTGCAAAAATCCGTCTCTTTATTACGAAATGTTGAAGACGCTTATATTGTGTTGTGCGGAAGAAAGAGAGCCTATATTGAAACCAATTCTGAAGATTTTATCTCAAGATTCAGCAAATATTATAAAGAGTATGCCATAGTTGATGATTTAACCAAAGTTGATGATGACGATTTTTTAAAAATAGCCGTTTTTCATTACGAGTCTTCTGAAAAACATATTTTGCCTTCAGCTAAAGCTTTAAAAGCGGATTTGCAGGTTATTGTTTCTGGTGAAAACTGGTTGGACATTTCACATGCCGAGGCCAACAAAGGCTACGCTTTAAACATTCTTCAACAAAAACTCGGCGTTAAAAAAGAAGAAACCATGGCTTTTGGTGATTACAACAACGACCTAGAAATGCTAGAACTAGCCTATTTTAGCTATGCTATGGAAAACGGTCATGATGATGTTAAAAAAACTGCGCGCTTTATGACAAAAAGCAATGCGGAAGAAGGCGTTGAAATTATTTTGGACAAATTATTGAACCAAGGTTTATAAAACGGGTTCAATAATTTACAAAAGAAAAGGCGTATATGCTGATATACGCCTGTTAGCTATTAACCGTCTTAATTCTTATGGAGAACTAAACGTACATATTTACAACTTAAATTTTTGTCGTTAAGTAACATTTGTTACATAACTAATCTGTTGTAACATTAGACTTTTCATATTTAAACTGATTAACTTCTAATTTCATTGGCCTTTTATCATTTAAATTATAATTTAACACAAAAACAAAATACAACTAAGTAGTTGTATTTTAGATATATAAATCTCAATTAATCACAAATCATTTTGAAAAAACACAGATTAACCCAATTAAAAAACCGTTGGAGTAATAAAGTGTGATATTTTTGTAAAATAGATTAGTTTAGCGTTCAAATCGGCTAAAAAAAATTGCAAAATCGCCTACTATGTTGTTCAACTCATTTGAGTTTCTGATTTTCTTGCCCATAATCGTTTTTGGTTTCTATTTTATTGACCATAAATACCGTTGGGGCTGGTTACTTTTAGGCAGTTATCTGTTTTACTCGTTTCATGAGCCTGAACTCCTTATCCTCTTATTAATTTCTACCATTACCGATTACTTTTGTGGTCTTAAAATGGCAGATGCCAGCCATAAGCTGAAGAAACTATATCTGGGCTTGAGCTTAACGGTTAATTTAGGCATGCTTTTTATTTTTAAGTATCTTGGGTTTTTCACGAATTCAGTTAATGATTTGTTTACCTTTTTTGGAGTTGAATTGACTACCCAAGAAAATATGGGGTCTTACAATTTCAGTAATATTTTGCTTCCGGTCGGTATAAGCTTTTATACTTTTCAAACTTTAAGCTACACTATTGACATTTATAGAGGTGCCATAAAACCAGAAAGGCACTTTGGCATTTTTGCCTTATATGTTGCCTTCTTTCCCCAGTTGGTAGCAGGGCCAATCGAACGTGCCTCTCGTTTGATTCCTCAATTACGTAGTCATGTAAAAGTCAACCTTCCAAATATTAAAAAGGGGTTGATATTAATCGCATGGGGCTTTTTTTTAAAAGTTGTGGTTGCCGATAGACTCGGTATCTATGTAGATACAGCTTTTGCCAAGCCTGATTCTCCACACGGTTTTGCCCTAACCTTGGGAGCCATATTTTTTATGTTTCAAATTTATTTCGATTTTTCGGCATATACTTCAATCGCATTAGGTGTTGCCAAAACAATTGGTGTAGAATTAATGCAAAATTTTAACAGACCAATTTTTGCCACTACCGTTTCCGGATTTTGGAAAAGTTGGCATATATCGCTCATGCAATGGCTTCGCGATTATGTGTTCTTGCCTTTGGGTGGGTCTAGAGGGTCAAAAGCCAAAACTATTAGAAATGTTATAATTCTATTTTTTGTTGTTGGGCTTTGGCATGGAGCGAGCTGGACCTTTGTTATTTGGGGCTTGCTTAATGCACTGTTGCTTATTTTGGATTTCGGCACGGCAAAACTGAGAAAAAAAGTTTTTGACTCCTTGGGGCTCAAAAAACGAAGTATAGATTTAATTGGCTGGTTTTTTGGTGTTTCATATATCATTTTAACTTTGGTATTTTTCCGTGCGCCTTCGTTAAATGATGCTTTAACCTATATTGAACACATGTTTCAATTTAAAAGTATGCACGTGAATATACTGGAAAGTTATTTCGAATTAATTTTAAGCATCATTTTTATATTGGGTGTTCAGACTGTTCATTACTATAAAGGAAACGATAAAATCTATGATCTAGTTATTGGTCAGCCTGCCTACGTTAGATGGTCATATTATGTAGCGTATGTGTTTATAATCGCATTGTTTGCCATAAATAGACAAAATACATTTATATATTTTCAATTTTAATTTATGAAATCCTTCTTATTAAAATTATCGTTCATCATAATCGCTCTTGCAGGAGTTTATGGCTTTTTAGTAAATCGGCTTTCTCAAGATTTTGTTGATATTTACTATGAAAAATTTACACAAAAGGCGGGTGGGTTGATTATTGGGATTTCAAAAGCCAACAAGGGAATAAACCCTGAAATTATTGAACAAAAGCTGCAAGCTTTGAACTATTATGATACCCCTTTAATTAATTATGCGTTAAATGTAAATAATTCACCTTTTGGAGAAGTTTATTTAGAATCTATAAAAAAGAAGATTAAACCTATCAAAAATCGTCAATTATTTATAGTATCCGTTTCTCCTGGGGCGTTTTCAACACCTTTAAAGATGAAATCCGAAGACATTTACAAAATGGATAAGAACCATACTATTTTAGGTAAAGTAAATAAGGTTGATACCAAACCCAATTACAATTATATAATTAACACCTATGAATTGCCTCTATATAATGCCCTGCATCCATATGACAAATGGTTGTTTTATGAATTGCACCCGAATGGTTGGTTAGAAATAAGACCAAATACGGAAATAGACAGTATTAAAGCAACAGATATTGCTTTTTGGAAAGCTGGAATACTAAAAGAATTTGAAGCCCAATTGGGTATTCAGCAAATCTCAAGCTACAGGATTGAAAGCTTTATCAAGATACTGGAATTCTTCAAAACTAGAGGTGATGTTTTTATAGTCAGAATTCCGCAGGACGAGGAATTCAATATTTTAGAACATAAATTATGGCCAAGTTTTGAACAGAAAATGGACAGCATAGCAAAACAGTATAATGTGCCTTTTTTGAACTATTCAAACTTAGCCAATAAATTTAAAACCTACGATGGGTTGCACTTTGACACAAATGGAGCAACTCAGTTTACAGAAATGTTAAGTGAGGATATTTACGTCATCTTAAAAAATAAAGAAAACTAAAATTTAGTTAGTTAATCTCAAAATAGCTTTTTATAATATTCATCAGCCATTCTTGCTGTTGTAAATTCCGGAATTACGCCATCCATGGCATTAAATACAATGTCTTGCCATTTATCTGGATTGTCGTAATAAGTTGGAAGCACCTTATTCTCCAAAATACTGTACAAATGTTCTGTGTCCAATTTATCTTGGTCCCAAGTTGGCATATTGTGGTCTAATCCGGGTAAGACAAAGCAATTTTCCCCATCTTTTTGAAATTCGGGTATCCAACCATCATTTGTTGAAACGTTAACCGAACCGTTCATTGCAGCTGTCATGCCACTGGTACCTGAGGCCTCCCGTGTAATTCGTGGTGTATTCAACCAAACATCGGAGCCACATTTTAATTTTTTTGATAAATCTATTTCATAACCAATAAGCACCGCCAAATTTGGTTCCGCTTTAGAATTGTACACCAAATGGTTAAACACATCTATGGCACCATAATCAAACGGATAAGGTTTTCCGGCCCAAATAATCTGCACGGGGTAATGTTGATTAGAAATCAATCTTTTGAACCGATTAAAATCATGCAACAACAAATCAGCTCTTTTATAGGCGGCAAATCGTCTTGCCCAAACAATAGTTAAAACACTCGGATTAAAAGACTTTCCTGTTTGGTTATAAACCTCTTGAAATAATTCATTCTTCAATTCGGTCTTTCTCCATTTATAGCCTTTTTTATCTTCATGAATCCATGCTTGCTTTACGCTTTCATCTTGCCAAAACTTTTGATTCTGGGCATTGGTAATCGGTATGATTTGGCTAACTCCGTAATAATCTTTCCACATGTCATTTGCTACCTTGGCATGTAATTTTGAAACGCCATTGGCCTTTTTACTCATTCTTAAGGCGGAAACCGTATAATTAATCATTCCACCATTTACCATTTCCCTTTCCAATTCTTCATTGGAAAGCGTTCTTCCAAAAAAACCACACCGGTTTAAATGTCTTGCATCGCGTTCTTCATTCCCTGCTTTTTCGGGAGTATGGGTTGTGAAAACCATTTGGTCTTTAGTAACGCCCCTATCCCTTAAATAATAAAATGCAGGTAATGCATGCCCTTCGTTTAAATGATAGGTTTCTGCGCCACCTAAAACTTCAACTACTTTTGCCCCGCCAATGCCCAACACGATACTTTGGGAAACGCGCGTGACTTGATTTTGGTCGTACAAATGATTGGTGATGGTTCTCGATAAATGGTCGTTACCATCTACATCCGTGGTCAAAAAATACATGGGCACAGTGCCAAAAACCTCAGGTTTTAAAACAAAAGCACGAACCTTTACATGCGGATTATCGTGAAGTTTAATTTCTACCTCAATACCGGTGTCTTCAAGAAAATCAAAATGTTTTTCGTTGAATTCTGCCCTAAGCGTTTGGTCCTCATTCCTGGCTTGATCATAATAGCCATACTTCCAAAGCATGCCAATGCCAATCATGTTTTGCTTGAGCTCATAACCTGAACGCATATGTGATCCTGCCAAAAACCCCAAGCCTCCAGAATAGATATTAAAGGATTGGTGTATGCCAAATTCCATACTAAAATAGGCTACGCGTTTATTATATTCTTTAGTTGGTTCATAAGGATGATACCATTTATTATATTGGGTGTCCATAAGTTTTACAATAAAATTTTTACTGCTTAAATGTAGCAAAAACTGTTATGCACTTGTGGATTTTCACAGCTTAATTAGGCTTAAAAAAGTAATTTATAACGTATTTAAATTTGTTCCTCAATGCCTATCTCAAATATTTAATGACCAAAATCAGAAGAAAACCTAAATTATCACTTTAACTTTTCGGGTTAACTTTTCAGTATCCTCTTTTTTTGTACTTTTAAGATTGCAATAACGCTCTTAAACCAGTTTTTTCTAATTTAGGTGAAAAGCATTAGTTTAAGGAAAAGTTATGCTATCCTCTCTCTGTCTCGTTAAAGGCGTTTAAATTAAAAATGAACTTAACAAGGTTATTCTATGTTCCATGTAAATAAGAATCACTATATATTATGGATTATTGCTTCGACGTTAATAACGTTTGGGGTAGTTTCCTATTTGAGCATGGCCAGTCAAATAAATTGGAAGGAGCCAGTATTAAAACACTCTTATACATTTGATGATGGCACAGCTAAAGATGTTGTGGGTGAAGCTCATGGAATAATTAAAGGCAATTGCGAGATTTTAAATGGTTTATTTATTACCGATGAAGAAGGCGATTATATTGAATTGCCTGCTGACAAAATAAATATTAATGAATATTCAGCTATTTCTTTAGAGGCTTATGTCATAGCTGGTAAAGCCAATGAGACTCACACAATGCTTTCTTACTTTGGAAACAAAAGCAATGAAGTTGGAGTAGATTATATCTTTCAGACATTAATAAATAATGAAACCTGTGGTACTAGCATTTCATGCAAAAATTATGAAGTCCCATGGGAAACACATAACAATGTTGGGGGCCAAGCCATACAGGATGATAGGTTTCATCATATCGTCACAACATTTGATAACCATGAACTCAAGTTTTATATTGATGGTAAATTAGTACACAGTCCAATAGACAACGAGGATAATATAATTGAAAACCTAAGTAATAAATTCGCTTATTTGTGTAAGTCTGGATATATGCAAGACCAAACATGGTTAGGTGCTATTGATACATTTAATATCTACGAAGGGATTCTTGATGAAAAAACCATCGCTAAATCTGCAAAAAGGTTGGAGGAGCATGAAAAAAAGCTCGATAAATTTTTAGTAAATAATTACAAAACCCAAATAGCAAAACCTGAATTAAGGCATTCATATACTTTTGATAATGGAACAGCTAACGACATTATTGGAGGAGCCCATGGTACGATTTTAGGAGATGGTAAAATTGAAAATGGAATGTTTGTTGCTAATGAACAAGGTGAATATATAGAATTACCAGCACCTAAAATAAGCATTAATGCATTTTCTGCGATTACCCTTGAGGCGGTAGTAAAAAGCGATATTGGAGGTTGTTTTTCTTATTTTGGATGCATAAGTGGTAGTCGTGCAATAAACTATATTTCACAATGGACATACAAAAGTGAATGGAGTGGAACTGGTATAACCTGTATAAGGAAAATCTATCAACCATGGGAGGCTTTGACTATTGCTGGTGGACATTCGGTTCTTGAGAACAGATTCCATCATTTTGTAACAACCTTTGATAATAAAGTATTAAAATATTATATCGACGGAGAATTAGTGGATGTGCAATTAAATCTTCGACAAAAAACAAATAATATTTCCAACATACATAACGAGCTAGCTTACTTATGCAAATCAGCTAACAAATGGGAACAAACATGGTTAGGCGAAATTGACACATTTAACATCTACCAAGGCATTCTTGATGCCAAAACCATTGCCAAATCTGCGGAAGAGTATCTCAAAGAAAAAGAGCTATAAGTCAAAAATAATGTCCGATATTCTCTATACGGGATAATCTCGGATAGCTTAACAATAGTTGCATTGTATCTTTGAGTATAATGGTTTCAATACCCTCAATCTTCAACCTAAAATTAAAATATATGAAAACAAAACGCATAATTTATCTTGCATTTATTATTTGTACAATGGCCTTTTTAGGTTGTAGTAGTGATACCTCAAATGAGGTTGAGGAACGTCAAAATACAATGTCGGCTTATATCGACGGGCAGTTAATAACTTGGACAGTTGTGTCCTTGAGAGATAAAGGTGATAACTATGAAATATCAGGACTTGCAGCAGATAATGTGGATTCAGACCTAACACACTCTTTTAAAATATATTTTAATCCAACTAGCGGCCCAGGGGTTTATGAATTTGACGGCGTTGAAAACTATGTGGAATATTTTGTATATCGGGGAGGAATTTTTGACTCTACAATTGATTACTATTATTATTCCCCACCATTTTGTAATGATGAATATCAAAACATTGTTTCTGGCAAAATTGAACTCACTTCCTTCAACAGTGTTTTTAAAGGCACTTTTGAGTTTGTCGCAACTGAGAAATGTGAAACCAAACAAACCCAAATAACTGAAGGTATATTTGAAATAGGACTAAGTATATATTAATCATTTTAACCATTCGGACTCCACTTTAAATACCCATTATCAATATGAAAGCACCATTAAAATTTTTTAAGATTCTTTTCATTTGGGCTATAGTTCTTGGTTTGCAAAATGCTTTTTCGCAAAGCCAAAAATCATTTCAAGAAGGCGAATGGATTAAACTTAAAATGAGCTATAGTGGCTGGCTTAAAGCAGGTGAAGCCACCTTAGAGGTGAAAAACGCAAAATATAAAGACAAGCCTGTTTACCATGTTGTTGGCCATGGCAAAACAACTGGACCAATAAGTTGGTTATTTTTTAAGGTTAGGGATAGGTATGAGAGTTATTTGGATAAAGAAACAGGATTGCCCTATAAATTTATTAGACAAATTGATGAAGGCGGCCATACCAAAGATATCGAGATTGAATTTGACCATACCAATAAAAAGGCCCATGTTAATAACAAAAAACACAATGTTCGTGAAACATATTCCATCGAGAAAGATGTTCAGGATATGCTATCGGCATTTTACTATTTGCGCAATAATTACGACACAGACACCATAAAGGAAGGAGATATGGTAGCCTTAAATATGTTCTTTGATGAAGAAAATTTCAAATTTCAATTAAAATTTCTGGGAAGAGAAATCATTAAAACAAAATTTGGAAAAATAAAATCATTGAAGTTCCGACCATATGTTTCGGCTGGCAGGGTTTTTAAGGAACAAGAAAGTTTAACACTTTGGGTAAGTGCGGATAAAAATAAAATCCCATTAAAAATTAAGGCCGATTTGGCCGTTGGCTCATTAAGAGCGGAAATAGTAGAAAGAAAAGGATTGAAACATCCGTTTCCCATAATATTTGAGAAATAAAAACTAAAAAGATGCCTAAAAAAGTAAGATTTGCGGTATACCTAATCTACATATACCTTTTTGTTGCAACAATAGGGTTTACTTTTTTTGATTCAAACTTAAAGTTTATAGGTCTTGATTTAATATTCAGCACTGGTTTAATTAGGGTCCCACAAATTTTAGCCTTCATAATTAAAATTTTTATAATGGGTCTTCTGGCCTTTAAAGTTGGACAAGGAAAGAATTGGGCAAGAATTACACTATTGGTTTTGTGCATTCTAGGCGTTGTTATTAATTTCTTTTACTCTTATTTTCCTTTATTGATTAAATTAAGAGTGGTTAATGTCATGGGTTTTATTACATCTTCCGTTATGCTAATAGCACAACTGGTTATAATCCTTTTACTATTTAATAAAGCATCCAATATTTGGTTTGATGCAAAAAAGGAAGAAACTAATAATAAAAAAATATTCACTCAAAATCAACTGAAGTTAATTACCACTATTAGTTTAGCTTGCTTGCTAATTCCGTTTTCAATATTTGGGTTATGGGTATATGCTGCTTCTATTGGGACATCACAGCCAGAAGCAGTTGATATTTTCAAAAATTACTTTCCCGATTTTCTTCAAGGGAGATACGATACAACCATACTATCCATAATATTTCATGTTTTTGCAATTATTTTAAGCGGAATAAGTCTTCATAAAATACTCGATAAATTTTGGAAGGCACTTAACATTGCTACTTTAGTTGTTAGTTGCTTTTTTCTTTATTTAAATATCTTTTCGATGATGTAAATAAATCTATTTAAATTGAAATCAATGAAAACTATAGTGATTCTTGTATTATCCTTAATTACCATCCCATCAATTGGTCAAACATATCGTTTAAATAAAGATTTAATTGAAAGGGATAGGAAAGACTTTTTAGGTTGCAAAGAGGAGCTGTTTGAAATTGGAGGAGAGTTCTCATTCAGTTTATCTACTGGAGATTTATATCCTTCTCTTAATGACATAGAACATGAGCACCCCTCAACCCCTGAATATTTGGAAACATTAAAAGATTCCTTATCCAAAGACTCTTTAAATTTTGACATACTCCTCAAAATGGGAAAATATTATGAGAACATTAAAGAGCAGGAGAATGCCAACAAGTTTTTCAATAAAGCATTAAAAAATATCGATGTTGATTTTTTTGAAAATGATTCGGCTTGCTATTTTGGTAATCGGAGTTTTTTGAGGTTTAAATTAGGTAAAGATGGATTTATTGAAGATGCCGAAAAAGCACTCTCCCTAAATCCCAACGAAATGAGCGCTTTTTTTACCTATACACTTTATTTTTTTTCGATTGGAGACTTTAATAAAGTAAAATCCATGAATATCAATTCGCTTAACGCCAATTACCCCAAGCCGGAGATTCCAATTTTTTCCTTGATACTTGTTAACACAGTGGAAAAAATGTCAGAATTACAGCCAAAATTAGACGACCCCATGATTTTAACAGAATTAAAGCAAACACACTATAAAGAGTTAATAGATTGGTCATTCATAAAAGGATATTATGGGAAAATTAAGAATAAACAAATGGAGGAAAAAATAGATAAACTAACTAACTTTTTTAATCTCCTTTTAAAAATCTTAGTCTCCAATTACAATGAAAAAAATCTACCTGCTTTTTATTTTAACCCATCGGAAATAAAAGAAATCAAAGAATTAGAAAATTGGCTGCAACAAGCATTTAAAAATCAAACACTTAATGAATATACCTTGAACAAATGTCTCGGTTTTATAAATTTTTGTCTAGATAAAAGAGATTTAACTATTGGTTATTATAAAAAGGCCTTTGAAGTTTTTCCAGAAAACGCCCCCAAAACCATGTTCAGCCCGAATGAGGTTTATTCCAATTTATTGTTCATGTATAAAATATTTGATAGAAATAGCGATTACGAGAACCTGCTTTTAGAAAGAATTAATAATCAATTGCTTAGAGAATTATCAGACTATATTAATCTTATTAAACTTTATTTTTCAAAGGACCAAATGGAAAAAGTACAATTCTGTATGGAAGAAGCCGAAAAAATAAACCCGAATAATTTTGAACTGCTTCGTTTAAAAGCACATGTTAATTTTTTAAAAGGTACGGAAATTATACTCGAAGGTTTTTATTTAAACAAGGCGCGTCGTTTCATGCAAAATGACAGTGATAACTATCCCCTATTTTTACAAAGCGCCATTTATGATATTTTCAACAATAAACCAGAAGATGCCATTAATAAACTAAACCTAATAAAAGAGAACCAACCAACATGTGAGACCTGTGATAGGCTAATAGCAACCTACTTTAAAATAGAGAATGACTAAAACTCTTATAGAATATGAGAAATAATATTTTAACAAGATTTGTTCTTTTGTTTGGGCTATTTGGGTTTTACTTCGCCAATAGCCAAGAGACTAATTTAAAGCCTAATAAGAAAGTGCCGGTAAAACTTAAACATTCTTATACTTTTGAGGACGGATCGGTTAAAGATGTTGTTGGGAAAGCTCATGGTACTATCATAGGAGAAGAACATTCCAAGGGTCAGGTAATCGAAGGTCTATTCGTAAATTATGAGGGCGGACGTTGGTCAAGTTTTTATGAAGAAGACAAAAAACATATTATAGAGTATTATCTAAAATTACCTGCAGAAAAAATAAATATTAACAAATACAAAGCGATAACTCTTGAAGCATTTGTTTTACCTGCAAAAACTGATGGTGTGGGGAGTATATCTTTTTTTGGAAAGTATGACCAACCAAATAATACAAAAACTGATTATATCCACCAGTTTGTAAAGAAAAATAAATCTAGTGTTACAAAAATTTTATGTTTTGATGAATCAAACTCTCAAGAAACCACTATTTCCTTAGATGGACCTTTACTTCAGGATGTTAGATTCCATCACGTGGTTACAACTTTTGATAATCATGTGTTAAAATATTACATCGATGGTGTTTTAGTAGCATCAAAACCCATTACTAGCCACAAGAACACCATTGCCAATTTAAGTAATGAAGATGCTTTTTTGCTTAAATCAGGATCTTCTTTTTTTGAAAAAAGTCTTGGTGCGATAGATGAATTCAATATCTATGAGGGTGTCCTTGATTCAACAGCTATTGCTAATAGGGCAAGGAACTATTTGGATAACAGAAAATATCCTAATGATGGCTACTTTAAAATTATTTCAAGCTTATCAAATCCTGAGGACGGTTGTAGACCAGCGAGTAAGTCAGCTGAGAAATTCTTAAAAACTTATAAAAAATCCCAAATTACTCTCTATCCAACAATCTTGAGAACGGCAGATTCTACAACTTGGTCCAAGAATTCAGGGAAAACTATTGCTGAATCCCTGAAAAATGACTTAGATTTAAATGTACAATATGATGATTTCAAAATTAAACCAAAGGAACTAAGAGGCATAAACCAATATGAAATTTTTCAATACAGTGGGGCTTCAATAGGTAAAATAATTGAAAATCAAGATATGAGTTCAGATTATAATATTGTTCTTGAAATACTATTTGCACCTAAAAAAAATAAAAGATTGCATGTTTTTGGCATTCAGTTTTATGTATTCACAAATGATGGATACAATGCGTATTCCTTTTTTATTAATCAATATCATGATACTTTTAAATATGCTGGGCTCTATGAAGATAACCCTTCTGAAGAAAGTTTAGAAGCGTTGAAAGAAAAATGTACATGGGTGGCACTTGAAGTATTTAAAAAACAATTAAATAATAAAATAAGTTATTGGTCGAAACCCATCGATTACTCGGACTATCGCCTCCGCTTGAGCCCCACAACTTTATATACAACCTTACCAATGCCAACCGAAGAGGATTTCAAAAATGGTGCAATGAAATACCCCTATCCTTAAAAACTAGGGAACTAAAAAAATCAAAAATTTGATCATTGGTGATTGGGTAATGGAAATAGCAGAGAGCAATTATATAGTTACAAATAAATTAACCTTCAATGCTGATGGAAAATTTACTTCCAAAACAGAAACAAGCTCTATTTTTAAATATGAATTGAAAGTAGATTCCTTAGTGGCCGAGTTACCTAATAATAAAATATGGTCATTTATTTTTCCTTTCGGCCTTTTTCAATTCCCGTTCCAGTTTTTTGAAATAACCCCGGGTCAAGAAATTATGTTTTAGGGCGTCCATATTTTGGTTGAATTTATCGGTGCCTTCTTCTACATTTTGAATGGTTTGCTCAAGCTTTCTAACAAATTCCCCATCATTTGAAAGATAGTTGATGGCTCCTTCTCCATCTTTTATGTTTGTAAGGGTTTCATTTAAATTATCTACCACCGTTTTTATTTCTTTGCTGGAATCTTCAAGATTTGCAATTACGGTCCTCACTTTTTGGGCCTCGATGGAATCGTTCAACAATACGCCAGCAACACTTTCATCCACATTTAAAGAACTGATTATTGAATTTATTTCTTTCAGTGCCTTGTTGGCTTGAATGCTTGTAAATTTCAAGTTGTTAATTGTTTGTTTGATGTTGTTTGAGGCCACACTATCATGAATCAGCATACCCAAAGTACCTTTACCATCTGTTATGGCATCGGCAATATCCAACAATTTAGAGGTGAGCAATGCGGCATTTTCGTTGGTAACATTTAAAGTGTTAAGCATTTCACCCGTCCCTATTTTGGTATACGATTTAATAATATCTCCTGAAGAAATCATAGCGCCATTTCCTTCTCCGGGAATAATGTTAACAATCATATTCCCAACCAAGCCATCAGTTCCTATGGTAGCTACGGCATCTTTTTTTATGTGATTCACCATTTTTTCATCAATGACCATCTCAACATTTATAACCGAATCGTTTACCATGGTTATTCTTTTAACGGTCCCCACATTAATGCCTGAATAACGCACATTGTTACCTTGTATTAAACCATTAACATTATTGAAATTGGCACTTATGCTAAATGTTTTGTTGAACAGGTTTTGCCGTTCCCCAATTAGATAAATGGCCACCACAAAAAGGAGCAATCCTGAAATCACAAAAACACCGAGCCTAAATTTTTCCGTTGTTGTTTTTTTCATGGTTTCTAAATTTTATTGTTTAAAAAATGCCCTTATCTTCTCGTCTGTTGATTGGGACAATTCATTAAATGTTCCTTGTGCATAGTTTACGCCATCAACCAATAAAACCATACGTTCTGATACAACTCGCGCGCAATCCACATCATGGGTTATAATCAATGACGAGGTTTTATACTTTTTTTGGACTTCGCGCATAAGCTCAATTATTTCTTTTGACGTTATCGGGTCCAATCCACTTGTAGGTTCATCATATAAAATAATTTTTGGCCGTAATATTAGTGTCCTCGCCAAGGCTATTCGACGCTTCATTCCCCCAGAAAGTTCGGCGGGCATCAAGTCCATAGTATGTGCCAACCCAACGCTATCTAAAGTTTCTATGATGAGCTTTTCAGCATCTTCTATATCCTTAAACCGATTTTTGTGCCTTCTTAAAGGAAATTCCAAATTTTCCCTCACAGTCATAGAATCGTAAAGGGCACTGCCTTGAAAAAGAAACCCTATTTCGGTTCTTAGCTCATCCAGCTCCACTTGGTTCAGCTTAACAATTTCCTTGCCCATAACCTCAACACATCCAGAATCGGGCTCCATTAAACCCACCAAACATTTTATCATTACCGATTTTCCTGAACCTGACTTTCCCATAACCACAAGGTTCTCTCCCTCAAAGAGCTCTAAATTAAAACCGTTCAACACTTGATTTTCACCAAAGGATTTTCTCAAATCTTTAATTTTAATCATCGTCGCTCGATTGCTTTGAGACGGTTTAACTTGTTTTATGTTAGCTACTTCTTTCATTTTTAAACTTCAAAAAATATGTCTGTTATAAAAACAGCGATAAAGTCGAGTACAAACAATAGTATGGAGGCAAATACCACCGCCGTGTTTGCTGCTTTACCAACACCAACTGTTCCCTTTTTACAGTTATAACCTTTAAAACAACCGACCAACCCAATAGCAAAACCAAAAAAATAGGTTTTAATAGTAGCGGGAACCAGGTCTGTAAATTCCAAAGCTTTAAAAGCTTTATTAAAATACAGTTGAAAGGATACATCGCCTTTTATGTTTTCAATAATGTATGAGCCATAAAGTGCAATAGCATCACCATAAATCACTAAAATTGGTATTACCAACGTGGCTGCTAAAATTCTGGTCACCACTAAAAATTTAAACGGATTGGTACCAGAAACTTCCATAGCATCAATCTGTTCTGTAACCCTCATGGAGCCCAATTCTGCACCAATTCCCGAGGCTATTCGTCCGGCCACGGTTAACGCAATAATGACTGGTCCAATTTCCCTAATTATTGAAATACTTACCATAGAGGGCATCCAAGCTTCGGCACCAAATTCCTGTAAGGTTGGTCTGGTTTGCAATGTTATAACCAGCCCAATTATAAAACCCGTGAGGCCTACCAACAAAAATGAACGGTTCCCTATGTTGTAGCACTGCCTTAATAGCTCATTAAGTTCAAAAGGTTTCTTAAATACTTCCTTAAAAAATCTTCGGGTGAATATTGAAAGTTCACCTATTTCAACAAAAAAGGGTTTTATTTTATTTAAACCAAACATTATACATCATGCTACAACCCTCTAATTTAGTTAGATATGGGCATTTTTTAAATGATAAAAATCATATCCCGAAACTGATTGAAATCATTGGCAAAACATGGAATATGATATAAATTTCAAATAAAGGAATGTAAAGTCCTCAATCTTAATATTGGCAGGTTATGAATAGATTTCTTCAAAGCTCACTAATACTAGTTTTGGCTTTTTTCGTATTTGCACAAGTGGCTTTTAAAATTGACAAAAAGCCCATTATCAAAGCGGAAGCAATAGAGATTTGTACTCATGATTCCGCCGTTAACTATCTTATTGTAAACAGAAATATTGCCATTAACGCCTATTTTGAATATTTAGATTCCATCGTTAAAAAATATGATTCCGTTACTTCTTATAAACTAACCGAGCATTTGTTGGTTCGGGCCAACCCTTGGATTATTGATACCTTGAAAAATACCGATTACTATATTCTGAAAGCTCGTGGTATAAAAGTGGACAATCAAAAAGAAATGGTTATTCTAAACAAAGGAGACACCATTTTTATACCAAATAATGATTTGGCCAACAAACTCTTAAAAATATTCAACACAACACTTATAGACCTAAACATTCCGGAATACAAAATGCGCATTTTGGAAGACTCCACAGAGAAATATTCATTTCCCGTTAGAGTGGGCAGAAATGAAAAAAAATACCTTGAAACCGCAGGACGCATTATAGACTTAAAAACTAAAATCGGCAATGGGACGATTATCGGTTACAATAAAAATCCTGATTATATAAATCCTGTAAATGGGCATCGCTACTATGTTACAAAAAGAGATGATAACGAAGTGACCAAATTACCAAGAATCCCGTTTATAGAAACTGAAATTAATGGCCAAAGGTATGGGCAATTAATACATCCAACCACAAACCCCATTACCTTGGGAAAAGCTTATTCCAATGGTTGTATTGGCACAAAGGAATCGGATGCCTGGGTTATTTACTATCACGCTCCAATAAATACAAAAATAACCATCAGATATAATTTGCACATTAATGGTGAGGATGGCAACTCAATTACTTTGAAAGATATTTACAACAAAGAAAAATAGATGCTCCAACTGATATTAATCATTGCCCTTTTCAACTATAGTTTAGATATTTAAAGATAACTCAAAATCCAATGATTATGAAAACTATAGATAATGCCACATTTGTAGACAAAGTTGTTGCTCAACTAAGAAAAACCGCAATTGATCTTGAAGAGTTTCAGGTTAAAGCCTCACTGGGAAAAGCTGAAGCCACAGACAAATACGAAGAAATTAAAAAGAAATTCAACTTATTCATCCATGAAACCAAGAATAAAATTGAGTTAGGAAAAGAAAAAATAACAGACATGAACACGATGTTCGACGAACTGATTGTTCAACTGGCTTTGGGCAAAGCAGAATCTAAAGATGCTTTTAAAGAACAAAAAAAGAAACTGCTACACAAACTACATGACATTGAGGTAAAGATTAAAACAAATGAAACACTCAATAGCATTTATGCTTATGTTTTAATTGAAATTGAAATGTTTAGAGTTCAACTTGAAATCTTAGAGAAAAATTTCGAGAAGGGTAAAGACGGTGTAAAAACAGCTTTTGAGAAATCCAAAAAGGAGTTTAACGAGATGATTGAGAAAATTAAAAGCAAATATTCCGGCAAAAAAAAGGAAACCCAATGGGAACATTTTCAAAATGAGATTTCAGAGGCCTTTGGCCATTTTAAGCAAGCTTTTTCAAAAGCTTAACTTAAGAAAGAAAGCACAATTTAAAAATTGTGCTTTCTTGTTTTTTCAGACATCATAAGCGTCACCAATGATGAAAATCCTTCTTCCTAATATCGCGAATGACACTTACCCCAATAATAAAAGCGAAAAACAAACCAATTAGTCCGAATATGGATATGTCTTTCCAAAATGGAGGAATAGCCGTAACAATAAACAAGGTAGAACCTATAATTAAGGCCACCAAAATAAAGGCTGTTACCACTTGTTTTGTTACGCGGTGTATGGCATAAACCATCGCATCAATACCTTTATGGGTTAAATTAACTTTTATCTCGCCACTGTTTATTTTCCGTATAGCGTTTTTAAGATCGCTCGGAAATTCTTCCATGTAATTTGTCATTTCATAAAGAGAATTCACCACTTTTTTTCCCATCTTCAGCGGATTATAATCTTTGGTTACACTTCTTGACAAATATGGACGAACCATGTCAAATTGGTCTAAAGCCGGATCCAATTTTTGGATAACACCTTCAATGGTGACCATAGATCTGGCAAAAAGATAAAAATGGGATGGTACCTTCAATCCGTGCGCGACAATGATATCCTTTAGCTCTAGCAACACCGTACTAATTTCATTCTCATGAACATCTCTTACATAGTACTTTTCTAAAAATTCATTAATATCAAATTCTAATTCTCTTTTATTCTCTATAACCGTTGTATTTGAGAGTTGCTGCAAAGCTTTGATAATCTTGGTTACGTTTTTATTGGTAACGGCTATAAAAAGGCTACCAAAAACTTTAATGTCCCGGAGTAAAATACTGCCCATCATTCCAAAATCCAAATAGCAAATATGACGATTGGGCAAAACCAATAGATTACCTGGATGTGGATCGGCATGGAAAAAACCATATTCAAAAATTTGCTTGAAAAAACTAATACTCAGCCTTTTGGCTATAACCTCTTTGTCGATACCCTTTTTATCAAGTTCCTCTATTCTATTGATTTTAATACCTGATATAAATTCTAAAGCAAGGATTTTTTCGGTGGTATATTTTTGATAAACTTTTGGGGCACTGGCGAATTGATCAGGACTATTATCTTGAGCAATATTGTTGTAAAACCTTTGTGCGTTGATGGATTCATTTATAAAATCGAGTTCCTTGAGTATGGACTCTTCAAAGTTTTTCACTAACCCGATTGGGTCGAAACTTTTTAAGGACGGAATTCTTTTTTCCAAAACTTCAGCCACACTGTACATGACCTTGATGTCCTCTAAAATAATTTTTTTTATGCCAGGACGTTGAATCTTTAGGGCTACGCGCTTTCCAGATTTTAAAGTCACCTTATGCACCTGGGCCATAGACGCCGAGGCAAAAGGTTTTGGATTGAACCATGCAAATAAATTATCAATGCTGTCTTTTAGTTCAGACACCACTACTTCTTTGGCCTTTTTGTCATCCATTGGCGGCACCTCATCTTGAAGCTTTTCAAACTGCAATACCAAATCGAAAGGTATAAGGTCTGGCCGATTACTTAAAATTTGACCAAACTTTATAAATGTGGGGCCAAGTTCTTCGCACACCAATCGCATTTTCTCCCATTTGGTATATTGGGCCGCATGAACTTGTGAGGACTTTGGTACAAAACGTAAAAAAAAGGTGTATTTATCCTTTTCCCTGAGATACTGAACCAAATCTTCAAAGCCGTATTTTAGTAAAACCCTTAAAATTTGGTTATACCTAACTATTGATTTGTACTTGTATTTTATGTTTGAAAAAACATTCATATTATTCAACCATTTCTAAATGATTTAACCGTGCTTCCAATAATGCTATGGACTCGTTGGCCTTTTCAAGTTTTTCGTTCAAAGCCTTTATCTCATCCAAGTGGGCAATGTTCATTTTTTTATAGAACTTCACAATGAGCTCTTCAATTTTTTCCTCTACTTCATCTTTAACTTGATTGGTTTTTAAAATAATTTTATCGATAAACTCAAGTTCATTGCCATCATCGTCTACGGCAGATTCTGAAGCCACTTTATTGATTTCATCTTTCCCTTTTTTGGATAGTTCGTTAAATCTATCCATAAGTTGCGTGTCCTTTACGATGTAGTAGATACTTGAAGATAGGGTGAGCCATTCCAATAGTGTTTTAGTTTTCATGACCTCAATTTTTAGTTACTAAATCAATATTAAATATATGCCTAAATAACTTATCCTAAAATGATTAAAATCATAGGTTGATGTATGTTATAATTTTAATTTAGTTACAGTTTTAACGTAAATACCTGTGTCATGTCATCCTCACCTGTTTCTTCAATAATGTCTAAAAATGTGGTGTGCGTTACACCTCATCAAAAACTTATAGATGTAAAACACATTTATGAGAAAAAAGAATTTCATCATCATATCCCAGTAACTGAAGATGAGCGATTAGTGGGCATGATTAGCCTAATTGACTTTATGTACAAAATAAAAGGCGCAGGTCTTGACGATAACCATTTGGTGTACAACGAATTAACCGCCAAAGACATCATGACGCCCAACCCATTTGCATTGGACGAACATGTTAGTATTGATGAAGTAGCGCATGAACTATCTAAAGGAAATTACCACGCCATACCCATTGTTGAGGGTAAGAGGGTTGTTGGTATTGTATCTACCGCAGATATCATCAAATATTATCTGAATAAAAATAACACTGAAAACTAGACGTTTTTTCAGAAAGTTGAAATTAGTTGAAAATAAAAAAGGTGAACAGACGTTCACCTTTTTTGCCCCAAATCTACCATGAACTTAACCTACTTATGTTATGGTAGTCCAAACATAAATAAGTTTGCTCTATTAAAATAAACAATTCTTCAAATTGCTTATTTAATTGTTAAAATGTGAAAATCACATTTGTTTTGTAGCTGTTTTCAAACCATAACTTTAAAGATTATGAAACTCCCGATTATAAAAGGATCTTATCTACTAAATGTCCCTTTAATTATTGTGTCAATCTATATTAGTTGGCTCACCTTATTGTTTGGTATAGCCCATTTGGTTGGTGGCAAAAATCCAGATATCACGTTTGCCCAACACCTTATGGGCGTTGCATTTTGTATTGTACTTTGTGTTATAGGTATTGTTTTTTTGATCGTAGCGTTAGCAGCAATTAGAGGAATTATACAAAAGTTAAAAGGGAAAGGCTAAGCTTCTGGAATTTATTAAAACAAATGCTCTGGTTAAAAGAATACACCAAGCCCTACCGAAACCATAGAGAAGTTTTGATTGCCGATTCTTAGATGCTCATAGCCACCTGTGAATTTGCACCTATCAACATGGTAATTCAGCAATCCATTAAATTTATTGATGGTCCCAGTGTTAATAAAGGTTTGATTAAAATTAATTTCCAAACTTAGGGGTTTGGCAAAAAACAATTCAGAACCCAATCCATATGCAAATCCAAACTGATTGACATTACCTGCAACATAGGATGTTCCAACACCCCATTTCACATCAAATTTTTCTGTGCGTACTCTATGGTATTGTGCCAGTAAACTAAAAATGGCTAAATTATCCTTTCCGAAATTGGGATTGTTTTCCCATAGTTGCAAGTAGTCTGCTTCTACACCCAAACGCTTAAGAAAGCGCATATCCAAATTTAAATGCATTCCTTTTAAATTGTTGTTTTCGGAGATGTATCGACTTGAAATGCCCATTCTAAAAAAACTTATCTCATCGGTTTCCAGGTCATAGGTATAATTCCCTTTATTCGCGCTGTAATAAGGGTATTTTGTAACCCCTGCCAAACTAGAATTGGTTCCAAATTCAAAAGGAGATTCTATAAATGTGTAGTAACTCACTGCCAAAACCGCTTCAACAGCATAATAGGCAATAGCTTCCACAAAAGGATTGTCGTCATCATCAAAACTATTGCTGTTACGTTCAGAGGATGTGCCTCCACGACCCCTATTTTCATTTAAGCTATCTTCTGCTCTACCGAGCTTGGATTGGGCGAAACCAATTTGTGCCGTCAAAAACATAAATACAATGCAGAGTATTAACGGTTTTGTATGATTGAAGATTACATTGTGATTCATGATGAGAGCTTTTAAGTTCTGATACAAAATTATTAAGATAGTAATAATACTCTGTCCCAAATAATCCATATTATATTTATTCGGACATTTATAGGAAAAACTAAACTACTATTAGTAACTAAAAAAGCCCTAATCTCTTAGGGCTTTTTGCGGTTTCGCATTACAAAATAAATTTCCAACTAACATCCATTTTCTGTAAACGGAATATATATTTACCTTTTAATATTTTATAAACTTAAAAGTTGCCTTTTTATCATCGGCTTTAATGATGACAAAATAAATTCCATCGGCGTCGTTGTTTATGTTCAATTTAAATTTTTGTGATTTCCTAAACGATTCTTGTTGAACCAGTCTACCCAAATTGTCAAATATCTTTACCTGAATTAAACCGTAACTTTCTCCCAAATCAAAATTGACCTCACTTTTTGTGGGATTTGGATAAGCCGTGATAAATTTTTCAAACGTGTTATCAATAACGCTAAGACTTGTTAACGCAAATTCATCTGATGTGACCACACTCCAATGATTTGACGAATCTTTAAATTGAAAATGAATGGTGTAATCTCCAAGTGCAAGACCAGGAAAATCAATGTCCTCACTTAAATTCAACAATTTAGTTGGATTATCTATGGTAACATAAATTGCACTATTAATATCATCATTTAACCAATAGCGGTATCCCGTAATTTCATTATCAACTACATGGTTGGATTTATAAAAATACTGATTCACTGGTACACTCCAACTGCCTTTATCATCCTTAAACCTGACACTAAAAATATGCAAGCCTTCTTCAATATCCTCAATAGGAATCATCTCGGTTAACTGCATGTGTTGTACTGGTGTAGTTGAAACAAGCGTATTGGTATCAATATCATTATCAAACCAATATTGATAGGCCAAAATGTTGCTATCGGTTAACTCATGATAATAAAAATATTGATTCTGCGGAACGCTCCAAATACCTTTATCATCTTTAAAACGAATGCTAAAAAGATGCAATTCGTCCGTTATAGTTTCAAGAGAAATTGACGTGTTTAACATTAATTGTCCACTCGGTGAAACGGTTTCGGTAGTTTGATTACCATAATCATTATCAAACCAATATTGATAGCTATCAATATTATTTGTGGTTAATTCGGTGAAATAGAAAAAATCAATTGAGGGAATGCTCCACCTATTTTTGTCATCTCTAAACCGAATATTAAAGCTATGTAATCCATTGGCTAAAGTTTCAAGAGGAATTAGGGTATTCAATCCCAATTTATCTGTTGGTGAAACCGATGTATGGATGTTCGAATCATAGTCACTGTCAAACCAATATTGATAACTATTGATATTATTGGTTATTAAATCATTGTAGTAGAAAAAATCACTAGAGGTGATGCTCCAACGATCATCCGTATCTTTAAAACGAATATGAAATACATGAAGTCCGTCTGTTATAGTTTCGAGAGATATTGCGGAATTTAATTCAAAGTTTTCCATCGGAGAAACCATTGTGTGGGTATTTACTCCGTAGTCATTATCAAACCAATATTGGTAACTCGAAATATTATTTTGAGCCATACAATAAAAGCCTACAAAAAGATAGTTTGTGAAAAATAATAACCCAATTTTTAGTAACCGTTTCATAACTAATTTTGTTGTGCTTCTACTCTAAAAGAAACATTCAAGAATCCATTACTGTCTGAAGTGGTTTGTATAGATTTAAATGAAATATGCGGATTAACTGGCACTGCTCCTTCTTTAAACGGTAATAAGCCTCCATACATGCCCACTTCGGTTGCATCATCACCCAAATATGTTGAGGACGCATCTGGCAATAAATGAAAATCTGACGACCCAAAATCAACAAAGACATTTGCTATATCAATCCCTTTAAAATTATTTAAATCTGTATTCCCTGTTCCAAGTGCCGGTGATGCCTGAGAAAAAATGTTGTATTGAAAATTATTGTAACTACAGGCACCATCTGAAAGTAAATGAATAGCAGTGAAAATATTGTTTGTAAAGGTATTTGAGTCGCAATTCTGTAAGCTACCAAATCCATCTGAACGCGTTATAACATTATTCTTGAAAACATTGGAATTTGAGTTAAGTATTTTTCCCCTTAAAATACAATTTGAAATTACCGAATAGGTTACTCCTGTAATATTAACATCATTCGCGATATCACATTGAATTATAGAGGCATTTGTTGGTATTACCCCGGTATTGGAAAAAATTAAATCATTAAGCTTTACTCTAATTAAAGTAAAACCTGTAATAGCGGCATCTGTTTTAAATAAACCTCCTTGAAAATGAATGCCTTCCATATATAAATTTGAGGCATTACTTCCTATTTCAATTCTACCAGAATTAACGGCAGAACTGTAAATATAGGTTTTCCCTGTTACCGCAGTAGAATCTGTATCAAACCCCGCACCGATAATAACCAGTCCTTTATCAATGGTAGTTGGAGATACAAAATTACCTCCTGAAACATACAAGGTATCACCGGTAGCCGCTGCGTCGTAGGCCTCCGTTAAAGGAGTATCACCACCAAAAATAGTAGTGGTTCCGTTGCTGTGTAATGCAACTGACTTCTGCGCTGTTGAATAACCAACAACCACAAAAAGTAAAACGATTGAAAGTAAAAATTCTCTTTTCATGATAATTTATGTGTTAATAATAGTTGACCTTAATGTAGCATATGTTGAAAAGACCCAAAATGATATCCATCAGTCAGGTTTGAATAGTTGAATTCAAAAGTTTTGATTTTTCTAAACAATAGGGGTCAACCTTGATTAAGAGCAATTGATACTTTTAATATCTATAAAGGCATTCTTGATACTGAAACTATAGCTGATTCTGCAAAAACCAATTTAGAAAAGGGTAGTTATAAACGCATTTCGAAAGGGATTAATTTGAAGGATAGAACATCAGAAATGTAGAAGCAATTTTCCAGCTTAAATTGTCCTAAAACAAAAAAGCATCCCAATTCCGAAACATCGGAAAAGGAAAGCTTTCCATTGGTTACCAAATATTACTTTGGTAAACTACATCACGCTTGGTGCGTGAACAACACAACTTCTTTAACTTGCCAAAAAAAGCCCTAATCTCTTAGAGCTTTTAGCAATTTGGCGGTCTGGACGGGACTCGAACCCGCGACCTTCGCCGTGACAGGGCGACATTCTAACCAACTGAACTACCAGACCGTTGCGCTATTGCGGATGCAAATATACATGGCTTTTTTTATATCTCAAATCTTTTTCAAAGTTTTTTAAAAATATTTTTACCCGAATTTTTGCCGCTCTATCATATAGGTAGTGAGTATATTATTAAAATCTTTATTGATATCGGCCTTTACATATTTTATCTTGTATTGTGCACATTTTAAGCGCAAAGCAGCAAAATAATCTTCAACGGCTCGTGCGTAGTTTTCCTTTATGGAATCTGCATATAAATTAATATGCTCTCCGGTTTCTACATCAATAAAGCGCTTAGGTTTGTTATCAAAATCAAATTTCAGCTCCTTTTCTTTATCAAATACATGAAATAATATCACTTCATGCTTGTTATATTTTAAATGCCTTAACGCTTCAAAAAGTCTAACTTCATCTTCCGACGTTTGAAACATATCTGTAAACAAAAAAATCATGGAACGCCTGTGGATTTTCTCGGCTATCTCATGCAGGTATTTAAAAGTTTCGGTTTGTTTATTTAATGGTTTTGAAATTACGGCTTCGCTTAAATGGTTCAACAGCATTTGGTGGTGCCGCTCACTGCCTTTCTCTGGAGCATAGTAATCGTAAGCATCACTGTAAATACTCAAGCCTACTGCATCGCGTTGTCTTTTTAAAATTTGCATTAATGAAGCGGCAGCTAGAACGGAAAACCCAATTTTGTTTAAATTCCCTATGGAAAAGGAATCCATTTTCGGGTAATGCATCGAGCTACTGTTGTCTAAGATGATATGGCAACGTAAGTTCGTTTCATCATCATAGCGCTTCGTGTAAAGCTTATCTGTTTTGGCAAATAATTTCCAATCGATATGGCGTGTGCTCTCTCCTTGGTTGTAAATTTTATGTTCAGCAAATTCTGCCGAAAACCCATGAAACGGACTTTTGTGCATCCCAGCAATAAACCCCTCAACCACTTGCTTCGCATGGAGCCCGAGGTTTTTAAAACCTTCCGCTTTATTTAATTCAGTTTGTAAATCCAATTTATATAACCTTATCGACGATACCGTATGCCACTGACTCTTCAGCACCCATCCAATGGTCTCTGTTAAAGTCTTTCATCACTTTATCAAACTTTTGCCCACAGTTATCTGCTAATATTTTAGCACTCAGTTCTTTGGTTTTCAATATTTCTTGAGCAGTAATTTCGATATCGCTTGCCGGACCGCGAGCACCTCCACTAGGTTGATGTATCATCACACGAGCGTGTGGTTGGATGAACCGTTTGCCTTTAGTCCCAACTGAAAGAAGTATAGAGCCCATTGATGCCGCCAATCCAGTGCAAATGGTCGAGACATCGCTCTTTAAAGATTTGATGCAATCGTACATGGCGAAACCAGAGGTTACATATCCTCCTGGGCTGTTGATGTACAGGTGAATATCTTTGGTTTCTAAAGCATCCAAATAGAGTAACCTATCGATTACGTGCTTTGCAGATTGGTCATCTACCTGCCCCCATAAAAAAACTTTGCGCTCTTCAATGAGCTTGTTATCAATGATATCCTGAATTTTTAATGTTTTGCTCATAGTTCTATTTATTTGCATCTAAAATAAAAAAAGGTTCGCCATAATGGCAAACCTTTTCAATTTTCTTTTTCATCTGTACCTATTAACTTTTCTGAATATCAGATGAAACAACTAAAATTATATTCAATTAAAATTGAAATTTATTATTTGGTGCTTAACAATTTATTACAAAAGCGAATCAATCGCGTCTGTGTATGCATTTTTTGGAGCAACGCCTACTTGTCTTCCAACAACCTCACCATTTTGGAATACCAAAACTGTTGGGATGTTACGTACACCGTACTTGGCTGCAAACTCTTGGTTTGCATCAACATCTACCTTTCCAACAACAGCTTTGCCATCATATTCGTCACTGATTTGTTCAATGATTGGCCCTACCATTCTACATGGTCCGCACCAAGCTGCCCAAAAATCCACCAATACAGGTTTATCACTTTTTAAAACCGTTTCCTCAAAGGTTGCATCCGTAATCTCTACTGCCATAATATTTATATTTAATGAGTTCTTTATTTATTTTAAAACACAAAATTAGTCAAAAAAAACTCTAAAGCTTACAAACCGTCAATTTGTTTTCCTTATAGCCATATCAATTCACATTATTACAACGATTTACTGCACTAAAACCAATTTAATTCGATTAAAATGACAGTCTAAAAATGATATTTTAAAGTTCTTAAATTGTTTCCAAAACCCAAAGCACCAAGTATCCTTTGTTAGCTAAATCCAAAATCAAAAGCATTTAAGAAAAACCAAAAGAATGGATTATCTTTGCAAGGTTTAAAAAGCATTTAAATTCTAGCCAAGTGCAATGACAAAAATCAATGTTATCATTCCTGCTCACAACGAAGGCAGTTCAATAGCTCAAGTTATAAATAATATCCCAAAAACTGTTGATGAAGTTATTGTAGTAAGCAACAATTCCACAGATGAAACTGAAATTAACGCAAAAAAAGCTGGTGCAACCGTTTTAACCGAACCAAAAAAAGGTTATGGATACGCTTGTTTGAAAGGCATGAGCTACATTGAAAACAAGAAGGAAAAACCAGAAATTTTGGTTTTTTTGGATGGTGATTACAGTGATTACCCTGAAGAACTGGATAAAATAGTTGCCCCTATTATTGAAAAAAAAATAGATTTTGTTGTTGGTGCAAGAGTGAAAAAACTAAGAGAAGAAGGCTCGATGACCTATCCGCAAATTTTCGGCAACTATCTAGCAACCAATTTAATGAAATTATTTTTTGGTTCAAAATTTACAGACCTCGGTCCATTCCGTGCCATTAAATATGAAAAGTTACTGGGCCTAAAAATGGAAGACAAAACCTATGGCTGGACAGTTGAAATGCAACTTAAAGTTTTGAAACAAAAATTATCATATATTGAGGTGCCCGTAAATTACAGAAACAGAATTGGCGTTTCAAAAGTTTCTGGTACGGTAAAAGGTGCTATATTTGCAGGCATAAAAATCTTGGGTTGGATTTTTAAATACAGTTTTAAAAAATGATCGTAGAAACGGCAACAATTGTTATTTACACCATTTCGCTTTTGCTCATATTTATGTATGCTTTGGCACAGTTAAACTTATTGTTTAACTATTTGTCTTCCAAAAAGAAGCAAGACAATTGCCCTAAGTTCGATTTATCAAACCCTAATGAGGTTCCCTATGTAACCATTCAGCTGCCTGTTTACAACGAAATGTACGTTATGGAACGCCTGCTTGACAACATCGCCGAAATTGATTACCCAAAAGACAAACTCGAAATTCAAGTTCTGGATGATTCTACAGATGAAACCGTTGAGAGCACCCGTGAACATGTTGAAAAACTCCAAGCCTCTGGGTTAGACATAAAACACATCACTCGAAAAGACCGCACAGGATTTAAAGCGGGAGCTTTAAAAGAAGGGTTGAAAATTGCCAAAGGAGAATTCTTGGCCATTTTCGATTCTGATTTCCTTCCAAAAAAAGATTGGTTAAAACGCACCGTACCATATTTTAAAGATGAAAAAATTGGTGTTGTACAAACCCGTTGGGGGCACATCAACAGGAATTTTTCTTTGCTTACAAAAATTCAAGCCTTCGCCCTCGATGCCCATTTTACTTTAGAACAGGTCGGCAGAAACAGTAAAGGACATTTTATAAATTTTAATGGTACTGCTGGTTTATGGCGAAAAAGCTGCATCATTGATGCAGGCAACTGGGAGGGTGACACCTTAACAGAAGATTTAGACCTAAGTTACCGTGCCCAATTAAAAAATTGGAAATTCAAATACTTGGAAGATGTAGAAACCCCTGCTGAACTTCCAGTAGTTATAAGTGCTGCCCGTTCCCAACAATTTAGATGGAATAAAGGAGGCGCCGAAAACTTCCGAAAAATGCTTGGCCGTGTTATAAAAAGCCATAACATTTCTTTAAAAACCAAGATTCACGGACTATTACACCTACTGAACAGTACCATGTTTTTAAACGTACTTATTGTTGGAGTTTTGAGTATACCTATGCTTTACATTAAAAACGAATATGCCCATTTACGCCCATACTTTTACGTTATGAGCTTTTTTGTAATGAGCACAATCATCTTTTTCATTTGCTACTGGTTTATGTATAAAAATATTTATGGCAGTGGCTTTAAAAACTTCATAAGGTATATCGGGATGTTTTTCGTGTTTTTCTCGATTGCCATGGGCTTTTCGCTTCACAATTCGATAGCCGTTCTAGAAGGTCATTTGGGTAAAAAATCAGAATTTGTTCGTACGCCAAAATTCAACCTAAGCAAATACAAAGACAATTGGAAAACCAATAAATACATGAAAAAAACTGTATCGGTACATGTTATTTTCGAAGGTTTGCTTATGCTTTATTTTGCCTTTGGTATGTACAGCGCTTTCATTGTAGGAAATCAAGGTGGTGATTTCGGACTATTTCCTTTCCACCTGATGCTATTCACAGGTTTTGGCTATGTGTTTTTTAAGTCGTTGCTCTCAAAAGTATAAAACTTCAGCTTACGCTAAACTCATTTTGGCATTACATTACTTTTTGCTGACTAAAACTTTCAAGGTGAAGAATATCATTTAATGCTATATTTACCTTATGCTTTTACACCCAGCCTTTTTAAAACTTTATAGATTTCCGTTATTAATGGCCTTATCAAGCGGATTGCTCTATTGGGCATTCGCATATGATTTAACCCGAACAGATTATGTGAAACTTTTAATGCTATATGCTGCATTATTCTTTATGTTTTACAAACTGGTGCAGATATTTGAAAATAATCTAAAACTTCTAACATATTTAGCTTTTAGTTTCAGAGCCATTTTTATTTTGGCCATACCAAACCTTTCACAAGATTTTTACCGTTTCATTTGGGATGGCCGTATGATTATGGCAGGAATAAACCCCTATTTATATACCCCAGAATATCTTATTGGCCAAGGCAATTTTCCAATAGCGCAAGCTAGAGAATTATACGAGGGCATGGGTGTTTTAAGCGCTGGGCATTTTACCAATTACCCGCCCATAAATCAATTATGCTTCACCATTGCAGCTCTTTTTGCAGGTAAAAGTATTTTGGGTTCTGTTATAATGATGCGACTAATTATCATTGCTGCCGATTTTGGCACGCTTCATTTTGGCAAAAAACTCCTGGAAAAACTAAAAATTCCCAAGCACAACATCTTTTGGTATATTTTAAATCCATTCATTATAATTGAACTTACCGGAAATCTTCATTTTGAAGGCGTTATGATTTTCTTTTTAATGCTGAGCCTGTATTTGCTCCATGTTGGAAAATGGCAATGGGCAGCAGTAGTTTTGGCGCTCTCCATTTCAGTAAAATTAGTGCCACTGATTTTTTTACCCTTGTTTTTTCAATGGTTTACAAAAGGTAACGTCATTGAAAACGAAGTGATGCCATCTGCCCCAAATAACAAAATTACTTCATCGTTGCCTTCTGGTAATAACGAAAGCAATTGGGTTTCGATTACCCTTAGCCTGGCAAGGTTAGCTCTATTTTATGGCATCGTGGGCATTATTACATTATTGCTTTTTGTGCCTTTTTATTCCAGGGCATTTATAAATAACTATACCGAAACCGTGGCTTTATGGTTTCAGGAATTTGAGTTTAATGCCAGTTTGTATTATTTGGCTCGCGAAATAGGATATGCTTTTAGAGGCTATAATGAAATAGCCATTGTTGGAAAAACGATACCAATTATTGTTGCCACCTTCGTTATAATAATTGCTTTTTTTAGAAAGAACAAAACCTCAGTTCAACTCATCACCGCCATGTTGTTCGTGCTATCGTTTTATTACTTTACGGCCACTACAGTACATCCATGGTATGTGGCAACACTTTTAATTTTATCGGTGTTCACCAAATATAAATTTCCATTGGTTTGGAGCTTTGCAGTCATTCTGAGTTATTTAGCCTATCTGGGCATCAATAGCATGGATAAATCTGAAAACTTATTGGTTATCGCTCTGGAATATGCTGTGGTTTATAGTGTTTTTATTTGGGAAGTTTTCATAAAAAAGGCCTCCGAAAAGGAAGCCTAAATTTTGAAGTCATGTTTCAACTTTAGCCGAGAATGAAACTAAGCTTTTTCTAAATTAGTTATGGTATTAATTTCTTCTTCATCCTCATAACCATCTGCATCTTTTGTAACCTTAATTTCCTTGTTAAAAGTGATTTTAAACTTTGTTCCCACAAGGTCATCCGAATTCAAGTTAAAAGCTTTTAGCACAGTTTCCTCCACTTTTTGAAAAGTTAAGGTGTGCTCTTCATCATCCTTTCCTTTGGTAACAAAATTATATCCGTAATCTTCGTGTCCATCGAAAGTAGCGAACACAACAAGCCCATTTTGAGCTTCTAAAACACTAAATGAATCTTCATAATTGATTGCTGTTGTATACCCTGAAAGCATGAAAAGTGAGAGCAGCAAACCACTTAAAAGCACTAATTTTTTTGTTTTCATCTTAATAATTATTTTAGTTTACCATCTGTTGGAAACCGAATACACTAAACCCGATTTACCTATAAATTTTCACAAAAATTACTGAAATCCAGCTAATTAAAGATACATATTAATCTAACATCTTTTTTAAAACACATTAAAAAGTTTTGCAATAAACATATCTATCACCTCAATAACAATTAGGATAATAATAATCCATTCCAAACGGCTGCTTTCCTTATGATCCATAATATCTTTAAAGAGCTCAAGGTTTTCCTTTATGATTTCTATTCTATCATGAATCAATCGGTAGCGGTCTGTTAAATCGAATGAAAATTTTAAATCTTGGTTAAGTTTATTGAGTTGCTCATTTTCCCAAGTGCTATCGGGCGAATCAAAAATGTAAAGATTCTCAGAAATTTTGTTTTTAATGTTCAGCGCCTTACCAATAAAGCGTTTCAGTTTATTCCCAGAAATATCCAGCTTTCCGTTTTCCTCAAGATAAGAAGTGTGCTTATTTGTTTCATTAAGTAGCTCTTCCGTAATTTCGGAATACCGATCTAGTGCTACAGACTGTGAAGTATTAAGCATAACCAAACGAACCATTTCTTGATCCATTCTGGGCAATACAATCTTATCAAACTGGACCTTTAACGTGCCTTGCTCGATAACAACCTCTGCAGATTCTGAAAGTTTTTCGGAAAAATAATTATTACAAAACGGTTTTATTTTTTGTAAAGCTTCATCTATGCCATGTTTTTCTACGTTAAAAAAACTGACCATCCCATATTGAAACAGGTATACAAATGCGTTTTCTGAAACTTTATAATACAGCTCGTCACTATCTTGAAAAAGCAATTGCCACCGCAAATGGTTTTTGCTTTCTTTAATATTGATAGTACTCGCCACTTGATAAGCAACGGTTGTGTACATTACTTTTTGAAGGTATCGTCGGCGTTTTTAAAACTCTTAAATTCGATTAAATAGTCGTTTGGATCCTTAACAAAAAAAGACTGGTGTTCACCCGGTTTGCCTTCTAAAAATGTAGATTCTTTTACCAAATCCAGTTTTTGCTCCCTTAGTTTTTTGTAGATTTCACCCCAAGTTTTGGTATCTAAAATAATTCCGAAATGAAATGAAGGAAGCATTTTACCTTCAAACACATAATTAGGGCTATTAAAACTGAATTTTCCCGATTTAATGAAGGTGACTTGATGCCCATATAAATTTACATCAATCCAGTTTTGGGTCGATCTACCCAAGGACGCACCAATATTGGTGTAAAAACTACTGGTCTCTCTTACACTTTGGCAAGGTAAAGACATGTGAAAGGCTGTTTGCATAGCGCATGATTAAAGAGGTTTTAAACTTTCAACTCTGTAAATAACATCGTCTCCGTCTTCATCTTCAACAAATGTTATTCTAAAATCCTTATCAATTAAGCTTTTATCGTTTTTTAAATCGAATTGCTTTAAAACGCGTGGGTGCACTTCTTCAAAGGCCAATTCCTCACCGTTTTCAAACCAAAATGTAAAGTAACCGTTTTTGTAGTGCTTAAAAGCGGCTGTTCTCATGGTACTGTAATTTATTAGTCGTTATCGTCATCATCAGAATCCTCATCAACCATATCTGGTTCTTGGATAGCATCTGGGTCGTCGTTATCAAAATCTTCATAATCGTCCTCATCATAATTCTCCATAGTGATTGCCAATTTGGTACTAACCTTCACTAAATATTTGGTATCGGCAGTTGTTACTTCAACAGCTTCTATAATTTCGTTATGCTGATTTCTGAACGATATGATTTGGTCGTCATCATAACCATCAGGGTATTTTTCAACTAAAAGCGCTAAAATCTCTGGGGTCAATTTTTTAAAATCTACAATGACACGCTTTAAATTATCATTTCTATTTTTCATGGGTTGTTTTTATTGTTTTTCAAGGGTCACATGTAACCTTTTGATGGTTAAAATAATCATTGTGTAAGTTTAAAGATTATTTTAATCATATCGGTTTCATTTGGGTTGATTTTTTTATTCCGTTTAGGGTAACATTTGAGTTTTGTTGATCTAAATATAGTATTTATGATTGTTTAATTCGAATAACATCATAAAAATCTTTTCTTCTATCTTTTAGATTCTTTACGGCGCCAAAGGAATGCAGCTCACGCAATAAACTTATATCTACATCTGCAACCAAGATCATTTCAGTGTTTGGTGTAGCCTCTGCTTTAATGCCGCTACTAGGAAAAGAAAAGTCACAAGGTGTGAAAACTGCCGATTGGGCATATTGTATATCCATGTTGTTGACATTAGGCAAATTACCCACACTACCTGCTATGGCCACATAGCATTCATTTTCCACAGCTCTGGCCTGAGCACACAAACGCACGCGTGAATAACCATTTTGGGTATCGGTCAAAAATGGAACAAATAAAATATCCATGCCTTCATCAGCCAATAAACGCGATAATTCCGGGAACTCAGAGTCATAACAAATTAAAATGCCTATTTTACCACAATCTGTGTTAAAGGTTTTTAGTTTATTACCTCTTTGCATGCCCCAAACCTTAGCTTCATCTGGGGTAACATGTATTTTTTCATAGCGCTCTACACTGCCGTCCCTAATACACAAATAGCCAACGTTGTAAAGCTTGTCGTCCACAACTTCAGGCATGCTACCAGAAATAATATTTATGTTATAGGATATCGAAAATTCCTTTAGTTTATTAATAATAGTTTCAGTAAATCTTGCCAATTCCCTAATAGCCTCTGGTTCATGCAAATGGTTAAATTCTGCCATTAATGGAGCATTGAAAAATTCCGGGAATACTGCAAAATCAGACCTGTATGCCGCCACACTATCAATAAAGTATTCAACCTGTTGCATGAGTTCACTCAAACTATGGTATGGTCGCATTTGCCATTGAATCAATCCGAGCCTTACAATGGTTTTTACCGTACTGGCCTTTTTACTTGGTTTGGTATAGTAAATATTATCCCACTCCATAAGCACAGCATACTCGTTCGATGCCGTATCTCCTTCCAAATAGCCTTTTAAAATACGTATTGGGTGAAAATCGTTCGAAATTTGAAAGTTAAGCACAGGGTCGTGTATTTCTTTGCGCTTAACCTTTTCTATATACTGTTTTGGAGTGAGCTCCTTATGTTTATGATAGTTGGGCATTCTACCACCAAAAACAATACTTTTTAAATTCAATTGCTCGCAAACTTCCTTTCTGTAATCATAAAGGCGTCTTCCTAATCGCAAGCCTCTGTAAGCAGGTTTTATAAAAACATCAATACCATAAAGCACATCGCCATTTGCATTGTGGTTTTTAAACGATTCGCCTGCTATGATATCTTGGTAGGTATGGTCGGCATCAATACTGTCATAATCCACAATTAAGGATAGTGCGCAACCGGCAATATCGCCATCTACCAAAATAACAACCTGTCCTTCCGGGAATATGGAAGTTAAATCGGAAATGTGATGTTTTTTCCAATATGAATTTAGAACACCGCCGTACGACTCCAAAGTAGCCGCTTTCAATTCCTCGTAATCATCAATGCTGAGGTATCGAAGTTCAACGTTTTCTATGTTTTCAACCTTAGACATTACCAACCCAATAAATAAGCAAAAATTAAAGGTGCCACGATCGTTGCGTCGCTTTCTACAATATACTTTGGTGTATTGATATCCAGTTTACCCCAAGTTATTTTTTCGTTTGGTACGGCTCCTGAATATGAACCATAACTTGTTGTAGAATCGCTAATTTGGCAGAAATAACTCCAAAATGGCGTATCGGTACGTTCCATATCTTGGTACAACATGGGTACAACACATATAGGAAAATCCCCTGCAATACCACCACCAATTTGGAAAAAGCCAATTCCTTTTTTGGAATTTTCAGTGTACCAATCGGCCAAAAAGGTCATATACTCAATACCCGATTTCATGGTGCTTGCTTTTAATTCACCTTTTAGCACATAGCTTGCAAAAATATTGCCCATAGTACTGTCTTCCCAACCAGGACAAACAATTGGCAAATTCTTTTCTGCCGCAGCATACATCCACGAGTCTTTTATATCAATTTCATAGTACTGCTCCAAAACGCCTGACAATAGCATTTTATACATATACTCATGTGGCAAATAGCGTTCGCCCTTGGCATCAGCTTCCTTCCAAATTTCGTAAATATGTTTTTGTAAGCGCCTGAATGCCTCATGTTCTGGAATGCAGGTATCTGTAACTCGATTTAGTCCTTTTTCCAATAAATCCCACTCTTCTTGCGGGGTTAAATCACGGTAATTAGGTACACGCTTGTAGTGCGAATGAGCTACCAAATTCATGATATCTTCTTCAAGATTGGCTCCTGTGCAAGAAACAATTTGCACTTTATCCTGACGTATCATTTCTGCGAAACTTTTACCTAATTCTGCAGTACTCATAGCACCTGCCAAGGAAACCAGCATTTTTGCGCCAGACTCCAACTGTGCTTCATAACCTTTTGCCGCATCTACTAAAGCAGCGGAATTAAAATGTAAATAATGTTTTTCTATAAATTGTGAAATAGGACCTTTTGTAGTTGTCATCATCAAATTTTATGTCGTTATTTTTTTTACTGAACTGCTGTAGTCTTCATGACCTTCAACAGTTTCTTTATGCTTTTCGTAACCCAATATTTTTAGCAAGTCTTCACTTTTTTGCTGTTCGCTAAATAACTTGGTTGTGATGTTTCCATCTGCATCCCTATCAATCAAAATATGTTTTGGTGATGGGATTAAACAATGTTGTAAACCGCCAAAACCCCCAATAGTTTCTTGGTAGGCTCCTGTATTAAAAAAGCCTATGTACAAGGGTTTATCAATATTATATTTTGGAAGATAAATAGCGTTCATGTGCTGTTCGCTGTTGTAATAATCATCACTATCACAAGTTAAACCACCCAACAATACACGCTCGTAACTGTCTTGCCAACGGTTGACAGGCAATAGAATAAAGCGTTTATTAATGGCCCATGTATCTGGTAAGGTAGTAATAAACGAAGAGTTTATCATATTCCATTTTTCACGGTCGTTTTGTTGTTTTTGGTACAAAACTTCATAAATGGCACCACCGCTTTCCCCAACCGTAAAACTCCCAAATTCCGTGAAAATATGAGGCACATCTACTTCCTCTTCATCACAAGCAATTTTGATTTGATTGATAATTTCATCAATCATGTACTCATAATCAAACTCAAAAGCCAAAGAGTTTTTTATTGGAAATCCTCCACCTATATTCAAACTGTCCAATGTCGGACAAATCTTTTTCAGATTGGTGTAAACCTTCAGGCACTTTAATAATTCGTTCCAATAATAGGCATTGTCACGAATGCCAGTATTAATGAAAAAGTGAAGCATTTTAAGCTTAACCTTTTTATTGTTGGCAATCTGGCTTTTATAAAAAGGAACAATGTTTTTATAACCAATACCCAATCGTGAGGTGTAAAACTCAAATTTAGGTTCCTCTTCAGAAGCTATTCTGATACCGACATTAAACTTACCCTTAATTTCTTTAGAAAGCAAATCAATTTCCTCGTAATTATCAATAATCGGTATGGCATTTTTGTGGCCATTATTAATCAAACGGGCAATATTTGTAATGTACTGTGCACGTTTAAAACCGTTACTGATTACATAAGTTTCATCAGTGATTTTTCCGGATGCTTTTAAATTTTCAACTATGTCAATATCAAAAGCGGAAGAGGTTTCTATATGAATGTCATTTTTTAAGGCCTCATCCAAAACATGTTTAAAATGCGAACTTTTGGTACAATAGCAATAATTGTACTTGCCTTTGTATTTATGTTCCCTAATGGCATTGGCAAACCATGTTTTTGCCCTTTTAATATTGTTTGATATCTGTGGCAGATACGTAAATTTAAGCGGTGCGCCGTATTGCTTTGTGAGTTCCATTAAATCTATACCATGGAAATGCAATTGCCCTTTATCAACTTTAAATTCTTCGGTAGGAAAATCAAAAGTTTGATTGATTAAATCAATGTATTTAGTATTCAATTTATTTTTTAATTAAAGTTAAAGATGTAATAGGTAGTTTAACTACACGTTAATATAATAAAAAATAAACAATATCAAATTTGGATTTCCCTACAAGTGGTAGGCACAAAGGCAAATTCATGCTGAATAGCATAAATAGGAGAAACGGAAGTTAGCTTTAAAATTCGGTTGCTTGACCTGAAAGCTGCTTTTGAATATGACTTCCTAATTTTCAAAAGCCCGAACATAGAAACAGGTTTCAAATTGTTCAGCTAAAAGAGTGGAACAAATGTAATTTTTTTTTCAATACAACTGAGAAATTACATTTTTTTTTGAATTTTTTTCGAGCAAAAGAAAAGTCAGTTTTCCATATCGAAAAAACTGACTTCACAACCAAACTATAGTCACCTTAAAACTATAAAAATCAACTTTTTGATTCGCTTAAATGGACGCCTTGTTTCAACAAAACGGCACCCATAGCCAATAACCAAACCACCTTAACATGGAACAATGGTTTATAAATTTCAAAATTATCTGGAATAAATAAAATAACGGACATGGCGGCAAATCCCAGCAAAATTGTAAACCAACTTAGCCAAGTGCTTACCATTTTCCACTTGATTAAAGCAAACCCTAAAAGCACTAACCCAACTCCTGAAAATATACGCCCAAAACGTATAAAACAAGTTACATATTGGTTAGTAAACAAAAGGTTATACATGAAATCTTCCAATTCTTCAGCAGACATGCCAGCAGTTTGTCCAACACCCCAAGCGCCGTGGTTATAGTAATAAGCTGAAGCAATGGCCAATGTAAAAGTGCCTATTATTGTCATACCAGCCCCGGGTAAAATAACCACACGATAAGGTTTTCTTGCCGTGGCAGCCACAAAAGCGAACAAAGCAATGCCCATTGTTACCCAACCAAAGATATGAATGCGATACATCCAAATCCAGTACCATACATTTTTGCCAACCTCAGTAAAATCTGAAGCCACAATATATTCACCTATATGATGTGGCGATAAAAACCAACCAAACCATAATAATAGTGCAGCCAAAATAAACGCCCACCCCGTGAACCTTGTTTCGAAGTCTTTTTTAATATTTTCCATCAAATAATTGTCTTTAAGTACTTTGCAATATAGATTTATACTTTACTCTTCTATGTAATATTTGTTACATAAAGGAATTCGAATTATTGAAAACACTTAAATGACTTGATGTTTATTAAATCTAAAACAAGTTTATGTTGGCAAAAACACAAGTTATCAGACGGCATTTTATCTACAAAGTTCCTCTATTTGCTTGTTCGCGTTCAATAGATTCAAAAAGCGCTTTAAAATTGCCAGCCCCAAAACCGCGGGCACCCATACGTTGGATAATTTCAAAAAACAAGGTAGGTCTATCCTCAACTGGTTTGGTGAAAATTTGCAACAAATAGCCCTCCTCGTCGGCATCAATCATAATGCCCAAGTTTTTTAAAATTTCGATATTCTCACGAAGTTTATGGCTGTGTTCTTCCAAGCGACCAGGAACAGCCTTGTAATATTCCTCTGGTGGTTTAGATAAAAACTCAACACCTCTTTGCCTTAATTGCGTTACTGTGCCGATAATATCATCGGTAGCAACCGCTATATGCTGCACTCCTGCACCTTCGTAAAAATCGAGATATTCCTCAATTTGCGATTTCTTTTTCCCTTTTGCAGGTTCGTTTATTGGGAATTTTATGCGACCGTTACCGTTACTCATTACTTTACTCATAAGTGCGGAGTATTCGGTATGGATTTGCTTATCATCAAAAGAAAGGAAGTTTTCAAAACCCATAACATCTTCATACCATTTCACCCATTTGTTCATTTGTCCCCAACCAACATTACCAACCATATGGTCAATATATTTTAATCCAACAGGTTCAGGATTATATTCTGATTTCCAAGCCCGAAATCCTGGCAAAAATGCACCATTGTAATTTTTGCGCTCAACAAACATGTGTACCGTTTCCCCATAAGTGTAAATTCCTGCCCTTACGACCTCACCAAATTCATCTTTTTCAACACAAGGTTCCATGTAAGATTTGGCTCCCCGATTGGTTGTTTCGTGGTAAGCGTTTCTGGCATCCTCAACCCAAAGGGCTATTACTTTTACGCCATCACCATGTTTTACGATATGTTCATTAATTGGGGAGCTACTGCTAAGCGGCGTTGTTAAAACCAATTTGATTTTGTCTTGTTTTAACACATAACTTGCAGAATCTTTGGAGCCTGTTTCCAAACCTTTATAGGCATACGATTGAAATCCAAAAGCCGTTTTATAAAAATGCGCTGATTGTTTGGCATTACCCACATAGAATTCTACATAATCTGTTCCCAAAAGTGGTAAAAAGTCTTGTGCGCCTTCAAATATTTTTTCTAAACCGTAGTTTACTGATTTTATGTCTTTACTCATGATTAATTGTTGATTTGTTTATTCGTTAAGTCGTTTACTTGAAAACGAATACTTACTCTAACCAAGATTTAAAATAACTATCGTCAGCTATTTTAAGGGCTTCTTCGGTTACTTTTAATGGCTTAAAGGTATCGACCATTACAGCCAACTCATCGGTTTTTGTTTTACCAATACTACGTTCTGTTGCCCCAGGATGTGGCCCATGAGGTATGCCAGCTGGGTGCAAAGATATGTGCCCAGCCTCAATATCATTTCTACTCATAAAATCACCATCAACATAATACAGCACCTCATCGCTGTCTATATTACTATGGTTATAGGGAGCTGGAATGGATTGTGGGTGATAGTCATACAACCGCGGCACAAAACTGCACACTACAAAGGCGTCGGTCTCAAAAGTTTGATGTACCGGTGGTGGTTGATGAATTCGCCCAGTTATAGGTTCAAAATCATGAATAGAAAAAGCATAAGGGTAATTGTAGCCATCATATCCAATTACGTCAAACGGATGGGATGCATATACCATCTCGATAATATCATCTTGCTTTTTAACTTTTATCAAAAAATCACCAGACTCATTATTAGTTTCAAGTTCTTGTGGTCTTCTAATATCCCGTTCGCAAAATGGTGAATGCTCCAATAATTGACCAAACCAATTTCGGTAGCGTTTTGGTGTATAAATAGGTCTGCGTGATTCTACAATAAACAGCCTGTTGTCTTCCGAATCAAAATCCATTTTGTAAATGATGCCCCGTGGTATTAATAAATAATCGCCATACTTGAAATCTAAATTACCTAGATGTGTTCTTAGTTTACCAGAACCTTTATGGATAAAAATCAATTCGTCGGCATCGGTATTCTTATAAAAATAATCTTTCGTTGATTTTTGCGGCGCTGCCAAAATAATGGCACAATCATTATTGACTAAAACTGTCTTTCTACTATCCAAAAAGTCCTTTTCAGGTTTCACTTGAAACCCTTTAAAACGATAGGATTGTATGTTATTTACTTTGGCGATTTTTGGTGCTACGCTATATTGTTTTCTAATCTCTTTTACTTGAGTAGGAAGTTGCTCGTGATAGCTGTTTGTAGACATGCCATCAAACCCAATAGTGCCAAAAAGCTGCTCGTAATAAAGACTGCCATCTGACTTTCTAAATTGGGTGTGGCGTTTATGCGGAATATTTCCTAATTTATGATAAAATGGCATTTTTAGTTTTGTTTAGGGTTAACCCTTAGACTATGCTCAGGGCAATAATAGATTCAGAATCAATTATATAAAGATAATAAAAATTGAAGGGATTCTAGCCTTTACTTCGCCTGTGCTCAGTACAGGCTGCAAAATGACAATAATGCCTGCTTATTCAGGATTTCTCTTGATAAGAAAATGTAGAAATGGTAATAAGCCTGGCCAAAAAAGAATCATAGTGTTACAAATATCGTAATTTCTTCGGAGTTTTTAAATTTCAGCATTCTTAAAAGCTAAAACCAAAAACCAAGGTTGAAAAACCACTTACTCTCACCTCTCTCCGGGGAATAACTATACTTCGCTTGAACGGGACCCAAAAATGTTTCAATAGCATACCCTAAAGCATAACCTCTATAGTCTGGCAACGTAAACCATTCGCCCGAATCAAAAATATTGTCCTCTATATTTGCCCAATTGCCTTCAAGGGTAATATGGTGCTTTTTGAAGATTTCGTAGTCTGCCGTAGCCCAAGCTTTCACATAGCTATTTCCCGTTAAGGTAATAAAATCGTAACCCAAAAATGGCACGAAATTGTTAATCAAATTAGCACCGTAGCCCCCTAATGCAAAATCGAGTGTTCTGGTAGATTTATCACCCAATTTAAAACCGCCGCTGGTCTGCAAATTAAAGGACAATTTATCTGAAACACTAAAGGCATAGCCCATATCAGCTTTGGCAATTGAAAAATCCTTAAAATCATCAATAAAGCCGGACGCATAAAGGTAAATGTTTAAATCGCCATTAAAATACACACCGCGATTTGGAAAATATTTATCGTCATAAGTATCTAATTTTAAGTTGCCGAAAAGACTTAAATAGTCTGTATTCTCAAACAAAAATTTATCATTTGGGTTGGTTCCTGAAATGGTTTCAGATTTTATTTCCAACCGTTTATGTTCCACACCCATACCAAGGGAAAAATCTCTTCTGAACAACGTTTGCAAATAGAATTGATTGGTTTGGTCTTCTAGTTTTACATCAAGATTTCTCAAACCTGTGGCAGCAATTTGGTCATCATCCAGAAGTAACTGAGCACTTATACCTTTATTAAACTGATTGTATCTAGACCTTAACCCAATACTCCAATAAAAACCTTTGTCAATTAAATATTCAAAATTATACCGAACATTATCCCCAAGTATGACGTCCAATGAGCCCACATCATTTTTAAAAAACATGCGTTTTTTTGTGAGGTTTAACAATGCGCTGGTTTTATATAAATCGTCGTAATGAACACCCAATTTTAAAAATGTGTTTACTTGGGATTCCTTAACAGTGGCCATAAAGTCATAGCCTTCCTTTCCTTCGGTTTGCTTGAGTTGATATTGAAATGCATCAAAATTATTGGTGGCAACCACATTATAAACACCTTCATTAAAATCTTTATAACTTATTTTTTCGTCGCTTTTTAATTTCAGCTTTCCTAAAATATAAGCTCTTGTATAGTTTTTGTTCCCTTTAAATTCAAAGTTGTTGATTTTAATACTATCCATTGGTTTTGGATGGAATACTTCTTTCTTTTCATCATCATTGTATGAAGCCAAAGTTCTTAGCACATTTAATTTAGACAATGCCGATTCTCTACCTTCTTCAATGATTTTGCTTACTTTATCAAAAGCAACCACATTGTAATCTTTAATATTTGGTTTTATGTAAACATCGGTTTGTTTCGATTTTAACTTCATGGCATTGATGGTGCGGAAATTGTTTATTTGCATTAAAACCTCAGGTGCAGAAACTAATTCTTCGCGTTTGGCCAAACCGTCCTGAACATCAACACCAATGATAACGTCCATGCCCTTATCCCGGAGTTCATCTATAGGGTAATTATTCACCACACCACCATCAATTAAAATTTCATCATCAATCACAACAGGTTGAAAAAGTGAAGGCAATGCACCACTTGCCATGATTGATTGGGTGAGATTTCCGTTGTCCAAGATAACCTGCTGACCTGTTTCTACATTTGTTGCAACGCAGAAAAACGGAATGGGCAGTTTACTAAAGTCATCAATGTGATTAACAGGAAGCAAAAGTTTTAAAATTAAACCATAGGCTACATTACCACGCGATAATGCCGATGGCAACTTAATTTTAAAATCATTAAATGGAAGGGTAACGGCATATTTTTCCGAATTATCGCGCTCGTAAAATGCTTTCGAGGCACGGGGCAAGTCGTCGTTAATGATGTTATCAAAATCTACGATTTGAAAAATGGAATCGAGTTCCTTCCCCGAATAGCCTGAAGCGTACAATGCACCAACAATGGCGCCCATACTCGCTCCAGCAATGTAATCTACCTTTACACCCAAGCTATCAATAACCTTTAAAACGCCAACATGGGCCAAACCTTTTGCGCCACCACCACTTAACACCAAACCTATTTTAGGCTTAATATTTTCTGTTTCATTTTGTGCCTGTGCAAAAAATGAAGCGAGTAGAATTAGGGATAATATAATGAGATTCTTAGTCAAGTTTTATTTTTTCTTCAAGCTCTTTCTTCAACCAATCAGAGTCATCCGTTTTTATTTTTTTCTTAATTTCTATCGGTAATTTTGTATTCCAAATTAAGGCATGTCGAACATTTTCACTTGGGTCGTTTTTTAGAATATCAAAAATCTTTTGATTGATTTTTCTCTTTCTCGCAATAGCGTAACGCACATTCTCATCTTTGTCAGTAGCCAAAAATTCCAAAATTTCAATTTGAATGGTTTTATTATGTATAACCCATTCTTTTAGCTCAGGGAATTTTGTAATTGTTTCATACCAAACTGTAATTTCAGCAGATTCCAAAGCAGCCAACCTTTGCTCCTCTAAGTTTTCACTTATTCTTAATCTTTTAAATTCTTCCGCTGACTTTATCATCATTAAAATTATAATCGCTCAAACATTTCACTTCCTATGATAATAATTATAAACCTTTTCGGCCCGCGACACCCCAACAATAGCTTCTAATTCGTCTAATTTGGCATTAGCCACCCGCTTTGCCGATTTAAAATGCTTTAACAAGTCAACAACTGTTTTTTCGCCCACGCCGGGTATGGTTTCCAATTCGGTATTTAAGGCACTTTTACTGCGTTTATTTCTGTGGTGCTCTATACCAAAACGGTGTGCCTCATTACGTAACTGCTGAATTATTTTTAAGGTTTCACTTTTCTTATCTAAATATAAGGGAATTGGGTCGTTTGGATAAAATAATTCTTCCAAACGTTTCGCAATTCCGACAATAGCAATTTTACCTCTCAAGCCTAAAACATCCAAACTTTTTAATGCCGACGACAATTGCCCTTTCCCGCCATCAATAATAATGAGCTGTGGCAAAGGTTGGCCTTCATCCAACAAACGGTTATAACGGCGATATACTACTTCTTCCATGGATGCAAAATCGTCTGGCCCTTCAACGGTTTTTATATTGAAATGCCTATAATCCTTCTTACTCGGTTTGCCATTTTTAAACACCACACAAGCTGCTACCGGATTTGTGCCCTGTATATTGGAGTTGTCAAAACACTCAATATGGCGCGGTTCTTCCGAGAGCCTTAAATCGGCTTTCATTTGAGCCATAATACGGTTGGCATGTCTATCGGGGTCAACAATTTTCATTTGCTTAAACCGCTCCATTCTATAATATTTAGCATTTCGCAGCGACAAATCCAAAATATGCCTTTTATCTCCCAATTTTGGAACAGTGACTTTAACTTCCTCTCCCAAATCGACTTTAAATGGCACAAAAATTTCCTTGGAATTTGAATTGAACCTATTCCTGATTTCAGTAATGGCCAACTCTAAAAGTTCCTTATCGGTTTCATCCAATTTCTTTTTTATTTCTAACGTATGCGCCCTAATTATAGAACCATAAGATAGCTGTAAAAAATTGATGTAACCGTAACTTTCGTCACTTATAATGGAAAATACATCTACATTGCTGATTTTTGGATTTACAATGGTAGATTTTGCCTGGTAATTCTCTAAAATATCAACTTTTTCCTTGATTTTTTGCGCGTCTTCGAACTGCATACTTTCAGCATATTCATGCATTTGTGCTTTAAATTGTTGTAGCGAGTCTTTAAAGTTTCCTTTTAAAATTTCCTTTATGGCTTTAATGTTTTCGTTGTATTCCTCTTCGGTTTCCAAGCCCTCACATGGACCCTTGCAATTTCCTAAATGATACTCTAAACATACTTTATATTTTCCTGCCTTGATTTTGTCTTCAACCAAATCGTAATTGCAGGTACGCAAACTGTATAGGCCTTTTATTAAATCGAGTAAAGTTTGCACGGTTTTTACGCTAGTGTACGGACCGAAATATTCGCTTCCATCTTTAAAAACGCGTCGGGTTGAAAACACTCTTGGGAACCGTTCATTTTTAATACAAATCCACGGATAGGATTTATCGTCCTTTAGCATCACATTGTAACGCGGTTGGTATTTCTTTATGAGATTGTTTTCCAATAACAGGGCATCGGTTTCTGTATCGACCACAATGTGTTTGATGTTGGCAATTTTTTTTACCAATACTCTAGTTTTCCCGTTTTCGTGTGTTTTCGTGAAATAAGAGCTAACCCGCTTCTTTAAATTTTTGGCTTTGCCTACGTAAATTATGGTGCCTTCTTTATCATAATATTGATAAACTCCAGGTTGGTTGGGCAGGGTTTTTAATTGTATCTCTAAATCGGGGGTATCCATTCTTGTAAAGGTAATTATTTTAATTTTTCCTACTTGATTATCGTCTTGAATTAATGCTTAATTTTTGTGAAAATTTTTAAATTTTAAATGGATTATTTATCTAACTTCGCGCGCATTTCAAAAGCCTTAAATACTGCCAATTAGAATTGATTTGAACGAACTTTTTATGGTAGAAAAGTGACTTAATAATGAGATTGACTTATGAAAAAAATAATAGGACGCGTAGATGTTGTTGACTTCCCAAAATTGGGGTTGCATGACATTAACGTTAAAATAGATACAGGGGCGTACACCTCGGCCATTCATTGTTCTGAAATAATAGAAGAGGGTAATACTTTGCGCTGTATATTTAATAGCGCCACACACCAAAACTTTGGAAAAACCGAAATTGTTTTTGGCACCTTTTGGCGTACTGATGTAAAAAGTAGTAACGGATACAAGGAAAACAGGTATAAAGTGAAATCTGAAGTGGTATTTTTTGGAAAAACGTACAAGATTAACTTAACTTTAAGCACAAGAGATGATATGAGATTTCCGGTGTTGATTGGCAGGCAGTTTTTAAAACGAAAGTTTATTGTGGATGTAGATTTGGAAAACATCTCTTTTTTAACAAGCAAGCATGAACATAGTTATACTTTCTAGAAACCGAAATTTATATTCTACCGACCGTTTGGTTGAAGAAGGTGAAATACGTGGGCATAAAGTTGAAGTGATAGACCCGCTAAAATGCGACATCATTATTGAAAAAGAAAAGCCCACAATTTATTACAAAGACCGTTACCTAGATTATGTAGATGCCATTATACCGCGCATCGGAGCATCAGTTACTTTTTATGGTTGTGCCGTAGTAAGGCAGTTTGAAATGATGGGTGTTTTTACCATTTGCACATCAGATGCCATAATCCGTTCCAGAGACAAACTGCGCAGTTTACAGCGCTTAAGCAAAGCAGGCATTGGCATGCCTAAAACGGTTTTTACCAACTATTCCAGAGATGTTGTAGAAGTTATAGAACATGTTGGTGGTACACCTGTAATCATTAAATTACTGGAAGGCACACAGGGATTGGGTGTGGTATTGGCAGAAACAAAAAATGCGGCCGAATCGGTTTTGGAAGCCTTTAATGGTTTACAAGCTAGGGTAATTGTTCAAGAATTCATAAAAGAAGCTGGTGGTGCAGATTTACGGGCTTTGGTGGTAGACGGACAAGTAGTAGGTGCTATGAAACGCCAAGGGAAAGAGGGCGAGTTCCGTTCCAACTTACATCGCGGCGGCAATGCCGAAATCATCAAACTTAGCCACGACGAATTAAAATTGGCCATGAACGCCTCACGGGCCTTAAAGCTACCTGTATGCGGTGTTGACATGTTACAATCTGCCCGAGGGCCTTTGCTTTTGGAGGTAAACTCCACCCCAGGATTGGAAGGTATTGAAGGGGCTACCGGACGAAATATCGCTAAAGCCATCATTCGATATATTGAAAAATACTCAAAATAAATGCCCGAAGTAAAGTCAGACGTTATACATATTTTAGGTGAAGCCATAAAACCTGGTGAAAGCAGGGAATTGAATATTGATGTGGCCAATTTGCACACCTCTTCTCCAGTAAACATTCCCGTTATTGTAGAGCGCTCAAAAAAACCTGGGCCTTCTGTTTTATTTACAGCCGGTATTCATGGCGATGAAGTTAATGGTGTTGAAATTGTGCGCCAACTTATTGCCAAAGGCATTAATAAACCCAAATGTGGTACGATTATATGCATGCCCGTCATTAATATTTTTGGGTTTATAAATTTAAAACGCGAATTTCCCGATGGGCGCGATTTAAATCGTGTATTTCCGGGAAGTCCTTCGGGTTCTTTGGCTGGAAGAGTGGCACACAAACTTGTTAAAGAAGTAGTGCCACATGCCGATTTAATCATTGATTTTCATACTGGTGGTTCCGGGAGGTTTAATGCCCCGCAACTAAGATTTACAAAAGACAACAAAGACCTGAACGAACTCGCCAAGGCTTTTGGTGCTCCTTTCGTACTCTACTCAAAAAACCTTTCTAAATCCTTTAGAACGACTTGTGCCAAAATGGGTAAACCCCTTTTGCTTTTTGAAGGTGGAAAATCATTCCACATTGATGATATCGTGACCAACTCTGGGGTTAACGGTTCCAAACGAATTTTGAAACATTTGGGGATGCTAAAAACTGTCTTCAAATCAACCAAACCCAAAAAAGAATGCATCTTTGTTAACAGCAGCAAATGGCAACGTGCCAAATATTCGGGCATGTTTAAGGCTTCTGTAACTATTGGTTCTTATGTGAAAAAAGAGGATATGTTGGGAAATATTACCGACCCATACGGCAAGTTTAATTATTTTGTAAGAGCCTCAAATTCAGGTTATATCATTAATGTAAACGAGTCACCAATTGTCTATCAAGGTGATGCTTTGTTTCATATTACTACCAAACTTAAAAAGTAGTTAAATGAACAAAAATGAGTTGCGCATTAAATACAAAAACCTTAGGAAAGCCCTCACTTCAAACGAAGTTGAAGATTTAAGTCTGGCCATTTCAAACCAACTACTAAAGCTTCAAATTTGGAATTTTTCGTTCTATCAAATCTTCCTTTCGATAGAAGAACAAAAGGAAGTCAACACCGATTACATTTTGAATATCTTATCGGGAAAAGACAAAAACATCCTGATTTCAAAAAGTAATTTTGAAACCATGGAATTGACCCATTTTTTGCTGACCGATAGCACGAAAATTCAAAAAAATAAGCACAATATCCCTGAACCTGTTGATGGCATAGAAATTTCAAACGATAAAATTGAAGTTGTTTTCATACCGCTTTTAGCCTTTGACAAACAAGGAAACCGTGTTGGGTACGGCAAAGGGTTTTACGACAAGTTTTTGGCCAAATGCAACCCAAAAACCCTAAAAATAGGACTGTCCTTTTTTGAAGCTGAAGATAAAATCAACGATGTTTTTGAGAGTGATGTAAGGCTGGATTATTGTGTAACGGCCAATACTATTTATCAATTTTAGTCTTTGCAGTTTTCGCAGTACGTTTTTCTTAAATAAGGGTCATCCAATAACTGAAAAGTAATGCCCCCGTTATCTATGGAATTGAATAATTTGCAAAAACGTTGACTGTTCATGTTAACGGCATTTAACATGATAGTTCTGTAGTTTGGGTCCTTTGTAAGCTCTTTATCAACAAGGGTTAAGTTTAAATAATAAAACAGTAAATCTTCGTCAATATCAATACTTCTAGCCTTTCTTTCCAATAGCTCAACGGCTAAATTGGAATGCCCATAATAACTAAAAGATTGTGCTAAACTTAAATAATCGTAATCTGATAGAGTCGTTTTTTTATAGTTTCTATTGATAAACTCCACGGAGGCATCCTTTGTCTCAAAGTCTCCATCTACCATTAGGTTATCTGCCGTAACCATGTGATAGTTGACCAACATTCTTGAGATGAGTGCTTTATGAATGCCATATTTTTTTAAGCCATTTATTTCATTCAATAAATCGGAATCTTTTACATCAATGGCTTTAAGGCTCCAAAGTTTAATTTTTAACGCTACCAGATTATATTTAACCTCGTTGTCGTTCGGCGCAAGTTTTTCAAGGGCCAACATCTCATTGTACACAATTAAAGCTTGCCTAAAATCCAATACATATTTAATGGCTGAGTTTTTATTTAAAAGCTTTATAAATTCGGGGTCCTTAGGCACGCTCATTCCACGCAAAAAATCCAATGGAATTTCACCCGATTTAAGCTTTTCAAAAATGGAGTTTTGAAAATCTAAAGCTTCATCTATTTTATTTGAAGCCACTGCTACGTTGAACTTTTTTAAAAGTGCTTCCGCATCTTCACTTCTATATTTGTCCTTTTTTTCAAGCTGCAACTCTAAAATAGCCTTTCTATGCTTTCTGAAAATGGGCTCCATTTCTCTTGAAAGAGAACCAGCAATTTTTGATTTTACTTCATTTTTGGACAACAAAGATAGATTTTCGTATTTAGTTCCTTTTATGTCATTAAAAAACTCAACCCAGTTTTCTGAAGTTGAAACATTGGTTTCTATGGTTGGTTTTTGAAATGATTGCAAAGCCGAAACAATATTTTTAGCACGCAACTCCTGCAATTCCAAATTTCTGTGGGTAATACCTTCAATTGAAGAATATGCCTTAATGTTTATGGTCTTTATATTGAAACCCGTTAATCTTAAAGAATCATAAATAGGTTTTATGTCTTCTTGGGAATATTTGGATTTATTCTTTTGAAAAGGAATGATGAACTTTAATGTTTTATTCCGGGTAATGTAGTTTTCATTATCAGTAGTTTTTATTTTCCTTGTATCGTAGGTTAATGAATCTAAATACATGCCCATGTCCAACAAATCTGATGTATAGGTGTCAAGGTCGAAAAGCACGTTGTATTGACATAGATTCTTGTTACCAATGAACAAAATATTCCATTCCATTTCCCGATCACGAAAGCCTTCAGGTATCTTGCCTACCCAAGTACTGTAAACATTATTTTCAACTTGTTTCAACCCTTTTTTTAAGGCTTCTGAGTAAACAGGCTCAAGCAAAAGCCCTTTGATTTGGGTGTTCTTAACGGTTTCCAATTCGCAGGAATACCTGTCTTTTAAAACTATGTCAATAGCCAAACCATCTCCATCATTTTGAAACAAATCATTAAACCAATTTTTATCATTTATTTCAAAATAAAGATTTTCATTTTCCCTTTTTATAGAAAATTTGGCTTCTGCCGGTTGATTTTTAAAGGCTTTGATGCAAGTTTCGCATTTTCGTTTTCTGTCTTTGCCAGAAAAATCAATATCGTAGGTGTTTTGGCAAGCAGCAATTTTAATACTAAATACAATAAGTAAAGATGTGAGGAGGGATTTTAGGAACATTTAATTGAGAGCGATTAAACTAGGTTTTCTTTCAAAGCTAAAATTACCAAATACTTTTGAAGTAGTAATTACAAAGCTGTACTTATTTTCAACTATCCTCTTTTTGAAAATGCCTTTTTATTAAACACGATAAGCATGATAAAACCCGTACTTATGGCTACATCGGCAACGTTAAAAACGGGTTCAAAAAAGTTGAAGCGTTTACCTCCGTAAAGCGGAAACCATTTAGGTAAGTCAACCTCAAATAAAGGAAAGTACAGCATATCCACAACACGCCCATGCAAAAGCGAATCATAACCACCGGATTCCGGCAAAAATGTAGCAACTTGACTTATACTATCATCGAATAGAACACCATAAAATACGGAATCGATAATATTTCCTAAAGCCCCAGAAAATATCAACGCTATAGCTAAAATTAATACACGGGAACTCTTCTTTTTTGTAGCATCGTATAGCCAATACCCGATACCAAATATCGCCACAATTCTAAATAACGTTAGTGCAACTTTGGCTGTTCTATCCGATACAACCGAAATAAAATCACTGATTTTAGTACCCCAAGCCATACCATCATTTTCAATAAAGTATATTTTAAACCAATCAAAAACATCAACACTTTCATGTAGTGTAAAATGAGTTTTGATGTATATTTTACTTATTTGGTCTATAAGTAAAATAATAACGATTAGTATGATAGATTTTTTTAGAGACATTATTAAAGTATAAATTCCCGTTTAATCAGGAATAACTAATTGCATTTAAATGAAAAACGCCCCGTTTAAACCGAGACGTTTTAAATTTATTAATTTTTTTAGCCCTATTGCTGCATGTTTTTGGCTTCAATGCTCAACGTAGCATGTGGTACAAGCTTTAAACGTTCTTTATTAATAAGCTTCCCTGTAACACGGCACACACCATAGGTTTTGTTTTCTATTCTAATTAACGCATTTTTTAAATCACGAATAAACTTTTCTTGACGAATAGCCAAAGCAGAATTAGATTCTTTACTCATAACCTCGCTACCCTCATCAAAAGCTTTAAAGGTCGGCGATGTATCATCAGTGCCATTATTATGGTCGTTCATGTAAGCACTCTTTATAAGCTCCAAATCGTGCTGTGCTTTTTGTATTTTTTCTTTGATTAGCTCTTTGAATTCGGCTAAATCTTTATCTGAATATCTTGCGGTATCTCCCATGTTCTTAATGTTTTTGTATAAACAATTTGGTATTTACATCATCAAAGGCAATTTCTATACCATTGTCTAATTTATCTATAATTTCAAGTTCGTTCGCTAACGTTTCCGATTTAATATAAGTCATATTTGCTCCAACGGCATTTACAACCTGCTCGTCTTTTTGAAGGGTTACATCAATTTTATCTGTAACCTCGAAGCCTGAGTCTTTACGTAAATTTTGAATGCGGTTAATCAATTCTCTCGCAATACCCTCTCTGCGTAATTCATCTGTAATTGTTACATCTAAAGCAACCGTTAAAGTTCCCTCATTGGCAACCAACCACCCTTCAATATCTTGTGATGTTATTTCTACATCATCCAAGGATAAAGATATATTTTTTCCATTAACATCAATATCCAAAGCACCGTTTTGTTCTATTTTGTTAATATCTTCCGCCGAAAAGTTAATTACTGCACTAGCAATAGCTTTCATGTCTTTTCCAAAACGCGGACCAAGAGTTTTAAAGTTTGGTTTTATCTGTTTTACCAATATATCTGAGGCATCTTCCAAAAGTTCAATTTCCTTAACGTTAACCTCATGTTTAATCAAGTTTGAAACTGCAGCAATTTCCTCCTTTTGCTGGGTACTGGAAACCGGAATCATTATTTTTTGAAGTGGTTGGCGTACTTTAATCTTCTCTTTAGCTCTTAACGATAATACCAATGATGATATTGTTTGGGCGCTTTCCATTTTACGTTCTAAAGGCTTATCAACAATCGCTTCGTTGTACACAGGGAAATCGGCTAAATGCACACTTTCAAAATTTTCCTTTTTGGTAACACTATTTAAATCCAAATACAACCTGTCCATAAAGAACGGTGCAATTGGCGCTCCCAACTTTGCAATAGTCTCCATACACTGATAAAGTGTTTGGTAAGCCGAAATTTTATCTTGTTGGTAATCGCCTTTCCAGTAACGTCTTCTACTTAAACGCACAAACCAGTTACTTAAATAATCTTGGGTAAAATCTGAAATGGCTCTTGCCGCTTTTGTTGGTTCATAATCGGCATAAAAAGCATCCACTTTTTTGATTAAAGTATTTAATTCTGAAAGTATCCAACGGTCTATTTCTGGTCTTTCATTTATAGCAATGTCGGGCTCGCTATAGTTGAAATTATCAAGGTTGGCATACAGCTGAAAGAACGAGTACGTATTGTAAAGTGTTCCGAAGAACTTACGTTTTACCTCTTCAACACCATCCAAATCGAACTTTAGATTATCCCACGGATTGGCATTGCTTATCATGTACCAACGTGTTGCATCTGCACCATAGTTCCCCAAAGTTTCAAAAGGATCTACAGCATTGCCCAAACGTTTAGACATTTTTTGTCCGTTTTTATCCAATACAAGCCCATTGGATACCACGTTTTTATAGGCAACAGAATCAAAAACCATAGTGCCTATAGCGTGAAGCGTATAAAACCAACCACGAGTTTGGTCCACACCTTCTGCGATAAAATCTGCCGGAAACGTAGTTCCTTTATCGATTAAATCTTTATTTTCAAATGGGTAATGCCACTGTGCATAAGGCATAGAACCCGAATCGAACCAAACATCAATTAAATCGCTTTCGCGGAACATTTTTTGACCTGAAGCGGACACCAAAACAATTTCATCTACAATGTTTTTATGCAAATCGATTTTAGCATAGTTTTCTTCGGAATTGTTTCCAGCTTCAAAATCGTTGAAGATATCTGCCTTCATGAAACCTACTTCAACAGCGCGTTGCATTTCGGCTTTTAATTCTTCAATAGAACCGATACAAATTTCCTCTTTACCATCTTCAGCTCTCCAAATTGGTAACGGAATACCCCAATAACGCGAACGCGATAAATTCCAATCGTTAGCATTGGCCAACCAATTACCAAAACGCCCTGTTCCTGTTGCTTTTGGCTTCCAATTGATGGTTTCGTTAAGCTCGAACATTCTATCTTTAATGTCGGTCACTTTAATAAACCAAGAGTCTAAAGGATAGTATAAGATCGGTTTATCTGTACGCCAACAGTTAGGATAGCTGTGTTTATATTTTTCAACCTTAAAGGCTTTGTTTTCTTCTTTTAATTGAATGGCAAGTTCAACATCAACCGAACGTTCCGGTGCTTCACCTTCGTTATAATATTCGTTCTTCACATATTTGCCAGCATATTCACCCATTTCTGGACGAAAACGTCCCTGCAAATCTACAAGAGGAACCAAGTTTCCATTCTCATCTTTTACCAACATTGGTGGCACTTCAGGTATTGCTTGTTTAGCCACCAAGGCATCATCGGCACCAAAAGTAGGCGCTGTGTGAACAATTCCAGTACCGTCTTCTGTAGTTACAAAGTCTCCAGAAATAACTCTAAATGCATTTTCTGGATTGTCGTTAGGTAAAGCGTATGGCAATAATTGCTCATAGGTAATCCCAACTAAATCTTTACCTGAAAATTCTTTTACAACGTAATATGGTATTTTTTTATCACCAGCTTTGTACGCTAATAAATCTGATTTGTCTTCAACCCTATTAAACTTTCCAGAGAATTGATAGTTTACCAATTTTTTAGCCAATACCACATTTATAGGCTCAAACGTGTATTGGTTGTAAGTTTCAACCAACACATAGTCAATTTTTGGACCAACAGTTAATGCGGTGTTACTCGGTAAGGTCCAAGGAGTTGTCGTCCAGGCTAAGAAATAAATATCGCCTTCATTCTGCAAAAAATCCGGAAGCGTTTTTTCAATAGCTTTAAATTGGGCAACAATAGTTGTGTCTGTTACATCTTGATAAGTACCTGGTTGGTTTAACTCATGTGAACTCAATCCAGTTCCCGCTTTTGGCGAATAGGGCTGAATGGTATAACCTTTATACAACAAATTCTTGGTGTAAATTTGCTTAAGCAACCACCAAACCGATTCCATATATTTAGGCTCATAGGTAATATATGGGTCGTCCATATCTACCCAATAACCCATTTTTTGCGTCAAATCGTTCCAAATATCTGTATAGCGCATTACTGCTTTACGGCAGGCCGCATTATAATCTTCAACAGAAATGGTTTTACCTATATCCTCTTTTGTAATGCCCAATTCTTTTTCAACTCCCAACTCAATTGGCAATCCATGAGTATCCCAGCCTGCTTTTCGTTTTACTTGATATCCTTTTTGTGTTTTGTATCTACAGAAAATATCTTTGATAGCACGAGCCATAACATGGTGTATTCCCGGTAGACCATTTGCAGATGGAGGCCCTTCAAAAAACACAAATGTTTCATTGCCTTCTTTTGTAGATACACTTTTTTCAAATATGTTATTTTCTTGCCAATAGTTTAGAATTTCTTCTGCTACTTTTGGTAAGTCAAGTCCTTTATATTCAGGAAATTTCATCTGATGATTCATATTTTATTAAAATGGACAGATGTAAACTTTTTAGTTAATGACTCAATAAATACAATTATCACTAAACCAAAGTTTTAACACTCATTTAATGGTAAATCTTTTAAGTCCGCGAATTTAAGAATTTATCCTTAAATCGTTGCCCCCAATAGATAAAAAAAGCCAAAACAATTATTTTGGCTTTTTTCGACTAACTCAAATAATCTATATGAAATTATTTAATTCACAATAATCTTTTTCGTGAGCACCTCATTGGCCTCAGTTCTCAGACAGACCACATAGGAGCCCGATGCCATATTACCAAACTGTATACCATTTTGCAACTGCTCTGTTTGAACGTCCTGCATCTCAAGCACCGACTGTCCGCGCATGTTCATCAGTGCCAATCTGGTCACCTTAGCGTTCAACTTTTTGGCATAGAACGTGTTGGAACTGTTCTTGTAATAGATGAAGTTTTCGGTCGCCATGGTCTCCTCTGTTCCCAATAGTTGGGACTCGCTCTGGAACACAATCTCGAACCTGTTGTTAAAGACTCCAGCACCTGAACTGAACGCATAGGCCGCATCCTGTGTAAGGTCGAAGTAACTTCCCGTTAGGTTGTCTCGCAAATAGATTTTCTGGCCCTCATCCATGTTTTCCAATTCTGTCGCCCTAATCTCAAAGGCGTTGTCGCCAGATGACTTAAAGTTGAGCGGTACTGCTTTATCTGCTGTAATTGCCGAATATGCCTGCATGGTCATGTTCTTGCCATCCAAAGCCAAGTTGAGATCGTTGTTGTTGCTCTCGGTACATTTTGCGTCGTACCCATAATCAAAGGCATCCGTGGTGTAATCACTGAACCCGAGCAACAGTTCCCTTCTGGTCTTGGGCCCAGCAGTTGAACTGAACTCCAAACGCATTTTCTTCATCACGTTGCCTACAGTTGATGCCTTTGACGATTTGCTACTAGCCCCCTTGGAGAACACCGAACCATTGTTGTAGGTGCCATCGGCATCAGATTCCTTGATAAAAACACGCTGCCCGTTGTTGAACTCAACCTGTCCGTCGGCAACAATCTCGGCAATAAAGCCCTGCCCTACCGGAAGGTATCTGGTCGGCACTATCGTGCCGTCCTGTGAACCATTGTTTGCTCCATAAAAACCAACAAACTGATAGGCACGTGTTGAACCCAATTTATTTACTTGGGCATAACCACCATTGTACTCATTTAAGTTATGCGAACTGCCGCTCCATTGCTGCCATAGCTGTAAAGTACCGTCTATAACACCGACGTTATCATCAATAAATTGGTGCACGTCCAATGCCGATGCATAGGGATTGCCCAACAGATATTCTGTCTTAGATGCATTGGGCACAGAACCTGGCCCACCCTTGTCAGTAACCTTCACCAAAATGGTACCGTTATTTGGTTTGCCCTCAAATATATATTGCTGTTCCGTACCAGGGTTTCCTGTTCCCTTTTGGGTATAGCCCACACCTGGACTTAGTGCCGTGGAAGTACCAATCGCTGCCCAATCCCAATAGGTAAGCCCATTTATGAACGTGTAAAGCCAGTAAGTACTGATATTGCCGTTGCCCGTGTAGGCCGAGGTGAACAGGCAGCCAAAACCGGACTCGTCCTTAAGCATGTTCAGTCTGAAAGGGCTGTTATTAGCGTTGTTGCTCGCGGCATTATTGTCCGATAGAGCTGTAGCTCCCGTGGCCCCTACCGGGGATGCCCAATAGTTGTACCAATAAGGACTAGTTGTTCCTTCTTGTCTCCTCAAAATCTTTCCGTTAGCCGAGGTCACCAAATCACTGTTCACCGTTTGTATCAACTGGGAATCGTCAAATAGATCCAACGTGCCATTAAGCTCCAAATACCAGGTGTTCTCAATTAAATTGTCGTCGTCAACGTCAAAGGTCACGCCTGAATCTATAATTAGTCCTAGATTGGTGTGGGATTTCGTTGTACCTATATCGTGAGATACCTTAACAATGCTCCAATCTTTAACGTTTGCCGCATTTTCAATGTCCCAAACATCACCGTGCAACCAAGTACCCTCAGTGCACCAACATCCATTGGCACCTGTTACGTAGGGCATCGGGGCCGTTTGGTCTTGAATAGTGGTTATGTAATTGATGTACAAAAAGCTATTATAACCAGAATAATCCATGGTTTTACCCATTTTTATGTCCGTCATAGGATAATAGGCTATCAAATTGCTCCAATCTACTGTGGCGTTTGTTGACAAATCCTCTATATCCTTTGGAATGATTTTACCCCTTACTTTTCCAGAGTTCTCCTCGATTTCTTGGTAGACCATCTGTTGTATTTGTTCTTGCGTCAACACGGTATCGAACACCCTTACCTCATCAATGTCGCCACTGAAATACTGAGCAGGTGTTGCCCTTGACATTCTTCCAACTTCAAAATTGCCATTCCATAAATCTTCATCAGCCAAAATAGTATGACCGATTTGGGATGCATCAGTTAATGTTGCATCCAATTGCCCATCAACATAAATAGACTGGGTACCAGTTGTTGCAGAATAAGTGGCCGTAACATGGTGCCACTCATTGTAACTAATTGCGTTTCCTTCCAAAACACTACTGGTAGAGCCCAATGTGGTGGTGATACCAAAAGTAATCCTGTTGCCACTTTTTACATATAACTTACAAGATACATCTTCACTTATAATACTCCTCGCTGTTGAACCCGCTGGGTCTATTTTAATCCATGCCATGAGGGTTACTTCGCCCAATCCCTGTATCAATGGGTCACCACTTAAATAGTCGTCTACACCATCAAAATCAATAGATGCATATGATGGCGGATTGATATTAAACATATCTCTATAATCTAAATCGCCTCCTAGTGTGGCATCAAAATCTGCATCGCCAAAAGAGGCCGTCAAATCAGCAACATCCCCAGTTGACACTTCATCATTAACATCAAGCTGTGCCAATACCGAATCGAACACATCATCCAATCCATCACCATCTATATCAACACCTGTTAAAACGCTGGCCTGACCATTTTCATCAATGTCCAATACTCCATCGTTATCCGTATCGCTATCTAAATAATCTTTTAATTTATCACCATCTGTATCTTCTACATTAAACAAATCTGTTCCACCCATGGCAGACTCATATACATCATCCAATCCATTACCATTGGCATCCGTAATACTACCACTTAAACCACTTGGTGGAATATAACCAATAGTTGGCTGTGCTTCAACATTATCTGGAATACCGTCGTCGTCACTATCAATATCCAAGGTATCTAAAATGCCATCACTGTCCATATCACATTTAGAACTTACACCAAAATTGGTAATCCTGTTTCCTGTATTAGTATCGGTACCTGTTGCACCATATAACAAATCAACATGCGAAAAAATGTCGAACTCCATATATAAATAGAAGTCTGGGTCATCACCATGAGTGCCACCATCATCGGGTTCATTAACCCAATCCGTATTTGGTGCAACCAAAGTAGGGTCCAACCTGTATGCCGTATAGCCTGAAGGCCCACCTCCATTTACAAATCCTGCTTGCTCCAAATTGGTTGTTGCACTTAAATATCCGGTAACAGAGGAGGTTACCGTTGATGGGTTAAACCCTGCTATTTCGGTAAAATCATCGCCATTCTTTGTATCAATATCTCTAGATTCCAAAATTATATCATACAGTATGGCAGGCACACCAGTTGGGTCACCAGGGGTTGCTGTTCCTGCTTCTACTAAATCAAAAGAGTAGGTTACGTATTCGTCTTGACTGGCATCAAAACCGTTTACACGCAATTCGTTGTTACAGTCCACCTGAAATGAACCATTTATAGATGTAACTGTAAGTATAAGATCGTAATACTGGTTTTGAAACAAAAGTGCGTTGGAGTAAATTACCTTTTCACCAACGAGTACATCGTTCAAATCTGTAGCCGTTAAAACAGCAGCATTATTAAATTGAATAGCAGCTGAACATTCATAGATATCTATAATACCATCGTTATCATCATCAATATCCGTGAAATCTGGAATACCATCACCATCGGTGTCCTGTGCGTAGGAAGTATTTGTAAAAAAGAATCCACATAACAACAATACTTTAAAAAGTAATAGTTTTTTCATAGGTTAAAATTTTATAGTTTGGGACTATCTATATTTTTAACTACTAACGTAATTTTTAGTACAATGGATTTCTAAAAAAATCTTTGAGGGAAGATATTTTATTGATTTGCCATACTAATTGGCTTAATCTCAAAAATGTACACAATAATAATAATTACTGCAATAACTTTAAAATAGATGTTTTTTTTTCGATAAAACCACCAAAAAAACCACTTAAATACATACCAAAATATTTGAAATGCATAAAAAGCAGATGAACCACATGACTACTTTAAAGCCTTAAATTTCATATTTTATTGACTTTTAACGGTTTATTTTAAGCACAATATTAATTTAAAAAATCGACAAAACCTAAAAATTTTCAGATAAAATGCTTATTTTTATCGATAAAATGCAAATATTCTGTTATAATGAGGTATTTGGTTTCTTGAAAATTAGGATAATTCAGCTACTGAATCCTCAATTTTTAAAGTCAATTCGATTCAAAACAACCGATTTAGAACTTATTTATTTCCAATTAAATAAAAATTGTTGCACCAATAGATAAAAAAAGCCAAAACGATTGTTTTGGCTTTTTTCGACTAACTCAAATAATCTATATGAAATTATTTAATTCACAATAATCTTCTTCGTGAGCACCTCGTTGGCCTCAGTCCTCAGGCACACCATATAGGAGCCTGAGGCTACGTTCTTTAACTCTACTCCTTTTGCTAATTGCCCAGATAATAAATTCTCCATCTCCAAAATAGTTTGCCCATGCATGTTTAGCAATGCCAAATGGCCCTCCTTGTTATGTAACTTCTTAACATACAACGTCTTATTATTGTTTAGGTAGTATATACTGTTTTTTGTTTCCATGGATTCTTCAACACCCAACAACTGTGATTGACTTTGGAACACAATCTCAAACCTGCTGTTGAAGACACCCGCACCAGAACTGAACGCATAGGCCACATCCTGTGTAAGGTCGAAGTAACTGCCCGTCAGGTTATCGCGCAAATAGATTTCCTGGCCTTCTTCCATGTTTTCCAGTTCCGTTGCCCTTATCTCAAAGGCATTGTCGCCGGACGACTTAAAGTTGAGCGGCACTGCCTTATCCGCTGTAATCGCCGAATATGCCTGCATGGTCATGTTCTGTCCCTCTAAACTTAGGTTCAGGTCGTTGTTGTTGCTCTCGGTACATTTTGCATCGTATCCGTAATCAAAGGCATCGGTCGTGTAATCACTGAACCCGAGCAACAGTTCCCTTCTGGTCTCGGGACCGGCAGTTGAACTGAACTCCAAACGGATTTTTTTCATCACGTTGCTTGTAGATGCTGCTTTTGAGGATTTTCCACTGGAACCCTTGGAGAACACCGAACCGTTGTTATAAGTGCCATCGGCATCTGATTCCTTGATGAAAACACGTTGGCCGTTATTGAACTCCACCTGGCCGTCGGCAACAATCTCGGCAATAAAGCCCTGTCCGACCGGAAGGTATCTTGTCGGCACTATCGTACCGTCCTGTGAACCGTTGTGCGCACCATAAAAACCAACAAACTGATAAGCCCTTGTTGAACCCAATTTGTTGACCTGGGCGTAACCACCGTTGTACTCGCTCAAGTTGTGCGAACTGCCGCTCCATTGCTGCCATAGCTGCAAGGTGCCGTCTATAACGCCAACATTGTCATCAATAAATTGGTGCACGTCCAATGCCGATGCATAGGGGTTGCCCAATAAATATTCCGTCTTGGAGGCATTCGGCACTGAACCAGGACCACCCTTGTCGGTAACGTTCAACAAAATGGTGCCGTTATTGGGTTTGCCCTCAAATATGTATTGCTGTTCCGTACCTGGGTTGCCCGTTCCCTTTTGGGTGTAGCCCACACCGGGGCTAAGTGCCGTGGAAGTACCAATCGATGCCCAGTCCCAATAGTTAAGACCGTTTATATATGTGTACAACCAGTAGGTGCTGATGTTACCGCTCGCTGTATAACTTGATGTAAAACCCATGCCTAACCCTGATGCATCCTTCAACATTTGTAGTTGAAAGTTAGAGTTGTTAGTATTATGGGAAGCCGAATTATTATCCGTTAGCGAGGTAACCCCTGTGGTGCCTACCGGAGAAGACCAGTAGTTGTACCTATAGGGGCTATTGGTGCCCTCTTGTCTGCGCATTACCTTTCCACTGGCCGAGGTGACCAAATCGCTTTTAACCGTCTGTACCAGTTGGGAATCATCTGCCAGGTCCAACGTACCATTGAGCTCCAGATACCAGGTATTCTGTATCAAGTTATCACTTTGTATTGTAAAGGTTTTACCTGAATCAATTATTAAACCAAGATTGGTGTGGGAATTGCTAGTGCTTAAATTGTGCGAGACCCTTACGATGCTCCAGTCCTTAACGTTGGCAACGTTTTCAATGTCCCAAACATCGCCGTGCAGCCAAGTGCCCTCGGTGCACCAACATCCATTGGCACCCGTTTCAAATGGCATGGGGGCCGTTTGTTGCTGAAAACTAGTAATGTTGTGTAATTTAGTTATCCTATCGTTATTGGAATAATCGGTTGTCCTATCATAAGAAATTATATCGGCCATTGGGTAATAAGCTAACAAAGTACTCCAATTTATCGTGGTATTGGTTGAAAGATCCTCGATGTCCTTTGGAATAATTTTTCCTTGTACTTTTCCTAAATTCTCCTCAATTTCTTGGTAAACCATCTGTTGTATTTGTTCTTGCGTCAATACGATATCGAATACCCTTACTTCATCTATATCTCCTTTAAAATACTCTTGGTTTGAGATATTACTAGATTTTCTACCTATTTCAAAATTACCATTGCTATTGGAGGTATTCTCAATAACTGAACCGGTAACAGAAACAGACCCTGTGTTTACCAATAAACCATCTATATACAGTTCCATAGCACCCGTTGTACTTGTATATGTGCCAGCAACATGGTGCCATTCATTTAGGTTTACATCATTTGGCGATTCCAATGATTTTTCTGAAAAACCCGTTCCATTTAAAGTTAGCACGGGTTTAGAACCTTTCTTTAACCAAAGCCTACATCCAGAGTCCTCGCCAGCAATGGTCATATTATCTGTATTTCCTAAATCTGATTTAACCCAAGCCATTATCGTAACCTCGCTAACCCCTTCTATAAATTTGGGAGTCGAAACATAATCGTCTACGCCATCAAAGTCTAGCTTAGATTGAAATATAACCGGATTGATTTCTATGTTTAATCCGCAATCTTCCAACAAAAGTTCTTCAGTTGGAGGAATGGTTACATCTAAAAGCACATCAATATCTTCAGTGCAAGAGCCACATACAGTATCAAAACCGCCACCATCATCCATATCGTAATACATATGACCTGTAATGGAAGCGCCGCTGGTAAGCGAGGCATTGTTCCTAACAATTAAAATGGAATCTACATCATTACCTATCAATTCATCGTTACTTAAGTTAATATTATCAAGTAACATGGTACCATTATTGAAAAACTTTGCTGTACCAAAACTCAAATTTCCGCTTAAAACAAAAAGTCCGTTGTTTGTATAATCGGCATTTAGGTTCATGTCTGTGTGAATGAAAATTGAACAATCATTAACAAGCGCACTAGACCCACCCGAAGAGAGAGAACCGAAAACCTCTAGTATACCACAATTTGAATAATCGCTGGCAATACCAGCATCAAGCTGTACCGTTGTTCTGCTTTCATTAAAGCTTACAAAAGTTGCACTACCTCCCATTTGTAGTTCACCACCAATATTAAAAAGTCCGTTATTGTAAACTATTGACGATCCAGCAGGATTGAAGGTTCCGGGTACTGAAACCGCACCGGTTTGGTAAACATAAACTGTTGCATTTTGAAATGAAGGATTCGTTGGAAAATCTATCGTTCCCTCTACGTGTAAAACAGCTCCATTAACACTTGCTATAATACCTGAATAAGTAACACCCGGGGCAACATAGAGGGTGCCTTTAAACCCCGTACTGGCAATTAAATCGCTGTTATCTGCCATTATACACACGCTTGTTCCAGAATTAACAATTGTAGGCGCCATAGTTGGATTTCCCGAACTATCAACCCATCCGGAAGACGTGTAGGTATAGGAGCAAGTTGTTGGTAAGCTTGGCGGACTGAATGTATATGAACCACATGTTTGAGCTCTTAAAATTATGCCCCAAAGTAAAAAAGGAATAATGGTTAATAAAAGTGGTAATTTAGATTTCATAGGTCAAAACTTAATAGATTGTAGCAATTATTTATTAGTACCTAACCTAAATTTTAGTAAAATGGATAATAATTTATTGAGGGAATAACTATTATAATATTAAGTCTAAGTATTTGTAATTAAGCACAATATGATTATTTTTCGATGAAGCACTAAAAAAATCTAATGAACTGCCATTTATAAAATACAAATGGCAAAAAAAATAGGTTAAACTACATTTACTTTTGATTATTAAAATGCCTCAAACTTAACATTATCAACTATTTAATATAGAGACAACATCAGAATAGAAACTCCTCAAAATCAATTAAATATTAGATAAAATGCTTCTTTTTATCGACAAAAGACCTGCTAGTGACTATGAGGCTTAGCCTTATAATTAAGATAATTCTGCAACTAAATCTTCAATTTTTGAAATCAGTTGAACTTTAATAGCCGTATTTTTCAGGGAAATTTTATTGTATTTTGACACAAAAATGGTTGAAAAGCCCAGTTTTTCTGCTTCCAAAATGCGTTGCTCCACGCGTTGCACAGGTCGGATTTCGCCAGACAAGCCCACCTCTGCAGCAAAGCAAAAATCTTTTTGAAGAGGCACATCTTCATTCGATGACAAAATTGAGGCTACCACGGCAAGATCAATGGCTGGATCGTCAACCGTAATGCCTCCCGTTATGTTCAAAAACACATCTTTGGCACCCAAACGGAAACCCGCACGCTTTTCTAAAATAGCCAAAAGCATGTTTAATCGTTTAGCATTAAACCCTGTGGCACTTCGCTGTGGCGTACCGTAAACCGCCGTACTCACCAAAGCTTGCACCTCAATCATGAGTGGGCGCATGCCTTCAAGAGTAGCAGCAATGGCATTTCCGGAAAGCTCTTCCTCTTTTTTAGAAATTAAAATTTCTGATGGGTTGGAAACCTCACGCAAACCCGAGCCCTGCATTTCATAAATACCCAATTCGTTGGTTGAGCCAAAACGGTTTTTATGCGCCCGTAAAATTCTAAATACATGATTTCGGTCGCCTTCAAACTGCAAAACCGTATCTACCATATGTTCTAAAATTTTTGGGCCTGCGATATTGCCGTCTTTTGTAATATGGCCTATCAATAATACGGGAGTAGCAGTTTCCTTAGCAAATTTTATAAGCTCGGCCGTACATTCCTTAATTTGTGAAATACTGCCAGAAGAGGATTCAATATAATCGCTGTGTAAGGTTTGAATGGAATCGATTATTACGATATCAGGCTCCAAATCCTCTATTTGTTTAAAAATATTTTGGGTTTTGGTTTCCGTTAAAATATAGCAATTACTGTTTTCCGGATTGATGCGTTCGGCACGCATTTTTATTTGTTTTTGGCTTTCCTCGCCGGAAACATACAATGTTTTATAAGGTAATTTTAATGAAATTTGAAGCAGCAGTGTGCTTTTTCCTATTCCTGGCTCGCCACCCAAAAGGGTTAATGATCCAGGAACCATGCCCCCACCCAAAACACGATTAAATTCTGCATCAAAAGTATCTAATCTGGGTTCATTTGTGGTGTCAATCTCATTGATTCGTAAAGGAACCGAAGCTCGTTTAACAGAAGATGTTGAAGATTTCCAATCACTTTTTTCAGGTTTTTGAATAACCTCTTCTACAATGGTGTTCCATTCTTTACAGGCATTGCATTGGCCTTGCCATTTGGCGAATTGTGTACCACAGTTTTGACAAAAAAAAGTTGTTTTTACTTTTGCCATTAAAAACCAAAATCTTGTTTTATTAATTCAGCCCTTTCCAGCACTTCATCTTTTGTTATACCAGCAATTTCTTCAAGTGTATAAGCCGATTGGTATGTACGCATAGCCTTTTTTGGCTCACCTGTTTCTTCATAAAATCTTCCCAAGTAATAGCCTCCAAGAAGAGTTTCGGGATATTCTTTTCTGGCCATTTTGCCGAGCTCTTCGTAATATTCAAATAATTCGTTCTTTTCAATGGCTGCGGCAATAGCCCTAAAATCATTGATCAATATCTTCTTTTCAATACCAAAAAGGTCTAATATGGTTTGATATTTTTCTTTAAGGTAAAGTACCGGCGAAGTATCCAACTCAAGAATAACTTCTTTATATTCCTCTTTTGAAATTGGCCGAAACACTTTAAAAATGCCCTCAATAGCACTGGGAATGGCATGTGTTGGCACTGAATAGTGGGATGGCTTTTCGAAGCTATCAAAATCATAAACCAAATTTTCATTGTCCAAAGCAGAAATATCATCATTTAGAGCCGTTGTCATCTGTAAAATGGACGAGGAATTATTTTTGGTATTGGCCAAATAATAAAAGGTTTTTGTGCCAATCTTGCTTAAAACACTAGGGACATAATCCAACATATTAGGCGCCAGTTCAGGACTAATCACAATATAACTTTGAAACAACGGCTGAGGCTTTAACAAATAATAGTTAATGAAATTTGCCGTTTCGCCATGGCCTACGGCAACCTTAAAATTTCCCACCCTGAAGTTTCTTTCCAAATAAGGCATCAATTCCATACCAACAAACTCAAAAAAAGCAGCGCCAGTTTCAATGGGCAATGAGTTTTGTTCAGAATACAAAGTATCATCAAATCGCTTTCCAAATTGATTAACCCCAACCACAATAGCTTGTGGCATATCTTCCCAATAGGAAAAATAATCAACATTTCCAGCTACGGCTTCAAACATGTAATCACCATCCAAGACAACAAATAATGGGTATGTAGCTTCAGTATTTGATTCATAGCCTCTTGGCAATTGTATTTTTATTTGACGCTCTTCACCAAGTTTTGAAGACTGAATATTTTCATATTTTACTTGAGCTATAATGCTAACGGAACTTAACATCAGAACCAAAAAGAACAAGGCAGATTTCTTCATCTTGAATTGATTTGAGTTTTAACAACGGCAAGGTAATAAATATACAGAGAGATAAAAAGAATGTTTTTACGCTTACACTGCTTTTTTTCTGTTATATATGGGAAGGTAAATAAGCGAAAGACCGCCGCAAATAATAATCATAAGGGTTTGCGATGCCCACATAATCCAACCAAAGGCTATACTTGGTTCCTCCTGAATTCCAAATACTGAAAACCCCAAATAAACAGCTAATGGGTAAGCACCAATACCTCCGCTTGTGGCTGCTATACTGAAACTAGCAGTAATAAATCCTACTAAAACTGCAGGAAAAGGAATGTCTCTTGTGTCTTCAATGGAAAAGGATGTGACGTAAAACATAAGCATGTACATTCCCCAAATAAACAGGGTATGGAAAATAAACGCCCACTTTTTCTTCATTTTAAAAATGCTTAAAGCACCTTCTACCAACCCATTAAAAAAACCTTTTATTTTTAACGCTATTTTAGAATTGCTCTTTTTAATAAACCAAAAAAAAGAAGTAACTAAAACCAAAAAAATGACAAAGACAGCACCAATTTTAACAGGATTAAATCTTTCCGAAAAAAAGGTGTAAATAAAGTCGAATTGTAAAAAAAGGGTAACTACAATAATTCCAAACATGACAATTAAATCTGCTATCCGTTCAGCTACAATAGTACCAAAACCCTTTTCAAAAGGCACGCCTTCGTAGTTAGCTAAAATTGATGCCCGGGCTACCTCGCCAGACCTGGGAATAGTGTAGTTTATAAGATAGGTTGCAAAAACGGCCATAATACTATTGCCAAACTTGATATGGTAACCCATAGGCTCTAACTGAAAACGCCATCTGTAAGCGCGGGACAAATGACTTAACAACCCCAAAAAAACACCTAAAACTACCCAACTTTTTGTTGAAGATTGCCAATAGTCAATAATTTTTGGCAAAGGAACTTCTTTCAAAGAATACCAGACCAAAAAAACTCCCAATAATAATGGGAGTAAGACTTTAATAGTATTTTTTAGCTTTTTGTTCAATGTTTATTTTAGCAAGTTGGTGGCTTCGTCAGGAAATACCAACGAGGGCTTAAACACCTTGGCCTCTTCAATTTCCATAAAGGCATAGGTGATTAAAATTAAAGTGTCGCCCACTGACACTTTTCTGGCTGCCGCTCCATTTAGTGTAATTTCACCAGAATTTCTGGGACCAGGAATACAATAGGTTTCCAAACGCTCGCCGTTATCATTATTCACAATCTGGACTTTTTCACCTTGAATGATGTTGGCGGCATCCATTAAATCTTCGTCAATGGTTATACTACCTATATAGTTGAGCTCAGCACCAGTGCACTTAACTCTATGAATCTTAGATTTTACTACTTGAATTTGCATGCCGCAAAGATAATTAATTTAAAGCGATATTGTCAATTAGCCTAATATCATCTGCATATACTGCAATAAATGCCCTATATCTTTTTTTGTTTGATTTTCGTTTAACTGGTTTTAAGGTTTCTGTTTCCGAAATAATGAAATATTCCATCTTCAATAATTCATGTTTAGAAAACTGATTTTCAACCCACTCCGTTACTTTACCAGCACTTTTTGTGCCAAATTTTTCTTTAGCAGCTTTTAAGGTTTTATAAATAAAAGGTGCGGCTTTTTTAAACTCTGGTTTTAAACGGGTATTTCGTGAACTCATGGCCAAACCGTTGGATTCACGATGAATTTCACATCCCACTATTTCTACGGGGATATGGTGCTTTTCAACCATTTTCTTGATGATTTGGAGTTGCTGAAAATCTTTCTCCCCAAAGTATGCCTTATGCGGTTTTACGATTTCAAAAAAACGCTTCACAACAGTACCTACACCATCAAAATGACCATGGCGAAACTTGCCTTCCATTTCAAACTCCAAACCATCAAAATCAAATTTTTCTGAAACTGTATGCCCTTCATAAATATCATGAACTGATGGTGCATAAACCAAAACATCTGCCTTGTTCACAGTTTTTAATAAGCTAACGTCATTTTCTAATGTTCGGGGATATTTTTCCAAATCATCTTTTTTATCAAATTGTGTTGGGTTTACAAATATGCTTACAACAACTTTATCGTTCTCTGCCAAGGCCCTTTTTACCAATTGCAAATGCCCTTGATGCAAGGCACCCATAGTTGGCACCAGTCCAATGCTCAGGTTTTTTGCTTTTAAAGCATCAATTGCTTTGGTTAATTGTTGTTTTTCTGTGTAAACTTCCACCTTTTAATAAAAAATTAACGCGTGCAAACTTAAGATTTTACAGTCAATTAGCATAAAATTTTGTACTTTTGCGTGTTTTTTATTTCGAAATCTTAGAAGCAGAACCTTATTTCTTGTGGCATTTTGAAATTTCAAATTTAAAATGAAATCAGTTGTTGCTTTGTATTGAGCGAACACTAGTACACAAAACATAACATATGAAAGATAAGAGGATATTGTACGTATCATCTGAAGTAGTGCCTTATTTACCAGAAACCGAAATTTCATCAATGTCTTTTGAAGCGCCTCGTATGGTCAATCAACAAGGCGGGCAAATAAGAATCTTTATGCCCAGGTACGGGAACATTAATGAACGAAGACACCAACTACACGAAGTAATAAGATTATCAGGAATAAATTTGGTGGTGAATGATTTAGATATGCCACTTATCATAAAGGTAGCCTCAATACCAAAAGAGCGCATTCAGGTTTATTTTATTGATAATGACGAGTATTTTAAAAGGAAAGCAACACTGACCGACGAGGATGGTAATTTGTTTTCAGACAATGATGAACGCGCCATTTTCTTTGCAAAAGGCGTTATTGAAACCGTGAAAAAATTAAACTGGTCTCCAGATATTATCCATGTTCACGGTTGGTTGGCATCGTTATTGCCACTTTATTTAAAAGAGTACTACAAAGACGAGCCCCTTTTTAACGAAAGTAAAATTGTAACCTCCATTTACAATCAAAGTTTCGACAATACGTTAAATAAAGACATGGCCAATAAAATTAAGTTTGATAACATTGATGAGGAAGCTATTAAAACGCTGGAAGTACCATCATACATTAATTTAATGAAAATTGCCGTGGATTATTCTGATGCGCTGATTGTAGGTTCTGAAAACATCCCCGAAGATTTGGATTCCTATATAAAAGACTCAGAAAAACCTATTTTAGAATACAAAAGCAAAGATGAATTTGGTGAAGCTTACACAACATTCTTCAATGAAGCTGTTTTAAGCTAAATTAATTCATTATTACTACATATGAAAAGACCTTTTAAAGCCCTTAAATCGCTACTCGCTTTTTTACTTATTACCTCATCTTTCATTGCTTGCGACAAAGACTTCAGCGTTATAGAAAGCGATGTTTTAGGAGAAGATAATTCCAATTTCAGCCGTAAAGTTGATTCAACTAGAATAATAGCCGCGTACAACAAAAAATTGGAAGCCGTACAAATCAATAATTTGGCTTCAAATCTATTGGGATTTTTTAACGACCCTGCCTTTGGAAAAACTACGGCCAGCATTGTTAGCCAAATGGTTCCTTTGTCATTTAATACAGATTTTGGTGTTAATCCAGTAATAGACTCTATAGTTGTTCATATTCCATATTTCAGTTCCGTAATTGGCACTGACGATAACGGATATTCTATTTACGCTTTAGATTCATTATACGGCAATCCTAATGCAGAAATTAAACTTTCTGTTTATCAAAACACCTATTTTTTAAGAGATTTTGACCCCGGTAGTAGTGCAAATGCAACACAAAAATATTTCTCCAATGCCACTAACACAGTTAATTCTATTTTAACAAACGAAACTACCGTTAATTTTGATGACCATACAGGCGAACTTATTTTTCAACAAAATAACTTTATTCCCAGTCCTGATGTTACTTTTATCGGCACAGCCACAGATACTACACGCTCTGCTCCCGCATTCCACTTAAGAATAACAACAACTGAGGCGAAGGCATTTTGGAAAACTACCATTTTAGACAAGCAAGGTGATGCCGTTTTAAGCAATGCCAATAATTTTAAAGGTTATTTTAGGGGTCTTTACTTTAAGGCGGAAGCCGTTAATGACGATGGTAATATGATTTTGTTGAATTTATCTTCCTCTGAAGCCAATATCCAAATCCATTATACAAGTGGTGAAATAGATGCCAGAATACAATCTGCGTATACATTGAACTTTTCCGGAAATATTCTGAACTCATTTATTAACGATTTTAGTACTCCATTGGACGATGGAAATTCAACTGAAGGTGATGAAACCCTTTATCTAAAAGGATTGGAGGGTTCGATGGCCATCGTGGATTTGTTTCCCAACGGAATACAAGATTTTTTAGATGAATTTACTGATGGAGTTGGAAACCCCACAAAGCTTATAAATGAGGCTCAATTGGTCATTTATGAAGATTTTAATGAAGCTACAAATGGAAATTATGGCAATGATTACCATAAATACGACCGAATTTATGCTTATGACATAAAAAATAACATTCCTTTAATAGATTATAGTTACGACCAAACCGACAACACACAATTACCATTTATTTCTAAATATACTAGCCTAGGGCTTCGAGATACGATTTCAGGAAAGTTTAAAATTCGAGTTACCGAGCATTTAAAGAACATCTTATTGAGGGACTCAACGAATACAAAAATTGGTTTGGTGATTTCCAATAACGTTAATTATACCGTTAATAATGAGCTTTTAAATGCAAATGGAGATCTCACGACAATTCCGTCTGCTGCCATTTTAAGCCCAAGAGGCACGGTTTTGCATGGAAGCAATGCATCTGTTGAAGTAGCAAAAAGATTAAAGCTTAAGATATTTTATACTGAAGCTAAGTAAAATAGGCTCTTTACCCATGTTTTTTACATTAAAGTTCATTTTCATTAAAATGACATGAATTTCATCGTTAAAACTTGGAATTCATATAATAAATAACTTTTATAATTATTTATTTAACATCTTTGTTCTGAATTTATTAACCCCAAAAGCTAAAACGGAGAACCATGTGTGGAATTGTAGGATATTTAGGCCCCAGAGAGGCTTATCCCATTATAATAGAAGGCCTTAAAAGATTAGAATACAGAGGCTACGATAGTGCAGGTGTCGCATTATTTGACGGTACAGACCTTAAGGTTTGTAAAACCAAAGGAAAAGTTGCCGATTTAGAAAACCGATCTGAAGGAGAAATAACAAGACATGGTAACGTGGGTATTGGCCACACAAGATGGGCAACCCATGGTGTGCCTAATGATATAAATTCCCATCCCCACCTTTCAAATTCAGGCGAGCTTGTAATCATCCATAACGGAATCATTGAAAATTACGAGTCTCTTAAACAGGAATTAATATCCAGAGGATACACTTTTAAATCAGATACCGACACCGAAGTCTTAATCAATTTAATTGAAGACGTAAAAAAACAAGAAGGCGTAAAACTAGGCAAAGCCGTACAGGTAGCTTTAAACCAAGTCATCGGGGCATATGCTATTGCTGTTTTTGATAAAAATAAACCTGAAGAAGTTGTAGTTGCTAGATTAGGAAGTCCTTTAGCCATTGGAATTGGTAAAGATGAAGATGAATTTTTCATAGCCAGTGATGCTTCACCATTTTTGGAATACACTAAAAATGCTGTTTACTTAGAAGATGAGGAAATGGCTGTTATCAGATTTCATAAAGGCGTTAAAGTCAGGAAGATAAAAGACGATTCATTAGTTGACACCTATGTTCAAGAGCTGCAAATCAATTTAGAGCAAATTGAAAAAGGCGGCTACGAGCATTTCATGTTAAAAGAAATCCATGAACAGCCCAAAGCCATACAAGATACCTACAGAGGTAGGTTACTAAGAAACGAGGCTATAATTAAAATGTCTGGGGTTGAAGACAACATGAAAAAGTTCCTCAACGCCAATCGTATTATTATTGTGGCGTGTGGCACGTCATGGCATGCCGGTTTAGTTGCCGAGTATATTTTTGAAGATTTGGCAAGAATACCTGTTGAAGTAGAATATGCTTCAGAGTTCAGATACCGAAACCCTATAATAACAGAAAATGATATCCTTATAGCCATTTCACAATCTGGCGAAACAGCAGATACTTTGGCCGCTATAAAATTGGCAAAATCTAAAGGTGCATTTGTTTTTGGTGTATGTAATGTGGTTGGATCGTCTATAGCTCGAGAGTCACATGCTGGTGCATACACCCATGCAGGCCCAGAAATTGGTGTTGCCTCAACCAAAGCGTTTACAACCCAAATAACTGTTTTAACGCTTATTGCATTAAGGTTGGCGAGAGCAAAAGGCACCATTAGTAGCTCAGATTTCCGTCAGCACCTTTTGGAATTGGAAATGATTCCTAAAAAAGTAGAAGAAGCATTGGAATCTGATGCCCATATTAAAGAAGTTGCAGAAATATATAAAGATGTCCACAACTTCTTGTATTTAGGAAGAGGCTATAATTTCCCTGTCGCTTTAGAAGGGGCTCTTAAACTAAAGGAAATTTCATATATCCATGCTGAAGGATATCCAGCAGCCGAAATGAAACATGGCCCCATTGCCTTGATTGACGAAAATATGCCTATCGTGGTCATTGCAACGAAAAAAGGCCACTATGAAAAGGTTGTTAGCAATATTCAAGAAATTAAATCAAGAAAAGGAAAAATTATAGGCATAGTTACAGAAGGAGACGTTCAGGTAAGGGAACTTGCCGACCACGTGATTGAAGTGCCAGAGACTTTAGAATCTCTTTCACCATTACTTACTACAATTCCTTTACAGTTATTGTCTTATCATATAGCCGTTATGTTGGGTAAAAATGTTGACCAACCGCGTAATTTGGCAAAATCCGTAACGGTAGAATAACATAACGTTCGTTTATAAACCATTTAAAATTGGCATGATGAGTATCTACTCATCATGCCAATTTTCATTTTAAGAGCTGTTTACTTCAAAAGTATTCAAAAAAACCGCCTGATTTTTGCAAAAAGTATACTATGCGCGCATAATTTTTTATATTTTTAAACGCAATAAAAATTAATATCTTTATATTAACGCGAAAAACTTAAACTAAATTAAATGAAAACAATTCTACCCTATTTATTGTTGCTTTTTTGTGGTACAATTTATTCCCAAACAACAATTTCTGGCTCCGTTGTTGATGATACTGGCCAACCCTTACCTGGAGCTAACATTATTATCCTAGGAACCTCAACAGGCACGGTCACCGACTTTGATGGCAACTTTTCCTTAACTTACAGCCAGAACCCACCCTTCAATGTACAGGCAAGTATTGTTGGTTTTGAAACCAAGTCAGAGGAAGTAACATCAAACAACCAAGTCTTAAACTTTGTTCTTAAGGAAGGAACATCATTAGATGAAGTTGTTATTTCAGCTTCAAGAACACCAGAGCGTATTTTTGAATCGCCCGTTACTGTTGAACGTCTCGGGTTAAAAGAAATTAAAAATACAGCCTCTGTAGATTTTTATGATGGTTTGGAAAACCTTAAAGGTGTAGATGTTAACACGAACAGTTTAACCTTTAAGTCTGTAAATACACGTGGTTTCGCCACCTTTGCGAACAACAGATTTATGCAATTGGTTGATGGTATGGACAACTCCACACCTGCTTTAAATTTCCCAATTGGAAACTTAGTGGGTATGACCGAAACCGATGTACTGAGTGTTGAATTACTTCCTGGAGCATCGTCAGCACTTTATGGTGCAAACGCCTTTAACGGTATCTTATTTATGCGCAGTAAAAACCCTTTTGACTATCCGGGCATAAGCGCTTCACTTAAAAAAGGCATTACTTCGCAAAAAGCAGCGGGTGATAATGATTATATTGATTTAAGTTTTAGAGCCGCCCAAAAATTTAGCAACAAACTTGCTGGTAAAATCAATTTTGGCTATTTGCAAGGCACCGATTGGGCAGCTAATAGCAGAGTTGATAAAAATTCTGATGGTGGCACAAGGGAAACCAATATTAACTATAATGGTGTAAACGTTTACGGGGATTTAGTTTCGGCAAATCTAAAAGATGTTGCGAAAATTTTGGCGTCGAGAGGTTTGTTGCCAAATCCGGCACTTGTCGATTTAGTGCCTTCGGTTGATGTAAGTAGAACAGGGTACGACGAAGCTGATTTGACAGATTACAATGCTGAGAGCATTAAAGCAGATTGGGGCTTATATTTTAGGCCATGGGAAGATGATTTTGAAATATCCTATGTAGGTAAGGTAGGTACTGGATCAACCATTTATCAAGGCAGTAACAGGTACTACATCAATGGCTTTTTCCAGGCTCAACATAAGCTCGAGTTAAAAAACGACAATTTCTTTTTAAGAGGATATGTAGTATCCGATAAAGCGGGAGATTCTTATGATATGGTTTTTACTGCAGCCAACATACTGAACTCATGGAAAGACCACAACACTTGGTTTGGTGAGTATACCGGTGCATATATAACAGCTACTCTTGCAGGAGCTACAGATGCTCAGGCTCATTCAGCGGCAAGAGCACAAGCTGAAACCGGACGTTATGAACCCGGAACCCCTGAATATACTGCCGCCTTTAATCGCGTTATCAAGGACCCGAGCTTTTTAACTGGTTCAAAATTTCAAGATGCTTCGAAATATTACCATACTGATGCGAATTACAACTTTGGCCATTTAATTGATTGGGCCGAAATACAAGTTGGTGGATCTTACAGAAAATATAACTTAAATTCATTTGGAACCATTTACACCGATTTTGATGGCACCATTGACTATTCGGAATATGGTCTTTACACCCAAATCCAAAAGAATGTTGAATTGAATGATGCCCTTGAATTAAAGCTTACGGGTTCTATTCGTTATGACAAATCTGAATTTTTCGATGGGTTTTATTCACCTAGAATTTCAGCTGGTTTAACAGTAAATCAAAACCATAATATCAGAGCTTCAGTTCAAACAGGATTTAGAAACCCAACAACCCAAGATTTGTTTATTGGATTAGACACAGGAAGCTACATTCTAGCAGGTTCGGCTCCTTCCAATTTAGAGCGATATTCAAGACCTTATGATATAAGTGCCAATGGTCAGTTGTTGGGTCAACCGTCATCAATTACCCAAACTGCCGCCGCAGCTTACAATAATTCGTATACAAGAGCCGCATATTTGAATTTTAAAGCCACAGGGGATGCTTCTATATTAGCCGACCCCGAATCAATTGGCAATCCCAGCTTAGTTAAGCCGGAGCAAGTTACTTCTGCCGAGGTAGGATACAGGGGTAAATTTGAACACGTTATAGTTGATTTTAGCGCCTATTACAACAGCTACAAAGATTTTATTTCACAAAATGTGGTTTACGCCCCTTTTTATGGGACTGTTGGTGATAATTCCTTATCCGTACAAGCTATGGCAAATGCCGACTTCAAAGATTATGGTATTTACACAAATTCAGAAGCCGATGTTAATTCTTATGGCGCATCCCTTGGGTTGTCAACTAAAATATTTGGTGGTTTTGATTTAAGCGGAAGTTACACTTATGCAAAATTAGATTTTGACAGAAGCAAGTACCCTGACTTTGTAACAAACTTCAATACCCCTGAACATAAATTTAAAGCATCTTTTGGCAATACCGAATTGTTTAAAAACTTTGGCTTTAACGTAGCCTATAGATTTAGTGATGATTATTATTGGGAAGCCACTTTTGGCAATGGTATCGTACCAGAATACCATGTTCTGGATGCCCAAATTAGCTTGACAGTTCCGAGTCTAAAATCAATTTTTAAAGCAGGTGCAACAAATCTTACTGGAGAAGAATACTATACAGCTTATGGAACCGGCTTTATAGGCTCAATGTATTATGTATCATGGACAATTAACAACTTATAAGATGAAAAAGAATATTATGAACACAAAATATATATGGCTTATTGCTCTATTAGTTGGCTTTAATGCTTGTAATGACCCCGAAGATGTATTGGCTGATTTTAATATTGAAACACCCGAGGCTTTACCAGAGTTAACTTCTGGATCAGTAAACTTTTCTAACTATGTGGCAATAGGGGCATCATTTACAGCTGGATTTACTGATGGTGCTCTATTTAAAGCTGCTCAAGAAAATTCATTTCCAAATACTTTATCAAAACAATTTGCCAAAGTTGGAGGTGGTACTTTTACGCAACCTTTAATGAATGATAATTTTGGTGGGCTTGCCCTCGGTGGAAACAGAATACAAAGCCCTAGATTGGTTTTCGGAGGTTCTGGCCCTGTAGCTTTAGAAAGTATTATAGGCACTGTAACAGTTACTACAGACCTGGCAACAAATAACCCAACGGGACCATTTAAAAACTTAGGAGTTCCTGGAGCCAAAAGCTTTCATTTATTAGCTAATGGGTATGGTAATTTGGCCAATTTCCCTGCAGCAGCAAACCCTTACGCTATTAGGCTAACCGAATCTGCTCCAAATGCATCCCTGCTTGAATTGGCCATGGCGCAGAACCCAACATTTTTTACCTTATCTGAAATTGGAGGTAACGATGTGTTGAGTTATGCTACTTCTGGTGGAACAGGTGTAAATCAAGCTGGGAATCTAGACCCATCAACTTATGGAGGAAATGATATAACTGACCCGAATGTTTTTGCTCAAGTATTTAGTAATACCGTTACTGCATTAACATCAACGGGAGCTAAAGGCGCTGTTACAAATGTGCCCTATATTACAGATTTACCTCATTTCACTACTGTACCATACAATCCACTGGACCCTACTAATTCAAGTTTTGGGCCACAAATACCAACTTTAAATGGCATATTTGGCCAATTAAACCAAGTGTTTGCATTTTTAGGAGTGCCCGAACGCAGCATCGTTTTTTCCCAAACTGCGGCAAGCGCAGTGGTAATCCAGGATGAAAGTTTAACAAATTTATCTGCTCAAATTGCGGGTGTTTTACAAGCAAGCCCAACATTTCCTTTATTCGTTCAATCTTTTGGACTTCCTGCAGAAGCAGCTACATTAGTGGCCAACTTATTGGGTACAGTTTATGGGCAGGCAAGACAAGCAACAGCTGATGATTTGTTTGTGCTTCCTAGTTCCTCTGTTATAGGTACCGTAAACACAGATTCTGTTGCCTTTTTAATGTCCCAAGGGTTATCCCAGGCATTGGCCGGACAGTTCTCGGTTGAAGGCATATCACTCCCATTAGCAGACAAATGGGTGTTGATTCCAGAAGAACAAGAAGAAATAAAAACCGCAACTGACGCCTATAATCAAACTATTGCAAGTGTTGCTGCCAGTAACACCAATGTTGTATTGGTGGACTTAAACAGTGTTTTAACCCAACTGGCATCAACAGGCGTTCCTTTTGATGATTATGTGATGACAGCAGATTTGGTAACTGGTGGTGCCGTTAGCTTAGACGGTATTCACTTAACTGCTAGAGGGTATGCGTTAATGGCAAATAAGTTTTTAGAAGCTATAGATGACGAATTTGGAACAAATTTTATGGCATCAGGCAATGTTGCAAAAGCAGGAGACTATCCAACAAACTATTCTCCACTATTGCAATAACATAATTCGTATAAATAAACACAAAACACCTTCAAATTGAAGGTGTTTTTTTATTCTAAAAAACCTAAAAAAACAACTTTCATTTTAAATTAAAAGATATATCTTTGCAGCCGAAAACTAAAATTGTTTTCTAACAATTAAATCGCATAATATTAAACACATAAGTAATGTCTAAAGTTACAGGTAAAGTTGCACAAATAGTAGGTCCGGTTATCGATGTAGAGTTTGGTGCTGGTTCAGAACTTCCAAAAATTTACGATTCATTAGAAATTAAAAGACCTGACGGTTCTATTTTAGTATTAGAAGTACAATCTCACATTGGTGAAGATACTGTACGTACTATTGCCATGGATTCATCGGATGGTTTAAGCCGAGGAACTGAAGTTACCGCTACTGGTGCTCCAATACAAATGCCGATTGGTGATGATGTTTACGGACGTTTATTTAATGTAATTGGTGATGCCATTGACGGTTTAGGAGATTTACCAAAAGCCGGAAAATCTGGTTTACCAATTCACCGCGAGGCACCTGCTTTTGAAGACTTATCAACTTCTACCGAAGTTTTATTTACAGGTATTAAAGTAATCGACCTTATTGAGCCTTATGCTAAAGGTGGTAAAATTGGATTATTTGGTGGTGCCGGTGTAGGTAAAACAGTATTGATTCAGGAGTTGATTAACAACATTGCAAAAGGTCACGGTGGTTTATCAGTATTTGCTGGTGTGGGTGAAAGAACCCGTGAAGGAAATGACCTTTTAAGAGAGATGTTGGAGTCTGGAATTATCCGTTATGGTGAAGATTTTATGCACTCTATGGAAGCTGGTGGATGGGATTTATCTAAAGTAGATAAAAAGAAAATGAAAGAGTCTAAAGCAACGTTCGTATTCGGACAGATGAATGAGCCTCCTGGAGCTCGTGCTCGTGTGGCACTTTCTGGATTGACCATAGCTGAATATTTCCGTGACGGTGCTGGTGACGGGCAAGGAAAAGACGTATTATTCTTCGTAGATAACATTTTCCGTTTTACACAAGCTGGTTCTGAGGTATCTGCACTTCTTGGTCGTATGCCATCTGCGGTAGGTTATCAACCAACATTGGCAACAGAGATGGGTGCGATGCAAGAGCGTATTACTTCAACTAAAAAGGGATCTATTACATCGGTACAAGCGGTTTATGTACCTGCGGATGACTTAACTGACCCTGCTCCTGCAACAACGTTTGCCCACTTAGATGCTACAACAGTATTGTCTCGTAAAATTGCTGAGTTAGGTATTTATCCTGCGGTGGATCCATTAGATTCTACTTCTCGTATCTTAACCAAAGAAATTTTAGGTGCAGACCACTATAACTGTGCACAACGTGTAAAAGAGTTATTACAACGCTACAAAGAGTTACAAGATATTATTGCCATCCTTGGTATGGAAGAGCTATCTGAAGAAGATAAATTAGCGGTAGGTAGAGCAAGACGTGTGCAACGTTTCCTTTCTCAACCTTTCCACGTAGCTGAGCAATTTACAGGTATCCCAGGTGTATTGGTTGACATTAAAGAAACCATTAAAGGATTTAACATGATTATGGATGGTGAATTAGACCACCTTCCAGAAGCAGCGTTTAACCTTAAAGGTACTATTGAAGAAGCTATTGAAGCTGGAGATAAAATGCTTGCAGAGGCGTAAGCAAATGCAAGTGCTGAACTTGTTTCAGTATCTCACAAACTTTATAAAAATATTAAAAAGACCCTGAAATAAATTCAGGGTAGTTAAACAAGTTTAACTATGTATTTAGAAATTGTATCACCAGAAGCAACCTTATTTAGTGGCGAAGTAGATTCTGTTGCCGTACCAGGTGTAAACGGTGAATTCCAAATGTTAAACAATCACGCACCCATTGTTTCTTTGTTAAAAGAAGGTGTTGTAAAGATTTTTGGAAACATTGAATTAGATGAAGAGGTTCAGGATAAATTTACCAAAGGGGACAAAAGCACTACTTTGTTAAATATAAATTCTGGAACTATAGAAATGAAAGACAACAAAGTAATTGTTTTAGCTGATTAAGCTCGTTACTTTGATAATATAAAAAACGCGAAACTTAAGTTTCGCGTTTTTTTATGTGTCATCTTCCTTAATATATTTTCTTGATTACATTAGTGACTATTCCCCAAATAATAAAATTATTTTCTTCTGTAACTTTTATAATCGGAAAATTAGGGTTCTCAGGCTGCAACCAAACCCCTTCTTTGTTAACTTTTAAGCGCTTTACGGTAAATTCTCCATCTAAAAAGCAAACAGCTATTTTATTGTTTTCTGGTTCTAAACTTCTATCAATCACCAACAAATCATTGTCATCTAATCCAGCACCTATCATGCTCTGGCCACTTACACGTGCGTAAAAGGTTGCCAATTTATTTTTAACCAGCATATCATCCAAAGAGAGACGTTCTTGTTTAAAATCATCTGCTGGTGACGGGAACCCTGCCGAAATTCCTGCATCAAAGAAAAAGCCTCCAGAATTATCTAAAAATTTTGGAGTAAAAAAGGTTAAGTTTTTGGTACTTTCTACTAACATTTTACTTTTATTATATCATTAATATCTGTGGTATACCTTGGTGACAAACGTTCTTGACGCATTTTCCATGTGCGTTTTAAATCTTGATTGCCCAATTTTATTTTATAATCCTTATACTTTTTATTCAACCCATCAATGGCAGACATAAGGGATTTATGTTTCGGGTTTTCATGCTCAAATATATCTAATTGATAATTATTGTTGGGCACCAAACCCATTACAATAACCCCTGCCCGTTTATATTTTATACCTTCTTTAAAAATGCTAGTAACTGCACGAACAGCTTCTTTGCTAATAATCAAACTGGAATCTGTTGGGTAAGGTAAACTTACAATTATACTACCTCGATGCTGCTGTTCGTCCTTTTTATGCCTATCGCTACTTAGTATTACATAAATCATATTGCAGCTCGATTTTTGTATACGTAATTTTTCGGCACAACTTGTGGCAAAGGTAGAAATTCGCTCCTTAATATAATCAATATCACTGTAAGTGTAATCAAAACTTCTGGTAGTGGCAATAGCACGTTTTGCCTTGACCTCATCCAGTTTTATTTTTGAAATACCCTCTAAATCTTTTTTAAGTTTCCACTCGGTGATTGAAAATGTTTTCCGAACCCAATCATCTTGAAGTTGTGTGAAATCGAATGCCGTTTTGCAACCCTTGGCTTTTAATCGTTTTTGTAATCGCCAACCAATGCCCCAAACGTCTTCAATTTTTATCCATTTTAAAGCTTTTATACGCTTTTCTTCTGAGTCAATTACATATACTCCGCTTGTTTGATTGGGAAATTTTCTGGCTATTTTATTAGCAACTTTACTTAAAGCCTTAGTTGGTGCTATACCCACACAAGTTGGGATACCTGTCCATTTTAAAATGCGTTGCCGTATTTTGTTTCCGTAATCGTTAAAATTATAGTTTTCAAAGCCTTTAAATTCTATAAAAGCTTCATCTATACTATACACCTCAACATCAGGTGTAAATTGTTCCAGAATTTTCATTACCCTATTGCTCATGTCTCCATATAAGGGGTAATTCGAAGACAATACTTGAATATTATTAGCTTTACAAAACCCTTCCCATTTAAAAATAGGCGCTCCCATTGGCAATCCAATAGCTTTGGCTTCATCACTGCGCGAAATAACACACCCATCATTATTACTTAAAATAGCAACAGGTTTATTGCAAAGATTGGGATTAAAAACACGTTCGCAAGACGCATAAAAATTGTTACAATCTACTAGGGCATACATGTTATAAAAATACAAAAAACCACCTAGTTTCCTAGGTGGCCATGCATTAGTTTTTATGAAGTTTACTTTTTAAAACAACTTGCCTTTTTCAAGAATAGCATAGCCGGTACGCTTATAAAACACCTTTTTGCCATTGGCGCAAAACGCATAACTGCCAGTCGATTTTTTTTCAGAGGCTGATAACAGCAACACATCTTCTACGGTACAATCGTAATCTTTGGCAACTTTGGCTTTAATATGGTCAATGGTAGCACGACCCCTTTTTAATTGGTCTTGAATTTTTTTGTTCAACTTAGGCTCTTCAAAACTATCCGTTAAGTTGCAACCATTTTCAATACTAGGTTTAGGAATTTCATTTTTCTTCACTTGGGCAACTGGCACCTCAGCATCAATATACTCCCAAGTGTAATCGGCCTTAAGCAACACGCGCCTGCCGTCTTCTGTTTTAACAATATAATTGTTCTGCGCGAAACTGGCATACGATATAAAGGAAAGCAAAAGGAAAAAACATAGTTTCATAACAAGATTTTTTTGAATAACCCAAAAGTACAACTTTAATCTTCAACATACTCCAAAATATCGGCTGGTTGACAATCCAAAGCTTTACAAATAGCCTCAAGCGTTGAAAACCGTACAGCCTTGGCCTTGCCTGATTTTAAAATGGAAAGGTTGGCTTCGGTAATACCGATAATTTCAGCCAGCTCTTTGCTTTTCATATCTCGCTTGGCAAGTACAACATCCAAATTTACAATAATGGCCATGGCTTAAATGGTTAAATCGTTTTCTTCTTTTAGCCTTCTTGCGTTGCTAAAAACTTCACTTAAAACCTGAAAAAATAAACCAATGGCTATCCATACAATGCTCAAATGAAAATTATACTCAAACTCATAATGATTGGTAAAACCTCCAGGATGATAGGTCGTGTAATAATAATTGATGGGAATGCAAGAGACCAAAATAAACCCAAATCCAATTAAAATTAAATACTTGCCAATTCTATGAAACAAATCAATAACTACATTGTCAAAAACCTTCAATTTCTGGAACAATAAAATGATTTTACGGAACAGAAAGAGGCAATAAACCAAAGCCAAATACAGTACAAATTTCAATAATGAAGAAATAATTAATCCTGCACCTAGTTTAGTGTATTGTTTTCCATCGTATTCAAACCCTGCGGAATTTATCTTGAACAAGACAACTATGGCAACTAAAGGAGCAATAATAGCTGCGGCTATATTAACATAATAAACAATATCTGTAATTACCTTGAGTAGGTTTAGTTTTTTCATTTCTATATGGTTAAATCATTTTCTTGTTTGAGATAGCCTGCATTAGCAAAAATGTTACTAAACAGTAATAAGAATAGCCCAGTTATTAATAGAAAAATACTAGTTAAATTGAATGAAGCTACAACTATACCCAATAATCCAACCCAAAATGAATAAGGAATATTTAAAGCCATGTTACCCATAATACTTTGGAGATAAATTGCAGCAATAAATTTAAGAAGGACAGAAATCAAACTGATTATGACAAACAATCTGCCAACAGATCTCAATCGTTTCACAACATCTGGAGAATAAAAATCATTATTTTCAAAAAAACCAATGCACTTCTTCAAATGATGAACACAAACTATAAATAAAATAAAACCAATTATTTTGGATAATGGCTCCAAATACACGAACCAGCCAAAATGATTTATATTAAATACCCCTTTGAAAACTTGAAGAACTGGTGGTAAATATTCGTTGAAGAAGACTGCAGCTATAAAAAAGACCACCCCTAATACACCAACAGAAATAAGACTTATGTATAAAATATTAAATAAAATCTTTAAAATTCTCACCTTTTCCATTATATAAAATTATTGTTTAACGATAACAAATATATAAAAATTATTGAAAAACAATAATTTTTTATTAAAACTCGTTTATTATATTTGATTCAACATGAGCCAAACTTTTAAAACCATAGCCAAGTTTCAATATTCCAGTGAAGCCCAAATTATAAAAGGGAGGTTGGAGGCAGACGGCATCAATGTATTTTTAAGTGACAACTTTACCATAGACACCGATCCCTTGGTAAGTAATGCCATTGGCGGTGTAAAACTTAAGGTACTCACCAAAGATGCTTTGAAAGCCCAGCATATTTTGGACAGTATTGCAAAATATTCATTGGATGATGAGGGTAATGCCATTCATTGCCCTAATTGTAATAGTACCAAGGTTCAATTATTTTCAACTATTAAAGATTTCAAATCGTTCTTCTCCTTTGTTTTGGGTTTTTTGTCTGGCACGCTTCCTTTTTATGCCAAGGATAAATATAGATGTGAAGATTGCAATCATGAGTTCGAGACCACATCATAGGCTTGTTTCAGTTTTTTTACAACAGTTTCAATATCTGTTTCGTTTAAATGCCCAAATCCAAATCGGATAGCACAAGTATTCCTGTCTTGATAAAGAATGGTTTTGGGGAGAAAAACATCCAGTTTCTCAGCCTCTTCAGCTAATTTTATCAACGATATTTTCGGCTCGAACTTCAGCCACATGGCGAGTCCACCGGATGGTATTTCCCAAATAACCTCGTTATTAAAATGTGTGTCTAGATGCTTGCATAAAGAATCGCGTCTTTGCTTATAAATAATGACATTCTTCTTCAAAAGTCGATGAATTTCACCTTCATAAATCAGTTCGGAAAGCATTTGCTCCTGTATTAAATCGCCCTGTTTATCCAACAACTGCAAATAGTTTTTTGCTTCAGAAATTAAATTTTCGGGAGCCACCACAAATCCCGTTTGAAAACTTGGAAATAACGACTGGCCCAATTTCCCTAAATAAATAACCACCCCATTGGCATCGGCAGTAGCCATGGGCAACATGGCAGATCCTTCGTACTGAAAATCGTAATCATAATCGTCTTCAATAATGGCAAATTGGTAGTCTTTCGCCAATTGTAATAATTTTAGACGACGTTCAGCACTTAACTTAGCCGTTGTTGGATAATGTCTGTTGGCACACACATATACGCAACGAATATCTCCTTTTTTAAAATGGTTTTTTAAATAATCTACATCTATCCCATCAACATCCACAGGAACGGTTTTGATGTTGGCGCCGGCTTCTTGAAAAATCATATTTGCAGCATAGTTACTCAATTGCCCAACCAAAACCAAATCATTTTGCTTTATCAAAAGCTGTGAAACAATAAACAAACTCATTTCGGTGCTTCGCGTACATATAACATTTTTAGGGTTTAAATGAAATCCTCTTGTCGCATTTAAATAGTTACAAAGTTGGGTTTCGAATACCGAATAGGTGGACTCGTTGGTTTGATTCCATTTAGAAATCAATGTTTTTCGTTTCATTGCAGAACTGTACCACCTAGAAAATTGATGTATGGGATGCAATCGTAAATCTGGCGCGCCATCATTGATGCTGTATTTTGCCTTTGATGGTTGAAACGTTGAAGCTAAATTAAATGATGGTTGAAACGGAAAACCCGTTGTTTTTGAATATTCGTAAACGTAATCAATTGGCTGAGTTGAAGCCTTAATAGGTACGGTAGTTTGCTCGGGCATTAAAACAAATGTGCCTTTGTTGGGAATTATTTCTACCCAACCTTGCGACGCCAACTCATCATAAACCGCTACAGTGGTTTTTCTGTGAATTTGCAATAACTCGCTTAGTGTTCGGGTTCCTGGAAGAACCGAACCTTTTAACAAATAGCCTCGTTGAATGGCATTGATAAGCTGTTGCGCTATTTGGATGTAAACCGGTGTTGTATTCAATTTTTCAAAAGAAATCAACTCTTTTAAAAGAAGACTAACCGGACTATTCATTGTTTTAAAACTGGACTATCTGAATCGTCCGGAAAGTTACGACTTTTGCATCGTTTTTAAACATTGTATTTTATGAAAGCCAAATTAGCCTTAACCGCCATCTTATTTTTATCATTTTTAATAGGACACACGCAAGAAGACCAAGTAAAAATGGATTCTTTAGATCAAGTTGTAATTACATCAACACGAATAGATTTACCCTTTAAGGAAAACTCTAGAACCATAGATATTATTTCTTCTGAAGATATTAAAAAGAGTGCCGCAACAAATGTTGCCGATTTGTTACAACAAATTGCGGGAATAGATATTAGACGACGCGGAACTGCAGGAAGTCAAGCCGATTTATACATCCGCGGAGGAAATTTTGACCAAACCCTTCTTCTTATTGATGGTATTAAAATGGACGATGCCCAAACAGGCCACCACACTATGAATGCTGCTTTACCAATTGAAGTTATTGAACGTATTGAAATTATTAAAGGTCCTGCCGCTAGAATTTTTGGGCAAAATGCGTTTAACGGCGCTATTAACATCGTTACCAAGAAAAACCTAAATAACACGGTTTCGGTTAAAACTGAAGGCGGGTCTTTTGGTCAATTAAACGGTGGAGTAACTGTTGGTGGCGATTTAGAAAACTCATCACATATTGTACATGTTGACAAAATGACTTCGGCAGGATATAGGCACAATTCCGATTACGACAACAGCAATTATTTTGTAAAAAGTGTTTTTAATAAAGACAAAAAAGCCATTGAAATGATTGCCACGTTTCAAGAACGTAAATTTGGCGCCAATGGGTTTTATGCCAGGGCAAGTGCCACCGAGCAATATGAAGAAACCCAAAATAGTTTAATTGGATTTTCAACACAATTCAATAACGAAAGACTAACCATTAAACCTCGCGTATACTGGAAACGCAACCAAGACGAATACATATACCTAAGAAATGACCCAACGGTTTACCGAAATTTACACATTACCAACAAAATTGGAGCGGAAGTGAACGCTTCTTACAAGTCTAATTTAGGTGTTACCGGTTTTGGTGTAGACCTCTCAAAAGTGTATATAAAAAGCAACAATTTAGGAGACCTAAATCGATTTATGACCACCTTGTTTCTGGAACATCAATTTAAATGGGACAATTTAGACATGACCCCCGGTGTTGCCTTAACGTACTTCTCAGATTTCGATTTTTATGCATTCCCAGGTTTAGATGTTGGTTATAAAATAACCGACAATTTAAAAGCTTACGGAAATATTGGATATACCTACCGTATACCAACATATACAGATTTGTATTATAACGATTCTAGTACCACGGGAAATCCAAATTTGGAAGTTGAAGAAGCTTTGGCCCAAGAAATCGGCATTAAATATTTTTCACCAAAATTTTCGGGCTCGATAGCAGTTTATAATAGAGACGCTAAAAACTTAATCGATTTTATTCGTCAAAACACCACCGAAACTTTTTTTACAGCTACAAATATTGCCGAAGTTAACACCAAAGGGTTTGAAGTTGATATGGCATACAACTTTAAACTTAATAGTTTCAACCAAACTTTAGCAGTTGGCTACAATTTTTTAGATGACAATATTTTAGACCAAAATAAAGATTTATCACGTTATTCCTTAAACACATTAAAACACCACTTTACCACTAGACTAAGCACCCAGTTGTTTAAAAATGTAAGCCAAAATATTGTATACAAACATGCCGAACGCACCACAGGCGATAGCTATAATGTTTGGGACGCTTCATTGGTAGTAAACTTAAAACAACTCGAATTTACAGTAACCGCGAGCAATATTTTTAATGCCGATTATATTGAAGCTGGCTTTGTACCCATGCCACCAAGCAACGTACTGTTTGGTTTACGATATGGCTTTAATTAGCGATATATTTTTGGGTACATACCAAAAGGTCGGTACCCAATTACTATTTTAAATCTCGTGACGTTTTATTAACTTTAGCCCACTAAACTTTGAAGCGTTGTCGTTGAACTTACAAGATATTCCGCGGGTAAAAACCATTACCAAAGCAGATTTTTTAGAACATTATTTTAAACCACAGAAGCCAGTGGTTATTGAGCGTTTTATTGAAGATTGGCCTGCTTACACCAAGTGGAATTTAGACTATATAAAGCAAGTTGGCGCCGATATTACCATACCACTTTATGACGATAGACCAGTTGATTATAAAGACGGATTCAATGAACCTCACGCTAAAATGAAGCTGACCGATTATATTGATCTGTTAAAGCGCGAGCCCACCAAATACCGTATTTTTTTATGGAACGCCCTAAAGGAAATACCATCTTTACAACAAGATTTTAAATTTCCTGATTTTGGGTTGCGCCTCATGAAAAGCATTCCGATGTTATTTTTTGGCGGAGAGGATTCATATACCTTCATGCATTATGATATTGATTTGGCCAATATTTTCCATTTTCATTTTGAGGGCAAAAAGCAAATTATTTTGTTCGACCAAAAACAGAACAAGTATTTATATAAAATTCCACATTCCTTAATCACCAGAGAGGATATTGATTTCAATAACCCCGATTTTGAAAAATGGCCCATGCTAAAACAGGCTAAAGGCTACAAAACAGAATTGAACCATGGCGAGGTATTGTATATGCCCGAAGGCTATTGGCATTATATGCGTTATCTCACACCAGGTTTTTCAATGAGTTTGCGTGCTATTGCCCGAAACCCTAAAAACTTTGGCAAAGCAGTTTATAATGTTTTTATTATGCGCAATTACGACAACATTATGAGGCGCATAAAAAAACAAAAATGGATTGACTGGAAAAACCAACAAGCCATAATCAATACCCACAAGCATTTATAGTTTTTGTGCCTTTTTTGCAAAACTTGTAATATATTTGCCACTTAAATTTAAAACTCAAATCATGAATAAATTTATTTTAGTGTTAGCCCTTTTGTGTGTTTCACTGGTTAGTTCTCAAGCTTATGTTGGTAGTGGCGACAACAAATTTCAAGTGGGTGCCAATTTTCAAAACAACGGTACCGGTCTTAATTTAAGTTTCGATTATGGTATTGGCGAAAACATTTCTGTTGGTATTTCATCTACCTACCTTCTTGGTATTGACAACACCCTAAAAAACAATGCCAATGAGGCTTTAAATGCAGATTTCGATAATCGTTTTGATGTTCGCGCGCGTTTTAACGCCAACTTAGGAAACGTTATAAATGTTGATGAAAATTTTGATTTGTACCCAGGCTTAAGTCTTGGACTGAAAAACTTTGGTGGCCATTTGGGTGCCCGTTACTTTTTTAGTGAAGGCTTTGGACTTTATACCGAATTGAACGTACCGTTTGCAAAATATAAAACAGGAACATTAACGCCTCCTGAAAAATTGCACAACCAATTTACCATTAATTTAGGGGCGTCATTTAATTTATAAATACACTCATTATAAGATGCTGAAATAAGTTCAGCATGACAAAAAAAGCGGGTTTACGTCATGGTAAATCCGCTTTTTTATTCATAAAATCAGTATAATTTACTTGATTAGTTCATTGGCTTTTTCGTAGACCAAGTGCGATTCCCAGCCTCTATAGAGCAGATAATCGATCAATTTCTTCCGTTTCTTAAAAACGTTGCTTTCTTTTATTGTGTAAGCTTTTTTTTCGGCTAACGCATTGAAAACCTCGATATACTCCGTATTTCCTATTTCTGCAAGTGCTTGATTTGTATTAACTTTGCTAATGCCTTTTTTCTTTAATTCATAAGATAAACGGCAGCGCCCCCAATTCTTAATTTTAAACTTACCGCTAACAAATGTTTTGGCAAAACGTTCTTCGTTAAGAAAGTTATGCTCAATAAGGTGAACAATAATCACATCAATAGCCTCGGGTATCATGTGCATTTGTTCCAGTTTTTGGTTTACTTCTTGATGGCAACGTTCTTGGTACGCACAATAATTCTCCAGTTTTTTGGTGGCTTCTTGTAGTGTATATGTTTTTTTGGTTTGCATGTGTTGCCAAAAATAACAATTGAAAAAATATAAATTAGAAAAATATAAAACCAAATCTATTGAACTATCAAAATCCTCTCGCTATGAAAAAAATTACCTTTATTCTTGTTGCTTTTTTAACCATTAATCTGGGGTTTGGGCAAAGTATTTTTGACAATCCAATTACAACAAGTGATCCAGAAAATGATAATCCATATACGATTGGACAATATTTCGACCCTAACATCGTAGTATCGGGAATAGGGAGGGGAACAGGTATAAACCCGGCAAATGGCTTTGGGAGATATAATGCAAACAGCTGGAATACTGTCGCTTTGGACAATACAGCCTACTTCGAATTTACCATTGCCCCAAACTTTGGATATGAAATTGATTTTGTAAGTTTTGAATATACAGGGCAAAGATCTCCAACAGGCGCAAATAATTTTGCTTTTCGAAGCAGCTTGGATGGATATTCAGCAAATATTGGAACACCTGTTGCAACAGGAGCTACAATTGATTTATCCAGCCCAACTTACCAAAACATTACTAGTTCTATAACTTTTAGACTTTATGGATGGGGAGCTACTGGCGGTGGTGGAACTTGCAGTATTAATGATTTTATATTTAACGGTGTTGTTAATGCAATTCCTTGCCCTGGAGGAACTGTAACATGGAATGGTACAACCTGGAGCGCTACACCAGATTCAACTACCGAAGTTATTATTGATGGCAATTATAACACCTCTGGTGGAGGAAGCGAAATAAGCTTTAATGCATGTAGCTTAACGATTAATGCCGGAGCTACGTTAACTGTTGATAACGGAACTTTTGTTGAAGTTGAAAACGATGTTACTGTTGATGGTAGTTTGATTGTGCGAACACAAGGTAATTTTGTACAAATTGACGATGCCGGAACATTTACCAATAATGGTCTCTCAAGGGTAAACAAACAAACGGCAACAAAAGCCGCTTGGTATTATTACACTTATTGGAGTTCCCCTGTGGTTGGTGAAACCATTGGCAGCGTTTTCCCTGATGTTGATGGAGACCGACGCTTTTTGTTTAATGCTGCAAACTTTGTAGACAACAATGGTGATGACATTGATGACAATGGTGATGATTGGCAACCCGCATACTCTGGATTCACTATGGATCCCGGTACAGGATATGCCGTTACTGAAGCCCGGTTATTCTTTGGTGGTTCTGGTACTGCTTCTTTTGAAGGTGAATTCAATACTGGAGATGTTGATGTTAACATAACTTACAACGTTGCAAACACAGGGTTTAGATGGAATTTTATTGGTAATCCTTATCCATCAGCTGTTGATTTTGATGCTTTTCATGCAGCAAACTCCGCCGTTGTTGATGGTGTTGCATACTTTTGGTCGCAAGCTACACCACCAGACAGTTCAAATCCTGGGAACCAAGACATAAATTTCAGTAATAACGATTATGCTACATATACAGTTGGCGTTGGTGGTGCTGCAGGGGGTGGTCCTGATATTCCGAATCAATATATTCCATCTGCACAAGGCTTTTTTATCCCAGCCGTAACCATTGGAACAGCAACATTTACTAATGCCATGCGTATGGCAGATGGTACAAGCAACAGTCAATTTTTTAGAGGTACAAGTTCCAATAAGAAATCAAACAGCCTTGCTGAAAACAGACTATGGGTAAATTTAACTTCGGATAACGGGGTGTTCAATCAAATATTAGTCGGCTATGTTAATGGTGGAACTGATGGAAATGATGGTTTAGCCTATGATGCACCAAGGTTAATATCTCCTGATGCTCCTGCGGTTTTATACACGTCTATGGTGGAAAACAATAAAAAATATGTTATCCAAGGTAAAGACATCAACAGTATTAATGAAGACGAAGTTATTCAACTTGGTTTTAGTACTACCATTGATGTGGCTACACTTTACAAATTATCCATTGCCCAACTGGAAGGCAATTTTTTAAGCAGTAATAGTGTTTACTTAAAAGATAACATGTTGAACACCATACATGATTTATCGGTTTCAGATTACACCTTTACTTCAGAAGTGGGTGAGTTTAACAACCGCTTTGAAATTGTATTTAAACAGCAAGCCCTTTCTACTGATTTTGACTTAACAAATGTAAACAGCTTAAAAATTGTTGAGTTGGATAACCATGATGTTCAGTTTACGGCTTCCAACAACTTAAAAATTAAAGCGGTTAATATTTACGATTTATTTGGCAGACAATTGTATCAGCTTAAAGGGCAAAATACTTCTGAAACCTATAAATTGTCTAATTTAAAAAGCACTGTTTATATCGCCAAAGTGGAACTTTCCAATGGTGCTATTGTCACTAAAAAGGCTGTAAAGAAATAATTATTTTATAGTCATCACATTTGGTTAGCCGTACTGAGCGGAGTCGAAGTGTGGCAATCTCATGATTGAAACTAAAAATTTGACAGATTCTCACGTAGTTTCCTAGCGGTCATTCCTCAGAATGACGTTACAAACTATATTTTAAAGCCAAAATAAAGTTGCGACCGGCCGCGGCAATCCCAGAAGAATACGTTTTATACCGTTGATCGGTGATGTTTTCTAAACTCGCCGTTAAAGTAGCAGAGCGATTAATTTCAAATTGAGTCCTAAAATTAAGCGTGTACCACGATGGGCTATATGGATTTCCGTTTTCATCCAAAGCATAGATGTAATCCTTTTCAATTTCAGAAGGTGCCAATTGATAAAAAGATAAATTGCCATTGTAGTTGGCAAATAAGTCTAATTTTACATTATTCAACAACCAAATTAGGTGGGTATTTCCAAAATTTGGAGCAATATGCCTAACGGGAACTTCTATATTTCCAGCCGTTTCTGTACCGCCAATAATACTGTATTGTGAGGTAAAGTTCAATTGAGATGTTATGGGCATTTTCAAGCCTACTTCAAAACCATGTATCCATGCTTTTGATGCATTTTGAATAGCCTGGACATTGCTTAACTCACCGTCATAGATAATTTCTGTTTCGCCATTTAACGTATAATCCCGTCGCACCAAGGCATTATCCAAATAGGTATAATAAGTGCTCATGTCCAACACCAACTTATCATCAAAATTCAATTTTAAACCAACTTCCCCACCATAGGCATATTCTGGTCTTAAATTTTCGTTGGGTACAACAACAGAGCCAGGTTCTGAATCAAAAACTTTACCAACATCATCAATATTTGGCGCCCTAAACGCCGATGATGCATTGATTTTCCATTGTATGATACTGTTGGGCGACCAACTAATACCGGCAGTCCCTGTTAATGCACCTGCCGTGCTTTTTGAGGATTGGAACGGCAAGTTTAAATACCTATTGTTTTCTGTGAAATCTGCCATGGAGACTACGTTGTTAAACCTTAATCCGGATTGAAACACAAATTTAGGATTGGGCTTATATTTAATACTGGAATAAATTGCGGCAGCTTGCCAGCTTGCACCATTTGGATATCGAGAAACTGTTGGCATTATGGTGTTGGTATCGATATTCTCTTCTTCTCCGGTTGACTTCACCTTATTGTAAATATATTCGGCACCATAAAAAAATTGTGTTTTAAGGCTTAATGTTTTTTCAAAATCTAAACTAAATGAATAAGCATCAACGGCCTCTTCACGTATATTTCTAATCGGTGATTGAAAATTTCTATCCATCCTACTTTCCTGAAAATTTTGATAGGCTATGGTTGCTTTTATCTTGTTGTACAAATTCGAACTACTGCTCAACTTGGTAATCTGCAAATTGCCCATAAACCAGTTTTGTGGGCCATAATTCCATTCTGCCGACCGTAACTCATCGTTTCGGTATCGAATCAATCTGTCATATCTAGGCACATCTGAAGTTGTAGAATAGAACAAACCCAAATCAAAACTTAAATTCTCATAGGGTTCGTAACGTACTTTTTGCATCAAGTTCAACTGATTATACCCAGTATATTTTTGAGTCAATGGGTCACTATTTTGAATAATAACATCGCCTTCACTGGTTTCAATCACAAATTCTGGGCGCAAATATTCATCGGGCCCATGTTTTCCCATTTTTAAATTACCAAAACTTGAATAGCTGGCATTGGTAACAAAAGCCCATTTTTTGTACCCTAAATTAAAATCAAAATGTCCTGCTTTTTCATCATTAGCAGAACTGTACCTCATTATGGCATTTGAGTGAAACAATAGCGAATCTGCATACGACAGTTTAGGCTTTTGGGTATAAAAACTCATCACCCCACCTATAGCATCACTTCCGTAAATAACCGAGCCAGCACCCAGAGTTACTTCTGTATGTTCCACAGATAACGGATCGATTGAAATAACGTTTTGCAAATTTCCTGCCCTAAATATGGCATTGTTCATGCGTACGCCATCAACAGTGATTAATAATCTATTGGTAGAAAACCCGCGTATCATAGGACTACCACCACCTAACTGACTCTTTTGAATGTAAACTTGACCTGTGTTTTCCAATAAATCAGCACTTGTTTGGGGGTTTGAAAATGCAACATGCTCTGCGCTTTCACTTACTATTTTTTGAGGTATGTCCTTTTTGTTCTGTTTGAATTTTGAAGCCGAAATCACTATTTCCTCCAATCCTTGGGTATTAGACACTAAAAAAACACGATTAGATTTCGCAATTTGTTTCTTGGTCAGTTTTTTTAAAACATGTGACAAATGTTTGAAGTAAATAGTCTCGTCATCGGAAAAGTCGTCCAAATCAGCTTCACCTCTAAAATTGGTTACCACACTTTTAGATTTATCAATATTGTAAATAGCAACGCCAAAAATGGGCTCTTTGGTCACACTATTAAGCACTTTAATGTTTTGAGCCTGAAAAGAAATAGATACAAGTAAAAAAAATAAAAGTAAATAATGAGACTTCATGTTTAGCTAAAAACTTGATTAAATACCTGCAGCGACTTGGGAACCTTAAAGCTTCCTAAATGTAGTTCATAATATAACAACATCATACTTAAAAAAGCTTGTCTTTGCTTAGCATTGATTTTTATATCAGGTAAAGCATCAAATGTTGTGCCCAATAAAGTTTTTAATAGTGTTAAATTTTCGCCACTAATACTATATTTATTACTAGCTTTTTGCTCGAATCTGCCCTCGTATAGATTAAATAAAGGGAAATCCACATGGCTGATTTCTGGATAAAAACCCAAATATTTTGTGAGTTTTAAAAGGAACAATAAATGGAAGTTTGAATACTCGGCTTGTGAATCCAACCATAAAAGTGTGCTTTCCAAATAACTATAAAGAGTTTCATTTGGTTCCTCTTCCTGAAGTGTACTCGATAGCACTTCCGCTAAAAACATTACAATAGCACTTTTTAAAACATGGGTATGTAAACTATTGTAAATGAAATTTGGTTTGGCTTCCTTAATGGCCTGAAGCGATCTTGAGTTTTTTTGAATCAGTACAATTTGCAATTGGGATAGCAGCTGAAAATAAGCAACTTTGTTATTCCCTTTTTTACTTTTTAAAACACCACGTAACAGAAAACTCACTAACCCGAGCTGCTGGGTGTAACATTTTACAATGAGGTCGTTATCTTTATATCTTAGTTTTGAAAGAACAATGGCGTTTGTAGTAATAAGCATTAGCGTACCACCATTAATTTTAAAACTTTAGTTTCGTAGCTATCCAGGTCCGAAAGCATTATTAAATACACCCCAGAAGCCACAACATTGTTGGCTAGATTCTTTCCATTCCAATAGGCGGTACCGCCATCAATCTCTAAATTATAACCTGAATATCTCTGGTTAGTTCTTGACTGTGCTTCGGCAACCAAATTACCTTCAATATCCGTGATTTTAATATTTACATTTTCTGAAATATCCTTAATCTTCACCTTTTCATCAACAATATTAAATCCGGGCCTAACTGGGTTTGGATATGCATAGGCACTTTCCAAATCTTCAAAAGGGCTTGACCCTCCCGATCGAAATGATACCAAACCTTTTGTTGTGGCAATATATACAATACCATTAATATCGTCTAAAGAAATGTCTCTAATGCTGTTTGAAGGCAAAGGAGAATTGTCTTTTGTAAAGTGAAAAATTGTCTTTTGACCATTAGGCGAAAAGTAAAACAGCCCGGAATCAACTGTTCCTATCCACTTGTTGTTGGAGCCATCAACCTTAATATCTGTTATATATTGTTGGAACAAAAGTTCTTTTGCAATACCATCTTCCTCTATAATAATTTCATCTACGCTGGGGTTATTGTCATCAAAAAAATTGGAGGTGTTATATAGCACCCTTAATCCTCTATATGTTCCAATCCATAACTGGTTCCTTTTATCCAAGGCTAAAGCAGAAACTCTTTCAATTGGCATATTTTCACTTTCTTTGTAAATGGCCTTTATTTTTGTTCCACTATTGGTTTCGTTAAACCCAATTAGGCCAAAAGCTAAACTTCCTATCCATTTCGTTCTATTATTATCTATTATCACATCACTAAAACCATTGTTGTCTCCAGGACTAGCAATTATTTCTTTAAATGAATAAGATTTCCATTGTTTGTTTGAAGGGTTATAAGTTTTTAATTGGTTTTCAACGATTCCCGATGTTAACCATAATAACCCATCCCTATCGAATGATGAAGCCCCGACCCTAATATCTATATAATTTGGATTATTTGGCAATACCAGAGATTCCAGTCCACTGTTAGTTTCATTGTATAAAATGGTTGGCACTTCATCATTTACCTCAAGTAAACCACTAAAAAACGAACTAATAAACACTTGATCGTTGTTAAAAGGATTAATTGCAATACTGTTTAAACATTTAGCTTCAAATACTTCGGAATAATCATTATTAATCCATTCATCATTTTTCAAATGGCTTATTCCTCTGTTGTTTAACGGGTATGGATTATAAAATTGGTCATACTCTCCAAAAGTCACCCATAAACCATTTGGCTCTGTTTGAAGTGAAAATGGTGTATTTAAGAGAGGCCCTTGTGGATGAATTTCTTCAAGAACAGTTGGGTTTAAAATAGCTGCTTTTAAGATTCCATAATCATTGGTGCCAATATAAATGTTTTCAGCGTCTATGGTCGCACAAACATATTTGGTACTAAAAACAGGATCAATAGGCACTTGCGACAAAACACTAAGATTAGAATCGTAAACAAATACTCCATCAAGAGTAGTAACTACCAAATTTTCATCATAAAATCTTAAATCTTGCGGCATAGTTGAATAGGTAAATACTTCAATTAAGGCATCATTCATAATTTGATAAATTTTCCTATTGGTGTTAATGGCATAAAGCTTGTCATTTTGCGCCTCTATGGAAAGCCAATTACCAGAATTGATTGATTGCCAATTTTGAAAATCAATTAAATTAGGACTGGAAACTAGTGCTTTTTTTATACCATTTCCCCCAAGGCATGAAGCATAAATATAATCACCATAAATGGTTGTTTGGGTTACTTGAACTTGTGAGCCTCCACTGCCAATAAAGTAAGTGTCTCCAAATTCCAAACGTTCCAAGTCAAATACTGAAATGCCAAAATTTGTTGAAACATATAGAACATTTTGATATCCATTAAAATGATTAATTTTTTTATCTGTACTCGGTATTGTTGGCTTATTAATTATATCTACAATAGTTAAAACGTTTTCATCATTATCAAAAACGATTTCAATCAGACCGTTTACATAACCAACAACCAGTAATTCATAAATGTCACTGTAGTAAATTGAAGAAATAGTTTCCCCGGAAAGACCATTGACTGTAGTCATTTCAGTCATTTCATTGGTCTCTGTATCTAATCTGAATATAGCATTCTCTGCTGCGGCGAAAATTTTACCGTTGCCCTGAGTAACATCCTTAATTTGTCTATACGAAAAATGGCCTTGCCAAAGCGCAGAAAAGTCTTGGGAAAATTGCACCAATGGCAATAGAAAGACAATTAAAACTACAATTCTTTTAAACATAGATTTTTGAAAATTCAAATATATTTATAACTAACGAGTTTTACTTTAAAATAATATAATTAAAAAGCAAAAGGCTCCCTAAAAAGGGAGCCTTTTGCTTAAATTAATTTTAAAATCTTAAACTATTCCCTGAGCAAGCATGGCATCGGCAACTTTAACAAATCCTGCAATATTGGCTCCTCTAACATAATCAACATATCCATCATCATCTGTTCCATATTCTATACAAGACTTGTGAATATCAGCCATGATGTCCTTTAACTTGTTGTCAACTTCTTCTCGTGTCCATTTATATCTTAACGAATTTTGTGTCATTTCCAGTCCAGAAGTAGCCACACCACCGGCATTTGATGCTTTACCTGGGGCAAACAATATTTTTGCCTTATGGAATGTCGCTATAGCCTCTTTTGTTGATGGCATGTTGGCTCCTTCACTTACGCAAATACAACCATTGTTTAAAAGTGTTTTGGCATCATTTTCATTAAGCTCATTTTGGGTAGCACATGGTAGTGCAATGTCGCATTTTACATCCCAAGGAGTTTTTCCTTGGTGGTATTCCGCATTGGGATATTTGTCTACATATTCTTTAATCCTTCCTCGTTTAACGTTTTTTAATTGCATTATAAATGATAATTTTTCCTTATCAATGCCGTCAGAATCATAAATATAGCCATCAGAATCTGAAAGCGTTAAAACCTTTCCACCTAATTGAGTAACCTTTTCTGCTGCATATTGAGCTACATTTCCAGAACCTGATACAACAACTTCTTTACCTTCAAAATCATCATTTTTAGTTTCAAGCATTTTTTGGGCAAAATAGACAGTGCCATAGCCTGTAGCTTCTGGCCTAATCAATGAACCTCCCCAAGACATGCCTTTTCCCGTAAGGACTCCAGTAAACTCATTTCTCAACTTCTTGTACATTCCGAACAAATAGCCTATTTCCCTTGATCCTACACCAATATCTCCAGCAGGAACATCTGTATTTGGACCAATATGTCTAAACAATTCACTCATAAAAGCATGGCAAAATCTCATAATTTCGTTATCACTCTTACCCTTTGGGTCAAAATCGCTACCTCCTTTACCTCCACCCATGGGCAGCGTTGTAAGGCTGTTTTTGAATACTTGCTCGAAAGCCAAAAACTTTAAAATACTTGCATTTACCGAAGGATGAAAGCGCAACCCTCCTTTGTATGGGCCAATTGCCGAATTCATTTGAATCCTGTAACCCCGGTTTACCTGTATTTCACCCTTATCATCTACCCAGCACACCCGAAACGAAATTAATCTTTCAGGCTCAACCATTCTGAGCAAAATATTTTTCCCATAATATATATCGTGTTTTACAATGTAAGGAATTACAGTTTCTGCCACTTCTTCTACCGCTTGTAAAAACTCAGGTTCGTGTCCGTTTCTTTCCCTAACCTGATCCAAAAATTCTTTAATGATGCTTTTCATACATACAATTATTGCATTAATATTTATTGAATAAATAATTTATTGGCACAAATATACGTTATCTTCAAAAAAACAAGCTATTTTTTTTGAATTTCGCAATAAATAATTTTACATGATTTTGCCAAATTCATTAATATTTGTTTGTTTACCTAGTTTTTATATATTTGTCCATAGTAACGCCCTCAAAAAAATAAACCTTTTTATGCTTAACTTAAAATATTTGGTTTGTGCTTTGTGGCTATTTCTTAGCGTTCACGAGGCTTCTGCGCAGTTGGGCTTTTCTCACGAATTGGGTGTTATTGCTGGTCCCGTTCAATTTAGATCAGATTTTGGAAGTCGCCAAGACTCTAAAACAAACTTTGGCAACTCAGGATACGGTATTGGCATTGTACATTATATCAATTTTTCCTACAGAGCTGATTGTAATTGCTACACAACTGACACTTATTTTAATGATCACTTTAAATTAAGAAACGAAATATCTTATAACAAAACCAAGCTTGAACACTTAGGCCAATGGGTTGGGCCAGACAACGTGACACCTGATGCGGATAGGCTCAGAGCGCATAAAGGAGTAGCCGAAAACTTTGATATAGGAACACAAATTGAGTTTTTCCCTTTAAGCATACGCGATTTTCAAGGGTTTGCTTATAGCTTTGCGCCTTTTGTTAGCTTGGGCGTACATTATACCTATTCAACCCCAGAAGCCAGTACAACTTATGGTGATGGCGATGTTTACAATCCCGAAAATATTTATTCTTTTTGGTACCGAGACTATACACGTTTACCGCCACTTCCTGCTGGAGTTCCTGAAAGCGAACGTCAGTACCCGATTGACGTTACCCCACTCTCCCATTTTTCTATGGTAGCCAGTGCCGGTGTTAGATACAAACTCACAAAGCTTTCCGATTTAATGTTAGACCTTAGATGGCAATATTATTTCAATGATTGGGTGGATGGGCTTAACCACGAATTATCCTTTAACAAAAATACCGATTGGTTAGTTTGGGTAAATGTTGGCTACATTTACTATTTAGATTAATACTCTCTTTTTTCTCCTTTTTCAAAATTTGATAATGGAACTTATGTTCAATTAAGCAAACGTTATTCAATAAATTAAATAATTCATTTTAATTCGGCATATTTAAATGCAATAATTACCTTTAAGGGTAGTTAATAAATCAATTATGTTTAACAAAAACTTCTACTTGTTTTTTTTTCTATTTATGCTCTTTGTCGCTTGTAACGATGAGACAAAAACATCATTTTCTGAAATTAACATACCCCTAGAAAACAATAACATTGTTGAAATAAACATTCCTGAGGCAAAAGGAAATAAAACAATAACAAATCATATAAATTCTGAAATATCGAGAACAGTATCAACTTCCCTGCATATTGGCGACCCCGATGAGGTCGTATTAAAGCCGATTGAAGAAAGTGTTGAAGCTTTCAATACAGAATATGATTCATTTAAACACGACTTTCCTGAAACCAACCTGATATGGGAGGCCCAAATTGATGGCGAAGTAATTTATCAATCACCTGAAATAATAAGCATAGCCATTACCTCTTATGTCAACACGGGTGGGGCACACGGACTATTGAATATTACGTTTTTAAATTTTGAAAGTACTACTGGACAAAAAATACAAAACGACAAATTAATGAATAATCTAGAGGGATTTAAAGCCTTGGCCAAAACCTATTTTGATAAAAGCATTTCAGAAAAAGAAAGCATTGTTTTTGAATCAGACACCTTCCAACTGCCTGCTAACATCGCTTATTCGGAAAGCGGTGTTGTTTTGCTTTATAACACATATGAAATTGCACCCTATTCCACAGGAATTATAGAGTTTGCTATTCCTTTTGAAGAAGCAGAACCCTTTTTAGTTTTTAATAACTTTTAAAAGTGCCAAAACATAGCCATAGTGAATGCCTTCGTGAACAAGTATAAATTGTAAAGCCTCATCAACATTATGTAATGTGTTTCCTGTTGTTGAAACCGTGTAAACATTATAATCTTTAAAAACACCTTTTTTATAATCTTCCTCTGTTTTTTTAATGGTCGAGAACAATAAAGCCTTAATTTCATTCACCTCAGCTTGGGTAACATCGCCCTGTGGTTTGGAATCTTTTCTGTATTTGTTAACTAAATCGTCCGAAACCATCATGTTTAACCCAGACAATTTATAAGCCAGTAACTGCTCTGTCACCACAATGTGCCCTATGTTCCAAATAATATTGTTGCTAAAACCTTCGGGTATTTTGTTTAAATCTTCCAAGGAAGAATTTTCAATTATTTTGCTAAAAATTCCTCGTGTATTATTCAAAACCTGAAATGTAAAATCCATAATATTTAAATTTTTCGATAAATATAGTTTAATTTGTTTTTTTAGAAACAACTACAACAAATGAAAAAAGTATATTACTTAAAGACCTGCAGTACCTGTATAAGGATATTAAAAGAGCTGAATTTATCCTCGGAATTCATTCTTCAAGACATAAAAAATGAAGAAATAACAGTACAACAATTAGAGCAAATGAAAGATTTGGCGGGTAGTTATGAGGCGCTTTTCAGCAAACGTTCTAATCTGTACAAAGAAATGGACCTTAAAAACCAAAATTTAACTGAACGAGACTTTAAACACTATATCCTTGACCATTACACCTTTTTAAGCCGCCCTGTCATTATCGTTGAAGATAAGATTTTCGTTGGAAATTCGAAAAACACAGTAGAAAGCGTAAAAGCAGCGCTTCTCTAAGAAAATATCTATTTAAAATTATTTTTTTCAAAAAAAGGCATAAAAAAAGTCCTTGAAAACAAGGACTTTGAAATTACTCGTTGGCCTACTAGGGCTCGAACCTAGACTCTTCTGGACCAAAACCAGACGTGTTGCCAGTTACACCATAGGCCATTGTGCAATTGAGGGTGCAAATTTAGTACAAAGTTTTATTTGTACAAGCATTTTTATCAAAAAATAATCGTAAAAACTTAACGTTTACTTAAAAACATTTGCGGTTAAGTAATTATTGTTAAATTCGCCAAAGCAAATAAACACAGACATATATGGCACATTTCAATTTTAAAAAATGGAACACGCTCTTGGGTTGGTTCTCTTTTTTAATTGCGCTTATCACATACAGTTTAACAGTTGAACCCACGGTAAGCTTTTGGGATGCCGGCGAATATATTTTAACCTCCTCCAAACTTCAGGTTGGCCACCCTCCGGGGGCGCCTCTTTTTCAAATGTTGGGTGCTTTTTTCTCCATTTTCACCTTTGGAAATAATGAACTTGTTGGTTGGATGATGAACATGATGAGTGCCGTGGCGAGTGCCTTCACCATCCTTTTTATGTTTTGGACCATTACCTTACTCCTTAAGAAAATAGTAGCAGGAAATGGCGATATATCTCAAAGTAAAGCAATGGCCATTTTGGGTAGTGGTTTGGTTGGCAGTTTGGCTTTTACATTCACAGATTCATTTTGGTTCAATGCAGTAGAGACTGAGGTTTACGCCATGGCCACTTTAATTATGTCTGCATTGTTTTGGCTTGGGTTGCGCTGGGAACAGGATATGGACAAACCTCGTGGTAACCGATGGCTTATCTTAATTGCCTTCGTAATTGGGCTTTCATTTGGGGTACATTTTATGGGCTTGCTTACCATTCCTGCCATTGGGCTTATTTATTACTTTAAAAATTACAAAACCGTTACGGTTAAAAACTTCATAATTGCCAATGTAGTTTCCGTTGGCATATTGTTGTTCGTTTTTAAATTATTGGCACCCAATATTCTTAAAATCTTCAGTGCTACCGAAATATTCTTCGTTAACACCATTGGCCTTCCTTTTAATTCAGGTTCCATAATCGCTGGAATAGTATTGGTTGCTTTAATTAATTATGGATTACGATTTACCCGAAAAAAAGGTTATGTACACGTCAATACAGGTATTCTATGTATAACATTTATCATTATTGGGTTTTCTACATGGTTAATGTTGCCCATTCGTGCCAATGCCAATGTAGTGATTAATGAAAATAACCCGTCGAGTGCAAGAGAACTATTGGCCTATTACAATTTGGAACAATATCCGGAAACACACCTGTTTTTTGGACCTCAGTTTACTGATCAATATGCCTATTTAGATGAAAAGAAACCGTACATAGACGACAAACCTAAATATGAAAAAGATGAGAAAAAAGGGGAGTACGTCATTGTAAACGATTATAAAAACGCAAAACAAAATTACAATTCTAAGCACGCATCGATTCTTCCGCGTATGTGGAGCACAGAACATGCCGAAAATTATATGATGTTCTCTGGCTTTTTAGATTTTAAACTGAAGCCTGAGTACCAAATGGAAAACAAACTGCGCGAATCAATTAATAATTTTAGAAAGGATGTTAACAACGGTAATATAGATTATGAAGATTATCACAACTTTCTGAAGCAGTTTAAAGAATATATTGATATTGAAAAACCATCATTGGCCAGCAACATAAAATACTTATTTGAATACCAATTGGGCTATATGTATTGGCGTTATTTTATGTGGAATTTTGCTGGAAGACAAGATGATATTCAAGGAAAATACGACAATCATGGCAATTGGATATCTGGCATAAAACTATTGGACGAATGGCATTTGGGCTATTCGCAAGACAATTTACCAAGTGATGTAAAAAACAACAAAGCAAGAAATACTTACTATCTATTACCTCTAATTCTTGGCCTGCTTGGGTTTTTCTTTTTGTTTAATAAAGACAAAAAAATGTTTTGGGTCATGTTGGTGTTTTTCCTCTTTACTGGGGTTGCCATTCAGGTTTATACCAATGTCCGCCCTTTTGAACCAAGGGAACGCGATTATTCTGTAGTGGGCTCATTTTATGTATTCGCACTTTGGATAGGCTTTGGGGTTTATGGCCTTTATGACACTTTAAAAACTTACATCCCAAAAAAATTGGCAGCTCCACTAATTACTTTGGTTTGCCTTATTTTAGTTCCTGGCATTATGGCCGCTAATAACTGGGACGACCATGATAGGTCGGAAAAATATACGGCAAAATCTATGGCACATATGTATCTCGACTCGTGTGCCCAAAATGCCATTTTGTTTACCATTGGCGACAACGATACGTTTGCGCTTTGGTATGCCCAAGAAATTGAAGGTTACCGCACCGATGTACGTGTTGTGAATACTAGTTTATTCCAAACTGATTGGTATATTGATCAAATGAAGCGTAAGGCTTATGAGAGCGACCCTATACCATCCCAACTTACACACGATTTATATCAATATGGCACCAACGATTATATTGTTATCCAACAAGTAATTCCAGATACATTAACTGTTGAACAGTTTTTGGATTTTGTGGCTAGCGATAACCCAAAAACAAAATACAAGTTCGTTTTACAGCAAAGAGGAATCGATATTTCACAGATACGTTCGCAAGATTTGAATGCCAGCTATCTACCTACTCCGCATTTGCGCATTCCTGTTAATAAGGAAAATGTTTTGGAGTCAGGAATAGTAAAACTAGCCGATGCCGATAAGATAGTACCCTATATTGACATTACGGTTAAAGGTGGTGCTCTCTACAAAAACAGGCTGCTGATGCTAGACGTTATAGCCAACAACGAATGGAAGCGCCCTATTTACTTTACCGGTGGAAGCTTTGGTGATGACGATTATATTTGGATGAAAGATTATCTTCAACTAGATGGGCTTTGCTATAAATTGGTCCCAATAAAAACGCCTGTAGACCGTGCCAACCCTTTTGATATGGGACGTGTAGATAGCGATTTAATGTATGAAAAGGTTAAAAATTGGGATTGGGGCAATAGCGGCAGCCCAGATATTTATCACGACCCAGAAACACGAAAAAACTCTATTACCTATCGTGGTAATTTAGCCCGCTTAATTCAGCAACTTATTAATGAGAATAAGCTAGATAAAGCCGAGGAAATTGCCGATATCGCTATGGAAAACATGCCCGTTGATTATTTTGGTTTTTACACATTACTTGAGCCCTACATCAGCGCATATTATGAAGTAGGAAACAAAGAAAAAGCCAGATCACTTTTTAAAGAAGTAGCCAAAAAATACCAAGAAAACCTAGCATATTATAGCAGCTTAAAAACCGATAGTCAAGAACGTTTATTTGAAGAAATTTATACGGATATTAGCCGTTATAAAGCCCTAGTAGATGTCATAGTGAAACATGATGAAGAATTTGCTGAAATTGAGGGCAAAGTGTTTAATAACTATTTAAGGTCGTTTAAGCATTTTTATGGAGGTGATGAGCCCGTAGAAGAACCTTTTGACCCAGATATACCACAAGACACCAGTTTGCCTATAGATACTGCTGATTAATTTATGGACTTTACACCCATAAAAACACCTTTGGTCGCCAAGAAAATGTTCCCTAACTATATTTGGGATGTTCCTTCAACCGAAAAGGTGATTTATTTGACTTTTGATGATGGCCCAACACCCGAAATAACAAACTGGACCTTAAAAACACTGAAAACGCACAGCGCCAAGGCCACTTTTTTTTGTATTGGAAACAATATTGAAAAACACCCTGATATATTTCTAAATATTCTTGAAGAAGGCCATATAATTGGTAACCACACCTTCAACCATGTAAAAGGGTGGAAAACCAAAACTGAAGACTATCTGGCAGAGGTAGATAATGCACAAAAAATCATAGAATCCCATAAATCATCTACAGTCAATTTATTCCGGCCTCCTTATGGCCAAATAACACCAAAACAAGGCAAAAAACTTATTGAAGTGGGTTATAAGATAATCATGTGGGATGTTCTTTCTTTTGATTGGGATAAAAGTGTTATGCCTGAAACCTGTTTAAACAACGTAATTGACAAAACCGTTAATGGCAGTATTATTGTTTTTCATGACAGCATTAAGGCTTCTAAAAACATGCAATATGCATTGCCCAAAGTATTGGATTATTTTAGCGAAAAAGGATATAGGTTTAAAACCTTAGAAGAAGTTTAACCTAAGATTTCTCCCTATGATTTTAACTCTTTTTTTAAAGATACTCCTTTACAATGCCAATTAATGTATTGGCATCTTGCTCGCCGCTTTGGCGCCATTTCATCTCGCCATCTTTGTAGATAATAAGGGTTGGTAAAGTTTTAACGCGCAGGGCTTCGGCAAGTTCCTGATTTTTTTCAACATCAATTTTAATAACCTTTGCTTTATCTCCTAAAGCGGCAGCTACATCTCTTAAAATTAAATGCATTGCCCCGGTTTGGTCATCCCACTCTGTATAAAAATCTAACAAAACTGGAATTGATACGTCTATTAGCTCCCCAAATTTTGACATACTTTATTGTTTATTAATCATATGCACTTATACAAATATAGCATTTCTTACGAATTATGCATCACTTGTACCCTTTTTAAGCTCTATAACTGTTATTTCAGGCCATATACCAACACGCCCTGGATAACCTAAAAACCCAAAACCACGGTTTACATTAATGTATTGGCCCATTTCTTTATAGACACCTGCCCAATATTTATAACGCCATTTTGCGGGGCTCCATTTAACCCACCCGGGAATTTCAATACCAAACTGCATGCCGTGGGTATGACCGCTTAGCGTTAAATGATAATGGTAATCATCATCTATAACTTTTTGCTGCCAGTGTGTTGGGTCGTGGCTCATTAATATTTTAAAATCGTTCGGGTCTATATTTTCTGATGCCTTTTTCAAATCGCCAGCTTGCTTAAATCCGCCGCTACCCCAATTTTCAACGCCAACAATAGCAATGCGCTGCCCATCCTTTTCAATGAATCTGCTTTCATTTAAAAGCAAGTCGTAACCCATGTCTTTCTGTAATTGTATCAGTTCTTCAAAATTTCGCTTTTTTTCTTCCGAAGATGACCAATCAACGTAATCGCCATAATCGTGATTTCCCAAAATAGAGAAAATACCATCTTTTGCTTTTAACGAACTGAACAAATCCTTCCAAGGCAGCATTTCGGAAGACTTATTGTTTACCATATCTCCTGTAAACAAAATAGCATCCGAGGCTTGTTCATTTATAAGATTAATACCGTATTCAATTTTCTCCCGGTTATCAAAACTACCTGAATGCACATCACTAATTTGCGTGATTTTATATCCATCAAAAGCCTCAGGCAAATCTTCAAAATGAAGTGTATAATTTAAAACCCTAAATTGATACTTACCCCGATACATACCATAAAGTATGGATGAAAACGGAATGGCGGCAAGGCCAAGTGCAATCTGGCTGATAAACTTTCGTCGCGATGGCAAATAAAAGGAATCATTTTTAGCAAGAAATTTGTCATAAAGCCCATAGATTACCCGTCCAATATCTTCTAATAAAAGAAGCGGAATTAATATAAGCCCCAATGAAATAAAGGCCAACAAAAATCCAAAGGCATAACTTTTGGCAGGGGTTAAAACGCGCCCCTCGGTATAAACCGTAAATTGAATGATAAAATTGCCCGCAATGACCAAAGCAATTAAAATAAACAGGTAATGCAACCAAATATTTTTGGTCACCGTTCTAAGGGCCAGAAAGCCATAAAAAGTTATTGCGGCGTAAAACAGTAAAAGTAAAGCCCAGCGTAGCATCGTTCTTTTTTACCCAAAGATAACAGTATTATAAATGAATAACGCATTAAGAGTTTTATTTAACTAATTGTTAAGAATTTAACTGATGTGTTATAAACATCACACAAACCCAAACCATTATAAATTCAATTTTACGCATAACTTTTCGTAGCTTTGGTTTTCTTTCAAAATTAAACCAATGTCAGACCAAAAACGTCTCTTTTTAGTAGATGCCTATGCCCTTATTTTTCGTGGCTATTATGCCTTTATAAAAAATCCAAGAATAAATTCAAAGGGTGAAGACACCTCGGCAATTATGGGGTTTATGAATTCCCTTTTGGATGTTATAAAACGAGAGCGCCCAGACCATTTGGCGGTTTGTTTTGATAAAGGGGGAAGTGCCGACCGTGTTGAAATGTTTGAGGAATATAAGGCCAACAGAGATGAAACGCCTGAAGGAATAAAAACCGCAGTGCCATACATCCATGAAATTTTAAAAGCCATGCACATTCCCATCATAGAAAAAAGTGGTTATGAGGCTGATGACATTATTGGAACACTATCCCGTCAAGCGGAAAAAGAAGGCTACAAAACCTTTATGGTAACACCCGACAAGGATTTTGCGCAATTGGTAACCGACAATATTTTTATGTATCGCCCAAAATCGTTTGGTGGTGGCTACGAAACCTGGGGCATCCCCGAGGTTAAGAAAAAATTTGAGGTTGAAACTCCAGATCAAGTCATTGATTTTTTAGGGATGATGGGTGATTCCAGCGACAACATTCCAGGGTTACCAGGTGTTGGCGAAAAAACAGCAAAAAAGTTTATTAAGGAGTTTGGCAGCATGGAAGGGCTTTTAGCAAATACCGATAAGCTAAAGGGCAAAATGAAAGAGAAGGTTGAAGAAAATGCTGAATTGGGAAGACTATCCAAAAAATTGGCAAAAATCATGCTTGATGTGCCTGTAGAATTTCACGCAGAAGATTTTGAACTTAACCATCCAGACATTGAAAAAGTAAAGGAAATTTTTCAGAATCTAGAATTCAGACGACTAACTGAAAATTTTATAAAAACATTTTCTGACGGGGAAGAAACTTCAGTAGAATTGGGAAGCAATTCAAATCAAAATACTGGTTCTAGTGCAATGGAAAAGCCCCAAACGCCAAAAGAAAAAGCATCGGCCGGGACCGGGCAATTCTCTTTATTTGGTGCCGATGGCGATGCTGAAGATAACATTGCTACCACAACATCTTACACCAGAAAAACAGCCGAAACCACCTCACATTTTTACCAAAGTGTGGCAACAGGTATGGCCACGAAATTGTTCATTAAAAACTTAATGAGCCAAAATTCGGTTTGCTTTGACACCGAAACTACGGGCATTAACCCCATAACGGCAGAGTTGGTTGGCATTGCATTTTCATGGGAAGCTAATAAAGGTTTCTATTTACCTTTTCCTGAAAATAGAGACGAAGCCCAAACGTTAATTGAAGAGCTTCATCCGTTTTTTGAAAACGAAAACATTCAAAAAATTGGGCAAAACTTAAAGTACGACATTAAGGTTTTGGCCAAATACAACGTACAGGTAAAAGGCAAGTTATTTGACACCATGTTGGCACATTATTTAATCAATCCTGATATGCGCCATAACATGGATGTGCTATCAGAAACCTATCTCAATTACTCGCCCATTTCGATTGAAGAATTAATCGGGAAAAAAGGTAAAAACCAACTTTCCATGCGTGATGTACCTTTAGAAAAGCAAACGGAATATGCTGTTGAAGATGCCGACATTACACTTCAACTTAAAGAGCATTTTCAAAACGAATTGGGCGAGGCCAACACCCAAAAACTTTTTGATGACATTGAAATCCCTTTGCTTCGAGTTTTGGCAGCTATGGAATTGGAAGGCATTAATTTGGATAAGGACTTTTTAAACTCTTTGTCAGAACAGCTTGAAAACGATATTGCCACCCTAGAGAAAAGTATTTATGAAGCTGCTGGTGAAGAATTCAATATTGCTTCGCCTAAACAATTGGGCGAAATTTTGTTTGACAAAATGAAACTGGTAGACAAGCCCAAAAAGACCAAAACAGGACAGTACGCTACTTCGGAAGATATTTTAAGCTATTTGGCTAAAGACCACAAAATTATCCAACAGATATTGGAGTTTAGAGGTTTGTCAAAACTAAAAAGCACTTACGTTGATGCACTACCACAACAGATTGAACCATCTACTGGCAGAGTACACACAGATTATATGCAAACTGTTGCTGCCACAGGACGTTTGAGCAGTAACAACCCCAATTTACAGAACATTCCCATTCGTACCGAACGCGGCCGACAGGTAAGAAAAGCGTTTATCCCTAGAAATGAAGATTACATTTTATTAGCTGCCGATTACAGCCAAATAGAACTTCGCATCATTGCCGCACTGAGCAAAGAAGAAACCATGATTGAAGCTTTTAAACACGGTGAGGATATTCATGCTTCAACGGCCTCAAAAGTATTCAATGTTCCTATTGAAGAAGTTACTCGCGAACAAAGAAGCAACGCAAAAACGGTAAACTTTGGTATTATTTACGGTGTTTCAGCTTTCGGATTGAGCAACCAAACCGATTTATCTAGAAGTGAAGCCAAAGAGTTAATTGACACCTATTACACCACCTACCCCAAATTAAAAAACTTTATAAGTGAGCAAGTGGATTTTGCGCGAGACCATGGTTATGTACAAACCGTTTTAGGTAGAAGGCGTTATTTAAAAGACATCAATTCCAGAAATGCTGTGGTGCGTGGCGCAGCAGAGCGTAATGCCGTAAATGCACCGATACAAGGTAGTGCGGCCGACATCATTAAAATTGCCATGATTAACATTTTTAGAAAGCTTGAAGCAGGCCATTACAAAACCAAAATGCTTTTGCAAGTACATGACGAATTGGTGTTTGATGTGTACAAACCAGAATTGGAAACCATCAAAACACTGGTGAAAACAGAAATGGAAAATGCTTATAAATTAGATGTGCCGTTGGATGTTGATTTAGGAGTTGGTAACAATTGGCTGGAGGCGCATTAAAAACTTTCTCATTGAAAAAGATTAAAATCACTTTCTCTTCTTTCGATATTTTATCTTATTCTTCCTTTGATTAAAAGGAACTGCATCATTGAATGTGTGCTTGGGTTTGCCCGGTTTGTTTTTACGCCATTTTTCAGTTTTTTCAGGCAACAGAACTTTAAGTAAATCTTGCCTCCCCAGTTTGTTTAAGGTGTTTTTAATCCAAGCTTTGTTTTCATCCTTATACCAAAAGAAAAATCGGTGTTGTTCGTCCTTTTCCTTTTTGGTTTTTGGTGTTTTAACTTCCTGCAAAGTATAAGGGTGATAACCACTGTAATAAATTACCGTTGCCACAGTCATGGGCGTTGGCGTAAACCCTTGAACTTGCTCCAATTGAAAGCCCATATCTTTGGTCTCGGCTGCAAGATTGGCCATATCTTCCGCTTCACATGCCGGGTGATTGGATATAAAATATGGGATAAGTTGTAGATTGAGCTTGTGCTTAATATTGATTTTATCAAACCGATCTTTAAACTTATGGAAATAACTAAACGAAGGTTTTCGCATGAGTTTCAAAACAGGGTCGCTGGTATGTTCTGGAGCCACTTTCAACCGTCCAGAAACGTGTTTGGTCATGACTTCCTCGGTATAATCATCCAATTCTTTTGCATCCGCATTTTTATTGAATTCTGGCACCAACATATCATGGCGTATACCACTTCCGATGAACGACTTTTTAACTTTTGGATGGCTGTCAACAGCTTTATACAGTTCCGTTAACGGTTTATGGGATGTATCTAAATTACTGCAAATAACTGGTGAAATACAACTTGGCGCCACACACTTATCACAAACAGATTGTATTTTACCTTTCATTTTATACATGTTCGCACTGGGGCCTCCAATATCAGATAAATAACCCTTAAAATCTGGCATATTGGCAACCTTATCCACCTCTTTCAAAATGGATTCTTGACTTCGTGACGCAATAAATTTTCCTTGGTGTGCCGAAATGGTACAGAAACTACAGCCCCCAAAACACCCTCGATGGATGTTGATGGAAAACTTAATCATTTCAAAAGCTGGAATCGGCCCACGCTTATCGTACTTGGGGTGAGGCAAGCGGGTGTAAGGCAAATCAAAAGAAGCATCAATTTCTTCCTCGGTCATGGTTGGATATGGCGGATTTATCATCAGCATCTTATCCCCTACTTTCTGAAAAATACGTCGCGCATGCAACTTATTAGACTCTTGCTCAATGATTTTAAAATTAGAGGCGTAGGCCTTTTTATCTTTTAAGCAGACTTCGTGTGAGGCTATTTCAACATCTTCCCAATTTTTATTTTTTGGAATATCCGAGTCATTATTAATAAGCAATGCGGTTTGATTGACCGTGTTTATACTCTCAAAAGGCACCCCTTTTTCCAGTAATCGAACAACCTCTCGCAATGGCTGTTCGCCCATTCCATACACCAACATATCGGCCTTTGATGTCTCTAAAATAGTGGGCATCAACTTATCACTCCAATAATCGTAATGGGTTACACGACGCAAGGAAGCTTCAATACCACCAATCAAAACAGGAACATCGGGCCATTTTTCCTTTAAAATATTACTGTAAACTGTAGTAGCGTAATCTGGTCTAAAGCCAATATCTCCATTCGGCGTGTATGCATCCTTATCACGACGTTTTTTATTGGCGTTGTAGTTACTCACCATAGGGTCCATACAGCCACCGGTTACACCAAAAAACAATTTAGGCTTGCCAAGCTTTACAAAATCCTGAAGGTTGTCATTTACATTGGGCTGCGGAACGATTGCCACCCGCAAGCCAAAACTTTCAAGTAAACGCCCAATAACCGCAGGGCCAAACGTGGGGTGGTCTACATAGGCATCTCCACTGAACAGGATAACATCTAGATATTCCCATCCGCGAATTTTAACCTCTTTGTTTGTGGTAGGTAGCCAATCTGAAAGTTGTAATTCTTGCATAGTTTGCAAAAATACTTAAAAATTAATCGGTTAGTGTTAAATATACTATCAATTACAAATAAAAACAATACGTTTTGACAGCCTTTTCAATGGTTAAATAGAATGTTTCTTAATCAAAAAAAGCCTATTTTTATTGTGCTGAAAATGTTGACTTTCTCCAAAAAATTAAGAATTAACATGAAACGATTCGGAAAAAATTAGTCATGACCTTACAGCTTTTTTAACCCCAAAATTGTAATGAACAAACATTCCAACATAGTAGTTGATTGGTTTGGTGAAAATACAGAACTTTACTTTGCAATAGCCAGTGGAAGCTTTTGGCTATCAGGTATTATTTTTTCATTTCTTTTAAATACCCCTGAAATCGTCCCAACCACATTATTTATCATTGGTGGTATTTTCGGTGCCTATTTTACATTGATTACTGCTGGTAAAGATATCCTAAAAGGGAAAGTTCAAATAGATTTTTTAATGCTGTTTGCCGCATTTGGTGCTGCCATACTAGGAAAATGGGGCGAAGGCACTTTGCTACTTTTTTTGTTTAGTTTAGGACATGCTTTAGAACACTATACCATGAATCGAGCAAGAAAGTCTATTGCTGCACTTTCCAATTTAACACCACCCATGGCACTCGTTAAAAGAAATGGCACTGTTGAAGAGGTTTCTATTGAACAATTAAAAGTTGGTGACATCATCATCATAAAACCTAACTCTAAAATTGCAGCCGATGGTGTAGTAAATAAAGGTAAAAGCACTGTTAATCAAGCGCCCATAACAGGGGAAAGCATGCCTGTAGAAAAATATCCGTCTAATAATTGGGAAAACGAAACCAATGTTTCAAAATTGACCGCCGAAAATCGTGTGTTTGCAGGAACCATTAATGGAGCCGGAGCTTTAGAAGTAAAAGTTTTAAAGGAATCTAAAGACAGTACGCTAGCAAGATTAATCAATTTAGTCAAAGAAGCAGAAACCCAAAAATCGCCAACTCAGCACCTTACCGATAAATTTGAAAAAAATTACGTGCCTATTGTATTGGCAGTAGTATTTTTTCTATGCTTTGCTTTTTTAGTTATTGATGAAACTTTTAAACAAAGTTTTTATCGGGCCATGTCTGTTTTAATAGCGGCATCGCCTTGCGCACTGGCAATTTCTACACCTAGCGCCGTTTTGGCGGGTATTGCTAGAGGTGCCAAACAAGGGGTTTTAATAAAAGGGGGGCGCCCACTAGAAGACTTAGCAAGCATACGTGCCATAGCATTTGATAAAACAGGGACACTTACCAGAGGCAAGCCAATACTCACCCATGCCATTCCTTTTGGCAAAAACACCAAAGAGGAATTATTAATAACTGCAATAGCTGTTGAAAAATTAAGTGACCACCCTTTAGCAGCATCCATTGTTGAAGGTGGTGAAAAAGAATTAGGCAAGAACCTAACGATTCCACCCGCAGAACACTTAACATCATTGACCGCTCGTGGCATTAGAGCTCAATGGAATGGAAGCACTGTGCATATTGGTAATCGAAGGCTTTTTGAAGAATTAACACAAAAAGATGTTCCCGTAGAAATCAACGAAAGGATGCAAGAACTAGAATCTCGAGGCCATACTACAATGATTATTCATAAAAACAATAATTATTTAGGAATAATCTCAGTAATGGATGTTGCCCGCACTGAAGCTGCTTCAACTCTCCAGACTCTGAAAAAAATGGGCATAAAAAAGATGGTTATGCTCACAGGAGACCATCAAAAAGTAGCCGATGTCATCGCTGAAAAAATCGGCATTACTGACCCAATGGGCAGTTTGCTTCCCGAGGAAAAAGTTGACGCCATAGAACATTTAAAATCCGAAGTGGGCAATGTTGCCATGGTTGGCGATGGTGTTAACGATGCGCCTGCCATGGTAAAAAGTAGCGTTGGCATTGCCATGGGAGCTGCAGGCTCTGATGTTGCCCTAGAAACCGCCGATATTGCATTATTGGCGGACAAACTGGACAATTTACCCTTCGCTATTGGTTTAGGCAGATGCGCTAAACGTATAATAAAGCAAAACCTAATTATTAGCCTTGGTATGGTAGTTCTTCTAGTTCCATTAACTATTATTGGGGCTATATCCCTGGGACCCGCTGTTGTGGGTCATGAAGGGTCAACAATATTAGTTGTTTTAAACGCCCTAAGGCTCCTGAAATTTAATCCGCCAAAAACAGAAGGACAAACTTAGGGTGAATCACACAGGCATCTCCGATAAACAGGATTAAAATGATAGATTACCATCCGTACACTATAACCTCTCTGATAATGGCAGGAAATCCATCTTAAAAGTTTTAAATTTGGTATAGCGCTAAAAAACACAAAAAAAGAAGCTCTTATTGATACTTGTTAACTTAATTCTAATGGTTTAGAAATGCTTCAATTCAATATAATATCAACAAGATTTTAAAATATTAATGAATTTCAATTATATTTAGTGAACCTAAACAAACTATAAAGCCATTAAATTATGAAAACATCCAGACGAAAGTTCTTAACTTCAATCAGCCTTCTTGCAGCAGGAATAGCCATGCCAATATCTGCGTTTAGTTTCAGTTCAAATAAAGAAAAACTAAAAATAGTATTGGTGGGTACGGGCATTAGGGGCACCGGTTTTTGGGGGAAAAGATTGGTAGATGAGTTTTCAGATATTCTGGAATTTGTAGGGCTTTGCGATATTAATCCAGGCCGGTTAAAATATGCCAAATCGTACATGGGCGTTAGTTGCCCAACCTTTGTTGATTTTGAAAAAATGATTTTAGAAACCAAACCTGATTTGGTTATCGTGACTACTAAAGACTCTACGCATCACGAATTTGTTATTAAAGGACTGGATATGGGTTGCGATGTGTTAACTGAAAAACCATTAACAACAGATGAGACTAAATGCCAAGCCATACTTGATGCAGAAAGAAGATCAAACAAAAATTTAATTGTTGGCTTTAATTACCGATGGAGCCCATACAACACGAAAATAAAAGAATTACTAAGAAGTAATTCTATTGGAAAAATAACATCTGTAGATTTTCATTGGTACTTAAACACTTATCACGGTGCGTCCTATTTTAGAAGATGGCATGGACAACGGGAATCAGGCGGCACGCTATGGGTACATAAAGCAACGCATCATTTCGATTTATTGAATTGGTGGATTGATTCAGACCCAAGTGAGGTCTTTGCCTATGGCGACTTGGAGCATTATGGAGAAAATGGCCCGTTTAGAGGTGACAACTGCCGAACCTGTACTCACAAAAACGACTGCGATTATTATTGGGACATCACAAAAAATGAGCATCTAACAAAGCTTTACGCTGATAACGAGAAATATGATGGGTACATTAGGGACAATTGTTTATTCCGAAAAGAAATCAACATATATGATAAAATGTCGGCTCAGGTTAAATACAAAAACAACGTAGTGTTAAATTATTCGCTTACCACTTACTCTCCTTTTGAAGGTTGGAGAGTAGCCTTTAATGGCACCGAGGGAAGAATTGAAGCATGGCTTGACATTCCTTACCAAAAAAATGAAACGGTAAACCAAGCAGAAATGCACGCCAAAGAGATGAATCAAAAATTAGAAGAGGAAGCAAAATTCGAACCTATTATAGTGCATAAACTTTGGAAAGATTATGACGTTGAAAACGTAGCTTTTGAACGAGGCGGCCATGGTGGAGGAGACAAACGTTTACACGACAAAATATTTAAAACTCCCAACGAAGCAGATGAATATGATAGAGCTGCCGGAGTAAGGGATGGTGCCATGTCAGTATTAATAGGCATTGCGGCACGAAAAAGCATAGAATCTGGAGAACCCATAAAAATTGCGGAATTAACCGATTTGGAACCTCGAGCCAAAAGAATTCAATAATATTTAAAATCTTATTTAGATGAACAGAAAAACCGATTAACATCGGTTTTTTTTATCCCAAAAAATTCACCCGAATTATAATTAGATTAAGACCCTTCAAAACCTTTTAAAAACAAGCTATTTTCAATATTAAAAATAGGCTTTAAAAAACCCTATATAGTATTTGGTAATCAAATATATAATCGTAAATTTGCAAACTCTTTTTGAGAGAGGAATGTTTAATAATTAAAAAATTAATTAGTGTGGACACATTAAGCTACAAAACGATTTCAGCAAACAAAGCTACTGTAAACAAGGAGTGGGTTTTGGTTGATGCTGAAGGTCAGGCGCTTGGTCGTTTAGCTTCAAAGGTTGCGAAACTTTTAAGAGGCAAGCACAAGCCAAACTTCACACCTCATGTTGATTGTGGCGATAACGTAATTGTTATCAATGCAGAAAAAATCAGTTTATCTGGTAACAAATGGAACGACAAAACGTACATTCGTCACACTGGATATCCAGGAGGTCAAAGAAGTTTAACTGCTACCGAATTGTTTGGTAAAGACCCTGCAAGAGTAGTAGAAAAATCAGTTAAAGGAATGCTGCCTAAAAACAAATTAGGTGCAGATTTATTCCGTAATCTAACAGTTGTTGTTGGTTCAGAACATGCTCATGCAGCACAGAAACCAAAAGCAATCAATTTAAACGAATTTAATTAATGGAAGTAATTCACAAAATCGGCCGTAGAAAGACGGCTGTTGCTCGTGCTTATGTTGCCCAAGGAAACGGTAACATTACGATTAACAAAAAGGACTTGGCTAATTACTTTACTACAGCTACATTACAGTACAAAGTAAAGCAACCATTGGCCATGACTAACAATGAAAGCAACTTTGATATTACAGTAAATGTATATGGAGGTGGTATTACTGGTCAGGCAGAAGCTGTTCGTTTGGCAATTTCTCGTGCTTTGTGCGAGGCAGATGCTGAAAACAGAGGTATCCTTAAACCAGAAGGCTTATTAACAAGAGACCCAAGAATGGTGGAACGTAAAAAATTCGGTCAGAAGAAAGCTCGTAAGAAATTCCAGTTCTCTAAACGTTAATATCAAAACAAATTATTTAACACAGTTATTGTTGTACCTAGCCTTAAAAAGCAGGTTTAGTTTAGCATCTAAATGGTTAAGGCAAATTTTAAAAAATGACCACTTAATCATTGCTAATTCAACAGAACGTAAACTATTACAAACATGGCAGTAGAAGTAAAAGAATTACTTGAAGCAGGTGTACACTTCGGACACCTTACACGTAAGTGGGACCCAAACATGGCTCCTTACGTATATATGGAGCGTAACGGCATCCATATCATTAACCTATATAAAACAGCGGCTAAAATTGAAGAGGCCGGAGCAGCTCTTGCTAAAATTGCAGCTTCAGGTCGTAAAGTTTTATTCGTTGCAACAAAAAAACAAGCAAAAGATATTGTTGCTGAAAAAGCTGGTGAAATTAACATGCCTTACATCACAGAAAGATGGCCAGGTGGTATGTTAACCAACTTCGTAACTATTAGAAAAGCCGTTAAAAAAATGGCTTCAATCGATAGAATGAAGAAAGACGGTACTTTCAACACCTTATCTAAAAAAGAGCGTTTACAAGTTGACCGATTAAGAGCTAAGTTAGAGAAAAACTTAGGGTCTATTAGCGACATGACTCGTTTACCAGGTGCGTTATTTGTTGTAGATATTAAGCGTGAGCACATCGCGATTAAGGAAGCTCAAAAATTAAACATTCCTATTTTTGCAATGGTTGACACCAACTCAGACCCACGTCAAGTTGATTATGTTATCCCTGCAAATGATGACGCTTCTAAATCAATCGATAAAATTTTATCTCACGTTGCATCTGCTATAGCATCAGGTTTAGCTGAACGTAAAGCAGAAAAAGATGCTGTAGACGTTGAAGATGACGCTCCAAAAGCTAAAAAAGCAAAAGCTAAAGTAGCTGTTGCTGACGAAGAAGAATAAATAACATTAACGAAACATGATAAAGTCGTTTGATTCTTTTCTTTAGTTGAAATAAATTAAACGACTTTTTTAAATTTAAAAATACTATGAGTACTACAGTAAAAATTACAGCAGCTGAAGTAAACAAATTAAGACAAGCCACCGGAGCCGGTATGATGGACTGCAAAAAAGCACTTGTTGAGGCTGAAGGTGATTTTGACAAAGCAATCGCCGTATTGCGTAAAAAAGGACAAAAAGTAGCAGAAAAAAGAGCCGACAGAGAATCTTCTGAAGGTGCTGCTGTTGCTAAAATAAATGCAGATGAAACTGCAGGCGTTGCCATTGTTTTAGGTTGTGAAACTGATTTTGTTGGTAAAAATGAAAACTTTTTGGCATTGGCCAACGATTTGGCTGAGCTTGCTTTAAATTATGACTCAAAAGAAGCGTTTTTAGCTGCCGATTTCGGCGGAATGTCTGTTGCTGATAAATTAGTTGAGCAAACAGGTGTTATTGGTGAAAAACTAGACATCACTGCTTTTGAAAAATTGGAAGCTCCTTATGTTGGTCAATACGTTCACATTAACAAAATTGCTGCTTTAGTAGGTTTAACTGCTAAGGTTGACAATGCTGATGTTTTGGTAAAAGACGTTGCTATGCAAGTAGCTTCAATGGGTGCAACCACTTTGTCTTACAAAGATTTTGACCCTACATTCGTTGCATCAGAAACTGAAGCTAGAATTGCTGTAATAGAAAAAGATAACGAAGAATTGGCGCGTTTGGGTAAAACACTTAAAAACGTTCCTAAATATATTTCTATGGCCCAATTAACTCCTGAAGTTTTAGCGGAAGCTGAAGAAGCTGCAAAAGCAGAATTAAAAGCTGAAGGTAAACCAGAGCAAATCTGGGATAGAATTTTACCAGGAAAAATGGAACGTTTTATTTCTGACAACACAACTTTAGACCAAGAAAAATGTTTATTGGATCAAAAGTTTATCAAAGACGAAAAGAAAACTGTTGCAGAATATGTTTCTTCTTATGGTAACGTAGAAATCTCCGGTTTTAAACGCGCTACAGTAGGTTAATCCGTATTTCAATTCGCAAATGCGAATCTCTTATAAATCAAAACCACTATTCTTGATGGAATAGTGGTTTTTTTATGCCAAAATTCCAACTTTTTAAAAATTCGTATCACAAAAAAAATGTGTAGTTTTGCACAACTTCATTAAATAAAAGAATGAAATACAAAAGAATACTCCTCAAATTATCTGGCGAAGCCTTAATGGGAAAACGCCAATACGGTATTGACCCTGAACGCTTAGCCGAATATGCTGAAGACATAAAAACCATTACGGATAAAGGTATAGAAGTCGCTATTGTAATAGGTGGCGGAAACATTTTTAGAGGTGTTGCCGGAGCCAGTAAAGGCATGGACCGCGTACAAGGAGATTATATGGGCATGTTGGCCACCGTAATAAACGGACTGGCTTTACAAGGTGCTCTAGAAGATATAGACATTCCAACTCGACTGCAAACCGCAATAAAAATTAATGAGGTAGCAGAGCCTTTTATAAGAAGAAAAGCCATGAGACACTTAGAAAAAGGACGTGTTGTTATTTTTGGTGGTGGCACGGGAAATCCTTATTTTACAACAGATTCGGCTGCGGTTTTACGTGCTATTGAAATACAAGCTGATGTTATTTTAAAGGGAACACGTGTTGACGGCATTTATAACGCAGATCCTGAAAAAGATAAAAAAGCTATAAAATTCAATACACTTTCCTTCGATGATGTATTGAGAAAAGGTTTGAAAGTGATGGATACCACAGCTTTCACCTTAAGTCAGGAAAATAATTTGCCCATTATTGTTTTTGATATGAACAAAAAAGGAAACCTGCTTAAAGTAGTTTCTGGTGAAAACATCGGAACCGTTGTTAATGTTTAACATTTGGCGCAATTTTTGAAAAAGGATACCTAGTTTGACCTAAAAGTTTTTGCAATGAACGAAGACATACAATTTATATTAGATACTGCAAAAGAGGCCATGGAAAATGCCATTGCCCATTTAAAAAAGGAATTTGTTAATATCAGGGCTGGTAAAGCAAGCCCGGCAATGCTGGGAAGTGTAATGGTAGAGTATTATGGAGCTCAAACCCCTTTAAACCAAGTTGCCAATGTTAATACTCCAGATGGCCGAACAATTACCGTTCAACCATGGGAAAAAAGCATGCTTCAAGAAATTGAACGTAGCATATCATATGCCAATCTCGGGTTTAACCCCATGAATAACGGCGAAACCATAATTATTAATGTGCCACCGTTAACAGAAGAACGCAGACGTACATTGGCAAAACAAGCCAAAGCCGAAGCAGAAGATGCCAAAGTTAGTATACGGTCAGCCAGAAAAGATGCCAATAACGACATTAAAAAAACAGAGGATGTTTCCGAGGATGTTAAAGGCAACGCCGAAATTGACATACAAGAAATGACAGATTCCTACGTTAAAAAGATTGATGAACTCTTTGAACATAAGGAAAAAGAAATCATGACAGTTTAAAGAAGGGCGACAAATTAGTCGCTCTTTTTGTAAAAACACAGCATTTAATTGGGGCAGACTTTGAAACGTTTTACTCTTTTCCTTTTTATTCTTTTTTCTGTTTCTTTGGCACAATCCCAATCTTTTCAAAGGGAAGTGAAAAAACCTGAACAGGATTCTGTTAAAAAAAGTGAGTTTTTAAAAAGTATTGGCAACGGCTATTTCCCCACAAAATATTTTAATGCAGATTTAAGATATTTAATCAAATACAATCAGTATGAAGGTATTAGAACGGGATTGGGCGGTGTTACCAATGAGGCTTTTTCGAAAAAATACAGACTAAACACTTACGTGGTTTACGGTTTTAGAGACCATCGTTTTAAATATAGCTTTGGTGGTGGTTTTCGCCTATCGGAAAAAACAAATAGCTGGCTAAATCTATCTTATACGGACGATTTGCAGGAAACAGGCAGCACCAAATTTTTAACGGACGGAAGATTTTTTCAGTTTTTTGAACCGAGATTGATCAATATCGACCTTTTTCATAGGCACATTACAAAAGCGTTATCCTTCGAGCATGAATTTAACCCTAAAATGATAGCTGAAACGGAGTTTTCAATTAGCAATATTGATCCTACATACAGTTACAGCTACATCTTGAACAATGAGGTAATATCTTCATTTGATTTGAGCATTGCTAAAGTAGCTTTTCAATGGAGCCCATTTAATAAAGTTGACTCGTCTAAAAAAAGTAATAAAAAAATAAATGAGGGCTATCCTAGATTCACTCTTCAGTATACCAAAAGTTTTAATGATGTTTTTGGAAGCAATTTCACCTTTTCAAAATTCGATTTCAAGACCATTTACAAAATTGGAAATGAAGATGATGCGTTTTCAGAAATTACTCTGGTTTCAGGAATTGCAAACGGCAACACTCCTTTAACACATTTGTATCATGCCTACCCCAACAACATTACAAAAGAAACCATACTGCAACGCTTCTCTGTTGCCGGATTGAACAGTTTTGAGACCATGTATTTCAATGAGTTCTTTTCAGATAAGTTTGCCACGCTACAGTTAAAACATTTTTTGAAACCAATTAATATTTCACCTCGCTTTAAACCCCAACTTGTGTTAATTACGCGATATGCCATTGGTGACATTAAAAATTCTGAGCGGCACCAAAACGTAACCTTCAATTCCCTAAAAAAAGGGTATACGGAATCTGGCTTTGAACTCAACAAGCTTCTATTCGGTTTTGGCTTGAGCTTTACCTATCGTTACGGCGCTTATCACTTACCCCAAATTGACGATAATGTAGCATTTAAGTTTACATTTAACGTCTCATTATGAGGTATTATACTCCTTTTTTCTACCTTTGCCCAACTTTAAATAAGGCATGTTAAAACTTTTTTCGAAAGACTTTTGGAGCGTCACTGCAAGATTGATTTTAAGGAATAAAATCATCATTCTTGTAGGTATTATTATTGCTACGTTTTTGTTGGCCCAAAAGTGGGAAAACATGCGTTTCACCTACACAGAAGCTAATTTATTGCCTGACGACCATGAGGTAAACATGGTTTACAATAACTTTTTAAAAACCTTTGGCGAAGAGGGCAATCTCATTATACTTGGCGTAAAAGACAGCACGCTTTTTACGATTGAAAACCTAAATGCTTGGAACAAACTTTCTCACAGTTTTAAAGAAAATGAGGCCGTTGAAACGGTTATTTCTTTAATAGACCTTCAAAAACTTGTAAAGGACACTAAAAATGAAAAATTCAAATTAGAACCCTTTATAAGAGATAGCATTACCTCAATATTCCAAATTGAGACTTTGCAAAATGAGCTTTTTGAAAAGTATCCTTTTTATGACAATTTCTTGTTCAATAAGGATACAAAAACTATTAGAACAGCCATTTACCTAAAAAAGGACATTGTTAATACAGCCGCCAGAAAAGATTTTGTTGTTGATGTATTAGAGCCAAAAATTGAGGCATTTGAAAACAAAACCAATTTGGACGTTAGGGTTTCTGGAATGCCTTACATACGTACATTAAACGCCCAGCTTATTGTAGATGAAATTGGCTGGTTTGTTGCAGTTGCTTTATTGGTGACTTCCCTGATTTTCTTCTTCTTTTTTAGGTCGTTTCGTGCCACTTTCATCTCACTTATTGTAGTATGTATTGGGGTAATGTGGACCTTGGGTATCATCGGATTAATGAATTATGAGATAACGGTTTTAACGGCGCTGATTCCCCCTTTAATTATTGTTATTGGTATTCCCAACTGTATTTTCTTAATCAATAAATACCAGCACGAGGTTAAATTACATGGTAATAAAGTAAAATCGTTGCAACGGGTTATCACCAAAATAGGTAACGCCACATTAATGACCAACGTAACCACCGCTTCCGGTTTTGCAACATTTATTTTAACGGAAAGTAAACTTTTAAAAGAGTTTGGTATAGTGGCCTCGTTAAGCATTTTGGCCATTTTTATTTTATGCTTGTTAATTATACCTATTATATACACGTTTCTGCCCTACCCAAAAGACCGCCATTTAGAACATCTTAACAAACGTTGGATAGGTGGTTTTGTTAATTGGATGGAACATATGGTGAAAGACAGGCGTATCGCCATATATTTTACTTCAGTAATCCTTTTGGCCGCCAGCATCATTGGCATATATCAAATAAAGATTTCGGGCAGTTTGATTGAGGATATGCCCCAAAAATCAGATTTTGTAAATGACATTCGGTTTTTTGAAGAAGAATTTAGCGGCATTATGCCTTTAGAAATTATGGTTGACACCAAACGCAAAAAGGGAGTAATGAAGCTTTCCACCTTGAAGCGTATGGACGAACTTGAAAGCCTAATCAATGAAACACCCGAACTGTCTAAACCAGTTTCGGTTGTTGGTTTGGTTAAATATTCGAAACAAGCCTACTATAACGGAAATACAAAATTTTACCAACTGCCTACTTCTCAAGAAAATAACTTTATTTTATCGTACGCCAAAAACTCATCTTCAAATGTAGATTTGCTCAAGAACTTTGTGGACAGCACAGGCCAGTACGCCCGTATCACAACGTTTATGAAAGATATTGGTACTGACAAAATGGAACGTATAGAAGAAAACCTTCAAACTAAAATAGACAAGGTTTTTCCTAAGGACAGATACAATGTAACCATGACCGGAAAGGCATTGGTGTTTCAAAAAGGCACTAAATACTTGGTTAAGAACCTGGCCATCTCTTTATCCTTGGCTATTTTTTTAATCGCACTTTTTATGGCGTATATGTTCCGTTCGGGGCGAATGATTCTTATTTCACTAATACCAAACCTTCTACCATTATTAGTAACAGCGGGCTTAATGGGTTATTTGGGTGTGCCCATAAAACCTTCAACCATATTGGTGTTTAGTATTGCCTTCGGTATTTCTGTGGATGACACTATTCATTTTTTGGCAAAATACAGACAAGAGCTACAAGCCAATAACTGGAAAATTAAGGTGTCAGTATATGGAGCTTTACGAGAAACTGGTGTGAGTATGTTCTACACATCCATCGTACTGTTTTTTGGGTTTTCTGTATTTACCATCTCCAGTTTTGGAGGCACAGTAGCCTTAGGCGCATTGGTTTCAGCAACATTACTTTTTGCTATGTTGTCAAACTTACTACTATTGCCTTCTTTGTTGTTGTCTTTAGAGCGCAGTATCGCCAATAAAGAAGTCCTTAGAGAACCTTCAATAAATATTATCCCGGAAGAGGATGGAGACGAATAACTTTTTGTCGTTTTTAATCCTGCATAGATTGTAAGCCGATACGCTTTTTTTATATTTACAATATAAATTCAAGCACATGCAATCAAGAACAGTTTCAGAGTTACTGACCCAGGAAATTATTATTCCAGAAGTTGAAGTAAAAGGTTGGGTAAAAACCTTCAGGGCCAATCGGTTTATAGCTTTAAATGACGGCTCAACCTTAAGTAATATTCAGTGCGTTGTTGATTTTGAAAACTATGATGAAGCCCTTTTGAAGAGAGTTACAACTGGAGCGGCAATTCATGTAAAGGGCGAATTGGTTGAGAGTCAAGGTAAGGGCCAAAAAGTGGAAATACAAGTTAAAGAACTAACTGTTTTAGGGGACTCAGACCCTGAATCGTACCCCATTCAACCTAAAAAACATTCTTTTGAATTCTTAAGGGAGCATGCCCATTTACGTACCAGAACCAGTACGTTTAGTGCGGTAATGCGTTTGCGTTCGGCACTATCTTTTGCCATTCATAAATATTTTAACGACAATGGTTTTTACTATATGCACGCGCCAATCATTACAGGTAGTGATGCCGAAGGTGCTGGTGAAATGTTTCAGGTTACCAATCTTGATTTGAAAAATCCGCCTATAAACGAAGAAGGAAGTATTGATTATTCCAAAGATTTCTTCGGAAAGGAAACCAATTTAACTGTTTCAGGGCAATTGGAAGCCGAAACCTATGCCATGTCTCTGGGTAAAGTGTACACTTTCGGCCCAACTTTTAGAGCAGAAAACTCAAATACCTCTCGCCATTTGGCCGAGTTTTGGATGATAGAGCCCGAAGTTGCCTTTATGGATTTGGCAGGAAATATGGATTTGGCCGAAGATTTTATGAAGTCGGTTATAAAATACATTTTGGACAATAACCGTGAAGATTTAGAGTTTTTAGATAAGCGTTTGCAAGACGAAGACAAAACCAAACCGCAAGATGAGCGCAGCAGCATGACTCTAATTGAAAAACTCAATTTTGTGACAGACAATCATTTTAAACGAGTTAGCTATACCGAAGCCATCGATATTTTAAGAAATTCAAAACCCAACAAGAAAAAGAAATTTAAATATTTAATAGAAGATTGGGGAACCGATTTACAGAGCGAACATGAACGTTTTCTTGTGGAAAGATATTTCAAATGCCCTGTTATTTTATTTGATTATCCAGCAAATATTAAGGCCTTTTACATGCGCTTAAATGATGATGGAAAAACCGTTAGGGCCATGGATATTCTATTTCCAGGTATTGGTGAAATTGTTGGTGGTGCCCAACGCGAAGAAAGATTAGATGTTTTAAAACAAAAAATGGCAGCCATTAACATTCCTGAAGAAGATCTTTGGTGGTATTTAGACTTGAGGAAGTACGGAACTGCCGTTCATTCTGGGTTTGGATTGGGCTTTGAACGATTGGTGATGTTCGCTACAGGAATGAGCAATATTAGGGATGTAATTCCATTTCCACGCACTCCCCAAAATGCAGAATTCTAAAGAAACTATAGGAAAAGGACAAACATGGCATGACTTTGGAATACAGTTCCCTTTTTTTATCTTTGATTAACAACCTTAAATCAAAAAATGCTTAAACAACATTTACAGTTCAAATTATCGCAAAAACTGTCTCCACAGCAAATTCAATTGATGAAATTGATACAATTGCCAACGCAAGCATTTGAGCAACGTTTAAAACAGGAATTAGAAGAAAATCCAGCTTTAGAAGGGGGTAAGGAAGAAGCGCAGAATGATTTGGACTCAGACTTTGATAATTCTGCAGATGATTTTGATGATAATGAAACCATAGGCGCAGACGAAATAAATGTTGACGAGTATTTAAGCGACGACGAAATTCCCGACTACAGAACACAAGCCAACAACTACAGTAGTGATGACGAAGAAAAGACCATGCCCTATGCAGCGGGAACTTCATTTACCCAACATTTATTAAACCAATTAAATACCTACAGACTAACAGACGATGAACGGGATATTGCCGAATTTTTAGTCGGTAGTGTTGATGAAAGTGGGTACATCCGACGTGATTTAAGCGATATAATGGACGATTTGGCTTTTACCCAAAATGTTTACACTACCAGAGAAAAAATTGAAAAAGTATTAAAAATTGTACATCAATTAGATCCTGCGGGAGTTGGCGCAAGAAATTTACAAGAGTGTTTGAGCATCCAACTGCACCGAAAAGAAAAAAGTCCAGACACCGATTTGGCTATTGAAATTATTGATAATGCCTTCGATCAGTTTACTAAAAAGCACTACAAAAAACTGCTTCAAAAGTTCGATGTTTCCGAAATTCAGTTGAAAGACGCTATTTCTGAAATTGAACATTTAAACCCGAAACCGGGTGGCTCTTATGCGGGTAATAATAGAATTGTAGAACACGTTGTTCCAGATTTTGCCATAAAAATTGTTGATGGTGAACTTGAATTGACACTCAATGGGAGAAATGCCCCAGAGCTTCATGTTTCCAGAGAATACAACAACATGCTAAAAGGCTATAAAGAATCGAAAGACAAATCGAAATCACAAAAAGATGCGGTAATATTTATCAAGCAAAAGTTGGATGCAGCCAAATGGTTTATTGAAGCTATAAAACAACGCCAACAAACTTTGTTTGTCACCATGAGTGCCATAATGCATTATCAAAAGGAGTATTTTTTAACTGGTGATGAGCGTAACTTAAAACCAATGATTCTTAAGGATATTGCCGATGAGATTAACATGGATGTTTCAACCGTATCCAGAGTTGCAAACAGCAAATATGTAGACACACCGTACGGCACAAAATTGATTAAGGAATTCTTTTCAGAATCCATGAAAAATGATCAAGGCGAAGATGTTTCCACTAGAGAAATAAAGAAAATCCTTGAAACGGTTATTGAAGAAGAAAATAAAAGGAAGCCGTTAACAGACGAAAATTTAGCTTCAATTTTAAAGGACAAAGGCTATCCAATTGCTAGGCGAACCGTGGCAAAATATAGAGAACAACTTGACATTCCCGTAGCGCGATTACGAAAAAAAATATAATGGATAGGCTACTAAAAAGCATTTCGTATATTTTTCACCCTCTTGTAATGCCCCTTTTTGCAATATGGTTTTATTTTGAAATTTCACCTAGGTTTATCCCTGAGGACATCGTTCAAGGCAAGCTCATTTCAATATTTATATTAACGATTTTGCTTCCCATACTAACCTACTTTCTTTTAAAGACTTTAGGCAAGGTTAATTCCGTTCACCTTGAAACGCCAAAAGAACGCTTATATCCCTTAATGCTTTATAGCGTCATAATCATAATAGTATTGCAGCGTATTATTACACCATCACAAGCTATAGAAATATATTTCTTTTTAATTGGCTTGCTCATCTCCAATATGACATGTTTGCTTATGGCAATTATGAATTTTAAAATCAGCTTACACATGATGGCGGTTTGTAGTGTATTCATGTTTTTTGTGGCCTTGAGCATCCATTTTAGCATAAACATCAATGGCACCTTAGCTTTGATGGCTGTTATGATTGGAGCCATTGCTACTTCGCGTTTACATTTAAAGGCCCATAATGGGAAAGAACTAATTATTGGTGCTTTTATTGGTGCTATCCCCCAATTGGTTTTGGTGAATTATTGGCTTTAAAATTAGAAGACTAACTTCGGCTAAAGGATATAAAACATTAGTCCTATTTTAATAGCCTTCATATCTATTTGTTTATTGTTAAGCTGGGCATCTCCATTAAAAATTGGATTTAACGCGTAATATATATGCAGGTTCCAAGTATTGTAACCCACACTTAATGTTGGCCCATATTGAAGGTCATTAAAATCGCCTCTGTCGCTATATTTAAAGTCACCCATATCACCTCTGTACTTTATTGTATTGACGAATGCGTATCCCAATTTAAACCCCGCATAAATACGCCAAAAGTTATAATCTTGGGGTGTTGATGTACGCCATCTAAACTCTATTGGAAGTTCAATTAAGTGCGTAGAAAATTTGTTTCTTTTATACGTGTTGTTTCCCTCAATAACACTATAGCTAAAATCTCCACTAACCGATTTACTCACTAATAAGTTCTGGTTATGGGAATTCGCAGAATACCCTAAACCAATACCAATAGCCAAATTTCGTCTTTCATTAATTGGCATATCTTTTATAAAACCTAGATGAAACCCTAATGAAAAACCGCTTTGCTTAACCCCACTTGGTCGTTTATCAAGTAAATTATAACTCACCCCTGCATAAAATTGGTCTTCCTTATAAAGGGAATCTAATTCTTTAATTGGTTCTTCTTGTGCAAAACAACTACTGATTGCTAGGATGCATATGGCAAGTAGGATTGGCTTCATTAAAAAGGGATGTTTTTTATACCTTTAAAAGTAAGTATATTTACTATAAACTAAAAGGCGCTATGAATGAATCAAAGCGCCTTTAATATAAAATTAAGAGTGTAAAATTATTTGTTATCTAACACACTACCTTTTTTGGTAGTATAGTTGATTTTAAGCGCATTTACTTTACGCAATTCTTGTTTAATATCTCCAATTAACCCCATATTCGCATCGCTATCTACTTTTAGAGCGGTAGTTAAAAATGGAACTAATTCTTCACGCTTAGAGGCTCGCTCTTCGGCTATAAAAGCAGCAATATCACTTACATTGGCAAAATCATCATTAAGCTGTATTCTTGCCTCAGTACCGTATTGTCTGTAATTTGCACTTGGCTTACCAGCATAAATGTACATTACCAAATCCTTTTTATCCAACTTCTCAACCTGATCGGCATAAGGTAAGTTATTTTCAATTTTCAGGGTGTTTTGCCTCATAACCGTGGCCACCATAAAAAAGAATAATAACATAAATACAATATCTGGTAAAGCCGCTGTATTAACCGCTGGTATATCGCCTCCTTTTTTCTTTTTAAATTTAGACATAATAGTTAATGTTAAATTTTAATTATTGTACTTCTGAAAGCTTTTGAGGATAATCAAGTTTTATCTGTTCGATTTGATCCTTAAGCTTTGTTTTGTTACCAGGCCAGTTTACATCGTTGTAATTCGCTTCCATTTCAGCAAACGTTTTCCCGTAAAGTTCTTCGGCCCTTCTATTCCTTAATTCGTTATATGCAGCCACAAGTTCGTTTTGAACTGCGATATACGTTTTATAAGTGGTTTCACGCTCATTCTTTAAAGAAATGATAGCCTTGTCAGGATTATCAGAAGAATCAGAGTCCTTTTTCCCTTTGCAGTAGTCACATGACCCGTCGCCTCCATTGTCCAAAAATTCTCTGGCAGCCTTTCTCAAATCTTTTAGCTCCATTAATTCGTCTTCAACAAGCAATTGGTCTTTACCATTCAACAGAACCGTAAAAATATTTTTTTGCTTGATGATAGGCGGTTCTGTTTCCTCTATAGGCGGCAACTTTCTATTTAAACCAGAATCAGTTTCAATAGTGGTTGTAACCAAAAAGAATATTAATAATAAGAAAGCAATGTCGGCCATTGAGCCTGCATTAACTTCTGGTGCTGCTCTTTTTGCCATAATTTATTTATTAAATATTTTTTTTGCTCCACCGTATAACATAGAAGCAATTGCCAAAAACGCTAAGATGTAAAATGCAATAAGTCCTGCACCAACGGTTTTTGATGTTGACTCAGTAATGTCTGCACCTTTATCTATAAATGGTTTTAAGTCTAAGTCTGTTCCTGATGAAATTCCGTAAGAAATTAATATGACCGCCAAAAATGCTCCAACAGTGATTAATGTCTTTTTAATATTTCCTGCAAATAGACCTTTTAAAACAAATACCAAAACAAGCGCAAGCACAATAGCTAAAACAGCATAGGCAACATATAAAATGTTTCCACTCATGCTTTGGGCACTCTCTTCATCTCCTGCCATAATCATTAGTGCAAAAATCGCACCAATAATTGCAAGAGCAAAGGCTACTATTTTTAAAATTTTATGTAAACCCATAATTTTCAGTTTTTAGATTATTACTTTTTGTTTCTTATCAATAGATCCATTAACGTAATGGAAGCGTCTTCCATGTTGTTAACAATACTATCGATTTTAGCAATAATATAATTGTAGAAAATTTGAAGGATAATAGCAACCACAAGACCAAATACCGTTGTTAAAAGCGCTACTTTAATACCACCTGCTACAAGTGATGGCTGCATGTCTCCAGCTGCTTCAATTTTATCGAATGCTTGAATCATACCAATTACCGTACCCATGAAACCAAGCATCGGTGCAAGAGCGATAAACAATGAAATCCAAGATACATTCTTTTCTAATTGTCCCATTTGAACACCACCATAAGCAACAACAGCTTTTTCAGCGGCGTCTAAGCCTTCATCGGTTCTATCTAATCCTTGATAGAAAATTGAGGCGATAGGCCCTTTAGTATTTCTGCAAACTTCTTTTGCTGCTTCAACTCCACCAGAAGACAATGCATCTTCTACTTCTTGAGTTAATTTTTTAGTGTTGGTAGTAGAAAGGTTTAAAAAGATTATTCTTTCTATGGCAATTGCTAATCCCAGAATTAAACATAACAATACAATGCCCATAAATCCTGGACCCCCTTCAATAAAACGCTTCTTTAATTCTTGATGAAAACTCAACTCTTCAGCAGGCGCTGCTTCTTCATCTTGTGTTGTCGATACTGTTGTTGTAACAGCCGTACTAGTGTTTGCAATTGTAGTTGCATTAGCAGTTCCGAATACCATCATTCCAGTGATGGCAAGGATAGAAAATAATCTTTTCATGTTCTAGATCTTAATTTTATTAGTTAAAGTGTTAAAGATATAAAAAAAAAGCAATTAAAAATAAAAATAACAGCAGAGAGGAAGGGATTCGAACCCTCGATACCCTTTTGGAGTATACACACTTTCCAGGCGTGCGCCTTCGACCACTCGGCCACCTCTCTATAATTTTTAGTCACTTAATTTTTTGGAGGCTCAAATAACGAAAAAATCTTTGATTGCTCAAATTTTAACAGTTAATTTTATGACATTTCACCTCTTAGAGGCGCTTCATATGTGGTTTTGAATGTTTTACCCATTTCTGCATTTAAGCTCAATAAAAACATGAGTTTGGTCAATGCCGCTTCGGATGTCATATCTTTCCCTGAAATTACGCCAATACGCTTCAGTTCACTGCTCGTTTCATAATGCCCCATCATAACGCTTCCGCCAGAACATTGTGTTACATTTATAATATGTATGCCTTTTAAGATGTTCTTCTTTAAAACATCTAGAAACCATTTTTCGGTAGTACAATTTCCTGCACCGTAAGTTTCAAGAATAACGGCCTTTAAATTATTTGTGTTGAATACACTTTCTATTACCTGTTGGGAAATCCCGGGAAACAATTTAATAAGCGCGATATTGGTGTCTAAATTTTTATGGACTTTAAGTTTCCTTTTTAAATTGGGTTGAAACAAATACTCTTTATTGATTTTTAGGTGCACCCCAGATTCTGCCAAATCTGGATAATTAAATGAGGCAAATGCCTGGAAGTGTTCGGCATTCAATTTGGTCGTTCTGTTCCCTCGGTACAATTTATATTCAAAATACAAACACACTTCCTTAATTACAGGTTTTCCCTTTTCCTGTAATGAGGCAAGTTGAATGGAGGTAATTAGATTTTCCTTGGCATCGGTACGCAAATCCCCTATAGGCAATTGCGATCCTGTGAAGATGACTGGTTTTGCCAAGTTTTCCAACATAAAACTCAAAGCCGAAGCCGAATAACTCATAGTGTCACTTCCATGAAGCACCACAAATCCATCAAATTCCTTGTAGTGCGATTCTATAATTTCTACAATCTGCACCCAATATTCGGGATTCATGTTGCTTGAGTCTATCGGGTGCTCAAATGAAACCGTTTCAATGTTACAGTCCAACAAATTCAGTTCAGGAATATTGTTCAAAAGGTTTTTAAAATTGAACGCTTTTAAGGCTCCCGTTTTGAAATCTTTTACCATACCAATGGTTCCGCCGGTGTATATGAGAAGAATGTTAGGTGTCGTATTGGGCATATCTATATTTTAAAAACTACTTTTGAATTTTCAGTTGTTATTGCTGCCAACTCCTCGAAAGATACATTATATATTGTTGCTAGCTTTTCCAACACATTTATTATATAAGCACTTTCATTTCGTTTTCCCCTAAAGGGAACGGGTGCCAAATAAGGCGAATCTGTTTCTAAAACAATATGCTTTAAATCTATCTGATTTAAAAACTGGTCTATTTTTCCATTCTTAAAGGTGACCACCCCGCCAATACCTAATTTAAGATTATAAGATATGGCTTGATGCGCTTGCTCCAATGTTCCTGTGAAACAGTGAAAAATACCATATAAAGCTCCATCTTTTTCGGTTTCCAGTACCTCAAAAATTTCATCAAAGGCTTCACGGCAATGGATTACAATGGGCAATCCGTATTTTTTTGCCAATTGTATTTGGTGCTTAAATGCTTTTTTTTGGATATCTAAAGTAGATTTATCCCAATATAGGTCTATGCCAATTTCGCCAACAGCATAGAATTTTCGCTTTGCAAGCATTTCTTCCACGTGCTTTAATTCTTCTTCATAATTATCTTTCACATGGGTTGGGTGCAAGCCCATCATTAAAAAGACATTTTTCGGAAAATCCTTTTCAAGCTGAAGCATCGAAATGGTGTAGGTTGAATCTATGGCTGGAATAAAAAACCTGGATACACCTGCTTCCATAGCCCGACCAATCATCTGCTTTCTATCTTCATCAAACGCCTCGCTATATAAATGGGTGTGGGTGTCTGTAATAATCATGATGTAAAAATAGTGAAGTCTGTAATTTTTAGTACGCAACTGCAATCAAAATCACAAAAGTTTTATTTTATAACTTTTTTATGATAGTAATTCTTTTAATAGCCCTAATTTTATTCATTTAAAATAATGACATATGGCAGAAACACTTCAAAAGTTTCTAATTGAAAAAGGATACACTAAAATAAAGCTTCACCTCACAAAAACAAATCATTTTGAAATTAAGGCTAGCATTAATGGTAAAAAAGGCTTGTTTATATTAGATACTGGAGCATCAAATTCCTGCGTTGGTTTTGAAGGTATTGAAACTTTCCAGCTTAACGCCGAAGACTCTCTAATAAAAGCTGCTGGGGCAGGTGCCGTTAACATGGAAACGAAGACCTCACAAAAAAACAAAGTAAAAATCGGTAAATGGAAGAGCAGTAAAGTGGTTTTGGTCTTATTCAATTTAACACATGTAAATACGGCACTTACTGAGCATAAATCCAAACCCGTTGATGGCATTATTGGGGCAGACATTTTGAAAAAAGGGAAAGCCATTATAGATTACGAAAAGAAATACTTATATTTAAAATTATAAGCCATTGGCAAAAACTCTCTCTAAGTTTTAATGAATACCTCTATTGTAATAGCAGACGACCACCCGCTTATGCTACGTGGCCTTACCGACTTTTTAACTTCAAAAGGGTTTAATATTTTGGGCAGTGCCCAGGACGGCAACACAGCTTACAGTCTTATTGTAAAACTAAAACCGGAAATTGCCATTCTTGACATTAGAATGCCTCATAAAACTGGATTGGAAATTGCTGAGGCTTGCAAAAAAAATGGCTTGCCAACAAAGATTATCCTGATAACTTTTGACAAGGAAGAAGAACTTTACGACCAAGCCAAAGCGAACAACGTATACGGTTATATTTTAAAGGAATTTGCCATAGAAGAAATTGAAACCTGCATAAAACATGTTGTTAATGGAACACCATACTTTAGTGAAGAAATTGCCGATTACCTTGACACAAGCAATCAACAAAAAAAACCAGAGGTCTTAAACTCGCTAACAAAATCTGAGCTAAAAATCGTGAAGCTAATTTCAGAAAACAAAACGAGTCAAGAAATAGCGGACGAGCTTTCTATTTCTATAAGGACTGTAGATAAGCACCGAAGTAATATAGTTCAGAAACTAAATCTGGGCAACAAACCCACATCGCTTTCCATTTGGGCCAACTTAAATAAAGCATATTTATAATTGCGCTCAAAATACGTACTGGTGCGTATTTTTTGTATCGATTTTATTGCTTATCTTTACGAAGCTATTAATTAGTTCTTAGGGAGAATTATTGGAGGCTCTAAATCGTAATGATTTAGAGCTTTCGCTTTTTATTATGGTAAGTTTTCGCTCAAAAAATACGTAGAAGTGCTTATTTTTTTTGTTGTACTTGCAGCGTACCTTTACTGAGCTATTAATTAATTCTTTTGAGAGAGGATTTTTTAAAGACTCTGCGCTGTAATGGCGCAGAGTATTTTTAAATTCTAAGACCATAAAATGAATGCCCAAATGGAAAATAGAAATAATATTCTTAGTAAATGTTGTTTTATAGGTTTAGTTATTTTAGTTATTGCAATTATATCCATAAATGTTTTCGCTTATTTTATTTAGTTAGTTTTAGTTCCAATCAAGCATAGATTTAGAACATCTATGAAAAGAAAAATCTCTTGAAGTATTAACTCCAAGAGATTTTTTAATGAATGTTAACTTAAGCTTAAGCCTAAATTAATGTATCTATTCTTGAGCTGCTGGTGCCTCTGCTGCTGGAGTTTCTGCTCCTTCGGCTGCCTCTGCCCCTTCTGCTCCTTCTTCAACTTCCTCTTCTTCATCATCTGCATCAAGGATAGCTGTTCTAGCAGTTTTAATTTGACATACCACAGTATTGTCTGAATGTAAAAATGTATAATTTTCACTTGGCAAATCACCAACTGCAACCTTATCACCAATTCTTAAAGGAGTGATATCGATTTCAATAAAATCTGGCAAGTTAGCTGGTAATGCCTTGATACGAAGTTTTCTGTTGTTTCTTCTTAAAACACCACCATTTTTAACACCTCTAGAGTTTCCAACAAGATTTACAGGAATATCTAACGCAATTTCCTTGTTTTCAAATAATTGATAGAAGTCCACATGTAAAATGTTGTCTGTTACCGCGTGAAACTGAATGTCTTGCAGAACTGCTTCAAAAGTTGTTCCGTTGTCAAGCTCAATCACAACTGTATGCGCATTTGGTGTGTATACAAGTTGAGAGAAAGCCAATTCTGGTGCAGAGAAATGTACTGGCTTATCTCCTCCGTATAATACGCAAGGAACCTGACCAGCATTACGTAAGGCTTTTGTTGCTTTTTTGCCCACGCTTTCTCTTTGAGATCCGTTGATTGTAATTGATTTCATAATTGTTATTTATATTAATTTAATTTACTCTTCTTTAATTGCAGAATCTGCAAGTTTACATTACAAATTTTGAAGCAATAGATTGGTTGTTGTGAACCTTTTCCATAACTTCTGCAAACAATTCGGCGCAACTCAATACTCTGATTTTATCGCTTAACGGCTTAACGGGTATTGAATCTGTAACGATTAATTCTTGCAATTTTGAATTGTTCAAATTGTCATAAGCATTGCCAGATAAAATAGGATGCGTACAAATAGCTCTTACACTTAAGGCACCACGCTCCATCATTAAATCAGCAGCTTTAGTTAACGTTCCAGCAGTATCTACCATATCATCTACAAGAACCACGTTTTTTCCTTCAACATTACCAATAAGCTCCATGTGCGAAATTATATTGGCTTTTTCACGTTGCTTATAACAAATAACAACATCACTTTCCAAGGCTTTGGAGTAGGCATATGCCCTTTTTGAACCTCCCATATCTGGCGATGCGATTGTTAAATTATCTAGCTTCAAGCTTTTTAAATAGGGCAGAAAAATAGTGGATGCAAATAAATGATCTACTGGTTTTTCAAAGAACCCTTGTATTTGGTCGGCGTGCAAATCCATGGTAATAATTCGGGTAGCACCAGCCGCCTCCAACATTTTAGCCACCAATTTGGCAGCAATAGGTACTCTAGGCTTATCTTTTCTGTCTTGTCTTGCCCATCCAAAATAAGGTAAAACTGCCGTTATATGCCTTGCCGATGCACGCTTTGCTGCATCAATCATCAACAAAATTTCCATTAAGTTTTCTGGCCCAGGGTTGGTAGAACCAATAATGAAAATTCGGGTGCCGCGAATGGATTCCTCATAGGATGGCTGAAACTCACCATCACTATATGTTGAGGTAATAACATTCCCCAATTCGGCACCAAATGCCTTAGCAATTTTTTCACCAAGTACTTTACTTTGTGTACAAGCAAAAATTTTAGCTTCAGTTATTACAATTGGCATAGTTAATCTGTTGTTTTATAGCGTAAAACGACGCCCTATTTTAAACGAGGTGCAAATTTATGTATTTATTTTAACCTAAAAAGTATATTAACTAGTATTTTTATGTGTAATATGGAAAAAATATATATTTTTGCTGTCCGAAATAAGCTCAAGTGGCGGAATTGGTAGACGCGCTGGATTCAAAATCCAGTTCTTTCGGGAGTGTGGGTTCGATTCCCACCTTGAGTACTAATAAAATCACAAAACACCCTATTTTTCAAAATTTTTAAAAATAGGGTGTTTTCATTTGTACCGACATAGGGCACAACATTTATAAAACAACATTCATCTTAGTTGACCCCGTCAATCGAAGTTTTTAATTGCTGAAAAGCCTTTTTAAGTTTTGAAAGTGGTGATGCTATATTCATACGCATAAACAATTTATAGTCATCACCAAAGGATCCACCCAATGCCAAGCCCAATTTGGCTTTGTTAAAAACTAACTGTTTCAAATCGGTTTCGGATAGGTTCAGTGCTCTAAAATCCAACCAAATTTGGTAAGTGCCCTCTGGCCTAATCATTTTTACCCTTGGTAATTCATCATTTAGGAAATTTTGAATCCAGTTTATCGTTTGTTCCAAATAATGCACTAATTGGTTTACCCAGTCTTCTCCATGGGTGTAAGCCGCCAAAATAGCATAGGCCGATAAGGCTCCTCCTTGGTGCAAATACATAGAGGTTACAAAACCATAAATCTCATCAAAAAGCTTTTTATTGGCCGCATAAATATAGCCATTAGCAATGCTTTGCATACCAAACGTTTTTGCTGGCGACCCTAAAATGGCTATATGGTTCTGAATACTGGTAAACGATAAAACGCTATTGAACTTTGAATTGGAAAACACGATTTCTGAATGTACCTCGTCACTAACAATCATAACGCCATAGGTGTTTGCAAGGTCAATGAGCCTTTGCAACTCATCACGTTTCCAAACACGTCCAACAGGGTTATGAGGGTTACAAAGTAAGATGATTTTGGTATTCCCAAATATTAATTGTTGCTCCATATTTTCAAAATCCATGGCGTAATGCCCGTTTTTGATTTTTAATGGGTTATCCACTACTGTGCGATTTGCCATTTTTATGGCCTTATAAAACTGATGGTAAACAGGCGTTTGTATCATGACCCCATCGCCTTCTTTAGTCAAAGTTCTAAGAAGCACAGCTATTGCGGTTAATACACCGTTGACTTGGATAAAAGATTTTGGTTGCAAGTCCAAATTATGGCGCCTAAAATTCCAATCAGCTATGGCTTGGGTGACCTTTGGGGTTATATCCTCATAAGCATACACACTTCTCTCTATAATCCGCTCCAAAGCCTGCGTAATGGGTGGTGCTACTTTAAAATCCGTATCGGCAATCCACAAGGGCATCACATCAACGGTTCCAAACATGGCCTTTAAATAACTTGGGCTGTTTTTAACAAAATTATTTTCAATTGTATATTCGGTATCAAATAAGCTCATAATTTATATTTACTGGGTAACTACCAATCAAAGCTAACAATACAATATTGAGCCGCTTTATCTCCATTTTATAGTGATTTTGTTTTGGCCTTTCTTGAATAGGACTCACATTAGGCATCATATTTTAATCTTAAAAATAGAATAACATTCTTTCCTGAAGTTCTTATAGAATGTTCATTTATAAAAAAAGGAAGCTAAGCGCTTCCTTTTTACTTTTAAATATCAATCTTAAGATTTTCCAAGAATCCTAAACATCCCTGTTCCACAGGTTGGGCATTTTCCTTTCATTGCTTTTCTACCATTTTTCATGGTAACTTCAGCCGCATCTTTGATTTCTTTTTTGTCTTTACACTTTACACAGTATCCTTCCATAATTTTATTCTTTTTATTAGTTAAAATTCATATCGATAAATATAAGCTATATTCCTTTATGGTAACAATAAAAACTGATTTATCCACTCTTCCTCCCCATTTCCAAACTAATCCTCTTGCTTAAACAACTCAAATAGTTCCTAATCAAAATCTATTCTGTCTCTAATGGTTCCGTCCTGTCTGTGAATAATCAAAGTGGCCTTGTATTTTCTTGCAAGGCTTTTGGCTTTTCTAATAGCTGTGCTTTGTTTTAAGTGTTTTGACGTAATACTTTTGTTGCCTTCGCGCCGTACCGCCCACCCATCCTCATAAGGGACCACATGTTGATTCCAGTTTCTAGAACGCGAAGCGCCCTTGAAACCTTTAATAATTGCTTCTATTAACTCCCTTAAAATATTTAACCAAGACTGTGAATTATTGCTTTTTGTCATTTATTAATTCCTTTGAACCTCTAAATTACTATTTTCCTGTGGACTGTGAGCTCGTTAAACTTTTTCTAAAAACCCTAAACATTTGTTGACACAGCAAATAATATTAAACTTTGTTTCTTACCACGTAGTGGGATAGCTCCTTTTTCCATAATGGAAAACACATTGTTTGACGAAAGAGACTCCTTAATATTTTCTGAGATCAATAGAGATTCCTTCAACGGGTTACACTGACCTTCAATTCTTGCTGCTGTATTAAGCACATCGCCATGGTAAACCAATTCCTTTTTAATTTTACCAACTTGTGTTGCAATTACCTTTCCGGAGTGAATGCCAGCTTTAAATTCGGGAACAAAACCAAATTTTCTTATATAATTTTTACTCTTTTCTTCAATAATCTCTTTCATTTTAAAAAAGCTTTTAACACAATTAGAATTATCCTTTTTAAATTTCCATACAACTACAATTTCATCTCCTACATATTGATAGATTTCACCACCAAACATGGCAATGGCATCTGAGATATCATAAAAATAGTCTCTTATAAAAGCACTGTATTCCTTGTTACTAAGTTTTTCAGCTAGGGAAGTGGATCCTTTTAAATCAACAAACATAAAAACTCTTGAAACTTCGCTGGGTTGATGATACCAACCGAAAATCAATCGTAAAAAGTTTAATTTCCCAATCAGCAATATAATCTCCAAGCTTAATAACATGACTAACACAAGTGCTGAAGTAAACAGTAAATCTCTGATGAAAAATTTGCTATGTAAATATTCCATCCATGCGTCACGATAAGAAATATTCTCTACGAAAGAAATTTCAATTGACAAGACTGAACTCAAAACAAGAGCTGTAATTATTGCATATAGAGCAGATCTGATGAAGGTGACAAATAAAAAGGTCTTCTTCATAAAGAATCGAAGCAACACAAACTGTTCTATTACACCAACTATAACTCCTAGTAAAATTCCAATAGACCCTGCCTCTGCAAACTCGGTAATTGTATGTTCATAAAACAAATAGTTATAAAACAACCCAAAGAACAAACCGATTATAGTAATAATCAGAATGTTTTGGATTTTTAACTTATGTTCTGGTTTCATATCTATTTTTTCGATTCAGAACTGATGAGTTTTGTAATCATTCTCTTATTCTAATTCAAGAATAAGAGAATGGATGCAAAGAAAAGACCCTATAAAAACCAATATTGGTTTTTATAGGGTCTTTATAATTTTTTGATATATTATTTTGCATTTTCTATAAAAGCATGTAGGCTGTATATAGAAAACCTACCACTCTGTTTTCTGTTCTTCATCTATTAAATAAAAATAGAGGCTTTTGTTTAAATTGTTCAGCAAATCCTCAATTTGACTGGGGACATTTTCAAAACCGCTATTTAAGGCCCCATTGTTGGCATGGAAGTCACTTTTATTAAAATTTATTTTCACCGTCTTTTTGCTTCCCTCAGGCTTGTAGGTTATTTTAGTTGGTATAAATTCATATTCTTCATCCTCAAAAACTAACCTTACAATATAGGTCAATCCTGTACAACCATAATCAGCACCTGTTCCAAAGCAAATGGCGTTATCTGTAAATTCTTCAAGTCGAAGTTTTTCCCTTTTTCCTCCTTTATCAGATTCATCTTCCTCTCTGTTTAAGCCTTTTTTGTCACCATACTTTTCTTCAACCCATTCTTCGGCTTTTGCGGCCATAGCACTTTTTTTTAAACCCGAAACATCAACCACAATACTTTCCGGACCTAGCCCATCTAAACTGTATGAAAACCTGTCGGTTTTGTTTTTATTCGATTTTGCACTTCCGTTTTGGGCGTGAATTGTTATTGCTAAAAATAGGCTAAGGATGAGGCTAATTGTTTTCATTTTAATGCTTTTAAAAATTTACAATCTTAAATAAATGGGAGGGAAATATGGCTTAAAGTTAAAAAACTATTTCAAAAAACATAAATTTTAGTTTTAATGATCGTTCAATTGACTTTCATTCCTTCGATATATAATCGTATTATCGTTCCATAATCTGCTACCTATCTGTGAGTTTTCGTTACCTTTGTAAACTTTAAAAGACACGTTTATGATCTATTCAATGACAGGTTACGGTAAATCTGTTTTGCAATTACCCACGAAAAAAATAACCATTGAGCTTAAATCCTTAAATAGTAAAAATTTAGATTTAAACGCCCGAATGCCCTCAATTTATAGAGAAAAAGAGTTAGCCGTTAGAAAACTGCTTGCTGATAAATTGGTTCGTGGCAAAATAGATTTTTCTATTTACGTTGAAGCAACTGCAGAAGATACCTCAACCCAGATTAACACACCTGTAGTTAAACAATACATGGCACAGCTTAAAGACCTGGTAGATACTGATGATTTGGAACTTTTAAAGATGGCCGTTCGTTTTCCCGACGCATTAAATACGGTTCGTGAAGAAATTGACGAGCAAGAATGGAAAACCATTGCATATGAAATTGATAAAGCAACAGACGATTTAATCATGCACCGCTTGAATGAAGGCAAAGTACTCGAGCAAGATTTTAAAGAACGCATCATTGCCATTTATGACTTACTTGAAAAAGTTATAGCAATGGATCCAGAACGCATTGAAGCTGTTCGCGAACGTTTGTTAAAAGGCATAGAAGAATTAAGGGAAAAATATGATGAAAACCGATTTGAACAAGAATTGGTTTACTATATTGAAAAATTTGATATTACTGAAGAAAAAGTAAGATTAAAAAACCATCTTAACTATTTCACTGAATCTATGAATTCCGAAGAATCCAATGGGAAAAAGCTTGGTTTTATAAGTCAAGAAATGGGACGTGAAATAAACACCATTGGCTCAAAAAGCAACTATGCTGCCATGCAGCAGTTGGTTGTCCAGATGAAAGATGAATTGGAAAAAATTAAGGAACAATTATTGAATGTCCTTTAAAAACTAAAGTTCACAGATTAATTAACATTAACAAATTAGTGGCAAAAAACAAAAATAAAGGCAAGCTCATCGTATTTTCGGCGCCATCAGGCTCTGGTAAAACAACTATTGTTAGGCATCTTTTGGGACTCGAAGATTTAAATTTAGAGTTTTCCATTTCTGCAACGTCAAGAGAAAAACGTGGTACCGAGGTCGATGGCAGAGATTACTACTTTCTTTCAGCCAAAGAATTTAAGAACAAGATAAAAAACGAAGAGTTTTTAGAATGGGAAGAGGTGTACAGAGACAACTTTTACGGGACTTTAAAAACTGAAGTTGAGCGTATTTGGGCCAATGGGAAGAATGTTATTTTTGACATTGATGTTTCCGGTGGCTTGCGCATAAAACGAAAATTCCCTGAAGAAACCTTGGCCATTTTTGTAAAACCACCTAGCATTGACGAACTGAAAATTCGCTTGAAAAAACGTAAAACCGAAAGTGAGGACAAAATAAACATGCGCGTTGCCAAAGCCTCAGCAGAATTGGCCACAGCCCCTCTTTTCGATACTATTATTGTGAACGACAACTTAGAAAAGGCGTTTGATGAAGCCTATAAAAAAGTGAGCAACTTCATAAATTCATAAACCAAACATTTTGAAAGTAGGATTGTTTTTTGGCTCTTTCAACCCCATTCATATTGGGCATTTGGTAATTGCCAACCATATTGCCGAATATAGCGATTTAGACCAAGTTTGGTTCGTGGTTACGCCTCACAATCCTTTTAAAAAGAAAAACACTTTGCTGGATGATTACCAAAGGTTGGAAATGGTATATCTGGCAACAAAAGATTACACAAAACTTAAGCCTTGCGACATAGAGTTCAATTTGCCACAACCCAACTACACTGTAAACACATTGGCATATTTACAGGAGAAATATCCTGAATACGATTTTGCACTGATTATGGGCGAGGATAATTTAAAGAATTTCCATAAGTGGAAAAACTATGAGGTTATTCTGGAAAACCATCATATTTATATGTATCCGCGCATATCTGAAAACAAAATAGAAACGCAATTTGATGGGCACAACAACATTCACACTATTGATGCGCCCATCATGGAATTGTCTTCAACATTTATAAGGGATGCTATTAAAGCAGGTAAAAATGTTCAGCCTATGTTGCCAAACCATGTTTGGCAATATTTGGATGAAATGAATTTTTACAAATAAATTTATCCACCAACAAAACCGCCATCGCAATCTGATAGGTCGGCTTCAACAAACATAGCCCAGCTATTGCCGCCAAAATCCTCACCTTCGGCCCAAGCCGTTTCGGCAGATGGCCCACTTACTTCTGCATGTGCTGCAAAGCAGAATTCGTTGTAGATAGAAATTTCATCAGCATACAGGTCAATAATATAAGTTACCTCGGTTACACCATTTTCATGTACACTTGAGTACTCAAAATTTCCAACTTTTGGATTGCCACTACCCGTTGTTGGAAAAGCTTCATCGGCACAGTTTGTAATATGTAAATGTGTCGCATCAATAGTCCAGTCGGCATTTGTTATGAAAGTCACAATTAAGTTATCCCCCTCAACATCAATGTTTACCGTGCCAGCTATATGGTTCTGACCGGCAATAAGATTTACTGTTTTACAGTGGTCATAATAGTCTTCTTCAACGGTGGTATCACCTTCATAAACCGGAACATCTTTGTTTTTGTTCGGTTTTTTACTCTCTGAAATGGCTTGCTGGTCTGTTTGGCTTAATTGCAAGTTTTCAACATTACAACTGAAAATAGTAGCAAAAAGGTAAACAGCCCATAGTAAGGTATTTTTCTTCATAACATAAAATTTAATATAGATTTGGGTTTATAAATATATAATCAAAACCATAAAAACACTATATTTTTTCGACGTACAACGAAAAACACTAACGCTTTATCGAAAAAATTAAATATAATTTAAGAAAATTCACCTGTTTTTAAGATTGCAGTGTTTAGAAAACAATTGAAGCTAAAGTTCCAGCAAAAAAGAAACCGCTTAAAACAAAGCGTTTTAAACGGTTTCTAAACTAAATAACCAACCAAAATTTTTATTTTACCCTAGTGTTTTCCCTTGGGTTGTCTACTTTATCTTTTCTAAATTTACGCATCTTGTTTTGAGGCGCAGTTGTTTTTCCTTTTGTATCTCCCGATTTTAGATATTGTATATACCCTCTTCCTTCAAATTCATAAACTGTTTCAGATGCTGGGTGATATAGTTCTATCTTTCCATCATTAATAACGCTCAATTCAAAATATTCATTGCCCAAATAATCATAATCTAATGTTAAAGTTTTTAGATAAAAATCGCCTGCAACGTCACCTACACCGTAAAGCCCAGTGTAATCCCAATATAAATTGTTAGCGTTAGAGCCAACAGGGTCTTGAGAACTTCTAAATTCTGAGTCATTACCTCCGGCTAAAAATTGCAAATAGTTTTCATTATCAAATTCATTTATTGCTCCAAAGTCACTTGTAAAGGTTTTTTCCCAAGCCTCATATTCTTGCAAGAAATAATGAATGTTATCGTAAAACACATATTCGTAATCAAAATTACTACGTTGATAACCATCTAAAAAGTAGGATGTATCGTTATTTGGATTGTAAAGTTCAATGGTATTTGCATCTATTTCGTAAACATCAAAAGTTTCAAAACCATCAATATCGTGGTAAACATCCAAAATCATATCATATGCATCATATTCACCAACATCAATGCCATAACCATTCCCACTATTCCCTAATCCAACAATGTTGTTATTGGCATAAACAATACCATTTCTAAATGAAATAGTAAACGCCTTTTGTAAAAATGGCGTAACTCCGTAACCTTTTGTTGCATTAATATCTACATACCAAAGCTCGTAAGAGCTGAGTAATTGATTAAGTGTAATTCCGGGCTCCACAGAGTCATCAACTATTACACGTTCTTCCACTATAACCTCCGTATAGCAAGATGTAAATAATGTGGCAAATAATGCAAAGCTTAAAAGTATTTTTATAGTCTTCATAATCAAACATTTTTTGGGTTTCTTTTAAATGGGTTTCAAAACACGTGCCAAAAAACAAACCGCTAATATTTTACCGGCTTAAGATTGATGAATATTTTACGTATTTTTGAAGAGCTAAATAAGATATTCTTCATGGACAAACCCCTAAAATATGCGGTTTTTGGAGCAGGTAGTTGGGCAACGGCCATAGTGAAAATGCTTTCGGAAAACTTAGATGAAATTGGCTGGTATATGCGAAGTGTTTACACCAAAGAACATTTATTACGAGAGCAGCACAACCCCAATTATTTGAGCTCAGTTGAGTTCCATTTACAACAATTAAAGCTTAGTAACGACATTAATGAAATTGCCGAATATGCCGATGTTTTAATTTTTGTTATTCCTTCTGCCTTCATACACAATGAGCTTGAAAAACTAACGGTTGATATTTCCAAAAAAATCATTGTATCGGCGGTTAAAGGTATCATGCCGGAAACTGGTTTGTTGGTTGGTGAGCATTTTCACGAAGCCTACAATGTCCCTTTCGACAATATCGCAGTTATAGCTGGGCCATGCCATGCAGAAGAAGTGGCACTTGAACGATTATCGTACCTCACCATTTCATGCTCAGATGAGGAAAAGGCAAAAGCCATAGCCAAAAACTTAAGCAGCGATTATATAAACACAAAAACAAGCGACGATATTATTGGTGTTGAATACGCCGTAATGTTAAAAAACATATATGCCATAGCAGCTGGAATTGCACACGGATTGGGTTATGGTGATAATTTCCAAAGTGTGCTAATGAGTAATTCCATTCGGGAAATGAAGCGTTTCATAAAAAAAGTACACAAAATGAAACGTAACATCAATAATTCGGCATATTTGGGAGATTTGTTGGTTACAGGCTACTCCGTGTTTTCCAGAAACCGTATGTTCGGTAATATGATTGGCAAAGGCTACACCGTAAAATCTGCCCAAATGGAAATGAGCATGGTTGCCGAAGGTTATTACGCTACCAAAAGCGCTTACATACTTAACCAAAAAAACAAAAAGAAAGCACAAACACCTATTATTGATGCTGTTTACGACATACTTTATGAAAATAAGAACCCAAAAAAAGTGTTTAAAAAACTAACGGAACGGTTGGATTAACTAAAAACATTGTGAAATGAATATACCCGACAACCACATTAACTACGTTGAATTCAAAGCCCATAACCTCGAGGATATAAAACGTTTTTATGCAACATCCTTTGGTTGGACATTTACTGATTATGGACCAACTTACGTGGCTTTTTCAGAAAGTGGCCTTGAAGGTGGATTCGAAAAATCAGACAGCAAAATTATAAATGGAGCATTAATTGTGTTATACCATAAAAATCTTGATTTCGTGAAAAAAAATATTCTAAAAGCAAGAGGAACAATCTCTAAAGATATTTTTTCCTTTCCCGGTGGGCGAAGATTTCACTTTTTAGACCCTTCTGGTAATGAGCTTGCCGTGTGGTCCGACCAATAAAAATTCAAATGAAAAAAATTAATGAAAAAGATGAAAAATTTTAACTTCAAATTGAAAGCCTTGGGAAGCCCGAAGATTGTTCTTCTTATGCTCCTTTTTATATCAATTTACACGGAAGTATTAGCTCAATCATGGCCTTCAGAAGCCCATGACCCATCAAGTATTGTAAAATGTGGTGACCGATATTGGTATTTTTCAACTGGTGATGCGAATAGGGAAATTTCGATGTTTGCAAAATATTCCTATGACATGGTTACTTGGCAGGATGGTCCGCCACCTTTCACTCCAACAGATTTTCCCGAATGGATTAATGATTATGTACATGGTGCGACCGACTCTAATGGTCAGCCTGTTTTTCACGGTATCTTTTGGGCCCCAGATATTATTTACATGAACAATCAGTATTATTTGTACTATTCTTGTTCGGAGTGGGGCACCATGACCTCTACCATTGGTTGCGTTACAAATAAATCATTGAACCCCGAAGACCCAGATTATAATTGGGTAGATGTAGGTTTTTTGGGTTTATATTCTTATCAACCTGGTATAGCCTTAAATGTTATCGACCCAGCACTTTCTCGTAGTAATGATGGAAAAATATGGATGACATACGGATCTTTTAATGAAAGAGGCATGGTTGTTACTGAGATTGATTCAATATCAGGAAAGCCTAAAACAGATGCTGGGAATATCCCAGGGAAAACTATAGCTAATTCTTGGACAGGACCAAATAGCTGGGATTACGCTGAAGGTGAAGGCGCATGTATGGTTTTTAGAAATGGGTATTATTATCTTTTTTATAACAAAGGAGGCTGTTGTAGGGGTGTTGACAGTAGTTATTATGTTGTTATGGGTCGCTCACAAGACCCTAAGGGACCATTTGTAGATAAAGATGGAAAACAAATGAGAGTTTATGGTGCCGAGAGTGGTGGCACTGTTGTTTTTCAACATGATGACAGCAGAGGATTTGATGATCGTTACTATGGCCCAGGGCATATTGGGGTATTCAATGAAAATGGAACAGATTATATAACTTTCCACTATTATCAACCTCCTTCAGGTTGGCCGGCTAGATTAGGCCTAGCTAAATTGGATTGGGGCGCAGATGGATGGCCATTCATATCTCTGGATTTTTTAGAAGAAGGATATTATACCCTAAAAAATGTAAACAGCAATAAATTTCTGGATGTTCAAAACCATAATGCAATAAATGGTGCAGCGCTTTACCAATACTCAGAAGATCAAACAGAAGATGCCCAGAAGTGGTTATTTACACCCCTCGGAACTGGTGAATACACTATTCAGAGTTACGAAGACGAAAGCCTTTATGTTGAGGCAGCAGGAAACAATAATGAAGAATTACTGCTGTTAACCAATCAATACACAGGTGCCATCAATCAAAAGTTTAGAGTAGTACAATCTCCCAATGGTCAAATTTTAATTTACCCCTCCATTCAGAATAACCTGTTTGAAATACCATTTGCATATACTTTTGATTATCAGGTTAAGCTTTGGCCAAATACAAACCACCCTTGCCAAAGGTGGATTGCAACTAAATTTGAACCGTCATTAAGCATATCAAGGAAGGACAAATTCAACGTTACAATGTTTCCGAATCCTGCGTTAGATTACATCCATATTAAGGGCAATAATATTTATGGCGTAGAAATTTATAATGAATTAGGACAAAAAATTGTCTCATCAAATACTAAAAACGCTTCTAAAGATTATACCATTGAGATAAGCACTCTAAGTTCAGGGATTTACACTGTTAAAATTTTTGGAGAAAACAGTTTAGCTTTTAAAAAGCTGATAAAAAAGTAAGTTTAATAGACTGATTTAAGTACAAAAAGATTCATCAGCTTAAAATTTTAAATAAAAAGGCTTGCCCAAATGGGTAAGCCTTTTTTGTTCAACCACTTAAAATTGTGACTCCACCAGGATTCGAACCTGGATCTAAAGTTTAGGAAACTTTTGTTCTATCCCTTGAACTATGGAGCCATAAAATCCTCAATTAAAAATTGCGTTTCAAGGGATAAATATAATGGGTTTTATAAAAATACCGTCAAAATTATTATTTAAAATCTGCCTGCTAATTGTAGCTTTTTTAATTAAAAAATGATAGCGATTCTAATACATTGAACAATTAGTTTCAATTAATAAATAGTTATTATCATAATTAAGTTTAACTTTCATAAATGAAAAGCCATCTAAAATTTATGAAGAAATTACGTCTGTTTTTTATTGTTCTAATAGCGTTATATCTCATACTGCTTATTCCTTTTACAAAAAATAATAGTGAAATTTATAAGGCTACAAAAACTCCTTTCACATGGAACCAAGACACATTATGGTTTTCATTAGAAAAGTCATTTCAAAATGCCAAAGAAATGCAACCGCTTAAACTGGATTCTTTAGTTGAAAAACTAACTTTTGAAAATGATGTGCTTTTAAACGACTTTGAAAACACGTTTCATAATCCTGATGATACGATATTCGGTTTTATCGAAAACTCATTCTTTAAAATAGCTGCGTTAATTGCTGCTCAAAAAAATAAATCTGATTGGTATTTAAAATTCTACAATCGTGTTCGAAAAAAGTTAAAGGAAGACTCAAAACATTGGGATATGAGCTCTCCTATTGCACGAAATACATCTTACCGAATACTTTATGGCATGAGAGCCACCACTGAAGAGATACTGTTACAAACCAATGATAACGAATTTATTTCTAAATCATTGGTTACAGACGAGCCTTCTATAACGCCATTTGTAAACGTTTTTGGAATTAAAGTGCATTCTGGCGACTTATTGTTAAGCAGAGGTGGTGCTGAAGTTTCTGCTTTTATTTCGAGGGGTAACGATTATCCAGGCAATTTTTCACACGTGGCCTTAATACATATTGATGAAGAAACTAACACCCCTTATTTTGTTGAAGCACATATTGAAAGAGGTGTTGCCATATCTAATTTAAATGAATATTTAAAAGACAAAAAATTAAGGTTTATGGTGTTAAGGCCGAGATTTGATTTACCAGAAATAACATCAAATCCCTCGCTTCCTTACCAAGCTTCAAAATTTATTTTTGATGAATGCCAAACCAGGCATATCCCATATGATTTTAAAATGGACTATCATGACGATTCTGCCATGTTTTGTTCTGAAGTGGGTTCATATGCCTATAAACATTATGGCATTAATTTATGGGAGTTTCAATCTACCATCTCCTCAAATGGAATTATTAATTGGTTGCATGATTTTGGTGTTAATTACTTTTTAACACAAATGCCTTCGGATTTGGAATATGACCCTGCACTTAGTGTCGTGGGTGAGTGGAGAAATAAGGAAACGCTTTTTCAAGACCATATTGATAACGCCGTTATGGATGTACTTATAGGTCAGGCAAATAATGGCAAAAAACTTGACTATAATATTTGGGCACTTCCCCTTGCAAGGCTTGTTAAAGGCTATTGTTTCATTCAAAATGCGTTTGGTAAAGAATCTATCATCCCCGAAGGCATGGATGCCGTTACTGCGCTAAAAAACAACTACTTTGTTGAACAATTCCAAAACCTAAAATTTAAAACGACTAAGAAGGTAGAGCTATTCAAGAAAGAAAGAGGCTATTTGCCTCCGTATTGGCAACTTGTAAAAATGGCTGAAGAATCCATTTAAGTTAAAATTGGACATAAAAAAAGCCTCACATCTCTGTAAGGCTTGATTTTATTTGCTCCTCAGACTGGGCTCGAACCAGTGACCCTCTGATTAACAGTCAGATGCTCTAACCAACTGAGCTACTGAGGAAGATATCTTTTCGCTTTTGCGAGCGCAAATATATATATATTTTTAGTTAACGCAATAGGTTTTTTAAAAAAATTTAATTGAAAATGGCTTTATAAATATCGTTACCATTGGCAAAAAGCACCAAGGCTATTAAAATGAAAAAACCAACCATTTGGGCATATTCCATAAACTTGTCGCCCGGTTTTCTGCCAGAAACCATTTCATAGAGTAAAAACATAACGTGGCCACCATCCAATGCCGGAATGGGCAGTAAGTTTAATACGCCCAACATAATGGACAAAAACGCTGTTATAGTCCAAAATACTTGCCAACTCCAGAAACTTGGAAAAATATCGTAAATGGCCTTAAACCCACCAACTCCCTTATAGGCACCTGTACTTGGTGTGAAAATAGCAGCAAGTTGGTCCCAATATGAAGAAAGTCTTTCTTTGGTCTTTTTAAGTCCCACAGGAAATGATTCAAAAAAACCATATTCTTTGGTCACATAATTATAATAGCCCAAAGCCTCTAAAGTTTCTGAAGTTGAAGCTGCGGCATATACAAGCCCCAACTTACCTTCCTCATTTATTTTGAGTGGCAAATTAATATTTTGATTATCTCTTTTTACCGTTGCCGTTGCCTCTTGACCTTTTAACCCATCCAAAGCTTCTTTAACCTCGTCGATATATTTGGTTTCATGGGTGTTTACGGCCAAAAGTATATCGCCTTTTTTAAACCCGCTAGCTTTATTGTATGAAGTATCAGGTACCTCCATAATAATAAATGGTTGTCTTAAATTGATGAACCCTCTTTCCTTTGAATCCATTAATTGTGCAAGAAAATCCTCGGGCATAGTTATGGTAGATTGCGCGCCATCCCGTTCAATTAAAATCTTACTTCCAAACAATACTTTTTCAGAGATCTGGGAAAAGGTTTCGATTTTTTCGCCATCAACAGCTAAAATCTTATCTCCAGTTTGTAATCCTGCTTTGTTGGCTACCGTACTTTCAATGGCTAAACCGTCCTTTATGTTTTCAACTGGCAAAACACGCTCTCCATAATAATAGCTCATGCCAATGTATATCAAAATTGCTAGCAAAAAGTTAACCGTTACACCACCAAGCATGATAATTAATCGCTGCCATGCAGGTTTAGATCGAAACTCCCATGGCTGTGGCTCTTGGGCCATTTGTTCGGTGTCCATACTTTCGTCTATCATCCCAGAAATCTTCACGTAACCTCCTAATGGCAACCAACCTATTCCATATACCGTTTCACCAATTTTCCTTTTAAACAAAGAAAACTTTATATCAAAAAACAGATAAAATTTTTCAACTCTAGTTTTAAACGCCTTTGCGGGAAGAAAATGTCCGAGCTCGTGCAAGATTATAAGCAGTGAAAGGCTCAACAAAAATTGGGATATTTTTATAACAAACTCCATAAATCGTGTAACAATTTTTTATAATCGCACAAAAGTAAGGTTTTAGATTCAGTTAGAAAACATATATAATCTATTGCCTAGTTTTTTAACACGGTTTTATTAATTGTGCCCTGATTTGTGTAAAATTTAATAAAGAGAACACCCGAAGAAAATGAAGACGTTTTGATATTTGAAGACCAATTGGACTGATATAGCAATTGCCCAAGCGCATTAAACACTTTAATTTCTGAGACGTTTAAACTTTCAGGCTTCTCTATGATTATGTCCTCAGAAGATGGATTTGGATAGAGCAACAACTGTGACTTTAAATCTGGTTGATTTACACCCAAAATTACCGAGTTATTTTTTGAAATAAGATCCGATTCAGGATCAAATTCAACTGATGCCACAGTAAAATTAACCACATTGAAAAAGTCTTCATTATTCACTGTGTTATTGAGTGTAATATCTAACGTTTCACCCAATGTTCCTGTTAGTCTTAGGGGTATTGGGGCTTCAAAATATGATACTGAAGCATCACTTTGCGTTTGCGAAATATTGATTTGAACTTGGTTTGTTGATGGCTGGCTCCAATGAATTGTATAGGTTGGATAACCCTGATTATAAAGCCAATCGTTGAAAAACTCATTTAAATCTTCACCACTGGCAGCTTCCATAAACACAATAAAATCTTCCGTTTTGGCATAGCCGTACGCATGATTTCCATCTGCCAAATAATCTTTCATCCCTTGAAAAAAAACTGCATCACCAAGCCTTTTCCTGAGCATATGCAAGACCATGGCACCCTTGTTGTAACTTAATCTACCACTAAAAATTCGCCCAACGCTAGTGGTATCGGCATCTGAAAGATATACCGCCCCATTTGGTGCCGATGTAATGGAGCTGTTAAGTTGTTGTTTCCAAGAATTAAATGCTACATTTCCATCTAAGTTTTCTATAGTCAAACCCGCCAAGTAGGTTGCAAAACCTTCGTTTAGCCAAATATCTTTCCAGCTTCCACAGGTAATTTTATTACCAAACCATTGATGTGCCAATTCGTGGGCAATTAAACCACGACTAAAGTTTCCCATAAATGATACCGTGGTATGTTCCATGCCGCCACCCCAACCAAATTGTGCATGTCCGTATTTTTCATTGGCAAACGGATATTCTTCAAATAAATTGGTAAACAAATTCATGATGTCTACGGTAATGGCAGTACTTTCTTGAGCAGAAATCAAGTTTTCCGGATAAACATAGTTTACTATATCAAAAGGGTTTTGATTATTTTGAACTATATGCGAATACACCTCGTAATTTGTTACTGCTAAAGCAATCAAATAGGCTGGAATGGGATAACGGTGTTTAAAATGTGTTGTTTTATCGGCTCCATTGGTAATTTGGCTTTGTTCCAAACCGTTAGAAACTGCTATGTATTCTTCGTTTGAAGGATTGAATTTGGGTGTCGTAATAAACACATCTATAGAATCTACTTTATCAATTAAATCTTGTTTACAAGGCCACCACCCTTTTGCTCCATAAGGTTCGGACAAGGTCCAAATAACAGGGTCGCCAGCATGTTGGTTTTGTTCAAAAGAGCCAAAACCCGAGCTAACAGGATTTCCAGAATAACTTATGGTAAGAGAATCCAAAACGGTTGCATTCTGTAAAGCTGGTAACGTAATCACTAACTCATCATTGACATTCTGAATGAAGCTGAGCGAACTGCCTCGTTGTATGACTTCTGATACCGTCATATTACTCGCTAAATCAAAAGTGATTTCGCTTAAATTTTCTTTGGCCACAAAATAGGATGTAACAGAACCCGATATGAAAGCCACTGAAGGATCAATGGTAAACTCCAGCCTATGGTATTTTAAATCGTAATTCCCTGTGTTTTGATTCGCTTTATAAAGCATTTTTTTTAACGCGGATTTTGCCTCAGCTTCCCTAATTGAGTTAAGCGTGCTTTTATAGTCTTGGGAAAAACCAAATGCCATAACCAGGCAAAAAAGCAGCAGCAATTTCTTTTTCATCTTTCTCAGTAATTTTCTTTTTATGTACCTAAAATTACAATTTATTCCTGATATGAATTGTATTTTTGCAACCAGTATAAAAAGCTCAAGTTCACAGAGATGCTAAATTTTTTTAAAGACTATAAAATCTTCGGAATTGTTTTCCTCATTATATCGGCAATCATTGTCACCATCATTTACAATACGTTAAATGTTTACCAACCTCTACCAATTTATCAACCTGCTATGGTGAGTATGGACCTTGTTGACAGCACTCTTCAATACCAAAAAAAGTATCATAAAATTGCTGATTTTAGCCTTGTGAACCAAAACGGAAAAACTGTAACGCAAGACGATTACAAAGATAAAATTTACGTTGCCGATTTCTTTTTCACAACTTGTCAAACCATCTGCCCCATTATGACAGACCACATGGTTGATATTCAAAAAGAAATCTTGAATGATGATGATGTTATGCTGCTCTCACATTCGGTTACTCCAGAAATTGACACCGTTGCGCAACTCAAAAGATATGCTTTAAAAAAGGGGGTGAATGACAAAAAATGGAATTTGGTTACAGGCGATAAAAAACAGATTTACGAACTTGCCCGAAAAAGCTATTTGGCCGTAAAAGACAATCCATACGCTGGGCCTTTTGACATGATACACACCGAAAACTTCATGCTTATTGACAAAAAACGCCAAATTAGGGGATTCTATGACGGCACGAATAAGGAAGATATTGGCCGCTTATTAAATGATATTGAGATTTTAAAAGAGGAATACGCCAAATAGTTTATACCAAACAATTTTTTTAGCCTAAAATTTTACCTTACTTTTGCTTCTTTAAAATCAATCTAAATAAGCTTGCAAGATACATTAGCAGATTTAAAACGTGGCGAACGTGCCATAATCAAGGATGTTTCGTCCGTTCACATTCCATTAAAATTGTTGGAAATGGGTTGTTTGCCCGGTAATTCTGTAGAGCTTGTTCAATTGGCTCCTTTTCAAGACCCGATGTATCTCAACATCAATGGATCGCATCTTGCCATTAGAAAAGAAACAGCAATTCATATTCTAATTGAAAAAGTAGGGCATGAGTAAACAGATAAATGTTGCGTTAATTGGTAACCCCAATACTGGAAAAACCTCTGTATTTAACGCCCTGACCGGATTGAATCAAAAAGTGGGTAATTATCCGGGTATAACCGTTGAAAAAAAGGAGGGTATTTGTAAACTTCCTAGAGGTGTTAAGGCACATATTATCGACTTACCTGGCACATATAGCTTAAACGCCTCATCACTTGATGAAAATGTGGTGATTGAACTGCTTTTAAATAAAAATGATAAAGATTTCCCGGATGTTGCTGTTGTGGTTAGCGATGTTGAAAATTTAAAGCGAAATCTTTTACTCTTCACCCAAATTAAAGACCTGGAAATACCGTCAATTCTTGTCATCAACATGGCAGACCGTATGTCTTATAAAGGTATTTCATTGGACATAAAATATTTGGAAGAACAGCTTAAAACCAAAATTGCCTTAGTAAGTACCAGAAAAAAAGAGGGTATTGATGACTTAAAAAACCTCATTGCAAACTATAAGGACATTTCTGTTTCTCCTTGTTTGAATGCTTCTGAAGTTGATAAGGACTATTTTGAAAACCTTCAAAAGGCCTTTCCAAATCAATTGCTCTATAAACTTTGGCTAGTTATTACCCAAGATGTTAACTTCGGAAAAACGGACAGAAATGAAATTGACGCTGTAGCCAATTTTAAAACAAAAAGTAAATCGGACTTAAAGCGGTTGCAGCAAAAAGAAACCATTAGGCGCTATCAGTTTATAAATGATGTGCTTAAAGTTGGCCAAACCATTGATGTTTCGCAAGCTAAAGATTTGCGTACTAGGCTGGATAGAATCCTAACCCATAAAATTTGGGGTTACGCCATTTTCTTTATCATTTTATTAACCATCTTTCAAGCCATTTACGATTGGTCAAGCGTACCCATGGATTTTATTGATAGTGCTTTTGCATCACTCAGCGAGTGGACAAAAGAACAATTACCAAAAGGCTCATTCAGTAATTTATTGGCTGAAGGAATCATCCCAGGATTGGGCGGCATCGTCATTTTTATTCCACAGATTGCATTTTTGTTTCTGTTCATTTCAGTTTTGGAAGAAAGCGGCTATATGAGCCGTGTGGTTTTTTTAATGGATCGCATTATGCGTCGCTTTGGTTTAAGCGGAAAAAGCGTTGTGCCTTTAATTTCGGGTACTGCCTGTGCCATCCCGGCGATAATGGCCACCAGAAATATTGAAAGTTGGAAAGAACGATTAATCACCATTTTGGTAACGCCTTTCACAACGTGTTCTGCTAGACTGCCCGTTTATTTAATCATCATTGCTTTGGTCATCCCCGAAGGAAGAATTTTTGGTTTAGGCTACCAAGCGTTAACACTTATGCTTTTATACCTCATCGGTTTCGGAGCCGCCATACTTTCGGCAAAAATTTTGAACAAGGTTTTAAAAATAAGAAGCAAAACGTTTTTTGTGGTAGAAATGCCCAATTATAAATTACCACTATTCAAAAATGTGGTATTGACGGTTGTTGAAAAAACGAAATCGTTTGTTTTTGGGGCAGGAAAAATTATTTTGGCTATCTCCATTATTCTTTGGTTTTTGGCATCATACGGCCCCGGCGAACAATTTAATAATGCAGAGGAAATTATAAGGACTGAATATGCTTCTGAAAATTTAAGCCAAGACGAATTGGACCAAAAAATTGCATCACATAAGCTTGAGCATTCCTTTATCGGGATTACAGGCAGAGCCATCGAGCCCGTTATTAGGCCGCTGGGTTATGACTGGAAAATTGGCATTGCCATTGTAAGCAGTTTTGCTGCCCGTGAAGTTTTTGTTGGAACCCTTGCCACAATTTATAGCGTTGGAAGTGATGACGAAGCCACCATAAAAAACCGAATGGCCGCAGAGGTAAACCCTATTTTAGGCGGGCCATTATTTAATTTTGCCTCTGGCATATCCTTATTACTTTTTTATGCTTTTGCTATGCAGTGTATGAGTACGCTTGCCATTGTAAAACGAGAAACCAATAGTTGGAAATGGCCTATTTTGCAACTTTTCATTATGAGTGGCATTGCATATATAACTGCATTAATCGCTTTTCAGTTATTGAAATGAAAACGAATTGAATCCGACTTAAAACACATGAACACTATTGTACAGAACATACTGGTATTTTCAGCTCTTACTTTGGCCATTGTGTTTTTAGTAAAAAAATTCTTCATTAAAAAGTCCAAATCGAAAAAAGCCTGTGGCGGGAGTGATGACTGTGGCTGTCATTAATCTAAACAGTAATGGTTATCTTTTTCGTTTTTTCATAACTAGTATCTTAGTAGCCCACATTAAAAACTCCTTTGTAACACATATTCCAAACAAAGCCACGAACGCCCTTTTTTATTAGTATTCAACAATTAAACCTATCACAAAACCAAATGTTTTCTTAAACAATACTGTTTAAATTTAAATATACCTCAAATAATTTTTAGCCTTGTCTAAATTTATATTTATATTTGCAAAAATTTTAATTGATGAAACTTTTAGTTTTTGTTCTCGGCCTGTTTTCATTATCCATTAATGCCCAAAAAATTACAGGTATGGTTACATCTTCAAATGAATCGATGCCTTATGTTAATGTCTATTTAGAAAACACGTCAAAAGGAACCTCATCAAACGAAATGGGAGGGTACACAATATCTGATGTGCCTTATGGAGACTATACAATTGTAGCCTCATTTACAGGCTATAAAAAAGTAAAAAAACAGATTACAATAAATAATGAAAATACCTTAGTCGTTAATTTTGATTTAGAGGATTCCGAATTATTAAACGAAGTCATCATTACAGGTACCTTAAAGTCGGTCTCACGCCTTGAAAGCCCAGTTCCTGTAGAGGTCTATTCACCAACATTTTTCAAGAAGAACCCAACACCCAACATTTTTGAGGCTCTTCAAAATGTAAACGGTGTAAGGCCACAACTTAATTGTAATGTTTGCAATACGGGAGACATCCATATAAATGGTCTTGAAGGACCCTATACTTTGGTGTTAATTGACGGCATGCCTATTGTAAGCGGGCTCTCTACAGTTTACGGATTATCGGGCATACCTAATTCTTTAATCGAACAAGTTGAGGTAGTTAAAGGACCCGCTTCATCACTTTATGGTAGTGAAGCAGTTGGTGGTTTAATAAATATTACAACAAAACAGTTTTTTAAAGCACCTACATTTTTTGCTGACGGGTTTACAAGTGGCTGGGGTGAAGCCAATCTGGATTTGGGTTTTAAAACCAATGTTGGAAAAAAGGCGAATGTTTTAATGGGCGCCAATTACTTTAATTATTCAAATCCTATTGACAACAACAATGACAATTTTACCGACGTAACTCTGCAAGAACGCATTTCCATATTCCAAAAGTGGAATTTTAAAAGAAAAAATAGCAGAGCGTTTTCATTGGCAGGACGCTATTTTTATGAAGATAGATGGGGCGGAGAAATGCAATGGAACAAAAACTACAGGGGTGGCAATGAAGTTTACGGCGAAAGCATATATACGTCACGTTATGAACTCATTGGCAATTATGAATTGCCCATATCTGAAAAGGTTAATTTTCAATTTTCATATTCTAACCATGACCAAAACTCCGTTTATGGAGATATGCCTTATCTGGCAAAACAGCAAATTGCTTTCGGGCAGTTCATTTGGGACAAGCAATTGCGTGCCCACGATTTACTTTTTGGCTTAGCCGGCCGATACAATTTTTATGACGATAATACTCCTGCCACAGAAAATGCCGACGAGGTTACCATCCCTTCAATTTTTGTACAAGATGAGATTAAGCTTAACGAAAAACAACACCTTCTTTTAGGTGCGCGCTACGATTATGATAAAAGACATGGTTCTATTTTTACTCCGAGAATAGCCTATAGGCTCAAACCAACAAAAAATGATATTATTAGGCTTAATGCAGGGACAGGCTTTAGAGTTGTAAACCTTTTTACCGAGGAACATGCCGCATTAACAGGTGCTAGAGATGTAATAATTCAGAATGAGCTTAAACCAGAACAGTCTTATAACATTACATTAAACTATTTAAAGAAGGTAGTTTCAAAATCAGGTCATCATTATACATTTGATGCCTCATTATGGTATACCCATTTTACAAATGCCATCATTCCAGATTATGATACCAACCCGAACCAAATAATTTATGATAATTTGAAAGGAACATCTACATCTAAAGGCTTAAGCTTTAATATCGACGCCATTTTTAAGCCAAACCTTAAAGCTTCTTTAGGTGCAACTTTTCAGGATGTATCTCAAAAAGAAAACGGAGTTAAAACCAGACAAATATTAACTGAACGCTTTACTGGGGTTTGGTCAGTCTCATATAAAAATTACCCCTCAAAGTTATCAATTGATTATACAGGAAATATTTACGGCCCCATGCGATTACCAACATTGGGTGATTTAGACCCCCGAAGCAACTATTCGCCAACATGGAGCATTCAAAATATTCAATTTACCTATAACGGAATTAAAAACTTTGAACTCTATGGCGGAATTAAAAACCTTCTAAACTGGACACCGAACAAAGGAAATCCCTTCATTATTGCGCGCTCAGAAGACCCTTTTGATAAAAATGTTGTACTTGATAACCAAGGAAACGTTATTGCAACCGATGAAAACCCTTATGCACTGACTTTTGACCCATCTTATGTTTATGCCCCAAACCAAGGTAGGCGCCTATTTTTTGGATTGAGATATAATTTAAATTAAGCCAAAAGCCGCCAAATTTGAGCAACTAAAAAGGTTACAATAAACCCAAGAATAACTGGCATTATTGACGCTACGACAGTCCATTTTGCGCTTTTGGTTTCTTTATAAATAGTATAAATGGTTGTACTACATGGGTTATGGAGCAAACTAAAAAGCATCAAGTTAATGGCCGTTAAAAGCGTCCATCCCCCTGCTAGTAAAATATCACCTGTGGCATTCATAGAATCCAACTCGAACATAACGCCCGCACCTTCACCACCACCAATGCCTGTAACCAAAACTGTGAGCATTAAAACCGTTGGTATTACAATTTCGTTGGCTGGTATGGCTACGATATAAGCCAATAAAATCACTCCGTTCAACCCTAAAAGAAAGCCAAAACCGTCCATGCTATGGATAGCCCAAGCAGCAATACTTTCATCACCTAAATGAATATTTGAAATCAACCAAATAACTGCCCCCGCAGGTGCAGCGAAAACTATGGCGCGCCATAAAACAATTAAGGTTCTATCAATCAATGAAGTGTATAATGTTTTCCAAAAACGAGGTGGTCTGTAAGGTGGCAATTCCAAATTAAAGGTGGACACTTCACCTTTTAAAACCGTTTTTGATAATGCCCACGACACGCCAAACATAAACGCCATACCTAAAACTGCAATACCTATTACCGCTAATAGGGACGCTAAACTTGAAAATGATTCTGGCACTATCGCACCAATAAAGATGGTTGCTATAAGTATTTGTGTAGGCCAACGTCCGTTACACAATGAAAAGTTATTCGTGATAATGGCTATTAAACGCTCTCTCGGGCTATCAATAATTCTAGTGGCCACAACACCAGCTGCGTTGCAACCAAAACCCATACTCATCGTTAAGGCTTGCTTACCATGTGCACCAGATTTTTTAAACAAAGAATCGAGATTGAAAGCCACACGTGGTAAATAACCAAAATCTTCAAGTAAGGTAAACATGGGAAAAAATATAGCCATTGGTGGTAGCATAACCGCAATAACCCATGCCACTGCCAAATAAACGCCATCGATTAAAAATCCATCAAGCCACCATGGCATTCCAATACTGGCCGCTCCACTTTTTAATGCCGGGTGAAAGGTATCGAGCAGTAAATTGGCCAACATGGATGAAGGATAGTTTGCGCCAACAATAGTTAACCAAAGTACCACCCCAAATATTAAAAACATGATGGGAAATCCAAAGATTTTGCTGGTTACTATTTTATCGATTTTTGCATCCAAGCGGAAGCGTTTTTCCGAATCACTAGTTGTGACCGTATCTTTAACGATATCGGCGGCATCGGCATAAATACTTTCGGTTAAATTATCATGAAATTCATCGCCTATCTGCCAACGTAATTCGTTGGAAAGCTCAATGATATTATCAATATTATTCTCCTTCATTTGTTTCAAAAAATTACATCAGTTCGCCAGTTCTCAAAGCATTGATAATTTGCTTATCGCCTTCCAATAATCTGAAAGCAATCCAACGGCTGTTAGGAATATCGGGAAATTCTTTTTCTATTTCACCGGATAAGGTTTTAACTGCTTTCTCAATATTTTCAGGAACATTTTTTATACGATGTGGTTTACAAACAATTTCACCACTTGCCACTTCGCTAATGGTTTGTATTAACTCTGGAATGCCTTGATTAAATCTTGCACTTGTTGGTACAACGGGAATGCCCAAATCTCGTGACAAAGTTCTAACATCAATGGAAATGTTATTGCGTTTTGCCTCGTCCATTAGGTTTAAACATAAAACCGCTTTATTGGTGATTTCTAAAATTTGAAGCACCAAATTTAAGTTACGTTCCAAACGGTTGGCATCAGCAACTATTACGGTTACATCTGGTTTTCCAAAAAGGATGAAATCCCTAGCTGCTGCTTCGTCTTCTGATGTTGAAAGCAACGAGTAGGTACCTGGTAAATCAACCAATTTATATTTTTTGGTATTATACTCAAAACCTCCTTCGGCCCTTGTAACCGTTTTTCCAGGCCAGTTTCCAGTATGTTGGCGCAAACCCGTTAAAGAATTAAAAACAGTACTTTTTCCTGTATTTGGGTTACCGGCCAACGCCACAACAAAATCAAAATTAGTGGTATGGATGCCCAATTTCTTTAAACCATCGGCATTAAAATGTGCGCATGTTTCGCAAGCACTCTTAACTTTAGTTTCCATAGCTTAATCTTTTTTAATTAAAATTTTTGCCGCTTGGTCCTTGCGCAATGCAATGGATGTTCCTTTAATTAAATAGGCGTGCGGCTCTCCCAATGGATTTATTAAATCGATGCTAACATCAGAACCCTTTACAAATCCTAAGTCCAACAAACGCCTTCTGCTTTCACCTCTACTTTCCCTAGATATTCCAATGATTTTAGCCGTTTCGTCTTCATTCAAGCTAGACAGTCTGGCAATATTATCTTCTACCGCAACTTCCTTTTCAAGTGGTGCTACGGTTAAATTTGCGGCCACAATAGGCGCCAAAACAAACTCTTCTCCTTCCGACTGAAACACAATTCGGGTAGCATTATTTTCAACAACCTTTAAAAGCGAACCGATGTGAATTCGTTCTGCTAAAATTTGCTTGTAAATTATTTCTGGTTCATCTTCAATATGGGTAATCCTTCCCACTGAGCCAACTGGCAGCAATGGCAACTCAACGCCCTTTATTTGCGCTATTTTACCGGTTTTCGTTGGAATGGGGTCGCCATGCGGGTCAAACTTTGGATTTCCCAAATGCATGGCTAATTCTTCAGCTTCATCATGGCTTAAACGGTGTTCCATAGATTCGGCTCTGTCATGCCATTCGGTTTTATGAAAACCCGTTTTATCTGCCAAATAGCGTTCCCAAAGCCTGTGTACCCTAACTATTCGTAAAGCATAATTACGACCAGCTTCGGTAAGTTTCAATACATCAGATTCCGAATAAATCAAATCATTCACCGTCATTTGTTTAATAGCTTCAACAATACTTTGGTTGTTGAAATCCAAAACCTGGACCAAGGTTTTCATATCTACCTTGTTTCCTGAATTTTCAAAATGATAGAGTTGCTTTAAAATATCTTCTATAATGATTTTTTTGTTGCTCTTAAAATTTTTCTTAAGAATCCAAAACCATCCTTTTACCGGCCGAAAAAGTACGTACAACAATGTGGCACCAATAAAGAATATAATTAAAGCGGTTATGGGATTATAGCTATCCATGTTACAGACTTATATATAAATTTTGGGCTACTTCGTTTGAAATGATCATCTTTTGCGTTTTCGTTTCTATGGTCAATGAATTGTCAAAAGGTTCAAAGTCCAAAACCTTAATCGTATCTCCCAAAGCCAAATTGTTCTTGTTTAAATACTTTAGAAAAATATCTGACGAATCTTTTACAAATGCTAAAATGCCTTCTTTCCCCGTGTCTAAATCCAGAATATTGATACTCTTGATTGGCGAATAGTTTCCGTCTTTATCTGGGATGGGATCACCATGTGGGTCGTGTGTTGGATAACCTAAAAATGCGTCCAATTCGTTGACCAATTTTAACGACTTAATATGCTCTAACTGTTCGGCTACCTCATGAACCTCATCCCAAGAAAAGTTGAGTTTTTCAACTAAAAACAGTTCCCAAAGACGGTGTTTTCTGATGACCAAAGCTGCAGCTAAACGACCTTCATTTGTTAAAGTAACCCCTTGATACTTTATATAGTTGGCCAAGTTTTTTTCGGCCAATTTTTTAACCATATCAGTAACTGATGAAGCCTTGGTTTCCATTTTTTCAGCAATGGCATTTGTGCTCACCGCAATGGTGCCTTGCTTACCTAAATGGTAGATCGTTTTTAAATAATTTTCTTCTGAACGTGTTACCATACAAGAGTTTTATTAGACAAAGATACAAATAATTTACTTTAAGGTAAATATATTTTTAGTCTTGCCTAAAAACGATTTCATGAAAAACGCTCTTTAATAACTTCCAATTCAAGAATTGAATCACAAAATAAACCTTACATTAGCCATATGGCGCAACACAACCAACTTGGTAAAAAAGGCGAACAACTGGCCGTGGATTTTTTGTTAAAAAACGGCTATGATATTATTGAACGCAACTACCGTTTTGATAAAGCGGAAGTGGACATTATTGCGCATAAAGAGGAAGTTTTAGCTGTTATTGAAGTAAAAACAAGGTCTACTGCCGATTTTGGAAACCCACAAGATTTTGTAAAACCTAAGCAAATTCAACGGTTGGTAAAAGCCGTTGATGAATATGTTACGGTTAACGGATTGGATGTTGAGGTGCGTTTTGATATTATTGCCATCGTTAAAGAAGACAAGCAATTTATCATCGAGCATTTAGAAAATGCTTTTTATCACTTCTAATTCCTGCAAAAAAAGGAATGGCAAGTTAATCCACGCTTTCAAAAAATCCCTTTAAATCTTCAAAGGTTAACGGCTTATCCACTATTTCCTTTTTCTTATTCAATATAAAATAGGTTGGTGTTGCAGTTACGCCATAGCTATCTCCAATTTCATTGTCCCATTTCCCTTCACCATAAACATGTATAAAATTTGGTAATTTTAATATGGCTTTTTCCCATTTAGGACGATCTGCTTTATCTTCCAAACCAATGGCGATAACTTTCACTTGGCCAGGCTCCAGCGCCTTTACAAACTCAAACAATTGAGGAATTTCAGCCAGGCAATGCGAACAGGTGCTGCTCCAAAAAACCAGAATGTAGTTTTTGGACAGTTTTAAATCGCTCATTTTTTTGGTTATCAAATTTCCGTTTTCTTTAATCTTTACATCAAAATCTGGTGCTTCACTGCCTATTGAGGTGTCTTTATACAATATTAACGTATGTACAAGATCTTGGTCGTTTAATTCAACAGCAATATCCATTAAATAATTATCTGAAATATAGTTGGCCACCGAATCATGGCCCAAGTCTGCCATTTGCTGCCAAAGATCAACCAATAGAATACGTTTCACTTTTGGTGGTGCAACCTTCATTTTATCCCATACAACATCAATGTTAGTTCGATAATTTTCGGCATCATCTTTAGTTTTGTCGGTTGTTCCAAAAACATAATTGAGCATCCGTTCTTGCAAAAAGCTAGAACTCTGGAGTGTTTTATTCGTGAAATCTACATGGTCGAAATAATGATATTCCAATTGCTTAATGTAGGTTTCAACATTTAATGCTTTATTGGGAATAAAGGGCTTATTGGCTTTAATAAACTCTAAAGCTATGGTTCCTTTAGCAGCCTTTTCAAAATTTAATTGCGCTTCTCTTTGTGTTTTAAAAATAGCCTTAAGAGCCATCGTATCTTTACCCATCTGACTGAAATAATTGGCTATACTTTGCGTGACTTTTGACATGCTGTTGGTATAGGATGCCACCAACTTATTTTCTACCGATTTTACAAAGTCAACCCCTGTTTCAGAGTTGAAATTGACCTCGATATCCTCCTTTCCGTTATAAATAATATCAAAATTATAATCCTCTTGAGGTATGGCATAAACCAAGCGGTAAATACCTTTGGCTACTGTCGAGTCTAACTTGAACACAAAACTGCCATCCTCCTTTATTTCGGCATTGGAAATATACTTTGAAACCGTTGGGGTTGCTTTATACAAAAGTGCAACATCGTAATCTCCAGGTGGAGAAAATACACCTTTAATGGTGTGTTGAGACCATAAAATACTAGGCAATAAAAATGTTAAGAAAATTAAGCGTTTCAATATTTTACAATCGTTTGGTTATGTTTTTAAATTTTGAGATGCTGAAACGAGTTCAGCATGACATAAATTCTTATGTCAATAATTAAGCCACAATGGTTTGTAAAGCACCCAAAGCCTGCTTTACGGTTTTAATATTATCAAAAGTAAGCATTAAGCGTAAACCGTTACGGGTTTGTTTTTCTTTCATTCTACAGGTATTTGGATGTGTTTGAACAAACTGCAGTACCTTGGTAAAATTGTTGCTTTGATAAAAACTACTTTGTTGGTCGTTAATAAAATAACCAATGAGCTTCCCTTTTTTCATCACAACCTTTTCAAACCCAATTTTTATGCCCAACCACTTTATTTGGACACTATTTAACAAATCGGTCACTTGTTTTGGCAATTCCCCAAAGCGGTCAATTAATTCGTTTTCAAAGGTAAACAATTCTGTTTCTGTTTTTAGGTTGTTGAGTTGGGTATAGAGGTTTAAACGTTCTGTAATGTTGTTGATATAACTATCTGGGAAGAGCAACTCAAAATCGGAATCTATGGTAACATCTTTAACATAAACCTTATTTTCTTCGGGCTCGTTGTAAAGGTCCTTAAATTCATTTTCCTTAAGCTCTTCTATGGCTTCGTTCAATATCTTCTGATAAGTATCAAACCCAATTTCATTGATAAACCCACTTTGCTCACCGCCCAATAAATCGCCCGCTCCACGAATTTCCAAATCTTTCATGGCTATATTAAAACCACTGCCCAATTCTGTAAATTGTTCTAGTGCTGTAATGCGCTTTCGCGCATCTTCGGTCATTGCAGAATATTCGGGAGTTATAAAATAGCAGAAAGCTTTTTTGTTGCTTCGTCCAACCCGTCCGCGCATTTGGTGCAAATCGCTCAAACCAAAATTATTGGCATTATTGATAAAAATGGTATTAGCGTTTGGTACATCCAATCCGCTTTCAACTATGGTGGTACTAACAAGCACATCAAAACCGCCATCCATAAAAGACAGCATGAGTTGTTCTAATTTTTTACCATCCATTTGCCCATGCCCAATACCAATTTTAGCATCGGGCACCAAACGCTGGATCATGCCTGCCACTTCCTTAATATTTTCAATGCGGTTATGGATGAAGAAAATTTGCCCACCTCGCTCAATTTCATAACTGATGGCATCGCGAATAGTTTCTTCATTAAAACGAATAACATGGCTTTCAATAGGATATCTATTTGGCGGAGGTGTTGTGATAACCGATAAATCGCGCGCCGCCATTAAACTGAACTGAAGCGTTCTGGGAATTGGGGTTGCGGTTAAGGTTAAAACATCAACATTTTCTTTTAATGTTTTTAATTTTTCTTTTACTGCTACACCGAACTTTTGTTCTTCATCAACAATTAGCAGCCCTAAATCTTTAAACTTCACATTTTTGTTAACCAACTGATGTGTACCGATGATGATATCGACTTGGCCATTCTCCAGAGCTTCCAGAGTTTCTCGTTTTTCTTTGGCCGTTCTAAATCGGTTTAAATAATCTACCGTTACGGGAAAATCCTTTAAACGTTGCCTAAACGTTCTTGAATGCTGATACGCCAAAATGGTTGTAGGCACTAGCACAGCAACTTGCTTCCCGTTGTCTACGGCCTTAAATGCGGCACGAATAGCCACCTCGGTCTTGCCAAAACCGACATCGCCACAAACCAATCTATCCATGGGGCGTTCGCTTTCCATGTCGGTTTTAATATCGCCTGTCGCGGTACTTTGGTCGGGCGTATCTTCATAAATAAAGGACGCCTCCAACTCGTGCTGCATATAACTGTCTGGATTGTATTGATAACCCTTTTCTGTTTTACGTTTTGCGTAAAGTTTTATAAGATTAAAGGCGACATGCTTTACGCGCGACTTTGTTTTTTCCTTTAGGGTTTTCCAAGCCTTGCTGCCAAGCTTGTAGATTTTTGGCGGCTTGCCGTCTTTACCATTAAATTTTGTGATTTTATGAAGCGAATGAATGCTTAAATACAGCACATCGCGCTCGCCATAAATCAATTTAATGGCCTCCTGCTTTTTGCCCTCAACATCTATTTTTTGAAGCCCTCCAAAACGCCCAATACCATGGTCAATATGGGTAACATAATCGCCCATACTTAAATTTGTAAGTTCCTTTAAGGTTATGGCTTGCTTTTTGGCATATCCGTTTTTTAGATGAAATTTGTGATAGCGTTCAAAAATTTGATGGTCAGTATAGCTCACTATTTTGGCATCATGGTCAATAAAACCTTGGTGCAACGACAATAAAACGGTGTTATACGGACTAACCTCTAAATGCGAATCGTCAAAAATATCATGAAAACGCTTAGCCTGTTGCTCACTTACACAAGCAATATAATTGGCGTAACCGTTGTTGTGATTTTTATTCAAATCTTCTATTAAAAGATTGAATTGCTTGTTGAATGCGGGTTGTGGGGTGGTGTTAAACGTGATTGTTTGAGATTCTTTGCTGCGCTCTAAATGACATAAAACGCTCTCGGTGCCAAACTCAACTATTGAAAATTCCAATAATTGCTTTTTTAGTAAAGTTGAATTACAAAATAGTTCACTAGGCGTAGCATGCTTTATTTCTGTTGAAAGTGTTTTGAAAGCTTCTTCTGCCCTTGTGTAAAAATCATCGATTCTTGAAAAAAATAAATCGGCATTTTTTAACCAAACCACCGTTTTTTGGGCAATGTATTTTAAAAAGCTCTGACGGCTTTCTTGTAACAGTTTGTTGGCCACATTGGGAATAATGTTGATTTTCTTGGTCTGCTCTATGGACAACTGAGTTTCTACATCAAACGTTCTGATGCTATCAACCTCCTCTCCAAAAAATTCAATGCGGTAGGGTTCATCATGCGAAAATGAAAACACATCCACAATTCCACCACGAACGGAAAACTCCCCAGGTTCGGTAACAAAATCAACACGTTTAAACTGATACTCAAAAAGCACTTCATTTACAAAATCGATGGATAGTTTATCTCCCACTGCTACCTTAAGAGTACTCCTTTCCAACTCCTTTCTGGTCACAACTTGCTCAAAAAGGGCATCGGGGTAAGTAACAATAATGGCTGGTTTTTTTTGTGAATTAATGCGGTTTAAAACCTCGGCCCGAAGGAGTACATTGGCATTGTCTGTTTCCTCAATATCGTAAGGCCTGCGGTAGCTTCCAGGGTAAAACAGAACATCTTTATCGTTGCAAAGCTGTTCTAAATCATTTAAATAATGTGCCGCCTCTTCTTTGTCATTAAAAATCAATAAAAATGGCTTTTCTGTTTCTTTAAAAACACTTGACACCACAAACGATAATGAGGAGCCAACAAGGCCTTTTAAAAACGTTTTACTTTGAGGTTGGGCAATAGAAGTTTGCAGTTTTTGCGTTTGCAAAATCTGTACATAGGTTTGCGAGAGGGCAGAATGACTCACCTAATTCTGTTTTGAGTTGCAAATATAATGTTTCGGATTGTTTTCTTTGTTTAATCCATAATTTAAATGTTTTGGTTCATTCCAACTTTGTGTTAGGGATTGAAATGGCATCCTTTAAAGCAAAACGCACTGCCAAATGGCAGTGCGTTTTGCTTTAAAGATATAATGGAAAGCCCGACCACGCCCTTGGCGTGGTAACGCCCAAAATAATTTCCTAAAAATTACAGGTTTCTATTTCTGACACACGAAGCGTGTTCACCATTCCTTTATCTTGAATTGGCATGGCCGCTAAGCTAATTAACATATCGCCAACATCAAGATAACCCATTTTACATGCAATGGCATTTACATCTTCTATAGTTTCATCTGTACTGACAAATTTATCGTAATAGAATGTACGAACACCCCATAGTAAACTCAATCGAGTTAAAATTCGCTTATTGGACGTAAACACCAAAATATGACAAGAAGGCCTCCAAGCTGAAATTTGAAATGCCGTATATCCACTATTGGTTAACGTTGAAATAGCTTTGGCGTTAATTTCATTGGCCATATTTGCGGCATGATAACAAATAGACTTGGTTATATAACGATTGGTACGGATATGCGGAGGCAATTGAGGCACCTTGATTAACTCCGAATTCTCAACGCTTTTTAAGATGTCAGACATTTGCCTGATAACCTGAACAGGATATTTCCCCACCGAAGTTTCACCTGAAAGCATTACGGCATCTGCACCGTCCATTACCGAGTTTGCCACGTCGTTAACCTCAGCTCTTGTAGGTGTTAAACTGGTAATCATGGTTTCCATCATTTGGGTGGCAATAATTACTGGAATTCTTGCTTTTTTAGCGCGAAGTACCAATTGCTTTTGGATAAGTGGCACTTCTTGTGCTGGCACCTCAACCCCAAGGTCGCCACGGGCTACCATCAACCCATCACAATGTGCTACAATTTTATCAATATTTTCAACAGCTTCCGGTTTTTCAATTTTGGCTACGATTGGTATTTTGTAATCACTGTGTGTTTTAATTAAATCTCGAAGTTGCATTAAATCTTCTGCGTGTCGGACAAAAGACAACGCAATCCAGTCTACATCTTGGCTTATGGCAAAAATGGCATCTTCAATATCCTTTTCCGTTAATGCTGGCTGCGAAATATTTGTATTTGGCAGGTTTACTCCTTTTTTAGATTTTAACGGACCGCCTTGAATAACTTTTGCTTTTACTTCCGATTTTTTATCGGTGGATAGAACTTCGAAAATTAGTTTTCCATCGTCTAAAAGAATACGCTCACCTGGTTTTGCGTCTTGTGGAAACCTGTCATAAGTCATATAAACACGCTCCTTGGTGCCTTCAAAGCGCTCGCCTGTGGCAAATATTATTTCGTCGCCTGGTGCTACAACCACTTCTTCCTTCATTACACCCACACGAAGTTTTGGCCCCTGTAAATCGGCTAAAATAGCAGCCGTAAAACCAAATTCATCATTTAGTGACCGTATCATGTCAATACGCTCTTTTACATCATTGTAATCGGCGTGGGAAAAGTTTATTCTAAACACATTCACACCTTCTTCAAGCATGCCTTTTAAAACTTCTCTGGTGCTTGTAGCAGGGCCAAGTGTTGCTACTATTTTGGTCTTTTTTCTAATTACTGCTGGCATTAGTTAAATATTAAATTGTCTTTAGATTTCAATTGATTGCAATCAATACTATAGGTTGTGGCAATTTGTGGTATGCTTAAAATACTGTCTAAAATATACTTCTCTTTAGAGAAACTGAATTCGCTATCTATTTTTAAAAAGTAATTTACTGTTTTATGTTCTGGCAACAAATAATATGTTTTTGTAATTTTTTCTTGATTGTTGAACAATGACCCAAAATTGGATTTTTGAAGTTCTTCTGTTTTACAAACGTTCGAAACCAAACTCCACGTTATCATTTGTTTCTCATCTTCCCATTCGAAAATTGAATATGCTGTTTTCCCACTGTTAACATCTATGTCAGATTTCCTCCTTGCCAATTTTGTTCCTAAATGTTTATTCAAAAGATAGGCTAACCGATAATCTTCAAGTCGGCAATGAATTGCCATTAACGTGAAAACGGCATCATCAAAAGCATCATCAAGCACAAGTTTATGAACAGCCATAACCTATTTCAAAAATTTCGTAAATATAATATTATTAAAATTGTATCTTATTACGTTTGTGTCAATCTTGCTATGAAATATAACTAAAACGTTATAGTTAAAAAAGCATTATCTTTACTATTTACACAAAGCTTAGCCTAGGCAGAAGCTCTAGATCATTTTTGACATTTTACTTTGGAATGCAAAAAAGGCGCGTTTTGAAGCTTTTTCCTCGGCCTTTTTTTTGGAAGTCGCCCTTGCTTTTGCAACGACTTTATTGTCTATGGACAGTTTAACTGAAAAGTGACGAACATCATCGTTACCCGTATCTTCATAAACGTTATAGCCAAAGGTTTTCTTTTCTTTTTGGCACCATTCAATGAGCAAGCTTTTATAGCTTATTACCTTTCCTTCAAGCTTTTCAATATCAACATAAGGTATGATAACCCGCTTGAAAATAAACTTTTCGCAGTATTTATAACCACGATCTAAAAAAATAGCCCCCACCAAAGCTTCAAATAGATTGCCGTGTATATTATCACCAAATTGTCCAGCAGGAATTTTACTTTTTACTAAATCAATAAGCTTTAGTTCTTTTCCCAATTCGTTTAAATGCTCACGGCTTACAACTTTCGATCGCATTTTTGTTAAATAGCCTTCATCGCCACTAGGGACTTCAAGATACAAATGGGATGCTATAACGGAACTGAGCATAGCATCACCCAAAAACTCCAAGCGTTCGTAATTAAAAGGGTTTCCATAATCGTCCTTAATGTTCATGGAACGGTGCGTAAATGCCTTTCTATAGAACTTAACTTGCTTTGGTTTGAACCCCAAAATTTTGGTTAACTCCATAAAAAAATTCCCGTTGCGTTTAAAACGGGAATTTAATATGTTACGAATGTTTTTCACTCGGGATTTAATCTATTTTCTTGAACAATACACAAGCGTTATGTCCGCCAAATCCAAATGTATTGCTCATTGCTACTTTTACATCGCGCTTTTGAGCCTTGTTTAAGGTTAAATTTAATTCTGGATCAATGTTTTCGTCTACCGTGGCATGGTTAATGGTTGGAGGCACTATGCCGTTTTCCATAGCCAATATAACCGAAATCGCCTCTATGGCTCCAGCTGCACCCAATAGGTGGCCTGTCATTGATTTTGTTGAATTGATATTTATATTTTTCGCGTGACTTCCAAATACTTCAGAAATTGCTTTTAGTTCTGCTACATCACCAAGAGGTGTTGATGTGCCATGTGTATTTATATGGTCTACATCTTCAGGCTTGAGGCCCGCATTCTCTAAGCAGTTTTTCATTACGGCTATTACACCTATTCCATCTGGATGGGGTGCCGTCATATGGTAAGCATCAGAAGACAATCCTCCTCCAATAAACTCAGCATATATTTTTGCTCCCCTTGCTTTAGCGTGTTCATATTCTTCAAGTACTAGTGCTCCCGCACCCTCTCCAAGAACAAAACCATCTCTTGTTGCGTCAAACGGACGAGAGGCTGTTTCTGGACTTTCATTTCTTGTAGATAAAGCATGCATGGCGTTAAAACCACCCATACCAGCAATGGTAACTGCCGCTTCACTTCCGCCTGTTACAACTACATCTGTATGTCCTAAACGTATAGAGTTTAAAGCATCAAACATAGCATTGGCCGAAGATGCACAAGCCGAAACCGTGGTATAATTGGGGCCCATAAAACCATATTTTATGGAAATGTTACCCGGTGCAATATCTGCAATCATTTTTGGAATAAAGAAGGGGTTAAATCTTGGGGTACCGTCTCCTTCGGCAAAATTCATTACCTCATTTTGAAACGTTTCTAATCCTCCAATACCGGCTCCCCATATAACACCAACACGCAGTTTGTTTACCTCATCCAAATTTAGTTTGGCGTCGGCAATGGCCTCATCTGCAGCAACCATAGCGTACTGTGCAAACTTGTCCATTTTTCTAGACTCCTTTCTATCAATAAATTCGGTAACGTCAAAGTTTTTTAATTCGCAAGCGAATTTTGTTTTAAACTTTTCGGTGTCATAGTATGTTATAGGCGCAGCACCACTTTTACCACTTACCAAGCCTTCCCAATATTCATCTTTGGTATTGCCAATAGGTGTTAAAGCCCCCAATCCTGTGACTACAACTCGCTTTAATTCCATAAAGTATTTTTGCTTATTTTGCTCCTTCTATGTATGAAATAGCTTGACCAACTGTTGCAATATTTTCTGCTTGGTCATCTGGAATTTGGATATCGAATTCTTTCTCGAATTCCATGATTAATTCTACAGTATCTAAAGAGTCTGCTCCTAAATCGTTTGTGAAGCTAGCTTCATTAACAACTTCGTTTTCATCAACTCCTAATTTGTCTACGATAATCGCTTTTACTCTTGATGCAATGTCTGACATAATCTTTTAATTTAAGGTTTTAATTAGTTGGCAAAAATAAAAAACTTTATTTTAAAACACACTTTTACTTTAAAAATGTGCATGTAATTTACTAAAATTACCTGTAAGTATTTATATAATACCTTCTAATTGTTAATAATTATTCTTTTTTTTGTTTGAATAAAATTAACACTATAGTCTGTAAATGAAACGTATTGTAATTTTTGCGTCCGGAAGTGGTACTAATGCTGAAAATTTAATTAAGTTTTTTCACAACAGCGATAATGCGTCTGTTATTCAAGTGCTTACCAACAATCCTCATGCCAAAGTTTTAGAAAGGGCAAAAAAATTAAATGTTAGTGCTTTGTCTTTCAATAGAATAGCACTATCAAAAACCGAGGATGTACTTAATATTTTAAAGGCTTCTAAACCCGATTTAATAATCTTGGCGGGTTTTTTATGGAAATTCCCTGAGTTTATTTTGAATGAATTCCCAAATAAGGTTTTAAATGTTCATCCTGCGCTCTTACCCAAATTTGGTGGTAAAGGCATGTATGGCATGAACGTGCACCAAGCTGTGGTTGAAAACAAGGAAACCGAAACGGGCATTACCATACATTATGTAAATGAACATTATGACGAGGGCGCTATAATATTCCAAGCTAAATGCGATGTGTTGCCAACAGACTCTGCGGAAGATGTAGCAGCCAAAATTCATGAACTGGAAATGGAACATTTTCCTAAGGTGGTTGAAAAATTGCTAAATGAGTAAAAAGAAAAAGAAATATTATACCGTTTGGAAAGGGCATAAAACAGGTGTTTTTGAAAAATGGGACGATTGCAAAGCCCAAATAACCAATTTTGAAGGTGCCATTTACAAATCGTTTTCAACCTTTGAAGCCGCAAAAACTGCATTGAAAGGAAACTACAAAGACTATATTGGCAAGACATCAAAATTTAAAAGCGAACTTTCTGAGGCTCAACTCAAAAAAATAGGGCAGCCCAATTATAACTCCATATCTGTTGATGCCGCTTCGAGTGGAAATCCGGGTAAAATGGAATACCGCGGTGTGGATACGAAAACCAAAAAACAACTTTTTATCCAAGGCCCTTTTGAAGAAGGTACAAACAATATTGGTGAGTTCCTGGCCATTGTTCATGGCTTGGCCTTGCTTAAAAAAAACAATAGCAACCGTATTATTTACACAGATTCTAAAACAGCTATTAGTTGGGTAAAGAAAAAAAGCTGTAATACCAAGCTTGAACGAAATGACAAAAACAAAGCCTTGTTCGAGTTGGTAGATCGCGCAATCGACTGGTTAAAAAACAATAGCTATAATACCGTAATTGTAAAATGGGAAACCAAAGCTTGGGGTGAAATCCCTGCCGATTTTGGACGAAAATAACACTTTATTTTCCCCTTGATGTATTACCTTTACCTTACAAAATAACATTTTTAAACTCTAAAATGTATTAGGTAAAATGCTCGAAAACAAACCTTCAAAATTAGGCAACTTGCTTTTAGAGATTGGCGTATTGCTCATGGGTTCTGGGGCAAATACGCATCGTATAAGAATGACAATAAACAGAATAGCCGACTGCTACAATTACAAAACCGATTTTTTAATAACGCACCGTACAATAATTTTAACCTTAAAAGATGTAGAAGGCAACACCGCGTTTACACAACTCAAGCAAACCAATGCCTTAGTACCTAACTTCAGAATAGTTAGTGGTATTAGCAGGTTGAGTTGGAATTTAGTTGAAAACAAACTGCCAATCCAGTCCGTTTGGGAAGAAATAAATCGATTAAAATCGTTGCCGCATTATCCAAGGTTTGTTGTATTACTTGTAGTTGCATTTGCATGTAGCTCATTTTGCAGATTAAGTGGTGGAGAGTTTTTAGATATGGGCATAGTCTTTATTTCATCGTTTTCAGGATTGTTCTTAAAACAAGAAATGGCCAAGAAAAAAACAAACCCTTACATTGGTGTCTTTTTGGCTTCATTTTTCACCTCTTTGGTTTCTGGCGGTATTGTGTTTTTTATGTCAAGCAATCAACAAAGCATCATACTTGTAACATCCATATTGTATTTAATTCCAGGTATTCCATTAATTAATTCTATTACCGATATTCTAGATGGCTATTCCCTAAATGGAATGATTAGAGGCATAAATGGTACGGTAATTTCTTTTGCAATTGCAGCGGGTTTACTTTTAGCCATGTTAATTTTTAAAACCTTTTAACTTTGGACATCTATGTTTTTCTTGAAAATTGGATTTGGTTTGGCTTTGCGGCAATAGGTTTTGCCATTTTGTTTAATGTTCCTCGTAGAACACTTTTGCCCATTTTTTTCATGAGCGCATTGGGTGGCCTTGTTAAATTGTTTTTTTTGAGTTTAAACGTTGGTGTTATAACCGCAACCCTTGTGGCCTCCTTTTTAATTGGTTTTCTAAGTATCTATGCGGCCCATAGTAAGCACTCACCTCCTTTCGTTTTTGCTATTCCGTCGGTAATCCCTATGGTTCCTGGTTCTTTTGCCTATTTTACCATGAGAGGCATTATTCGGCTTTCGTACAACAGCAACCCAGATAATTTTGTTGCATTGCTAAACGATACCATAACCAACGGATTCATGACCCTGTTTGTTTTAATGGCCATAACGCTTGGGGTCTCTGCTCCCATGCTGTTGACTCGAAGAGAATCAGCGAAACAAATAAAAGTCCATTTGCTAAAAAAAGAAGACAAAAATGCTGAATCTTAAGCCAAAAAAAAGGAGGATAGAATAAAATCACATCCCCCAATTTGTTGAATTGATAATAGCATTTATCTTTAAGACACTTCATTTTTTAAATGGTCACATTTAACAACAAATCGTCAAAATTTTAAGAGTTTATTGACTGAAAATAATATGGCATTAGTCTTTAAAAGAACTATATTTGCACAAAAATTACACAACCTTTCATGGGTAAATTAGTTATTGTAGGCACTGTTGCTTTTGATGCGATTGAAACACCTTTCGGTAAAACCGATAAAATTCTTGGCGGAGCAGCCACATACATCGGTCTTGCTGCCTCTCATTTTAATATTGATGCCGCTGCTGTATCTGTAGTTGGTGGCGATTTTCCTCAAAAATATTTAGACCTATTATCAGATAACAAAATTGATGTTTCGGGCATAGAAGTTGTAAATGAAGGCAAAACTTTTTTTTGGAGCGGACGTTATCATAACGACATGAACTCTCGCGATACCTTAACTACCGAATTAAATACACTAGCCGATTTTAAGCCTGTTGTTCCCGAAGATTACAAAGATGCAGAAGTGGTTATGCTGGGAAATTTGCATCCACTTGTACAATCCAGCGTTTTGGACCAAATGACCAAAAAACCAAAAATGGTTGTTTTGGATACCATGAATTTTTGGATGGATTGTGCTTTGGAAGATTTACTAAACATCATAAAACGGGTTAACGTAATTACCATTAATGATGAAGAGGCACGACAATTGACTGGAGAATATTCATTGGTTGTCGCTGCCAGAAAAATTCATGAAATGGGGCCACAATATGTAGTAATTAAAAAAGGTGAACACGGAGCTTTATTGTTTCATAATGACCACGTGTTTTACGCACCTGCCTTACCGCTAGAGGAAGTATTTGACCCCACTGGAGCGGGCGATACATTTGCCGGAGGCTTCGCTGGCTATATAGCCAAAACAGATGATGTTTCCTTTGAAAATATGAAAAATGCCGTAATATACGGTTCAACATTGGCTTCGTTTTGTGTTGAAAAATTTGGCACTGAACGCATGCAAAATTTATCGCATGACGAAGTGCATAAACGATTATTGCAATTTAAGCAATTAACGCAATTTGAAATTGAACTAGGATAAACCAACGCGCCCAAAAAATGGGTGCGTTTTAATTTAAAATAAAGCGCCAAAATGTGTTCTTTTTGGCATTAAAATTTAAAAGCAAAGCAAAAACATTTATTCTATGAGTGATGCTATAAAACACGAATGTGGAATTGCCGTAATTAGACTTTTAAAACCTTTGGAATATTACAAAGAAAAGTACGGCAGTGCATTTTACGGTGTAAACAAAATGTACCTCATGATGGAAAAACAGCACAATCGCGGTCAAGATGGTGCCGGTTTTGCCAGTATCAAACTCAACACCAAACCAGGCGAGCGTTATATAAGCCGTGTCCGTTCTGTTGCCCAACAGCCCATTCAAGATATTTTTGCGCAAATAAATGCACGGGTTAACAAAGAGTTTGAAGATCACCCAGAATACAAAGACGATGTTCCTGCGCAAAAACGAAATATTCCCTATATAGGTGAGGTGTTACTGGGGCATGTGCGTTACGGCACTTTTGGAAAGAACAGCGTAGAAAGTGTACATCCTTTTTTAAGGCAAAACAACTGGATGCACAGAAACCTGATTATGGCCGGTAACTTTAACATGACCAATGTTAAAGAGCTTTTTTCTAACCTTATTGAACTTGGCCAGCATCCAAAAGAATATACAGATACCATTACCATCATGGAAAAAATTGGTCACTTTCTGGATGATGCTGTTAGCAAAATTTATAAAGATTTAAAAAAGGAAGGCTACAATAAAAGAGAAGCATCACCATTAATTGCCGAACGATTAAAAGTTGCCAAAGTATTAAAAAGAGCTGCTAAAAATTGGGATGGCGGTTATGCCATGGCAGGATTAATAGGGCATGGTGATTCATTTGTCTTAAGAGACCCTGCAGGCATCCGCCCGGCATACTACTACCAAGATGACGAAGTGGTTGTAGTGGCTTCAGAGCGGCCAGTAATTCAAACCGTTTTTAATGTAAAGTTTGAAGATGTTGTTGAATTGCAACCCGGACAAGCCATTATTGTAAAGAAAAACGGAACGGTTTCGCTGAAACAAATTTTAGAACCTCTGGAAAGAAAAGCGTGTTCTTTTGAACGAATATATTTTTCAAGAGGAAGTGATGCAGAAATTTATCAAGAGCGCAAAATGCTTGGAAAACTGCTTATGCCAAAAGTGCTTGAAGCCATTGATAACGACACGAAAAACACCGTATTCTCATACATACCGAATACAGCAGAAACTTCGTTTTTTGGCATGATTGAAACAGCCGAATCCGCGTTAAATAAAAATAAAACAGCCACCATTTTAAATGGGAAACGTAATATTTCCGCAGATAAAGTAACAGAAATTTTATCAGAAAGAATACGGGTTGAAAAAATTGCCATTAAAGATGTAAAGCTTAGAACGTTCATTACTGAAGATAGTAGCCGCGACGATTTGGTTGCACACGTTTATGATATTACATACGGCGTTATAAAACCAAACGACAATCTCGTAATTATTGACGACAGTATTGTTAGGGGTACAACCTTGAAAAAAAGTATTTTGAAAATGTTGGACCGCTTGAATCCTAAAAAGATTGTTGTTGTTTCTTCCGCGCCTCAAATACGCTATCCTGATTGCTACGGTATCGACATGGCCCGCTTGGAAGATTTGGTGGCATTTAGGGCAGCCCTAGCTTTATTAAAGGAAGCTGGTAAGTACGACATTGTTAAGGATGTCTATGAAAAGTGCGTGACTCAAACAGATTTAGAGGATAAATATGTTCAAAACTTTGTAAAGGAAATATACGATCCATTCACAGATGAGAAAATATCAGATAAAATAGCCGAACTGTTGAGTGACAAATCCATAAATGCAGAAGTAAAAATCATTTTCCAATCGGTTGAAAACTTGCATAAAGCTTGCCCAAAACATTTAGGCGATTGGTATTTTACAGGCAATTATCCAACCGTGGGGGGAAACAGAGTTGTTAACCGCGCCTTTATAAACTTTTATGAAGGCAATAAAGAACGCGCCTATTAATTACGAAATTAATAATTAAATTACGGGTAAACCGTAAAATTTGTATTTCAACTTAAAAATATGCGTTTCATCTAAAAAATATTCTGTTTATCTAAAATACGCATAAATTCGTCTCTACCATAACATAAGTAGGTTAAGTTCATGGTAGATTTGGGGCAAAAAAAGGTGAACATCTGTTCGCCTTTTTTTATGCGCATTTGTTTCTAATTTTTATTTTTTGCTTTCCAACGCTTAATCCAAAAATAAACGCCACTTCCATTTAAGCCAATATTTACGCCGTTTGACTAAAATATTTTAACAAACGCCATTACCGTTATATCTTTGAACCACCATAACATAAGTAGGTTAAGTTTATGGTAGATTTGGGGCAAAAAGGTGAACTCTCGTTCACCTTTTTCATTTTATAACTTTTCGTGATATTTTTCTTCAACCTTTGAGCATAAAAAAGCCCCGAAATATTCATTTCAGGGCCCATTCAATATTTAGAAGTATTAACTAATTATTTAGCAGCAGCATAACGTCTTTCAATCTCATTCCAGTTAACTACATTAAAGAATGCTTTAATATAATCTGGACGACGGTTTTGGTAGTTTAAATAATAAGCGTGTTCCCAAACATCCAATCCTAAAATTGGAAATCCGCCACAGCCGATGCCTGGCATAATTGGGTTGTCTTGATTAGCGGTAGAACAAATTTCTACTTTTCCGCCTTTATGAACGCACAACCAAGCCCAACCAGAGCCAAATCTGGTTGCCGCAGCTTTACTAAATGCTTCAATAAAAGCATCTTTTGAACCGTAAGCAGCTTCAATAGCATCTTTAAGCTCACCTGAAAGGTAACCTCTATCTTCTGGATTCATCACTGTCCAAAACAAAGAGTGGTTGTAAAAACCTCCACCATTATTTCTAACAGCAGTATTATTCATGTCCAAATTCTCAAGGATATCTTCAATAGATTTACCCGCCAAAGCTGTTCCTTCAATAGCGACATTTAAGTTATTGGTATACCCTTGGTGGTGTTTGGTATGGTGTATTTCCATAGTTCGCGCATCAATGTGCGGCTCTAAAGCATCATAATTGTATCCTAATTTCGGTAATTCGAAAGCCATAATTTTTTGTTTTAATGTATTAATATTTAATTTCCTTCAAATTTACGCATAAAACGGCTCAATAAAAAATAATAAATTGTTATGAAACCATTGATAGTTTTTATCTTGTAACAAATAAAACTTAATGCCTAAAAATCTTCCATTTTCAATATACAATGCTTCCGCGGGAAGCGGCAAAACCTATACTCTTGTAAAGGAATATTTAAAGATTTTATTCCAATCGAATCGCCCTGATGAATTTAAGCGTATTTTGTCCATTACTTTTACAAATAAGGCCGTTGGCGAGATGAAGGAACGGATAATTGACACTTTAAAAATATTTTCCGACACCTCGATTTTTGATTTAAATAACAGCATGTTTACAGCCATTTGCGAGGATTTGCAGATGGAACCAAAAACGCTTCATGAAAAATCTAATCATCTGCTGAATACCATCTTGAATAATTATGCGGCTTTTGATATTTCGACTATTGATGGCTTTACCCATAAACTGGTCAGGACTTTTGCTTACGATTTAAAATTGCCCCTAAATTTTGAAGTTGAATTAGACCAAGATGCACTTTTAAATGAAGCCGTTGATAGCCTAATTGCCAAAGCGGGGACAAACGAGACCCTAACGAATGTTTTGGTTGACTTTGCCATTGAAAAAGCCGATGATGACAAAAGCTGGGATGTTTCATATGACTTCAATAAAATAGCCAAGTTGCTGGTAAGTGAAAATGACATTCCGTTTATAGAAAAACTAAAAGACAAAACGCTAGAGGATTTTAAGGTGCTTAAAACCCAATTGAAAAAAGATATTATTGAAGTTGAAAAAAGCATTATTGAAAACGCACAAAATATCTTAACACTAATCGATGAGGCTGGCTTACAATTTGATGACTTTTCAGGTGGTTATCTTCCAAAGCATTTTCAAAAATTAACGGATGGCATTTTTGATTTAAATTTTGACGCCAAATGGCAAGAAAATATTGAGTTTAAAACCTTGTACCCAAAACGGGTTAGTGACAATATTGCCTCGATTATAGAACAAATTCAACCACAAATAGCTTCAGTTTTTAATCTAACCAAGCAAGCTGTATTTCATTTAAAATTCTTAAAAAATTTCTACAAAAACATTACGCCGCTATCGGTTTTAAATGCGATTAACCATGAGTTGAACATCTTGAAAACCGAGCAAAACAAAATGCTTATTTCAGAGTTCAACTCCATTATTAGCAATGAGATTAAAGAACAGCCAACACCATTTATTTACGAGCGCATTGGTGAAAAATTTAAGCATTATTTCATTGATGAATTTCAGGACACTTCGGTACTTCAATGGGAAAACCTCATTCCGTTACTTAACAATTCTCTGTCATCAGAAAACGGAAGCGCCATGTTGGTTGGCGACGCAAAACAAGCTATTTATAGATGGCGGGGTGGCAAGGCCGAACAATTTATTGGGCTTTTTGAGGACAACAACCCTTTTCAGGTTAAAAAACAAGTAGAAAACCTTCCAGCCAATTACAGAAGTTTTAAGGAAATTGTGAACTTCAACAATGGTTTTTTTGAGTTTTTGGCGAATCAGGTTTTTACAAATAACAGTTACAAACAACTGTACCAAAGTGCGAACCAAGAAAACACCAAAAATCAGAAAGGTTATGTGGAATTATCTTTTTTGGATGTTGCAAAAGACGAGAACCGGGATGAAGTTTTTCCGGAATACACCCTTCAAACTATAAAAAAATGCTTGGAAAACGATTTCAAGCTTGAAGATATTTGCGTTTTGGTGCGGAAGAAAAAAGAAGGTGTGGCTATTGCCAATTATTTAACGCAAAACAATATTCCTGTTATTTCGTCAGAAACCTTGCTTTTAAGCAATGCACCCGAAGTGGTTTTTGTCAATGATTTTTTAAACCTTTTAATCCAGTCCAAAAACAACGAAATAAAAATTAAGGTGTTAAATTATTTGGCCGAGCTTTTTGGTGTTGAGAACAAACACGGTTTTTTCACAGATCATATCAATTTACCGGTTTCAGAATTGTTTAATAAACTTGAAGACTTTAGTGTTTACTTAAACATGGATGTGCTGTTGCAACTTCCGCTTTACGATTTAGCCGAAACCGTTGTGAGAAGCTTCAATTTAGTTAAAAACTCCAATGCCTACATTCAATTTTACTTGGATGTTGTTCTTGATTTTTCACAGAAAAAAGGATCAGGCATCTCTAGTTTTTTAGATTATTTTGAAAAAAAGAAAGACAGTTTAAGCGTGGTTTCTCCTTTGGGGCAAAATGCAGTTCAGATTATGACCATTCATAAATCAAAAGGTCTGGAATTCCCGGTGGTTATTTTCCCCTATGCCGATTTGGATATTTATCGGGAATTGGAGCCCAAAGAATGGTTTAAAATTAACGAAGAGCACTACAGCGGGTTTTCATATGCGCTTTTAAATTATACCAAAGACTTTGAACATTTTGGTGAAGAAGGTTTGAACATTTTTAATAAGCACCAATCTGAGTTGGAATTGGACAACATTAACCTACTATATGTGGTTTTAACCCGTGCCGTGGAACAATTGTTCGTGATTTCATCAAAAGAGATTAATTCAAAAGGCGAAGTGAACACAAAAAAATATTCGGGTTTATTGATAAATTACTTACAGTATTTGGGTGTTTGGCAAGACCCGGAATTGACTTATAGCTTCGGGAATTCCAAAAAAACTTCAGTAGGCACAAAACCAAAAAAGATAACGCTTTTTCAGCAAGAGTTCATTTCAACGGCCAAAGAACAGCATAATATTCAAGTTGTTACTAAGTCAAGCTATTTGTGGGATACTGCGCAAGAACAGGCTATTGAAAAAGGGAATCTAGTACATGATATTATGTCACAAATAAATACCATAAATGATGTTGATTTTGTAATACGAGATTTTCTAAATCAATCCATTATAGATAGTACTCAAGCCTCTCAATTAAAACAAATTGTAGTGCAAATTATTGAACACCCTAAACTTCAAAACTATTTTAATTCAACCTATACCAGCTATAACGAGCGCGATATCATTTCTAAAAATGGTACAATTTTGAGACCAGATAAGGTTGCCATAAACCCGAATAATGAGGCTGTTATAATTGATTATAAAACTGGGGTTGAAGACAAAAAACACGCTCAGCAATTGCAACTTTATCAAGATATTTTGGAGGAAATGAGTTTTAAGGTCAAAAAGAGAATTCTTGTGTACATAAATGAGGATATAAAGATAAAAGATGCTTAAATTTGCAAAAAACGCAACAAAATGTACGGAAAACTGAAAAATCATCTACAAAAAGAACTTCAAGACATAAAAGATAATGGACTCTATAAAGAAGAGCGCATCATTACTTCTGCCCAAGGCGCAGAAATAACTTTAAGCACTGGTGAAACAGTTTTAAACTTTTGTGCCAATAATTACTTGGGGCTTTCGTCGCATCCAGATGTCATTCAGGCGGCCAAAGACACAATGGATACTCATGGTTTTGGAATGAGTTCGGTACGGTTTATCTGTGGTACTCAAGATATCCACAAAGAATTGGAGCAGAAAATAGCTGAATTTTATAAAACTGAAGATACCATTTTATACGCAGCCGCTTTTGATGCTAACGGTGGGGTTTTTGAACCGCTTCTAGGGAAAGAAGATGCTATCATTTCAGATTCCTTAAATCACGCTTCCATTATAGACGGCGTAAGGTTGTGTAAAGCTTCGAGGTATCGTTATGAAAATAGTAACATGTCCGATTTGGAAAAACAACTCATTGATGCCAATAAAAATGGTGCTCGATTTAAAATTATTGTCACCGATGGTGTGTTTTCAATGGACGGATTGTTAGCCCCATTAGATAAAATTTGTGATTTAGCCGAAAAATACGATGCTTTGGTTATGGTTGATGAATGTCATGCTGCGGGTTTCATTGGTGCGACTGGCAGAGGTACACTTGAAGAAAAAGGGGTTTTAAATAGAATTGACATAATAACTGGAACTTTAGGAAAAGCGCTTGGTGGCGCTATGGGTGGCTATACTACAGGCAAAAAAGAAATTATTGATATGCTACGCCAACGTTCTAGGCCCTACTTATTTTCCAATTCATTGGCACCAGCTATAGTGGGCGCTTCTATTAAAGTATTTGAGATGCTTTCTAACAACACAGAATTAAGAGACACTTTAGAGTGGAATACGAATTACTTTAAAGAAGGCATGAAAAAAGCTGGTTTTGACATTATTGATGGTGACTCCGCGATTGTTCCTGTAATGTTATATGATGCCAAACTATCTCAAACTATGGCAAATATGCTCCTAAAAGAGGGTATTTATGTCATAGGCTTCTTTTTTCCTGTTGTACCAAAAGAAAAAGCAAGAATTCGCGTTCAATTATCGGCAGCGCATACAAAACATCAGCTTGATAAAGCTCTAAATGCATTCATAAAGGTTGGGAAAGCCCTAGATATTATCTAAAATCGTTCTGAACAATCGATGAATAAACGAAATGTAGTATTTTTTTATATATTTGTCTTTGTTAATAACATTTAACAACTTACTTTTGTTTACAATTAACACTTAAAAATTAAACTTTTGAATATGAAAAATCTTAGCAGATTATTGTTCGCTATGTTGCTTGTACTTGGTTATAGCAGCGTAAATGCACAAGACGAAAACAATCCATGGCAAATTACCATAGGAGCAAACGCAGTTGACGCTTTCCCTTCAGGAGACGGCGTGCAAGGTAATGCCTATTTAGGTAGTTCTATCGGTGATGAATTCTTCAACGTTACTGACCACTGGAACATTTTACCTTCTTTATCAACTATTTCTGTAGCAAAATACATGGGCAGTGGTTTTTCCCTTGGAATTGCTGGATCAATCAACAAAATAGAAAAATGGGGAGACGTTGCTAATGCTAACCCTGAACAAGTGAATGAAGTTGACGATTTATCATACTACGGAGTAGATGGTACTATTAAATATAACTTTTTACAAGGCACTACCCTTGATCCTTACTTAGGTGTAGGTGGTGGTTACACTTGGATTGACGAAATAGGTGCTGGTACTGTTAACGGTACATTAGGTTTAAATGTTTGGTTTAGCGAAAATGTTGGTTTAACATTACAAACGGCATACAAACATGCTTTCGAAGACTATTTACAAACCCACTTCCAACACACAATTGGTGTTTCAATTAAGTTTGGTGGCACTGATACTGATGGCGATGGCATCTACGATAAAGATGATGCTTGTCCAGATGTTCCTGGTCTTGAAGCATTCAATGGATGTCCAGACACTGATGGTGATGGCATAGAAGACAGCAAAGATGATTGTCCTAACGAAGCTGGTTTAGCTGAACTTAACGGATGCCCTGATTCTGACGGCGATGGTGTTGCCGACAACAAAGATAACTGTCCTACAGTAGCTGGTTTGGCTGCTCTAGCGGGTTGCCCAGATGCTGATGGCGACGGTGTTACTGATGCTGACGATAAATGTCCTAATGAGGCTGGTCCTGCTGCAAACAGTGGTTGTCCTTGGCCAGATACTGATGGTGATGGAGTTTTAGACAAAGACGATAAATGTCCAGATGTAAAAGGTACTGTTGCTAACGACGGTTGTCCTGAAGTATCTGCAGAAGTGCAAAAAACTCTTAACGAGTATGCTAAAACAATATTATTTGATACAGGAAAATCAAGCATCAAAAAACAATCAGCTGTAGTATTAGGCGATATTATCAAAATTCTTAAAGAATATCCAAATTCTAAATTTACAGTTGAAGGTCACACAGATAGCGTAGGTAGTGAAACATTAAACCAAAGACTATCTGATGCTAGAGCTAATGCTGTAAAAGAATACTTGGTTGAAAATGGTATTGATGCATTCAGATTATCTGCTCTTGGTTATGGAGAGTCTAAACCAATCGATTCTAACAATACTAGAGCTGGTAGAGCTAACAACAGACGTGTAGAAATTAACTTATCTAAATAAGATTAGTTAGATAACGTTTTAAATAACTTTTAAAAAACGCTTCGGATATCCGAAGCGTTTTTTATTTTTATGTTATGACGACTTTCATATCTGATGTTCTAAAAGATTTAAAAAACAGCTACCCGAATTTTTCTGCTTTAACATTTGTTTTACCTAGTAAACGCGCTGGTTTATTCTTAAAGCATCAATTGCCCCAAGTTCTAGGTCAAACCGCTTTCGCTCCCATAATTTTAAGTATCGAAGAGTTTGTTGAGGAGCTATCTCAACTAAAAAATGTTTCAAATACAGAATTGCTCTTTGAGTTTTACAATTCCTATTTAGCACTAACAAAAAAATCAAACACTGATACTTTTGAAACTTTTTCAAAATGGGCACAAGTATTACTACAAGATTTTAATGAGATTGACCGATATCTTATTCCACAGGAAAAGATTTTTGATTACCTAAGCGCCATTCAAGATTTAAAACATTGGTCTTTAGAAGACAACAAAACTGATTTTGTAAAGAACTACCTTGCTTTTTGGAACAAAATTCACACGTACTACCAACACTTTACAGAAAATCTTTTAAATAAAAATATTGGCTATCAAGGATTGATTTACAGAGAAGCCGTTGAAAACCTCGAATCCTATGTACAAACAAATGAGGGAAAGCAGCAGATTTTTTTGGGTTTTAACGCTTTAAACAAAGCCGAAGAAACCATAATACAAGAGTTGCTTCAAAACGGTTTAGCCAAAATATATTGGGATATTGATAAAGTGTTTTTTGAAGACACAAATCACGATGCTGCCTTATTTACACGGCAACATAAAACCAACTGGAAATATTTTAAAAACAACCCTTTCAATTGGATAACTGACAATTATTCCAAAGAAAAAAACATTTCAATATTTGGTGTTCCAAAAAATATAGGACAGGCCAAATATATAGGTTCAATTTTAAGTGATCTACAACAACAAAACAATACGCTTGAAAATACAGCCGTGGTTTTAGGAGATGAAAATCTATTGATTCCTGTACTAAACTCCATTCCCTCATCTGTCAATGCATTGAATATTACCATGGGTTTTCCACTAAAATCAATTCCGCTTGCATCGCTTTTCGAATCTTTGTTTCACCTACATAAAGCATCGTCAAATGCCTTTTACTATAGAGATGTTGTTAAAATCATTTCACATCAGTTTATAAAACCATTATTCAGTTTAGAAAATACCGATTATGCCTCACTGATCACTGAAACCATCGAAGCCAATAACCTAGTGTATTTAACCAAGAATAAGCTTGAGGAAATAACAAAAAAACCCATCAATACCATTGATTTACTGTTTTCAAGCTGGCAAAAATCCATTGAAACCGCTTTACAGAATTGCTCCAAACTTATTTTAGCAATTAAAAGTTATTTGGATGAAAACAAGATAGCAAACCTCCTATCATTGGAATATTTATACCGATTTAATGTTTTGTTTACGGAAATCTCTAGGTTAAACGCAGAACATGCCCACATTAAAGATGTCTCTACCCTGTATAGTATTTACGGAGAACTTTTAAACTCCGAAACCTTGGATTTTCAAGGAGAACCGCTTCAAGGCTTACAAGTTATGGGTATGTTGGAATCTAGGGTTTTGGATTTTGAAACCATTATCATTTCTTCAGTAAACGAGGGGATTCTTCCTTCTGGAAAAACCAATAATTCGTTCATTCCTTTTGATGTAAAGTTGGAAAACAATTTGCCAACCTATAAAGAAAAAGACGCCGTTTACACCTATCACTTTTACCGACTTTTACAGCGCGCCAAAAACATTTACATACTCTACAATACTGAAGCCGATGCATTAAACGGTGGTGAGAAAAGCAGATTTATTACACAAATGGAACTGGAAGGTATACACCAGATCAACCATCAAATTATTGCGCCTCAAGTGCCTGTTATAAACGCTTCAGAAAATGTTATAAAGAAGACCCCTGATTTGCAAAAGCAATTGATACAACTGGCCTACGAGGGCTTTTCACCTTCATCATTAACTAGCTATATTCGGAATCCCATTCATTTCTACTATCAAAAAATATTAAAAATTAGGGAGCACAACGATGTGGAGGAAACGGTTGCCGCCAACACCTTGGGTACAGTAGTTCACAATACATTGGAAGATTTTTACAAACCACTAATAGGTCATATTTTAAATATTGAAATCATCACCGGTTTAAAATCAAAAATTGAGGAAACGGTAACGCGTCATTTTAAAAATGAATACAAGCAAGGCGATATTTCAACAGGAAAAAATTTAATCATTTTTGAGATTGCCAAACGTTATGTTTCAAATTTTCTTTATTTAGAACTAAAATCCATCAAGGAAGGAAATGAGATAAAAATTTTGGCTATCGAAGCAAATAATGAAGTTGAGATAAACATACCCGAACTTAGTTTTCCTGTAAAATTGACCGGGAAGGTTGACAGAGTTGACACTTGCAACGGTGTCACCAGAATAATTGATTACAAAACAGGCAGCGTGCTACCCAGCCAAGTTGAAATTATAGATTGGGAAGCCATTACCACCGATTACAAAAAATACAGCAAAAGTTTTCAGGTGCTTGCATATGCCTACATGATGCAAAAATCCCAAAATTTAAAATTGCCCATTGAAGCGGGCATCATTTCCTTTAAAAATTTGAGCTCCGGATTTTTGAAATTTTCAAAAAAGGAATCCACTCATAGCAGAAATAAAGATGCTTTAATAACCCCAGAAACCTTGACTGCTTTTGAAACCGAATTAAAAAAACTAATTATTGAAATCTGTAATCCGAATATTGATTTCATTGAAAAGGAAGTATAAAAAATGACCATTATAAAAAACATAATTCTAACTGGAAAACACGTCAAACCTATATTAACTGATGTTTTTTACACCAAAAACGATACAAAAAAACCGATTGTAATTTTTTGTCACGGCTATAAAGGCTTTAAAGATTGGGGCGCATGGGATTTTATGGCCGAGGCATTTGCAAAAGCTGGCTTCTTTTTTATAAAATTCAATTTTTCACACAATGGTGGCACAACAGAGCAACCGATAGATTTTCCAGATTTAGAAGCCTTTGGCAATAACAACTATACCAAAGAACTGGATGATTTAGAAACTGTAATTGAGTGGATTTGTCATAGTTCTAAATTCAAAAATGAAACCGATGTCCATAAAATCAGTTTAATAGGTCACAGTAGAGGCGGTGGTATTGTAACCATTAAATCAGAAGAAGATAACCGAATAAAAAAATTGGTGAGTCTTGCGGGAGTTTCAGATTATGGCAGCAGAGGTCCAATAGCAGGCAATGCGGAACAATGGAAAAAGGATGGTGTTAAATATGTGATAAACGGAAGAACCAAGCAGCAAATGCCTCATTATTATCAGTTTTATGAGGATTTTATAGCCAACGAAGAACGCCTTACCATTAAACGAGCCGTTTCAAACTTAAAAATTCCTTATTTGATTATTCACGGTAATGCCGATACCAGTGTTTTGGTTGACGAGGCAAAAAATCTTCATCGCTGGAACCCAAATAGTAAATTAGAAATCATTGAAGATGCCGACCATGTTTTTGGCGCCTCACATCCTTGGGAACAAAAAAAACTGCCTGAACATTTAAAAAAAGTTATAGAATTATCCCTTTCATTTTTAGAATAATAGCCTTTACTTTATGAATAAGAAAATCCACAAAAAATGGAAGTCCAGGCCTCAAGTTTTTCAGCATTAAATCGGGAAAAACAGCTTAAAAAGTTACATTCCGAAACGTTTGACATTGCCATTATAGGTGGAGGCATTACAGGTGCGGGTATAGCCCTTGATGCAGCTTCAAGAGGCTTTAAAGTATGTTTGGTTGAAAAAAACGATTTTGCTTCTGGTACGAGCAATAAATCGACCAAACTTATTCATGGCGGACTTCGATATCTCAAACAATTTGAAATTAGTTTAGTAAAAGAAACGGGCACCGAACGAGCTGTTCTGCACAAACTTGCTCCGCATTTGGTAGTTCCTGAAAAAATGCTGCTCCCTTTGATTAAGGATGGCACATACGGCAAAATCATGACCTCCATCGGGCTTAAGGTTTATGATTTTTTGGCCGATGTTGAAGGTGATGATAAACGCGTGATGCTCGATAAAGAGGAAACCTTAGAAAAGGAACCTTTATTGGATGAATCCATAATTTTAGGTGGAGGTTTTTATGCTGAATACAGAACTGACGATGCCCGATTAGTAATAGAAAATATAAAAAAAGCTGTATCATTTGGAGCATCCATTGTTAATTATGTTGAAATGACATCTTTTAGCTATGATGCCCATTCCAAAATTGAAAGCCTTAATTGTACCGACTGCAATTCAGGAAATTCCTTTAAAATTAAAGCCAAACATTATGTGTCCGCAACAGGACCTTGGGTAGATTTGTTGCGCACAAAAGACCATTCGCTAAACAACAAACATTTGCACCTTACCAAAGGCGTTCATATTGTTTTACCGTTTAAAAAATTGCCCATAAAACAAGCAGTTTATTTCGATGTAGCTGACGGAAGAATGATTTTTGCCATTCCCAGAGGCCGCGTTACTTATGTGGGCACCACAGATACCAACTATTTTGGAAATTTAGAACATGTAGTTGCCACAAAAAATGATGCCCAATATTTGCTTAACGGAGTCAATAAAATGTTTCCAAAAGCCAATCTTTCAATTGAAGATATAGAATCGAACTGGGCAGGATTAAGACCCTTGATTCATCAAGAAGGCAAAGACCCTTCAGAATTATCAAGAAAGGATGAAATCTTCATCTCTAAAAGTGGTTTAATTTCCATTGCTGGAGGAAAATTGACAGGCTATAGAAAAATGGCCCAACGGGCAGTTGAATCTATTCTGGACTCTATGGAAAAATTTGATAAGGAAAATTTTAAGACTTCAGAAACCGGTCATATTCCATTGGTTAGACCACCGTTTAACTCTTCAAAGGAAGTCACCGAATATCAAAGTGCCTTAAAAGATAGGCTATCTAAAATTGGAGTTTCAGGCCCTTATGAAGCTTGGTATTTGTGTTCCAACTATGGGAAACAGGCTGATATAATCATAAAAAAGTCTGAAGATTTTAAAAACGCCGATTCCATTGAACGCCTAATTAGGGCCGAACTTTGGTTTGGTATACATTACGAAATGGTGAATAGCCTAACCGATTTTTTTGTGAGACGAACAGGACGTTTATATTTTGATGTAAAAAGTGTTAAAAAATATGCCAATCTTATTTCAGATGATATTGCATTCTATCTCAATTGGGATAAAGAACGAATCTCAAACGAAAATGAAAAATTAAATCTACTTTTAAAAGATGCTACGACTTTTTACAATGAAGAATTTAGATAGCCCCAAAAATAATTTTTAGTGACAACTTCACTTAATTAAGTATTATCCACTTTTTAATCTAATGCCGTATCTTTACAATAAAGAACTAAATTAAACTGGCTAAGATTATGAAAAATTATTTGATGTTAACTCTACTTGTTTTTTGTTGGGGTAACAATACCATATTTTCCCAAACCATTTACTCGGTCAATACCCAGCAAATTGAACATCAAATAGACATAAATGTTTATGGCCAATTTTTAGAGCATATATATAACTCAGCAAACAACGGTTTGTGGGGCGATTTGGTTTGGAACAGAAGTTTTGAACGAATAGGCGGCTCAAGTGGCGAGTGGAGCATCGAGGGAAATGAAATCGTGCAAAATTCATTAAATGATAATGTCCGTTTACTCTTTGGAGAGACTTCTTGGCAAGATTATGAAATTACACTTCAAGCTAAAAAAACAGGCGGTAATGAAGGTTTTCTTATTATGTTCAGAGCCAATGGAGACAATTTTTATTGGCTGAATATTGGTGGTTGGGGAAATACCCAACACGCCATTGAAAAAGGAACTGCCGGACAAGGCAGATGGGGCGTTTTAAATGGATTGGTTAGCCCTGGAAGCATAGCATCAAATGTTTGGTACGACATAAGAATACGCTGTGAGGGAAATCATTTCCAGATATGGTTTGATGGAAATCTGCTTTTTGATTTTGTAGATAACAGTGCCCATTTAAGTGGTCAGGCAGGAATAGGAACATGGGTTACAACGGCTGCTTTTAGGAACATTGTGGTAACCGAAATACCAAGCAATGCAACGCTTTACAACCAGTTGCCCGTAATAGGAGAATCTGAATTTTCAAATTGGGAAAAGTCTGGAAATGCCCAAATATACAGAAGTGAAGATGCCCTAAACAGTGATTTTTCGATTCAATTGGTAAATAGCGAAAATTCAGCAGCTTATATACAACAACAAAATTTCAATATTACGCCGCAACGCTATTCTGGTTCATTTTGGGCAAAAGGCAATCCGGGAACGGCATTATCTATATCCCTTCATGCAGGGGCTTCCGTTTTGGGTCAAAATGATTTCACAATTTCTGGAAGCGTTTGGGAAAAATTCAACTTTGAATTCAACCCGATAGCTACTACCACTAATGGTATTTTGAGAATAAGTGCTCCCAATTCTAGTGAAGTATTAATCGACCAAGTAAGCATGATGGGTCAAGACGCTATGGATAACAATGGGTTTCGGCCAGATTTGTTTCAAGCTGTTGAGGAACTTCAAGCACCAATTATCCGTTGGCCCGGAGGCTGTTACGTTTCAGCTTATTTTTGGAAAGATTGCATTGGAGCGCAAGAAGATAGAGTGGCATATCCTATTGAATTGTGGAACGACATAGATGTTAACTCATACGGAACAGATGAATTCATGCAAATGTGTGAAATGACGGGCGCAGAACCCCTAATTGTTGTAAACACCGGTGTGCTTGATAGAACATGCGGTGCCCCAATTACAAAAAAGATTACGCCTGCCCAATATTTGCAGGATGCCCTCGATTGGATGGATTATTGCAATGGCGATGTTTCAACAACTTGGGGGGCTAAAAGAGCTGCCAACGGACACCCCGAGCCTTACAATGTAACCTATTGGGAAATTGACAATGAAACCTGGAGTGCGGGCATTAATGCATACGTAGATAAGGTTAAAACATTTGCCCCGGCCATGCGGGCAAAATACCCTAATATTAAAATTATTGCCTGTGGAAGCGGTAGCTACGATTATAACTGGAACCAAACTTTGCTAAATGAGTGTGCACATTTAATTGATTATATAAGCACCCACCATTATGAAAATGAAAACAACTTTAAAACTGGAGTAGCCGATTATGAAGGATTTGTGGTGGATTTATCAAACCGGATAAACAATTCCTCAAATCCAAATATAGAGATTTACATGTCTGAATGGAACCTATGGGGACCCATTGATTGGCGTATAGGTCTTTATGCTGGTGGTATGCTGAACATGTTTGAGCGACAAGGCGAAAAATTCACTTTGGGTGGCCCTGCGCTGTGGCTCAGACATTCAACTGCAGATGCTTGGAACAACGCTTTTATCAATTTCAATAATTCCGATTGGTTTCCTGCCCCAAACTATGTGGTGATGAAGTTATGGCGAGAGCATTACGCACCAAATTACCTAACAACCAACGGTTCCAATAGCGCATTGGATGCTGTTTCAACACTTTCTGAAGATGGCAACACGCTATATTTTAAAGTGGTCAATACCTCATCAAATAACATCAACGTTACGCTGAATATAGACAACACGTTCGTTCCCGAAACAGCCGATGTTAAAGTAGTTGCTTCACCATCGCTTTTTGACCAAAACACCTTTGCCGAACCTAACAAAATTAGTGTTTCTGATGGTGTGGGTTCTGTAAACGGACAAAGTATTTCCTTTAATTCTGCAGCTTATTCCGCCAGTGTGGTAACCGTAAAAAAAAACACTTCACTGAGCGTAAATGATGTAAAAATTAATCAACCAATAGGTTTGTTTCAAAATGTGCCAAACCCTTTTTCGGGGACAACCAAAATTGTATTGCAGTTAAATAAAGGCACAGAAGCCAAACTACAGGTTTTGGATTTAACAGGAAGAGTCATTAAAGTCCTCACTGAGGGTTACTTAATTGCTGGAACACATGAAATTGAATGGGAGGGCAGCTCAAACACTGGAATATATTTTTGTAAGTTGAGTACCCCTGAACAGAAATCGATTATTAAAATGGTTTCTTATTAAGAATTACAATTTTTGGTCGTAATTGAGTTACAAAATATTTTTTATAACTACGGAAAAAAATTATTGATTAAATGAAATCTAAAATTTTTATTATTTCATTATTGACCTCTATTGTTTTACATTCATGTGATTGTTGGGTAATCTTAAGCGGAAATTTGATAGATTCAAAAACTAATGAGCCCATAAGTGGCGCAGAATTAAAGTTTCTAAATATAGAAAGCACGGATTATTCTAAATCAAATGATTCTATAATAGTAAGTATGGTTTTTAAGACAGATTCCAAAGGGCACTTTAGTATGATGTCTAACAATTACGGTTTTTGTCCTAATATTGAACCTATAGTCATGATACAAAAGGAAGGTTATAAACCAATGAAGTTCACTGTTAAAAATAATTTGGAAAGAAATGGATTAACAGTAAAATTGGAGAAGAAATAAAATAAACCACAAATGAGAAAACTTATCATGTGGAATATCATAACCCTTGACGGATACTTTGAGGGAAACCAAAGTTGGGATTTACCTTTTCACAATGTTGTTTGGGGGGAAGAACTTGAAAAACTGAGTATTGAGCAATTACATGCTGCGGACTATCTTGTTTTTGGTCGTGTTACCTATGAGGGCATGGCTGCTTATTGGATCAATGAAAAAGGGGAAATTGCCGATTTGATGAACAGCATACCAAAAATTGTTTTCTCGAAAACGTTGAAATCTGCTGAATGGAACAACACAACACTTATTAACGAAAATGCCTCTGCCGAAATAAAGAAACTAAAAGAAGAAGGTGAAAAAGACTTATATGTTTTTGGCAGTGCCAACCTTTCTGAAACCTTTGTGAACGACAATCTTTTTGACGAATACCGCATTGGCGTTGCACCAGTTATTTTGGGTAGTGGTCGCCCACTTTTCAAAACAGGTATTGCTTCCCAAAATTTATCCCTAGTTTCAACACAGCCGCTAAAAACAGGTGGCGTTGTGCTTAAATATTCAAAGTAATATTAAAGACAAATAGAATTTCGGAATTCAATATTTTACAACCATAATTCCATTTAAAAACGTACTGTTGGTTAATCGTCATTAAAAAAAAGACAATTTTTTGATGCAAAACTTTGAAAACAAAATTGAATCATTTAAAAATATGTGATTCAGATAAAAACACCCCAAACTGTTTATTTTATAATGGTTTATTTCATATCTTTTTCTGCCAAAGTTAATACCCGAGCCCTTAAAGATTGAATCGAATCCCTATCTTAAACTTCTGGCCTTAATGAATGTATTCAATGTTTATACAAGAATTCTTTTAGCTTCAGTTTTTATTTTAGGCTCCTTTTTTGTTGTTCCTTATGTAACCTATGATAATTCGATTAGTAGATGGCTTCCGGAGGAATCTACTTCCATAAAATCCTATAAAACCTTTCTTGAAGATTTTAATTCAGATGCCATGCTCATAGTGTCATTTGAAACCGAAAATAATAGTACCGCACGTAAAAAAATTGCTCCGTATATAAAAAGAATAAGAGACATTGACTATGTGTTGAACGTTGTTTCATGGCCTTCAAAAGATGTGCAGCATAAAACAAATAGATTTTCAAATCAAACGGTTTACCTCATCCATTTTGAACCTAAATCACATCTCAATCCAAATAGGCCCGAACTAATAGATACCATCCACAATATTTTTCAGGAAATAAAAATTCCTTATCATTTGGCCGGAACGGGTGTTATATTTAAGGAAATCAATGCCCAAACCAGTAACAATTCAGGTCACTATCTCATCATTGGTTTGGCTCTTTTAATGCTAACTATAATAATCATCATTCGGTCTGCTTTGGCAACCATTCAAACTTTGGTTTTGGCGCTTTCTGCGGTCTCTTCAATAATTTATGCAGCCGCACTGTTTAAAATCCCGATAAGTATCGCGCACACTATAATACCTGTTATTATTTTATTTTACAGTACATCCATTTCCATGCACATCCTTTCCCATGGCGGAGACTTTCGAAAAGTTATAAGTCCAAGTATTTGGGTTATAATAACTACTGCCATAGGTTTTACTTCGTTTATTTTTAGCTCAATTCCTTTACTGCAAGACTTTGCCATATTGGGCTTGATAGGTATAATCGCTGTTTTTCTTTTTGCCTTGTTAATTTTTTACCCAAAAGCCTATAGTTATAACCTGAACCCTTATTTTTTTAAGATTAAAAGTTTTAAACTGCTTCCATTTTCAAAGGCTCTGTTACTGTTTATTTTTATCCTTGCGGTATCAATGTCTGGTTTGAGCAAACTGAAGTCGGAAATACACAGCCTTTCAGTTCTATCCAAAAATAGCCGTGCCTATAAAGACCATGCTTTTATAGAGTCGACCGTTGGCCCTTATTTTCCAATGGAATTTACTGTTGATGAATCTAAAATTGAAAGAATTTCAATTGTTAAATGGATTCATGAGGTTTATGATATTGAGGAAGTTGGTGCTTTAATTTCGTATCATCGGTTATCGCCTTTTATCAATAAAAAACTTGCTGGATATCAATCAAAATCCAATAATAACATTTACCGCATTACATTCTTAATCCCTTTAATTTCAACAAATCAAGGTATAGAACTCGTTAATAAAATTAACCAGATTTCTGATAGACATTTTAAGAACGAACAACCTAGACTAACAGGGTATATTACTTTATACACGCAAGTAGCGGCCGACTTACTTAATGCATTTAAAAATAGTTTAGTTTGGGCATTTATTCTTATTTTCATTGTTATGATGGTTTATCTGAAAAATTGGAAGTTAGTCTTAATAGTTATGCTGGTTAATGTATTTCCCATAGTAACCATGTTGGGGCTTATGGGCTCATTAGGCATAAATTTAGACATGGTAACAATTCCAATAGGGTGTTTGCTTTTAAGTATTGTTGTTGACGACACCATCCATTACCTGTATTGGTATAAAAAAACAGGCGAATTAAAAGAAGCATTACATAAATCTGGCATAGGAATTATTTTAACCACCACGGTAATATGTTTGGGTTTTGGGGTTTTAATGATTTCTGAAGTACCTCCAATAAGATACTTTGGTTTTTTAAGTGTTTTTGCTTTAATAATAGCCCTAATAAGTGATTTAATACTCATGCCTGCTTTCATTAAAAAATTTTTGAAAACCGGTGCAAAACAATTGGTCAATGAAGATTGAAAACGACATAAAGTTTGATTTTACCTTTTCTGGTGGGCTTTTAACCAATGATACGGGGTTTAATACCATTAGTGAATTATTGTTTGCCGAAAGCCCAAAGAGAAATAAAGACTCCGAAATTATAATCAGTCATATAAACGAGGAACTAAAAGTCGTTACACTGTCTCAGCTTCGGAAAATTGTTAGCAGGTTATTCATAAAGTTTAACGAACAAAATATAAAACCGGGAGATACAGTATTCTTGGCTAATCTTGAAACCAACAGCGAATTATTTACATCCATCTTTTTTTTGGCTCTTTGCAGTTATGGGGTTAAGGTGTTTTTACCCATGTATATTGATAAGGATGATTTAGTAAAATGGCATAAAGAGGTAGGTTTTGATTCAATAATTTTACCAGAAGTAGAAATCTCTTCGCTTCAACATCGAAACAGATACAAAGAGAATATTGACTACATAAAAACCTTCTCCACAAATAAAGGCATAAAAACGTTTGATACATTCTTAGATTTTCAAATAGACCGTTTAGTAAAAGACATACCCGAACAACTAAGCGCGGAAGAAAGAACCTTTGTTAATAACATTATAAGCCAAGTATCTCCAGAAGATACCGCTTTAATGATTACCACATCGGGCACAACGGGCGCCTCAAAAATTGTTTGTTATAATCACAGTTCATTTTTAAAAAACATTTCTGCTTGGAAAGCTGCCGGTTTATTCGATAAAAATAAATTAGGCGGACGAGGGTTTACACCTTTGTTTACCCACACCATGGGCATTAGGACTTTTTTAAACGGCCTGTTTTTAGGGCAACCTACTTTACTGATTAACACAGATTGGTTTGCAGAGCATCCCGAAGTGGTACAATATTTCTTTAGGGAAGCTAAACCTCATCACATAACAGGTGGCCCTGGGGTTTTTAATATTATTCTTGAAATGTCCCGAATATTTCCTGCTCTTAAATCGTCTTTGCGAAAACACCTCAAGGTTATTGTTTCCAGCGGTTCTTCAGTTGATATAGACATCATAAAAAAAATGGAGGAAACTTTTGATGTTGAAGTTCATAATGCATTCGGGACCACAGAAACACAACAGGTTATGACGACTTTAATAGGCGATGTTGATTCGAAATTCCTTGGTGGCATATTTCCGGGCGTATCTATTGGATTAAAAAAAATAGGCAGTCAATCCGATTATCAGCTGTTTATAAAATCCGATTATGGCGCCGAAAAAATACTAAATGGCCAAATCAATGATAATGAAAACCGATATATCTATCTAGGCGACACAGTAACTCTTCAAGATGGGCAAATATTATATTGTAAACGTGAGGTACAAGATTATTTTAATGATGAGTTTGGCGTAAAAATATCTTTGAATAAACTAGATAAGTATTATCAATCCTTAAATGACCATTTTTTCTCGATTCGGTTTTATCCGCTCAAATTCACCCCCGGTCTCGGGGTAATACTTCTTACAAATGACGATCACGATTTATCCCAAGGCAGTCAAAAAAAGGAAAAAATAAAAAACATTGCGCAACTCATTAATAAAATCAACCACCAATTATTTGAACGATTAGAGCCCTTAGAATTTCAACACAATACCGTTAAAAGATTTGCTTTTGCTTGTGCCAAAGAATTAAAAAACAAAAAGGGTTTAATTTCAGAAAATAAAATACATAAAGAACTTAAACCGCTAATTGAGCAGCTAACAAACGATAACGTTTCCCGCACTGGAATTTATGAAACTAAACCCGTTTATGAATTAGAAAGTGTTTATACGAGATATCACAATCCATATTTAGGAAAATTGATGAAGGCCTTAAAAATGGATGTTTCATACGTAAAAGGCAAGAAAGACTACCTGTATCCAGATAAAAAACTCAATGGCAAAAAAGTCTTAGATTTAGTAGGTGGTTATGGCACCAACTTACTTGGGCATCATCAAAAGGAATTGGTCAACCATGCTATCAATTTTCTAAAATCAGGAAAAATCCCATTGTCTGATCAACTTAGTGAACAGAAGCATCCAGCGAAATTAGCTGCAAAACTTAATGAAATTTTATCGCGCTATACGGAAAAAAGCTTCTTTACCTTATTTGGCTCAACAGGCTCAGAGGTTGTTGAAATGGCATTACATCATGCCTATATGGAATGGACAGATAAATTAAAAAAACTAGAACAAAAGCAGCTGATGGCTTTTGGTCACTATTCAAATCTTCAAGTAAAGGAAATTTGGGAGACCAACAATAAATATATTGCAGATGCCCAACTGGCAGTGGTTGCAAATTGCAACGCCTTCCATGGGAATTCATCAGGTGCGCGGTCCCTGATTGGCGAGTTGGAACGTAGAAAAAAATTCATGGGATTGTTTGCCTTAAGTCCAATTTTTATTGATGACACCAATGAAAATCACAAAATTGACATTGAAAATGGCATTAAAAAATTTACAATTCCCATAAAAGTTTTAAAATATCAAAACGACGGAGTAACGATTGAAACCATCGATTACCCTTGCGTGATTGCCGCAATTATAGAGCCTGTTATTGGCGAAGGTGGTATTCGTCAAGTAAATCCAAAATTTTCAAAAACACTATCCAGTTACAACTTTCCTCTAATCATTGATGAGATTCAATCTGGACTTGGCAGAACAGGAAGTTTTTTGGCCAGTGAAGGCATTGTTGGAGACTATTATCTTTTTTCTAAAGCTTTGGGTGGAAATATGGCAAAAATCAGCTCAATTTCAATAGACAAAGAACGCTATCTGGAAAAATTGGGGAAATTATACGTTTCTACATTTTCTGGTGGAGCCATGGCGTGTAGCATAGCTTTGGAAAACCTCAAACTATTAGAAAAATATAATGTTAGCTCTGTGGCAGCAGAAAAAGGAAATAAGCTATTACAAAGTTTGCAGTTAATTCAAGAAAAGCACCCCACTGTATTTGATTCCATTTCTGGAAAAGGATTGATGGTAGGTGTTAAATTAGCCAAGTTTCAAGAATCTGTTTTTCTGCGCGTCCTTCAAGAAAGAAAGGTTCTTGGCTATCTATTTTCATCATATTTACTGAACAAATTCAACATTAGAATCCTGCCGACTATTTCTGCTCCTAATGTGCTTCGCATAGAGCCCTCTATTCATATTGGCAAAAAAGACATCCAACAACTTTGCTCAGGATTGGAAACGTTGGCTATTTTGATAGAAAACGATGATTTTTACAGTTTAGTGCGTCATTTAATGAACGGCGACCTATACTCAGACAAAGAGAACAAACCAAATCTAGGGGTTCTAAATGGCAGCTATGAACATCCTGAAAAAAATGCTATTCAAGTTGCATTTATTGGCCATTTTGCCTATCCAGTTGAGGAATTAAAAATGTTGGATGAATCACTAAATGAAGCTTCCAATACAGGATTATTGCAACTGTTTGGCAAATTTGAGACCGTAATGGAAATGGAGCCTTTCATAATGAGCGGCAAAAATTTATATGATGGAAAGGTTCACCTCACAACAATAATACTTCCCTTAGATTCTTCCTCAATGGAAAAATTGCACCGAACGGACCAAAGAAAAAAAGTAATCAAAAAAATCCAGAAAGCTATAAACTTAGCCACCAGTAAAGGTGCCCGTTTTATAAGTTTGGGCGGTTATAACTCCATACTTACAACCAATGGCAAAACAATATATGAACCCAAGGGCGCACGTGTTTTAACAGGAAATACTTTAACAGCGGTTGTTGGCTACCAAAATTTCAAAACCAGTATTTTTAAATTTTTAAATTCCACTAACAACATCACTGTAGGTGTTGTTGGCTCTACAGGAAATATTGGTCAAGTACTAACACTTAAATTGTGTCAAGACCCTTCCTTAAAATTATCTCAACTCGTTTTGGTCGGGAAAAATTTGAACAGACTGGAAAAATTGGTGAGTAAGCTTTCCTTACATGACATCAATCCTAATTTAGATGTGGTATTAAGCACAAATCTTAAGGACTTAAAAGTGTGTGATGCTGTTTTAACTGCAGTAAACACCAACGACCCCATATTACATACCAATCATATTGATTCTCAGAAACCTGTTATTATTTCAGATGTCTCTGTCCCTTCTGCCATATCACCAGAGCTCATGGAGCAATCAAATGTCTATGTTCAAAATTTTAGTGCATCCGTAAAACTTCAAATGGACCCTGATTATTTGGTCACATCGTGTTCGCCAAAAGGCACTTCATTATGTTGTGTAGCGGAGTCCATTTTAAATGCCTTTGAAGAAGCTCCCATCAATTTATTGGGCAATATTTCATACGAAGGATTTCAAATCATTGAAGACTTGGCAAAAAAACACAACTTTATCACTGACACGGATATTGTAAAAAGCTTTAAAACCTATTAGACTTATGGCCTATTTGTACGATTTTGGAATTTCTCAAGATGACCCACAAGTGGAACAAAAAGCCCTTAATCTAGAAAACAGCAATTTGCTTTGCATTGCTAGTGCCGGAGAAGTTCCTTTATCAATTTTAGCACAGTATAATACCCAAATCACGGCTGTAGATATTTCAATTAATCAGATTAGGTTATGCAAGCTTAAATTGATTGCCGCCCTGAATCTAAAATCTAAGGAGGCCGCAGAATTTTTAGGGTTTAAAAAAACCGACAGGAACACCAGAATAAAATATTTCAACAAATTGATTCCGTATATGTCTGAAGAGGATTTTACTTTTTGGAACCAGCATAAAAAAAGTATTGTCAAAGGTGTTATTGGCTGTTCAAGATTTGAAAAATATATCTCATTCTTCTGTAGTTGCCTAAGGTTTTTTATCGGAAAAGATAAAATTATGGGGTATTTTGATTTAGAATATTTTGATGAACAAAAGGATTATTTTAAAACACACCTAGAAAAAAAATTCATCAAAAAATTGTTCCATATTGCGTTCTCACCACGGCTTTATAAAAACAGAGGATTAGATGAACAAGCATTAATACACCATGAGGGAAAGATTGCAGATAAATTTTATTCTAAGTTCCAAGATTTCTTCATTGCAACACCATGCAGAAAAAACTTTTATCTGCAATACTACCTTTTAGGAGAAGTAAAATTTGAAGAGGCATATCCTACCTACTTGCAGGACCATCTTCATGAAAACCTCATAAAACACCAAGGTAATATTACGTTTAAAGTAAAGTCTGTTTCGGAAGAAATTATGGAGCATGAGGAATTACATTTTAAAAATTATGCCCTTTCAAATATTTGTGATTGGATGGAAGAAAAAGAAATGAACAATCTAATAGATGTTATTCATAAAAAGTCGAAAGTTAAACCAACCGTATTCTTAAGATACATCCATAAAAACCCCATTAACGAGAACCTTTGTAAGGCAATGATTCCCAATGAAGAATTTGATGGCCAAACAACAAATGTAGATAGATTTCCTTTCTATTCTGCAGTACAATTAAAAACAAGTTAATCTGCATTAATGGTCAGTATAAAAAAACTTGATGAATCGTATAACCAACGCATGTTAGAAATTCTTTCTTCAACACCAATGAAGACTGATCTTATAGAATTGTATTTTGACATGAGCCCAGACCTATTTCGCTCCAACAAATTCTGGTCTAATCAATTCTCACATTATGGCATTTTGGTTGATAATCTTTTAGTTGGTTTTGGCAAACATGTAGAGTTTAAGGGTTTGATAAACAACAAAATTGAAAATGTCTCATATTTTGGGAATTTTTGTTTGCATAAGGACTTTAGAGGCAAAGGGCTTTTTAAACAATTGTGTGAATACTTATTTGATAAGGTTTTAAACGACAGCGACATTGGTTTCTGTGCTGTGCTTAATGGCAACATGGCCGTTGAAAAGTATTTCAAGGATAATACTTTTAGGTTTAGTCGACACCTCTCAACAATTCATTTTGCCGAACTTGAAACAAGGTCTTTATTGATTACAAAGAAGAAGAAAATTGTCAGTGTGTATAAGGTCATTCGTGGTAATCCCGACAACGAAGAGCAAATCATTGATTTTCTGAAAAAAGGATTTAAGGAAAGGGCGCTTGCACCAAAATTAAGTAAAACCTTATTTAAAAAAAAGCTAACTCCTGCCAGCGGACTCAGCATTCAAGACTATCTTATAGTTTATAAAGAAGAAAAAATTGTTGGTGTTTGTGCTGCATGGGACATTAAAAATTTCAAACGGACGAAGGTGCTGAAATATAAAAACCAATACAAAATAGTTTACCACGTATTCAACGTGATTTGTAAAATTTTAAGGTATCCGAAAATGCCAAAACCCGGACATGATTTAAAAGAGGTTTACGTAACAGATTTAATGATAGCAGATAACGAGCCAAAGGTTTTTAGCACTATTCTCTCAGTAATTAATAATGAGTTCAAAAACAAAGGATATAATCTTATTCATTTTTCAACCTATAAAAACAACCCCTTGCTAAAGGGATGTAAACCGTTTTATTCTGTACCGGTATATTCCAACATTTATGCTTTTAGTAAAAATATTGAAGCTTTAAATGAGTTAGAAAAAACCAAAAATGAAGCTAAACCCTATCTTGACCTAGCTTTAATTTGAAAATTTATGATTAATAAAAAAGACCTCCAATTTCATGGAAGCCTTTCTGCAATTAAGTGGAGAAGATCGGGCTCGAACCGACGACCTCTTGACTGCCAGTCAAGCGCTCTAGCCAACTGAGCTACATCCCCAATTTATTTCTATTTTAATCCTCGTAAAACCAACACTGGAATTGAACTAGAAAAATCTTTTTTCAAAATTACATTCTTTTCCCATTTTTTGGTAAAAAATCCTCTTTTTCTTCTTACCACACACAACATATCTGGATTATGCGACTCAAAATGCCGCAATACACCATGATATGTGGTAGCGCTTTCCGTTTTGGTTATGGTATTCACCAATGATTTTAAATCCTTATTTACTTTAAAATCATCTTCGTTATAAAAAGGCGTTTTTACCAACAACAAATCTACTGTTGCCTGAAATTTTTCCTTTATGAATGCCAAAGGAGCCAAAACATTTTCTCTTTTAATTATGGCCGACTTAATAGCCATCAAAATACTTTTTGGCACAGAAAAGGCATAACCCTCCGGCACAATAAGCGCTGGAACCTGCATCTGTTTTATGATTTTACCTGACGTTTCCCCCAAAAAAACCTCTTCTTTTATGGAGTTTGTTCTGGGCTCCACTAATACCAAATCTACATCGGCCGCTTTACAGGCCAATTCCATAGTATCAATTAACTTACCTTTTAAAACCTTAACCGTAACATCAACATTTTTTGTATTGATTTGGGACACCAAATTATTTAAAAACTCCAAGCTTTCCCTTTGAATAATGTCATCTACATTAATCATTGTCCCAGCTTTGGTGTATACATTATACACCTGAACTACAAAAAGTTTAGCCCCAAAGGCCTCAGCAAAATCTACAGCATACTGTAAATGGCTTAGCGCATTTTTTGACGAACCTACTGGAACTAAAATATTCTTCATGCTGATTTAAAGTTAAATTACAATAACTTTGACGCAAAAGTATAACATTTTAATGATTCGCAAAGCCACAAATTTAGATATTGATGCCATTCTTGAGATAACGAAGTCCTGTGCGGCTTTTATGGCAGAACAACACATCTTTCAATGGAACGAACATTACCCCAATAAAAATGCATTTTTAATTGATTTAGAACGTGACGAACTTTTTGTTATCGAAGAAAATAGTGATCTGATTGGCTGTATTACCATTTCCACTTTTATGGACGATATTTACAAACCTGTTTTATGGTTAACACCAAATAATAAAAATATTTACATACATCGTTTGGCAATCCACCCAAAACATCAGGGAATGGGTTATGCCCAACAGCTCATGGCGTTTGCCGAAACTTATGCTGCAGACAATGGGTATAAATCTGTTAGATTGGACACCTTTTCAAAAAACCCAAGAAACATGAGATTTTATGAGTGCCGTGGCTATAAACGCCTGGAACCCATTTATTTTCCAAAACAAAGTGAACATCCTTTTTACTGCTATGAATTGCCCTTATGAAGCCCATAATGGGCATTGGGCATTTAATGGTTGTCTCCAACCGATATCTAAAAGACGGAAAAAGAAGCCATTGCAAAAATCCAGATAAATGAAAATAGACATTAGTTTAAAACATATCAACAAATTGGCTATTCCTGCATTGATTTCGGGCGTGTCTGAACCTATATTATCGCTCACCGATGCTGCAATAATTGGCAATATTGAAATTAATGCCACCGAATCATTGGCTGCTGTGGGTATTGTTTCTACTTTTTTGTCTATGCTAATTTGGGTACTCGGACAAACCAGAAGTGTCATTTCATCAATTGTATCTCAATATGTTGGTGCCAATAAATTAGAACAGGTAAAAAATCTTCCGGCACAAGCCATACTTATAATTACCTCCTTAAGTATCTTAATTATCCTAGGGACTTACCCATTTGCAAAAAGTATCTTTAAATTGTACAATGCCTCAAACTTAATTTTGGACTATACGGTTGTTTACTATAAGATTAGGGTGCTTGGTTTTCCTTTTACCTTATTTACCATAGCCGTTTTTGGTGCTTTTAGAGGGCTTCAAAACACCTATTATCCTATGGTAATTGCCATAATTGGAGCTGTTTCAAACATTTTACTGGACATTGTTTTGGTTTATGGTATTGAAGGCTATATTCCCGCAATGCATATTGAAGGCGCTGCCTATGCGAGTGTTGCAGCCCAAATTTTAATGGCCTTGCTTTCAGCTTACTTTTTACTCAAAAAAACGGTTATTCCATTGAAAATCAGTTTTCCTTTCAACAAGGAAATCAATCGATTTATTTTAATGATTCTTAACCTGTTTGTCCGCACCGTTGCACTAAACGTCACGCTATATTATGCCAGTGCCTTTGCAACAAGTTACGGGGCATCGTATATAGCCGCTTATACCATTGCCATTAACCTTTGGTTTTTAGGTGCCTTTATTGTTGATGGTTACGCAAGTGCTGGAAATATTTTGTCTGGTAAACTTTTTGGCGCGCAAACTTATGGTTCCCTTTTGGAATTGAGCAACAAACTCATAAAATACGGACTCATTATTGGGGTAGTTTTAGGTATTGTTGGAGCAGTTTTTTATTATCCCATTGGGCGTGTATTTACCAAAGAAGCTGAAGTGCTGAAAGAGTTTTATAACATATTTTGGATTATACTGGCCATGCAACCCTTTTGTACATTGGCCTTTATTTTTGACGGTATTTTTAAAGGTTTAGGAAAAATGAAATATCTGAGAAACGTATTGCTGTTTTCAACCTTTTTGGTGTTCATTCCCATCCTGTTTTTTCTAGACCATTTAGACTATAAATTGTATGCCATTTTTATAGCCATGACTTTTTGGATAATAGCTAGAGGCATTCCGTTAATCATAAAATTCAGGAAAATATTTATACCTCTGTCGCAAAACAACTAACTTTGCATACTAGCACCACAAAAATGAATTCCATTATTGCCCTTCTTCAAGACATTGATATTAAAGAGAAGATAAAAAATGCCCCGGACAAAGGCTACGAAATTGGCGTTTTTATAGGCAGTATGCTGCCTTTTGTGGCTCTTGTGCTCATCGCCTATTTAATTTATAGGTATAACAAAAAACAGAATCAGTAATTAATCCGTTTAACGTCATGGGAAACAGACTATTTCTAATACTCGCTATTGTATTAATCATCATCTATTTTTACAACCGATACAGAGGGCGCAGATAAGCTATCGGGTTTTTAACCAGCCCGTAATGCTAAGGCGCTCTGTTTTTACAGGCCTTACCTCGTGTTCTATGATTTGGCTTTCAAAAATAACTATTCTTCCGGGGAAAGGGTAAATTACTTTTTCAACCTCTTGCCCATTTTCATCAAAATAAAGCACCAGTTCACCACCTTTTTCGGGCAACCAACCATCCTCATTCAAGTAACAGACAAACGACAATTTGCGCCTATCATCATTTTGAAAAGTATCAATATGGCGTTTATAAAATGTGCCTTCAGGATAAATGGCGTAATGAAACTCTTTGTTCAAAATACCCAAAAAACATGTTCTGTTTAAATAGGCAATCAAATCGTTAACCTTATTAAAAAATAGTTTTTCAGTACTGTTGGCATTGGTTTCGTCCATCCATAAAATCAAATCACCTCTAATGGACTTCACAATAACCTCATTAACCCTATTGCCAATGGCGGCTTTTTTAAACGCATCTTCTTCATGCCTTTGTTGCAACATTTGCCTTAAAAAATCCACTTCTTCATTAGAAAAGAAGTCTTCAACAATGCTGTATTGCTGCTTCCCTATGTCAGCAATAATTTGCTCATACATTTGGTTTTCCTCAAAATCTATGGCTTCAAAAAGATGACTCATTGTTTCGTATAAAGCTTTTAACTGTAATTAAATAAAAGCGCGCAAATGTAATCTAAAAACCAATTGATAAAACAAAATCAATATCTTTGTATATCAAAATTCTTCTTTCCAAATGGGAAACAATATTCGCATCACCAAAAAATTTGATTTTGAAACTGGACATGCCCTTTACGGCTACGATGGAAAATGCAAAAATGTCCATGGCCACAGCTATAAGCTGTACGTAACGGTAATTGGGAAACCCATAAGAGACACCAACAATGTTAAATATGGGATGGTGATAGATTTTGGCGATTTAAAGAAAATTGTAAAAGAAGAAATTGTTAATGTTTTTGACCACGCTACCGTGTTCAATAAAAACACACCCCATGTAGAATTGGCCAAAGAATTGGAAAGCAGAGGGCACAATGTGTTGCTAGTTGATTATCAGCCAACCAGCGAAATGATGGTGATAGATTTTGCAAAAAAAATAAGTAAACGGCTACCACAGCACATACATTTACATTCCCTAAAACTCCAAGAAACCGATAGCTCTTTTGCCGAATGGTTTGAGTATGATAATATTTAGGGCATTACCCTTTGGGTCGGGCTTTCGCGCTACACGGTAGCTTGCTACAACCCCTATCGCAAAAAAGTGATTCCTGCGTTCACAGGAATATGCTATATTTACGGCATGCAAATTCCAAAAGGAAAAAAAATATACTTTGCTTCCGATAATCATTTGGGTGCACCAACTGCTGAAGCTTCTCGTCCGCGCGAGAAAAAGTTCGTGGCTTGGTTAGACGAGGTAAAAAATGATGCGGCTGCCATTTTTCTTCTTGGCGATTTATTCGATTTTTGGATGGAATTTAAAACCGTGGTGCCCCGTGGATTTACACGAACCCTCGGAAAACTTGCCGAAATTAGTGATTCGGGCATTCCAATCTATTACTTTGTGGGCAATCACGACCTTTGGATGAACGGTTATTTTGAAGAAGAGTTGAACATTCCCGTTTATCACAAACCCAAAGAATTCACTTTTAATGACAAAACATTTTTTATAGGTCATGGTGACGGTTTGGGCCCAGGAGATAAAGGCTATAAACGCATGAAAAAGGTTTTTACAAACCCCTTTTGTAAATGGCTATTCCGTTGGCTACACCCCGATTTGGGTGTACGTATGGCACAATACCTCTCAGTTAAAAATAAAATGATTTCAGGTGAGGAAGACATCAAATTTCTTGGTGAAGATAACGAGTGGCTCGTACAATATTGCAAGCGAAAACTAGAAGAAAAATACCGCGATTATTTTGTGTTTGGCCACAGACATCTGCCTTTAAATATCAACCTCAACGAAAATTCAAAATACATTAATTTGGGCGATTGGATAACCCATTATACCTACGGCGTTTTTGATGGAGAAACCATGGAGCTGAAATCGTATTAACTATTTTCGCTTTCCTCCAAATCTTTGGTTAAATCCAAATTCCTAAGCACCGGGTTTTTTACTCCTATTGTGGCCACCGTCACTAAAGTCATAATGCCCCCAAAAACAACTGCTGCTACCGGACCGATTAATTTTGCTGCCAAACCACTTTCAAAAGCACCAAGTTCATTGGAAGAACCCACAAACATTGAGTTTACCGCCGAAACCCGGCCCCGCATATTATCTGGTGTTTTAAGTTGCAGAATGGTTTGTCTAATCACCATTGAAATGCCATCTGTTGCGCCACTCAAAAACAAAGCCAAAACACTGACCCAAAATATATTGGACAATCCAAAAGCAATGATACAGAGACCAAAACCAAAAATAGTGGCCAATAATTTCTTTCCAGCATTTTTGCTTATAGGCATATAGGTAGTCATAAACATACTAAAAATGCTACCCAATGATATTGATGCATTTAAAATACCAAAACCCTGCGAGCCTACCTCTAAAATATCTTGAGCAAAAACAGATAATAGGGCAACCGTTCCACCAAATAACACGGCAATCATATCTAAAGTTAATGCGCCTAAAATAGCCTTATCGCTAAAAACAAAACGAACGCCTACCTTTAAACTCTCTCTAACTGGTTCGCCAATATTGGGGTTTAAAATAGGTTTTTTCTTGATTAAAAAAGTCAGCACAAAAGAGATGGCCACCATGATGAAAATAACACACAGTGTATAGGGAACTCCTATCCAATGAATGGAAAACCCGCCCAAAAGCGCCCCTAAAACCGTAGCGGCTTTCCATGTACTTGTGCTCCACGTTGCTGCATTTGGGTATATTTTTTTGGGGACAATTAGTGCTACCAATGAAAAAATAGTTGGTCCAAAAAAAGACCGTAAAAACCCTCCAAAAAATACCAAAGCATAAACTGCATATAAAATGGAATTGGTACTCCAATTGGTGATAACTTTATCCCAAGTCAATAAAAATAAACCAAGGCTTATTAGAGAAAATGCAGCAATGCATAAAGCCAACAAGTTTCGTTTTTCCTTTTGGTCTACAATATGGCCAGCAAAAAGCGCCATGGTAAATGCTGGAATAATTTCCATTAAGCCAATTAACCCAAGATAAAGCGGGTCTTTGGTTAAGCTGTAAACTTCCCATTCAATAACGATAAATTGCATAGACCAGCCAAACACCAAAACAAAACGAACCAATAAAAAAATATTGAATTCCTTTATTCTAAGGGCAGCATACGGGTCGTTTTTTGCCATGAATTAAGGTTTAATGTCTCTCAACTTAAGCTGTAAACTCACATTGCCCCGCCATTCATTTTCATCTATTGAATAAACAGCCCTGAATGGTTTTCCTTCTGAAATAATATCGAACTTATCACCCATACCAAAACCTATACCCACAAACCTGCTTGAAGAATTAGGTTGTGTTGCCGTTAGCCTTAGGTGTGTTTTGTCATCTCCCACGCATTTTCCGTAACCAGTATCGATTAGGCTATCGGTCATAAAAACGGGCGTCATATTGCTTGGGCCATAAGGAGCAAACTGTTTTAATATTCTATAAAATTTAGGGGTAATATCAGATAGATCTATTTTAGCATCAATCTTTATTTCGGGTGTTAACAAGTTTCTATCAATTGTTTTTGAAACCACTTCTTCAAAAGCCTTTTTGAAGGCTTCATAATTTTCTTCTTCAAGTGTTAAACCCGCAGCATATTTATGTCCACCGAATTGTTCAATGTGTTCTTTGCAAGCTTCCAACGCATTGTAAATATCAAAATCCCTGACCGAACGCGCAGAAGCCGCCAATTTATTTCCACTTTTGGTAAAAACCAACGTTGGCCTGTAATAGGTCTCTGTTAATCTGGACGCCACAATGCCAATAACCCCTTTGTGCCATTCTTTATGATAGACCACCGTTGTTAACCTGCTTTGTTCGCCAAGTTCTTCAATTTGCAGCAGAGCCGCTTCGGTAATTTGTTTATCAGTTTCGCGCCTTTCTAAATTATAATTGTTGATTTCTTCGGCGTATTTTTCGGCAAGTTCATCTTCTTCTTCCGATAGCAATGTCACCGCATAATTGCCGTGTTCCATCCTGCCTGCAGCATTAATTCTGGGTGCCAATACAAAAACAACATCGTGTATGGTGAGTTCGGTTTTGTTGACTTTATCTAAAATGGCCTTGATACCTGGTCTGGGGTTTGTGTTGATTACCATCAACCCAAAATAAGCCAAAACCCTGTTTTCGCCATCAATGGGAACAATATCTGCGCCAATGGCTGTTGCCACCAAATCAAGATATTCGGTTAAATCGGCTGCCGTTTTGCCTTCCTTTGAAGCCAAAGCCTGAACCAGTTTAAAGCCTACGCCACAACCACATAATTCTTTATACGGGTAATTGCAATCTTCTCGCTTGGGGTCTAAAACAGCAGCTGCATCGGGTATTTTATCATCAGGACGGTGATGATCGCAAATAATAAAATCGATACCCAGAGATTTGGCATGCGCTACTTTGTCAACAGATTTAATCCCGCAATCCAATGCAATTACCAGGGTAAAATCATTCTCCAACGCAAAATTGATACCCTTATACGAAATGCCATATCCTTCATCATATCGATTAGGAATATAGGTATAGATTAAATTGTGTCTCGTTTTTAAGTACGATGCCATTAAGGCCACCGAGGTTGTCCCGTCTACATCATAATCGCCATAAATCAGTATATTTTCTTTATTGGCAATGGCTTTTTCAATGCGGGCCACAGCTTTATCCATGTCTTTCATTAAGAACGGGTCGTGCAAATGCTTAAGCTTAGGCCTAAAAAACTGCTTTGCTTCATCATAAGTTTCAATACCACGCTGCAACAGCAAAGTTGCAATATTAGCATCTACCTGAAGTGCTTTTTGTAAGGCCTTAACTTTATCTGGCTCCGGTTGTGGCTTTATAGTCCAACGCATATACCTCTTTTATTTCCATTAAGGAAATTTATTTGCTGTGAAAATGAGTTTGTACATCCAACTCTGAAAACTGGCGGAACATTTCCATAACGCCACAATATTTTTCTATAGACAAATCAACTGTACGTTGAAGCTTTTTTTCGTTTAAATCACTCCCATAAAAATGGAAATGCATGGCTACTTTGTCATAATATTTGGGGTGTTCTTCAGTTAAATTGGCTTCTATTTCTATTTTAAAGTCATCTACCTCAAGCTTCATTTTCTTTATTAAGGACGCCACATCCAACCCTGAACAGCCAGCTAGTGCAGACAACATTAAAGCCTTTGGTCTATAACCTTCGCCTTTCCCTCCATTGTCTTCACCTGCATCGATAAACAAATTATGCCCAGATGGATTTGTGCTCTCAAACCTCATCTCTCCCAACCATGTTGTGGTAACTTGAACTGCCATTTTTTAAACTATTTTTCGTTAATTGTTGTTGTCAAAAATACTACTAAAAAATAAAATTATGCCTTTAGTAACGCCATTATCTCCGGATCATGATTTGGAAACCAAAAAATTAGCTGAGTTTTTTAATGAAACCTTGGGGTTTTGTCCAAATTCAGTTTTGACTATGCAGCATCGCCCAGAAATAAGCAAAGCATTTATTAATTTGAACAAAGCAGTAATGGCCAATAAGGGAAGGGTCACTTCAGCATTAAAGCGCATGATTGCCTGGGTAAGCAGCAATGCTTCGGGTTGCAGATACTGTCAGGCACATGCCATTAGGGCTGCGGAACGTTATGGTGCCGAACAGGAACAACTGGACAATATTTGGGAGTATAAAACGCACCCCGCTTTTAGCGAAGCCGAGCGGGCGGCATTAGACTTTAGTTTGGCTGCTTCGCAAATACCAAATGCCGTTGACGAAACCATTAAAAAACGCCTTTACAAGTATTGGAACGAAGGTGAAATAGTTGAAATGCTAGGGGTCATTTCACTATTTGGCTATTTGAATAGATGGAACGATAGCATGGCCACATCCATTGAAAGCGGTGCCATTGAAAGTGGCAAGAAATATTTAGGAAAGCATGGTTGGGAAAAAGGGAAGCATATCTAGACTTATTAGATTGTTAGATTTTTAGACTGGTTAACTTTTGCTGTCATTCCTGCGAAGGCAGGAATCTCGTGAAATATTTCTACACTCCTTTTTGCGACTAATGTCCAAATAAGTTTGTTTAAGCCTTTTTCCAAATTTGATAGAATCATACATTTCAATATTTTTTTGTACGAAACTGTCCCTTGAAATTTTCATTTAATGTGTTGAAAATCAGAATTTTAAAAATAATCGAGAAGTGTTTCTAAATACGTGAATGCGTGTAAATATTTAAAAATCAAATAATTACACGAAAAACAAGATGTCCTTTTTTATTCTAATCCTTGACTTTACCTTGCCTAAATTAAAATAGCTAATAAAAATTTCATGTCTTAAACCAATTCAAAAGACTGATTTACTTTAGTTGCAAAGAGTAGAAATTATGAAATACTTAAAAGACACAAGGGTAATAATAGCAATTCTTATTGTTTTTTCTTTGATAATAAAAGAGATTGGTAAATCTGTTAGAATTAATCAATTAAAGGAAATAGAAAAGTCCAAAATTGAATCTATGGGAGAGTATGAAAAAAATTCGAAAACTGAATATTTAAAGACTTTTGAATCAATCGGAGATTCTGAAACAAGTTCAGAATGACAAAGTTTCATTTTTCAGCTAAAGCTTCACTCTCAAAAACCAACCCTTCAAACCCGGTTTTTATAAAATTTCTAATGTTTTGGTGCCCAGTTCCGTTTGGGTCTTTCAAAACTTCATCAAAATAAAATTTGCCAAAACATGCCAAGGTTTCACCTTTTGTTAATTCTTGCTGTTTTGCGAAAGAAAACAGTTTACACGACCCTGAATTTTGTCCCACCTCATTATATAACTCACCATTTTTAAAGGCTGTTGGAGTAAAATTATAGTTGGCTTCAATGACCGCTATGGTTTCAGAAAACTCAATGTTTTTTGGCGATTGCTTTAGTTTGTTTTTAAATGCTTCTATGGTCATTATTAATCATTTTTCCCTGCCACAACCACTACAATTTCCCCTTTTGGCGGTTTATTGTTGTAATAGTCCAAAACTTCCTTTGCTGTTCCTCGAATGGTTTCCTCAAATAACTTGGTTAGCTCTCTTGAAACCGACACCTGCCTATCTTCACCAAAATATTCACAAAAATGTCCAAGAGTTTTAATTAGTTTATGCGGACTCTCGTAAAAAATCATAGTCCGGGTTTCTTCTGCCAAAAGTAAAAGTCGGGTTTGTCTTCCTTTTTTAACTGGCAAAAATCCCTCAAAAACAAACTTGTCGTTGGGCAGGCCACTATTCACCAAAGCAGGTACAAAAGCTGTTGCTCCGGGCAAACATTCTATTTCAATGCCATTTTCAATACAAGCTCGTGAAAGTAAAAAACCAGGGTCTGAAATAGCCGGCGTTCCAGCATCGCTAATAAGAGCTACCGTTGTTCCTGCTTTTAATTTCTGGATAATGGTTTCAACCGTTTTATGCTCGTTGTGCATGTGGTGCGATTGCATATGGGTTGAAATTTCAAAATGCTTTAGGAGTTTTCCTGAGGTACGGGTGTCTTCGGCAAGTATTAAATCAACTTCCTTTAAAACTTCTAAGGCCCTTAATGTGATGTCCTTTAAATTCCCAATGGGTGTCGGGACAATATAGAGTTTACTCATGAGCTAATTAAACTTGGCCTCTAAAACTTGCATGAAACGCTCTTCAAACTCTTCTTTACCGACCCAATTGTTATAATCTGGCTTCACCACACCTTCAATAAAGTTTTTGGCGTTTTCGAAAGAAACAAAAGTGTTTAACTGAGAAACTACGCGGTTATAATCTTCGGCCTCGCCACCAAATAAGTGTTTGATAAAAGCTATTTTGTCGTTCAACCCAATGTTTAATCCGCGGTTTTTTAACTTATCATTCAGCGATTTTTTATCAGTGGAAGTGCCATTTTGCACTTTTGAAATCGGCTCAAAAATAGGTGTTTCATCAAAACCAGCGGTAATATCGTCTAAATTGTATCGCTTCACTTGTTGTTTGGGTATGGCTTCTTCAAAAACAGTTTCGATTTCTTCGGTATCTTCCGGCATTTGCGCCACCATATCTTTTATCTTGCTCATTACGGGTTCCATAATATCATCATCTTCAACTTCGTCAAGATTGATGTAAATTTTATCTTCAACTTCAATATTATCGCTTATCTTGTTGTTAAAGGCTGTATCCAGCATTCCAAAAAATGAGGAGTCATTTCCAATTGTTGGTAAATCGCCTTCAAAATTATCATGGGCAAATTTTAACACCGACAGCTTTTCATAAAGCTCAGATACCTCGGCGTGCATTTTTAGCACATCTTCCTTGCCCTTCAATTTTAGTATACGGTGTGCAATGCTTATAAGTTCAGCTTCTATCTTCTTCTTCATAGTTTATAATTTTAAAATTAATGCACAATTGGTTTTTGATTTTTGATAAATTTACGCCACCTTTATGCAAACGAAAAATGGCACTGATTTAGTGTTAAAATTACGAAATGTTTCTCGAAAATACGGTAAATCATAAAGAACAATTTGGCTGGATAGAAGTTATCTGCGGCTCGATGTTTTCTGGAAAAACCGAAGAACTCATTAGAAGATTAAAGCGTGCACAGTTTGCCCGACAAAAAGTCGAGATTTTTAAACCCACCATTGATGTACGTTACGATGAGGATATGGTGGTCTCCCACGATGCCAATGAAATACGTTCAACACCTGTTCCTGCGGCTGCAAATATTCCCATATTGGCCGATGGCTGTGATGTTGTTGGCATTGATGAAGCCCAATTTTTTGATGACGAAATTGTTCGCATTTGTAACGATTTGGCCAATAAAGGCGTTCGTGTAATTGTTGCTGGGTTGGATATGGATTTTAAAGGAAATCCCTTTGGCCCAATGCCCCATTTAATGGCTACGGCCGAATATGTTACCAAAGTGCATGCGGTTTGTACACGTACCGGAAATTTGGCACAGTATAGCTACCGAAAAGCCAAAAGCGACAATCTGGTGCTTTTGGGCGAGGTTGAAGAATATGAACCTTTAAGCCGAGCTGCTTATTTTAAAGCGATGTTGCGCGATAAAGTGCGGAACATGAAGGTTACCGATGCCGAAGAAATAATCAATAAACCTAAAGACCCCGATGCCTAAAGCACAAGAAACGGTGCTTGAAATTGACTTAAAGGCACTTCAACATAATTTTAACCATCTTAAATCAAAATTACTACCAGGCACTAAATTTTTGGCCGTGGTTAAAGCCTATGCTTACGGAAGTGATTCTTGCGAAATTGCCAAATATTTGCAAGAACAGAATGTTGATTATTTTGCAGTTGCCTACAGCAATGAAGGTGTTGCTTTGCGCAAAGCGGGTATTACCAAACCCATTTTGGTTTTGCATCCGCAAACGGTGAATTTTGAAGAACTTATTGAACACTGTTTAGAGCCAAGTTTGTATAACACGAAGATTCTTAACGAATTTATCGATATTGCCTCAACAAAAAATCTTGAAGACTACCCGATTCATATTAAGTTTAACACTGGTTTAAATAGATTGGGTTTTGACGGAAGTGCTGTTGACCAAATTGTTTCGAAATTAGAAACTACCAAAACGGTAAAGGTGAAATCTATTTTTTCTCATTTAGCCGCCAGTGAGGATTTAAACGAAAAAGGATTCACCGTACAGCAAATAGAAGATTTTAAGGCCATTGCCCATAATTTTATAAAAGCCATTGGATACGAACCCATGTTGCATATGTGCAATACATCGGGTATTTTAAATTATCCCGAAGCCCATTTCGATATGGTTAGAAGTGGTATTGGCCTGTACGGATTTGGCAATTCTGAAAAGGAAAGTAAACAGTTAAAACCCATCGGTACTTTAAAAACCGTTATCTCCCAAATTCACCATATTGAAAAAGGAAAATCTGTAGGTTACAATCGTGCTTTTAAAAGTAACTCAGTTATGAAAACAGCAACATTGCCCATTGGCCATGCCGACGGCATTGGCAGAATTTATGGCAAGGGCAAAGGCTACGTTACTATTAACAACCAAAAAGCACCCATAGTTGGCAATGTTTGTATGGATATGATTATGGTCAATATTTCAAATATAGACTGTAAAGAAGGTGATGAAGTCATCGTTTTTGGTCAAAATCCAACAGCCGAAAATCTTGCGGAAAGTGCAAACACTATTTCTTACGAACTTATTACGTCAATTTCCCAGCGAGTTAAAAGAATTTTCTTAAGGTAGAACTTATCAAATGTTAATTTTTTTTAACTATTTTTGAGTATCACTAACTATAAATTTATGTTATTATGTTAAAAGAGTTTAAGGATTTTGCAATGAAAGGCAACTTGGTTGATATAGCCGTTGCTTTTGTAATGGGTGCAGCTTTTAATAAAGTTGTTAGCTCATTTACCGGTGGCATTGTGTCGCCATTAATTGGATTAATATTCAAATCCGACTTCAAAGACCAAAAATGGATTATAACCGAAGGCACTTTAAACGATGCTGGAGAAACCGTAGGTGAAGTTGCGGTGTTGTGGGGAGACTTTTTAACTAACGTAATCGACTTTATTATTGTAGCCTTTGTAATGTTCTTAATCATCAAAGGAATCAACAAAATGAAGAAGAAAGAAGAGCCAGCTCCAGAAGCACCAAAAGGCCCTTCTCAAGAAGACTTACTTGCCGAAATCAGAGATTTGTTAAAAAAATAACAAAACGTTAATAATATAACAACCTGTTATTTGTTGTTAAAAAGCCCCTGTTTTTTAAAAATGGGGGCTTTTTTTAGATTCTAAAATGGAATTAATACTTAGTTTTGTCCTCACAAAATTTTAAAAATTAAAAAAATGAAAGTAGCTGTTGTTGGTGCCACTGGTATGGTTGGCGAAGTGATGCTAAAAGTTCTTGCAGAACGCAATTTTCCTATTTCCGAATTAATTCCCGTTGCTTCAGAGCGCTCTGTAGGAAAAACAATAACCTACAAGGGCACCGATTATAAAGTTGTTGGACTTGAAACGGCTGTTTCTATGCGACCAGATATCGCTTTATTTTCAGCAGGTGGTGGGACCTCTTTAGAGTGGGCACCAAAATTTGCAGAAGCTGGCACAACAGTAGTAGATAACTCTTCAGCTTGGAGAATGGACCCAACAAAAAAATTAGTGGTTCCAGAAATTAATGCAAGCGTATTAACCAAAGACGATAAAATTATTGCCAATCCAAACTGTTCAACCATTCAGTTGGTAATGGCATTAAACCCGTTGCACAAAAAATACAAAATGAAACGTGTTGTGGTTTCAACATACCAATCAGTTTCGGGCACTGGCGTTAAAGCAGTTCGTCAGTTAGAAAATGAAATTGCTGGTGTTGAAGGCGAAATGGCCTATCCTTACCCAATTGGAAGAAATGCATTGCCACACTGCGATGTTTTTGAAGAAAACGGATACACCAAAGAAGAAATGAAATTGGCCCGTGAGCCGCAAAAAATTATGGGTGACAGAAGTTTTTCAGTTTCAGCCACAGCGGTTCGAATTCCAACCTCTGGAGGGCATTCAGAATCAGTAAACGTTGAGTTTGAAAACGATTTTGATTTAGCTGAAGTTCGTAAATTATTAAGCGAAACTCCTGGCGTTGTGGTTCAAGACAATACTGCTACCAACAGCTACCCTATGCCAATTTTTGCGCATGAAAAAGATGAAGTTTTTGTAGGACGAATTAGAAGAGACGAATCGCAGCCGAACACCTTAAACATGTGGATTGTTGCCGATAATTTGCGCAAAGGAGCTGCAACAAATACTATTCAAATTGCCGAATATTTAATTGAAAAAGGATTAGTATAGCACTTTATCAACTAAAGCAATAAGCAAAAGCTTCTTCATTAAATTTGGAGAGGCTTTTTTTATTTACTTTTGAAAAATCCAAAATTCATCAATTGTGAATAAATTTCTCATTAGCGCTCTAATGCTAATAAGTATAATTGCTTGCAAAAAAGAAACTGAAAGTACTAACAGCATTACCGTGAATTACCCAAAGACCAAAACCGATGACACAATAACCAATTATTTTGGAACTCATGTAAAAGACCCATACCGCTGGCTTGAAGATGATAGAAGTGAACACACCAAGGCATGGATTAAGGCACAAAATGAAGTAACCCATAAGTATTTAAATGAGATTCCTTTTAGAGATGAATTGAAAAACCGACTTTCAAGTTTATGGAATTACGAAAAACGGGGTGCCCCGCATAAAGAGGGCGATTACTTCTATTTTTCCAAAAACGACGGTCTGCAAAACCAAAGCATCATTTACAGGCAAAAGGATAATGTTGAGCCCGAAATATTTTTAGACCCCAATACATTCTCAAAAGATGGAACAACTTCATTGGATGGTCTTAGTTTTTCGAAAAATGGCAAATTACTGGCATACTCCATTTCTGAAGGGGGTAGTGATTGGAGAAAAATACTCGTAATGGATACCGAAAGCAAAGAGATTCTTGAAGATACGCTATCGGATATAAAATTCACCCAAATATCGTGGTACAAAAATGAAGGGTTTTACTATTCAAGTTACGACAAACCCAAAGGCAGTGAACTTTCGGCTAAAACAGACCAGCATAAAGTCTATTATCATAAATTGGGAACAACCCAAAATGAAGACCACCTAATCTTTGGAGGAACACCTGAAGAAAAACACCGTTATATTTATGCCAAAGTTACTGAAGATAATCGGTTTTTAGTTATAACACCTCGCGTAGCAACCTCAGGAAATAAGCTTTTTATTAAAGACCTTTCAAAACCAAACAGTGCATTTAAACCAGTTTTAAACCATACGGACACAGATACAAATGTTATCGATAATGACGGGAACACTTTGCTTTTGGTTACCAATTTAAATGCCCCGAACAAGAAAATTGTTTCAGTTGATGCTTCAAATCCTTCACCAGAAAATTGGGTTGATCTTGTTCCTGAAACAACTAACGTTTTAACGGTTTCAAAAGGAGGCGGCTATTTGTTTGCCCATTACATGGTTGATGCCATTTCTAAAGTAAAACAATACCGGTACGATGGTTCCTTTATAAAAGACATTGAGCTCCCCGGTTTGGGTACTGCAAGCGGATTTAGTTGTAAAAAAGAGGAAAAAACAAATTACTTCTATTTTACTAACTACAATACCCCTTATAGCATTTATGAAATGGATTTGGATGCTGCCGAAATCAAGATTTATTGGAAACCAGCCATAAGTTTCAACAGTTCAAATTACGAAAGCAATCAAGTGTTTTACACTTCTAAGGATAGGACAAAAGTGCCCATGATAATTACTCATAAAAAAGGGCTTGATTTAAACGGAAAAAATCCAACCATTTTGTATGGCTATGGCGGATTCAATATCAGTTTAACGCCAAGTTTTAGTGTTACCAATGCCGTTTGGATGGAACTTGGTGGCGTTTTGGCCGTTCCGAATTTACGCGGAGGTGGCGAATATGGTAAAAAATGGCATCTTGCAGGGACCAAAATGCAAAAGCAAAATGTGTTTGACGATTTTATTTCTGCCGCTGAATATCTAATTGAAAACAAATATACCTCATCGTCCTATTTAGCCCTGCGTGGTGGCTCTAACGGCGGGTTATTGGTTGGTGCCGTAATGAACCAAAAGCCAGATTTGGCTAAAGTAGTGTTACCCGCTGTGGGTGTTTTGGACATGCTCCGCTATCATACGTTCACAGCAGGTGCAGGATGGGCATACGATTATGGCACCGCCGAAGACAGCGAGGAAATGTTCGAGTATTTAAAAGGATATTCGCCTTTGCACAATGTGAAAAAAGGGGAACAATATCCTGCAACGTTAATCACCACTGGCGATCATGATGATAGGGTTGTTCCGGCACATAGCTTTAAATTCGCTGCCGAATTACAGAACAAACAAACAGGGAATAATCCCACGCTGATAAGAATCGAAACCAATGCTGGACATGGTGCTGGAACTCCAGTAAGTAAAGTCATTGACTATAATGCTGATGTTTTTGCCTTTACGCTTTATAATATGGGATTCAGAACATTGAATTAGCCTTAAGGTCAAGTTTTTATTCTATTTTTGTGTCCTATGCTTAACGTACAAAATCTTACATTTTCATATCAAAAAACACCTATTTTAAAAGGTGTTTCGTTTGAGGCCAAGCTAGGTGAAAATCTTGCCATTATAGGTGAAAGTGGCTCTGGGAAAAGTACGCTTTTAAAGGTGCTTTACGGTGAATATGATTTGGATGAAGGTCATATTTTTTGGAAGGGAAACAAAATTCTTGGCCCTAAATACAACCTTGTTGTTGGCTATGATTTTATGAAGTATGTTGCTCAAGAGTTTGATTTGATGCCTTTTATTTCCGTTGAAGAAAATATCGGCAAATTCCTTTCCAATTTTTATCCTGAAGAAAAAAAGGAACGTACCGCAGAACTTTTAAAAGTGGTAGAACTTGAAGATTTTGCAAACACTAAGGTAAAAACGCTATCTGGCGGACAAAAACAGCGCGTTGCATTGGCCAGAGCTTTGGCTAAAGAACCCGAAATTATACTTTTGGATGAACCCTTTAGTCATATCGACAATTTTAAAAAACAAAGTTTAAGGCGAAGTCTTTTTAAGTATTTAAAAGACAAAAACATCACCTGCATAGTGGCGTCGCACGACAAGAAAGATGTTCTGGGTTTTGCTGACAATATGATTGTTCTTGACCAAAATAATATTGTTGCTCACAACACACCTGAAACTTTATTCAAAAACCCAAAACTACCCTTAATTTCTTCCTTTTTTGGAGAGTTCAATGTCATTAATGGCCAAATTGTTTACGCGCATCAACTAAAAGAGGTTGAAAAATCTAACTTGAAAGCTACTGTTATTGAAAGTTATTTTCAGGGTCATTATTACCTTATTGAAGCTAATTTAAAAGGTGAAAAGATTTTTTTTGAGCATGAGCATTCTTTAAAAAATGACGCTGACATTTATTTGTCAATCATAACATCCTAGTGATTTTAAAGTGTTGATTCCTAAAAACTATTTCATCATTAACTTTTTTCCCAAGCAATAATTGGCCGATTGGTGTGCTTGCAGAAATAGCATAGAATTTTTGTTTTTCAACTATTAATTCTCCAGCACTTATGGCAATAAAATAATTGGCCTGAGTGGTAAATACAACACTGCCTAATCCAATAGTTTTTGAAGTGCTTTCAATATTAATTTTGGAAAGGATTTGTTTGGTTTTTTCAATTTCAGCGAGTTGATTCCCTGCTTTTTCGCGTTCCAGCTGCAACATGGCACGGCCTGTTTCGTGCTTATCGCCTGCGCTACTTTTAGTTTCTGAATTTAATGCTTCTTGAATTTGGTCAATGGTATGCTTTACAGTTTCCAATCGAACGTTTAGAAATGCTTCACATTGAAAAAACAGATTTCTTTTAAGCGCCTTGCTATTCTCCATCCTTTTTATTGAAATCCAACGGTCCAAAAAATCCCATTTGCCTCACAATCCAGTTTTTTCTGCCTTGTATATAGTTGCTTGCAGGGTTTGCTTTATACCGTAATGGATTGGGCAAAATGGCTGCAATAGCGGCCGCTTCTTGCTTAGACAATTTAGATGTGGATTTTTTAAACCAATATTGCGAAGCAGCTTCGGCACCATAAACGCCATCGCCCATTTCAACACTGTTTAAATACACTTCCAAAATACGTTGCTTGCTCCATATTAACTCAATTAAAAATGTGAAATAGGCTTCTAAACCCTTTCGGAGCCAGCTACGATGTGGCCAAAGAAAAACATTTTTGGCTGTTTGTTGACTGATGGTACTAGCACCTCTAATGCGTTTTCCTTTTTGATTGTGTTCAATAGCTTTTTCAATGGCCTTGAAATCGAATCCATTATGGGTTAAAAAATTCTGGTCTTCACTACAAATTACGGCCAATTGCAAATTCATTGATATATTGTCCATTGATTTCCAGTCTTGCTTTAAAACAACCTTTTCGCCATCCATTTTTTGTTGAACAGCCCTAATGACCATGAGTGGTGTTATAGGAACGGGCACCCATTTAAATAAAATGACCAACCCTATGGAAATAACCAAAAACCACCGAAGGATTTTCCAAAAAAATCTGAAAATTCTTTTTATCATGTTAATGTAATAAATCCGCTAACTCCCTACCAATTAAACTGCCTATGGCTACGCCCATTCCGCCAAGTCTTACACCACAAAATACGTTGTTAGACAGCTGCTTTACAATTGCCTTTTTTTGATTACCAACACCCATAATGCCACTCCATCGGTGGTCTATTTCAAAATCTATATTTGGCAGAATGGTTACTCTTAAAAGCTCTTCCAATTTGTTTTGAACTAAATCTGTTTGTGCGAATTTTGTAGTTTCTTCGGTTTTAAAATCAAGGTTTCGACCGCCACCAAACAAAATTCGATTGTCAATATTTCTAAAATAATAATAACCCCTATCCAAATGAAATGTACCTTTTATATGCAAGTTCTTGATAGGTTTTGTAATTAAAACTTGTGCCCTGGCCGGCTGAACATCTGGAATATTTAGTTGTGAAGCAAACCCATTGGTTGCGATGAACAACTTAGAAGTTGAAAATTCAAATTGATTGGTTTTTATTTTTATTGAAACATTGTCTTCTGAAAAGTCTTCAACATTTATATTGTTTAAAATCTTGATGCCTTTTGTTTGTGCTTTATTCAACAAGGCTTCCATCATCTTTCCTGTATCCAATTGACCTTCAAAAGCATTAAAAATGTAGTATTCTTTGATGTTCTTAAAATTGAACATATTGTCTTTTATGGCAAATACATCGCTTTTAAAAATGGGTTTTAATAGGTTATTAATTTCGCCCTTTTTAGCATGACACAACTCTAACAAATCATCATGTTGTGTAAATAACTCATAACCGCCCAATTGTTGGTAATCCAATTTACCATCACCCAAAGTTTGTCTTAATAACTTTAAGCCTTCTACGCGTTTTTTTACCAACCCAAAAACTTCTTCTTCCGTATGATTTCTTAAATCCTCTAAAATTTCACTTAAGCTGCCGAAGCATGCAAACCCTGCGTTTTTGGTGCTTGCGCCTTGAGGCAACATGCCCTTTTCAAGAATTAAAATATTGGCTTTAGGAAATTTGCTTTTTAATTGTAATGCACAGTTTAATCCAACAATACCGCTACCTACAACAGTGAAATCTATGTTGGCTAACCACGATTTTATTTCCCAATACGAAAGGTTCATAGTGCTAATGTACTATTTTCCTTGATGATTTCAACTGTATTAAGGATTAAGCGATTTTGTGACTCTTCACAAATAGTGAATTACAAAATCTTGGCTTAAAGTAGCTTCGGGAACTTAGATAATGTCATAAAAAAACTCCGAAATTGCTTTCGGAGTTTCACTTTTTATTCTTCTTCTACTGGTTTTTGCATTTTAAAGTCTTCCATAAATTTGGTGGTGTAATTTCCAGCAATATAGTCTGGATGATCCATCAGTTGTCTATGGAAAGGAATTGTAGTTTTTATGCCTTCAATTACGAACTCATCCAATGCGCGCTTCATTTTATTAATGGCCTCTTCTCTAGTTTGCGCCGTAGTAATTAACTTTGCAATCATAGAATCGTAGTTTGGTGGAATGGCGTAACCGGCATAAACATGGGTATCCAATCGAACACCATGGCCTCCAGGCGCATGCAAAGTGGTAATAACACCTGGCGACGGCCTAAAGCCATTAAAAGGATCTTCGGCATTAATTCTACATTCAATAGAATGTAGTTTTGGCTCATAGTTTTTTCCAGAAATGGGAACGCCCGCTGCCACTAAAATTTGCTCGCGAATTAAATCGAAATCAATTACCTGTTCTGTAATTGGGTGCTCCACTTGAATACGCGTATTCATTTCCATGAAGTAGAAATTACGGTGTTTGTCTACCAAAAACTCAATAGTTCCAGCACCTTCGTATTTTATGTATTCAGCAGCTTTTACAGCAGCTTCTCCCATTTTTTTACGCAATCCAGCCGTCATAAAAGGAGATGGTACTTCCTCTGTTAATTTTTGATGTCGACGTTGAATGGAACAATCACGCTCTGATAAATGACATGCTTTTCCTCTGGAATCGCCCACAACTTGAATTTCTATATGTCTTGGCTCTTCAATAAGTTTCTCCATGTACATATCATCATTGCCAAATGCAGCCTTGCTTTCTTGTCTTGCTGAATCCCAAGCAGCCTTTAAATCTTCGGGTTTAAAAACGCCACGCATTCCTTTTCCACCGCCTCCAGCTGAAGCCTTTAGCATAACAGGGTAGCCTGTTTCCTTAGCGATTTTTTCACACTCCTTAAAATCTTTTATAACACCGTCGCTGCCCGGTACACATGGCACACCAGCAGCTTTCATGGTTGCTTTGGCATTGGCCTTATCACCCATTTTATCAATCATCTCTGGGTCGGCGCCTATAAATTTAATACCGTGCTCTTCGCAAATTTTTGAAAATTTGGCGTTTTCAGACAAAAACCCATAGCCTGGGTGAATGGCATCTGCATTAGTGATTTCGGCAGCTGATATGATATTGGACATTTTTAAATAAGACTCACTACTTGGCGGAGGCCCAATACAAACCGCTTCGTCTGCAAACTTAACATGTAAGCTTTCTGCATCTACAGTAGAGTAAACGGCAACGGTTTTAATGCCCATTTCTTTACAGGTTCTAATTACACGAAGTGCAATTTCACCTCTATTGGCAATTAATATTTTTTTAAACATCTTTCTTGTATTAGATAATTAGACATTTGGATTATTTGACTATTGGATTATTAGATGGGTAAAGACCTAACAACCGAGCGATCTAATAATCTAAAGTTAAGATGGGTCTACTAAAAATAATGGTTGATCAAATTCAACCGGAGATGAATCATCAACTAATATTTTAACAATCTTTCCAGAAACTTCTGATTCTATTTCGTTGAAAAGTTTCATGGCTTCAATAATACAAAGCACGTCACCTTCTGCAATTGTTTGCCCAACCTCAACAAATAAAGGTTTGTCTGGAGCCGGTTTTCTATAGAATGTTCCAATTATTGGAGATTTTATTGTAATATATTTTGAATCTGTTGCTGTCGAAGGTGCCGCTGGTTCTGCCGCTTTAGCTGGAGTTGCTGCCTCTGCTTGTGGAGCTGCAACTACCTGTTGTGGTATTTGAGCTGGAACCGGTGCGTATTGTACCGCTGGACTACCTGATGAATCCGACCCCGTTTTAATGGTGATTTTTACGTCATCCATCTCTAATTTAACCTCACTTGCACCAGATTTGGCCACAAACTTGATTAAGTTTTGAATCTCTTTTATATCCATAATTTTACTAATTAGTTATTTGGTTAGTCTTTTGAATTATAAGCCCATTTTAAGTAAATAGAACCCCAATTAAATCCGCCGCCAAATGCCGCGAATATAATGTTATCTCCTTTTTTAAGTTGCGATTCGTAATCGTTTAAAAGCAGGGGCAAAGTAGCAGATGTTGTATTGCCATATTTGTGGATGTTTATCATCACCTTTTCCTCCTCCAAGTCTATACGCTGTGCCGTGGCATCAATAATACGTTTATTAGCTTGGTGAGCCGCTAGCCAATCTACATCGTCCTTGGTCAAATTATTGCGCTCGAGTATTTTTACTGTAGCATCTGCCATATTGAACACGGCATTTTTAAAAACTGTTCGTCCTTCCTGAAAAGCGTACTGACCACCAGCAGCCATTGACTCCTCGGTAAGTGGAAATGAAGATCCACCATATGTGGCCTGTAAAAATTCGCGACCAGTACCATCACTTCTTAAGTACTCATCTTTTAAACCTAATCCTTCTTCATTGGGCTCAAACAATACGGCTCCCGCTCCATCACCAAATATGATACAAGTTGCGCGATCTTTGTAATTAATGATTGAAGACATTTTATCGGCGCCAATCAGCAATACGTTTTTATACCTTCCAGATTCAATATAACTAGCTGCAACCGACATGCCATAAAGAAAGCTAGAGCACGCTGCATCCATATCAAATGAAAAAGCATTTGTGGCTCCAATTTCAGAAGCGGTAAAAGAGGCGGTTGAAGCCGCTTTCATATCCGGTGTGGCTGTCGCTACAATAACAAGCTCAATTTCTTTAGGGTCTATACCCTTCTTTTTAATGAGGTCTTGGGCTGCCTTTATGGCAAGATAAGATGTTCCTTTCCCATCTTCCTTTAAAATACGGCGTTCCTTAATTCCTGTTCTTGTAGTAATCCATTCATCATTGGTATCAACCATCGTTTCAAGAATTTGATTGGTCAACACATATTCCGGCACATATGCTCCTACTGCTGTAATTGCCGCTGAGATTTTACTCATACCTTTAAGTTATTTTCGATTAAAAAAACCGTTAAAAATGGGGGAAAATGCTCAAAATTTTACGAAAACTACTAAATTTTGACGTAATATTATGCAAATTACGTGTTTTTGTTATTTTGAAAAAGTATTTCATAAAAAAAACGCTCATAAATGAGCGTTTTATATTGAGCGCATAATTTTAATTTATGCAACGTTTTCTACTTCCTCTGAATTGTCAATTAAAACTTGACCTCTGTAGTATAATTTTCCTTCATGCCAGTGTGCTCTATGGTATAAGTGCGCCTCACCTGTTGTTGGGCATGTAGCAATCTGTGGCGCAGTTGCTTTGTAATGGGTTCTTCTTTTATCTCTTCTTGTTTTTGAGATTTTTCTTTTAGGATGTGCCATTTTATATGTTATTTATCCGTTAATAATTTCTTTAATGTATTCCATCGGGGATCTATATCCTCCTCTTTTTCTTTTGTTTCCTTAAGCTTGGGGCTTAATTCTTCTAATTTTTTAAGTATGTCTGAATTTAAAGAACCATCTTTAATACCTGGATGCACTCTTTTTGCAGGAACAGCCAAAATAATCAACTCATATATATATTGCTGAATATTGATTTCATAAGTTCCATGGGGAACAATCAATATATCAATATGCTCATCATTATACTCTTCGCCAAACTTTACCACCAAACTAAACGTACTGTTTATGTCTTGGTTGTAAGGTTCATTTGTAAGGTCGCAATTAACGTTTACCCATCCAGAAATTTTAAAATGCAACTCGAGCAATGTTGTTTTCTTTTCAAGTTCAACATCAACCGAAACGTCTACATCGTTAAAATCGTCATACTCAAAATGTCCAAAGAACGCTTGTTCAATTTTGTACTCAAAATGATGCTTCCCCAGTTTTAGTCCAACAAATGGAATATTAAACTCTTTTAATCGCTTCATTATCAACATCTATTTTGAGCCTGCAAATATAAAAATTTTTATTTAAGCAGCATGACTTATAAACATTTTTTTGTTTATATCTTCAGCAGGCAAAAACTGAATAAATTTTACCCTCTATCTCGCTCTTTTCTACGTTCTATTTTGGATGATTTTTTCAAAGGATTTGCCGTCAATTCTTCGTAGCTGGTCCTGTTTCTAAAAATTTGAATGGCACTAAAAACGGCTTCCTTAAATGAGTTTTCATCTGCAATGCCTTTACCTGCAATTTCAAAAGCCGTACCGTGATCTGGTGATGTTCTTACCTTATTTAGTCCAGCCGTAAAATTAACACCTTGCCCAAAGGATAAGGTTTTAAAAGGCACCAAGCCCTGATCGTGATAGGCAGCGATGATGGCGTCAAAGTTTTTATAGTTATTTGATCCAAAAAAGCTATCGGCCGCATAGGGGCCAAAAACAAGTTTTCCGTTTTCACGAATTTTGTGCAAGGCCGGCCTTAAAACATCATCATCCTCCCTTCCTATTACACCATTATCTCCTGTATGTGGATTAATGCCCAAAACAGCAATTTTAGGCCTTTCTATTTTAAAATCCTTTTTAAGGGAATCGTAAACTGTGTTTATTTTTTGTTCAATTAGCTTCGGGGTTATATGGCTAGAAATATCCTTAACCGGAACATGGTCCGTAAGCAATCCAACTCTTAAGGTGTCGGTAATCATGAACATTAAGCTTTCTCCTTCAAGTTCTTGTGCCAAATAATCGGTGTGCCCCGGAAATTTAAAGTCTTCAGATTGAATGTTATGCTTGTTTATCGGTGCCGTAACCAAAACATCTATTTCTCCATTTTTTAGGGCTTTGGTAGCAGCAACCAAAGACTTTATGGCATAACCTCCTATTTTAACATCTTCTTTCCCAAATTCAATGTCAACGGGTTCGTTCCAACAATTAAAAACATTTACCTTACCATGAACCAACTGGTTTAAGTTATTAATACTGTTAAAATTTATTTCGGAATTGAAATGTGTTTTGTAGAAAGTCATTGCTTTTATGGAAGCAAAAATTACTGGAGTACAAAAATCCAGCATTCTGGGGTCTTCAAAAGTTTTTAAAACAATCTCTCCCCCAATACCATTTAAGTCGCCTATTGATATTCCTACTATTATATTTTCTGGTTGTTTCATGAAAATGACAACTATTGTTCGTAATTTTGAAAATGCTTTTTATTGGCAAATTTAACTAAATAAACAGACAATAATATGTTTACTGGAATTATTGAAGATATTGGAGTGGTTTCTAACCTAAAAAGGGAGTTTGACAATCTTCACATCTCCATTAAGAGCGATATAACTTCTGAATTAAAAATAGACCAAAGTGTAGCCCACAATGGAGTTTGCTTGACTGTTATTGACATAAACAACGACCAATACACGGTAACAGCAATAAAAGAAACTTTAGATAAAACCAACCTTGGTAAGTTACAAATTAATGATCAAGTAAATTTAGAACGTGCAATGAAACTCGGCGACAGGCTTGATGGGCATATTGTACAAGGCCATGTGGACCAAACTGCTGTTTGCACAGAAATAAAAGAAGAAAAAGGCAGTTGGGTTTTTACCTTCAATTATAACACTTCATTAAACAACATTACTATTGAAAAGGGCTCCATAACAGTAAACGGAACAAGTTTAACCGTTGTAAACTCTAAAAAAGACGCTTTTAGTGTGGCCATTATTCCTTACACTTTTAAGCATACTAATTTCAATACATTTAAGATTGGAACTGTTGTAAACTTGGAATTTGATGTTTTGGGAAAATACGTTGCTAAATTGGTAGAGCTGGATAAAATACCTAGCTAATTTCTCTTTTGAAAACCAATTTTTTTACCCCGTAAAATAAAGCGAATACCATACCAAATAAAATTCCCCCATCTATAGGAAAACCAGGTGGTGGCGGAGGTCCTGGTGGTGGCGGAATTGGCCCTCCCTGAGCGGCACATACAAAACTTATTAATACAAATAAGATTGAGGCAAGTATTCTTTTATATTGTATTGTCATCTGGGTCACAAATGTATGAAAAAAAGCGAGGGCACAAAATTTTTTAAAATTTATTGCACAAAAAACATCTATAAAATGCAAATATAATCGACGAAATGCATCTTATCTGATTTCAATGATTTTTCGCAAACTGTAACTTTTCTCATGAAAAAGCACTTCAAAAAACAATCCCTCCTTTTTCAGTCTGTAAAACAAATATATACATATTTTGATTTAATTTTAAAAACGAATTTAAGGATACTATATTTTGTTGTTAACATAAAATTCTTTCCCATGTTTCCAGTCATTCTCATCAATGAAAAAAGACGTTAATAATAATTTGATAAAAGATTGTTTTATTGGAATAAAGAAGAACAATCATTATTTATTTTTGTTTTTTAGTGGTTATAACATTTTTAGATGCCAAAGAACAAATTAAAAGTTGCAGAGTTATTTGCAGGGGTAGGTGGTTTTAGATTGGGCTTGGAAGGGCCAAATTTCGACATAGTTTGGAGCAACCAATGGGAACCTTCAACAAAAACACAACACGCTTCAATGGTATATGAAGCCCGCTTTGGAAATGACAACCACAGCAATGAAGACATTGCAACAGTACCAACATCAAATATTCCTGATCACGATTTACTGGTCGGTGGGTTTCCTTGTCAAGATTATTCAGTAGCAACAACATTGCAAAATTCCAAAGGATTAAAAGGGAAAAAAGGTGTGCTTTGGTGGTCTATCCATAGGATTTTGGAAGATAAGGAAAACAAGCCCAAATACCTCTTTTTGGAAAATGTAGACCGTCTTTTAAAATCACCATCAAAACAGCGCGGAAGGGATTTTGCCGTGATGTTACAAAGTCTAAATGAATTAGGTTACGCCGTGGAATGGCGTGTTATCAATGCAGCAGATTATGGAATGCCACAACGAAGACGCCGTATATTTTTTATTGGCTATCATAAATCATCTGTTGTTTACAATAAAATTGAAGAATCAAACAAACTTAATTGGCTTAGGCAAGAAGGAACGATAGCCAATGCATTTCCAGTTGAAGCTACTGAGCAATTGGAAGAGGTTGAACTTCAAGGGAACTTGGTTGAAATAACCAAAAATTTCAACAAAAATGGAACAATATCACCATTTCTAAACACCGGTCTTCTTATAAATGGAAAAGTTTACACCACTAAAACACAGTCAAAATACAATGGGAAACGTACGTTTTTAGGTGATGTTTTACAAAATGGCGAAGTAACTCCTGAGTTTTTTATAAACGAAAAGGACCAGCCAAAATGGGAGTATTTAAAAGGATCGAAAAAGGAAAAACGAAAAACGAAAGAGGGTTTTGAATATAATTATAGCGAGGGCGCCATGGTTTACCCAGATGCCTTGAACAATGCGTCGCGCACCATAATAACAGGTGAAGGAGGAAAATCGCCCTCAAGATTTAAACATGTTGTATCTTCCGATAGAGGCCTTAGGCGATTAACGCCTGTTGAGTTGGAACGGCTCAACATGTTTCCAGACAACCATACAAAACTAGATGGCATTTCCGATACCAAACGTGCCTTTTTTATGGGCAACGCCCTTGTTGTAGGCGTTGTGAAAAAAATTGGCGAAGCACTTTACAACCAAATAAATCAAGTATAGTGTCAAGTTTTCAGTTTGATTTAAACCAAGAGCAAATACTAAACAGGTATTTAGACCTTGTTTATGAATCAAAAAAACTGAAGTTTGAACGTATTGCCGATCTTGAGCAACAACACAGAGGCATAGATGTTATCATCGTCCATAATTCTAAAAGTTATTTAATTGACGAAAAAGCCCAGTTGCACTACATCAATAAAGATTTGCCCACCTTTACTTTTGAACTTTCATATTTAAATAAGAACAATGAGTTAAAGGAAGGTTGGCTGTTTGATGGCAACAAACAAACACAATATTACTTTTTGGTAACCGGAATATTTTTAAAAAACAAGAAAACCAAATTGCAAAATATTGATGATATTGGAACGGTAAAAATAACCAGCGTTAACAGAAAAAAACTCTTAAAATATCTTGCAGCCATTGGTTTGCCAAGAACCAAACTTGAGGAGTATGATTACGATATAAGAACGTCCAATAGTTTTGGAAAAAATATAATTCCGGAATTAGATGGAAAAAAAAGCGGTTTAATTTACTATACCGAACATCTCCCTGAAAAGCCGGTCAATTTACAGTTGCGATTGAAGCATCTCATTGATTGCCATGTTGCCAAAAAATTCCATGGTTGATTGCCCATACCGTTTTTCGTTTACTATTTTTGAGAGACCAAACTCCTAAAAAGACGGTTACGAATTAAATCTAAAGTTTGATTTTATGAGCAAAATAATATGTTTTGGGGAAGTGCTGTGGGATGTGTTTCCGAAACAAAAAAAGATAGGCGGGGCGCCCTTAAACGTTGCCAGTAGGTTAAGTTCGTTTGGTAATGAGGTGGCTATGATAAGTGCTATTGGGGCAGACGACTGGGGCGAAAAGCTATTGCACTACCTTAACGAAAACAAAATAAGTACAGCGCATGTGCAGATATTGCACAAGTACAAAACAGGAAAGGTTAAAGTGAGTCTAGACGGAAAAGGTTCGGCGACATACAATATTAAACAACCCCGAGCGTGGGACAAAATTCTCCTGACAGATGAAGCCCTAGAGTTAGTCAAAAAAGCCGATGCCCTTGTTTTTGGAAGTTTGGCTGCTCGGGACGAAACTTCAAAAAATACGCTTTATAGCCTTGTAGAGTCAGCCAAATATAAAATTTTTGACCTTAATTTAAGGCCGCCCCATTACTCCAAAGAGGTAATTTTTCATTTAATGAACGAAGCTGATTTTATAAAATTTAATGACGACGAACTTTATGAAGTCAGTAATTTAATGGGCTCTAAATTCAACTCATTGGAGCAAAACCTAAAATACATTGCCGAAAAAACTAATACCGAACATATTTGTGTTACCAAAGGGTCTCATGGTGCGGTTTTATTGTACAATGGCAAACTATACTACAATAGTGGTTATTTGATAAAGGTGGTGGATACCGTTGGGGCGGGCGATTCCTTTTTGGGGTCGCTAATTAGCCAATTATTAAACAATACCGAACCGCAAAAAGCCATAGACTTTGCTTGTGCAGTTGGTGCTTTGGTGGCCCAAAGTGAAGGGGCTAACCCTAAGATTTCTAGTGAAGACATAGAACGGTTTATAAACCCGAAATAAAACAAAAAGCCTTTCAGAATTCTGAAAGGCTTTTTTGTGGTCCCACCTGGGCTCGAACCAGGGACTTTCTGATTATGAGTCAGATACTCTAACCAACTGAGTTATAGGACCGAAATTGGAGTGCAATATTACTACTTATTTTAAAACCCTACAAGAAAAATTATTCCTTTATATCTTGGCACAATTCAATTAAAACGCCGTTTGCAGATTTTGGGTGCAAAAAGGCTACCAGCTTGTTATCGGCTCCCTTTTTTGGTTCTTCATTTAAAACCTTAAAGCCTTCTTTTTTAAGGCGCTCAATCTCATATTTTATGTCTTCAACATCAAAGGCAATGTGGTGAATGCCCTCGCCTTTTTTATCAATAAACTTGGCTATGGCGCTATCTTCGTTTGTGGCTTCCAAAAGCTCAATTTTGTTTTCTCCTACCTTAAAAAAAGAAGTGTTTACGCCTTCACTTTTAACTTCCTCAATTTTATAATGCGGTTCGCCAAAGAGTTTGGAAAACAAGGCATTGGAATCCTTAAGATTCTTAACCGCAATGCCAATATGTTCAATTTTGTTCATTTAAATGGTCTTTTTGTCAATCCATTGAAAAACGGAATTTTTTTCAGTTTAACCTAAATTAACATCAAAATACGAAAATCGCATTGAAATGTCGCATAATCTTTAAATATCCGTAATTTTGCACCTCAAACCTTTACTGTAGGTTTTAAAAATTAATGTTTTGGAAGAAAGTCAAAGACAAAAAAAAATAGGTTCGGTTTTACAGCAAGATTTGGTTGAAGTGCTGCAAGGCGCTGCTACCCAAGGCGGGATGCGCGGTGTTATAATTTCTGTTTCAAAAGTTAAGGTAACGGTAGATTTGTCCATCGCAAAGGTTTACTTGAGCATTTTCCCGAACGACAAGGGCAAAGAACTACTTAAAGGCATTCGCTCTAACACGCCTTTAATACGACATGAATTGGCACAGCGCACAAAAAACCAATTAAGGCGCATGCCCAATTTGGAGTTTTTTATTGACGATTCTTTGGAATATATAGACAAAATTGAAAAATCTCTCAAAGGTGAAGAAAACCCAATAAAAGACCCCAATATTTTAGATAAAAGAAAAAAATCCTAGATTGAATTTTCCCCTTTATATAGCAAAACGTTACCTGCGCAGTAAAAGCTCGAACAATGCTATTAATTTTATTACCTATATTGCTATTGTTGGCGTTATTTTGGGGGCTGCATCTTTGTTTATTGTGCTTTCCGGATTTGCTGGCCTGAAGGATTTTACCTTGCAATTTTCCACTATTGTTGACCCCGATTTAAAGGCTGAAACAGCTGTTGGCAAATCATTCCTTTTAACTGAAGACGAAATCAATAAACTAGATAAGCTAACTGACATTGCCGAATATTCCAAAATTATTGAAGAACGCGTTTTTATAACCTCTGAAAACAAAAACACGTTGGCGGTTTTGAAAGGCGTTGACGAACATTTTCAAAACGTTGTATCCATAGATTCTGTAATTGATTATGGCGATTGGCTAGAACAAAAATCGAATCAGATTGTAGTAGGTTGGGGCATTTCAAATAGTTTATCGCTTGGCGTGTTGGATTTTACAAACCCAATAAATGTATACGTTCCAAAACCGGGAAAAGGGCAAATAACGTCAACGAAAAATGCATTCAACACCGTTAAAGCTGTAAATGTTGGAGTGTTCTTTATTAACGAAACCTTGAATGACAGCTACATTTATGCGCCCATCGATTTGGCAAGGGAGCTACTTAATTATGAATCTAATCAATTTACTTCTTTAGAGTTTAAGTTGAAGGAAGGTGTTGATGAAGCACAAGTAAAAGCTAATATTCAAACTATTTTTGGAGATAAAGTAATTTTAAAAAACAGAGCCCAACTTAACGATGCCATCTATAAAATGTTGAATACCGAAAACTTGGCCGTTTACCTCATCTTTACTTTGGTTTTAATCATTGCCTTTTTTAACATTATTGGTTCTTTGATTATGATGATTCTGGACAAAAAGCAAAGCCTTGGCACACTTTTTAATATGGGAACCACGGTAAAAGACATTCGTAAAATTTTCTTTTACCAAGGTAGTTTGATGAGTATTGTTGGAGGCCTAATAGGCTTGGTGGTTGCCCTAATTTTGACCATGCTTCAAAAAACCTTCAGTTTGGTTATGATAACGCCTTCGTTACCTTACCCTGTAAACATCAAGATTGAAAACTTTTTTATTGTGTTTTTAACCATTTCCGTTTTGGGCATTGTTACATCAAAAATTGCATCGGTTAGAATTACAAAGTCTTTGGTGCAGCATGTTTAATCTGCGTTAATTCAGAAACAGATTGCCCTTGCCTCTCTCACAATTACTTTTTGTGATAATTCGTGAAATTCGGATGTGAAAAACTTATTCAGTAAACTGATAATCTGAAAAATGCTCCAAAACCTCATCAAAAGCATCAAAAACATCTTTTGAATGGTCGCTGGTTACCATTTTCATGCGGTATTCCTTAAAGTGCGGAATCCCTTTAAAATAGTTGGTGTAATGACGACGGGTTTCAAAAACGCCCAGGGTTTCACCTTTCCAATCTATCGCCATTTGTAAGTGTCGGCGGGCTGCCTCAACACGCTCTTGAATTGAAATTGGTTCTAAATGATCGCCAGTTTTAAAAAAGTGTTTTACCTGCTTAAAAAACCAAGGGTTGCCAATACTAGCGCGGCCAATCATGCAGCCATCTAACCCATACTGGTCGCGCATTTCCATCGCGCGCTCAGGTGTATCTACATCACCATTTCCAAAAACAGGAATGTGCATGCGCGGATTATTTTTTACCTCAGCAATAGGCTTCCAATCGGCATTACCCTTGTACATTTGGGCACGCGTACGCCCGTGAATGGCAATGGCCTTACAACCTACATCTTGTAACCGTTCGGCAACCTCAACAATTTTTATGGAATTGTGGTCCCAACCTAAACGGGTTTTTACTGTTATGGGTATGTTGGTGCGTTTTACCATTTCGGCGGTAAGTTGCTCCATAAGGCACACGTCCTTCAAAATGCCTGCTCCGGCACCTTTGCTCACTACTTTTTTTACAGGACAACCGAAATTAATATCGATGATATCTGGCTTAGACTCGGCCACAATATCAATAGTTTGCAACATACTATCTAAATTGGCTCCAAATATTTGAATACCAACGGGCCGTTCCTTTTCATAGATGTCCAACTTCATAACGCTTTTGACAGCATTACGAATCAACCCTTCGCTGGAAACAAATTCGGTATATACCACATCGGCGCCCTGCTCCTTGCATAGAGCGCGAAATGGCGGGTCGCTAACATCTTCCATAGGCGCTAAAAGCAATGGAAAATCAGGTAGTTCTATATGGTCTATTTTTACCAAAACAAATAATTTGCGTGCAAAAATACAGTATTTTATTCTGACTTTAAAAGAGGGTTATTGGAGAATTTAATCCCTATTCAATTGAAATACGTATATTTAAGCCCAAATCTTAACCTATGAAAGCCCATAATGGGCATTTAACAAATGATGACCAATATTGACTGATATATAAAATATTGATTATTGTGGGTTAACAAACTTATATTATGATGAAAAATAAAGCCCTATTGCTATGCCTCCCTTTTTTATTCCTATTCAATTGTAGCGTGATAGACGAGTTGACCAAATTCGACATGGACTATGAAACAAACTACACGTTAAACCCCGTGCCCATTACCAATGTGCCCGTAAGTTTGAATACCCCAGATATTGAAACAGAATCGGAATCCACTTTTGAAAATAATAACACCAAAAAGGATTTAATTGAAAGCATTAAACTAAAAAGTTTAACAATTAAAATTTCGAGCCCAGAGACGGGTAATTTTAACTTTCTTAAAAGTGTTAGAATAGCCATAAGTACCGAAAATGTTGAAGAAACTGAAGTTGCTTATCTTACGGACATACCAAACAACAATTCAAACAGTATTGACTTGAAGGTTATAGACAAAGAATTAAAGGCCTATTTAAAGGAAGATGTCTTTAAACTACGGGTAACTGCAGTTGCAGACGAAACGACAACCGAAGTTTACGAAGTTGATTTTTTTGCCACTTTTGCCGTTGATGCTAAAATTTTAGGAATTTAATTAACCTTCACTTGCAAATTCCGTTTGAACCTCAAGTATTCGGATATCATGTTAATATCCATTTGATTTTAGAGTACTTGGCGTTCTTTTTGGCGTTTAGGTATTATGTGGTTTTAAGACGAAAGGTTACCGACCATATTTCTACCCTAAACCGTTTATCCATTATTCTTGGTGCCGCTTTGGGCGCATTAATTGGTTCAAGGCTGGTGGGGTTCTTGGAAAATCCATCAATCGGGATTTCTGATGAAAACCTCATCCAACTTTTAAATACCAAAACCATTATGGGTGGGTTGTTTGGAGGTTTGCTCGGCGTAGAATTGGCCAAAAAGATAATAGGCGAACCACAATCGTCAGGCGATTTGTTTGTCTTTCCAATTATTTTGGGCATTTTTATTGGTAGAATTGGTTGTTTTTTATCGGGTATCAATGAGTTTACCTATGGCAAGGAAACGGCTTCTGTTTTTGGCATGGATTTAGGCGATGGCATAATGCGACACCCAACATCACTTTATGAATTAATTTTCCTGATTTTTCTATTTATCTCCCTGAAAACCATTCAAAAAAAGGTTGTTTTAAAAAATGGTGAATTGTTCAAAATTTTCATGCTAAGCTATTTTGGTTTTCGGTTTTTAATAGAATTTTTTAAACCCAATATTTTTTATGTTTTTGGGTTGAGTTCCATTCAAATTTTATGTGTACTTTGTTGGTTGTATTATTCAAAATTCATCCTTCAAAAACTTAAAAATGCCTACTAGAAAGTACACCTATTATGATTTTACTCTAAGCCTTTGTCCTGAGTGTTTGCAACGTGTTGATGCCAAAATTGTTTTTGAAGACAGCAACGTATACATGCTTAAACGATGTAACGAACACGGTAATAGTAAAGTACTTATAGCAGACGATGTTGACTATTATAAAAACATACGCAACTACAACAAACCCAGTGAAACACCTTATACCTTTAACACCAAAACACACTACGGTTGCCCCTACGATTGCGGTTTATGCCCAGACCACGAGCAGCACAGTTGTTTAACGGTGATTGAAGTAACCGACCGTTGTAATTTAACCTGCCCTACTTGTTATGCGGGCTCGTCGCCAACTTATGGCAGACACAGAACTTTAGATGAGGTGAAGGCGATGCTAGATGCTATTGTCAAAAATGAAAAAGAACCTGATGTAGTACAAATTAGTGGTGGCGAACCCACAATTCACCCCCAGTTTTGGGAGATTTTAGATTATGCAAAGTCGTTGCCTATTAGGCACTTAATGCTGAATACCAACGGGATAAAAATTGCTAAAGATGTCGCTTTCGCGGAACGGTTAAAAACCTACACACCAGATTTTGAAATCTATTTGCAGTTCGACTCGTTTGAGAATTCTGTTTTGCAGGAATTACGTGGTGCCGATTTGAATGATATAAGAAAACAAGCTTTGGAGCATTTGAATGCATTGAACTTATCGACAACCTTAGTTGTTACGCTTCAAAAAGGATTAAATGATGGCGAAATAGGTAAAATTATAGATTTTGCACTGCAACAAAAATGTGTTCGTGGTGTCACATTTCAACCTACACAAATTGCAGGTCGATTGGAAAATTTTAATCCGGAAACCGACCGGATGACCTTAACGGAGGTGCGTCGAAAAATCTTGGAACAAACCCATATTTTTAACCCAGACGATTTATTGCCTGTGCCCTGTAACCCCGACGCTTTGGTTATGGGTTATGCTTTAAAATTGGGCGGTGAAGTGTTTCCATTAACGCGATATATCAATCCAAACGACTTATTGGACAACAGTAAAAACACTATTATTTATGAGCAAGATGAGCAACTAAAAGGAAAAATGATTGAACTTTTTAGCACGGGCAATTCGGTGGAAGTGGCCGAAGAAAACCTAAAAAGCATCATGTGCTGTTTACCAAATATCGATGCACCAAATCTGGGATATGACAATTTATTTCGTATTATTATCATGCAATTTATTGATGCTTACAATTTTGATGTACGCGCCATTAAAAAATCGTGTGTTCATATTGTAGACAAAGACAATAAAATAATTCCTTTTGAAACGATGAACTTGTTTTACAGGGATGATAAAAAGCAACATTTGCAAGAACTTAAAAAAGAGCTTACATGATAGGGCTATTACTTGAAGGTGGAGATTATTTGTGGCTCATTCTTTTAATGTTGCTACTGGCGTTTGGCATACCCATCATTTTAGTCATTCTCGGTATTGCCTTCAGAAACAAAAATAAAAAAGCTTCAAAATATTTATTGATTGCTGCAGTAGTTTATGTTTTAATTGGTTTGGGCATTTGCGGTAGTATGATGCTCTAAAAATAAAAAATGACACGTTTTTTAGAAGTGAATTTAGATGGTTTGATTTATATCCTTTTGGCAATTCTATTCGGCCCCGCTATTTTGTTGACCATTGTTGGTTTCATGCTCAGAAAAAACAATAAAAAAACGGCTAAAGTCTTTTTTATCTTAGCCGCAGTTTATGTTATTGTAAGCCTAGGCGTTTGTGGCAGTATGATGCTTTCTTAAATTTTCCGCTTAATTCAAAAAACTGACTATTTTTCAATGGTATAAAACACCTTTTTAACCACCGGAATGCCTGTGGCCGTTATACCCTCTAAAGTCACTTTTGCCTTAGTTGGTATAACACTATTGTAAAAGGTTTCTCTGGCATTGCCTGTGGCGTCTGGGTGTACATAAGGGTTCCAATAAATAGTATTTCTTACTGCTGCCTTGTTACCCCATTCATCTTTTTCTTCCTCAGGATTTGGTGAATAAAAAATACGTGCACTATAAAAGCCTTCAATTTCTTTATTAACAGAATGGAATACTTTTTTTGGCTGATTGCTTATAGTTCCTGTTTTGGTATAAATCAAAATAACACCGTTACCGCCTCTTGACCCAAAAAGGGCAGCACTCGGACCTTTAAAGGCTTCTATTTTGGCCACGTCATCTACATTCATGCTTCTTACAATATCTTGGTCGTACTCCGAACCATCGACTAAAATCATAGCTGGAGCTCCGCCAAACCGCATAAACCCTAGGGTGTCTCCAAAAGACATCCCTGGTAAAGTATTTTGAATAAACAAAAACATGTTGTTGAAATACGGCGTTTTATCATCTACCACATAAGTGTTGTCGGCCATACCATATAAACTTTCAGGGCCTTCTGGTTTTTTCTTTGCGACAATTTCAACTTCGTCTAAAATGTTCTCAGGGGCAATACCGTTGGTTAAAAACTTTTTGTACACGTGTTCAGATAAGGCCTGCTTTACTGAATCTGTTTTGGGCAAATTAATTTCATCCTTACTGTAGTTAGTAGGCAATGGCTCCTTATCAAATTCATCTGCGATAAGCTCGCCCCTAGCTTTTCCTTTTTCGTTCCTTGAGTTTAAAAACATTTTCGTTTTACCAAAAAACACAAGGTCTTTAAACTTAAAAACACCCAATGTATCAGTTTGTGTATCATGAATGTTCATTCCGCTTTCAGCCATTAAAACCAAGTTAACATTTTGGTCTGCTTTGGGTTTTTCTCCTAAAAGCTGCCCTACTTTGCCAGATATCACAAATCCATTTTCGGCTTTGTACGATATCGTGTCCTTTGGTTGGGGTATAGTTTTCCATAGAAAATTACGCCAGCCTTGGGTTAAGAGCAATAAATCTAAATTTTGCAGTCTTCTTTTATTGCTTTTGTCAAAATAATAGCCTGGGTTGTTCACTTTTCCTCGGATATCAGATTCCAACAAAAAATTGGAACAGATGTTTGTGCCCAAATCTTTATCGGTTTTCATGCCGTTCATATCGGTAACACTCAGTGAAAAACTTGCTGGAACGCCTTCACCTGTATTGGACTTTGAAGACACATTGACTTCTACCATCTCTTCGGGTTTATAACTGGTTTTGTTAGTGGCTAAAGTCACATTGAAATCATGTTCCTTTTCAATGTAAACAAGTCTTTCACTTTGTGGCCTACTAGCATGGTCGTACAGGGTTAGCTGACTGATACCTTCAGGAAAATCGGCATCTGGCAATTCAAAAGAAAGTGTCTTATTAGTTAATGGCTGAGTGCCCGAAAAGTAAGCAACGCCACGTGTTCTGCATATTAAAGTAACTGGTGCATCTGGGTTTTTTAAAAGGGTTTCTTCATTTGTTTTGATGGATATAATGTGCTTGCTATTAAGTTTTTTATGGCTCAACAGATACCCTTGCTGGTTTACTTTTGGCAGTTCTTGCTTTATCTCCATCCCATCTGAAGTTGATATGGTGGCATGATAACTTTTGCCGGCATCGGGGCTAAACTGAAATTTACCCATGCCGTCGTGGGTACTTACAAATAAACTCACCAATGCATTATCAGAGTCAAATACTTTCCCTTTTACTTTTAGTGCGTTTCCATAATTATCAGTTGCTTTAAATGCGACAACGTTAATGGCATTTTCCAACAATGTACCTCCTTCAGGAAAAAAGTTTATTTTTAATATCTCTATTGCTTCATTTCTTTTTGTTCCTTTAGAAAGTTGACTTTTTTTATTTTCAATGCTGTTTCTATCAGTAGCATCTTTAAAAACATCCAGTATTTCAACTTCCTTTTTAAAAACAAAATCTTCGCCATAATTGCGGCTCCAATTCGTGTACGCCCTAATTTGGTATATCCCTGGTTTTACTCCGATAGAATCAGTCAATTTAAAATCACCATGGCCTAACCCATCCTTTATCAAGGTTTTGTTTGTGGCAATAATTTTAGAATCGGGCGAAATGAGATCTACATAAAGTACATTGCCCTTGCTAAACAGTAAATTATTGTAAGCGAAAACCGAATATGCTTTATACCACAAATCTTCTCCTAGAATGTAAATAGATCTATCAGTATGCACGTATATTTTTTCAATATCTGGCAATGATTTTGATTCCTGTGCTTGGGAAAATGAATTGGCTGTAACACCCAAGAGGGCAAAAGTCAATATAAATTTTGCTCTTCTAAAAAATAAGTTCGGCATTAAAAAACTAAGTTATCGGTTTTAGTAGTAAAAATAAGACTTTAAAAACGGCTTTAAGTTTAATTGCCAAAAAAAAATTATACTAAGAACTCATTTAAAAACATCTATATTTGCAAATTATATCGAGGTATAGATTGCTTTATGAAGAACATCAGAAACTTTTGTATTATTGCACATATTGACCACGGAAAGAGTACGCTCGCAGACCGTTTACTGGACCACACAGGTTCTGTAACTGCACGTGAAAAACAAGACCAGCTGTTGGATAATATGGATTTGGAGCGCGAACGTGGCATCACCATAAAATCGCACGCCATACAAATGGATTATGTATTTGAAGGTGAACCTTATGTATTGAACCTGATTGACACGCCTGGTCACGTTGATTTCTCATACGAAGTTTCCAGAAGCATAGCCGCCTGTGAAGGTGCGCTTCTAATTGTTGATGCCGCCCAAAGTATTCAAGCACAAACCATTTCTAATTTATACTTAGCCTTAGAAAATGACTTGGAGATTATTCCTGTGCTTAATAAGGTAGATTTACCAAGTGCAAACCCTGAGGAAGTTACCGACGATATTGTTGATTTATTGGGGTGTAGCCCAGATGAAGTAATTCATGCCAGTGGAAAAACTGGTTATGGGGTAGATAATATTTTAAAAGCGATTATTGAACGTATTCCTGCACCAAAAGGAGACCCAAATGCGCCTTTGCAAGCATTGATTTTCGATTCGGTTTACAACTCGTTTAGAGGTATTGAAACCTATTTTAGAGTTTTTAACGGGGAGATTAAAAAAGGGCAACACATTAAATTTGTGGCCACAGGTAAAGACTATTATGCCGACGAGGTGGGCACTTTAAAACTGAGTCAAGTAGCCAAACAAACTATTAAAACTGGTGATGTGGGCTATTTGATTACGGGCATTAAAACAGCAAAGGAAGTAAAGGTTGGTGATACCATTACCGATTATGCCAATCCTACAAAAAACATTGTTGAAGGTTTTGAGAATGTAAAACCCATGGTTTTTGCTGGTATTTATCCTGTTGACACCGAAGATTACGAAGAGCTTCGCGCATCCATGGAAAAACTACAATTAAACGATGCTTCATTAGTGTTTCAACCGGAGAGTTCTGCTGCATTAGGCTTTGGTTTCCGTTGTGGTTTCCTGGGTATGCTTCACATGGAAATTATCCAAGAACGCCTGGAACGCGAGTTTGATATGACGGTAATTACTACTGTTCCCAACGTATCGTACCATGCTTTTACCAATAAAAATACTGATGAAGTTATTATAGTAAACAACCCATCAGACCTTCCAGAACCAGCAACTTTAAATCGTGTTGAAGAACCTTATATAAAGGCAACCATCATTACAAAATCTGACTTTATTGGTAATGTAATGTCGTTGTGTATTGAAAAACGTGGCATTATCACCAATCAAACTTATCTAACTCCAGAGCGTGTGGAACTGACTTTTGAAATGCCCCTTGCCGAAATAGTATTTGATTTTTACGATAGACTAAAAACCGTTTCAAAAGGATACGCCTCTTTTGATTACCATCCTATTGGTATGAAACCTTCAAAATTGGTTCGATTGGATATTTTACTGAATGCCCAACCCGTTGACGCGCTTTCTGCACTAATTCACGCTGACAATGCGCAAACTATTGGTCGAAAAATGTGTGAAAAGTTGAAAGAATTGATTCCGCGTCAACAATTTGACATTCCTATTCAAGCGGCAATTGGAGCAAAAATTATTTCGCGCGAAACCATTAAGGCCCTTCGAAAAGATGTAACAGCAAAATGTTACGGTGGTGATATTTCACGTAAACGCAAACTTCTTGAAAAGCAGAAAAAGGGTAAAAAACGAATGCGCCAAGTGGGTAATGTTGAGATCCCACAACAAGCGTTTATGGCCGTTTTAAAGCTAAATGATTAGTCTTTTTAAGACGATTGCTTAAGCCCAATCAAGCAAAACTATTGTTTGGTTAAAATAATTGTTGTACCTTTTAATCTCGAAAGCTTCAAATTTTCATGATATTGATGCTGCTTTTTTAGTACGCAACCAATCAAATTATATATTATGAAAACAAAATTACTTCGCTTGGTTTCCCCTTTTCTACTGTTATTATTTTGCTTTAACTCTTATGCGCAATTAGATTATGGTTATGCCGTTAACAATCTAGATTCCACATCAGATTTAATGGCAATGGCAGATCAAACAACCAGTTCCAATTATGGCTTAGGTGAAATACCCGAAGCATTAGATCCCTTCAACTTTATTGAAGCACAAAATCCTCAAACCATCGAGGAAATGGGTAGCGAATTAGAAACCCACGACCCTGCTTCTACCTTTGCTTTTGCAAGAGCTATGCTTGCCTTGGGCGCCGGTTTTGGGTTTGACGACAACCAAACGCTATGGTGTTTAAATGCGGCATATTTTATGCAATTAGCGGTTTTCACTAAAGCGGCTTTGTATGCTTCATTAGGGTTAGTTTATAGTGGTATTAGTACTGATTATTATACCGCTAGTTTTATTGATTTTCAGCTAAGGCTGCTCATGTTCAATCCTCTGTTTCAAAACCATCTTGTACATTTTATGTGGGGGGCTATGATAGCTTATGGCATAGGTGCAGATAAGTTTAAATCTGGCGGAGGTACAACGGACCTCACTAGGCTTACGGCTGCGTTGGTTTTAGGATTGAATATATACCTGACTGCCCGACTGGCATTGATGATACAAACAAATGTTTTTGCGTACCAAAGCCAAACCACAAAACCCGATACAGGTGGAGAGTTTAAGGACAATTATACTTGGGGAGCATTCAATAAAGGCAATGTAATGCTCATTACACTGATATTGTTATTGGGCGGCAGTTAAAAATAATAGACTTTTTATTGTTTGTAAAAAGCCCTCGTATATATTTCCGTGGGCTTTTAAATCTTAAATTCATTTAAAAAGCAATAGGTCTTAATTAAAATTAGATGGATTTCAGCCCGAGTTGAAGGCTCTTTGTTTTTTGATTTTATACCCAAGCTGTATTCATATCAAATCTTAACTTTATTTGTTTGAAAAATTTGAAGTAATTACATGTTTTAATCCAATTTCGTTAATGATAATTTCCCTTAATTGGAATTTTGCCTTATTTTCTTCAAAAAATAAAATTGCCTCAAATTGTTAATAATTATTTTGTATGTTTATAACATAAGAATAAAAACAAAACAACAAACCCTCAAAAAGCCCTTAATTTACTATACTTAAGTGAAATTAAGTTTTTGGAGGCATAGGATTCAAACCCAATAATGGTTATTAACAATTTTATAATTTCCTTACTTTGTTTTGCTCGATTGGCAATGAAACACAAAACAAAGTAACGTTGTTGTAATTTTTCAATTTTGTAACATTAAAATGCCTGGTTTAGTTGTTAATTTTCTTTCTTTTGACTGGCTATTAACCAATTTTATGAGACAATAATTATATGAAAGCACTTTTTTATACCAGGGAGTTTCCGCCATATGTTTATGGTGGAGCAGGGGTTCATGTTGAATATTTGGCAGATGAATTATCCAAATTAATGGAAATGGACGTTAGGTGCTTTGGTGACCAAGACCAAAAATCAGGCAACCTTACCGTAACCGGATATCCTTTTGATGATGGTGTTTTTGCTGGTTCAGATGACAAATTAAAGTCCGTTTTTAAAACACTCGCCACCTGTTTGCATATGAATGCCGAACCAACCGATGCCGACGTAGTGCACTGCCACACATGGTATGCGCATTTTGCTGGTATTGTCTCAAAACTTTGCTACGGTACCCCACTGGTGATTACCACCCATTCGCTAGAACCTTTAAGGCCTTGGAAGCGCGAGCAATTAGGAAGAGGATATGATGCTTCGTCTTGGGTTGAAAAAACCGCAATTGAAATGGCCGATGCCTTAATAGCGGTTTCTGAGGAGACTAAAGAAGATGTTCTTAAATATTTCAATGTTGACCCAGATAAAGTTAAAGTAATATACAATGGTATAAATTTGGAACAATACCAAGCAACTTCAAATACCGAAACGCTTGACGCTTATGGGGTGGACAAAACCAAACCATATGTTCTTTTTGTTGGTAGAATTACACGACAAAAGGGGATTATTCATTTAGTTAATGCTATTAAATATATCAATCCAGATACTCAAATTGTATTATGTGCAGGGGCACCCGATACCAAAGAAATTGGCAAAGAAATGGAAGATGCCGTTAACGAAGTAAAAAAGACGCGAGACAACGTTGTTTGGATTGACAAAATGGTTACTAAGGAAGAAATAATTCAACTCTATTCGCATGCCGATGTATTTTGTTGTCCTTCAATTTATGAGCCTTTCGGAATTATAAATGTTGAAGCCATGGCTTGTAAAACCGCTGTTGTTGCCAGTGCCGTTGGCGGTATTAAAGAAGTTGTTGTTCATGGTGAAACAGGGCTTTTAATTCCTTTGGAACAACAAACCGAAGCTCCTTTTGAGCCAGTAAACCCTGATAAGTTTTCGAGAGATTTAGCCGAAGGAATAAACAAAGTAATAGGTGACAAAGCAATGCGCGAATCCATGGCCATTAAGGGCAGAAAACGCGTGGAAGAATATTTCGATTGGGTTGCCATTGCCAAACAGGTTGAAGAACTTTACAAATCTCTATTATAAAACTCAGCACTAACAAGTAAATCCAAAAGATATGATTAACAATAAAGTATTGGCCATTGTTTTAGGTGGCGGTCAAGGATCCAGACTTTATCCATTAACAGACAGAAGATCAAAACCTGCAGTTCCAATCGCGGGTAAATACAGATTGGTAGACATTCCTATTTCAAATTGTATTAATGCAGACATCAAAAGAATTTTTGTGTTAACGCAATTTAATTCTGCTGGGTTAAACAAACACATAAAAAACACGTATCACTTTAGTTTTTTCAGTAGTGCTTTCGTTGATGTATTGGCGGCGGAACAAACTCCAGAGAACAAAACTTGGTTTCAGGGAACGGCGGATGCGGTAAGACAGAGTATGCACCATTTTTTACGTCACGATTTTGATTATGCATTAATATTATCCGGTGACCAATTATATCAAATGGATTATGATAAAATGATTGAAGCGCATGAAGATAGTGGTTCTGAAATTTCAATTGCAACCATTCCAGTAAATGCAAAAGACGCCACGGGTTTTGGTATTTTAAAAGCTAATGAGGAAAATATTATAACCTCTTTTATAGAAAAACCTGACGCAAGTTTGTTGCCAGAATGGACATCAGAAGTTAGTGATGAGATGAAAGCACAAGGGAGAAATTATCTGGCATCTATGGGAATTTATGTGTTCAACAAAGATTTGCTTGTGAAGTTAATGGAGAATCCAGATACTGTAGACTTTGGTAAGGAAATTATTCCTCAATCTATTGATACCCACAAAACCCTAAGTTACCAATACGAAGGCTATTGGACCGATATAGGAACTGTAGAATCGTTCTTTGAAGCTAATCTTGGGCTTACGGATGATATCCCAAAATTCGATTTATATGACAGGGATAAACGAATATACACCCATGCCAGAATGCTTCCTACTACAAAGGTAGCAGGAACCCTTTTGGACAAGGCAGTTATTTCTGAGGGTTGTATTATAAGTGCCTCTAAAATTGAAAAATCGGTAATCGGTATTCGCTCAAGAATCGGAAAAGAGTCCATCGTTATCAATACTTACATGATGGGAAGCGATTATTATGAAACCTTGGAAGAGATGGAAACCAATAAAATTGAAATCCTAATGGGCATTGGTGAACGATGCTTTATTAAAAACTGCATTGTAGACAAAAACTGCCGTATAGGGGACGATGTAAAAATTAACGGAGGCAAACATCTAGAAGACACGGAAACCGAAACTTATTGCATTAAAGAAGGTATTGTGGTTGTTAAAAATGGGGCGACAATACCAAAAGGATTCATAATAGAATAATAAAATTATTGATATTATCATATAACTAACCAAGTAATGCTAAACCAAAAAAGAGTTTTAATTGATTATGTTTCGCCGAGCGTAAATTGTGGCGAATTTTATATAAAACGCGTTGTAAACGAAATTGTTAATATTGACGCAAATGTCTTAGCAGATGGCCATGATGTTTTAGGTGTTTCGGTATTGTACAAACATGAAAACGACAAAACCTGGAAGGAAACCAGAATGAAACTGCGTCATAACGACGAATGGCAGGCATCCTTTAAGGTTGAAAAACAAGGGTTTTACACCTATAAAGTAGAAGCTTGGGTGGATTATGCCCTGAATTGGCGCTACGGATTAATTAGAAAAATTAACGACGGGCAACACGTTGTTTCTGAGCTTTTGGAAGGCGCTGAGTTGATTAAACCTCTTATTGAGAAGGTAAATGGTGAAGTAAAAACTTATTTAGAACATCTGCATCGTATTTTTAAAAGTGAAAACGATTATGGCGAGGCCATTACCGAAGCAGCAAAAGACAGACTTTATAAAATCTTTTTCGACAATCCAGCAAAAATTCTTGCCAACACTTCAAAAGATTATCAAGTTTATGTAGACCGAAAAAAAGCAAGATTCAGTACGTGGTACGAGTTTTTTCCTCGCTCTGCATCTGAACACGATGGCGTTCACGGAACGTTTAATGATTGTGCCCGTTTACTACCAAGGGTAAAAAGTATGGGCTTTGATGTGGTTTACTTTCCACCTATACACCCCATTGGCGAAGTTAACAGAAAAGGTAAAAACAACACCACAGAGGCCAAACATGATGATGTTGGCTCTTGTTGGGGTATTGGGTCTCAATACGGTGGGCATAAAGATATTCATCCACAACTCGGATCGCTTGACGATTTTAAATCCTTGATTCAAGCGGCCAAAGACAATAACTTGGAAATTGCCATGGATTATGCGCTTCAGGCAGCACCAGACCACCCTTGGGTAAAAGAGCATCCCAAATGGTTTAAGTGGCGACCAGATGGCACCGTTCAATATGCTGAAAACCCACCAAAAAAATACCAAGATATCCTCCCTATTTATTGGGAAAGCGAAGACCATGAAAACCTATGGAAAGAGTGTCTGGATATCTTAATGTATTGGATAGATTGTGGCATTAAAATCTTTAGGGTAGATAACCCACACACCAAACCTTTCTACTTTTGGAACTGGATTATTTCGCAGGTAAAAGCAAAACACCAAGATGTGATATTTTTGGCTGAGGCCTTTACGGCACCAAAGGTAATGCAGCAATTGGCAAAACAAGGATACACACAGTCTTACACCTATTTTACTTGGCGTGAAAGTAAACATGACCTCATTCAATATGTTGAAGAGTTGACCAAAACAGAATTAAGGGAATACATGCAACCCAACTTTTGGCCCAACACACCAGACATTAACCCTTACCATTTGCAAGGTGCCAACGAATCGAAACATATACTACGTTATGCGCTTGCGGCAACATTAAGCTCGTCTATCGGTATTTACGGACCAGTTTTTGAATATATGCTTTCAAAACCTTTATTAGGAAAAGAGGAATATTTGAATTCAGAGAAATTTCAAATCACACATTATGATTGGAGCATAAAAAACAAGCTCACTACTTTAATAGCAAAGATAAACTACATTAGGAATCACAACCCTGCTTTACAGCAAACCAACAATATTAAATTCTGCGATATCCATAATGATAATTTAATGGCATTCTATAAATGGAATGATGATAGAACCAATGAAATCTTTGTAGTCATAAGTTTAGATTCCCACAATTCGCAACAAGGTGTGGTACAGATGCCTTTGTATGATTTAGGTGTTAATCCAGGAGACAATATTGAAATGCACGATTTAATTACAGATAGCCGTTATAATTGGAACAACGAATGGAATTTTGTAGAACTGCAGCCTACAATGCCATTTCATATTTTCAAAATAAACAAATAATATGGCCAACAACGTTTCAACATCTACTTTTCAACCAATTTTCCAGAGCAATATGCCTTGGGAAGACTTGTTGGATAGTCGTGATTTTGTTAAAACGTTTTTATCTGATGTTCTGGAAACATACATTGTTAAGCAACGTTGGTATGGCGGTAAATCAAGCAAGCTAAAATATATTGAACTGGCTGAGTTTTTCAAAATTCAACAAAGCGGTGAGGTATATTATGGGCTAATCTTGGAAGTGAATTTTGTTGAAGCTTTTTATCAGCATTACTTTTTGCCTATTGCTTTTGTAACCGATGAGAATTTTGCAAAAAAAGATAGGATTCTACCCATTCAAATCAATGACCATAAAGGTTATATTATTGACGCCACAAACTTAGAGGCCTACAGAAAATTGGTTTTTGAGCGTATTGCCACCGCCGAGCCAATAGACACAACAAAAGTTCAGTACCACAAAAGCCATTTGTTCAGCGATGTACAATACGAGTCTTCAAGGTTTATGGGATTGGAACAAAGCAATACATCTTTGGTGTACAATGAAAAATATGTTTTAAAATTTTTCAGGAGAATTTTTGCAGATAAAAATCCCGATTACGAAATGAGCCGTTTTCTATCAGAAAAAAAGGGTTACAAAAACACTCCGGCCTATTTGGGAAGCATCAATGTTGTGGATTCAAATAATGTGAACATTACCATTGGTTTAATGCAGGAAATGATTCCAAATGAAGGTGATGCCTGGGATTATACACTCAAGGAATTGCACAAGGTGTTTTCTAATTTGGAGTATAAGGCCATTAACGTTGATGTGTTACCAAACACGGAGTTATATCAACGTTTAACAATTCAAGATATTCCGCCTCAAATTATTGATTGGGTTGGTTTAAATTTATTTACACAAGTGCAAACTTTGGCAAAACGAACGGCAGAAATGCACATTGCCTTAGGCTCTGAATTTGAAGAAACGGCATTCACACCCGCCCACTACAATGGTGATTACGAAGTTTGGCTAAAGAATAAAATGTTGCATCAATTTCAAAACAGATTGAACACCATTGAGAACAACCTTCACAAACTTGAGGGATTGGCTCTAGACTTGGCAAACGAATTTCTTGATAAGAAAAATGAGATTAGAAAACGTTTTGTTGATTTCAATTGGACCAAACTCAAAGGAGAACGTATTAGGATTCATGGCGATTATCATTTAGGCCAAATATTGGTAAAAGACAATGACTTTTACATTCTTGATTTTGAAGGAGAACCAGAGAGCACTATCCGCGACAGAAAGGTAAAACAACCGCCGTTAAAAGACGTTGCAGGTTTGTTCAGGTCATTCCATTATGCCATTTATGCAAACGTTTTCAACAACCATAAAGAACATTACAAAGCATCTTTAGACACTCTGTTTAAGGCTTCCGAAATATTATACAGATACATAACCGGTTTGTTTTTGGGCACTTATGTTACCGAAACACAAAACGCAAATTTAAATTTAGGATACAATCAAGAGCGTATTTTTATTCTGAAATATTGCTTACTTGAAAAAGCAGTTTACGAATTGGGATATGAACTCAATTCGCGCCCACAATGGGCAGTCATTCCGTTAAAAGGAATATCTAATATTATAAATCATTAAAATATATGGCACACGTAAAAGTTCACAGTTTATTTACAGAATTTGACATCAATCTTTTTAAGGCAGGCAAACACTTTCGTTTGTATGAAAAATTTGGTTCTCACCTTGTTACCGTTGATGGCATTGAAGGCGTTTATTTTGCCGTTTGGGCCCCTTCCGCAAAACAAGTTTCTGTTATAGGTGATTTTAATTATTGGATTGAAGGTGAACATCAACTCAATGTAAGATGGGATTCAAGCGGTATTTGGGAAGGTTTTATTCCGCTAATTGGTAAAGGAACCAAGTATAAATACAAAATACAGAGCCACCATAACGACATTAAAACCGAAAAGGCTGACCCATACGCAAGACGCTACGAGCACCCGCCACAAACGGCCTCCATTGTATGGGACGACAACTACAACTGGAAAGACAAGGACTGGATGAAGACCCGAAAAAAGCATAATGCTTTAGATGCACCATATTCGGTTTACGAAGTTCATTTAGGTTCTTGGAAAAAACACGTTGAAGAAGGTCGATTTTTATCCTACTTCGAATTGGCAGACGATTTAGTAAAGTATGTAAAAGAAATGAACTTTACGCACGTTGAACTCATGCCAATTATGGAATATCCTTATGACCCGTCTTGGGGCTACCAACTCACTGGATATTTTGCCCCTACATCGCGTTACGGATATCCTGAAGAATTCAAATATCTAGTTGATAAATTACACCAAAACGATATTGGTATTATTTTAGATTGGGTACCATCCCATTTCCCGGAGGATGCCCATGGCCTTGGATTTTTTGATGGCTCACATCTATACGAACACCCCGACAAACGAAAAGGCTACCATCAAGATTGGAAAAGTTTAATTTTCAATTATGAGCGTAATGAGGTCCGTTCGTTTTTAATCAGCAATGCCGTTTTTTGGCTAGATCAATACCACGCTGATGGCTTGCGTGTTGATGCCGTAGCCTCTATGTTATTTTTAGATTATTCTCGTGAAGATGGCGAATGGGAGCCTAATATCTATGGAGGAAGAGAAAATCTTGCGGTAATAAGCTTCTTGAAAGAATTGAATGAAGAAGTCTATGCATCGTTCCCAGATGTACAGACTATTGCAGAGGAATCTACGGCATTCCCAATGGTTTCTAAACCAACTTATATTGGCGGTTTAGGCTTTGGCATGAAATGGATGATGGGCTGGATGCACGATACATTGGAATATTTTGCCAAAGACCCTGTTTACAGAAAATATCATCACAACGAAATTACGTTTAGTTTGGCCTATGCATTTACCGAAAACTTTATGTTGCCCTTATCACATGATGAAGTGGTTTATGGTAAAAACTCAATTTTAGGCCGAATGCCTGGTGATGAGTGGCAGCGTTTTGCCAACCTTCGCCTGTTGTACGGCTATATGTTTACACATCCTGGAACAAAGTTGTTGTTTATGGGTGGTGAGTTTGGTCATTATAACGAATGGAATTTCCAAGAAAGCTTGGACTGGAACTTGTTGGATTTTAAACCGCACCAAGACGCTCAAAACTATTATAAAGAACTTAATAAGTTTTACAGAAGCACACCTGCCCTTTATGAAAAACCATTCACGGGTGAAGGTTTTGAATGGATAAATTACGGCGATTATGAAAATTGTGTGATTTCATACCTCAGAAAAGGTTACGAGGATAAAAACGACGTTGTCGTTATCTGCAATTTAACCCCTTCTATTAGAGAAAATTATCGCATTGGGGTACATTATGGAGGCAAATTGTCTGAAATTTTTAACAGTGATGCCGCAGAGTTTGGCGGTAGCGGTGTTAAAAACAAGAAGAACATAACCATAAAAAAAGAACCTTGGCTTGGCAAAGAATACTCGGTTGAAGTTACTTTACCGCCATTGGCTGTAACCGTTTTTGAGTTTAAAAAGTAAAGATAAGTGCATCTTATTTAAAGCCATGATTTTAAAATCATGGCTTTATTATTTTCAATACTTTATTGGATAAATAAATTCTTTCTGTGTGGGATAAATTACGAATTATTCATTTTTTTTAAGCTTTGTATGAGATTGACTTATAGTTTTAACAACTAACACGTTAATTAATTGAGTTTTACACAAATATTTGTTCAAATTTTTAAGAAAAAGTAACTTACAAGGTCTATTAATTTTACTAATTTCGTGGATTAATATTCATCCCTAATATTTATGATATTAAACACAGAGTTGGAATACAAGGGAAACCTGTTTCCTTCAAAAATAATTAAATACGAAAAGAACCTTAACGTACTTTCATTTACCGCAGAAAACGGTGTTATATTAGAGATTACAGTACGTCGCGACAGTGTTCTTAGATTTAGATTTACAACCACAGGCATTTTTGAAAACGATTTCTCTTATGCCATTACAAAATATGCAAGTAGAGGGTATAACCATCTGGAGGTTACAGAAGACAAAGACCACTACATTATTACCACGGCAAAACTTATATGCCACATTTCGAAGTTAGATTTACGCTCATCTATTTATGATGCCGTAGATAAAACCCTTATTTGTGAAGACGAACTTGGTTTTCATTGGGAAGAAAGCTATGAGTTTGGTGGCGATGTGGTAAAAATGTCCAAAACAGCCCAACCAGGTGAAAGCTATTACGGCTTGGGCGATAAGCCAGTGGATAATAACCTGAAAGGAAAACGTTTTGAAAATTGGGTAACCGATTCTTACGCATACGGTAGAGATACAGATCCTATTTACAAGACCATTCCATTTTATACAGCGCTTCACAACAAAAAATCATACGGTATATTTTTCGACAATACGTTCCGTTCTTTTTTTGATTTTTGCAGCGAACGTAGAAACATAACTAGTTTTTGGGCTCATGGTGGCGAAATGAACTACTATTTCATCTATGGGCCTGAAATGTCTGAAGTTGTTGCCAATTATACCGATTTAACGGGAAAACCCCACGAAATGCCAGCGCTTTGGGTACTGGGTTACCACCAATGTAAATGGAGTTACTATCCAGAATCCAATGTAAAGGAAATCACCTCAAAGTTCAGGGAGTTAAAAATTCCATGTGATGCCATTTATTTGGATATTGACTATATGGAAGGGTTTAGATGCTTTACTTGGAGTAAAGAGTATTTTCCAGACCCAAAACGAATGGTGAAGGAATTGGCTGATGATGGCTTTAAAACCATTGTCATTATAGACCCAGGCATTAAGATAGACATGGAGTATTCGGTGTTTAAGGAAGGTCTTGACAAAGATTACTTCTGTAAACGTGCCGATGGTCCTTATATGAAAGGAAAAGTATGGCCTGGCGAATGTTATTTTCCTGATTTTACAAGACCTGAAGTAAGAGAATGGTGGTCTGATTTATTTAAGGAACTTATTGAAGACATAGGTGTAAAAGGCGTTTGGAACGACATGAACGAACCTGCCGTAATGGATGTTCCCGGCAAGTCTTTCCCTGATGATGTGCGCCATGATTACGAAGGAAACCCTTGTAGCCACAGAAAAGCACATAACGTTTACGGTATGCAAATGGCTCGTGCCACATACCAAGGCTTAAAGAAGTTTTCCTATCCTAAAAGGCCGTTTGTTATTACAAGGGCAGCCTATTCGGGTACACAACGCTATACCTCCAGTTGGACAGGCGATAATGTTGCCAGCTGGGACCACTTAACCATAGCCAACCTTCAGGCACAACGTATGTGTATGTCGGGCTTCTCTTTTATTGGTTCCGATATTGGTGGTTTTGCCGAACAACCCAATGGCGAACTTTACGCGCGTTGGATTCAATTGGGTATATTCCACCCTTTTTGCAGAACACACTCTTCTGGAGACCACGGCGACCAAGAACCATGGGCCTTTGGAGATACCATAACCGATGTTGTAAGGAAGTTTATTGAATTAAGGTACCAATTATTGCCTTACTTGTATACGGCCTTTTGGCGTTATGCTGATGAAGGTATTCCTATTTTAAAATCATTGGTATTATATGACCAGGAAGACACGCAAACGCATTACCGAAACGACGAATTCATTTTTGGCGAAAAGATTTTGGCGTGCCCCGTTACAGGGCCGAACCAAAAAGGAAGGCGCATGTATATTCCAAGAGGTAAATGGTATAATTTCTGGACCGATGAAGTCGTAAAAGGCGGCCAAGAGCATTGGGTTGATGCTGATTTAGACAGCATGCCTATTTTTGTTAAAGAAGGTGCCATTATACCTAAATATCCTATTCAGCAATATGTAGGTGAAAAAGCCATTAATGAGTTGTTGCTAGATGTTTATTACAAATTAGGTAAAGAATCATCTATGGTTTTTGAAGATGCTGGTGATGGCTATGATTACATAAAGGGCAGATACAGCCAAAGGGACTTTAAATTACAGGGTAAAAAGGACGAATTGATTATCCAGCAACATAAATCTGGCAAGTATATAACCACGTACAAAACCTTTAAATTGAAGTTGCACGGATTGCCTTTTAAAATTTCTAAAATTGAAGTAGATAATGTTGAAATTCCATTTAAAGTCTTAAAGATAAACGGCGATAATACCTTAGTCGTTACCAAAGATTTTACCGAGCTTCATATTATGGCTTAAAGAATATTTTAAACAAAAAATACTTAATGGCCTCGCTTTAAAAAGCGGGGCTTTTCTATGCCTAAAACCATTGATTGCCATTTGAAGCTTTGAACAATTTTGTAACAAACTGTTTATCGATTTCATGGCTTATATAGCCTTTGAATAACTTTGTAATGGATTTGTTCTCGCCAAGTATAGTAAAGAATGTCATTTTCCTGAAAATTAGGGAGCCTTTCGTTTGTTCATTGATTTTCCTAAATAAACCAACTTAAATCCTTTAGCCACGTTTTCAATAGCCTTGTTATACGAAGAAATAATCTCCAATACCCCCTTCTTGTCTTTTACAAATAAAGGTACGATATCTTCATCTTCATTGGTGATTTCAATAAGTTCTTCGTAATGTTGCCTGCTTGAAATTTCAATTTCATGAATTTTAGGGTATTTTCTAGCCACCTCAGTAAGTGCTATAAAATCATCGGTATGTGAGAATAAGCCTTGTTGGGGATTATTGTTGGGATCCTGCATTTCCTCAACAGTTATTAGTCTAAAAGAACCGTTTTCCCCAAATTGCTCACTAAATTTGTTTATAGCAAATTCATTAATGTCTGCACTACCTGTCAATGCCATTAAAAACCCAACGTCATTTAATTCCAGATTGTCTTCAAGGTTTACCGAATAGATGTCCGTATCAATAGCATCAAGACCCATTTCTTGGGACAATTGAACATTATTTTGATTACTGTCAATTAAGACGACATGCCTTCCATTGTCCACCAAATACTTTCCAATTAATCGTGACACGTTTGATGCCCCAACAATTAATATGCCTTCTGAATTCTTCAAGAATACACCTACTAATTTAGCAAACACTCTGGCGGTGGTAGCGTTAAGCAATACTGTGCCTAAAACAATCATAAAAACCAACGGTGTTAGATATTCTGCGCCTACCTCTCCATTTTTTATGAGTTTACTACCAAAAAGGGACGCTATACCCGCAGCAACAATACCCCTTGGTCCCACCCAACTGATAAATAATTTTTCCCTTATCGATAAATTGGAGTTTATGGTGCTTAAAAAAACGGCCAAGGGCCTAACAATAAATACAACTGCCAAAAACAAATAAACCGTATTCCAACTATATAACAGCAGCAAATCATCCATATTCATGTTTGCCGCCAAAAGGATAAATAAGATGGAAATTAATAGAACGCTTAAGGATTCCTTGAAATACAATAGTTCCTTAATGTTCTCAAGCTTACCATTGCCCAAAACCATACCCATGACCACCACCGCAAGCAAGCCAGACTCGTGGGCAAAAATTTCAGACTCAACAAAAACCAGCAAAACCGTTGACAAAGACACAACGTTTAATAGATAATGAGGGACAAGCCCCTTGTTTATAGCAAAAGCCAATGCGTGGGCAAACGTAAAACCAAAGGTAGTGCCAAAAAGAATAATCTTGCCAAATTCTATCAATGCTGTTTTGGTAAAACCGCTTCCGCCCTCAACACTTATAAATTCAAAAACCAATACGGCAACCAAAGCACCTATGGGATCTATTAAAATACCTTCCCATTTTAATACTGTTGAAACATCTTTTTTAAGCGGAATGTTTCTCAAAATTGGTGTTATAACTGTTGGTCCAGTAACAATTATCAATCCTGAAAATAAAAAAGACAGTTCCCAACTAAGATTGAAAATAAAATGTGCCAGAATACCACCGCCTATAAAGGTTGTGGCAGAGCCCAAAGTAATCAATTTAGTGATTACTGGCCCCACATTTCTTATTTCGGAACGCTTCAATGTTAGACCTCCTTCAAAAAGAATAATACTAATGGCCAATGAGACGAAATAAAAAAGACCCTCACCAGGGAACAAGCCCTTTTTTCCGTTCCAAACGGGTTCAATCCACTTTGAGCCGTCTTCAGACAAATACTCGGCAGCAATAGGGCCTACCAATAAACCTATAAGTATTAAGGGTAAAATTGCCGGTAGCTTAAGCTTCCATGCTACCCATTGCGCCAAAATCCCAAATATAATTATGCCTGCCAGTTCTAACATATAATGTTTTCCTATTAAAATGACTAATTTAAGTAAAACAGATGATTTCATCTGTTATTATTTATTTGATTTTTATCGGTCATCTGTAATGCCCAAATTATCATCGCTGGTAAGTTTGCAATTATCGGTAATGGCCATTTCATAAGTTTATGTTTGTTGTTTTTCGATACTGTGCTATTACTCGGTAAATATTTTGGCTAATTCTTTTATTGCTCTACAAATGCCCTTTACCGGCTTTCATGTTTTTAAAAAATGTTATCTTTCAGCATTCACGTTTAAAACCAAAGTAACCGCAGTGTCATTAAAGCCTTTTAAAAGTATTGGAATTGGGGTGGCCTATTCCCCAAACTTAAAAGCAAACCTGTTTGAAGCGGCTAGACTATCCGTTTTTTTTGGAGCCAAACTATTCTTGATTCATGTTGGGGAAGCTTCAGAAGAAAAAACAAACATGCTGAACATTATCCTAAAAAGCTTTGAAAAAGATAATCTAAAATATGAGGTGGTTTTTAAAACGGGCAACCCTGTTGATGTTATTTTATCGACTTCAGAAGAAAAGAAAATAGACCTTCTTGTGCTTGGTGCCGTTCAGCGCGAACGATTCTTTAAATACTATTTGGGTTCCATTGCAAGAAAAATAACCCGCCAAGCGAAATGCTCCGTACTACTTTTAATAAAACCTTCGGTAGAGCGTGTGCCTTGCCAACACATTGTGGTAAACGGCTTAAAAGACCCCAAAACCGAACAAACCATCACAGCTGCATTTTATGTTGCCAACAAGCTCAATTCTAATAAAATCACCATTGTTGAAGAAGTTAAGCAGGACCAAATAGCCGTAAAGGTAGATGATGACAAATCTTTGCGACGGGCGAATATTATGAAAGAGCGTATTAGAATGCGCGAAAACTCAAGGATTAAGGACATCATTAGCCATATTCCGGAAGAATACACAAAAGATAAAACCATAAAATTGCAGCCAATTTTTGGAAAACAGGGCTATTCCATTGGTCATTATGCACAAATTTCACGAGCTGATTTATTGGTAATGAATGCCCCAACAAAAATGACCTTTTGGGACAGGTTGTTTCCGCACGATATTGAACATATTTTAACCGAATTACCAACCGATGTTTTGATTTTGCAATGAGCCCGAAAAAAAATAACATAAAAGCGTTTTTTAAAGCCTTACCGCAAAATATATTCTCGGGGTTTGTAGTTAGCTTAATTGCATTGCCCCTGGCCCTAGGGCTCGCCATGGCTAGTGACGCTCCGCCAATAGCCGGGGTAATTGCGGCTATTGTTGGTGGTATTTTGGTGTCTATTTTTGGGGGAAGCCATGTTACTATTTCTGGGCCAGGTAATGGATTAGTGGGTGTGCTTTTGGTTGCCATTTCAACTCTTGGACTGGAAAATGCTTATGCGGCCATCATGTTCTCAGGGGTCTTACTGATGCTTTTGGGTGTTTTTAGAATGGGAAAACTTGCTGATTTTTTTCCTTCCTCGGCCATTCAGGGTATGTTGGCGGCCATTGGCCTTATTATTTTGGGAAAGCAATTTCACATTATGCTTGCCCATAAAATAAATAGGTCTGAAACCGTAGACTATCTATTCGAAATTCCATTGACCATTAATGATGCATTGCACTACGGAAGAAGGGGGTTGATTTATGCTGCGGCGGCTGGGGTAATAAGCCTCGGTATTATGTTTTTTTATCCTAAAATAAGGAACAAATATCTACAGCTTGTTCCAGCGCCTATGTGGATAGTTATTTTGTCCATTAGCTTTAGTTATTATTTTGAGTTCGGCCTACACCAATCTAACCCCATTGCCAAAGAGTATATGATTTCGGGTATTCCCGAAATTCAGCAAATTATAGCCGATTTGCCAACACCAAATTTTAATGGTATTTGGAGCTTTTCTTTTTTGGGTAGCGTTTTGGCTCTAACACTTATTTCCAGTATTGAATCACTTTTAAGTATTAAAGCTGTTGACAAGCTAGACCCGGAAAAACGACGATCTAATGTAAATCGCGATCTTAAAGCTTTAGGCTTGGCTACAGTTGGAAGTGGCCTATTGGGTGGTTTGAATGTTGTAGCTGTAATTGCACGAAGTTCTGTTAATGTTAACAACGGTGCTAGCAATCGGTCATCAAACTTTTTTCATGCGCTTTTTTTGGTGGTATTTATTGTGTTTTTTAGTTCCCAACTTACCCGAATACCGCTACCCGCATTAATGGCCATTTTGGTTTATACCGGTTACAAACTGGCCTCCCCAAAGGTTATAAGAAAAATGTCGTCCATCGGAAAAGAACAACTCATCATTTTTTTTGTAACCCTTGTTGTCACCTTAAAAATTGGTTTAATCACAGGTATTTTATCAGGTGTTTTAACAGCTTTAATCATTCATGTTTCCATTAATAAAAGTGCAGGATTGTTTCTAAGAAATATACTGAAACCCAACGTGCTCATGTTTAAAGAGCAAGACAGTAGGCATAATTATTATGTTAGTGTCAAACATTTTTGCAGTTTTTTAAATTATTTCAGGCTGAAAAATAAATTGGATGCCGTTCCAGAAAACCAAGATGTTATTGTAGATTTTTCGCTTTGTGAATTTGTTGATGACACTGTGCTTGAAAACATTAGCAATTATCAAGAGCTGTTTGCAAAACGTGGTGGCCACTTTGATGTTATAGGGTTGGATTTGCACGATACCGAAACAAAGCATCCTTTTGCATCAAGACGATTATTGCCCGTACCAAATATCATCAAAAAAAGCTTAACGCGCCGTCAAACAAGCATGGAATCGCTTGCAGAAAGTTACGGTTTGAATTATCGTTCGAAAAAACAAAAAGCACTATCGTTTTTAAATAATTTTTCATTTTTCACCACAAAACACATTGAATACATTTACAATGTCCTTTCAAATGAAAATAACAGTATCAAGCTATTTGATATTGAGTTTTCTGAAGGAGAGTTTATTGCCAAAGAGGTTGTGCGCACTACCATGATGCATATTGATTTGGGCCATAGAATCCCAAAATTCACACTAGACAGAGAAGGCTTATTAGAGAAAGTGTCTGCCTTGGCAGGTTTTAAAGACATTCCCATTGAAAAACATGAAGATTTTTCAAGACGCTTTTATTTGTTAGGTGAAAATGAGGCTCGAATTGCCGAATTTTTTAATGATGACGTTACCCACTTTTTTGAAAGCAACCCCTATTATCATATAGAATCAAACGGAGAGGCACTCCTCATATTTGGAAGGGAACGCTTGGCCAGTATTAAGGAAATAAAAAGCCTTTTTGATTACGGTAAACGTTTAAGGCAAGTTATTTCAGAATAATTTCGGTTTAAATCAAAAAAATCAAGCTGATGGTTAAGTTAGTTGTCATTTGACCTAAATAAGTGTTTCTAAAACGATAGCCGGATAAAGTGTTAAAATAAAGCTATTATTTATGCCTAAATCCTAATATTTTTAATGCTTTTAGTAATTTGCGTAACCTATTAAAATTTAATGCAGTTATACCCAATAAATGCCGGAAATTTCAAGCTTGATGGTGGTGCTATGTTTGGCGTTGTACCAAAATCCATTTGGAACAAAACCAATCCTGCTGATACCAACAACATGATAGACATTGCGACACGTTGCCTATTAATTGAATACGGCAGCAGGCTCATACTAATTGATACAGGTATGGGCGACAAGCAATCTGATAAATTTTTTGGATACTACTACCTGTGGGGTGATTTTAGTATTGACAAATCCTTACGGGAACACGGTTTTCATCGGGATGATATTACCGATGTTTTTATGACCCATTTGCATTTTGACCATTGCGGTGGCAGCATCCAATGGAATAAAGATAGAACAGGTTATGAGCCTGCGTTTAAAAACGCTCGTTTTTGGAGCAATAAAGACCATTGGAAATGGGCGACACAACCCAACAGGCGGGAGAAAGCTTCTTTTTTAAAAGAAAATATCATGCCTATGGAAGAAAGTGGCCACCTAAACTTCGTGTCTATACCTCAGCAAGATATGCTTATAAATTCTGAATTGGGCTTCGATATTTTTTTTGTAGATGGCCACACAGACAAACAAATGATTCCGCTTATTAAATACAAAGGTAAGACCATTGCCTTTATGGCCGATTTGTTACCAACCGTTGGGCATCTGCCACTGCCCTATATTATGGGTTACGATACCCGTCCGCTTTTAACACTTGATGAAAAAGAAAAGTTTTTGAACTTGGCCGCTGAAAACAATTTCTATTTGTTTTTAGAACACGATGCCAATAATGAAATCATCACAGTACAAAAAACCGAAAAAGGCGTCCGGCTAAAAGATATATTTACCGCAAAAGATATTTTCAATTAAATAAAAATAGACTAATTCAAATAGCAAATGAAAACAATAAAAACAATATTCTCCTTGGCTCTTTTTGCCACTTTATTTTATGGCTGCGGTGGTGCTGCAGATATTTTATCTACACCTGTGGAAAATATCGACACCTCTCCGCTTAAGGTTTCAGAATTAACTGAAGCAGAAAAACATCATTGGGGACATTTAGATTTGGCAAAAGATACCATTCCTGGAATGAGTATTGACAAGGCTTACGACGAACTTATTAAAAACAAAAAAGGCAAAAAAGTGCTGGTTGCAGTTATTGACTCTGGTATAGATATAGACCATGAAGATTTGGATGATGTCATCTGGACCAATAAAGATGAAATTCCCAATAATGGAAAAGATGATGATAACAACGGGTATGTTGATGATGTTCATGGTTGGAATTTTTTAGGAGATGGGTATAACGAACAGTTAGAATTGGTTAGGCTTTTGGTGAGTGGCGATACAAGTAATCCTGATTATGCAAGGGCAAAGGCTGAATATGACGAAGAATACGAAAAATGGATGAACAGAAAAACCCAATACGACCAAATTTATCAGCAAATAAAAAGTGCCGATGAAACGCTTTCAAAACACTTGGGCAAAAAAGATTATACAAAAGAAGATGTAAATGCCATAAAAACAGACGACCAAGGTTTAAATCAGTCCAAACAAATAGCGCAATACATGTTCAGTAACGGTCTTGAATCTATGTCAGTCGCCATCAAAGAAATTGAGGATGGTTTGGTGTCTATTAACAATAGGTTAAACTACAACCTAAACAAAGATTTAAAGGGGCGAGTTACCGGAGATGATCCAAATGATATGTCTACAAAATTCTATGGAAACGGTAACGTAAAACCTGTAAAGAAAAGCGAAAGCCACGGTACACATGTTGCAGGAATTATTGCGGCAGAACGCAACAATGGGAAAGGCGCCAATGGTGTTGCCAATAATGTTGAAATTATGCCAATTCGAGCAGTTCCCAATGGTGATGAATACGATAAAGATATTGCTTTAGCTATTAGATATGCTGTTGATAACGGGGCAAAAATCATAAACGGAAGTTTTGGAAAAAGCTATTCACCACATAGTGATTGGGTTCGCGATGCCATTGCTTATGCCGGGAAAAATGACGTGCTGTTTGTGCATGCGGCAGGAAACGACAGTAAAGATGTTGATGCAAAACCAAACTACCCAGATGATAATGTTAACGGTGTGGAAGTGTCCGATAATTACATTAGGGTTGGTGCATTGGGGCCAAAATATGGGTCAAGCATGGTGGCCAGTTTTTCCAATTATGGAAAAAACAATGTAGATGTGTTTGCTCCAGGTGCCGACATTTACTCCACCACACCAGAAAATGAATACCAAACCAAGGGTGGTACATCTATGGCTGCTCCGGGAGTAGCTGGTGTAGCAGCCTTAATTCGTTCGTATTACCCTGACTTATCAGCATCCCAAGTCAAACACATTCTTATGGATTCTGGTTTGGCCATAAAAACTAAAGTCGTTGTGGGCGGCAATACCAATGATATACGTCCGTTTGCAGATTTAAGCAAATCTTCAAAAATGGTAAACGCCTATAACGCTTTGATTAAGGCCGCTCAGGTTTCTAAATAATAATTTTAAATGAAGAGGTTGTTCGTTGCAAAACTTAAAATGAACAACCTCTTTTTAATTTCAATGTCTATGAATCGCTTTTTTGTTTCCTTATTATCTATTTTAATTCTATTGTCGTGTGGTAGTTCACAAGGGGTTGAAGCTCCCAATACTCCCGAACTTCCAAAACTACCAAAAGTTGTATCGAATTCTAATCCATGTTATTGGCAACAACATGTGGATTATAAAATGGAAATTGACATGGATGTGAACAATTATCGATATAAAGGAAAACAAACCTTAGCTTACACCAATAACTCGCCAGACGTGTTGGATAAAGTGTTTTATCACTTATATTTCAACGCCTTTCAACCTGAAAGCGAAATGGATGTGCGTTCGCGCACCATAGCAGACCCTGACGGACGTGTTAAGGACCGCATAAGCAAACTAAAACCAGATGAAATTGGCTATATAAAGGTAAATTCTCTAAAACAAAACGGCGCAGAGTTAGACTACGAAACCGTTGGGACCGTTTTGGAGGTAAGTTTAGCCACGCCAATAAAATCAGGTGAAAGCGTAACTTTTGATATGCTTTTTGATGCACAAGTTCCTGTGCAAATTCGTCGTTCTGGAAGAAATAATAGTGAGGGCGTAGCCTTGTCAATGGCGCAATGGTATCCAAAATTGGCTGAATATGATTATGAAGGATGGCACGCCGACCCATATATTGGTAGAGAGTTTCATGGTGTTTGGGGTGATTTTGATGTAAAAATCTCCATCGATAAAACGTATACCATTGGCGGAACTGGTTATCTCCAAAACCCCAATGAAATTGGTCATGGCTATGAAACCGATGTCGTGAAAAAACCAAATTCAGAAAAATTAACTTGGCACTTTGTGGCACCAAATGTACATGATTTTACTTGGGCTGCAGACCCTAATTACATTCACGACACCAAACAAGTGCCCAATGGACCGCTGTTGCATTTTTTGTATAAAAGCACCATGACCAACGAAAAGCGCGACAACTGGAAAAAATTACAACCAAAAGCCGTAGAACTGATGCAATTTTACAGCGAAAATATTGGTCAATACCCTTATGAACAATACTCCATTATTCAAGGAGGTGATGGTGGTATGGAATATGGTATGTGTACCTTGATAGTTGGTGAAGGTGATTTTAATGGCTTATTTGGTGTTACGGCGCATGAAATGGCTCATTCTTGGTTTCAGTTTTTATTGGCCACCAATGAATTGACAAATTATTGGATGGATGAAGGTTTTACTGAATATTTTGGCGAATTGGCTGAATCTGCCATTTTTAACAAACCATTTGAAAAACCCACTAAGCGTGTTTATGATATTTATTATTACTACGTAAATTCAGGTGCAGAACAGCCACAAACCACGCATGCCGATCGTTTTAATTTTAATCAGTCTTCGGCGATATCGGCTTATTACAAAGGCTATGTATTCTTAAATCAGTTGGCTTACGTGATAGGTGAAGACAACCAAAAAGAAACCATCAAACAGTATTTTAAAGATTGGGCTTTTAAGCACCCTACTCGAAATGACTTTATTAGGGTTGCCGAAAAGGTTTCTGGCTTGGAGCTTGACTGGTATCTAAACGATTGGACACGTACTATTAATACCATTGATTATGCGGTAAAGTCTGTAGATGAAAACAGCGTGACCTTAGAGCGCATAGGATTAATGCCCATGCCCGTAGATTTAACCATAACCTACAACGATGGAACTTCCGAAGATTTTTATATTCCGCTACAAATGATGCGCGGCGAAAAACCCACCGCCGCTACCATTATTAAAGATTGGGCTTGGGCTTTTCCTACCTATACTTTTGAAACCACAAAATCAATAAAATCTGTTGAAATAGATCCAAAAAATATGATGGCCGATATTAAAAAGGAAAACAACAAAATGTAAGTTAAAATTGGGTCTTTTTAATATGAAATATAATGTAATCATATTATCTCTGCTACTATTCTTTGCCAATGTTAGCTTAGCACAAAACGAAGAACTTTTAGAAAAAGCAAGTTCTTGGGTTAAAGAATTAAATCTTGAGAACTTCGAGAAAGAAAGCAATGTTGCAAATGCTATTGCGACCCACCTAATAGAAGTAAGGGATTGGCACAATAGTCACCCATACACTACCGTACCAGCTGGAATAAACCCAAGAACAGGCGAATCCTTATCAGATTTAGACCGTTCTATTATTGCAGATTCAGCCATGCCGAAAAGCGTTCATGAAACGCTAATGGCAACTCTGAAAGCCAATTTAACCGAAGCTCAGATTGAAACTATTCTTGATAAATACACCATTGGCAAAGTGGCTTTTACAATGAAAGCCTATCGTGAAATTGTCACCGATATGACGCCCGAAGAAGATGCAGAGCTTTTAAAAAACCTAAAAGAAGCTCGTGAGATAGCAATAGATTTTAAAAGTATGAAGCAAATTTCAGCCATTTTTGAAATTTATAAAACTAAGAATGAGCAATACCTCAACAGTAATGGTAGAAGTTGGCGACAGTTGTACAAAGATTATGTAAAGCGTATCCGGAACGCAAAGAAAAATTAATCTAGTTCTTTAACAGTTCTTGACTTTTAATACCAAGGCTCCTTTTTATAAATTGCTGTTTGTGCAACACGTTCCCTGTTATTAAGCCTTAGATGGGTTTCAGTTAATTGCCTATTTCTATAGCCCAGCAAATGAAAAATTGCTTTGGCGAAAAATTTGGCTACTTTTAGGTTTACCTGTAAAATTCCTTCTTTTTTATTTACCCAAGAAACACCTGGCAATAGTGCCAAAAAACCATCTATTTTAATATCTCTTAAAATAGCGGACAGTTTTAAGAAGAAAGGTTTAATGGGCTTAATAATAAAAAACCCTTCGGCTCCTCTTTTTTGATAAAGGGGCATAAAAATGCTACCGCTTGAAGGCGCGGTAATTTCCTTTTCGTTGCTGATAGCCAACTTGGTTCCTTTTTTAACGTGCTCAAAACTTTTAAAACCATTTAGCATTTTGAATTCCTCTTTCGGTTTAATAGTATGTAAATAGACTATTTCAAAAACATCAAAGGTGTTTTCAGATTGCTGCTTTAATTGCTGGAAGTATTTTGAAAAATCCATAACCGCTTCTTCTTCCAAAACACCAGAATATACCAATGCCAAATGTATAAAAGCAATATCATTGGTAATCGCAAAAAAATCATCATGCTGACCAGACTCAAATCCTAATGACACATAACCAAGTGTATTGATGTAACTCAAAAGTGGACCTTCCAAGTATTCCTCAATACCTAAGACAATGGGCACCGGGAATTGTTCAGAGAATTTTCGGTTGATTAAAGCATCGTTTATCGTTATAAATGGTAGCGTTTTACTTGAGGTTGAGTGTAAATCAATAAAGTAAAACGGGGGCTGGTCGTTTTCTAAAATGGCATTCAATATATCAAGTAATTCCACTAGCTCAGTTTCATCTGCGTTTAGAATGGATTTGCTTTTAATTTCCTCTATATTGGTCTTGGTCCATAACCTGTTTAAATCTTGATCGATGTATCGTTTGTGTTCCCTTAACGCTCTTAAATTTCCTGAAATGCCGTAAACAGTTCCTTTTAAGTAGGCCGCATTGATTCCAGGAAACACATCCTTTAAGGCAAAAACACCAGAATTTTCATTGCCATGAATACCGCCAAAAAAAACAACCGTAGGACCGAGTTCTGAGCCTTCTATTTTTCCCAATATTCGGTCAACTTTTAAACTAGAACTTAGTGCTTTGCTATATAAATCAATCATGATGCGCTATCTTAAATTAGCTGAACTGCTTTCTAATGGAAGAAGCAAATTTGACTACTTGGTTTTTTTAGTCTAAATCGTTCTTCGTAATTAAACCAACAAGTTTGTTATCCTTTACAACAGGAAGACAACCAACGGCATTATCGGTCATCAACCGTTTGGCTTCTTCCAACGTGGTGTATTCTCCTGTTGTTAAAAGTTCTGTTTTCATTAATTTGGAAACACTAGAATTCTGTCTCTTCGGTTGACCCAAATAGGTTTCAACATCTGTCCAAGTTAATAGCCCAACAAGACCGCTATCGGTGTTTATAACTGGTAAGTGGTGAATGTTCTTCCATTTCATAATATTTAAAACTAGCTCAATGCTATCATTTTTATCAACAGAAAAAATATCTGAACTCATGGCGTGTTTCACCAATTTGGTCTTAATGAATTTTGCATCGTTTTTTGGGTAAAGCTTATCCCAAGTTGAAACGGGGTAACCCCTTTCTTGTTTCTCGTACATATTTGCTGTAAGCACCTGCATGGCCTCAAATCTTTTATGGGTTTGTAATAAAGCTCTAAAGTTTCTCGTAAGCCACTCTGAACCATTGTTTCCACGAACACGGTCTTTAATCACCTTTAAATAATACTCTGCATCCTTGGGCGTTACACCATATCTATAGAGCCCTTTATAAGCCATGGGCAACAGTTCGTTTAAAATAAGGTCTTGACTCGGAATATATTTACCGTTCCAATAAAATTGGGTGGCGGAGCCATATCGTGCTGCATTGAAAAAGTTGGTTTTAACATCTTTAAAATCCCACTGTTTGTGGATGTTTTCATATTTTTTTGGTTTACCCAACATAACACCTACCCAAAACATCATATTGGCAATTTCATCAATAGTAGTTGGTCCCGAGGGAAGGTATCTGTTTTCAATCCTAAGGTTAGGTTTTCCATCTATGACGCCATAACAAACCCTGTTCCATGGATAGACTGTGCCATTATGCAAACCAAGTGCCCGCAACTTTGGGGTTTCATTGTTTTCTATCATTTCAACACTATCCTTTATAAAATGGGTGGTTAAAAAACTTCTGAACCTTGAAATGTTATCTTTAAAAATATCCGAAATGGAACCTGTTTGCCAATGATTGCCAAAACTTACGCGCGACTGTTTTTCATTCAACAAATAGGAATTAGCCCGCGTATCAATACTTTGAGTGAATAATGCAATTCTGGTTTCGCTCCACAATTCTTTACCAAACAGAATAGGTGAATTTGTACAAGCACTCAAAATTGGCCCCGCAATGGCCTGTGCCCAATTATAGTCGTCAACAAATGTTTTTGGGCTTAATTGCAAATGTACTTGAAAGCTTGTGTTGCAACCTTCCAACATAACGGAATCGTGCAATAAATTAAGCTCATCAACACCCTTGATGTGGATGTCAAAACTTTTCCTTCTGTGTTGTTTTATGGCCTCGTTCAAAAAGGAATAGCGCTCAACCGCAGTCATGCTTTTTTCATCTACATTATTGACTGAAAGTGATGGCAAAATGCCCGTTAAAATAAGTTTTGTATTCTTTTTGGAAGCCGCCTGCTTCGCTTTATTAAACAATTCATCCAACTGTTCGTGCAGTTTAGAAAAACTGTCTGACCCCAACTGAAAGGCATCTAAGTTTATTTCAAGATTATAGTTGCTTATTTCCGTAGTAAAGTGTTCGTCGTTAATATCTTCAAGTAGTTCCAACGACTTATTTACAGGTAAAAACTCATTGTTCACAATACAAAACTCCTGTTCTGCCCCAATACGTAACGGACCATCTTCAATCAGTCCTTTTTCACACATCAAATCTAAAGCCTTAATATCATTTAACAGATGGTGTATGTAGTTGGCCCTATCTTTTTTTGTTTTAAGTTTAGCAACATTCAAATCTCCCATAGTCACAAATTTTAATAACGGTTTAAACAGTTAAAAGTACTTGGATTCACACATTTTAAATATGATTTTTATCATATGGCAAAATGTGAATTACTGTGTTAATTGATATTGCTACATTTGTGTTCATAAAATTGTTTATGCAGGCTTCGTTTCCTAAAAAAGAAAAATTAAAAGGCAAAAAACTGATTGACCAATTGTTTGCGGAAGGGCAATCGGTTTCGGTATTTCCCCTGCGTTTGGTGTATCTAAAAACATCTTTTGAAGATGAGGTAATGGCTAAAGCAGGTGTTTCTGTGAGTAAACGCAACTTTAAAACCGCTGTTGACAGAAATCGCATAAAACGTTTAATGCGAGAAGCTTATCGTTTAAACAAAGCCACTTATTTTAACAATTTAAAAGCACAACATGCGTTTATGATTTTGTACATTGGCAAAGACAAACCCACTTTTGCCCAAATTGAAAAATTTATGAACCTTTTGTTTGCCAAATTTTTATGCAAAGTTTCTGAGAACCTTTAGGGATTCAATAAAAATAAAAATGATGAAATTATCCAAAAAGAAAATTATTATTCCATTATTGGCTAGTATTATATTTTTTAGCACCACAGCCTTTAAAAACGACTTTTTTGAAATAGCCAAGCAAATCGAAATTTTTACCACGTTGTTCAAAGAACTTAACATGAACTATGTTGATGAAACCAACCCTGGAGATTTAATGGACACCGCCATAAAAAGTATGTTGGAAGATTTAGACCCCTACACCAATTTTATGAACGAACAAGATGTTGAAGAGGCAAGAATTAACAATACGGGCGATTATACCGGTATTGGTGCCAAAATTCAAACCCTTAAAGATAAGTTGGTGGTGGTTGAGCCTTATAAAGATTACCCAGCAGATAAAGCTGGCTTAAAAGCTGGTGATGAAATCATTAAAGTGGGTAATGTATTGGTTGAGAACTATAAGGAAAATGCTGGTGATTTACTTAAAGGCTCACCGGATACATCGGTAGAAGTAACCTATAAACGACAAGGAAAAACACAAACCGCTACTATTAATCGTGCCGAAGTTGAAATAAAGGCTGTTCCCCATTTTTCAATGGTCAACGACAAAACAGGTTATATTGTTTTGAGCAGGTTCAGTAGAAAAGCACACGACGAAACCAATTATGCCCTACGCGATTTAAAAGCCCAGGGCGCACAAAGAATCATATTGGATTTAAGAGGTAACCCTGGCGGATTGGTTAATGAAGCCATTGATATTGTAAACCTTTTTGTGCCTAGAGGACAATTGGTGGTAACCACAAAATCTAAGGTTAAACAATTCAATCGTCCATATACCACAAAAAACGAGCCCATAGACACGGAAATTCCACTGGTTATTTTAATAGATGGAAAAAGTGCATCGGCTAGTGAAATTGTTTCGGGAGCTTTACAAGATTTAGACCGTGCCGTTATTGTAGGGGCACGTAGTTTTGGAAAAGGTTTAGTGCAACGGCCCATGGAAGTTGCCTTTGGCACCCAAGTAAAAATAACCATCTCCAGATACTACACCCCATCCGGAAGGTGCCTTCAGGCTTTGGATTATTGGAACAGAAACGAAAAGGGGGAAGCAGTTAAAATTTCACAGGAAAATTACCATGAGTTTAAAACTAAAAACGGGCGTAAGGTTTTTGATGGTGGTGGTGTGTTTCCAGACGTTGCTATGGGGTCATATAAGACCTCGCCTATTACTAATGCCATCATTAGCAATAATTTAATTTTTGATTATTGCACAAACTATTATTACAATCATAAAGTCGACGATATAAATAACTTAAAGCTTTCAGATCAGGACTTTACTGAGTTTAAAAACTACTTAAAAGCCAACAATTTTTCATTTGAAACTGATACTGAAAAAGCACTTAAAAAAGCTTTTGAAACCGCTAAAAAAGAAGAGTTGAATGACGATATTGAAAAGGATTATAAGGTGTTGATTTCAAATTTAGAGCAATCAAAAACAAGTGTTATAGATGAAAATAAAGAATTTTTGTTGGAGCTTTTAACCGAAGATATCGTTAAGCGTTATGTATATAGGGAAGGCCTTTACGATTATTACAAAATTCATGACGCTGAAATTAAAAAAGCAACTGAAATTCTTAGTAATCCATCTACTTATCAAGGCTTTTTAAAGTAAAATGAAGGTGTTTTTCATCGGAAAAACTGGTATTTTAGTTTCGTAACATGTGTGTTCAACTTGTAAAAACCACTGTTTATAGGGTTCTGGCATGGTTTTCGATTAAAAATAGTATCTTTAACTCCTATTGTAAACCCTACTATGAATAAATTATTGGTATTAATATTACTGATACTAAACAGCGTGTTTGGCTTTTCCCAGAAAGAATTAAAACACGAGGTTTATTTTGATACTGATAAATACGTTGTTCCTCCAACCGAGGAAAACCGTTTGCTTTTATTTATTTCTACCTTAAATGATTTGGATATTGAGTCTATCTCCATATTCGGTTTTTGTGATGATCGGGGTGCGGATAACTACAATCTAAAACTCTCACAACAACGTGCTGATGCTATAAAAGTAATTTTTTCCAACAATGAAATAAGTGAGGATTTAATTACCAATGTTGATGGCAAAGGCGAAATTCTTCTAAAAATTGTTGAAGAAAAAGATATACTGAAAATCAGGGGCTTAAATAGAAAAGTAGAAATTATTGTTAAGCCAAAACCACCTAAACCCAAAGAAGATCTTCTTGCGATGAATAGCAGTGAGCCAAAAGAAAAAGATGTTATTGATCTCATCAGGGAAAGTTCAAAAGGTGATAAAATCGTTTTTAATAACATATTGTTTAAAACAGGTTATGCTGCCGTAGTACCTGCTTCCAAAAAAACATTAGAAGAAATAGCTAAGGTTTTAGCTGAGCGCGACGATATTTATTTCACTATACAAGGGCATGTTTGTTGTACCCAATATACCCGGGATGCGGTAGATAGACGCACCAAACAACGCAACCTATCTGAAGCTCGGGCTAAATATGTTTACGATTATTTTGTTAAAAAAGGGGTTGACCCAAAACGTATGCGCCATTTGGGTATGCGAAGAAAATTTCCTCTTGGTGGCGATCCAAAATTTGATAGACGCGTAGAAATACTTATTACCTACGTTGGCAATGCTAATTAAAAGCTTATGCCCTATAAAACCTATTTACTATTTTGCATTTGTTTAAATAGCCTTATAAGTGTTTGCCAAAACACCTTTGTTCCAGATGATAATTTTGAACAAACCCTTATTGATTTAGGTTTTGATACTCCACCCCTTGATGATTTAGTGTTAACCTCTAATATAAGTGGTATAACTAATCTGGACCTTGTTGGGAAAAATATATCAGATTTAACGGGCATTGAAGATTTTTTAGCCTTAACAAATCTAGATTGTTCAGATAATTTATTGCCTTCTCTTGATGTCAGCAACAACACAAACCTTTCCGAACTATATTGTAGCAATAATCTATTATCTAGTTTAGATGTTACCAGTCAAGCTAATTTAATAAGGTTGTGGTGCTTCAACAATCAATTGTCAAATCTGGATGTCACTCAAAATACTGGATTGATTTCTTTGCGTTGTGAAATGAATAATCTAACAAGTTTAGATGTTTCTAATAATACCATTTTAAATGTTTTGGTTTGTGAAGAAAACAAAATAAATGCAATCGATGTTTCTAATATCACGGGGCTTAGTCGGTTTCAATGTGGCAATAATTTAATATCAAATTTAAATATTGATGCAAATACCAATCTTTCTTACTTAAGCTGTGAACAAAATAATATTTCAAGCTTAGACCTTCAAAACAATTCTAGATTGGATGTTCTTTTTTGTTCTTTTAATAACATTTCAAGTTTAGACCTTTCAAGCAATTCAAATTTAACCGATTTAGATTGCAGCAATAACCAACTTTGTAGTCTAAACTTAAGAAATGGCAATAACAATGATTTTATTTCGGTGAACTTTGATTCCAATCCCTATTTAAATTGCGTGGTTGTTGATGATGTAAATGGAAATCATAGCGGTTGGCTACCAAATTCTTTCTCTGGCTATGTTGGTAGAATTGAAGATTGCAATGATTTTATTCCTGTTTCATTTTTAGAAGATTTTATTGGTACAAGTTATACTTTACCAATGATAAACAACGGCAGTTATTTTACCGAATCGGGTGGTAATGGTACGGCTTTAAATGCTGGTGATGTAATACCAAGTTCTCAAACCGTTTATATTTACAATGAAAATAGTTGCTTTAGCAGCGAATCGAGTTTTAATGTCATCATTGCGGAAAACAACTATTTTATTCCAAAATATTTTACACCAAATGGGGATGGCAGCCATGATATTTGGAAAGTTGTTGATAACAACAATTTAATAAATAACATTACCATTTATAATCGCCACGGAAAATTGCTTAAATATTTATCCTCAACCTCCAATGGCTGGGACGGCACATTTAACGGCCAACCGCTAAATTCTGATAGTTATTGGTATGTTATCGTTTTAAATACCAAAGAAATTTTAAAAGGTCATTTCGCATTAAAACGATGACGGCAATGAAATTTCAAAACGACCCTATCATGGCTATATGCGGAATATCATCTTCAAGATACTCCGCACCCATTGCTTTAAACCCAACATTGGTATAAAATTGTTTTAGGTAGCACTGTGCAGAAATTTTTATCGTAGATTCCTGAAAGTGGATTTTAATAGCTTTGATAGACGCTTTCATGATATCGTAACCATATTTATAGTGTCTTTCTTTTTTAGCAACCACTACCCTGCCTATACTGGCTTTTTCAAAATAATCTCCTGGTTTAAAAATTCTGGAATAAGCAATTAATTTATTGTTTTTAAAACCTAAAACATGGAGTGCTTTTTCGTCTTTTCCATCAATGTCTTGGTAAACACAATTCTGCTCAACCACAAATACTTCGCTACGCAACTGAAGCAAATCATAAAGTTCTTGTTTGGTTAATTCTTTAAAGGATTTTAATTTAATTTCTAGCATAATTAATAAAAAGATGCTGAACCAAGTTCAGCATGACAAATAAATTTGTCAATCCTGTACAATAACATCTTTGGCATCAACTTTTTCAAATTCTGGTTGAATGTTTACATGGTTGATATCATATTTTGAGAAAACCAAATCTTCTATTTTACGTAAAATGGCGTCAAATTCAGAAAGGGTGATGTCTTCGGTAAAATCGATATGGGCCTCTAAATGCACTTCGTCTTCATTTAATTGCCAAACGTGTACATGGTGCACATTTTTAATACTTTCAAAAGCGTTTATTTCTTCTACAATTTTTTTTATCGGAATGTTATCTGGTGTAAAAAGCATCAATACTTTAGTTGATGTTTTTAATAAATCGTAACCCATATAGATAAGATAAAGGGCAATGGTTAAAGTTAATGCGCTGTCTACCCAATAAATTTCATAGAATTTCATCAGTAAACCACCAATTAATACCGCAACACTGGCCATCATATCAGTTAATAAGTGTAGATATGCACTGCGCATATTCATGTTTGATTTTGAATCCTTTTTAAGCAGAAGTACACTTAAACCATTAGCAATAATACCTAACAATGACAACCAAATAACCAGACCACTTTCAATCTCTTCTGGATTTCTGAATCTTTTAAACGCCTCAATAATCAGTAAAACCGCAACAATAATTAATGTAGAAGCATTAACAAATGCCGCTAAAATTTCGGCGCGTTTATAACCAAATGTTCGGTGCATTGATGCTTGTTTCTTTGCCAACCTATTGGCAGCATAACTAACAACCAAAGACAAAACATCACTAAAATTATGAAGTGCATCACTTAAAAGAGCCAAACTACCGGACAACACGCCACCAACTACTTGCGATGCTGTAATAAGGATGTTTAGTAAAATGGATATTAAAAGATTTCTACCTTTTAAATCGGAGTGGCTATGGCTGTGATTATGGGAATGGTTATGTGGCATTTAGCAAGATACCGGTATTTTATCTATTCTAGTTTGGTGGCGGCCGCCTTCAAAATCGGTATTTAAAAAAACGTCAACCATTTCAATAGCTTGTTGAATGGCTGTAAATCTTGCGGGAATACATAATATATTGGCATTATTATGGCTTCGTATTAAATGAACAATTTCTTTGTTCCAGCACAAACCGGCACGTATTTTTTGGTGTTTATTTGCTGTCATAGCAACACCATTGGCGCTACCGCAAAGTAGAATACCAAAATCGGCTTTTCCGTTTTCAACATCATCAGCAACAGGGTGAACAAAATCGGCATAATCTACACTGTCATTCCTATCTGTACCATAGTTTTTAACGGTATATCCTTTTGCTTCAAGATGTTTAACAATAGCTTTTTTATAATCGGTTCCGGCGTGGTCGTTTCCTATTGAAATATTCATTTTTTATGTTTTAATATAACCTAATACAAAGGTAATAATTATAAACATGTGAATGATATTATTCATTACTTGTTAATAAGTGTTCATTATTTTATAAAACAAAAATTGGGATAATTCAATAATTTTTTAAAACCAAAACCTCAAGGTAAAAAGCAAATTTTTAATTCATTTTTTCTGGACAAGTTTTCAGTCTAAAAATTTAAATATATAAACACAACATTTTTAAAAGTTATGAATAAAAACCGGTTAATTTTGGTTGTTAACAACTGTGAACACAAATTTGAAATAAGTTAAATATGAAGCTTTTAAAATAATTTTCAATGTTAATTACCTCTTAATAGAACGTAAACTTATTGTAATCAAAATAAAATTTAAAAAAGTTATACCGCTATTAACACCCTATAATAACCATCATTTATTTTTTAAAATTTTTAAAAGAATTTATTGATATAATGTATAATGTGGATAAGTCTAGTTTTTGCTCATTTTGTCGAATATTCTTATTTAATAAAAAGGAATAGGTTTATATTTAGAATCTTAATAATGTATATTAAAGTATGAAAAAGTATTTACTTTTTATGTTAATCCCTCTATTGAGTTTTGGGCAATCTTTAATAGGAAGTGGAATTGACGGAAAAACAATTGGTGATAATTTTGGTACAAGTATGAGTTTATCTTCTGATGGTAAAATAATCGCTATAGGAGATCATTTTAATAGTGTAAATAATGAATCAAACCCAGGTCATGTCAGTATTTTTGAGTATAAATTAAATGAATGGAAACAAATAGGAGCCACTATTGATGGAGAAGATTTAAAAGACAGATCGGGTTTTAGTGTAAGTTTATCATCAGATGGTAGTATAGTTGCAATAGGGGCTGTATTTAATGATGGAAACGGAACGAGTTCAGGTCATGTGCGTGTTTTCGAAAACGTTTCAGGTAATTGGATTCAAATAGGTAACGATATAAATGGTGCTGCTGAAGGGGATTTATTTGGTCATAAAGTAAGTTTGTCTTCTGATGGCAGTATAGTTGCTATAGGAGCCTTGCATAATGATGGAAATGGAATGAGTTCAGGTCATGTACGTGTTTTTAAGAATATATCAGAAGTTTGGACTCAAATAGGTAATGATATAGTTGGAGAGGCTACGGGCGACAGGTTTGGAAATAGTTTATGTTTATCATCGGATGGTAATATATTGGCAATTGGAGGAGTGTTCAACGATGGAAATGGTGATGATTCAGGTCATGTACGTGTTTTTGAAAACGTTTCAGGTAATTGGATCCAAATAGGTAATGATATAGATGGAGAGGCTGAAGGAGATTGGTTTGGTGCTAGTTTATGTTTATCATCAAATGGAAATATAGTAGTTGTTGGTGCTCCACAAAATGACGAAAATGGTGATGATTCAGGTCATGTGCGTGTTTTTGAAAACGTTTCAGGTAATTGGATTCAAATAGGCGATAATGTAAATGGTAAAGTTTCAGGTAATAGATTTGGAGAACATTTAAGTTTATCAGCAGATGGATTTACCTTTGCCGTAGGAGTGCCATTTAATGACGAAAATGGTGAAAACACTGGTCATGTAAGGATATTCAATAATATATCAGGAAGTTGGGTAGAATTAGATAATAATATTTATGGTCATCAAATAAATGAAATGGCTGGTTTAAATATAAGTTTGTCGGCAGATGGCTTTACTTTAGCAGTAGCAGGACAATTTAATGATGGTTATGGAAATATTACAGGAAATGTTGTTATTTACGATTTATTTGCTGTGTTATCAATAGAAAGTTTTAACAAAAATCATTTTAAGTTATACCCCATCCCCATTAACGATGTTTTAAACATCCATTTAAACAGTGGTTATGAGCTAAAACAAGTCAATATTTATAATATCCAAAGCCAATATTTATATTCAGTAAAAACCTTAAAAATAAATGTCAAAGATTTGGCTAGTGGCATCTATTTTATAGAAATAGAAACCAACAAAGGAAAGTCAACCAAAAAAATTGTGGTTGAATAACTTATTATTCGAAATATTTTAAAAAGACCTTCATTAATTTAAAGGTCTTTTTTTATGATTTAATCTTAACTAAACCTTCGTTTAATATTAAAACCGTAGCTTTGTAGAACAAATAGCAAATTCTTCGCCTAAATTATCGCTATTTAATAACCGAATTTCAATTAACTTTAGAAATTCATTTAAGATTACAATAATTAATGAGCAAAAAAAGAAAAAGGAAATCCAAAAACGGAATTTCCAACCTAACAAATACCATACTTAGTATTTTAAAGAAAGATAGAAACCAATCTTATAACTACAAACAAATAGCGGCTAAATTGGGTGTAAATGATGCCAGTAGTCGAAACCAAATTATAAAGACCCTTGCCAAACTTGCTGCCAAACAAGAAATAGAACAAGTAGATCGGGGTAAATTTAAAGCTATTGTTACGGCAGAATACCATACAGGTATTTTAGATCTATCAGCTCGTGGTTCTGGATATATTATTTCAAATGATTTTGATGAAGACGTATTTATTGCATCAAATAATATTAATAAAGCTCTAGAAGGTGATGAAGTTGAGTTTTACCTGTATAAACGAAGAAAGCGTGGCAAGCTGGAAGGTGAAATCACTAAGATTTTAAAAAGAGCCAAATCGGAGTATGTAGGTGTTATCCAAATTCAAAAGAACAGTAATTATGCCTTTGTGGTGCCAGATAGTTCTAAAATGTACAAAGATATTTTTGTGCCTATAAATAAAACCTTTAAAGCTGAAGATGGCGATAAGGTTTTGGTAAAACTTGAAGATTGGCCTGAGAAAGCAGATTCTCCCTATGGCAAAGTGTTAAAAATACTAGGTAAACCTGGTGAACATAGCACAGAAATCCATGCAATATTGGCCGAATATGGTTTGCCACATGAATTTCCTTATGAAGTTGAGGAATTCGCAAACAAATTGGATACCTCAATTTCTAATGAAGAAATAGCCAAACGTAGGGATATGCGTAAAGATTTAACCTTTACCATAGACCCAAAAGATGCTAAGGATTTTGATGATGCCCTATCGTTTAAGGTTTTGGATAACGGACTTTATGAAATAGGCATTCATATTGCCGATGTATCGCATTACGTAAAAGAAGGAACTGTTTTAGATGACGAAGCCTATGAACGTGCTACTTCAATTTATTTAGTGGATAGAGTTGTGCCGATGCTTCCGGAGGTGTTATCAAATAACGCCTGCTCATTGAGACCAAATGAAGAAAAATATACGTTTTCAGCCATTTTTCAATTGACTAATCAGGCGGAAATCAAAAACCAATGGTTTGGCAGAACAGTAACGTACAGCGATGCCCGTTTTGCTTATGAAGAAGCCCAAGCCATTATTGAAAATAACCCAAATGTCGCTTTGAGCGGAGTCGAAACATCTCAAATCACAACCGAAATTCCAGAAGAAGTATCATTAACAGGAAAAACATACCAAACAAAACCTGAAATCGCCCAAGCTGTTTTGGTTTTGGATAGATTGGCAAAAATAATGCGGCAAAGACGCATGAAAAATGGTGCTATTTCTTTTGATAAAGTTGAAGTAAAATTCAATTTGGACGAAAACAACAATCCGGAAGGCGTGTATTTCAAAACCACTAAAGATGCCAATAAGTTGATTGAGGAATTTATGTTGTTGGCCAATAAAAAGGTTGCCGAATTTATTGGAAAACAATCACCAAAAAAGACTTTTGTGTACCGTGTGCATGACGAACCTGACGATAGTAAATTGGCTGCTTTACAAAATATTGTGAGCAAATTTGGTTACAAACTTAATTTTAAGGACAGAAAATCTACAACAGCTTCGCTTAATGGTTTATTGCAGGATGTTGTTGGAAAAAAAGAGCAAAACCTAGTTGATACTTTGGCTATTCGCAGTATGAGCAAAGCCGAATATACCACTCACAATATTGGGCATTATGGTTTGGCTTTTGATTATTACAGCCACTTTACTTCACCCATTCGCCGATATCCGGATGTGATGGCACATCGCTTATTGCAACATTATTTAGATGGTGGAAAAAGTGCCAATGAAGAAGTTTACGAAGAAAAGTGTCAGCATTCCAGCAATATGGAGATGTTGGCTACAAAAGCTGAGCGCGATTCCATTAAATACATGCAAATTCGTTTTATGGAAGACCATAAGAATCAAGAGTTTTTGGGCGTTATTTCTGGGGTTACCGACTGGGGCATTTATGTTGAGATTATTTCAAATAAATGTGAAGGGATGGTAAGTGTTCGAGATATGACCGATGACCATTATGCTTTTGACCAAGACCAATATGCTATGGTTGGTCGTAATACTAAAAACATGTACCAGTTGGGTGATGAAGTAATTGTAAAAGTTAAAAACACTGATTTAATTAAAAAACACCTCGATTTTAATTTGATTGGAAAACCACAAAACTAGGTTTTTAGTTGCTATAATATTTTAACTTGTAACACTTGAATAAAAAATTCTACTGATATTAAAAATAAGAAGTCATGATACTAACAACTACAAACAACATTGAAGGCCATAAAATTGAAGATTACTTAGGTATAGTCACCGGTGTTTCCAGCAATATAAAAAGAGCATATTCTTTTAAAACTGAAAAGAATATGGAACTCATTACAGATGTTATAAATAAAGCAAAAGAAGAAGCATTTCAAGAGTTAAGAGAGAATGCATTAAAATTAAAGGCAAACGCAGTGGTTGGTATTACATTGGATTTGGAATCAGAATCTGGAGCCTATTTTTTTGTTTCCATAACGGGAACTGCTGTAAAGGTAGTTTAAAATTCCTCCCTTGAGGGAAGATCAAGGAGGGTGTTTTTAAAACAACGACATAATATTTTCACAAAATATAACAGCAATGGAATAATTGTTGATAGGTTTGCGTTATGTTAAAAAACCAAATCAAAAGAAAGAGATGAAAACATTAGTTAAAATTTTTGTGCTTTGCCTAACAACAACATTATTTGCACAAAAGCCTATAGAAAAGACCGTTGGCGAATTTACCGAACTAAAGGTATTTGATTTAATTCCGGTAGAGTTAATAAAGTCTACTGAAAATAAAGTCATCATTTCCGGTGAAAACAAAAGCGATGTGATTGTAAACAACAACAATGGCAAGTTGAAAATTAAAATGAAATTTGAAGAATCTTTTGATGGTTCAGATACCAAAGTTGTTTTGTATTACACTTCGGTTGATGTTATTGATGTTAATGAAGGCGCAAAAGTAGAGTCTAAAGACATTATTGAGCAGTTCGAAATAGACTTAAGAGCCCAAGAAGGAGGCATGATTAATGTGCCGTTAAATGTGAAATACGCGAACATTAAAGCTGTTACAGGTGGTTCTATTGCCACAACCGGAACATCAAAAAAGCAACATGTATCCTTGTTAACAGGAGGTATTTATAAAGGCCAAACATTAATAACCGAAAACACTGAAGTATCTATTAATGCGGCCGGCGAAGCTTATGTTAACGCCTCAAAATTGGTGGATGCCAAAATACGAGCCGGAGGAGATGTGTACATTTATGGTGACCCAGAAACCGTTAACGAGAGCAAAATGTTAGGCGGCAGAATAGAACGCATGTAGTTAACAAACAACACATAATTATCACAAAACCATCAATTTGATGGTTTTGTTATTTTATAAATTACCTATACATTTACGAAACAAATAACCTCTCAGTGCTTATTTTCACTATATTAGTAACCAATACAACTAACACTAAACAAATTGAGGTTATTAAAACTATTGCTCGTCGGCCTACTTATTTGTGTTTTTGGCAACCTCACCGCCCAAGAACTTCCTCCTATTGAAATTTACACACCTGAGGATTATAATGCCAATAACCAAAACTGGTCTATTTCACAATCTTCAAACAGGTTTATTTATGTTGGAAACAATAAAGGTTTATTGGAGTTTAATGGCGAAGAATGGCAGTTGTACGAATCGCCCAATAAAACAATTATGCGGTCTGTTAAGGCCATTGGCGACCAAATTTTTACCGGATGTTTTCGAGAATTTGGTTATTGGCAAAGAGATAGTTTAGGGCTTTTAAACTATGTTTCTGTTTCCAAAAAACTGGACGTTTCTTTTCTTGAGGACGAGGAGATTTGGAATATCATCGATGTAGATGACATTATTTTATTTCAATCGTTAAAAAGAATCTATATCTACAATAAGCGCAAGGAGTCCTACGATATTATAGATTCTGAAACTACTATTAACAGAATTTTTAAGGCTGGAAATCGGGTTTATTTCCAAAAAGCAAGGGATGGACTTTATGAAATTGAACATGGAAGCGCCAAACTTGTTACGGACGATAAAGTAGGTAAGGAAAATCTTTTGGTCAATGTATTCAATCACCAAAATAAGCTTTTGATTCAAACCCAAGACAACGGATTTTATATTCTAGAAAACAATGAACTCATCCCGTGGAGTATCGAAGCAAATGACATACTGTTAAACGACCACATTTATTGTAGCGCACAGCTAGAGGATAAAAGTTTTGTTTTAGGAAGCATTTCAAATGGGTTTTTGCATATATCTGAAGAAGGGCGGATAATGCACCAGATCAGTCAAAATAAAGGACTGAGCAACAACACGGTATTGTCGGTTTTTGAAGATACAGATAGTAATATTTGGTTGGGCTTGGAGTACGGAATCAACTGCATAAATATGAAATCGGCCTTTCGGATTTACGATGACAGAGATGGAAAAATAGGCTCAGTTAACACGTCCATTATTTTCAACGGCTATTTGTATATAGGAACCAACAGCGGTTTGTTTTTTAAAAGGAACAACACCAATGAAGCGTTCAGGTTTATATCAGGAACTCAAGGCGCTGTTTGGAGTTTGCAGAATATTAACGGAGCTCTGTTTTGTGGGCACAACACGGGCACATTTGTTATAGAAAACAATAAGGCAGATTTAATTGTTGATATTATTGGTACATGGCGGGTAATCCCTGTTAAAAACAACAGTAATTTACTTTTACAAGGAGATTATGACGGCTTTTATGTTTTAGAAAAAGTTAATGGAAAATGGGGATTAAGGAATAAAATTGAAGGTTTTGATGTATCAAGTAGATATTTTGAAATGGTTTCTGAAACAGAGGTTTTGGTTAGCCATGAATACCGAGGTGTTTTTAAGGTCGATTTAAACAAACAGTTTACCGAAGCTTCGGCTGTAACGGTTTTAGTGTCTGAAGAATCAGGGACCAGCACCAGTTTAATAAAGTATAATAACCATATTCTATATACCAATAAAGATGGTGTTTTTAAATATACCCATGAAACCAATATATTTGAAAAGGATTCGGTTTTAAGTAAATTGATTGATAGCGACCACTACACTTCTGGTCGTTTAGTTCACGATACTATTTCCAATAAACTCTGGTCTTTCTCTTCACAAGGATTAAGCTATTTAACCCCAAACAGATTAAGTGGGGCGCCAAAAATTCATAAGGTACCAATACAAAGTTCCGCAATTAATCATGTTGTAGGGTTTGAGAACATATTATCGGTTAATAATGGTGAATTTCTTTACGGAACAACTTCTGGTTATTTACTTTTAGACTTAAATAAGTTGGACTATCCATCGCACGAAGTAAAACTTAATTATACATTTGTTAGCAGCCTAAAGAACGACACCAATGTCAGGTTTATTGATACATCCACTGAAGGCGATTTTAAAAATACAGAAAATAATTTTGAGTTTCATTATTGTGTTCCAAAATTCAATAAGTTTCAAGTTACGGAATACCAATATATACTTGAGGGTATTTATGAAGATTGGAGTGAATGGTCTCAACAGCCCCATGAAGCTTTTGAGAACTTGCCTTTTGGCGATTATACCTTTTCTGTGCGATCCCGTATTGGCAACAGGGTTTCAAATAATATAGAATCGTATAGTTTCAGCATTGAGGCGCCTTGGTATTTAACTAAGGCTATGATAGCTCTATATATAGCATTTGTAGTTTTGTTTTCGTTGTTTATGCATAATGTTTATAAACGTTATTACAGAAAGCAGCGAGAAAGATTGCTGCTCAAATCACAACGTGAGTTGGAACGAAAGGAGCTTGAAAACAGACAACAACTTATGCGTTTTAATAACGATAAATTAAGACAGGATATAGAAAATAAAAACAAGGAATTGGCCACCTCTACAATGAACCTTATTAGGAAAAATGAGTTTTTGAACAACCTTAAAACCGAATTGAAAAAAACATCAGATACTGGTAAAGGCGTTAAGAGCATCATCAAAATCATAGACAAGAATTTAAATAATACAGACGACTGGCATTTGTTTGAAGAGGCCTTTAATAATGCAGATAAAGATTTCCTTAAAAAAATAAAGAGCGACCATCCTTCGCTAACCTCAAATGATCTAAGGCTTTGCGCTTACTTAAGGTTAAATTTATCCTCAAAAGAAATAGCGCCACTTTTAAATATTTCCCCGAGAAGTGTGGAGGTAAAACGTTATAGACTCAGAAAAAAGCTCGATTTACCACATGAGGCCAGCCTTACTGATTACATTTTAGAGGTATAGCGCCCCTACAAAATCGATTTTTACCTATACAACCCCACAACATTCATGTTTTTATAATTTTTTCCAAAAGATTTGTTTGGTCTTGAAAACCCAATAAATAAAAGGTCTTGTTGCTGTATTCTCAAAAAAACAATCATTTTTTTAAGATGTATGTTTTTTGTTGTGGCTAAAAATTTCAATAAAGCAAAGGTCACGTTTAATTTTACCACAACTAAAAACTAACAATATATGAGACAATTGCTAATTAAAATTTTAGCCTTATTCTTTGTGGCTTACTCCGGAGCTCAAAATTATGACATATCCGGTGTTGTTCAAGATGAAATTGGGTTTCCTATTCCGGGGGCTAACATTATCGTAAAGAACACCAGTAAAGGTACTACTACCGATTTTGATGGTAACTTTACATTAACAGGGGTTGAACAAGGTTCTGTAATTTCTGTAAGTTACCTAGGTTATGTAACCCAAGAAATTACCATTTCAACCAATACTGAACTCACAATTCAGTTAAAAGAAGATTTAGCACAACTAGAAGAAGTTGTGGTTATAGGTTATGGCACCCAAACCAAAAAAGAAGTCACAGGTGCGGTAAGTGTGGTATCCAGCGAAAGCATTGAAGCTCTTAAGCCTACCAGAATTGAGCAGGCACTTCAAGGTCAAGTTGCTGGGGTTAACATTACCTCTCAGACTGGAAGCCCGGGTGGGGATTCTACCATCAGTATTAGAGGTGTTTCCACAAACGGAGATAGCAAACCATTGATTTTGGTAGATGGTAACGTTATTGAAGATTTAAGTGTTGTAAACCCTGGCGACATTGAAAGCATTAACATTCTTAAAGACGCAACTGCAGGTATCTATGGTGTACGTGCGGCAAACGGTGTGGTTTTAATCAAGACCAAAACTGGCCGAAAGGAAATGCCTATTACGGTAGAATACAATGCTTATTATGGTATTCAAGAAACCACAAGAAAAATACCATTGTTAAATGCTACTGAATATGCCTTATTGGTTAATGAGGCTTTTGCAGCAGGAGGAAGCGCCATTCCTTTTACGGATGTTTCTAGCTTAGGTGCTGGTACCGATTGGCAAGACGAAGTTTTTGAAACTGCACCAATGACAAACCACAACATCCTTTTTAAAGGAGGTGGTAAAAAATCTTCATATTCTTACAGTGGATCATTCTTAAACCAAAACGGTATTGTTGGAGGGCGTAAATCAGCTTTTAGGCGTTTTACAAACAATGCAAGCTATAGCTTAGATTTTTTAGATAACTTTAAATTTAATGCGGGGCTTACGTTAATGCGTACCAACAAAAAGAACCTTCCAGAAAATTCAAACTCATCTGTGCTTTTCAATGCCATTAACATGGCACCAACATTTAGCGTTAGAGACGCAAATGGACGTTACACCTTGGCAGAAGGTTTAGGGGGCGAGGTTATCAACCCGTTAGCCCAAATTGACGATACACACGACTACCTTAATAAGGTCAGGTTAAGTGGAAACGCTGGGTTGTCCTATAATTTTTTAGACCACTTTACCGCCCAAACCAATATACAGTTTAACTATGCCCAGGTTGATTCAAAAGTGTTTAACCCCATAGCTTTTTTTGGTAGTGGAAAAAACAGCAATGTTGAGAGAAGTAGTGTTTTTGAAGGGTTAGATTATTTTAGAGATTACACTTTTGATGCCTTCATAAAATATGAGAATACCTTTAATGACACTCACAAGGTCAATGTACTTTTAGGAACATCTGTATTTAAAACAACAGGTGAGTTCACAGGCGCAACAGGTTTTGATATTGTTGGTAATATTGAAGCAAACGCCAATCTGGAACAAGCTTCAGATATAGAAAATATCAATAGATTTACAGGAAGAAACCCAACTTTTGACTCTAGGTTATTGTCCTATTTTTCAAGGTTGCAATACGATTACAAAGGAAAATATCTTCTTTCTGCAGTTATTCGTAGAGATGGATCAACCAAATTTGGTCCAGAAAACCAGTTCGGTTATTTCCCTTCAGGATCTATTGGCTGGGTTGCTTCAGACGAAGATTTTCTTCAGGACAATAAGTTTTTCGACTTGTTGAAATTTAGAGCGTCTTATGGAGTTTTAGGAAATGATAGAATTCCAGACTACAGATATGTGTCTTTGTTAAACGGAGAAGGAACATACATATTTAATGAGCAAGAAATCATAGGGACAGCTTCAGGAGGAATTGCCAACCCAGAAATTAGATGGGAAAAACAAAAAACCTTTGACTTTGGAGTTGATATGAGAATTTTAGACAATAAGGTTGATATAACAGCCGATTATTTTAAACGAAGAACCGAGGATTTACTTGTAGTGCCTCAAGTATCGGGCCTGTTGGGTGTAGGTGGCGCTCCAGTGGTTAACGGAGGTGTTGTAGACAATGAAGGTCTTGAGTTTGCTATTGGCTATAGCAATAGGTTTAATGACAATTTTAAACTTAGTGTTAATTACAATGTTACCTACCTTAAAAATGAAGTTGTTTCAGTAAACACGGATGATGGTTTTCTTGTTGGTGGGTCATTTGGTATAAGCCAACCTGAACCATCAAGAATGGAAGCTGGTTTTCCACTGGGTTATTTCTATGGTTATCAAACAGCCGGTGTATTTCAAAACCAAGCAGAAATTGACGCTTCGGCAATAGGAGACATTACCCCGCAGCCAGGAGACTTAAAATATGTGGATCAAAATAATGATGGTGTTATAAATCTAGACGACCGTGTTGACTTAGGAAACCCTTTACCCGATGCGACAATGGGTATGAACGTTTCTTTGGAATTCAAAAATTTTGATTTTTTGGCCTATGCATTTGCATCAATAGGTAATGAAATAGTTCGCAACTACGAACGTGGTCAACAATTAACAAATAGAACTATTTATTATTTAGACCGATGGACTGGAGAAGGAACAAGTAACTCCTTCCCTAGAGTGTCAAATGGAGCAACGCCAAATGGGTTGTTCTCAGATTTTTATGTTGAAGATGGGTCTTTTGTTCGATTACAAAACATTCAGCTAGGCTATTCTTTTCCTGAAAAACTATTGGAGAACTCTAAAGTAACTAGTTTAAGAATGTATGTATCTTCAAACAATTTGTTTACGCTAACCAAATACAAGGGCTTTGACCCAACGGCTTCAAGTGGAGCTCCTATTGGCGGAGGCATAGACCAAGGCTTCTACCCAAGTGCAAAAACATTTCTATTCGGTGTAAACGTGAAACTATAATCAAGAAATTATGAAAACTTTAAAAATTAAATACATACTGTTAATCTCATTGGTGTTCGTGTTTTCTTGTGCCGATGATTTTATAGACGTTCCCTCACCTGAGAAAAACTCTGAAGATTTTTTCAATTCAGAAGCAGATTACCAAGATGCACTTGTTGCCGCATACGACATGTTGCAGGCAACAGCAAAAAACTTTCAATTAGGTGAAATAGCTTCAGACAACACGTTGTGTGGTGGAGAAAGTGCTACCGATACCCCTGGTTTTCAGGAGATTGATGATATGGAACACACGCCCGTAAATGCGCAATTAAGAGATATTTGGACCTGGATGTATACCGGAGTCAACCGTGCAAATTATATCATGGAGTTTAAGGATAAAGTAGATTTTCCAAATAAAGCAAGTGTATTAGCGCAAACACGTTTTTTAAGAGCGTTTTACTATTTTGAATTAGTAAAATGGTTCGGTGATGTGCCTTTGGTGGTTGATAAGCGAATTCAATTTGGGGATCAATTTGATCTTGCAAGAACACCCGCATCAGATATTTATGAATTAATTGAGCAAGACTTGATTTTTGCAGCAGACAATTTACCATACATCCAGAGTGAAACAGGAAGAATCACAAAAGGTGCGGCTCAGGCCTTATTGGGAAAAGCTTATTTGTACCAAAATAAATTCCCTGAAGCTGCCGAAGTTCTTGAAAATCTTATAAATAATGGTCCACACGATTTATTACCTTCAAATATTGCCCCTTTAATGTGGGAGAACGAGTATGAAAACAACATCGAATCTGTTTTCGAAATTCAATATTCTGATGTGGACGGGGGTAGTTACGATTGTTTCTATTGCCTTGAAGGTAACTACGCCATTGGCTTTAATGGTGTAAGAGGTTATTCAGGCCCCGTGTTTGACTTTGGTTATAGCTTTAATGTGCCCACTCAAGAAGCTGTTGATGCTTTTGAAGACGGCGACATCAGGTTAGGCTATACAATTCTTGATATCGAGCAGTGGATAGCCGATAACCCAACCGCAAGTTATGACGAAACTGCTGGTTATGAGCAAACAGGATACTTCAATAGAAAATATATTGCCAGAAAAGGAGATGCCAATCGTCCGGATGCTGCGCTAACAAACCCCAATAATACACGTGCTATTAGATACGCAGACGTTTTATTAATGGCAGCAGAAGCGCTAAACAGAGGAAACATAAGCGACGATAGAGCAAAAATTTATCTTAATAAAGTTAGAAATAGAGCCATGTTACCGGATGTTTCAACCTCGGGATCTAACCTAACCAACGACATTTTTAAAGAACGTCGTGTAGAATTGATGGGAGAAGGCCATCGTTTCTTTGATCTTGTAAGAACAGACCGTGCCGCCCAAGCCATCCCTGGCTTTGTGACAGGTAAGCATGAGTTGTTTCCAATTCCAAATGTAGAAATTGAATTGGCGGGTGGAACATGGGCACAAAACCCAGGATATGATAATTAATAAAAAATTGATATGAAATGAGCCATAACAATTGAGTTGATAACAACTGAAAAATTTAATGGCGAATTACATCTGACCGATGAAAAACAATAAAATTTAAACAGATGAAAACATTAAAATATATATTTAGTCTTCTTATGGTTGTTGTCTTAGCAACCAATTGTGAGCAGGACGATAACGATTTAGGTTACTTAGATAATGTAGTTGCTCCAACAGACGTGTCTGCATTGTTTAAGGTTACCCAAGATAATACAGGTTTGGTGACTATTACACCAAACGCTACAGGAGCTTCAAATTTCAATGTTTCTTTTGGAGATGGTTCAGAAGAGACGATAAACTTACTTCAAGGCGAAAGTGTAGAGCACGTTTATGAAGAAGGCTCTTATACCGTAAACATAGAAGCTATAGGTCTTACTGGATTAAAAACTCAAGTTTCTCAAGAGTTGGTAGTGTCCTTCAAAGCACCAGAAAATGTAGTGGTTACTATTGAAAATGATTTAGCCATTTCTAAACAAGTAAACGTCACAGCCACTGCAGATTTTGCAGTGTCTTATGAAGTTTATTTTGGCGAAGAAGGAATCGACGACCCTGTTATTGCCAATATTGGCGACACCGTTTCTTATGGCTATCAGGAGCCTGGGACTTACACCATTCGTGTTGTAGTCATGGGAGCCGCTATTGAAACAACAGAGTATATGCAGGAATTTGAAGTAACCGAAATACTTCAACCCATTGCTTCGGCGCCAACGCCTCCTAACAGACAAGAGACAGATGTTATTTCACTTTACAGTGAGAAATATAACGATGTGCCAGACACTAACTTTTTCCCGGATTGGGGTCAAGGTGGTCAAGGAAGTTCTTGGGCTGAATTTGATTTAGATGGAGACAAAATGTTACAATACATCAATCTAAGCTATCAAGGTATTGCCTTAGCCGACGGAACTTCCATTGATGTTTCTGGTATGGAATTCCTGCATTTGGATGTATGGACTGCAGATGAAGGCATTTCATTAGAAACCTCTTTAATTAATAATGCCTCTGGCACTGTAACCGAAAAACCTGTATGGAGCGATTTAACTGCTGGAGAATGGACAAGCCTGGACATCCCTATCTCAGAATACACCGACCAAGGACTTACGGTAACGGAAATATTCCAGTTAAAGTTTGTTGGCGAACCTTGGGCAACAGGAACGGTATTTATAGACAACCTTTACTTCTATAAACCAAGCACGGCACCGTTCAACGATGGCTTATTAAACAACGGAAACTTTGATTTTGGTAGCGATTCATGGATTGTAGGAACAGATGACAATGCACCAGTAAGTGTTGTAACTGATGGAGGAAACACCTACTACTCTGTAGATGTTGCCGCAGCTGGAAATCCTTGGGATGTAAACATGAGCCAGAAGGTTGAAATAATTCAAGGTGAAACCTATACCTTTATTTTTGATGCTTGGTCAGACACCAATAGATCAATTGTTACTGGTATTGGGTTGAGTGCAGCGCCATGGTCTAGCGCAGTTGAGACTGTAAATATTACACCCACAAAAACAACATATTCTCTAACCTTGGTAGCTACAGATTGGGGCGCACCTGATGCCAGAGCGATATTTGATTTGGGCGCGGAAGCAGGCATGGTGAACATTGATAATGTTGCCCTGTTTTTAGGAGATGGCCCTTTTGATGATGGTTTATTGGTAAATGGCGATTTTGAAGCAGGTCCAGACCCATGGATTGTAGGAACAGATGACAATGCACCAGTAAGCGTTGTAACTGATGGAGGAAACACATACTTCTCCGTAGGTGTTGCCGCAGCAGGAAACCCATGGGATGTAAACATGAGCCAGAAAGTTGAAATTATCGCTGGCAATACTTATACTTTGAATTTTGATGCTTGGTCAGACACCAACAGGGCTATAATATCCGGTATTGGGTTGAGCGCAGCTCCTTGGTCAAGTACCGTAGAAACTGTTAATATTACGACAACCAGAACAACCTATACCTTAACATTATTGGCTGCGGATTGGGGTGCTCCAGATGCTAGAGTAATATTTGATATGGGTGCAGAAGCTGGACAAGTTAATATTGACAATGTGGCTTTAACCTCTAACTAATACATTAAACACAGGTAATTATGAAAAACTTAAAATATATTTTAATTCCTTTCTTAAGCTTGTTTTTATTAACGAGCTGTCAAGATGATGAAGGGGAATTTGGAGAACTTATCCCACCAACCAATGTAACACTTACAGCAGAGATAGTTGGTGCAGATGCGGATAATCCTAACGGAGATGGTTCAGGATTTGTAAATTTTGAAGCATCGGCCACAGGAGCCATAACCTATTTGTTTGATTTTGGTGATGACTCTGGCTTAGTTGTTGCACCTTCGGGGAAGGTGACCCATAGGTTTAGTTTAACAGATTTAAACACCTATTCAGTAACCGTTATGGCGTCGGGGCGAGGAGGCGTAATAACATCAAAATCAATGAATATTGATGTTTTCAGTTCCTTTGAAGACAGCGAAGCCAAAGATTTTTTAAGCGGCGGTGCTGGAAATAGCAAAATCTGGTATTGGGCCGCAGATAAAAACGGCAACATTGGTCTTGGACCAAATGATTTCATGCCGGGTGGTGAGCATACGTATCCGCAATGGTTTAACGCGGGTCCTTGGTGGCCTGACAAATTATGTATGTATGACGCCGAGTTTGAATTCACACAATCTGTTGACGGCGAGTTAACTTTCGAACAGTTAACAGATATAGTATACACGCCTGGAGACTACGCCGGGTCTATTGGTGTTGCTGGAGACACGTGCCATGGCCCAGAGGTTGCACCATCAGTTGATGGGGTTAAGAAAGTCACGTTCAGTCCATCGTCATCTATTGCAACACTTGACGCAACAAATCCTGAATACAGAGGGACCACTATAAATATCTCTGACGGAGGTTTTATGTGTTGGTATGTTGGTGAAACCTCCAGTAAACTAGAAATAATTGAAATCACAAACAATACATTAAAAGTTAGAATTGAAGAAGGTCCTAGAGCATGGTATTGCTTTTATCAAACCGAAAAGCCTGTACAATAACTAGTTTAAAGTAAATTTTTTTGGTGGGGTATTGTTCTAAACCCGATACCCTTTCAATAAATTTAACACAACACCTTAAATTTTCACCTATACATAACCACAACATAGTTGGGCTGTTTTGAAAATTTTAATTTGAATGGTTATTCTATAAACATTTGTTAAGCCATTGGTTTTATTGAGGTTTTTGTAAAAAATAGTGAGTTTTTTTACAATGTATGTTTTTTGTTGTGGTTCTAAATTCGAATTTGACAAGCTATAGTGTTAAATTTATTATCCAAGTCTTACCTATTCCTCACCTACAAATTGTTAGCGGCTCTAGTTTATTCTTTTGTACAGTAAACCAATTAAACTAATAAAGAAGTTAATTAAACTTAAACGTTATGAATAAAAACCTTTTAAAGCTAGTCTTGATTTTATTTTCGACAACTGCATTTGCTCAAGCAAATAAAGTAGCTGTCGAAAAAAGCGGTGAAGGCATGTATCTCACTGTTAATGGTGAAAAATTTATGATTAACGGTATGAACTGGGATTACATTCCTATCGGAACGAATACCGTAAATGCCGATTTCTGGAATAAACCAGACGATGTTATCAGAGCGGGTCTAGATACCGAGATGTCACTCCTCAAAAGCATGAACGTAAATGTCATCCGTCAATACACTGGCGTTCCGGCAAGATGGATTAAATACATTTATGAAAACTATGGTATTTACACCATGTTGAATCATTCCTTTGGACGTTACGGACTAACTATTAATGGCGTTTGGACTCCCGTAACCATTTACGACGACCCAACAACTTCAGAACTTCTTCTAAACGACATGAAGACCTTGGTCCAGGAATACAAAAATACGCCTGGCCTATTGCTCTATCTCTTAGGTAATGAAAACAACTACGGATTGTTCTGGGCAGGTGCTGAAACTGAGGATTTTCCGGATGACGAGGGGCGCATTCAATTTATTGGTGAAAGCCGTGGTAGGCCAATGTACCGCTTAATGAATACAGCGGCAAAAATGATGAAAGAGATGGATACCTCCCATCCTGTGGCTATTTGTAATGGAGATGTTTTGTTCATTGATATCGCTGCAGAAGAATGTAAAGATGTAGATATATATGGTGTTAACTCTTATCGTGGCCCATCGTTTACCGATATGTTTGATGTTGTAAAGGAAAAATTCAATAAGCCAATTATGTTTACTGAATTTGGAGCTGACGCCTTTAATGCTATAGAAAACAAAGAAGACCAAAAATCTCAGGCCTATTACATGGTTGAGAACTGGAGAGAAATATACGCCAATGCTGCAGGATTGGGTAAAGCCCAAAACTCAATAGGTGGTTTTACTTTTCAATTTAGTGATGGCTGGTGGAAGTATGGTTTTGATAAACGTGAAAACGCTGATGTTCACGACAACAATGCGTCTTGGGCAAATGGTGGATATTTAAAGGATTACCAAGAAGGCGAAAATAATATGAATGAGGAATGGTTTGGTATTTGTGCCAAAGGATCAACTAGTCCAAGAGGGCTTTACGAATTATATCCACGAGCAGCTTACTACGCCTTAAAGGAAGCACATCAATTAAACCCATATGAAGATGGTGTTGATGCTGATTTTATTCAAAATTATTTTAACAACATCAACTTAATGGATGCGGTATTAAGAGCCCGTGGAGACAAAGCGGCTCTTGAAGCGAAAGACGGAGGAAAAATAAAATTGAGCAACCTTAGGGCTGAGTTTACAACGTTTAACACAGGAGGTTCATTAATCACAACTCCAGATAATCCGGATCCAGACACAAATTCATATCCAAATCAATTGGGCTTCGACCACATGCAATCTTACTACGTGGGTGTTATGGGGCAACCAACATCGAACATGACGGCCGAAGTAAATTTCAACATCCTTGGTAACGTAGCACAGAATCCCATTAATGAGATTTTTTATGAGAATGTTGGCCGCCCGGTTACCGTTATCAATTCAGATGGCGAAGAAATAACTATTACAGACAACAACCGTGTGCGAGTTTACAATGCAGAATTTGAATGGAACGCAAAGCATGCCGATGTTAGAGGATTTTACAGAACAGGCCACTACCATTGGGGTTATGAAGGTGATTTCTTTGGGTTATATCCTGAAGCTAACTATGGGCCAAACCTAGACATTTACAATGGTGAAATTCTGGGCTTGGAAATAGATGGAAAACGAGAATTTAAAGGCTTAAAGGCCGCATTTGGCCCTCAACTTTGGTGGGGCGCCAACCCAACAATGTTGCTTAAGTATAGAACCAATTTCAAACATTGGGATATAACAGGTATATATCACAGAGATTTAAACACGAGCTTACAGTTTGATGATAATGGCCGACGAATTTTGGATGCAAACCAAGTTTCTTCTGGTGTAATTCCACCTTGGCCAACAGAACGAGCCACTATAGTACTTGAAAAAGAATTTGGAAACCTTGGCCTTTCGTTAGGGGGGATTTGGGGCGGCAGACCATTAAATGGCAGCACATTTCAAGATGTAACTGGAGAGCCTGGAAATTATCAGGTGTATCAAGATAAAATTAATTCAGATGATAATTGGGGTGGTAAAGCCAAAATAACCGTTCAGGCAGGAAGGTTTAACTGGTATGCACAGGCAGCTTATATGGGCTTGGTAGCCAATGGTGGTGCCGATGCCACAAGAACATTTACGGGTTGGAAGTTAAAGGATTCAGGCAGTGGTAACCAAACTAACATTCTCTCTGGATTTACATTCTTAATGGGAGATTGGCAATTAGCACCAAACTTTTTATGGCAAAAACCATTAGTAGACCCAATGCCAAATGATGTCTCTGCTCCAGGAAGATTAAGAAACTTTATTGACGATCCATTTGCCGTAAGAGGCAACAGAGAAACTACTGCTGGAGAGTTGCTTTTAACCTTCGATCCAACACCAGGCACTTGGTTTTACGAGTGGGATAACGACCGTGCTGAGGATGCAAAATTTGCCTTCAACCTTGGTTTTGTCTACAGACACCACCCTACTGCTCAAGATGCAGCTATTGGGTTTTTAGCCAATCGTACCTTTTTTGCCTTTCCTCAATCTGCACCAGCTCAAGACCTCTGGGAGTTAAGTTCTAGAATCGTCTCGAAAATAAGTCCAGATTTAGGGCTCATCGGAAATTTATATGGTGGTACCGCGCAAGCAAATGGTGATAGTGATAGAACCATTGAACGCATTGGCGGCGACATCAAAATGATATACAAAAAATGGAAGCTGGAATATGGTTTCAAAATTAATGATTGGGGACCATTTGATTACCATCGAGATTTTAACCTCACCTTCCCTGTTCAGAACATGATTGATATTTCTACATCTATTGGTAAGCCAGATTGGTTTATTCTTCCAGACACGAAAATAGGTATTCGTGGTATTTGGCGATCACTGGATGAAAATTCACCAAGATATTCACCTACAGCAGTTCCACCTAACACATTTCCTCCCGTACCGCCAATAAGCCCAGTTGGTTTTGATAACGGTAGTGAATGGGAAATTAGAACCTATGTACACATCAATATTGGCAAATAAAATATATGAAAATGAAAAATATAAAATTCACATTCAGAAAAGCATTATTCTTATTGAGCGCCCTATTCACAATTATGGTTGGCTGCGAAAGAGAATTGTCCGATGAAGCAGTATTGGCAACATTTCCAAGTACAGCAGAAATATTTACAGATACGCCCGTAGGGTTGGGTTCTAATTTTTACTTTCCATTTGTGGGATCCAAACCAACTGCTTGGTCTGTTGATGAAAGCGAAGGCTACAATAGCAAGGCTTCTATGCGTTTTGATGTTCCCAATGTTAATGACCCAGAAGGCAGCTATGCAGGTGCTATTTTTAGGGTTGATGGAGCAGGCAGAGACCTAACGGGCTACAATGCCCTAACTTTTTGGGCAAAAGGAACAAGATCTGGACGCATAAATGAAATAGGCTTTGGTCAAGATTTTTTTGAAAACAAATATCTAGTTAGCACGAGCCTTCAATTAACCACAAATTGGCAAAAGTATGTTATTCCTATTCCTGACGCATCAAAATTGGTGGAAGAAAGAGGTGTGTTTTGGTATGCTGAAGGACCAGAAAATGGAGAGGGCTATAGTTTTTGGATAGATGAACTTAAATTTGAAAACCTTGGAACCATGGCTCAACCACAACCAGCCATTTCCAATGGTGAAGATAGATCAGAAACCGCTTTTACTGGAGTGGATATTGCCCTAACCGGTTTGACCCAAACCTTTAATTTAGGAACAGGCAATAATGTAACTGTTAATGCGGCACCTTCATATTTTAAGTTTTTCTCTTCTAATGAAGATATTGCAACTGTTAATGACAATGGTGTAGTTTCTATAATAGGTGAAGGAACTGCAAAAATAACCGCCACACTTGGGGGTGTTGTGGCCAAAGGCTCGTTGGAACTTACATCAAGAGGAGCATTTAATTTAGCCCCAACGCCTACTAGAGACCCAAGTAAAGTTATCTCTATTTATAGTGATTCCTACACCAATGTTCCTGTAGACTTTTTTAATGGATATTGGGAACCATTTCAAACAACACAATCTTCAGAGTTTTCAATTGGAGGCAACAGCATGATTAATTACACCAACTTTAATTTTGTTGGAAATCAATTTGCTAATCCAACGGTTGATGCTACTCAAAAATCAAATTTGCACATAAACATGTACATTCCTAATAGCGTGCCGGCAAACATTGATTTTTTGATAACCGTTGTAGATTTTGGTGCTGATCAAGCAGATGGTGGTGGTGACGACACCAGAGAACAAATTTTCTTCAACAAAGCTCTTTTTGTTGCTGATTCCTGGATTACGCTAGAGTTCCCTATTACAATGAACAACAGGAACAACATTGGCCTTATTATTTATGAGAACATCAATGGTTCATCATTATCAAATTTTTATCTGGATAATATTTATTTCTATGAAAATTAATTCTGCTTTTAGATTTAAAAAACTAAATAAAGAATTCAAAAAAGCAATATTATGAAAACTAAAATCTTAAAGCTTAATTCAATATACACATACCTTTTATTTTCATTGATGTTAACCCTTTTTACAGGTTGTAGTACCGATGAAAAACAAACCGTTGTAACCTTCACAAACCTTGTTATGGCTGATGAATTTGATACCGATGGCGCTCCCGATGCCTCCATTTGGGGATACAATATAGGTACAGGACAAGACGGTTGGGGAAATAACGAACTTCAATATTATACAGATCGCACTGAAAACGTCACCGTTCAAAATGGCGTCTTAATCATTACCGCCAAAAAGGAAGATTTTGAAGGATCTTCTTATACTTCCGCAAGGCTACTTACTAAAGGTAAATTTGAACAAACCTATGGTCGGTTCGAAGCCCGTATAAGATTGCCTTGGGGGCAAGGGTTATGGCCAGCATTTTGGTTACTGGGTGATGATAGTAACGGCACTGAAATTTGGCCACAGATAGGTGAGATTGATATCATGGAGTATGTCGGAGACGAACCTACCAGAATATTTGGAACCGTTCACGGACCAGGGTATTCAGGAGGAGAATCGATTAGTAAATCATATAATCTGGACAATGACAGATTCGATACAGGCTTTCATGTTTTTGGTATTGAGTGGGGGCCGGATTACATAAACTACTATGTTGATGATGTGCTGTACAATCAAATAACCCCTGAAGATGTTCCTGGCGAGTGGGTATTTAATAACGGACCATTTTACATCATATTGAATTTGGCCGTTGGAGGCAATTTACCTGGTTCTCCCAACAATGAAACTGTATTCCCCCAAACTATGTTAGTAGACTATGTTAGAGTTTATAAAAACAACAACAACTAAAAAAGAAGACCATGAGAGAATTATTAATGAAATTTAAATATGCCCTAACAATCATTCTGGCTTTTGCTTTGGTAAATTGTGAGGAAGACGATGCTATTGTTTCACCAAAGGTTACGGCTGGTTTTACATATACCTTAAATGTAGACACTGGTACGGTAACATTCATCAATATATCGGAAAACGCCAATACTTATGAATGGAACTTTGGTGATGATAGCGAGGTGTCTACGCTTATAAATCCAGTAAAAACATACGAAAATGGGACTTACACTATAGTTTTAAAGGCCAATAATGAGTCAGGAACATCTGATTCTTTCCAAGATGAAATTACCATTTTAATTCCCGAAATAGCTAGTCTTCCAATTTCTTTCGATGGAACAAGTACTAAGTATGAGCCAACTGCTTTTGGTGGCGCATCGTTTTCCATTGTTGATAATCCAGATTCATCAGGCTCAAATACAAGCACTTCCAAAGTGGGAGCCGTTACAAACTCTGGAGCAGCTTGGGAAGGTCTTTATTTTGATTTAGGTGAAGATATTGATTTAAACACGCTTAAAAGCATTTCAATGAATTTTTGGTCAGATGCCCCAATAAATGTTTTGCTTAAACTTGAGGAAGGAAGTGGTGCGCCCATAGAAACTACCGCAAGCCACGGTGGTTCTGGATGGGAGCCCCTTGTTTTTAGCTATAATTCATCCAATAGCTATTCGCGATTAACCCTATTTGTTGATGGTCCAGGCACTACTTCAGGCACTTTTTACATAGACGATATTATACAAATTGAAACACCACCTACGCCTTGTACATCTGAAGTAACGGAGTCACTCAGCGCAGCAGATTTCAATTTAACTTTTATGGAAGACCCATCGACTAGTATTATAGAAGACGGCGCTGATTTTAGTTGGATTGATAATCCAGATTTTGATAACGACTTAAATAAGTCATGCAAGGTTGGTCAAATCACAAAACTTGGCAATAACCCATGGGACAACAATCAAATAGATTTGGATGCGAAATTGGATTTCACCTCCAATACAGGTTTAAAAATAAAAGTTTGGTCTGCAAGAGCCAACACTGAAGTTAGAATAAAGCTAGAAGAGATTGGTAACGCCAGCAATAGTACCGAACAATTTTTAACTACTTCGGTAACCAGTGCATGGGAAGAGTTAATGTTTCCTTTTACCGGTTCAGATAGTGGCAAGTTTAACAAAATCGTCATTTTCTTTGACCTGAATGCCAACAATACAGACACCTATTATTTTGATGATTTAATGCTATATGGTACAGGTTCTGGGGTAGGCCCTTTTGATGATGGCCTTTTAACCAACGGAGACTTTGAGAATGGTGGCACAGCTTGGAGCGGTAATGCCTTGAACGTTCAAATGGATGGTGGCAATTCTTATAATTTTGCTGATGTAACTGCCGCCGGCAATCCTTATGATGTTAATTTAAGCCAAGTAGTTGCGATTGAGCAAGGCAAGAATTACACGCTTACATTTGATGCCTCTTCCGATAGAAATAGAACCATTTTGGCAGGCATCGGATTAAATCAAGACCCTTGGACAGCGGCTACGGAAACAGTAAGCCTAACCACAACAACACAAACTTTTACGTTGAATTTGTCGTCTGCCGATTTTGGAATAGCAAATAGTCGTGTTCTTTTCGATATGGGAGCAGAAGTAGGAGTTGTGGTTATAGATAACGTTTCTCTTGTTTGCACCGACTGCAATTAAAACAACATTATAAAGGTAGTTCAGAGCACAAAATGAATTTATTAGAACTATGGAGACCAATATAAAGATGAGCAAAACAATGACGTCCAAAAATGACACTTCAGTTGAATTAGAATTGGTAAGCTTCAATAATGAAGATTTTTATAAAATTTCGAATAGCGATAAAATGCGTCCGTTTTTTATGAGTATTGTAAGCGATTCAAACCACTGGATGTTCATTTCTAGTAACGGAGGCTTAACCGCTGGGCGCAAGAATGCAGAGTATGCCCTTTTTCCATATTATACTGATGATAAGATTACCGAAATGGCCGAAACCACAGGTAGCAAAGCTATTTTTCAGGTTAAAATAAATGGAAAAGTTCATATTTGGGAACCCTTTTCAATCAGACAAATGGGTATTTATAAAACCCAAACCAATCTCTACAAAAACAAATTTGGAAATAAAATTGTATTTGAAGAGCATAATATCGACTTGGGACTAACATTCAGGTATCAATGGAACAGTAGCAATGAGTTCGGCTTTGTAAAAAAATCAACCCTTGTTAATACCAAAGAAAATGTAGTTGAGGTTACCCTAATAGATGGTTTGCAAAATATTTTACCTGCAAGTGTTTCTTCAGATTTACAAAACAGCAGAAGCAATTTGGTTGATGCCTACAAAAAAAGTGAACTACAAAAAGATTCAGGTTTAGGCGTTTTTGCATTAAGCGCCGTAATTGTAGATAAAGCAGAGCCAAGTGAGGCGCTTAAGGCAAACACCGTATGGTCTCATGGGATTGAAAACGCTACACATCTATTGTCTTCCCTTCAAATGGACAATTTTAGAAAAGGAGAAAAAATTCAAGAAGAGGTAGATGTAAAAGCCGAGAAAGGAGCTTATTTTATTTCTTCAAAAATTGAATTACTGCCCAAATCTGAAAAGAATTGGATGTTTGTTGCCAATGTTAACCAATCCATAACAGATGTTGTTCGAATTTCGGAAACAATCAAAACTGAAAAAAATCTGTTCAATTTAGTTCAAAATGATATTGATGCCGGCACAAAAAACCTCATCAATTTAACAGGTGCGTCAGATGGATTGCAACTAACGGCAGATTCATTGATTAATACCAGACATTTTTCAAATACGCTTTTCAACATTATGCGAGGTGGTATTTTTGATGATGGGTACAACATTGAAAAATCAGATTTCATAAAATATATTTCCAAAGCAAACAAGGAAGTTTTTAATGAAAAGGAAACTGTTCTAAATAACTTAAATGACAAGTTCAGTTTAAGTGATCTTCAAAATCTTGTAGAAAAGGACAGCAATAAAGACTTCAAACGCCTTTGCTTTGAATATTTACCGTTAAAGTTTAGTAGAAGGCATGGCGACCCAAGTAGGCCATGGAACAAGTTCTCCATTAACACGAGAAGCGAAATAGATGGGTCAAAAATTTTAGATTATGAAGGCAATTGGCGTGATATTTTCCAGAATTGGGAAGCTTTGGCCCACTCCTACCCTGAGTATATTGAGGGTATGATACATAAGTTTTTAAACGCTTCAACATTTGAAGGTTATAATCCGTATCGAGTTACAAAAGATGGTTTTGATTGGGAGGTTATAGAAGAGCACGACCCTTGGTCTTACATTGGTTATTGGGGGGACCACCAAATTATCTATCTATTAAAATTCTTGGAATTTATTGAGGACCACTACCCCGGCAAATTAGAAACAGGGTTTAATCAAGATGTGTTTGTTTATGCCAATGTACCATACAAGATTAAGAGCTACAAAGACACCTTAAAAAACCCAAAGGACACTATTGATTTTGACCATAAGTTGGATGCAAAAATCAATGATAAAAGAAAAATTTTGGGAGCCGATGGCGCTTTGTTGGAAGACAAAAATGCGAAAATCCACCATGTTAACCTCATGGAAAAATTGTTGGCAACGGTATTGTCAAAAATTTCAAACTTTATTCCAGAAGGAGGTATTTGGCTAAACACCCAGCGCCCAGAATGGAATGATGCCAACAATGCCTTAGTTGGCAATGGTGTTTCCATGGTTACGCTATACTACCTCTATAGATTTTTAAATTTCTTTGAAAATGTTGTTTCAAAAGCCAATATCGATGAAGTTGAAATATCGCAAGAGCTGGCTGTTTTTTTCAACGAAGTTGTTAAAACTCTTAGCACGAACAAACATGTTTTATCCGATAAAATATCCAACAAAGGCCGAAGAGCCATTTTGGATGGTTTAGGTAATGCAGGAGGGCATTATAGAGAAGAAATTTACAGCAAAAGTTTTTCGGGCAAAAAATCAGCATTGCCACTAACAGATATTTTAGGTTTTATACAAACCACTAAAGCGTATTTAGAACACAGTATAGATGCCAACAAGCGACATGATAACATGTATCACGCCTATAATTTAATGACTGTTGAAAGTGATGGCGGTGTATCCATTTCGTACCTATCGGAAATGCTTGAAGGGCAAGTGGCGGCCTTAAGCTCAGGCTATTTGTCGCCAACTCAAGCCTTAAGTCTGCTTGACGGGCTTAAAAGCAGCGCACTGTTTAGGGAAGACCAATACAGCTACATTTTGTACCCTAACAAAGAATTGCCCCGATTTGATAAAAAGAACAATATTCCATTTGAAAAAGTGGAACAATCAGAACTTTTAAAAACGTTGGTAACCGATGGAAATAAGCGGGTTATAGAACAAGATGTTAAAGGAAACTACCATTTTAATGGGAATTTCAATAATGCCAACAGTTTAAAAGAGGCGCTCTCGAATTTAGATAAGCCCTACCAGCCATTGGTAGAAAAAGACCAAGCTTTGTTGCTTCAAATTTTCGAAGACATTTTTGACCACAAATCCTTTACGGGACGCTCAGGTACTTTCTTTGGTTATGAAGGTTTAGGGTCTATTTATTGGCACATGGTTTCTAAATTATTGCTTGCCGTTCAAGAAAACTGTTTGCTAGCGATAAAAAACAATGACGATAAGGCTTTAATAGGAAAGCTTTTAGACCATTATTACGAAATAAACGCGGGTATCGGCGTGCACAAATCACCAGAATTATATGGCGCCTTCCCTACTGATCCCTATTCCCATACACCGGCAACAAAAGGAGCCCAACAACCTGGTATGACTGGGCAAGTAAAAGAGGATGTGCTAAGCAGGTTTGGTGAATTGGGTGTTTTTGTTGAAGAGGGAAAAATAGCCTTTAAACCAAGGTTATTACAAAAGAAGGAGTTTTTAAAAGAACCATCAGTTTTTCAATTTACCAATGTCAACAAGGAGCTTCAGAGCATAAATCTTGAAGCGAATTCGCTGTGTTTTACTTATTGCCAAGTACCGTTTATCTATAAGCTTGCCGATATTGAAAATACACAAATAATCTTTAACACTGGTGAGGTTCAAACATTTGAAAGCTTGACGCTTAGCCATGAACTTTCAAAATCATTATTTGAACGAATGGGAGCAATAAACCACATTAAAGTTTCAGTTAAAAAATAGAAACTCGAGCCATGTTGAAGCTAAAAACATATAAATCACTTTTAACGCTTACACTATTAATAATGATTTTAGGATGTAATAAAACTCCAAAAGCTAAAAATAACATAACAGCCGCAGATATTCTTGGAAATCCAAATTATATGGCTATTTCATACGGTGGATATCGTCAAAAAACACGCGATGTGCAGCCAACAAATGAGCAACTTAAGGAAGATATGAAGATTTTAGCAGCTATGGGCATTAAAATCTTAAGAACCTACAATGTTCAGCTTCAACAAGCACCAAATTTATTAAAGGTGATAAGTGAATTAAAAGAAGAAGACCCAAACTTTGAAATGTATGTTATGCTTGGCGCATGGATAGATTGCAAAAACGCTTGGACAGGCAAAACCCCAGACCATGAAGTAGAAAGTGAGCAGAACGAAGGTGAAATAAATAGAGCGGTAGCTTTGGCAAAACAATACCCAGATATAGTAAAGGTTATAGCCGTAGGCAATGAGGCTATGGTAAATTGGGCTACAAGCTATTTTGTTAGGCCAAATGTTATACTTAAATGGGTAAATCACCTTCAGGCTTTAAAGAAAAAAGGAGAGCTTCCAAAAAGCTTATGGATTACCAGCTCAGATGATTTTTCATCATGGGGTGGTGGCGACTCAAGTTATCATACCAAAGATTTGGAAAAGCTTATCAAGGCTGTAGACTATATTTCTATGCACACCTACCCTATGCACAATTCGCACTACAACCCTGCTTTTTGGTTGTTGCATGAAAATGAAGAAGGTCTTCCTGATGAAGAAAAAATTGAGTTTGCCATGCAACGTTCATTAGAATTTGCGCAAAAACAGTATGACAGTGTTACCAATTATATGAAAAGTTTGGGCGTAAACAAACCCATACACATTGGGGAAACAGGTTGGGCAACGGTATCAGACGGCCATTATGGTCCAGACGGCTCCAGGGCTTGTGATGAATACAAATCGGGGCGCTATCATGAATTAATGCGAGATTGGACGAACAAAAACAATATTTCCTGTTTTTTCTTTGAAGCCTTTGATGAACAATGGAAAGATGCCCGGAATGCCAAGGGTTCAGAAAATCACTTTGGACTCTTCAAGATTGATGGACAAGCAAAATATGCCCTATGGAATTTGGTTGATCAAGGTGTTTTTGACGGCCTAACAAGAGATGGCAACCCAATAACCAAAACATATGGCGGGAATCTAGAAGTACTAAAAGACGAAGTTTTAGCGCCTCCTACCCCTCAAGAGTTTAACGTTGCCAATTGATAAGAACTAAAAATGAAGTGTTTCAAATTAAATATTGTCTTTCTTTTTTTAATCATAATGAGTTGTAGCGAATCTAAAATGCCATTGGAGTTTGAGGTTTTTGAAACTTCAGCAAACGGAAACAAGTTAACCAAGATTATGGAGTTTCCTAAAGTAGATTCGATTGTAAAAATTAAAATCAACCCTGAAAAAACCTTTCAAACCATAACAGGATTTGGCGGCGCTTTTACGGAGTCTTCAGCTTATTTATTAAATCAGCTCAGCAAAAAGAACAGGGACACTATTTTAAAGGCATATTTTGCCAAAGATGGTGCAAATTATTCATTGAATAGAACACACATGAATTCTTGTGATTTTTCGCTTGGTCAATATTCCTATGCAGCAGTTGAAGGAGATAAGAACCTGGAACATTTTACGGTTGAAGAAGATAAGGACGATTTAATCCCAATGATAAAGGATGCCTTGGCGGTGTCGGAAGATGGATTTAAACTATTTGCCTCACCATGGACTGCCCCACCATGGATGAAAGACAACAATCATTGGGTTGGTGGGAAATTGCTTCCTGAATACTATGATACTTGGGCACTATTCTTTTCAAAATATGTAAAAGCATATGAAGACGAAGGTATTGGTATTTGGGGATTTACTGTAGAAAATGAACCCCACGGAAATGGCAACAATTGGGAGAGCATGCATTTTTCACCGAAGGAAATGACCGACTTTGTGCAGTTTCATTTAGGACCAAAATTGGAAACCGATGGCTATGGTGATAAAATTATTTTGGGCTATGATCAAAACAGAGCAGGTTTAAAAGAATGGGTTGACGAAATGTATCGGGATGAAGCTTCATCAAAATATTTTGATGGAACAGCAATTCACTGGTATGAAAGCACCTATGATTATTTTCCTGAGGCTTTGCAATATGCGCACAATAAAGCTCCTGATAAATATTTGATTGAAACAGAAGGATGTGTTGATGCCGAAGTGCCCGTTTGGAAGGACGATGCTTGGTACTGGAAAAAGGAAGCTACAGATTGGGGATGGGATTGGGCTTCAGAAGAAGAAAAGTACCTACACCCAAAGTATGCCCCTGTGAACAGATATGCTCGGGATATTATCGGTTGCCTCAACAATTGGGTTGATGGATGGGTAGATTGGAATATGGTTTTAGACAAACAAGGTGGCCCTAATTGGTTCAAAAACTGGTGCGTGGCTCCTGTAATTGTTGACCCTGATTTAGATGAGGTTTACTTTACACCTCTCTACTTTACTATGGCACATTTTAGTAAGTACATAAGGCCAGGCGCAAAAATTATTGATTTGGAAAATAATGATGATACCCTTATGTCCACAGCAGCACAAAATCCTGATGGCACAATTGCTTTGGTAATCTTTAATGAATTTGAAGCTCCAAAATCAATCAACCTTTTTGTTGGTGAGGAACAAGTGGATACAACAATTAATGGACAAGCCATTCAAACAATAATCATTCAACCAAGTATAACTAAATAAATAAGATATTATGTCAAACGTAAAAACAGCAGCAAAAGATAAAGTGCCTATTGGACAAAAGGCAGCCTTTGGCGCAGGACATTTGGTATTGAATCTGTTACCGGGCGCGTTAGGCTTTTTCATGTTTTTCTTACTCACGGCCTTTGGTATGGATCCCTTTTTAGCGGGGCTACTGGGTGGTTTACCTAGAATTTTTGATGCCATCACAGATCCCATAATGGGGTTTATTTCAGACAACACAAAATCTAAATGGGGGCGCAGAAGACCTTACATTTTTGTCGGGGCCATATTAAGCGGAATTTTGTTTGCTGTATTATGGCAACTAGACGCTGAAAATTCACAGTCCTATAATTTTTGGTACTTCCTTATTTTTTCATTGTTGTTTCTAATAGGCAACACCATGTTTGCTACCCCGTTAGTTGGTTTGGGTTATGAAATGACCAGCGACTATAATGAGCGAACTAGATTAATGGCATTTGCAAATACCATGGGGCAAATAGCTTGGATGGTTACACCATGGTTTTGGGTAATCATTGCAGACCCCGATTTGTTCGCTGATCAAGCACAGGGAGTAAGGCAAATGTCCATGGTGGTTGCAGCGGCGTGTTTATTACTGGGTGTTTTACCAGCAATTTTTTGTAAGGGTATTGATGCCTCACACATGGAAAACAGGAAGGAAATATCCTTTAAAACCCTAGGGTCTAATATGGTTGATTTGTTTAAAGGGATTGCCCAAGTTTCCAAAAACAAACCGTTTATGAGGTTATGTGGTGCTACGTTTTTAGTCTTTAATGGCTTTCAAATGGTGGCTGCGTTCAGTTTTTATATCATAGTTTTTTACATGTTTAATGGCGATTATGACGGTGCTGGAACCTGGCCCGCGTGGTTTTCAACCATAACAGCGGTTCTAACAGCTTTTGCCGTTATACCCATTATTTCTTGGATGTCCGATAAATGGGGTAAACGCAAGGCTTTTATCTATTCAACAGTTATTTCCATCGTTGGTTACGTTTTAAAATGGTGGGGCTTCGACCCTGGAAACCCATGGCTTATGTTTATTCCTGTACCCTTTATGGCATTTGGTTTAGGAGGACTTTTCACTTTAATGATGAGTATGACGGCAGATGTTTGCGATTTAGATGAATTAAGGAACGGCATGCCCCGCAAAGAAGGAACGTTTGGCGCTATTTATTGGTGGATGGTAAAACTTGGTCAAGCACTGGCGTTGGTCTTGGGCGGATTGGTATTAAAGATGGTCGGGTTCATTTCAGATGCACCAACACAAACAATGGAGACCATGACCAATCTGCGTATTGCAGACATTGCAATTCCTTCAATTACAGCAGCCCTGGCTATTTGGGTTATGTGGAACTACAGTTTAACGGAAGCAAGAGCAAAAGAAATAAAAGAACAATTAGTTGAAAGAAGAGGAGAACTTTAATATTTAAAAATTATGTCATACAGAGCTGATAAAATTATGTCGTTATCTGGAGGCCAGTTAGATAACAAAACAAGTAAGGGCCTTCAAAATTTATTTAAAAGAGTACTAAAAAATGGTATGCACGGGCTATGTTTTAGTCCTTATGAAGAGGGACAAGAACCGGGCGACCAATTAACCGAAAAGCAAATTAGAAGGCGATTAAAAATTATAAAACCTTACACAAATTGGGTGCGTTCATTTTCATGCACAGAAGGTAACGAGCTTATTCCAATAATAGCGAAAGAAATGGGCATGAAAACCTTAGTAGGTGCTTGGTTGGGAAATGACGCTGAAATTAACAAGAATGAAATTTTAGGTTTAAAAAAATTAGCTCAGGAAGGTTTTGTTGATATAGCAGCAGTTGGAAATGAAGTGCTCTACAGAAAGGATTTAACCGAAGATGAATTATTGGCGTTTATTTATGATGTAAAAAAAGATATTACCAATGTTCCCGTAGGTTATGTAGACGCCTATTATGAGTTTACAATGAAGCCCAAAATAACCGAAGCCTGCGATGTGATTTTAGCAAACTGTTACCCCTATTGGGAAGGCTGTAGCATAGAATATTCATTACTTTATATGAAGGATATGTACAGACAAGCTGAACGAGCGGGTAACGGAAAGAAAGTAATTATTACCGAAACGGGTTGGCCCAGCCAAGGTGAAGGCTTAAACGGAGCTATGCCTTCAACTGAAAATGCCATGAAGTATTTCATTAACACACAACTTTGGTCTAAGGAAGAGGATATTGACATATTCTATTTTTCCTCATTTGATGAGTCATGGAAAGTTGGTGCCGAAGGTGATGTTGGTGCTTATTGGGGTCTTTGGGACAAGAATGAAAAGCCTAAATTTTACAGTAAAGAGTTAGCCCTTAAAGACCAAAAGCTGTTTTTTTAGCTTCTAATTATAAGGTGGTTATCTCCAAGTTTTATTCAAAAGTTGTTATTTAAAACGGTTCAACACCCAATAAACTTTAGGTTTATTTACACCATCACCAAACAATAGGTTTTATTACCACAACATAACCACAACAAAACCAAATTAATAGTTTGGTTTACAGAAAAATACTGTAAATCGTAATCCTTGTTAAACCCAGCAATTAAAGGGAGTTTTCAGGATAATTGTGTAAAGCAAAGTTTAAATTTTAAACTGTATGTTTTTTGTATAGGCTATACATTAGGATGTGTAGAGCAACACCTATAACTTTGAGAATCAACGTACGAAACTATAACTCAATATTAATCTAAAACTATTTATTATGAAAAAAGTTACATTATTATTATCTTTTTTAATCGCCTCTTTTGGGTTTTCTCAAGACCTTTTATTAGGTTTCGAAGCTGGTGAAAGTGGTGGTATGGATGGCGGCCCCTTTGGAAATATGGCAGGCCCAACTGTAGTGGCAGGTACAGGCTCAAATACTTCTCAAGTATTAGAAATTGTGGCAAACTCTTCTGGAGAAATTTGGCAAGGAATCAATCTGAATCTTTCAACAGACGTTGATTTAACCAGTACACAAACAATGACAATGGATGTTAAATCGGCTACGGCCATTACGATCTTGGTTAAGGTTAATGATGGCACTGGTGCTGAAGCTGCTGCTGCTGTTACCCATAATGGCGATAACACATGGCAAACACTTTCGTTTACATTCAACACTTCCTTAGATGGAAAGGCGGCAATGGCAAACGGTGTTTATAATGGTTTTGTAATTCATGCATATTGGGCACCGGGAGCGACAACTTTTGGTGAGGTAACAGCTGATGAAAGAACATTTTATGTAGATAATATCTCTGGTCCTGCCAATAACGATACATGTTCAAACGGCGTGCAAGATGGTGATGAAACTGGAGTAGATTGTGGTGGCTCATGCCCTAATGCATGTATTGCGCCTCCAAGTGAAGCAGCTCCAACACCTCCTGCAAGGGCTGCTGCCGATGTGTTTTCTATTTACAGTGACGCCTATACAGACTTTGTGGTTGACAATTTCGATGCTGGTTGGTGCGGAGGAGCCCATTCCTCTGAGGTAATGATTGCAGGAAATCCAACGCTTAAAAAGAATACCGGTATAGCCTGTCAAGGCATTGATTTTTCTTCCAACAAGCAAGATTTATCTGGTTTTACACATTTGCACTTTGACTTTTATATAGCAGATAGTGATTTAGTTGGAGATGTATTCAATTTAAAACTTGTAGATTTTGGTGGAGGTGGAGCCGAGGCTTCTGCTCTTGAGGTTAATATTAATGGGGGTACTACCCCAGCTCTTGTAGGAAACACCTGGGTATCGGTTGATGTAGATATTACTGCATTGGTAGCTCCTGTTGCAGGTAGCTTAACAAGAAGCGATGTTGCCCAAATAGGTATTACAACGGCAAACGTTGACAACTTGTGGTTTGATAATATTTATCTTCACAAAAACACAACCCTTAGCACAGAAAAATTTGATTTAGCTGCCTTCAGTGTATTCCCTAATCCTGCTAAAGATAGTTGGACAGTTAAAACAAAGGATATTAAAATATCATCAATTCAAGTATTGGATGTTCTAGGACAGCAAGTAATGTCTTTGGCTCCAAATAAAACCGAGGCTACCATAGATGGCTCTCGATTAAAATCAGGACTGTACTTTGCAACAGTAAAGACAGAATCTGGAGCTAAAAGCTTAAGATTAATTAAGCAATAGGCATCCCTAAAAATTAAAATCTAACGTTAAAGGAGCGTATCCTAATGATGCGCTCCTTTTTCTTTAAAACAAACCAATGAAAACAAACCAATGGTTTTTGTTTAGAACGCTGTTTATATTTCTAATCTTAGCCTTCCAAGCAAACGCTCAAATAACAGTAGGAAGTGGTAGCTATACCAATACTTTTCCAGGAACAGATTCTGCTGGAAGAAATGGTTTTCCTTCTGGAATTCCCCAACTAAGTGGTAATGCCCTGGGCAAACCGGTTCCAACAAACGACTGGTGGTCCTCGCTAATTAAATTTGATCATGCCGATAATTTGTTTAATTATCCCATGACCATGAAAACAACCAATCAGGGCTTAATCGTTACATATATTCCTTGGGGACCTATCGGTGACTCCGCTCCTATTATTGTTGGCTTGCAAAGTTTAAGCGCTACAAAGGCCACTGTTTCAGACTATTCAGATTGGACGGTTACCATGAATTGGGATGATGGTTCGCATAGCTTAGATGCAACGTCTGGTATAGGGATGCCATTTATATATTTTGAAAAAGGCAACGATGACGTTGTTGAAATAACCATTAATTCTGGAGCCGTAACAATTTCCAATGAAATGATAATAGTTGGGAACGCAAGTGCGGGTGCAGATTACGCTATTTATGCTCCTGTGGGCAGTACATGGTCACAAAACGGGAACAAGTATACATCAACATTAAACGGGAATGATTATTGGTCTATGGCCATGATTCCGCTAACGGCCTCAAATGTGGCTACTGTTGCTAATGAATATAAAAAATATGCTTATGTTTTTCCCACCAATACTGAGGTTTCATGGGGCTTTAATGAAAGTACATCAGCTGTAACTACAACATTTGTTGCATCTGTAGATGTAAAGGATGGCTCTGTTTCAAACAACAACATGCTTTTGGGTTTATTACCACACCAATGGAGTAATTTAGCTTCTGGTTCTCCTTCCCCATCGGGATATAGTTATAGTACCGTCAGAGGTGAATTAAAGACTATGGATGGCAATACCTTTACTACTGAAAATATTTTTAAAGGCATTCTTCCCACAATGCCCAATTTGGCAAATTACAGCGCAAGTTTCAGCCCCGCAGATTTACACACAAAAATATCTCAAATTGAAAATGATGAATTAGCCACGTGGACAGATTCCTATAATGAAGGTCAGGTGATGAATCGCTTAATCCAAACAGCAAGAATTGCAGACCAAATGGGGAATACTGTAGCTAGAGATAAAATGGTGGCAACCATCAAAGAGCGTTTAGAAGATTGGCTTAGCTATCAGGTGGGCGAGGTGGCTTTTCTGTTTTATTACAACAACGATTGGTCTGCCATGCTAGGTTATCCTGCAGGGCATGGACAAGATAACAATATTAACGACCATCACTTTCATTGGGGCTATTTCATACACGCTGCTGCGTTTATGGAGCAATTTGAACCTGGTTGGGCCAACGATTGGGGAGACATGGTAAACTTGCTGGTCAGGGATGCGGCATCATCAAATAGAAACAATACGCAATTTCCTTTCTTAAGAAATTTCAGCCCTTATGCCGGTCATTGTTGGGCTAATGGTTTCGCAACATTCCCATTTGGAAACGATCAGGAATCCACTTCAGAAAGTATGCAGTTCAATTCATCGTTGATTCACTGGGGAGCTATAACTGAGAACGATGCTATTCGGGATTTGGGAATTTATTTGTACACCACGGAACAAACAGCCATTGAGGAATACTGGTTAGACATGTATGAACGCAACTTTAGTCCGTCACATCCTTATAGTTTAGTATCACGAGTATGGGGGAATGCCTATGACAATCAAACATTTTGGACAGGAGATATCACGGCATCATATGTCATTGAAATGTATCCAATGCATGGAGGCTCCTTATATCTTGGTCAAAACACGGCTTATGTTCAAACCATTTGGGATGAGTTGAAGGCTAATACAGGTATTTTAAACCCAAATGATACCAATCCTAATTTATGGCATGACACCATTTGGAAATATCTTTCATTCATTGATCCGGCTGAAGCAATTTCACTTTACAATGCTGATCCTGATAGGGTTTTAAAATTTGGAATTTCAGATGCACAAACCTATCATTGGCTACACGCTATGAACGCCATGGGGCAATTGGATGCTAGCATAACGGCCAATTACCCGATTGCTGCAGTTTTTAATAATGGCGGCGATAAAACTTATGTGGCCCATAATTATTCAGACGCACCCATTACAATTACTTTTTCAGATGGTTTTATGTTGGATGTTCCACCCAATTCCATGGCAACAAGTAAAGATGTTGGTGTAGCAGGAACCATCTCTTCAGATGTTTATCAAACATCAGAAAATGGCGTTGCAAATTTATCAACGGTTACGACGGGAAGCGGTATTACAAAAGTCGAATTTTATAATGACGGTACTCTATTAGCGGATGACACTACTGCACCTTATGAATATAACACAGGAAACTTAGCCTTGGGAATTTATAATATGTACTCAAAAATATACACTTCCTCAGGTTTTGCTGTAAGCAATATAATCACAATTCAGGTAGGAGATCAAGTACCATATTCGGGAACGCCATCAACCATTCCAGGCACTATAGAGACAGGCCATTATGATATATTTGAAGGGGGAAGCGGTCAAAATATTGCTTATTTCGATGCTTCAATAGGCAACAATGGAGATTTTAGAACAAGTGAGGATGTCGATGCCGTATCCGTTGTATATGAGGGAGATACTGTCGGGTGGATTTCTAATGGTGAATGGATGGAATATACCATTGATGTTGAAACAACAGGATGCTATAATGTAGACATACGTTATGCTAGCGGTAATACAGGCGGCGGTGGCCCCATTTATTTTGAAATCGATAATGTAAAAGTTAGCTCAGATATTGTTTTTAGTTATACTGGTGATTGGGGCAATTGGAGTACCAAATCGGTCAGTAATATTGATCTTACTGCTGGTGTACATATCCTTAGATTAGTTGCTGATGGTGGTGAGATTAACCTTGGCAGAATTATATTTACATATGATGGTTCTGAGTGCACACCAATAGGCGAAAATACTGGATTGCCATTTGATTTTGAAACTGAGCCAACCACAACAGATTTCAATAATTTTGATGGTGGTACAGGTACTGTAGAAGCAGTTCAAGCACAACAAAGTACTGGTAATACAAGTGCTAATTTGGCAAAGGTTGTTAGGGATGGAGGTCAAGTATGGGCAGGAGTTTATATTAATCTTAACGAAGGGTTAAACTTCAGTAGTAAAAAATATTTAACGCTCAGGCTGTGGACCGAAGCACCCGTGGGGACTACAGTAAAAATAAAATTGGAAGAACAGGCCAACCGAGGTAACGCCACCGAAAGGGACGCCTTTACAACTGTTTCTGGTGGATGGGAGACCTTAAGTTGGGATTTTTCAGCAGTTGGGGTCAGCAATTTTGATAGTCTGGTATTTATGTTTGATTTCGGAAAAGCTGGAAATGGCACTAACACCTCAACTTTTTACTTTGATGATGTACAGCAAGTGGCCAGTTTATCAACCCAAAAACATGTTTTAAAGGCCTTTAAGGCTTTCCCTAATCCAACAAATGATAGTTGGATATTGAGGTCCAATGATATTAAATTATTAACGATTAATGTGTTTGACATTTCAGGTAAAAAAGTATTAACACTTTCACCAAATGTTAATGAAACATTAATAAAAGCATCAAACTTAAAAACAGGATTATACTTTGCCCAAATAGAAACAGAGCAAGGAATTAATAGCATTAAGCTAATGAAAAATTAGTTTAGTTTAGTTGATTTGTATGTAATGGGTGCGTTAATATATCGTGCCCATTTCTTTTACTACAAATCCAGTAAGCGGCTTCAATAAAGTTTTAAAATATTTCTTTACTTTGTATTGAAACCCTTTCATAATGATTTTTGATGATATTTTAACGGCCATTCCTTTTGGAATTATTCTTGCTTTTACCATTGGGCCGGTGTTTTTCGTGCTTTTGGAAACCAGCGCTACAAAAGGATTTAGAAGCGCTTTAATATTTGATTTGGGCGTTATATTGGCCGATATTTTATTCATTCTGGTCGCCTTTTTTAGTACAAGCAAACTTTTGGATAAAATTGAAGATGACCCCAATTTTTTAATCTTTGGAGGTGTTTTGTTGGTAGCATATGGGATAATTTCCTTTATAAAAACATCAAAATCATTTAGGGCCATTCTTAAGGAATACCATAAAATTGAAATTAAAAAAGGCTACGGAAAACTTTTCCTTAAAGGGTTTTTGCTGAACTTTATCAATATTGGAGTGCTGTTGGGTTGGGTGGCTTTTATAGTGTTGGCAAACTCATTAACCAGCTCCAAAGATGGCGTGGTGGTTTTTTTGAGCACCATTTTGGTGGTTTATTTTTTAGTAGACTTGGTTAAAATACTTATAGCCAAAAAGCTAAAAAACAGGTTAACACCTCGACTTATTTTTAAGACCAAAAAAATAATAGCTTTGGTTATTTTGGGTTTTGGCGTACTGCTTTTGGTACAAGGCTTTTTTCCCAAGGAAAAGGAAATGATACAGGATAAGTTGGAGCAGATGAGCCCGATTAAATAAAGAGTTTTGGGTTTTTGGGCTCGTTTATACGTCTCGGCTATGAATTAGTTCTGAGAATTTTCAGAAGTATGCAAGAACAAGCTATTACTTATAGTCAAGGTGTAAACAGTTATTTCCAAACATAATTACAATTTAAATAATCACCTCTAATAGTTCCATCAGGCCTTATAATAATAAAATTATCATTGCTTTTATTCCAAATTAGTTCAATAACTTGATTACTAGTTCTAATATTGAAATAGCTGGCTTCATCTTGGTAAATCCAACTAATTCTTTTCTCCTTGGGGATTTCATTCCAAGTAATTGGGCAATTTTGGCACTGTAATAAAGAATTCCATAACCCTTTTCCATCATCATAAAATTCTATAGTTCCATCATTAGAGTTTTTAAGAGCTCCAGCAATTTTTTCAATTTCTGATTGGTTAAAAACATACCCATTTACTCCTTTTATTTCCAGTATTTCAACATGGTCAAGTGTCCAAGGACTTTTCTCAACAATAACATCAAAATAGTTTTTTGTAATATCTTCAGAACCATTTAAACTACAGGAAATTATTACAAAAAATACGACTAAGTATTTAATATTGTTCATCTTATTTTAAATTTTTACAACTTGGTGATATGTGTTGTTTCAATGTCTTATATCAGACGTTACTGAATCAAGTTCAGCACAGGTAAACGAAGTTAGTTGAAATTTTTCACAAAGGCAAGTGCGTAAAATTAAAAAGCCTTCAGAACCAACTGAAAGCTTTTTTTGAGGCGTCGAGCGGATTCGAACCGCTGTACAAGGTTTTGCAGACCTCTACCTAGCCACTCGGTCACGACGCCGATAACTGCTGCAAATGTAAAAAAAATTAAGACTTTTCAATAGTTAAAATCAATTTTTACGTTTTTGGGTCATTTTAATCGTTACGCGCTCTACATCGCCTCCAATGGGCGGGTTTAACTTACTTACCCAAACCGTGGCTTTGGTAACCATTTGGTCTTCGTTAAAAATACGGTTTAAAATGCGTTTGGCAACGGTTTCAAGCAGGTGAGAGGCTATGCCCATTTCCTCTTTAATCACTCGGTTTAAAAAAACATAATCTACGGTATCACTTAATTTATCGGTAATCGCCGAAGTTTGTAAACTGGCTTCAACCTTTAAGTCAACACGGTAATCGCTACCAATTTTTGTCTCTTCTTTTAGGCAACCGTGGTAAGCAAATACCCTTATATTTTCAACTTTTATTATTCCCATATTGGCTTATTTAAATCTAAATTATAGAGTAAAATTACCTAATTTTGCACAATATTTGGTTTAACAGACGCAGTTTCTGTTTTATCAATGTCAATCGTATTATTTTATATGTCTGAAGAAAGAAAACCGCTCAATTTTATTGAGCAAATTATAGAGGAAGATTTAGCAAATGGTATGTCTAAAAACGAATTGCGCTTTCGTTTTCCACCAGAGCCCAATGGTTATTTGCACATTGGCCATACCAAGGCCATTGGCATTAGTTTTGGGTTGGGCGAGTATTACAATGCCCCGGTAAACCTTAGGTTTGACGATACCAATCCGGCCAAAGAAGAGCAGGAATATGTTGATGCCATAAAAGAAGATGTAGCTTGGTTGGGCTATAAATGGGATAAGGAACTGTTCTCTTCAGACTATTTTCAACAACTGTACGACTGGGCAGTTAATATGATAAAGGAAGGAAGGGCCTATGTAGATTCGCAAAGCAGCGAGGCTATGGCCGAACAAAAAGGAACACCAACGGAACCCGGTATAGACGGACCTTATAGAAATAGAAGTGTGGCCGAAAACCTCGATTTGTTCGAGCGTATGAAAAAGGGTGAGTTTGATGAGGGCGAACATATTTTGCGCGCCAAAATAGACATGCAACACCCCAATATGTTGATGCGCGACCCTATCATGTATCGCATTCTTAAAAAATCCCACCATAGAACAGGAAGCAATTGGTGTATTTACCCAATGTACGATTGGACCCATGGTGAAAGCGATTATATTGAGCAGATATCGCACAGTTTATGTTCGTTGGAATTTAAACCGCACAGAGAGCTCTACGATTGGTTTTTAGACCAGGTTGTGGATGCCGATAAGCTTAGGCCCAAACAACGTGAGTTTGCGCGCTTAAACCTAAGCTACACCATTATGAGCAAACGCAGATTGCTCAAATTGGTTGAAGATGGCATTGTTTCTGGTTGGGATGACCCCCGTATGCCTACCATTTCGGGATTGCGCCGAAGAGGGTATACACCAGCATCGTTAAGAAAATTTGTTGAAACAGTTGGTGTTGCCAAGCGCGATAACGTTATTGATGTATCGCTCTTAGAGTTTTGTATTCGCGAAGATTTAAATAAAACTGCACCTCGTGTAATGGCTGTTTTAGACCCCGTAAAATTGGTTATTACCAATTATCCGGAAGGTAAAGTTGAATGGTTGGATGCCGAAAACAATCAAGAAGACGAAAGTGCTGGTTTTAGAAAAGTACCTTTTTCAAGGGAACTTTACATTGAAAAGGAAGACTTTAAAGAGGAAGCAAGCAATAAGTTTTTTAGGTTGAAATTAGGGGGAGAAGTGCGTCTTAAAAACGCCTACATAATAAAGGCAGAACGTGTTGTAAAAGATGCTAATGGCAATATTGAAGAAATTCATTGTACTTATTCCGAAGACACCTCCAAGAAAGTAAAAGGCACGTTACACTGGGTTTCGATTCAGCATGCCATAAAAGCGGAGGTTAGGGAATATGACAGGTTGTTTATGGACGAAGCACCTGATGCCCATCAGGACAGAGATTTTATGGAATTCCTCAATCCAAATTCCTTAAAAACCATTGAAGCTTATGTTGAGCCAAGTTTGAAAGAAGCTCAATTAGGCGATAGGTTCCAGTTTCAACGTTTGGGCTATTTTAATGTGGATGATGATAGCTCTCCAGAAAAATTAATATTCAACAAAACCGTTGGTTTAAGGGATTCTTGGGCTAAACAGGCTCCAAAACCACAGGCCACGCAACCAAATAATAATCAGAATAAGCCGCCGCAACGAAAGGCTATTGATGTTATTCAGCAGTTGGGGAAAAAATACACCAATTTGCCAGAAGCCAAACAGCAAAAGGTGAAAGCAGAAATTCTAGAATTGGCCAAGGATGTGACTTACAATGAACTTCAACCACTTTTTAATACCTCGGCTAAAAAGGTAGGAACTCGAATTGCTGTTGCTTTGGCACTTGGCGTTTTATTGGAAAAAGGTGTTAAAAAAAATGATGAAATAGAAGAATTTATAAATAAAGCTTTAGACGACAATAATGAACTTTTGGTTGCTGAGGCTCAGTCCATTTAATCTTCACATTGTGTTAAAAATAAACTCCATATAGAAATTTTAGCTACATTTAACTACTAACTAAACATTTTTATTATGGAATTTTTGAATCCTGTCGCTATGTTGGTTGCGGCAATTTCGGCCATGGTTGTTGGCTTTATTTGGTACAACCCAAAGACTTTTGGCAACGCATGGATGGAAGCATCTGGCATGACCGAAGAAAAGATTAAAGGCGGAAACATGGCCAAAATATTTATAATGGCGTTTATTTTCGCTTTTTTATTGGCTAGTACACTTCCCGCGTTGGTTATTCATCAAATGGGCGTTGTTAGTCTGGCACAAGGCGAGTTGGGCATGTTGCCTTCTTATGACGCTTTTTTAAGTGATTATGGTGATGCGTTTAGAACCTTCAAGCACGGTGCACTTCATGGTGTTTTGGCCGGTATTTTTATTGCGCTACCAATTTTAGGCACTAACGCCTTGTTTGAACGGAAAAGTGCCAAATACATCTTTATCAATGCTGGTTATTGGATTGTAACGCTAGGTATAATGGGGGCAATCATTTGTGGTTGGAGATAATAATTTTGTAAACTTTTAACATATTTAAAGACTGAGAATTGTAATTTTCAGTCTTTTCTTTTTGAATTGATACGTTACACTATTTACAACTCATTTAACGAACTTCCAGAGGGCTGGAATGCACTTGCAAAGCACGATGTGTTTTTGCAAACTCGGTATTTGCAAGCCATGGAAAAAGCTTCTCCAAACAACATTCAATGGTTTTATGTTGGTGTTTTTAATAATGAAGCATTAGCAGGTGTTGCAATTGTTCAACGGGTACAATTGTATTTAAAAGATATGTTTAGAAACACTAAAGTTTCATGCTTTAAAACACTTTTTAAAGATTTGGTTTCGCGTGTTTTGAAGGGAAATATTTTGGTTGTTGGAAATTTAACCCATACCGGACAACACGGATTATTTTTTAAAAGAACAGCTATTTCACAATCCGATTTTTTTAGAGAGATTTTTTCAGCATTAGATGAAATTAAAGACCAAATAAAGAAAAGTCAAGGCAAGAAAATTAGGGCTGTTGTACTAAAGGATTTTTTTAAGAACGATGAAATTCATAAAGAAAAACAAGTTTTTGAAGCAGCCAAACTTCACCAAGTTTATGTACAACCAAACATGTTGCTTCAAGTCAAGCCTGAATGGTTAAAATTTGATGACTACATAGCCAACCTAAACAAAAAATACCGAGATAGATACAAACGTGCCAGAAAAAAACGGAACTCCATTAAGCCAGTTGAGTTAAGTCTTTTGGACATTCAAAAATATACACCAGAATTGCATCAGTTTTACATGAACGTATCCAACAATGCCAAGTTCAACACTTTCATTTTACCAGAAAACCATTTTTATAGTCTTAAGGCCAATTTAAAGGAAAACTTTAAAGTTTATGGCTATTTTTTAAAGGACCAATTGGTTGGTTTTTACACTTTGATTTTAAACAATACAGCCCTGGAAACTTATTTTTTAGGATATGATGAAGAACATCAATATCCAAACCAATTGTATTTAAACATGCTTTATGACATGCTTCAATTTGGCATTGAAAACAAGTTCAACACGGTTGTTTATGCCAGAACGGCCATGGAAATTAAAAGTTCGGTAGGTGCGGAAGCCATCCCCATGGTTGTGTACCTAAAGCATACCAATGGGTTTTTAAATGCTATTTTAAGGCAAATCTTTAAACTTATGAACCCATCGGAAGATTGGGAAGTAAGGCATCCGTTTAAGTAGATTGTCTGAATCTTTGCTCATTACTGTTTTTTCAAATTACTATTTTCATTTTATAATATTTGATAAATTTAGGTTTTAGAGTAATTGGCAAGAAATTGTAAGCAACATTTTGAATAAAATGAGTTTAAGAACATTAATATTAATCATAATCAATAGCCTTATTTTTTTGGTAATTTTAATGTTGTCCCTTACGTTTTACAGCCAGTTTTCAAAAGCGTTGGACGATAGAATTTTTCTTCAGCTCAATTCCATAAAAACCCTAAAGCAAGTACAAGTTGAAAATTTGATAAAAAGCGAATGGGCTAAATTTATGAATTCAAAACCCACAGATTTCCCTTTGGATAGCATTACATTAAAACTGCCAAAATCTGCCTTAACTACTTCTGGAATATTTGATTTCACGAAGTATAACGATAACGGACAAACAGCCATTGGTTTGATTTTGGTTGCTGACAACCAAGCCAAAGTGAAGATTATTGACTATAACAAGATTAAGGACATATTGCTAGAGCGCACAGGAATGGGTAGCAGCGGCGAATCGTATTTGGTTGGGGAAGATTATCACCTAAGGTCGCAATCCCGTTTTATGCCAGAGGAAACTCCGTCTAACATATTTGCTAAAACCAAAGCCGCTGTTGAAGCCATTTCAGGAAACACTGGGAAAGCCATCATAAAAGACTATAGAGGGGTAGAGGTGTACAGTGCTTACGGTCCCATAAACATATCCAACTTAAATTTGGGTATACTAAGTGAGATTGATTTGAGTGAAGTAAAGGCACCGTTAAAAAGCTTAAAACTTAGGCTTTTGGGTCTGATAATTTTAATCATGCTAATTGCTGTTGTTTTGTCTTTATTTTTAACTAGACTGATCACCAATCCTATTATTAACATGCAAAAAAGCTTGAAGATAATGGCAGATGGAGACTACAACCAAACCAATGAATTTAATAAAAATTCGGCTGAAATAAAGGAAATGTTCGCCGCTTTGGACAATTTGAAAAAATCACTTCAAGGAGCTGTTAAATTCTCCAATGAAATTGGGAAGATGAATCTCAATAACGATTATGAACCAAGGAGCCAAAATGATTCACTTGGAAAGAGCCTTATAAAAATGAGGGATAAATTGATTGAATTTAGAAGCAAAGAAATCAAAAATAGAGTAGAAACCCAACGATTGATGGTAGATGGCCTTGAAAATGAAAGGAGACGGTTGTCACGGGAACTGCATGATGGCATTGGCCCACTTTTAACTTCATTAAAATTTTATATTGAAAATAAAGTTGATGCAAAAAAGCAAAAACAGGAAATGATAAACATAGTGGACACTACAATTTCTGAAATTCGTTTAATGTCCAACGCTTTGATGCCCTCAACCATCGATGATTTTGGGGTAGGTGTGGCGCTCACAAATTTTGTGAATAGTATAAAAGAAACTTCGGGAATCTCCATAGAATTTGAAGATTTAACCAAAGAAAACAACAGTAAAATAACTAAAAATCAAGCCATAAATATTTTCAGGATTGCACAAGAGTTAATCAACAATGCATTAAAACATTCAAAGTGTAAAAATATTAGAATCTCACTCTCCGAGTTTGACGATTTTATATCGCTTTTCTATTTTGATGACGGTATTGGTTTCGATATCGAGCGTGTAAAACTTGGCTCTGGTATTATAAATATTAAGGAACGTGTAGAAATCTGTAATGGACAAATCCAAATAGATTCCAAAAAAGGAATGACCACATTTGAAATAGAATTACCCATAGAATTATGAGCAAGATAAAAGTAATAATTGCTGACGACCATGAGCTGTTTAGAAACGGTTTAAAGGAACTTTTAATGAAACACGATGATATTGAGGTTGTGGCCACCGTGGGTGACGGTTTGGCGTTTATGGAGGCCTTAAATGAGAACAATGATATTGACATTGTTTTGTTGGATATTACCATGCCAAATATGGATGGCTTTGAAGTTTTAAATGAACTAAAAAGCACAAAGGCATTTATTAAACCTATTGTTATATCCATGCATGACGATGGTAATTACATAGCAAAATGTGCCAAAAGTGGCGCGTATAGTTATTTGCTTAAAAATACCGACGAAGATGAATTGATTAAAGTGGTGCGCATTGTAAACCAAGGGAAGAAATATTTTAGTCCTAAAATTTCTGAAAAGATGATAAATTTTATGTCAGACCAGAGGGTAAGCGAAAATATACTTTCAAACAAAGAACGTGAGGTTCTGAGCTTAATTTCTCAAGGACTTACTACTAAGGAAATAGCAACTAAATTATTTGTTAGCACCCGAACAATTGAAACGCATCGCGCCAATATTCTAAAAAAATTAGACGTAAAAAACACAGCGGAATTAATAAAAAAGGCAGCGCAAATCAATTTGATTTGAGTCTGGCGCATCCGTATAAATACGGATATAAATTACGTGGTTTCCCATATCAGCCAAAACTAGGTTTTTCAGTTAATTTTGATGTAAATTAAAATTGTAAATACTATGAAGAACTTAGCATTAATATTGGCAGTTGCCTTTTTTACCTCCATAAGCTCGTTTGGACAAGAAAGAAGTGAATTAACAGGACCAGCGTACAAAAATTACAAACCTTGGAAAAACAAAACCAAAACTAAAAATATGTATACGTCCAACTCAAAGGAGAGTTTAACGGGGCCAGAATATAAAAACCATAAACCTTGGGCAAAGACATCGGAAGCTGAATACACTCAGGTTGCATCAAACAATGAAAGAGCCAACTTAACAGGACCCGAGTACAAAAACTACAAACCTTGGAAGAATGATAAGGAAGAAGAATCAGTTAGTACTGAGGTTGCAAATAACATAGAACAAGAATAGCTTATTTAAAAGAAGCAAAAAGGCATCACATCGTGATGCCTTTTTTGTTATTTATAGCTAAAAAATTGTTTAACAGTAGCCTTATTTAGTAGTATCTCCACCTTTCTTTTTAGCATTTTTCATGGCCTCGCCAATTTGGTTGCTGGCGGTAAAACTGGCAACCATATCGTTCAGCATATTGCTTCCGGCTTGAGGAGCATTGGGCAGTAAAATAAGGTTGCTGTTGGTTTCTTCACCCAAAGACTGCAAGGTGTCGTAATGTTGAGTAACTACTATTAACGCCGAGGCCTCTTGGCTGTTTATGCCCACACGGTTAAGCACTTCAACCGATTCTTCCAAACCACGTGCTATTTCACGACGTTGGTCTGCAATACCTTGGCCTTGTAAGCGCTTGCTTTCGGCTTCAGCTTTGGCTTTTTCAACAATTAAAATACGTTGCGCATCACCTTCATATTGGGCGGCAGTTTTTTCACGTTCTGCCGCGTTAATGCGATTCATGGCTGCTTTTACCTGCGCATCAGGATCAATATCTGTTACTAAAGTTTTAATTATATCAAAACCATAATCAAGCATGGCATCGTTCAATTCAGCTTTTACAGCTAAGGCGATATCATCTTTTTTCACAAATACATCGTCTAATTTCATTTTAGGGACTTCAGCACGTACTACGTCAAAAACATAACTGGTAATTTGCTCGTGCGGATAATCCAGTTTATAGAAGGCATCATACACTTTTTGGCTTAAAACCCGGTATTGAACTGATACTTTCAATCTTACAAATACGTCATCAAGAGTTTTGGTTTCAACAATAACATCTAACTGCTGAATCTTTAAACTTAGGCGTCCTGCCACCCTATCTACCAAAGGGATTTTTAATTTTAGACCAGATTGCCTAATGCTGTGAAACTTACCAAAACGTTCAATTATGGCAGCGGTTTGTTGCTTTACAATAAAGAATGAGGCAATGAAAATTAATAGGCCTAGTACAATAAACGGGATGTAAAAAAAGCTCATAATGTTTAGTTTAAGGTTTAAGAAAAGTAAGATACAAAAATACACTATATTTGGTCGCTAATAACCCATTCAAATGAATTATAACCGACTTTTATTATTAGTAGTCTTTATGTTGTGTTTTGTTACAAATAACTTCGCACAAAAAGGCAATTACCCCATTACCAACGGCATAAGTGTTACTGGTGGCGTTACCAAATTCAATATTCTAACCGATAATTTTACAACAAGGGAAACCAATGGATTTATTGGCGGGTTTTTGGCAACGGTTGAAATACCAGTAAGATGGTACGATGTGAGCTTTGGCATGCAACTTTCTCAAAATTCGGTTGAAGTTTTAGGCCGACCAGCATTAGTGAGTACACAGGAAGCTTTTATTGACTATAAATTGCTTGCTGTACAAGTGGCTATGTTGATGCACGTAAAGGTTGTTCCGAACTATTTTACAATAGATTTAGGCCCCATGATTCAGTATAACAGTAAGCTGGAATTTAATGACAAAAACCAAGAGGGCTATTATGTTAATAAATATGTGAATTTAACTGCTGAGGACATCACCAACATATCCCAATTTAATTTTAATGGCACTATAGGGGCATCGGTTGGTATAAAACATATTAAGCTAAAGGCCCAATACATTTATGGATTTACCAATATTTTAAAGAAACTTGAAAAACAAGAATTAGACCTCACGGGAGGTAATGGGCGCTTTAAAGGCAACCAAAGCATGTTGGTTTTGGGCGCAACGGTATCGTTCTAATATGTTCTGAAACAAGTTCAGAAAGAAAGAAACTTATAAAATATCAATTACAGATTGAACTCGCTTAACCGTTTCATTCTTCCCAACCATAAACATAATATCAAAAACATCTGGGCCTTGCAAAGCGCCAACCAAGGCAATACGCAAGGGCATCATTACTTTGCCAAAACCTATGTTGTTGCTTGTTATCCAACCTTTTATAACATTTTGTAAAGTTTCTACAGTAAAATCATCAATGGTTAAAATGATGCTTTTCAGTTTTTTCATAAGCTCCAAAGTGTCTTCTTTAAAGGCTTTTTTGGTTCCTTTTTCATCGTATGTGGTAGGTGCCTTAAAAAAGAAATGGCTCAGTTCCCAAAAATCTGAAACAAACGTGGCGCGTTCTTTTATTAAACCTATTACCATGGCAGTGTAATTCACGTCAATTTCAGAAAGTTCAGGACATTGAGATTTGAAGGTTTCCGCCAAAACATCATTGCTTTGTTCTTGCATATAATGATGGTTAAACCATTTTATTTTATCAGGGTCGAAACGGGCTCCAGACTTATTGACACGCTCCAATTCAAAGGCATTTATTAATGCTTCTAGATTGAAAATTTCCTGCTCCGTACCAGGATTCCAGCCTAAAAACGCTAAAAAGTTAACCATAGCTTCAGGAAAATACCCATCTTCTTTATATCCTCTTGAAACTTCTTTTGCTTTTGGGTCTCTCCATTCTAAAGGAAATACTGGGAAGCCTAATTTATCGCCGTCGCGCTTGCTTAATTTTCCTTTTCCTGTGGGCTTTAATATAAGGGGCAAATGCGCAAATTCTGGAGCTTCCCAGCCAAAAGCATCGTATAATTGACAATGCAAGGCCAAGCTAGGCAACCATTCTTCGCCACGAATTACGTGGGTAATCTCCATTAAATGGTCATCCACAATATTTGCCAAATGGTAGGTGGGCATGCCATCGCTTTTAAACAACACTTTATCATCCAGAATATTGGTGTCAATTTTAATGTCGCCACGAATAATGTCTTTTAAATGAAGTGTTTCATCTTGAGGTGATTTAAACCGGATAACATAATCTTCACCGGCATCCAATTTAGTCTGGACTTCTTCTGCACTAAGCGATAGGGAATTGCTCAATTTTAATCGGTTATGCCAATTGTAAATAAAGGTTTTCCCTTTTTCTTCATGATCTTTTCTGTGAAAATCTAAAGTTTCGGCTGTATCAAAGGCATAATAGGCATGGCCTTTTGCGATGAGTTCATCGGCATATTTTTTATACAAATGTTTGCGTTCGCTTTGTCTGTAAGGACCAAATGAGTCTTCTTTCCCTGGACCTTCATCAAATGGCATTCCGCACCAGTTTAAGGCATCAATAATATATTGCTCTGCACCTTCTACATAACGATTTTGGTCCGTATCTTCAATTCTTAAAATAAATGTGCCGTTATGTTTTTTGGCAAATAAATAGTTGAATAATGCGGTACGAACACCTCCAATATGTAAAGGTCCTGTTGGACTTGGCGCAAAACGCACACGAACGTTTTTGGTCATCTTTTTTAATTTTTGGCAAAGATACAATTAACAGGTAATTAAGAACATGGTATAAAATAAAATTGTAGTTTAGTAAATTAGCATGAAATTTTCCCAAATCATGAGCAACTTTAAAACCATACAAAACAAATTAGAGGCATTCATTCGGCGTTACTACACCAATGAATTGCTAAAAGGAGTCATTTTGTTTTTTGCTATAGGGCTGTTGTATTTTCTCTTTACGCTTTTTGTTGAACATGTTTTATGGTTGAATACCGGGGCCAGAACTGTTTTATTTTGGGTGTTTGTTACGGTAGAATTTGGGCTGCTGGTTAAGTTCATTTTTATTCCGTTGGCTAAGTTGTTCAAACTTCAAAAAGGGCTAAATTATGAAGAAGCCTCAAGAATTATTGGCAAGCATTTTCCTGAGGTTAACGATAAGCTGTTGAATGTTTTACAGCTTCATGGCAGTACGTCAAAATCTGAATTGCTTTTGGCGAGTATCGAACAGAAATCACTGGAATTAAAGCCAATTCCGTTTAAGCTTGCTATTAATTTCAAGAATAATTTAGGATACTTAAAATACGCGGCAATTCCCATTTTTATTTTGTTGCTCACTTATTTTACAGGTAATTTTAATTGGTTTAGTGATAGTTACAAACGTGTGGTGCACTATAAAACGGCTTATGAGCCGCCAGCGCCGTTTCAGTTTTATGTGCTGAATGAGAGCATGACTGCTATTGAAAACCAAGACTTTAAGCTTGTGGTTAAAACCGCTGGCGAGCTTACTCCAGAAAGTGCTCAAATAACCTATAATGGCCAAACTTATTTTTTGCAACAAAAGGCTTTAGGCGAATTTGAATACGTGTTTACACAGCCCAAGGAAGCTCTTGAGTTTCAACTTTCGGCTAATAAAGTAACTTCCAAACCTTATACGATTGAGGTTGTAGAAACACCATCAGTTTTGAGTTTTCAAATGGTTTTGGATTATCCCAATTACACCAATAAAAAAGATGAAGTATTAAAAAGCACAGGTAATGCTCTGGTACCGGAAGGGACAAACATTAAATGGCAATTAAGTACCAAAGCTACAGATAAGGTGTTTTTATATGCGAAGGATACCGTTAGCTTTAGTACTGAAAATGATGGAAATTTTGAAGCATCAAAACAAGTATTCAATAATCTTAATTACACTTTAAGCACAAGTAATAAGAATCTCCAAAACTTTGAAAATTTAGCTTTTAGTATAGGTGTGGTTAAAGATGAATACCCTGAGATTAACATAGAAATGCAACAGGACAGCCTTGATTTGCAAACGCTCTATTTCCACGGGCAAGTGAGTGATGACTATGGTTTTTCGAAACTTCAACTTGTTTATTATCCTGTTTTAAACGAAAATGTGAAGGAGATTGTTACAATGCCCGTTTCCAGTTCAAATGTTTCAGAGTTTATTTCTGCATTCCCAAATGATTTGAATATAGAAGAAGGTATTGCTTATGAATTGTACTTTCAAGTATTTGATAATGATGAAGTTAATCGCTATAAGAGTGTGAAAAGCAATGTCTTTACTTATAGAAAGCGAACATTAGAAGAGGAGGCTCAAAAAAATCTGCAACAACAAAACGAAACCATAAAGGATTTAAATAAATCTTTGGAAAAGTTTGATGATCAACAAAAGGAACTTGAGGAGCTGACAAAGACACAGAAAGAGAAATCGACTTTAAATTTTAACGACAAAAAGAAATTGGAATCTTTTTTCAAACGTCAGATGCAACAGGACGAAATGATGAAGAATTTCAATAAGAAACTCCAAGATAATTTGGAAAATTTTGAGAAGGAAAATACTGAACAAGATGAATTCAAAGAGGAGTTGAAAGAACGACTCAAAGACAATGAGGAAAAGCTTAAGCAAGATGAAAAGTTGCTCAAGGAAATTGAAAAGCTTCAGGATAAAATCAATAATGAAGAGCTCATTAAAAAGTTAGATGAATTGGCAAAACAGAATAAGAACAAGAAACGTAGCTTAGAGCAACTGCTTGAATTGACCAAACGCTTCTATATTGAAAAGAAACTTGAAAAGCTAAAGGAGGATTTAATGAAGTTGGCTATCGATCAAGAAAAACTGTCTAATGAACCTGAAGAAAATAATACAAAAGAAAACCAAGAGCAATTAAATGAGCAGTTTGAGAATTTTACAAAGAATATAGAAGACCTTGAAAAGGAGAGTAAGGAACTTAAAAAACCAATAGATATTCCTAGAGATGAGTTGGATGAAAAGGAAGTGGTTGATAAACAAAAAAATGCCTCTGAAGAGTTAGAAAGGAAGGAAGGTCTAAAATCTACCGAAGGCGATAAAAATAAAGATGCCGAAAACCTAAGACAGAATTTAAAGAACGCTCAAAACAGCCAAAAGAAGGCCGCTAAGAAAATGATGCAAATGAGCCAAAGCATGCAAAGTGCCATGCAGGCTGGTGGCGGGGAGCAAATGCAAGAGGATGTAGAAATGTTGCGTCAAGTATTGGATAATGTGGTTTTGTTTTCTTTTGATCAAGAAGCACTCATGAATCAGTTTAAATCCATAGAAATTAATCATAATAAGTTTGCCTCTTATTTAAGAAAGCAAAATGATTTGAAGGAGCATTTTGAGCATATAGACGATAGTTTGTTTGCGCTATCATTACGCCAGACCAAGCTTTCAGAACAAGTTAATAAGGAGATTAGTGATGTTTATTATAACATGGAAAGGGCGATGGGTTTACTTGCAGAAAACCAACTGTATCAAGGAATTTCAAATCAGCAGTTCGCGGTTACGGCGGCTAATAATTTAGCTGATTTTTTAAGCGATTTTTTAGATAATATGCAAGAAAACATGAGCATGTCTGCAGGTAAAGGTGGCGATGGCGATATGCAACTGCCCGATATTATTATGACTCAGGAGCAGCTTAATGAAATGATGCAAAAAGGAATGAAAAAAGGCGAACAAGGCAACCCAAATGAAGGCGATGGAAAAAATGAAGAGCAGGGAGAAAAGGAAGGAAATAAACCTAGTGAACAGGGTGAAAAAGGTGAGAAAGGTGAAATGGGAAAAGCTAATAACAAAGGAGAAAATGGTGAGCAAACTGGAGGAGAAGGCCAGGGTACTAATGAAGATTTAAACGGTTTACTTTATGAAATTTACCAACAGCAGCAACAGTTACGACAAGCCCTTCAGGATAAATTGGCCAAGGAAGGGAAAAGTGGTAATGGAGACGCTCTTGTAAGAAAGATGGAGGATATTGAGTTGGATCTTTTGAATAAGGGATTTACTAACCAGACGCTTCAAAAAATGATGGACTTGAAACATCAATTGCTTAAATTGGAGAATGCAACATTTCAACAAGGAGAGGATGATAAGCGTGAATCTGAAACCAATAAAAAGAATTTTTATAATAATCCAAACAATCAAATTCCAATGGCAAAGGAATATTTTCAAACTACCGAAATATTAAACAGACAGGCGTTACCTTTGCAACAAGTTTATAAAAGGAAAGTGCAAGAATATTTTAAGGGAGGAGATGATTAATTTCAATTATGAAACTGACTTTAAGTTGAGAAATGAAGGTCAACTTTCAGCATGGATTTTAAATACCATTTCATCGGAAAATCACAAAATTGAAGAAATCAATTATGTGTTTTGTGATGATGAATATTTGCACAAATTGAATGTTGAGTTTCTAAATCATGACACCTTAACCGACATAATTAGTTTCGATTATTCTATCGGAAAAATTATACAGGGAGATATTTTTATTTCTATTGAACGAGTAGAGGACAACGCTAAAGATTTTAATGTTTCCTTTGAGGACGAGTTGCATCGGGTAATTGTTCACGGTGTACTACATTATTGTGGCTACAAAGACAAGAGCGATGGTGATGCAAGACTAATGAGAGACAAGGAAAACTTCTACTTGAATCAACTTGTTTCAAATTAAAGAATTCAATGTATATTTGCAGACCTAAAATTTGCATGTTCCACGTGGAACATGTTTTTCAACACAAAGATTATGTTTAACGAGGTTTATGATGTTATAGTGGTTGGTGCTGGTCACGCTGGAAGCGAGGCTGCGGCCGCAGCTGCAAATATGGGTAGCAAAACACTGCTGGTTACCATGAACTTGCAGAACATTGCTCAAATGTCGTGCAACCCAGCTATGGGTGGAATTGCTAAGGGGCAGATTGTTCGTGAAATTGATGCTTTGGGCGGCTATAGCGGGATTGTGTCCGACACTTCAGCAATTCAGTTCAAAATGTTGAACAAATCGAAAGGGCCAGCTATGTGGAGCCCGAGAGTGCAGAGTGATAGAATGCGTTTCGCTGAAGATTGGAGGATGCTTTTAGAGCAAACCCCGAATCTTGATTTTTATCAAGAAATGGTTTCAGGGCTTTTGATGGATGGTAACAAAGTTGCTGGAGTAAAAACATCTTTGGGGGTTGAGATAAAGTCTAAAGCAGTTGTTTTAACCAATGGTACTTTTTTGAACGGATTAATTCATATAGGAGACAAGAATTTTGGTGGGGGCCGTGCAGGCGAAAAAGCTGCGACTGGGATTACCGAACAGTTAGTTGATTTAGGTTTTGACTCAGGCAGAATGAAAACTGGAACGCCGCCTAGGGTTGACGGAAGAAGTTTGGATTATTCCAAAATGATTGAACAACCTGGCGATGTAAACCCTGAAAAATTTTCGTATTTAGATGTTACAAAGCCTTTAGAAAAGCAGCGTTCATGTCATATGACTTACACCAGTGAATTGGTGCATGATTTATTACGTGAAGGGTTTGAAAGGTCTCCAATGTTTAATGGCCGAATTAAAAGTTTAGGACCTCGTTATTGCCCATCAATTGAAGATAAAATAAATCGTTTTGCAGATAAAGATAGGCATCAATTATTTATTGAACCGGAAGGTTGGAATACAGTTGAGGTTTATGTAAATGGTTTTTCAACTTCGCTTCCTGAAGATGTTCAATTTAAGGCATTAAGATCTGTTAAGGGATTTGAAAACGTTAAGTTTTTCCGTCCGGGTTACGCCATAGAGTATGATTATTTTCCGCCAACTCAATTGAAGCATACTTTGGAAACCAAACTTGTTGATGGTCTTTTCTTCGCTGGTCAAATTAACGGAACAACTGGTTATGAAGAGGCAGCATCTCAAGGATTAATGGCTGGTATTAACGCCAGTTTGAAGGTTCAAGAAAAGGAAGCGTTCACACTAAAAAGGGATGAAGCTTATATTGGTGTTTTGATAGATGATTTAATCACTAAAGGAACCGAGGAGCCGTATAGAATGTTTACATCTCGTGCGGAATATAGAACTTTGTTACGACAGGATAATGCCGATTTAAGGTTAACGCCAAAAGGTTATGAGCTCGGTTTGGCTTCTGAAAAGCGATTAAAAAGAATGGAAGAGAAGCATGAGGCGGCAGAAAAATTCGTAAGCTTTTTTGAAAACTTGAGCGTAAAGCCGGAGGACATTAATCCTATTTTGGAAGAGAAGGAGTCCTCTCCCGTAAAACAATCAGGAAAGCTGTTTAAGGTTTTTGCGCGCCCAAATATCGAAATGAATGATATTCGAAAAATTGAGGAGGTGGAGTCTTACATAAAAGAAAATAATTTAGATGTTGAAATTATTGAGCAGGCCGAAATTCAAGTAAAATATTCCGGCTACATAGCCAAAGAAAAAAACAATGCTGATAAATTAAGCAGACTCGAGTATGTAAAAATCCCTGAGAATTTTGATTATTCAAAAATCAAGTCCATGAGTTTTGAGGCGCGTGAAAAACTGAAAAAGATTCAACCAACGACTGTTTCACAGGCATCAAGAATAAGTGGCGTTTCGCCAAATGATATTTCTGTTTTACTTGTTTATATGGGTAGATAGTTTTTAACGTTCCACGTGGAACATCAAAATATTTTCCTTTTTTTGTCCATCTTAACTAGATTCAGAATTCGTTTTTAAATGAGCAATACATCTATTTTTTTAAAGGTAAAAGACCATTCTGTTTCGGGAGAAGAATTCCAACTTATAGAGAATGCGGAATACGGTTTTTTGGAAACCACACCAAAGCCAACTGAGGAAAAACTTCCCGAGTATTACCAAAGTGAAGATTACATTTCCCATACAGATGCCAAAAGAAATCTTTTTGAAAAAGCATATCACTTCGTTAGAGGTGTGTCCTTAAAAAGTAAATTAAACCTGATTAATTCTTTTTCGCAAAAAGGTAAAACGCTTTTAGATGTTGGATGTGGGACTGGTGATTTTTTACAAGTAGCTCAAAATAATGATTGGAAAGTTTTAGGAATCGAGCCGAACGAACAGGCGAGGCAAATTGCCAACCAAAAAACCAACAATGCAGTTTTTAAAACGGAGCAGCTTTTAAAATTTAACAATCATGGTTTTGATGTTATAACCTTGTGGCATGTTTTGGAGCACTTGCCAAATTTAGAGGAACAAGTTTCCATTTTTAAAAAACTACTCAAACTAGATGGAACTTTAATCATTGCTGTGCCAAATCATAAAAGTTATGATGCAAAACATTATAAACAATTTTGGGCTGCTTATGATGTGCCAAGACATTTATGGCATTTTAATAAACCTTCTGTTTTTAAACTCATGGAAAAACAGAACATGCAAGTAAAAAAAATTAAGCCCATGTTGTTTGACGCATTTTATGTGAGTTTGCTTTCTGAAAAATATAAATCAGGAAAAATGAATTTAATTAAAGGTTTTTCTGTTGGGTTGCTCTCAAATTTAAAAGCCGTATTTAACAAAGAGGCTTCTTCGTTAATTTATATTATAAAAAACAGGTAAAAATGCATTTGGAGCCCTTAAAACTAAAATTAAGAACCATAATAAGGAAATGGCATGTGCTTTTTTGAAGCTCCTTTAAATCGCTTTATTTGGCGCCAGAAACAATAGGTAAAATTTATTCATATTTTACAAAGCTATAAATATTGGCTATATGTTAAATTCAAAGTAAATTGAAGTTGGTTTAACGTTTACTTTGCTACATTTGTGCGTTTTTATAAATCAACAAACCAAAACAAATAAATAGATAAAAATGAAAAACATAATTTACTTATCGTTGGTGATGATGGTTTTGGCATCTTGCCAAAAACCAAACAAAATAGGTTTCATAAATAATGGAACTATTATAAATGAGTACCAAGAGAAAAAGGATGTAGAAGCAAAATACCAAGTTAAGGAGGAGAGTTTTAGAAAAAAGGCTGATAGTTTAGGGAAGGCATTTCAAGCTGAAGTTCAAGTGACTCAAATGGAAGCGCAAAGGGCTTCACAAAAAAAGCAACAAGAATTAATGGCTGGGTTGCAACAAAAGCAGCAAAGGTTACAACAACAAATGCAAGCAGAACAGCAACAATTAACCCAAGAATTTCAAACAGAGATAGATTCTGTTATTAGTACAGTTAAAAAGTTTGTTAAAGGGTACGGTAAGACAAACGGATACACTTACATTTTAGGTACAACAGATGCAGCTTCAACGGTAATGTATGGAACCGATGAAAACGATTTAACGCAAACTATTTTAGAAGCTTTAAACGCTGAATATAAAAATTAAGATAAAAGACCTTGGTCTCTAAGCCTCTGTTTAACAGCTAACAGGGGCTTTTGTGTTTTTAAAAATAAAAGGAAAATACCTTTGGAACTATTGATATTTCAATGTTTCCAGAGCCCAACAATTCACCGTCAACCTGAATTAATGGAGGGTTTTCAACGGATGTTTTAATTTTTAATGTATTGGTTTTTAATGTTTTAACTTTTTTATGAAGCGTTATTGTTGCATTAAACAACCTATGAAGGTTTCTTATGATGTCATATTTGCTTAAGTTTTGGCCAATAGTAACATCAAATAGCCCGTCATGAGGGTTCGGGGTGCTAGTAAATTGCATGCCTCCACCCGAATATTGACAAATACCTATAAGAATCATCAATGTTTCCCCAGATATTTCTTCGGAATTAGCAATGATTTTTACCTCGAAGTTTTTGAAAGCAAAAAGACCTATTATAGCCGCCCATAAATAAGACAAACTACCTAGATGTTTGTAAGTTTCAACTCTACTAACCACAAAACCGTCAAATCCAATACCAGCTAAATTGTTAAAGTAAGTAGGAGGCTCTGGACTGTTTTCAAACTGTATTTTGCCAATATCTTGAGTTTTTGTTCGGCCGTTAATAATCAAATCAACAGCCTTTTTTATGTCTTTTGGTATACCATAGGTTTTAACCCAATCGTTACCCGTACCAACAGGAATTACACCTACAGTTATTTTTTGTGAAGGAACAATATTTTGAGACAGTACTCCATTAACTATATTGTGTAGGGTGCCATCACCACCAACACATATAATGTTTCTAATATCCTTCTTAATGGCATTTTGCGCGAGTTCTAAACTGTGTTTGGAATATTCGGTGAGCGCATAATAAAAATTGAGTTTCTCTTGCTCTAACAGTCTTTTAATTTTTGGCCATTTTCGTTTACCAGAACCATTTCCAGAGGCTGGGTTAATAATAACAAACCATAGTTCTTTTGGCTGTGTCATTAACTAGGGTTTTTTGTGTAAAAGTCTAGTTAGTTTTATTGAAAGGTCGGTAAGGATTATTTTAGAATTTCCGTTGCGTTCAATATGGTAAATAGCATCTTGTAGTTCGTCGCTAATTTCCATAATGTTGTTGCCATGAACAAATGGCGCAAAATTCTCCAATTTAAATTTTTCGGTTTTGGGCTCAAAAAAAACTAAATCTGGGGCATTGTAATTTAACAATAATGCCTGCCTAAAGAAATCTAAGCAAAAGTTGAGAAATTGTTTTTGGGTTTCACGGCCGGTTTTGGCAATATCTTCGCTCCAAGAAATTAAATCATGAATGGCCGCCTTATTTCCTTTAGCTTTAAAGGCACTTCTTATCCAGAAAATAAACCAAGTTTCAAACTGGGTGTCTTCAGAATCATGGTAAACTAAATCACAGGCCTTATTATAATTTCCGTTGGATTGGTGCGCTATCTTGGTGGCCACAGACGCTTCTATATGGTAAGCTTTCATCAAGGCTTCTTTGATGTCGTCTTCGGCCAATGGAGGAAAATGTAATATTTGGCAACGCGACCGTATAGTGTTTATAATTTGCTCTTCATCTTCAGCAATTAAAAGAAAAATAGTCTTATTTGGCGGTTCTTCTATTAGCTTTAGAAGCTTGTTGGCGCATGATGTATTCATTTTTTCGGCCATCCAAATCAACATCACTTTATAACCACCTTCATAAGATTTCAGCGAAAGCGATTTTACAATTTCACTAGCTTCTTCTACACTTATAAGTCCTTGTTTGTTATCCACGCCAAGCAGTTTGTACCAATCAAACAAATTACCGTAGGGTTGTTGTTCTAAAAGTTGGCGCCATTCTTCCAAATAAAAGCTTGAAACAGGTTTGCTTTTCACCTTATCGCTTATTGTAACCGGAAAAGCAAAATGAAGGTCGGGGTGCGAAAAGTTTTTGAACTTTAAATTACAAGCTTCATTTCCCGTGTTGTTTTCGCCACCAGAATTGGAGCATAAAATGTATTGCGCATAAGCCAAAGCCATGGGCAATGTTCCAGAGCCCTCTTTACCTATAAATAATTGCGCATGGGGTATACGGCCATTGTCAACACTTTGGGTTAAATGGTTTTTTATATGCGTTTGGCCTAAAACATCCTTAAAAAGCATGAAACAAAAGTAAATGAATTTTTCTATTTAAAATGGCTTTACTTTTTAAAACCAGACGAGTTTTGGTTGAAAAAATTTAATTTTTTAAAAAGTTCTGCTGGTTCAAACGTTTTCGTTAAAAAACACGTTTTATAAAGCTATTTAATTACTTACATTTGTGCTTCAATCACTTAATAAGGTAAAATTTAATTATATGAAGACGCTAAACGACTTTAATTTCGAAAATAAAAAGGCATTGATTCGAGTAGATTTTAATGTCCCCCTAAATGATAAATTTGAAGTAACTGATGCTACAAGAATTGTATCTGCAAAGCCAACAATTATAAAAATATTGGAAGATGGTGGAAGCTGTGTTTTAATGTCTCACTTAGGCCGTCCAAAAGGCGTTCAAGATGAGTTTTCGTTACGTCATATTGTACAAAAAGTTGAAGATATTTTAGGTGTTGAAGTAAAATTTGTGGATGCCTGTGTAGGAGAAAAAGCGGAAGCTGCAGTGGCGAATTTAGAACCCGGCCAAATTTTGCTATTGGAAAATTTACGTTTTCATAAAGAAGAAGAAGCGGGTGATGTAAATTTTGCCAAGCAACTTTCAAAATTAGGTGATATTTATGTTAATGATGCTTTCGGTACAGCGCATAGAGCACACGCATCAACAACTATTGTTGCACAGTTTTTTGAAGGTAAAAAATGCTTTGGAAGCCTATTGGCAGAAGAAATAGAAAGCATCAAAAAAGTTATGGAAACAGGCGAAAAGCCGGTATTGGCCATACTTGGTGGCGCAAAAGTGTCTTCTAAAATAACAATCATTGAAAATATTTTGGATAAAGTTGACCAAATGATTATTGGTGGTGGTATGGCGTTTACCTTTGTTAAGGCACAAGGTGGAAAAATTGGGAATTCAATTTGTGAAGATGACAAACAACAATTGGCCTTAGATATTTTAAAACAAGCCAAAGAAAAAAACGTGAAGGTTTATATTCCAGTTGACACAGTTGCAGCAGATGCTTTTAGTAACAACGCCAATACTCAGATTGTAGATATCAATGCTATACCTGATGGTTGGGAAGGTGTAGATGCTGGACCAAAATCTGTTGAAATTTTCAAAGATGTTGTATTGAAGTCCAAAACCATTCTTTGGAATGGACCTTTAGGTGTCTTTGAAATGGAAAATTTTGCGAAAGCAACTATTGCCCTTGGTAATGCCATTGCTGAAGCTACCAAAAACGGAGCTTTTTCGTTAGTTGGTGGTGGCGATTCTGTGGCCGCCGTAAAACAGTTTGGTTTTGAGGATAAAGTAAGCTATGTAAGTACAGGTGGTGGCGCTATGTTAGAAAGTCTAGAAGGCAAAATACTTCCTGGAATTGCCGCTATTTTGGAATAAAGTGAATTAAGTTTTTAATTTCCCTGAAAAAATACGATTTTAGCCATAATATCGTTCTGTAAACTGAATTGATTTTATGGCTTTTCGTTTTTTAATAACTCTTCTTATTTTCAACACTGGAACTTGTATTTTACAGGCCCAAGACTCTATTTCTTTAAAGACTAATCAAGTCAAGAAAAAGGCTGTTGCGCTAAACAAATCTTCTAAAGATTCATTAATTGACGGAAAGACTAAAACCGTTAAAGTTATTGAAGCCGAGTCTGATAGTTTAAACATTAAAAACCTTCAAGACCATGAATTTGCGGCAGGACTTGACGAAAAATGGTACGAAGAATTATATAGCAATGCGCTGTTCGATACCATTTATAAATCAGTTACCGAGTTATCTTTTGATGCCGTTGATTATCCAGAACTTCCAACCGAAGTACTGAAACAACGCTTAAAGGAACTGGATGCCAGAACACCTTTTAATGTAGAATATAACCCTTCTTTGGAGAACGTTATCAAGTCTTATTTAAAAAACAGACGCGAGCAACTTCAAAAGTTAATAACATTAAGTGCATTTTATTTCCCAATGTTTGAACGGGAATTGGATTTATATGATATTCCTTTGGAAATCAAATATTTGGCAATAGTTGAATCTGCTTTAAAACCCCGGGCAAAATCAAGGGTTGGCGCAACTGGTCTTTGGCAATTTATGTTCAGCACGGGCAAAATGTACGGGCTGGATGTAAGCAGCTATGTTGACGAGCGCAGCGACCCGATTAAATCTACCGAAGCCGCTGCCAAATATTTGGCTAAACTATACGAAATATTTGGCGATTGGGATTTGGCTTTGGCCGCCTACAACTCGGGTCCTGGTAACGTAACTAAGGCTATCAGGCGTTCTGGAGGTTACAAAAACTATTGGAATATCCGCCATAATCTCCCTCGCGAAACCGCTGGTTACTTGCCCGCGTTTTTGGCCAATATGTACATTTTTGAATATGCCGAAGAGCATGGTTTTAAAAAGTACAAACCAGAAACGGCTTATTTTGAAACGGATACTGTTAGGGTAAAACAAATGATTACGTTAGATCAAGTTTCAGAAGTAACAGGCACGCCTATTGAAGAACTTCAGTTCTTAAATCCTTCTTATAAATTGGATATTATTCCGTTTATAAAGGATGAAAATTACACCTTGAGATTGCCTATTGGCGTTATTGGCCAGTTTGTAAACAATGAAGAAAAAATCTATGCGTTTGCCAAGGCAGAATTTGATGAACGTGAAAAACCGCTTCCTCAGCTTATCGAAGCCGACCAAAGATTGACTTATCGCGTTAAATCTGGAGATTATTTAGGGAAAATTTCTAGAATGTATGGCGTTCGGGTTAGTGACATTAAACGATGGAACGGTTTGCGAAGCAATGACATTAGCATTGGGCAACGGCTTACTATTTTTCCCAGAAGACCACATGTTAGTGCTCCCATTTCTGCTACAGCCACTACAAAAACAAAGCCCTTGTCTGGTGAGGTAATTACCTATATAGTTCAGTCAGGCGATTCTTTATGGAGCATTGCTCAAAAATTTCCTGGAGTTTCTGTTCAAAATATTAAAGATTGGAACGGTATTAGTGGTAATAATTTAAAACCGGGAATGAAACTCAAAATAGCTAAGGGTTAATTTCCTTAAAACCTAATACACATTATGCGATATTTTCTTTTTTCATTACTGTCTTTCATGCTTTTAACATCTTGTGGAGACAAAAAAAAATCTACCGAACGTTACATTCAAGATTCATCAGGGGCCATAAATAATGTGTCTGTTGTAACCGAAAATGAAATTTGGGATGGGCGTGTTGGCGAAGCCATAAGAACAGTTTTGGCAAAACCCATTTACGGGCTTCCGCAAGACGAACCTATGTTTACCATTAGCCAAATACCTCCTGCCGTTTTTTCGGGTTTTGTTACTAAAAACAGAACGGTTTTAATGATTAAAATGAATAAAGATGCAGGTATTGAATATTTAGATAATGTATATGCCAAACCGCAGAAAGTAATTGTAGTTTCCGGAAAATCCAAAAAAGAGATTATTGCTATTCTTCAGGAAAATGAATCTAAAATTATTGATACGTTTAGAAGCATGGAGATAGCCGAAAGGCAGCGCCAAATGGCAAAATCACCGCATAGCTTTGAATCGATAAAAGAAAAATTGAACTTAACTATTGATTTTCCATCAATTTACAGAATTGCAAAGTCTACTGATGATTTTTTCTGGATTAGAAAGGACATAACCACGGGCACTACCAACCTTATGATTTACGAGTTGCCCTATTCTGCCATTAAGAGAAATGACAGCGTGGTGAACCAAATTATTCGAATTAGGGATTCTGTAGGTAAAAAATATATTGAAGGCCCGGTTGAAGGTTCTTATTTGGCTACTGAAGACGCCTACACACCTTTTCATGGTGAGACTATTTTGGACAATAAACCAGCTTTGGAAACCAAAGGCATTTGGGACGTCAAAAATGCATTTATGGGTGGCCCTTTTATTAGCTATGCTGTTGAAGACAAAATCAATAAACGATGGGTCATTTTGGAAGGTTTTGCATTTGCACCATCCGTTGATAAACGAAACTACATGTTGGAGCTTGAAGCCATTATTAAAACGGTGAAAATAAATTAGTAAAAAGCATAAAAAAGGCCAACACATTGTATTGGCCTTTTTCAATCATTAAGCTACAAAGTAGTTTTATTCTTTTGTATCACTTTTAGAATCTTCTTCTTTACTGGCATCCTTAAATTCCTTAATGCCACTACCTAGTCCGCGCATTAATTCTGGTATTTTTTTACCTCCAAACAACAATAAAACAACCACAACAATTAATGCTATTTGCCAAGGCCCTATTGCTAATGGTAACATATATAAGCTCATAATCTTAAATTTATAGAGCAAAGTTAGTAATTAAAGTTCAATAATATCGTTTTCAACATAACTTTAGCATAATCTAAAACGGCAAAACAAAACCCTTACTTTAATTTTGGGATAATGTATTGGATAAATTCTATTATTTTTGTTCAGTATGAGTAAGAAAAAGCAAAAACCAAAAAAAATAAAAAGAAAACTTCTCGATAAGTATCGATTGGTTATTCTCAATGAAAACACTTTCGAAGAGCGATTATCCTTCAAGTTAACCAGGTTAAATGTTTTTGTAATGGGGTCTTTATTGGCTATTTTTTTAATCTCCCTGACTTATTTACTCATTGCTTATACGCCGCTTCGGGAATATATTCCGGGGTATTCTTCCACTGCATTAAAAAAGAAGGCCACGGAGTTGAGCTATAAAACAGATTCTTTACAACAGGCATTGGTTATGAACGATCGCTATTACGAATCCATCAAAAAGGTTTTGTCTGGCGACTTAAGTACTGCTGATTTTAATAAAGATTCTATAGTTCAGGCGGTGAAGTTGGAAGCGAGTGAAGTAGATTTTAAACCTAGCGCCGAAGATTCGCTTTTAAGGCAAAAAGTTGATAAAGAGGATAAATACAACCTTTTTGAATCTGCAACATCGGCCACAAACTTTGTGTTATTTCCTCCTGTGAGTGGAACTATCAGCGAAACTTATAATGCCAAGGAAAAACACTATGCGGTTGACATTGTGGTTGCAAAAGACACCCCCGTTAAGGCGACCGCTGATGGCATTGTTATTTTTGCGGAATGGACAGCCACTACAGGTTATGTTGTAATTGTAGAACATAGTTATGGCTTAATTTCGGTTTACAAACACAACACGGGAGTAAACAAAGAGCAAGGTGATTTGGTTAAAGCGGGCGAGGTGATTGCCACAGCTGGGAATTCAGGTGAATTATCAACCGGGCCACATTTGCATTTTGAACTTTGGAATGACGGTTACCCAATAAATCCAACTAACTTTATTGATTTTAACTAAATGATATCATTAAAATCCGCGATAGCAAAACCTTTTGCAAAGCAAGTTTTCAGGAGTATTCAAAAATGGGCAAAAAAACCAATTGAAACTCAGGAAAAAGTTTTTCAAGATTTAATTTCCCAAGGGGCAGGAACAGTCTTTGGAAAGGATCATGATTTTATTAGCATAAATAACCATGCCGATTTTATAAAACGCGTGTCCATAAGGGATTATGAAGCTTTAAAACCATATGTTGAACGTATTATTGCAGGAGAAGAAAATATACTTTGGAAAGGCAAACCCCTTTATTTTGCTAAAACTTCAGGAACAACATCTGGGGTGAAGTACATACCCATAACCAAACCTTCAATTGAAGCCCAAGTAGCAGCTTCACGTAATGCCATTTTATTGTACATCCACGAAACAGGTAACGTTAAGTTTGTTGATGGCAAAATGATTTTTTTACAAGGAAGCCCAGTTTTAAAGCAGAAAAACGGCATTAATATTGGACGATTATCAGGGATTTCAGCCCATTACGTACCTAAATATCTTCAAAAAAACAGAATGCCTTCATGGAAAACCAATTGCATTGAAGATTGGGAAACAAAAGTCAATGCTATAGTTGAGGAAACGGTCAACGAAAACATGACCGTTATTGCTGGTATTCCATCGTGGGTTCAAATGTATTTTGAAAAGCTTCAGCAAAAAACCGGTAAAAAGATTGGCGATATTTTCAAAAATTTCAACCTCTTCATTTTTGGAGGCGTAAATTATGAACCCTATCGGGCAAAGTTTGAAAATTTAATTGGTCGAAAAGTAGACAGTATAGAACTATATCCTGCGAGTGAAGGCTTTTTCGCGTTTCAAGATAAACAGGGTGAAAAGGGTATGTTGCTCCAGCTTAATTCGGGTATTTTTTATGAGTTTATTAAAGCTGAAGACTTTTTTAATGATAACCCGAAACGAATCACCATTAAAGACATTGAGCTTGGTGTAAACTATGTAATGATTATTTCTACAAATGCTGGATTGTGGGCCTATAATATTGGTGATACAGTGCAGTTTACATCCACAAATCCGTATCGCGTAATCGTGTCAGGTAGGATCAAGCACTTTATTTCTGCATTTGGCGAACATGTTATAGGGAAAGAGGTAGAACAAGCGATGCAAGAATCCATTGCAAATACGGACGTTAGGGTTACAGAGTTTACCGTAGCACCACAAATCAATCCAGAACAAGGTTTGCCATACCATGAGTGGTTTATTGAATTTGAAAACGAACCCGAAAACCTTACAGATTTGGCGAGGAAACTAGATGAATCCCTTCAAAAACAAAACACGTATTATTTCGATTTAATAGAGGGAAAGGTTCTTCAACAGCTTAAGATTACTAAAGTTAAAAAAGGAGGCTTTCAGGAATACATGAAATCGGTTGGGAAACTAGGTGGTCAAAATAAAATCCCTAGGTTGGCAAACGACAGAAAAATTGTTGATTCATTTTCGAGTGTGAAATCGCACAAATAATAGTATCTTTGGCGCGAATTTAAGGATACATGAGTAATAAAAAACATCACGCAAGAACGCGCGCTCAAGAGAGCTCAAATGCCATTGAGCGTATGTACATTACCATGCGTCATTTGTTCAACAGAGGATTTTATAAACCGATGGGCATTTCGGGAGAAACCCTTCGTGAAGCCTTGCTTACCCTACGTCCTGAAATTTATGGTTCTATTGCCGAGGAAAAAGCCGAACTGGAAGGGTTGCTTTATGTTATTGATAGGTTGCCTACAGGAATTGAGCAGTGTACATTTATTAACTTAACAAGTGATGAAGGCTACGGGAGTTCTCATTTTAAGCCCATAATTCCAGAAAAGCGACGTAGGCACTGTTACAGAATCGATGCCGAGCAAATGAACATTGAAATTACTCGCGGGCGATCAGATATTTATGATATTTTAACCCATCTTACTTTTCTTTTTGTTGAATCGCATAAAATAAGTTCCAGAGTGCTTATTGATGACGAAGGTACTACTACTAGAGATTGGGTAAAACTTGAAAAAGTAGTGGTTGACAACAACGACTTGTCACAAGAAGAACGAGAAATAGCCATTACACATGCAGCTACCATTTTAGGCAGAACATTTAAGGAAATAACGAATATTTATAGCCAGTTTGCAACGCCCGGGCAACCTGAGCGATTTTTGCATATTATATATTGGCTGGGCAAATTAGCTTTAGAAGAACAGGTTAATTTTAATAAAAGAACCATCACTTTCAGCCCTGTGCTGAGAGAACGTATTGGGCATCATATACATGGCGAGATTTGGGCAGATAACATTAAAGAGTATCTATATAAGCATAATTTGTTAGAAAGGCCAATTCATATCATAAGTGCCAACATGCATAGCGTTATGAATACGCTTTTTGCCCATAATGTTTTGAAGTCAAAAAAGGGACCTCAGAAAGGCCTTTTTGAAATGTATGAAGCCCTTAGCAAAAAGGAAAATGAAGTTATGCGCAATAAAGTGACCAAAGAAGCGTTGCTCAAAGGCATGGCATATCTTAAAGACGCTTCAGGTGCTAATATTGATGTACAGGTTTTTGATACATCAAAATTTGATGCTTCAAAAATGGATATTAAATTTAAACCAGCTGTTGAGGAACAAGAAAATCCTGTTATTTTGGTTATGGATTATGCTTTTGGCGAGCAGGCCTATGAAACGATTGATGAACTTTTAAAGCCTTACAAACTAAAAGGCAAGAATGTTCATTTGAATGTGGAGTCCATTTCCATAATGGGCAAAGCAGGTATTTTAGAAGGAGGGAAGGGAGACATCATGATACCTTCTGCCCATATTTTTGAGGGCACGGCAGATAATTACCCTTTTGAGAATGAGCTGAAGAAAGCTCATTTGGAAAATCAAGGTGTGGACGTTTACGAAGGCGCAATGATTACCGTTTTAGGAACATCACTTCAAAACAAAGATATTTTGAAGTTTTTCCATAATTCTACTTGGCAAGTTATAGGTTTGGAGATGGAAGGGGCACATTACCAAAAGGCAATCCAAGCCGCCTCAAAAGTTCGTGGAAACATAAGAGCCGATGTAAAGGTGAGATATGCCTATTACGCCAGTGATAACCCTTTAGAAACCGGAGCAACTTTGGCTTCAGGAGGATTGGGAACTTCAGGAGTAAAACCAACATATTTAATAACAAGAACAATATTAGAACAAATATTAAATTAATCAATCACCATGAGTAAAGATTCGCCGCAACCACAGCAATCAGAAGAAGTCGATTTAGGGCAGCTATTCAAACAAATAGGCAAGGCATTTGACCGACTTATTAATTTCATCTCAAGTATTTTTAAAGGCATATATAAAGTTGTTATATTATTGCTGGTGCATATTTACAAACGATTAATTTGGTATGCAGGGGTAATTATTATTGGCTTGATATTGGGTTTTATTATAGACTCCTATTCCAAGAAGATGTATGGTGCCAACATGTATATCCAGACTAATTACAACTCTGCGCGTCAAGTCTATGAAAACATCAAACAATTCCATCAATTGGCCTATGTTGATAAGGATACGTCAGAATTGGCTCTAAAACTTAATATTTCTTCAGATTTAGCCTCTAATTTAAAAGGCTTTTATATAGAACCTGATTTGGATGAGAATAATATTGCTGAAATGTATTCTGATTTCTACCAACGCTTAGACTCTGTATCAAGATTAGAGATGACCTACGATAGGTACAGGGAATCTCTAACACCTTACAATTACAGTATTCATAGAGTGGGAGTTGCCTCTACGGACAAAAACATATACAAAAAAATTGAGGAATCTTTTATTCATCAAATTTCAGGCAATAAGTATTTGAATGAGCTTTTAGAGGCTAACAAAAAGATTCTAGAAAAAAAAGACAACGTTCTCCAAAAACAAGTGCAGAAAACAGATTCATTGGTTGAAGAATATTTAAAAATTAGAATTAACGAATCACAAAAGGAACAAATTCCCAATTCTGGCACAAATGTATATTTGGGTGATGCACAATCAGCTGGTGGCAGCTTAATTGTAGACGAAGCCAAAATAGTTAATCAACGGCTATATTATGAAAATCAACGGCGATTGATAGATAGTACATTAGCGGTAAAAAAATATATAGTTAACGTACTTGCAAACTTCCCAGAATCGGGATATGATATCAGCGAATGGTATGAAAAAAAGAAATTTTTGTTGCCCGTTGCTTTATTTACAATTACGCTTCTTGTATTCTCATTCATCGGATTGGGTAAATTTTTAGAAAATCAAGATAAATAATAAACCGCCATATAAATGACAATTTTAATAACGGGAGGGGCAGGTTTTATAGGGTCTAATTTTATCGAATATTTTTTGACAAAGAATCCAATGCATGAAATAGTCAATTTAGATTCTCTAACGTATGCAGGAGACCCTTTAAATTTAGTAGAGGTAAATAGAAATCCCAATTATACTTTCGTTCATGGAGATATTTGCAACAGAAGCTTAATTGAAGAATTGTTCAATAGATATGATTTTAAAGGCGTTATACATTTCGCTGCTGAATCTCATGTTGATAATTCAATAAGTGCACCAAGCGCCTTCATAAACACAAATGTTTTTGGAACATTCAACTTACTTGACGTTTCCAAGAATCATTGGATGGATGCCCCAAACCAAATAAAGAAAGGCTATGCTGAGTCACGATTTTTACACATTTCAACAGATGAGGTCTATGGAACTTTAGGTGATGAAGGCTTGTTTACAGAACAAACCCCTTATGCACCAAATAGCCCATACAGCGCCTCTAAGGCATCGTCAGATTTTATAGTTAGAAGTTATTACCATACTTACGGAATGAACGTTGTAACAACCAATTGTTCAAACAATTATGGTCCAAAACAACACGATGAAAAATTAATACCAACTATTATTAGAAAGGCTTTAAATAATGAAGAAATACCAATTTATGGTGATGGTAAGAACATAAGGGATTGGCTGTATGTTGAAGACCACTGTAGAGGAATAGAGTTGACTTTTATAAAAGGTAAGGCTGGGGAAACCTATAATATTGGCGGTAATAACGAACGGAATAACTTATACATTGCCAATATTATCTGCGGAATCCTAGACGAATTAGTGCCCAAAAGTAGCAGGTACAACCAGCAAATTACATTTGTAAAGGATAGACCTGGGCATGATTTTAGGTATGCTATAGATGCCTCAAAAATTGAAAGGGAATTAGGGTGGCTTGCTCAAGAAAATTTTGAAACAGGCATAAAAAAAACCATTGCTTGGTACTTAAAAAAATACAATAGATGAAAGGTATAATATTGGCTGGAGGTTCAGGAACAAGGTTATATCCACTTACCAAGGTGGTGAGCAAACAGCTTATGCCAGTTTATGACAAACCAATGATTTATTATCCGCTGTCAACATTACTGTCTGCGGGTATTCAGGAGGTATTAATAATAACCACACCGAACGATTTGGAAAATTTCAAACAATTGTTGGGTGATGGTTCCGATTATGGTTGTCGTTTTGAGTATGCAGTACAAGAACAACCAAATGGATTGGCAGAAGCTTTTATCATCGGTGAAAAATTTATTAAGGATGATAGCGTTGCACTTATTTTAGGGGACAATATTTTTTATGGCTCCGGGCTGGATAAAATTTTACAAGATAATGTTGATCCATCGGGGGGTGTTATTTTTGCTTACCATGTTCAAGACCCACAGCGTTATGGGGTTGTTGAGTTTGATGAAAATAATAGGGCAATTTCAATAGAAGAAAAACCTCAAAAACCAAAATCCAGTTTTGCTGTTCCCGGAATTTATTTTTATGATAATTCAGTTGTTGAAATAGCCAAAAGCATTAGCCCCAGTAAAAGAGGAGAGTTGGAAATAACTGATGTGAACAAAACATATCTAAAACAAGGAAGACTTAATGTACAAATTTTAGATAAAGGAACAGCATGGTTAGATACAGGAACATTTACCTCGTTGATGCAGGCTTCTCAATTTGTTGAAGTTATTGAAGAGCGCCAAGGGCTTAAAATTGGAAGCATTGAGGAAATAGCCTATAAAATGGGCTATATTAATAAATCGCAACTTAATGCATTGGCAGAGCCATTGCTAAAAAGTGGCTATGGAAAATACCTTAAGCAACTTATACAGTAAAATGACGATTGAAGAAACATACCTAAAAGACTGCTTTGTAATAACGCCAAAAGTGTTTAATGATGAAAGAGGTTATTTTTTTGAGACCTTTAATAAAAACATTTTTAAAAAGGAAACAGGGATAGACCCGAATTTTGTCCAAGACAATCAATCAAAATCAAATTTGGGCGTTTTAAGAGGTCTACATTTTCAAACAGGTGAATTTGCTCAAGCAAAATTGGTTCGAGTTGTAAAGGGTAGTGTTTTAGATGTTTGTGTTGATGTTAGAGAGGATTCTGCTACCTATGGAAAGTATTTTTCATTAATACTTGACGATAAAAAACACCAACAATTATATATTCCAAGGGGTTTTGCACATGGCTTTGTGGTTCTTGAAGACAATACTATTTTTTCTTACAAATGCGATAATTTCTACAACAAATCTTCGGAATCTGGAATCATATACAATGATGTTGCTTTAAATATCGATTGGGGTATTCCGGAAGAAAGACTTATTATTTCAGAAAAAGACAAAGGTCTTCCTGCATTAAGAGAATAATTTAAATTAATATGGGTTTGAAGGTTTTAGTTACTGGAGCCAGTGGGCAGTTAGGAAAAACCATTGAAGAGTTGTTTGCAAAAAACAATTCCAACATTGATTTTACTTTTGCTTCAAAATCGGATTTGGACATTACCGATCAATTAAAAGTTGAAGTTTTTTTTACAAAAAACAAGTTTGATTATTGTATTAATTGTGCGGCTTATACTAATGTTGAACAGGCAGAGAAAACACCAGAAATGGCGTTTAAAATAAACGCCCATGCGGTTAAAAGTATTGCCAAATCTTGTAAAAAGAATAATGTAACCCTCATACATGTTTCAACAGATTATGTGTTTGATGGAGAAAAAACCACCCCATATACTCCAGAAGATTTAACTAACCCAATAAATGAATATGGCAAGTCAAAATTATTGGGAGAATCCCTTATTCAGGATATACTCAAGAAGTATTTTATCATTAGAACTTCATGGCTCTACAGTAAAAAATATGGAAAGAACTTTTATAAAACAATTGTAAATCTTGCAAAAACAAAAGATGAGTTGGCCATTACAACCGATCAGAAAGGGTGCCCTACAAACACAGAAACTTTAGCAAAATACATTATAGGCTTAATAGTCAGTAAAAATAATAATTACGGATTAAAGCATTTTTCAGACGAAAAAGTAATGACTTGGTATGATTTTGCTAAGGAAATTATGTCAGAAAATAATTTAATTCAAACCACTAACCTTGTTAAAACTAGCAATTATGTTACTTTTGCAAAGCGACCAAAATATTCGGTTTTAAGAACAACTAAAGAATAGAAACAAACAAACTTCAAATGAAAAAAAAGGTAGCTTTAATTACTGGGGTAACAGGACAAGATGGAGCTTATTTGAGTGAATTCCTATTAAAGAAAGGGTATGAGGTTCATGGCATTAAAAGGCGTTCATCATTGTTCAACACAGATAGGATAGACCATCTATATCAAGACCCACATATAGAGCATAGAGATTTTTTCCTTCACTATGGAGATTTGACTGATAGTACAAATTTAACTAGAATTATTCAAGAGGTTCAACCAGATGAGATATATAATTTGGCCGCTATGAGCCATGTTCATGTGTCTTTTGAAATGCCTGAATATACAGCTAATGCCGATGCTCTTGGCACCTTGAGAATTTTGGAAGCAATCCGGTTGTTGGGAATGGAAAAGAAAACGCGGATCTATCAAGCTTCAACCTCAGAATTATATGGTAAGGTACAGGCAGTGCCACAAACCGAAACAACTCCATTTTACCCAAGAAGCCCATATGCAGTAGCGAAAATGTATGCTTATTGGATAACGGTAAATTACCGAGAAGCTTATGGCATCTATGCTTGTAATGGTATTTTGTTCAATCATGAATCACCTATTAGAGGTGAAACGTTTGTTACTCGAAAAATCACTAGGGCAACCGCTAGAATAGCATTGGGTCTACAGGACAAATTTTATTTGGGGAATTTAGATGCTCAACGTGACTGGGGACATGCCAAAGATTATGTTCGTATGATGTGGATGATACTTCAGGCCGATGAAGCTGAAGATTGGGTTATTGCAACAGGGAAAACCACAAGGGTGCGAGATTTTGTGCGTATGAGTTTTGGTGAAGTTGGAATTGAATTGGAGTTTAAAGGAAATGGCGTTGATGAGAAGGCTTATGTAAAAGCATGTAATAAACCAGAATACCAATTACCAATTGGAAGGGAAGTTTTAAGCGTAGACCCTAAATATTTTAGACCAACAGAGGTTGATTTGCTTATTGGCGATGCCACAAAGGCCAAAGAAAAATTAGGTTGGGTGCCAGAATACGATTTGAAGGCATTGGTAAAAGATATGATGCAAAGCGACGTAACCTTAATGAAAAAGGAGCAGTACCTTAAAGAAGGAGGTTATAAAATCATGAATTATTTTGAATAATTTTCATGGAAAAAAACGCTAAAATCTATGTAGCAGGGCATCGAGGTTTGGTTGGAAGTGCTATTCTAAAAAATCTTCAAAAGAAAGGCTATCAAAATCTAGTTGTACGGACACACCACGAATTGGATTTAACCAATCAATCTGCAGTTTCATCTTTTTTCAAACAAGAAAAACCAGAATATGTTTTTTTGGCGGCCGCAAAAGTTGGCGGTATCATTGCAAACAACACATATAGAGGCGATTTCATTTACGAGAATTTGATGATTCAGAATAACGTTATTCATCAAAGCTATCTTCAAAATGTAAATAAGCTGATGTTTTTGGGAAGTACATGCATATATCCTAAAAATAGTCTCCAACCAATGAAAGAAGAGTATCTGTTAACAGATACTTTGGAATATACAAACGAACCTTATGCTATCGCAAAAATAGCGGGAATCAAGATGTGCGAAAGTTACAATTTGCAGTATGGTACCAATTTTATTTCGGTAATGCCTACCAACTTGTATGGGCCTAATGACAATTTCGATTTAGAAAAATCTCATGTTCTTCCGGCTTTAATCAGAAAAATGCATCTTGCCAAAGAATTATCAGAAGGTAGATACGATGAGGTTTTAAAGGATTTAGGGATAAAATCACTAGAAGAAGCTAAAAGCTATTTGAATAAATTTGGGGTTTCTGAAAACAGCGTGGAAATTTGGGGTTCTGGAAAACCAAAACGAGAGTTTTTATGGAGTGAAGATATGGCCGATGCTTGCGTTTTTCTGATGGAGAACAGAAATTTTAAGGACATCTTTAAAGAAGAGGAGAAGGAGATAAGAAATACACATATTAACATTGGCACAGGAGAGGATGTGTCCATTAGAGAATTAGCGGAAACTATAAAGAGTATCGTAGGATTTAAAGGCAAGTTGGTTTTTAACGCAGATAAACCTGATGGTACCATGAGAAAGCTAACGGATGTTTCAAAATTGCATGATTTGGGTTGGAAACATAAAATAAATTTGCAAGAAGGAATAATTAAAATGTACAAATGGTACAATGAAAATGATTGAATACCTAAATACAGCAACAACTGCTGCAGTGCTAGCAGGAAAGGAAATCCTAAAAATATACAATAAAGATTTTGATATAGCCTTTAAAGATGACAGATCTCCTTTAACAGATGCTGATCTTGTATCAAATAAAATAATAATAAAGCACCTCAAATTAACCAATATTCCAATAATCAGTGAAGAAAATAAGCAAATTCCATATACCGACAGAAAAAACTGGGATTATTGTTGGATAGTTGACCCAATTGACGGAACTAAAGAGTTCATAAAGAAAAATGGGGAATTTACCGTAAATATAGCTTTGGTAAAAAGCGGAAAAACAAAATTAGGCATTATTTATGTTCCTGCCACAAGAGAACTATATTACACCAATACAAATAAAACCAAGGCTTTCAAAACCATTATGCCCGAAGTAAGCAATAATTTAAGTGATTTATTATTTAGAGAAGAAGATTTAATCACACCAAATTCAGATATAAATTCAGATATAAAAGTGGTTGGAAGCAGATCGCACATGAATGAGGATACTATTAGATTTGTGGAAAGCTTAAAAGAAAAACACAAAAGTATTGAAATAGTTTCAAAAGGAAGTTCATTAAAGTTCTGTTTGGTGGCAGAGGGAAAAGCTGATGTATATCCAAGATTTGCCCCTACAATGGAATGGGACACAGCTGCGGGTCAAGCTATTTGTGAAGCGGTTGGGTTAAAAGTTTTAGATCAAACAACACAAAAGCCTATGGAATATAACAGAGAAAACCTTTTAAACAACTATTTCCTGGTAGTCAAATAAATGCCAAAAAACCTTTACAAAAGACATATAGCAAAAGCTTTTACTTGGCGTTTAGTTGGTACCATAGACACGGTATTGTTGTCATGGGCAATTACTGGAAACCCTTTAACAGGATTAAAAATTGGCGCTTTTGAAGTTTTAACAAAATTGGCGCTGTATTATTTTCATGAGCAATTTTGGTTTAGAATAAAAATAGAAAAAAGTAAAAAAAGGCACTTATTTAAAACACTAACATGGAGGATTGTTGCAACTGTGGACACAATGCTACTAGCATGGGTGATCTCTGGAAATCCCTTAACAGGATTAAGCATAGGTGTTGCCGAAGTAATAACAAAAATGGTCTTGTACTACATTCACGAGCGTGTTTGGTATAAAATAGACTTTGGATTAGAAAAAAGAAGAAGATTAAAAAGATGGAAAAAAACATCACAGACCACGAATACAAAATCAATAGATTTGAAAGGCAAAAACTAAACGGACATAACTCTTTTTTGGTTTTTTTTACTGGTTTATCAGGTTCAGGCAAATCTACTTTGGCAAATGCCCTTGAAGAAAGACTAAATAAAAACAGAATACATACCTATGTATTGGATGGTGATAATGTAAGGCGTGGTATTAACAAAAATTTAGGTTTTTCTCCAGACGATCGTTCAGAAAATAATAGGAGAATAGGCGAAATATCGAAACTTTTTATCGACGCTGGAATTGTTGTTTTGGCAGCTTTTGTGGCTCCTTATGAAAAAGACAGGAAATTCATCAAAGAAACTGTCAATTCTGATAACTTTGTTGAAGTATTTGTAAATACAAGTCTAGAAGTATGTGAAAAACGCGACGTAAAGGGTTTGTACAAAAAAGCGAGGGCAGGAGAAATTAAAAATATGACTGGAATCTCAGCACCATATGAAAAGCCTAAAAAACCAGACGTAGAAGTATCTCATTTAAACACTGTGGAAGAATCAATTGAAATGATATTTAAAGTTATAAAAGATAAACTAGAACTTAAGGAACATGGGTAAATATTATTTAAATTATTTAGATGAATTGGAATCTGAGGCCATTTACGTTTTAAGAGAAGTTTGGGCACAGTTCCAAAACCCAGTAATACTTTTTTCAGGAGGAAAAGATTCTATAGTAGTCACTCATTTGGCTAGGAAAGCCTTCTATCCGTCTAAAATTCCATTTTCTTTAATGCATGTTGATACTGGACACAATTTTCCTGAAACCATAAAATTTCGAGATGATTTGATTAATGATTTAGGGGTTAATTTAATTGTTGGTTCAGTACAAGAATCTATTAATCAAGGACGTGTGGCAGAAGAAAAAGGCAAAAACGCAACGCGAAATGCACTTCAAATTACAACACTTTTGGATGCCATTGAGACTAATAAAGTAGATTGTGCCATTGGAGGAGGAAGGCGTGACGAAGAAAAGGCCAGAGCCAAAGAACGTTTTTTTTCGCATAGAGATGATTTTGGGCAATGGGACCCAAAAAACCAACGCCCAGAGCTTTGGAACATCTTTAACGGAAAGTGTTTTGAAGGGGAACATTTTAGAGCTTTTCCAATCAGTAATTGGACTGAAATGGATGTTTGGAATTATATCAAAAGAGAAAATATTATAATACCTTCGTTATACTTTGCCCACGAGAGAGAAGTGGTTTGGCGACAAAGTTCTTGGATTCCAAATTCAGAGTTTTTAGTGCTTGAGGACCACGAGGAAATTGTAACAAAAAAAATACGGTTTAGAACTTTAGGTGATATAACAATAACAGGAGGAATAGAATCTGATGCTGATACGGTTGAAAAAATTGCACAAGAAGTATCGGCGATGAGACAAACGGAACGCGGTAATAGAAGTGATGACAAACGTTCTGAAACTTCTATGGAAGACAGAAAACGACTTGGGTATTTTTAACAAAAAACCTCAAAAATCAAAAATATGAAACCTAATGAAGTTATCTGTTTAACACCTGTTTTTAATGATTGGGAAAGTTTATCAATACTTTTATCTGACATCGAAAAGCAAGCAGCTCTCAATAATGAGTATAAGTTTAGAGCAATTGTAATTAATGATGGGTCTACAGAGCCCATGACAAAGGAAATTCTTGAAAAAAATATTGATGTAGAAGTAATTAATCTAAAACTAAATATAGGCCATCAGAGAGCAATTGCGGTTGGCTTGCAGTATATTTCAAATGAAATAGTAAAAGAGCTAAAAATAAAAGGCATTTCTGGCCATGTTGTTGTTTTAGACGGAGATGGAGAGGATAAGCCTTCAGACATAATGTCAATGGTGCAAAAAGCAAATAATGAAATAGTTTTTGCAAAAAGGGTGAAAAGGAGTGAAGGCATTAGGTTTAAGATTGGCTATTATTTTTATAAACTAATATTTAAGCTACTTACAGGAAAAGCAATCAATTATGGTAATTTCAGTGCGATTCCATTTTCTTTAATAAAGAATGTAGCTCTTTTACCCAACATTTGGAATCATTATGCTGGCAGCATAGTTGAATCTAGAATCAAATTTTCATCTTATCCGACTGAAAGAGGTAACAGATATGCTGGTAAATCTAAAATGAACACAATGAATCTCATTATTCATGGGTTCAGCTCAATTTCAATTTATTTTGATAGATTGTGTTTTAGGGTTTTAAAGTTTTCATTTATATCTATTCTTTTATGTTCAGCATTAATATCATTTGTTTTATATAGCAGATTGTTTACGGATAATGCAATACCAGGTTGGGCCTCTAGTTTAATTCTAATCGCTTTATCAATTGTTGTTCAGCTTTTTTCAGTGACTTTCATTATTTTACTATTTCAGTTAAGTACAAGAAGAACAATAAGCCCTCCAAACAAAAAACTTTATTTAGACTTTATTAATAGAGAAAAACATGGTTGATAAGCTAAAAAAACTTCTTCTTGACTCTAAATTTGCCTTAGCATTTATATTATTATTGGCAACTATGCTAAGATTTTATAATCTTGGTTTTCAAAGCCCTTGGTTAGATGAATTGCACACTATGGTAGAGACAGACCCATCTTTGTCATTTAAAGAATTCTACGACCTTTTATTTACAAGGGAACTGATGCCCCATCTGTACTACCTTTTGGCAAGAATTTTTAGTTTTTTGATTGATGACTCTATAGCAGTGGTAAGGTCCATTTCTGCCATTGCAGGCGTGTTAACAGTTTTTGCAATGTATTTTTTGGGTAAGGAAATGAAATCAAAAAAAGTGGGATTAATAGCCGCACTATTGATGGCCATAAACCATTTTCATATTTATTATTCTCAAGAGGCAAGACCCTATGCATTATTGTCATTATTTACAACAGTGTCGTTTTTGTACCTAATAAGGTTTTTAAAAAAAGAACATATAAAATCAGGGCTGCTATATGCCGTATTTGCGGCATTGATGATTAATACACATTTTTTTGGGTTATTTGTGTTGGTTTCACAAGCTTTGATTATTTTAATCTACTTAAAGGCTATTAATTGGAAGAAAGGGTTTTTTATTAATTCCTGTATATCTGGAATTGTAATTCTTTTACTCTTTATTCCTTCAATGCCCATTTTGTTCAAAATATCGCATGTAGATTCGTTTTGGATACCCCCACCATCCCAAACCTTTTTTGCCGATTTGTTTAGTGTTTTCTTCGGCAAGTCGGAGGTTTTAGTAATTATTGCCGTGCTTCTTATAATTATTTACCTGGTAAAGGTTTTTAATACGAAAGAGAAGGAAATTATCAACTTAAACAATACGTATGCAACCAGTTTTGTAATATTAAGTATTTGGTTGTTTGTAACATTTGTTTTGCCGTACATTAGGTCATACACAAATGTGCCCATGATGCTTAATCGGTATTTTACAAGTGCATTACCTGCAATAATTTTAATTTTATCGATGGGGATATCGTCAATAAAGTTTAAAACCAATGCACTAATATTAGGACTCATTTTTGTTACATTTTCATTTGTAAACCTATTCTTGGTTAGAGATTACTACTATAAGGTAACTAAAACACAGTTTAGGGAACTCACTTCAGAGATAGAAAAAAGAAACATTGATAATAGTCTCATTGTTTACAGAATGGCATGGCACATGGAGTATTATTTTAATGACACCCAAGTTATTCAAGGTTCACTCAATAACTACATAAATAACTTAAAATCAGGAACCGAAAAAAAGGAGAATTTTTGGGCAGTAGGGGCGCATTTAAACCCTTATGAAGTTACTGCTCAAAATCAAAAATACTTAGACGACAACTTTTATTTAGTGGATGATATTGAACTAAAGGATTGCTGGGCAAAATATTATATTTACAAGAACAGCAAGCAATCCATAAACGTGCCATTGGTTGATTTTGACCCCAAGTTAACCAACAGCAATTTAGAGTTGGTAATTAAAAGCAATAAAACAGTTACATCAAAGGATGTTTTTTTAAACCAAGGCAATTACAGATTAGTCTTACAGACAAAAAGTAAGCCTAACCCACCAATTGAAAATGAAAACGCCCATATTGATGTTGCCATCAATGGAAAAAGAATAGGAGGCTTTTATACCAGTTCAAAACAAATAATACCAACGTTTTTTGATTTTGAACTACAAAGTAGTATGGCCATTAATATTCAACTTACTTTTGGCAATGATTACTTTAATGACAAGGTAGACAGAGACTTAATTATTTATGGTGTTTCAATTGAAAAGTTAGAGAATAAGTTATGAACAAGTTTAGATTAACCTCCGTTTTTATATTGTTTTGTTTGGTCTCTTGCAAAAAAACACCACCATCTACCAATAACGAATATAGGGTATGGTTAAACCCGGACGTAAAATTGGAAGAAGTTTTTACTGTTAAAATCAGGCTAAAAGTGTTACATAACGATGAGTTCAAAGTTTATTACACCCAAGACAACACCGAAAATTTTAACGAGGAAAATACCGTAAGAACAAAAATAAATGGAAGCAATGAAGTTCAATTGCTTACGTTTAAGTTTCCTAAAGGAACAAAACCCACCAACTTAAGAATAGATTTTGGGTTTAATAAAGAGCAACGTGTATTTGAGCTCAATAATTTGGAACTTAGTTACCATGACAACTATTTCACCATACCAGGGTCAACGTTTTTGGATTACTTTAAAATATTTGATAATCGCTTAATTTTTGACGCATCAACCACCCAATTATATGTTAACAGAGATATCGATAGAAAACAGTATTTACCCATTACAGTATCGAATGAATCGTTAAATGCAGAATTAAAATATTTTTATCAAGAAAATGCAGAACCTAGCTACGAAACTGTTGAATTTGACCAAGAACAACTATCAAATTTAACTAAAAAAAACAACGCGAGATTTAGAATTGAGAAGTTTGAGTTTGATGATAATTATCGACTAAAAGTAAAAGGATGGGCAATGCTTGAAAACGTTAATTCAACAGACACCAAGCTTAAAGCTATACTGTTAAAAGACAATTTAGGCTATATAATTGAATCCGAAAATAAAAGCCGGCCCGATGTAACCAACTTTTTTAAATTAAATTACAATGCAGACAATTCAGGGTTTGAAATAGACACCCGGATAAGGCACATACCGAAAGGCAACTATGTTTTAGGGGTTTTGCTTAATAATGATAAAAAGGGCATTGAAGGTTTATCAATTTCCAATAAACAAGTAACAATTCTGTAATTTTTAAAAATAAACGACCTAATAATGTTAGATAATAATCAGCTATTACGTTTTACAACGGCAGGAAGTGTTGATGATGGAAAAAGTACGCTTATAGGGCGCTTACTTTACGATTCAAAATCAATATTTGAAGACCAATTAGAGGCTATTGAGAGTTCAAGTAAAAGAAAAGGCCATGATGGTGTAGATTTGGCCCTATTTACAGACGGTTTAAGAGATGAACGAGAGCAAGGCATTACAATAGACGTGGCATATAGATATTTTACAACACCAAAGCGTAAATTTATAATTGCAGACACGCCTGGCCATATCCAGTATACGCGTAATATGGTAACAGGTGCGTCCACTGCAAATGCTGCACTTATATTGGTAGATGCACGACATGGTGTTGTAGAACAAACCCGAAGACATGCTTTTATTGCCTCTTTATTACAAATCCCGCATATTATAGTCTGTATCAATAAAATGGATCTAGTTGATTTTAAAGAAGAGACCTATAACAATGTTTTAAGTCAATTTGAAGAGTTTTCTTCAAAACTATTAGTCAAAGATGTTAGATTCATTCCAATGAGCGCTTTATTAGGGGATAATGTAGTTAATCAATCCGAAAATATGCCTTGGTACAAAGGCGCATCATTGCTCCATACGTTAGAGACCATGCATATAAGTAGTGACATAAATAAGGTTGATGCACGTTTTCCAGTACAAACCGTTTTACGTCCACAACGAGAAGGATTTATTGATTATAGAGGCTATGCAGGTAGGGTTTCAAGTGGGGTGTTTAGAAAAGGAGATGAGATTACCATTATGCCATCAGGTTTCACATCTAAGATTAAAACAATTGATGTTTATGATAAACAAATAGACGAAGCATTTGCTCCTATGTCGGTCTCAATCACTCTAGAAGATGACATAGACATAAGTAGGGGCGATATGCTGGTTCGATCTAATAATAAACCAGAAGCTTCTCAAGATATTGAGGTAATGTTATGCTGGTTAAACAATTCTCCCTCTAGGCCACGCACTAAATACAGTATTTTCCATACTACCAACCAGCAAAAAGCCATGATTAAAGAGATAGTTTATAAAATTGACATTAATTCTTTAAACAGAAAAGAAGAGCAAGTCGAATTAAAAATGAATGAAATAGCCAAGGTGAAACTGAGGACAACAAGACCACTGATGGTAGACTCTTACAGAAAGAACAGAAGTACAGGTAGCATTATTCTGGTTGATGATGCAACGAATGAGACAGTAGCAGCTGGAATGATTGTTTAGCACTATTTTAGAAATTTCTTTAAAAGATTTTTGCAATAAGAAATCAGTAAATATTTAAAACTGAAACACCAAAATGTACTTTATGTAAAGAGAGCATAAATTCTTCAGAAATTTGGGTTTAAAATTTATCTGAATGAATTTTTCTAGAGTTAATGTCTAGTGTTTTACTTAAAGTTTAATGAAAAAATTAAATGACCTAGAATGACAAAGCATAAAGACAAAAATTTAATTGAGTTAGTAAAGGGGGGCTCTGTTTCTTTGGTCATTAAACTGATTGGCATGTTGTTCGGTTATCTGTCTATGCTTTTTATTACTAAATATTTTGGTGCTGAAGAATGGGGTATTTATTCATTGTGTATCACTGTTTTAAGTGTTGCAATTATTTTTCCTAAGTTTGGATTTGATACTTCCTTGGTCAGAATCATAGCAGAGTTAAATGTGGAGAACAAACAAGACCAAATTTTAGGAGTTTTGTTAAGATCTACACTTATTTCAATAGCGCTCTCTTTGGTTGTAATTGTTGCAATAACGCTATTTGCAGATGTTGTTGTTTCTAAAGTAATTAGACAGCCAGAAATGCTTTATTATTTTAAAATAATAAGCATAGCCATCATTCCTATGGCATTGTTAACTATTTATAGTTCATTGTTTCAAGCCCTTAAAAAAACAGCATTTTTTATGTTGTTTCAAGCTACGCTTATTAACGTGGTTTTTTTTATTCTTTTAATTTTTTATTACAATTTTGAAATTGATTTTTCAGGAACATTTAATTTATATGTAATTGCGGTATTTATAGTTTTAATAAGCTTAATACTTTTTCTGGTAATAACAATTAAAAAACTAAATACCGACAAGGTTACAAAAAGAGAGAAACCTAGTTTTGGATATTTAAAAATATTTAAAATTTCATTTCCCATGATGATGTCGAGTTCCTTTGCACTTCTTATTGGATGGGTAGATATTTTCATGTTATCCTATTATAAAACAACAACAGATATTGGCATTTACAATACCACATTAAAATTAGCAGCATTGTCAACGATTACTTTAATGGCTGTTAATGCTATAGCTACTCCAAAATTTGGAGAGTTTTATGTAAGTAAAAACATAGCTGGGTTGAAAGAAACAGTTAAAAACTCCACAAAAATGATTTTTTTAACCTCAACACCCATACTATTGGCTCTTGTAGTTTTTGCCAAACCTATTTTGGGTTTTTTTGGCGAGGAGTTTAAAATTGGTTATCTATCGTTAATCTACTTATGCATATCTCGGTTTATTAATGCAATATCTGGATCTGTTGGATATTTGATGCAAATGACAGATCAGCAAAACCAATTTCAAAATGTTTTGATTGTTGCATTTGTGATTAACTTAATTTTAAATTATTTGTTAATACCGAAATATAGCTATGAAGGTGCAGCAATAGCAAGTGGCTTGTCAATGATATTTTGGAATTTGGCCTTAGTGATTATTATAAAAAGAAAACTTGGTTTTTGGACATTTTATAATCCATTACAAAACCTCCGAGAATAATACTACTTCCAAGCATCCAATTTTTTGTCGAGCAGTTTTTCTAAACCCAAAACTTCTCGCTCGAAAGCGGAAGATAAATAATCAAAGGCTTCTTTGCTTATTTCAGGTTTACTTGAGTTTTTAAAAAGGAAAGCATTCTGGATGAACTTTTTTAACCAACGTGGCGTTACATTCCTGGCAAAATCAAATTTTTCTTTCTTCCTTAATAAAAGCTTTGAAATTTTCCCTTTAGGAGACCTGTACACATTATGTTTTTTATCCAAATCCAATTCACCCGGTTTAAAATTGGGCAGGCGTAAAAACTCCAAAACGGAATTTATTCCTTTCTGTGTGTCCTTAAAAAACTCTTCGTATATAATTACTTTGATGTTTTCTTTTTTAAATACGTTATAATAGGATTTCACTTGTGAAAAATACATTCCCAATTCTTTATAAAGCATTACTTTGCCATCTCCCCATACCTTAGGAAAAGTATTTTCATCTCTAATTAATGCTTTTAAAAAATCATCTTCTTTTTCAACACCACTCTTTATATTCATTAAATAATGGGAGAAGGCCCTATTTATTGGATTTCTCAAAATAATAATAATCTTAGCATTAGGGAAATCGTCATAAATTCTTTTGGCTGAATTTTTATCCCATAAGTAAGACGGGCTTGCATCGCCCACAACAGAATAGTTTTTTGAATCCTTATAAAGAGAATAATAAACATCCCTGTCATTTATGATTTTATTGTGATAGAATTTTTTTGGTTTAGGATTATTGTATACCAACTTATCTTCAGATTCAATATCAGAATAATAATTAGGTTCTTTAACTAGGGGGAAAAACACATCTGAATGGCTTTTAAGATAATTATAAAGTGAAGTTGTTCCCGATTTTGCTGCACCAACAATAAATAAATTAATATTTGGTTTTCCCATTCAGTTATTATTTACAAGTCCGTAAAGATATTTATTTGTGCATTATAAGCAGAATAATATTTTTTAAAATTAATATCTTTGCGCATCTAGAAAACAGCTTTACAGAATTGCCTCACGATAAAAACATTAATGAAATATACTGTAATAACAGCTACCTTTAATAGTGATAAGACTGTTACAGAAACATTTAATTCTATCTTAAATCAATCCTACAAGGGAGATATTGAGTATATAGTGGTTGATGGGTGCTCTACCGACCAAACAGTTGATATAATTAAATCTTACCAAGAAAAGTTTCAGTTAAAAGGAATTTCGTTTAAATGGATATCAGAAAAAGACAATGGCATTTATGATGCATGGAATAAGGGATTAAATATTGCAACTGGAGATTGGATTTCATTTTTAGGCTCTGATGACATATATTTAAAAAATGCCCTCGAACTTTACAACGAAACAATATCAAATTTAGAATACCCCAAGGATTTAGTGTATTCAAATGTGGATGTTATAAAAAACAATAAAACAATTAGGGTAATAAATGGCTTGTGGTCATGGAAAATATTTCGGAGAAAAATGAATATTGGCCATGTAGGTGCTTTTCATAACAAGGAATATTTCAAAATCCATGGTAATTATGATGCAGATTACAAAATAGCAGGAGATTATGAATTGCTTCTGAGGGCAAAAGAAAATTTGAAAACAGCCAAAGTAACCTCAACTACCGCCAAGATGGCCTATGGCGGAATTAGCAATAAATTAATTTTTAAGGCTTTCAGTGAATCCATAAAAGCCAAGTGCCAGACGGGTAAATTAAACATTCTTCTTTGTTATTTAGATTTTTTGAAAGAATACTCAATATATTTTTTAAAAAAAGTTATTTAAAAGAGGGGGGTTAGCTAAAAAAATGAAAAAAAAAAGAACTCTTCTTTTTGTACACCAGTCTTCAGAACTATATGGTTCAGACAAGACACTATTCTATTTAGCTAAATCCGTAAACGAAAACATTAATTTTAATGTCATAGTTGTAATTCCCGATGAGGGCCCTTTAAAAAGGTTGCTTGAAGAAAATCACATTGAAGTTATTATTTCCTCGGTAGTAAAAGTATCTCGGGAAATGTTCTCTTTCTGGAACATTGTGTCTTTACCCTTCAATATTGTTTCATCAATAATTAAACTGAACAAAAACCTCAAGGGGCGTAAAATAGATATAATTCATTCTAATACTTTGGCAGTTTTAGTTGGAGGGTTCTATTCTAAAGTTTATGGAATTAGGCACATATGGCATATTCATGAAATTATTGAACACCCTAAGTTGGTCAAGGTTATTTATCCAATAATCGTTAATTTTTTTTCAGATTGTGTTGTATATAACTCCCAAGCCTCTAACCGTTTTTTTTCAAAGGGCAACAAGAGTTTAGAAAAGAAATCAATAACCATTTTAAATGGATTGGACAGAGAGAAAAGTGCTTCTTCAGATGAAGAAATAAAAAACATTCGGAGTTCATTGTTTAAAGTTGAGAAAGATGATATTGTAATCGGATTGGTTGGCAGAATAAACAAATGGAAAGGCCATAGTTTGTTGTTAGGGTCTTTTGGTGAGCTTGTTGGTAAGTATAAAAACATTAAACTTGTTTTTGTGGGTTCAGTTGCACCTAAACAGGAAATTTTAATAAAAAACTTAAAAGCTATAATTGAGGAGAAAGACCTGAATAAAAAGTGCAAAATAATTCCTTTTCAAAATGATATTTGGAAGATTTGGGACAGTATAGATATTGCTGTTGTACCATCCATAGAACCAGAACCCTTTGGGTTAGTAGCCGTGGAAGCAATGTTGGCAGAAAAGCCAGTTATTGCTTCAAACCATGGTGGAGTCAAAGAAATAGTTGTGCATAATAAAACGGGATTTCTTTTTGAGCCCAATAATTCAGGTGAGCTTTGTGTTTTTTTAGAGAAAATGATTACCGATAAAAATAAGATTGCTGAGTTTGGTATCAATGGAAAAAACAGAGCAGAGGAAAAGTTCTCACTAAATAGTTATTCAAAAAAATTTATTGAATTATATTCAAATATTTAAAAGTACATCTCTATTTTAATGAAAATAAGTGTTCAGAAAATATACAAATTCGCTTTTTACAGCTTACTTTTTCTTAATTTGTTTTTAGATTCCATTGAGATAAATTTTGTAGCAGGGTTATTAATCATTTCTTTTATTTCCATTTTTCCTGAAAATAAAATTTCTCAATCATTTTTAAATTTAATTTCACCACTGTTTGTTGTTATTATGGTGTCTTTCTTTGCTGGGTTGTTTTATGAAATTCAACCATATGAAGCGTTACGTGGTTTTGTGTATTTGTTTAAGCCCATTTTATTGATTATTCTAGGCTTTCTTTTGATTAACAAAATAAAAGACAAACACTTTATTTTTAATGCTATAGTCTATACTGCGGCAATTTCTGCAACTATTCACATTTTTGAGTTGTTGGTTTTTTTAGCAAACAACCCATTTTCAGTTACTAGAATTAGAGAATTAGACAGAGATAATTTTATTGAATTGTTTGCTTTAGTAATATTGTCTGTAAATTCAAACAAGATATTTCTTTCTCATACTATCTTAAAAAAACTTAAATTTTTCAGGTTTCTCCTCATAATCTCCTTTGTTTTTTATTTTTCCAGAACAATGTTCATTGCTTTGTTTCTTCTGATTATTGCAATGAAAGGCTATGCTAAAATTTCTTCAAAAGGATTACTTTATATAACTATTTTTACCATTGTCTTTAGTTCGTTTTTTGTTTCTTTGCAATTCATGAACCTTGAAAGGGATAGTAAAGGAATTGATGGCTTTTTGTACAAACTTAAAATAGCTCCGGCTGAGATTTTCAGTCCTGATTTAGATATAGATATTCACAACCATGAAAGTCTTTGGGATCATTGGAGAGCTTATGAAGCATTTAAAGCCATACAACAAATTAAGGACACAAATTATAGTGTTGGATGGTTTTTTGGTAAAGGACTTAGCAGTCAAGTAGACCTTGGTTTTGAAGTCCCTTTAGACGGTAAAAGATTTCAGTATATACCAATTATTCACAATGGATATGTATATGTTTTATTCAAGTCAGGAATATTGGGGCTTTTAATGTACTTTTATTTCCTAGTTTTTGCTTACATGCAATGCTACAAACCATATAAGAATTTAAGCTTAACAATTGTCAACAACTTCATTTCTGGAGTTGCCATTTTTTTTATTCTAACATCATTAATAATTACGGGAATATATAATAAAAGCGATATTATTGTGCTCTTTCTAGGAGGTTTATTTTCACTACAATTATTTTTTTCTAAAACAAATCAAGAGGATGAAAATAGGTATATTAGGAACTAGAGGAATACCTAACTACCATGGTGGTTTTGAACAATTCACTGAATATTTTTCCGTTTACCTATATGAAAATGGACATGACGTTTATGTTTATAATTCAAGTTCTCACCCTTATAAAAAAAAGGATTTTAAAGGGGTGAAAATTATTTCTTGTCTCGATCCCGAAGAAAAGATTGGTACAATGGGACAGTTTGTTTATGACCTAAATTGTATATTAAATGCAAGAAAACAAAACTTTGATATAATTTTGCAATTGGGTTATACAAGTAATTCAGTTTGGTATAAGTTTTTACCTAAAAAACCTTTGATTATTACTAATATGGATGGTTTGGAGTGGAAACGATCAAAATATTCTAAGCCCGTTCAAAAATTTTTAAAATTTGCAGAAAAACTTGCGGTTAAGTCTAGTGATTTTTTAATTGCTGATTCATTAGGAATCCAAAAATACCTTAAATTACAATATAATATTGAATCTGAATATATAGCATATGGAGCAGAACTTTTTAAATTTCCTAATGAGAGTGTTTTAGAAGAATATAAAGTTAGTGGCTTAAAATATAATATGCTTATAGCTAGATTAGAGCCTGAAAATAATATTGAGGTTATTTTAGACGGTGTCAGTCAATCAAAAAGGGAATATCCCTTCTTAGTTATTGGTAAGCATGGTAATAAATTTGGTGAATATTTGAAGCGAAAATTTAAAGATTCAAAAAACATACGTTTTATTGGGGGAGTCTACGACATAGATAAATTAAATAACCTACGATATTATTCAAATTTATATTTTCATGGTCATTCTGTTGGAGGTACCAACCCTTCTCTATTAGAGGCAATGGCTTCGAATGCATTCATAATCGCTCATGATAATGAATTTAATAAATCGATTTTGGGGGATGATGCCTTTTATTTTAAAGAAAAAGAGGATGTGTCATATTTTGTTGATAATTTTTCTAAAAATGATTTTAGTGATAAAACGAAGAATTGTTTCAACAAAATCGAGGAAAATTTTAATTGGGATTCCATAAACAATAAATATTTAAAATATTTGAGTGAGTGCTATAACACCAATAAATAAAATATTTAATAATAATCTATCTGTTTACGTTGTTGGCTTACTTTTGGCAACTTTAATGTTAGATTACGGCTTTGGTAGTTTTAGCTTGGTGCTTCTAGTTTTTTATTCTTTATTTAAATTTTTTACAAAAAATAATAAAGAAGTATTTTTTGATTATAAACTCATCTTTCCTGTTCTTTTATTCCTTTGGTTTTCTTTAACTTACTTTTGGTCTATTGATAAATCGCTTACCTTAAAAGGAATAGGCAGAATCTCTGCATTGTTTTTAGTTCCATTTGCTTTTTCTTTTTTGCCAAAGTTTACGAGACTTGAGTTTTTCAAAATCTTGAAAGCTTATACCGTAGTGAATTTTTTTTTAGGTATAGTGTTTGTAATCACTTCACTCATTCGGTTTCTGGAATCTAGAAAATTAACAGAATTTACATATCATGATTTGGTTAGTGGTTTTAATTTAAACGCTATTTATGTTTCTGTCTTTTTTTCACTGAGTTTTTTTTATTTGTTTTTAAAGCCTAAAAAAAGAATTTATGAAATAGTTTTTTTGATTTTTTTCTTGATGATGATTGTTCTATTGTCATCAAAGACAATAATTTTTTGTTTATTAATTGGAATAATTTTTATCGGGTGGAAAAAAGTCAAGAATAGAACCCCAAAGCTTGTTGAAATAGTGTTGACTTTTTTGGTAATCTGTTTAATTGTGCTTTTAGCAACGAAAGAAATAACTAAAAGGGTAAATGAAGAATTCGTTATAAACTCAGATGAGAAAACAAATTTGTTGCAAGTATTAGAAAAGGATAAATTTTCACAAGTTTACCCTTGGACAGGTACTTCCATTAGACTTTTTCAATTAAGACTTCTCAAAGAACAGATTGAAACCGAACATGTTTTCTTCAATGGTTTTGGCCTCTTTGCCTCTAGAATTGATTTAAAAAAGAGACACGAACAATATGGTACTTATAAGGGCTATCACATATATAATTACCATAATTGCTATGCTCAAGTTTTATCAGAAACGGGAATCATAGGGTTATTATTATTTCTTTTCCTATTAAGTAGCAATATTGTTTTTGCTTTAAAGTCGAATAATTTGTTGTTTGTTTTTTTTAGTTTTGTGGCTCCTGTTTGGAGTTTTACAGAATCATTCTTGTGGGTGCAAAGAGGAATATTCTTTTTTATAATATTTTATTGCTTGTTTAACAGGACAGAATTTTATGAAAACAAAGAATAGAAAGTATAATTTCAACTTTTTCCTTAATCTAATTGTTGTATTAATATAAAGATTTTACAGTGACTAAAATAAAAACTATCTGTTGTATTGGAGCTGGTTACGTTGGTGGGCCTACCATGGCGGTAATAGCCCAAAAATGTCCAGATATAAATGTATCAGTTGTAGACCTTAATGAGGCTAGAATTAAAGCTTGGAATGATGATGATTTATCAAAACTTCCTGTTTTTGAGCCCGGATTGGATAAAATTGTAGAAGAGGCAAGGGGGAAAAATTTATTTTTCTCAACAGATGTTGACAAGGCCATTGATCAAGCCGATATGATTTTTATCTCAGTAAACACACCAACCAAAACCTATGGTAAAGGTAAAGGCATGGCTGCCGATTTAAAATATATTGAATTATGTGCCCGCCAAATTGCTAAGGTTGCCAAGGAAGATAAAATTGTAGTTGAAAAATCTACTTTACCTGTTCGTACGGCTTCAGCTATAAAAAATATTTTAGACCATACTGGCAATGGTGTGAAATTTCAAATTCTATCAAACCCTGAATTCTTGGCTGAGGGTACGGCAGTTCAAGATTTGCTAAAGCCAGATAGGGTTTTAATAGGAGGGGATTCTTCTGAAGAAGGTAAAAATGCTATCCAAGCCTTAAAAGATATTTATGCCAATTGGGTGCCTACAGAAAAAATACTCACAACCAATGTTTGGTCGTCTGAGCTTTCAAAACTAACGGCTAATGCCTTTCTGGCACAGCGTGTATCTTCAATCAATGCAATGTCAGTAATATGTGAAAAAACGGGTGCAGATGTTAGCGAGGTAGCAAAAGCAATTGGTTTAGATTCTAGAATAGGTTCTAAGTTCTTAAAATCATCTGTAGGTTTCGGAGGGTCTTGTTTTCAAAAGGACATCTTAAACTTAGTTTATATAGCCAAAAGCTATGGATTGAATGAAGTAGCTGATTATTGGAAACAGGTAGTCGTTATGAACAACTACCAAAAGAATCGGTTCTCTAATAACATAGTTAGTACGTTATACAACACAGTTTCCGGAAAGAAAATCACGTTCTTTGGTTGGGCTTTTAAAAAAGACACTAACGATACTCGTGAATCTGCTGCTATACAAGTTGCCGATAATTTGTTGAATGAGCAAGCAAATATTGAGGTTTACGACCCAAAAGTGGTTGAGGAATCTATTTATGCTGATTTAGATTATTTAAATACAAGAACTGAAGAAGAAAACAGAAGTTTGTTGAAGGTAAAAGCCGACCCTTATGAAGCAGCGAGGGAGTCACATGCAATAGCTGTTCTAACTGAGTGGGATGAATTTAAAACCTACGATTGGCAAAAGATATATAACCATATGTTAAAACCTGCTTTTGTTTTTGATGGGCGGGGCGTTTTAGACATAAATGAAATGGAAAAAATTGGTTTTGTTTGTTACTCAATAGGAAAAGGTTCATCTAAATAATTTTCAAAAAATGAAGAAAGTTTTAATAACTGGTGCTGCAGGGTTTTTAGGCTCGCATTTATGTGATAAGTTTATTAAAGAAGGCTTTTACGTCATAGCTATGGATAATTTTATTACCGGGGATAAAAAGAATCTTGAGCATTTAGAAAGCCATCCCAATTTTGAGTTTATTGAGCATGATGTAACAGAATTTGTCAAAATAGAAGGTAATCTGGACTATATTTTGCATTTTGCTTCCCCTGCTAGTCCAATAGATTATCTCAAAATACCAATTCAAACATTAAAAGTGGGATCCTTGGGGACTCATAATCTTCTGGGATTGGCCAAGGCAAAAAAGGCAAGAATCTTAATAGCATCAACATCCGAAGTATATGGTGATCCGCTTGTTCACCCTCAGACAGAAGATTACTATGGCAATGTTAACACTATTGGACCAAGAGGGGTTTATGATGAAGCTAAGCGTTTTCAAGAATCTATTACTATGGCCTACCATAGGTTTCATGATATTGAGACAAGGATCGTTCGAATTTTTAATACTTATGGGCCGCGTATGCGACTTAACGATGGGCGTGTAATCCCTGCATTTATTGGGCAGGCATTGCGTGGTGAAGATTTAACGGTTTTTGGAGATGGTTCGCAAACTCGTTCTTTTTGTTATGTTGATGACCAAGTAGAAGGTATTTATCGTTTAATGTTTAGTGATTATTCATATCCTGTTAACATTGGTAACCCCCATGAAATAACAATAAAAGAGTTTGCGGAGGAAATAATTAAGCTTACAGGCACTACACAAAAAATAGTTTATAAAGAACTTCCCCAAAATGACCCACTTCAACGACAACCAGATATAAGCCTTGCAAAAAAAATACTAAATTGGGAGCCTAAAATTGACAGGTCTAAAGGCATGAATATTACCTACAATTATTTTAAAAAACTATCCAAGGAAGAGTTGTTTAAAAGCGAACATAAAGATTTTAAAAACCACATAAAAAAATAAATTGAATACTTTTAAACAGGGTAGATATTCTGGTTTTATAAAGCCCATTTCTTATTTCATAGATTTAAGTATAATTGTTGGTGCTATTTTTTTATTCGAAATTAATTTAAAAAATCTTTATCCTTTTATTTTTTACGCATGTTTTTTTTGGATAATTATTGCATTCAAAAACCATTTTTATGAAGTTCAGAGATATACCAAGGTAGTTCAAATATTTACTCTCCTATTAAGGCAAATTGTCTTTTTCGTTTTTGTTTTATATGCATTTATTGGGTTTTTTAAGCAACCAAATATTAGTAGATGGGCTCTTGGCAATTATCTTGTCTTGGTATTTTTTCTGGTTACGTGCTTTAAATTTTTGGTCTTTTTTTTGTTGAATAAATATAGATCTGCGTTGGGTGGAAATTTTAGAAAGGTCATTGTAATTGGTGACACAGAAAAGACACGTCAGCTTATAAACATTTTTAACACTAGGCCAAGCTTTGGATATAAGTTTATAAAACAATTTTCAGTAAAAGGAGATGAATTTTCCCTTCAAAAGTGTTTTAATTTTATCATAGAAAATGATATTAATGAAATTTATTTTTCTGTTGCAGATTTATCTAATAAACAGATAAATAAACTAATTGATTTTGCTGACAATAATTTGAGGGAACTAAAATTTATTCCGGATAACAAGGACATCTATACAAAAAAATTAAAGTATGAGTATTACGATTATATACCGATTCTTTCATTAAGAACTATACCAATACAGGATACAGTAAATAAATTTACTAAACGGTTTTTTGATATCACTTTTGCCCTTTTTATAATAATTTTTATTTTATCATGGTTAACTCCAATTTTGGCAATAATAATAAAATTGGAATCTAAGGGCCCTGTCTTTTTCAAGCAATCCAGAAACGGATTTAACTATAAAGAGTTTGATTGTTATAAGTTTCGTTCTATGACACCCAACAAAGACGCCCACCTTTACCAAGCTACAAAAGGGGATCAAAGGGTTACTAAAGTAGGTGCTTTTATCAGAAAAACCAGTATTGATGAACTTCCGCAATTTTTTAATGTACTTTTTGGTGATATGTCGGTAGTGGGCCCTCGACCACATATGGTAAGCCATACCAATATGTATGCCCAAAGAATAGATAAATTCATGGTGCGCCATTTTGTAAAACCAGGTATAACAGGCCTAGCCCAAACCAGCGGTTTTAGGGGTGAGGTAGAAACAGATAAGGATATTATTAACCGTGTTAAGTTCGATATTTTTTACATTGAAAACTGGTCGTTGTTGCTCGATTTTAAAATTATAGCACAAACACTTATAAATGCTTTAAAAGGAGAGGATAAAGCTTATTAAAGCCTCTTAATTAGTTGAGATAATTGGTTGTCAAAATCAAAATGCACTTTAGCAGTTTCTTGAATTGATTTTCTAAAATTAAGACTTAGGTTTTTATGATCCAAGGTTGAAATCACTTTGTTAAGAGTATTATAATTTCCAGATTCCGCAATCCATCCTAAATTGTAATCTTCAATAATTTTTTCACCTTCACCACCACCAAAATATAACATAGGGATTCCTAATCTTGTATACTCAAAAATCTTTGAAGGTACAGAACCATAAATTCTGTTTAACAAAGGTATGATGGTTATATCATAGTCCAAAAGTGCTTTGTGAAGTTTTACCCTGGAAACTTCACCATGGTAAACCAAATCAAGATCTGGGTTTTCTAAAATAAAGGATTCTATTTTGGCTTGTTCTGCACCAGCACCATAAATATGAAATTCAATATTGGAATAATCCAGTTCTTTACAAAGTTTGAAAACACCTTGGGCAATGCCCAACAAACCAGCGTACACCATTTTTATTTTTCCTTCTTTAGAAAGATTTCGATTCAATTCTGGTACAGGGAAATCAGGAAAATTACGGTACAAAAAACTATCTTTTTCTGGGTAGAGTGATTTTATATGCTCGAGAATTTCTTCACTCTGCCCCAAAACTAAATCTGCATGTTTATAATTAAAAGCCTCAATCTTTTCAAGTAATTTGTAACTGAAATTCTTTTTAAAGGCACCCAATTCTAGACCAGCAATAGGCCATAAGTCGCTTATGTTTAAAATGAGTTTTCTTTTTTTGGAGCGCAAAAAAAACATAGATGTAAAAGCAACCAATAAAGGTGGTGATTGCACAATAATAGTTTTCGGAATGTTATGCCACATAAAAAACCAAATCAAGCTAAAACTATATGATAGCATGGCGATTAATCGTAACAGTTTATTTTTAGAATTACTCGCATAAATCCACAAGCGATGAATGGTAATATTGTTTTGCGTTGAAGTGTCCTTAAAACGTCCTCTGTAGGCTTCAAAAACACTTCCTCTTGGGTAGTTGGGCAAAGGCGTACAAACTGAAATATTAAAATCATGCTTTTGTAAACCTTCGGCGAGATGAAAAATTCTATTGGATGCAGCTCCTGTTTCAGGTGGAAAGTAATTGGTGATTATGAGAATGTCCTTCATTTACAATTTGAAAATATGTGTTAAATGACTAACTATTCGCTCTGCTGCATGTCCATCCCAAAGCTCTGGAACGCTTCCTTGTTTCCAGTTGCCTGAAAGTAAAATTTTAAAGGCCTTTTCAATTTTTTTGGTATCACTTCCAACCAACAAATTTGTGCCTATATTACAAGTTTCTAGACGCTCTGTACTATCTCTTAGAGTTAAACAAGGCACATTCATAACCGTGGTTTCTTCCGTAATACCGCCAGAATCGGTTATTACCGCTAGGGCATGTTTCACTAAATAATTAAATTCTAAATAGCCCAAAGGGTTTATGTAATGTAAATTTTCAAAATTTAAATCGAGTCCGTCAAGTAGTTTTTGAGTTCTGGGATGAACAGGAAAAATAATGGGGTAATCTTTTCCCAGGGATACAATTTTAGTAATTATATTTTCAAGTTGCACTTCTTCATCAACATTGCTAGGTCTGTGAAGTGTCATTACAAAATAGCCTTTGTTTCTCAAATTCATGTTATCCCAAAAACTAGGCTTTTTCAACCTGCTTTCATTTTTTAACAAAGTGTCAATCATCACGTTTCCAACAAAAAAGATATTGGATTTTGGCACACCTAGTTCTAATAGATTCTCATTGGCGTAACTTGAAGTTGTAAAGAAATAATCGGTTAAGCTGTCGGTCACAATTCGGTTTATTTCTTCAGGCATTTTCATGTCCCCAGAGCGTATTCCTGCTTCAACATGAGCTACTTTTATGTGCGCTTTTTTGGCGACAATGGCACAGGCCATTGTTGAGGTAACATCGCCGACAACCATTACTAAATCACATGGATTTTGTTGCAATTCCTTTTCAAAACCAATCATAATGGCAGCGGTTTGTTCAGCTTGTGTACCGCTTTTAACTTCTAAATTTGTGTCTGGCAATGGAATATTGAGTTCTTCAAAAAAAGTGCCACTCAAATTCTTGTCGTAGTGCTGGCCAGTATGCACGAGCCTATAGCTCATATTAAAACCTTTCCTTTTTTTATTTTGAATTGCCTCAATAATTGGCGCAATTTTCATAAAATTTGGGCGTGCACCTGCAACTATGGTAATTTTCATTGCTTTTTGTTTAAGTAGGATGAAAACTGCTTCAATTTACCACTTTTTGAACGATTCAATTGGTCTTGTTTCTCATAAATAATGTTCAGTCCATTTTCAAGATAGTTTTCCATTTCAGCATTTATTTTTTCTTTTTTCTCATCTGAGAGTTTTCCAGAACTCACGTAAACAATTTTAAATGTATCGGGTTTTAATTGCTCAATTACAAACTCTTTTACATTGCCATTGTCTTCAATAATGCTTTTGGTGATGTAGTAAAACGTTAGTCCAGCAGCTTTTTTTCCACTGGGCAAAATGGCTATATCGTTGGTGCGCCCAATAAGTTTTTCGAGAATAGGATTTTTAATGGTACTGGTCTTCGAAAGTTTTCCGATGTCGCCAATATCATACCGAATAAATGGATGTGCTTTGTTGTAAAGCGAGGTAATAACTATGCGTCCTTCTTCTCCTAAAGGAAGCGGGTTGTCTTGCTCATCTAGAATTTCTACAAATAAGGTTTCGCTGTTAATCTGCCAGTTTCCATCTGGATTTTCAAAGGCAATTAAATCTAGTTCCGAAGCGCCATATTCGTTAATAACTGGCACACCAAATTGGGTTTCCATGAGCTTTTTGTCGTCTTCAAAAAGCATTTCAGAAGTTACAACGCAAGCTTTTAACGATGGACAAACATGGTTTAGGACAATGTCTTTTCTTTGAAGAAATTTAGCGAATTGCACAATGGAACTTGTGTAGCCGTTGATGTAATCAAACCGAGTTGAGCCGAATTTTTTCAAATACTTTTCGAACGAAGCATCGCTTAAATCAAACACCGAAAATCGAAAACGATGACTTAAAGCATCTTTAAAACGTTCTTTATGATAGCCTTTTTTATCTAAAGGAATACCATAAAATCGCGCTTGTTTTGAAGTGTTAAAATCAAGCCCATACCACCCAAAACGGTTTTGAATAACGGCCCAAGTTAAGGCATGGCAAAATTTGTCTTTTGTAAAAATAAATGGGTCACCCGAAGAGCCAGATGTTTTGTTGATGTAAACACTTTTAGGGGTGAAACCTGCTGAGAGTCTTTCGACCAAAGGTTGCTGCAAATGGCTTTTGGTCATTATCGGAACGCGGTTCCAATCATTTAAATCGATGCCTTTTCCAAAAGTTTTGTAAAATGGGTTTTTCTCTAAATGAAAGTTTACAATTTCTTGTTTTTTAGCTTCAACATAAGCTTTAAAATCAGTATCGTTTTTAGCCTGAATATCCTTTAAAGCATCTTTAGCTTCCTTTATAGGAAAGCCGTTTAATCTTAAAGAAAGGTCAAATAAATTCAAACTAAAAAAATATAATCTGTAAAGTAACTAAAAAATATTCGTGTATTAGGGGCATTAATTTTATTTTTGCACGGCACAAACAAACTTAAAAATGAACATTTTAATTCTTGGTTCTGGCGGAAGAGAGCACACTTTCGCTTGGAAAATAGCCCAAAGCCCTAAATGCAAACAATTATTTGTGGCACCCGGTAATTCGGGAACTGCTGAAATAGCCACCAATGTTAATATTGGCGAAACTGAATTTGAAGCTATAAAAAAGCTGGTTTTAGAACAAAACATTGAATTGGTTGTTGTTGGGCCTGAAGCGCCTTTGGTAAAAGGGGTTCATGATTATTTCTTGAATAACGATGCCATTAAACATGTTAAAGTTATTGGCCCACAAAAAGTGGCTGCAGAGCTCGAGGGCAGTAAAGAATTTGCCAAAGAGTTTATGTTTCGCCATAATATTCCAACAGCGGCATATGAAAGTTTTACGGCTGAAACGGTTGAAAAGGGCTATGCATTTTTAGAAAGTTTAAATCCGCCGTATGTTTTAAAAGCAGATGGTTTGGCAGCAGGAAAAGGCGTAGTTATTTTAAATGATTTAGATGAAGCTAAAGCTGAATTAAAAAGCATGCTGGTTGATGCCAAGTTTGGAGCTGCTAGTACCAAAGTGGTCATTGAAGAATTTTTGGATGGTATTGAGTTAAGTTGTTTTGTGTTGACCGATGGCAAAAACTATAAAATCCTTCCAACAGCCAAAGATTATAAACGTATTGGTGAGGGTGACACTGGTTTAAATACAGGTGGTATGGGCGCAGTTTCTCCTGTGCCATTTGCAACTGATGAATTTTTAAACAAAATTGAAGAGCGCATAGTAAAACCTACAATTAATGGTTTTAAAAAAGACAACCTCCCATATGTTGGTTTTGTGTTTATTGGTCTTATTAAAGTAGATAACGACGACCCAAAAGTGATTGAGTACAACGTACGTATGGGGGATCCTGAAACCGAAGTGGTATTTCCGAGGTTAAAAAATGATTTGGTTGAAGTACTCCAAGCCATGGCTAATGGTACTTTGGATAAAATAAACATTGAAATTGATGAACGTGCCGCAACTACAGTAGTTCTCGTTTCTGGAGGATATCCTGAAGCTTACGAAAAAGGTAAAGAAATAATAGGGATTGATGCGGTGAAAGATTCTATACCTTTCCACGCCGGGGCACAATTAAAAGATGGTAAAGTGGTAACCTCTGGTGGTCGTGTTATGGCTATTACGTCATACGGAAATACGTACCAAGAGGCCATAAAAAAATCTTACCAAAGTATAGAAAAACTACATTTTGATAAGATGAACTATCGTAAAGATATTGGATTCGATTTATAGGAACGAATGAGAAGATATGCTTTTATCTTCTTCATTATTGTCATTAAATCCTTTTAACTGTTTCATCCAGTAAACCATGGCTACCAGACCAATAATGCTGAAAATCCAAGAAATTGCATTTGCACCAAACCAACTGTCAAGTTCTAGTGCTCTTAAAGCATCAAAAGGAGCAAAAAGTACATTAACAAATAAATCCTGAATGGCGTAAAAGAAATCTTTCATCTTGTGTTATTTTATTATTTACCAACCATTTTTTAGTTAGTATATTTACTACGCAAAAATACAAAAACGGACAATGATAACAAGTTTTTTTAATAAATCTAAACCAATAAATTTTGTCATTGTATTTTTCGTTACACTTTTAGCTTTTTTAATTGCCAGAATAGAACTTAAAAATGAAGTTGTTTCGGCTCAATTTTTCCTAAAGCAAGCAGTACTTTTCTTAATAGCATTTGTGTCTATTTTGCTTTTAAATTTCATTGTCAGCAAGAATAGCTTGACTAAAAAGAACAACTATGAAATTTTATTGTTCAGCCTTTTCTTGTTGACCATAACACAAACAACAAGAAACTCAGATATACTTTTGTCCAATTTTTTTATACTCCTTGGTTTAAGGCGAATAGTTAGTATTCGTTCACAAAGAGATGTAAAAAAGAAACTTTTTGATGCAGCTTTTTGGGTTGCCGTTGCAAGTTTATTTTATTTTTGGTCTATCCTGTTTTTCATTCTAATCATTCTGTCGCTTGTTTTATATTCAGATAAAAACATAAGGCATTGGATATTGCCTTTTTTGGGGCTTACCACGGTTTTTGTTATTTCAGTTGGAGCATCCATTGTTTTGTATGATAGCTTTTTTGGGATATTTAACACGTCATTCCAAATAAGTTATGATTTCAGCAGTTATAACTCGGCTAAGTATTTAATAGCCATCACAATGCTAATTTCCTTCGGAATATGGTCTTCCATTTTTTACTTGCAGAACATTAAAAAGAAAAAGAAAGCATTTAGGGCCTCATATAAAACCGTTATTTTGGCTGCGGTTCTTGCCTTTTTGATTGTGCTACTAGTTCCTGAAAAAACAGGAAGCGAGTTTTTATTTTTATTTGCACCATTGGCCATAATAATAACCAATTACATAGAAATTATCCAAGAAAAATGGTTCAAGGAAATTTTTGTGTCTGCGCTTATAATAGTGCCTTTTCTGCTTTTATTGTTGTAGTTTTTCACCAAAAGCTAAATCACCGGCATCACCAAGACCGGGAACTATATAACTATTGCTATTCAAAGTTTCATCAATAGCAGCTATCCATAAATGTACGTTTTCAGAGAAATTATTTTTAACAAAATCAACGCCGTCTTGAGCACCAATAACACTTACTAAATGAATTTCCTTGGGAGTGCCATAAGGCTTTAGGGCTTCAAAAGTACTTAACATTGAATGCCCAGTGGCCAGCATAGGGTCTGCCAACACAAGTGTTTTGCCCTCTAAACTTGGGCAAGCCAAATATTCAACAATAATTTCAATTCTTTCGGGGTTGTGTTCGTGGTGTCTGTAAGCAGAAATAAAAGCGTTGTCGGCAGTATCAAAATAATTGAGTAAACCATTATGTAAAGGTATTCCAGCTCTTAAAATGGAACATAAAACAATATCATTTTCTGCCAAGTTAGCAGGGGCTTGTCCCAACGGAGTTTCAACATCAGAAGATTTATAGCTCAATGTTTTACTCATTTCATAGCCCAACACCTCACCAATACGTTCAATATTTCTTCTAAATCGCATTCGGTCTTTTTGTACTTCAATATTTCTAATTTCAGAAACAAAGGTGTTCAATATTGAGTTTTGGAGTGAAAGGTTATGAATGTGCATAGCGCCAATTTTTACAATAGTAAAGTTAACTAAATATGAAGTATATTTACACCTTTAAATTTTATTAGCATGTTTACCACAAAAGCAAACAAAATATTTCAAGACGTTATAGAAAAATACCACATTGTCAATTCGGTTGACCAACCTTTTGAGAATGCTTACCCAGAAAGTGATTTAATAGAACATTTATTATATAGAAAATGTTGGATTGATACCGTACAATGGCATTACGAAGATATTATTCGCGACCCACAAATAGATCCTGTTGCAGCGTTAAAACTTAAACGCCAGATTGATGCTTCAAATCAAGACAGAACGGATATGGTAGAATACATTGACAGCTATTTTCTTGAAAAATATAAACATGTAACACCTAAAAAGAACGCCACAATCAATACCGAAAGCCCAGCTTGGGGAATTGACAGGCTATCTATTTTGGCGCTAAAAATTTATCACATGAATGAAGAGGCAATGCGTAAAGATGCTTCTGAATCCCACAAGGCAGCATGCCAAAAGAAATTAGATGTTTTGCTGGAGCAACGTGTTGATTTATCTACTGCCATTGACACGCTTTTGAAGGATATTGAAAACGGAGACAAGTACATGAAAGTTTATAAACAAATGAAAATGTACAATGACGATGAGCTAAACCCTGTTCTTCGCTCACAAAAATAAAATCCCTGTGAGAACAGGAATCTCATCTCAAAAATTTAGATGCCAGAATCTAAAAAGCATATTTTAGTTATTCGCCTGTCAGCTATGGGCGATGTGGCTATGACGGTTCCTGTTCTACATGCACTTACAAAGCAACATCCCGATTTAAACATAACAGTTTTAACTCGGGCTTTTTTCGCGCCTTTTTTTAGGGATATTCCAAATGTAAACGTCGCTATTGCTGAGGTAGACACAAAGCACAAAGGTGTTTTCGGACTCTACAAATTGGCTAGAGCACTCAATAAAAGCAAGTTTTATGTTGTTGCCGATTTGCACAATGTTTTAAGAACCAAAATTCTAAAAAAATTCTTGAGGTGTAAACGGTTTATTTCTATTGATAAGGGCAGAAAAGAAAAGCGGGAATTAACTTCTGGAAAAATATTTAAGCCTTTAAGAACAACACACCAACGCTATGCCGATGTTTTTAGTGCCTTGGGATATGTGGTAGATTTATCAAATCCGTCATTTCCTGACAAAGCTATTTTAAGTGAAAATCTCCAAGAATTAATTGGCGACAAAGCCGAGAAACTTATAGGAATAGCTCCTTTTGCAGCTCACGAAGGTAAAATGTATCCTTTGGAACTCATTAAAATTGTCATTGAAGAGATTTCAAAGAATTACAAAGTCATCTTATTTGGAGGCGGAGAAAAGGAAGAAGCGATTTTAAACGATTTACAGAAGGCATATAAAAACGTTATTAGTCTTGCTGGGAAACTGACTTTAGAGGAAGAAATGGATATTATTTCAAATTTGGATTTGATGGTTTCCATGGATTCTGGAAATGCCCATATTGCCGCAATGTTAGGGGTAAAAACAATTACCATTTGGGGGGTTACACATCCATACGCAGGATTTGCACCATTCAATCAACCTGAAGATTATGCTTTGTTGGCAGATAGAAATCAATTCCCAAAAATACCGACCTCGGTTTACGGCAATAAATATCCAGAACATTACAAAGAAGCGGCGGGCAGTGTATCTCCTGAAACTATAATTGCTAAAATTAAGTCGATAATTTAAATGCTGTCATTCCTGCGAAGGCAGGAATCCATATTAAGCTTCACGAATATTTTACAGGTTATAATTAAAAAGATTCCCGCCTACGCGGGAATGACAAATAGAGTAATGTTTACACATCATCATAATCCACCGAAATACTTGCTGTGGTTGGATGTGCCTGACAAGTTAGAATTAATCCTTCGGCCACTTCACTTTCAGTTAAAATGTTGTTTTGCCTCATTTTGGCCTCGCCCTCAGTAATTCTAGCTAAGCAACTACTGCAAATACCACCTTGACATGAATAAGGCGCATCTAAATCTTCATCTAATGCTGCTTCAAGTATGGTTTGTTTTTGGGACATTTCAAAAGTTGTGGTCTCGTCATCAACCGTAATGGTAATTTTTGTTTTTCCATCTTCAACGGTTTCCTCTTCTTCTACTTCTGCAGATTTTGCGGCTTTAAATAATTCAAAATGAATTCTGCCCTCATCAACATCATGGCTAGTTAAAACATCTTTTACGGTATGGATCATGGCTTCCGGGCCACATAGATAATAAGCATCAACTTCAATATGTTTGTGCTTATTTTTCATTACATAATTAACCGTACTCTTTTCAATCCTTCCAAAAATGGAATCGTCATCTTCATCCCGCTGGCTAAACACAAACTGAATGGAAAAACGTTCATTGTAATCATGCTGAAGTTGCAAGAGCTCGTTTAAAAACATGGTTTCTTCTGTGGTTTTGTTGCCATATACCAAAATGACTTTACTGTAAACCTCTTCCTCTAAAGCACATTTAATAATGCTTAAAATGGGGGTAATGCCGCTACCGGCAGCAAATAATGCAATGTTTTTGGTTTTGGAATCGTTGGGGGTGAATGTAAATCGCCCTTTCGGCGCTGCAACGTCAAGGGTGTCACCAACTTTTAAGGTGTTATTGGCATAAGCCGAAAATGTGCCATCTTTCACTTCCTTTACAGCAACCTTTAAATCACCACTCTTTGGTGAACTGCACAAGGAGTAATCTCTGCGTAATTCATGGCCATTAATCGTTTTCTTCACGGTAATGTATTGTCCAGCCTGAAAAGAAAAGGTTTCTTTTAAATTTTCTGGAACTTCAAACAGAATACTAATGGATTTATCGGTTTCTCTGTTAATATGCTTTACGGAAAGCGTATGAAATGATGACATGTGAAATTATTTTTAGCAAAAATAGTGAAGTTGGTTTGTAAATTTTAAATTTGGTTGTAACAATTGGTTTAAAAACTTTACTAACAATTGTATTCAGAAGAAACAAAGCAAACATTAACCATCAAAAATTCTTAAAATGAAAAAAGTATTACTAATATGTTTACTTTCAGTTGCATTTATTCTACAGATTGAAGCTCAAGAAAATTCAGAATTTAAAAATGAAACCATAGAGTTTTTAAAATTAACAGGTGCTGGTGCCGCTTTTGAAAATGCTATTGCGCAGATTGGCACCATGGTTACAGAAGGCAATAAAGAAGCGTACACTGAAGAAGCTAAGGGCACATTGGTAGGGCTTTACGAAAAAATGGCAGAGCTTTACATGGGTGAGTTTACTCGAGAGGAAATTAAGCAACTAACCGCCTTTTACGAATCGGATTTAGGGAAAAAATTAGCTTCTAAACAATTGGGCTTAACGCAAAAAGCGATAACATTTGGTCAAACTTGGGGGATGGAAGTTCAAGGTATTGCCCAAAAGTATCAATAAATCCAAATTATGGTCAAGCAATTTTTAGGTTTAGAATGGAAAAAATTTACTAGGGCATCTTATTTCAAAAAAGGGTTGGCCATTAAAATACTTTTGTTTTTTGCGGCCATTTATTTTGGTGGAGCGGCTATTCTCTTTGGCGTAGGCATGTTTTTCATTTTTAAGAAACTATTTCCTGAAACCGACCCCATTATAATGGTAAATAATTTTCTAATCTATTGGGTTTTATTCGATTTAGGCATTAGGTTTTTCATGCAGCAACTGCCAGTAATGAATATTAAACCTTTAATGACCATACCAATCAAGCGTAATACCATTATTCATTATTTGCTTGGTAAAACGGCATTATCATTTTTTAATTTTTTGGCTCTACTGCTTTTTCTGCCGTTTTGCATTGTTTTATTGGCAAATGGTTACCCTTTTTTAAATGTTTTTTTCTGGTTTTTTAGCATCATTTTAATGACATTGAGTGTAAACTTCCTAAATTTTTTAATCAACAAAAACAATGTCTTTTTTTATATCATTTTGGGTCTTTTGGCAATATTTTTTGGATTGGAGTATTATAATATTTTTAAAATTTCTGAGCCATTAGGCATTGCCTTTAATGCGCTTTATAGTCACCCATATCTTGTTTTGGGTCCTGCTCTTTTATTGGGCATACTTTACCTTAAAAACTTTAACGATATAAAAAAGGGTTTTTATTTGGACGGGGCAATTTCAAAAAAAGTAGAAAAGGTAGACACCACCGATTTGACCTGGATGAATCGTTTTGGAAGCATAGCGGTTTTTCTTAAAAATGATGTTCGGCTCATTTGGCGAAACGCTAGACCCAAACAGGTTTTAATGATATCGTTTTTGTTCTTATTTTATGGCGTGATTTTTTACACCCAAAAAATTTATCAGGATATGCCTGCCGTTTTAGCATTTGCATCTATGTTCGTAACAGGTGGGTTTTTAATGACTTTTGGGCAATTGGTCCCGTCTTGGGATAGTGAGTATTATAAATTACTGATGAGCCAAAACATTCCGTACAGGAAGTATTTGGAATCTAAATGGTACCTGATGGTTGTAGCTGTGGCCATTTCATTTATTTTGAGCACGCCATATTTATATTTTGGTTGGAGAATATTTGGCATGATAGCCGCAGGAGCATTGTTCAACATTGGGCTAAATTCCTTTATCACCTTATTTGGAGGTGCGCTTAATAGAGTTCCCGTAGAATTGAATGTTAAGGCGAAAGCGTTTAGTAATACCAATGGTTTTAACCCTACGCAAATGCTCATTGCATTGCCTAAAATTTTTCTACCCATGCTGCTTTTTTATGTCCCTTATGTGATTTTCAACTTTGAGGTGGGTTTAATTGTGTTGGCATCGAGTGGCGTTTTGGGTATTGTTTTTAGGAACTTCTTTTTAAGCCAAATTGAAAATTTATACCAAAAAGGGAAGTACAAAACGGTAGCTGCTTTTACCGAAAAAAATTAGTCAATTTTAATTAATCAGTTTATTTATGATTACAACATCAAACCTGTCAAAAAAGTATAACAATAATTTAGTTTTAAACATTGAGGCCTTAGAAATTCCCAAAGGACAAAGTTTTGGTTTGGTTGGCAATAATGGTGCCGGTAAAACCACATATTTTAGTTTGCTTTTAGATTTAATCCAACCCACAACGGGGCATATAATAAACAATGGTGTACAAGTAAATACGAGCGAAGATTGGAAGCCTTTTACCTCGGCTTTTATTGATGAAAGTTTTTTGATTGGCTACCTTACAGCAGAAGAATATTTTTATTTTATTGGCGAATTGCGAAACCAAAACAAGGCAGATGTTGATACTTTATTAGCACAATTTGAAGACTTTTTTCATGGTGAAATATTAAACCAAAAGAAGTACTTGCGTGATTTAAGCAAGGGCAATCAAAAGAAGGCGGGTATTGTAGCCGCCCTAATTGGAAATCCAGATGTCATTATTTTAGACGAACCCTTTGCTAATTTAGACCCAACAACGCAAATTCGGTTAAAAGCCATCATCAAGGATTTGGCTCAAAAACAAGGAGTTACAGTTTTGGTTTCAAGTCATGATTTGCTGCATGTTACTGATGTTTGCGAGCGCATTGTGGTTCTTGAAAAGGGTGAAATTGTAAAAGATTTGGCAACCAATGAGGCTACACTCAAGGAACTCGAGGCTCATTTTTCCAACTAATCCATTTATTCAAAAGTCGTTACATTTTATAGGTAAATTCAAAAAGATGCTTATTTTTACCCATCTGTATAATAATAGCTTGAGTTAATAGTTATTATTTACACTAAAAACTCGACCTTGAAAATACCTAGTAAGCACATATTTTTTGTAATAGCCCTCTCTTTTTTGGCTATTGGCTGTTCACGAAAAAAGGATAAGTTTATAAACCGTAATGTCCATGCGGTTACCGCAGAATTCAACGCACTGTTTAATGGTTACAATGCTTTAGAGGAAGGCAGGCAAACATTAAACGTTGCCTACTTTGATAATTATTGGGAGGTTTTGCCCATAGAGCGTATGCAGATTATGGAAGATGTTATACTTCCGGGGCAATCCAAAAATGAAAATTTTTCTCGAGCTGAAGAAAAGGCTGCAAAAGCAATACAAAAACACAGTATGAATATTGATGGCAAAGAGAAGAATCCGCAAATGGATGAAGCTTATTTGTTATTGGGCAAGGCCAGATATTTTGACCAACGATTTATTCCTGCGTTAGAGGCTTTCAACTACATACTTTACAAATACCCGGCAAGTGATAAGATTAATCAGGCTAAAGTTTGGCGTGAAAAAACCAATATACGGTTAGACAATAATGAGCTTGCCATTGAAAATTTAAAACGCTTATTGAGGCAAGAAGATTTGGAAGGTCAGGATTTAGCCGACGCCACCTCCATTTTGGCACAAGCGTATTTAAATGTTAAAGTAATTGATACGGCCATTGCACAACTTAAAATCGCGGCCAAAGCTACAAAAAGTAATGACGAACGTGGGCGCTACCAATTTATTCAGGGTCAATTGTACAATTACCTGGGCTACAAGGATAGTGCGAATATTGCGTTCGATAAGGTTATTGAACTTAACAGAAGAATACCTAGAATTTACATGATTACGGCTTATTTGGAAAAAATCAAAAATTTCGATTTTGAAAACGGAAACAAGCTTGAGGTTACTGAGTTGCTGACAGAACTGGAAGAAAACAGGGAGAACCGTCCGTTTTTAGATAAAATCTACCATCAAATTGCGGAATACCACCATTTACAAAACGGTTCAGATTCATTAGCTGTTAAATATTACAATAAATCTTTACGCACCAATTCAAAGGACAAAATTCTAGTTGCCAAAAATTATGAAACTTTGGGCGATATGAATTTTAACGCATCCATCTATGCTAAGGCAGGAAAATATTACGATAGCACAATGAGTAGCTTGGTGGTTAACTCCAAGCCTTACCGCGTTATAAAACGCAAGCGCGATAACCTGGAAGATGTTATTTACTACGAAGCCATAGCCAAATCAAACGATAGTATTCTGACCTTGGTTAATTTATCTGATGCTGAAAGAACTGCTTATTTCAGTACTTTTATTGAAGAATTAAAAGTCAAAGCCGAAGAAGAAAAGAAGGCACAAGAAGCTTCCGAACGAAATACAGGTTTGGTTACGGTTAATAACCAAATTGGAGGGCAACGTTTTGGCCCATCTGGAGGAAATAACCAAGCCAATACATTTTATTTTTATAACCCAACAACGGTTGCTTACGGCAAAAACGAGTTTGTTAAAATTTGGGGCGATAGGCCTTTGGAAGATAATTGGAGGTGGTCCAGTAAAGCAAGTTCAGGCGGAATAGACAATATTACTTCCGCCAATGATGTTTTGGCGGCTGCTTCAGAAGAGGAACGTTTCGACCCACAGTTTTATATTTCCAAAATCCCTTCCGAAGAAAAGGAAATTGATAGTATTTCAAAAGAGCGCAATTACGCATACTATCAACTTGGGTTGATTTATAAAGAAAAGTTTAAGGAATTTGAATTGGCTAAAGATAAATTTCAAAATCTACTGAAGAGCAATCCCGAAGAACGCTTTGTCCTTCCTTCAAAATATAATCTTTATAGAATTTATGAAGCTTTGGGTGAAAATGGCGAAGCAGCCATTGCGAGGCAAAAAATTATTTCGGATTATCCAGAGTCCAGGTATGCCATGATTTTGAGCAATCCGGATTTGGTTTCGGGGAAAGACGAAAACAGTCCTCAGAGTTTATACGAAGCCTTATATGCCCAGCACGAAAATCAGGAATATGAAGAGGTTATTTCAAAAAGTAAAGAATACATCAACACTTTTGAAGGCGACCCCATTGTTCCCAAGTTTGAACTCTTAAAGGCAACTGCAACCGGTCGTTTATATGGTTATGAACCCTATAAAGAAGCCATCAATCATTTGGCTGTCACCTACGCAAACACACCAGAAGGCAAACAAGCCCAAAACATAGAAGCTAATATTTTACCTAGATTGGCTAATAAAGATTTTAACCGCACTACAGATAGCATTCCAGGCAATTATAAAGTAGTTTTCAAGTTTAAAAATGTTGAACCTGAAAAATTGGCGACCTTCAAAGAAACTTTAGATGAGGTTCTGGAAAATATAAGGTATTACCGATTGAAGTCTTCAATGGATGTTTACGACCCTGACACAAAACTGGTTTTAGTACATGGTTTAAAAACAGAGCAAGTGGCCAAAACATTTGACCAATTATTGAAAAAAGAAGACAAAAAGAAAATAAAAGCCCCCTATTTTGTGGTATCATCCACAAACTATCAAATCATTCAAATCCATAAAAATTTGGATGCGTATTTGAATATCGATAATAATTAAACTTAACAGATTATGTTCTCTGAAAACAAAAAAGACAAACAAATGACAGATAATATCTCTGGCAAAAACACAATTGCCCAAGGCACAAAAATTATTGGCGACGTAAATAGCGAAGGAGATTTAAGAATTGATGGCATTATAGAAGGAAATGTAAAAACTTCAGGAAAGGTAGCGGTAGGTAAAGCTGGTTTTATAAAAGGCACTTTAAACGGAACCGATGCCCATTTTGAAGGTAAATTTTCTGGAAAATTGGCGTTGTCTGGCACACTAACCCTAATGTCTTCAGCACATATTGAAGGCGAAGTGGTTGCAGGAAAGTTGGCTGTAGAGCCAGGAGCTACTTTTAATGTGACTTGTGCAATGAAAGGTGCGGTAAAAGAAATGAACAATGGCGGACAAGCAACACAGCAAAGAAAACCAGAATCCGAAAAAACAGCTTAAAAACGTCGCCGCTCTTTCAGGGATAGCAATTCAAATGGGTGTTACCATTTACTTGTTTGTAATTCTTGGTAAATGGCTAGATACGACTTATAACGATGGCAAAAAGCTGTATATCATTATTATGACGCTTTTGGGTGTCGGCATTTCATTGTATGTTGTTCTGAAACAAGTTAATAGAATAAAGTATTGATGAGCAACCCTTTTTTAAGTTTTACCATCAAAGCCTTGTTTGCTTTGGCCATTGCTTTCGGGATTCATTTAGCAGCATTACATTTTTTCAAACTACCCTTGTTTGAAAATAGAATAGTATTATCCTATGCGGTAAACCTAGTCTTGATTGTTGTTATTTTCGGAGTACTTTATTTGCTTAAAAACAAGTACAAAGGGCAATTGGGATTTTTGTTTTTGGCAGGGAGTGTGTTAAAATTTGCCGTTTTTTTTGTGTTGTTTTATCCGTTCTACAAGCTTGATGGTGTAATTACCAAGCTTGAATTTGCCGCCTTCTTCATCCCTTACGCCATTGGTCTTGTGCTCGAATCTGTGAGCTTGAGCAAATGGTTGAATAAACTCGATTAAAGTTTTAGGGCTATTGGTTTAAATAGTGCTGTAAAATGCCAATTAACAATCTCTAAACCAAGAGATGTGGTGTATTGTAGGCATTGCATGTAACCTTTGAAATACAAATATTTAACCCAGTTGAAATAAAAAAGAAAATTGTTTTTGTTTTTCAGAGAAAAACATACCTTTGCAGCGATTTTTAAGCCACTATTATTTAAAGTGATATGCGAAGAAAAATATCTTTAAAACCAATAGCTCTAGTTCTTATATTATTTAGTCTTTTTTCCTGTAAAGAAAGATCTGAGGCAGAAAAGGAAGAAAGAAAAGAAGAAGTTAAAGAATTTACCCAGCACCACGTTAAGGATTCTTATGACTTCCACCTGTTTTCATACACTACAGATTCAGGTGAAGAAAAGCACATTGGTTTTCCATTACCTATATTGCTTTGGGATAACGGATTAAAAGTATTTTCATCTGCACAATTCCATCATGGTGAAGAAGTTGCTGAGGTTGATGGAAACTACTATAAAGTACACCACTCTAAAATCTATAAAGTTGATGGTCCTGAAGGTGAAATTATTGAGGATGAGCACCATCATGCGATTAACGAAAAGCCTTTTGATTTTTCAATCACTAAAAATGTGGTAATGATTTTTATGATGTTTGCCATCATGTTCACCATGTTTTACCGAATGGCCAGAAAACATAAAAGCAACAAGGGTATGCCAAAAGGTTTGGGTCGTTTCTTAGAGCCAATTGTTTTGTACGTGCGCGATGAAATAGCTATTCCTAATATTGGCGAAAAACATTATAAGCGATACATGAGTTATTTGCTTACCGTATTTTTCTTTGTTTGGATTGTCAACCTTTTTGGTCTAACACCAATAGGGATGAATTTAACCAACAATATCGCTGTAACCCTTTGCTTGGCGCTTATTACTTATATCATCACAACTTTTTCTGGAAACAAAAACTACTGGAAGCACATTTTTTGGATGCCAGGAGTACCAGTGCCAATGAAAATAATTTTGGCACCAATAGAATTGTTGGGAACTTTTATTAAGCCATTTGCGTTAATGATTCGTTTGTACGCAAACATTACAGCAGGTCATATCGTTATTATGAGCATCATAGGAATGGTGTTTGTATTGGAAAACTGGTTGGGCAGCTCATTGTCCTTTTTACTGGCATTTGTTTTAGGTATTCTAGAGTTGCTGGTTGCAGCTTTACAAGCATATATTTTTACAGTTCTTTCGGCCCTATACTTTGGTATGGCGGTTGAAGAGCATCATGACGAACATCATTAATAGGTGTTTGTTCCATCCTGTTTTAACAGGATTATAAGATTGAATGTTTAATTTTTAATTATATATTTTTATGGAAATTCCAGCTATCGTAGGTGCAGGTTTAGTAGTAATCGGAGCAGGTATCGGTATTGGTAGAATCGGTGGTTCTGCTATGGAGGCTATCGCTCGTCAACCTGAAGCTACAGGAAAAATTCAAACGGCAATGCTTATTGCAGCTGCCCTTATTGAAGGTATTGGATTTGCTGCATTATTTGCAGTATAAAACAAACAAAGAAACAGCTATAACGGTTGGTTATAGCTGTTCTTTTTAAATTAAACATAAGTTTTTAGAAATTATAGATTATCATGGGAAAATTATTTGAAGACTTTTCATTAGGGTTGTTTTTTTGGCAAGCAGTGCTTTTCATAGCGTTAGTGCTTTTGTTGAAAAAGTTTGCTTGGAAACCGATATTGGATTCGGTTAACGATAGAGAAGAAGGTATTAAAAACGCATTAGATTCTGCTGAAAAAGCAAGATTGGAAATGGAAAACCTTCAGGCCGATAACCAGAGATTATTACAAGAGGCAAGAGCAGAGCGTGAAGCTATGTTGAAGGAAGCGCGCGACATCAAAAATAAAATGATTGAAGACGCAAAAGGAGAAGCCCAAGCGCAAGCAAATAAAATGATTGCCCAAGCGCAAGAAGCTATTGAAAGCGAAAAGAAAGCAGCCATGGCAGAACTTAAAAGTCATGTAGCAGGTTTATCATTGGATATTGCAGAGAAAGTTGTTCGTACTGAATTAGCTAACAAAGACAAGCAATTAAAGTTGGTTGAAACTATGTTGGGCGAAACATCATTAAGTAAAGCATAATGGCAGGAGCAAGAGCAGCGATACGTTACGCAAAAGCATTATTAAGTTTGGCATCAGATCAGAAAGCAGCCGATGTTGTAAATGCTGATATGAAGTTAATTGCCGATGCTATTGCGGGCAGCAAAGACTTAAGTGAAATGTTGCAAAGCCCTGTTGTGCCTTCTTCAGCAAAAAAAGCGGTGTTGTTGGAAGTTTTTAAAAAATCAAATAAAAACACCTTAAGCTTAATAGATACTTTAATTAGTAATAACCGAATTGATATTTTAGGTGATGTTGCTTTAAAATTCAATCAATTATTTGACGAATCAAAAGGTATTGAAGTAGCGACAGTTACAACGGCGGTAGAATTGACAGGAGACCTTAAGAAGAAAGTTTTGGCTAAAGCGAAAGAACTTACAGGGAAAAACGTTGAAGTAAAAAACATTATAGATGAAAGCATTTTAGGTGGTTTCATTTTAAGAATTGGCGACGTGCAGTACAATGCAAGTGTTACCAATCAGCTCAATAAATTAAAAAGAGAATTTTCATTAAACTAAGATATTTATATCTAAATAAATAATAAGATGGCAGAAGTAAAACCAGCTGAAATATCAGCAATCTTAAAAAAACAACTTTCAGGTTTTGAAGCTAGTGCTTCATTGGATGAAGTAGGAACCGTATTAACAGTAGGTGATGGTATTGTTCGTGCTTACGGATTGTCTAACGCACAATATGGTGAGTTAGTTGAATTCGATGGCGGATTGGAAGGTATCGTACTTAACCTTGAAGAGGATAACGTTGGTATTGTATTATTGGGTGGTTCATCAGCAATTAAAGAGGGTTCTACAGTAAAACGTACTGGGCGTATAGCTTCTATTAACGTAGGAGACGGTATTGTTGGTCGTGTTGTAGATACTTTAGGTAACCCGATTGATGGAAAAGGAGCTATTGCTGGAAAAACTTACGAAATGCCTTTAGAGCGTAAAGCTCCTGGGGTTATTTTCCGTGAACCGGTAACTGAGCCATTACAAACAGGTATTAAATCTATCGATGCCATGATTCCTGTTGGCCGAGGGCAACGTGAGTTGGTTATTGGTGACCGTCAAACTGGTAAAACAACAGTTTGTATCGATACCATCTTGAATCAAAAAGAATTTTATGATGCAGGTAACCCTGTATACTGTATATATGTTGCCGTTGGACAAAAAGCTTCAACAGTAGCAAACATTGCTAAAACTTTAGAAGATAGAGGGGCTTTAGCATATACCACAATTGTTGCAGCTAACGCATCAGATCCTGCACCAATGCAAGTTTATGCCCCAATGGCAGGTGCTGCAATTGGTGAATATTTTAGAGATACTGGTCGTCCAGCTTTAATCATTTATGATGATTTATCAAAACAGGCAGTAGCTTACCGTGAGGTATCCTTATTATTACGTCGTCCACCAGGACGTGAAGCGTATCCAGGTGACGTTTTCTACTTACACTCTCGTTTATTGGAGCGTTCTGCAAAAGTGATTAATGATGATGCCATTGCTAAAAACATGAACGATTTACCGGATTCATTAAAGCCAATGGTAAAAGGTGGAGGTTCTTTAACAGCTTTACCGATTATTGAAACTCAAGCCGGTGACGTTTCTGCATATATCCCAACAAACGTAATTTCTATTACTGACGGACAGATTTTCTTAGATGGTGATTTATTCAACTCTGGTGTACGTCCTGCAATTAACGTTGGTATTTCAGTATCGCGTGTTGGGGGTAATGCCCAGATTAAATCTATGAAGAAAGTTGCTGGTACATTAAAGTTAGACCAAGCACAGTTCCGTGAACTTGAGGCGTTTGCTAAGTTTGGTTCTGATTTAGATGCATCTACTTTGAACGTTATTGAAAAAGGTAAACGTAACGTTGAAATTTTAAAACAAGCACAAAACGACCCTTATACAGTAGAAGATCAGATTGCAATTATCTACGCAGGTTCTAAAAACTTGTTAAGAAACGTTCCTGTTGAAAAGGTTAAGGAATTTGAAAGAGATTTTATTGAGTTCCTAAAAGCAAAGCATAGTGACGTTTTAGCAACTTTGAAGTCTGGAAAATTAACTGATGAAGTTACAGACACATTAACTGCTGTAGCTAAAGATTTATCAGGAAAATATTAAGAGGTATTGTCATTCCTGCGAAGGCAGGAATCTCATAATTTGAATATCAATAAAATAGATTCCGTATCAAGTGCGGAATGACAAAAAGGATATGGCAAACTTAAAAGAAATACGTAACAGAATATCATCGGTATCTTCAACAATGCAGATAACCAGTGCCATGAAAATGGTATCGGCTGCAAAGTTAAAGAAAGCCCAAGATGCTATTACTGCAATGCGACCATATGCAGATAAGTTAACTGAACTCTTACAAAGTTTAAGTGCCACTTTAGATGCAGATTCTGGAAGCAAGTTTTCTACGCAGCGTGAAGTAAAAAAGGTGCTCATAGTTGCTGTAACCTCAAATAGAGGTTTGGCGGGTGCATTCAACTCAAACATCATCAAGGAAGTTAATAGGTTAACTTCTGAAACTTATGCTAACCAAGAGGTTTCTTATTTGGCAATAGGGAAAAAGGGAAACGATGCTTTCAAAAAAACCAATAAGGTTATTGCCAATAATAGCTCTGTTTTTGACGATTTAACCTTTGATAATGTTGCTGAGATAGCACAACTTTTAATGGATAAGTTTGTTGAAGGTGAGTTTGATAAAATTGAAATTGTATATAACAGTTTTAAAAATGCAGCAACACAAATTGTAATTACTGAGCAGTTTTTACCAATTGTACCAATTGAAAGTGATGTTAACGTTAATGCCGACTATATTTTTGAACCTTCAAAAGCAGAGATTGTTGAGCAATTAATTCCAAAGTCATTAAAAACGCAATTGTACAAAAGCGTCAGAGATTCTTTTGCTTCAGAACATGGTGCACGTATGACGGCCATGCACAAAGCAACCGATAATGCTAAGGAGTTAAGAGATCAGCTTAAATTAACTTATAATAAAGCACGTCAGGCCGCGATTACCAACGAAATCCTTGAAATTGTTGGTGGTGCTGAAGCTTTGAATAATTAGATTTTTAATGCTAACGGTCAGGTTGAGTTCAGTCGAAGCCTCGTATTAGCATCTCATTAAAACATATAAATCAAGCCTCACTTTTGTGGGGCTTTTTTAGTTCTGTCTTTAATTAATCGAATAGCATTATAATATCTTTGCTTCACGTTTTGTAAAAACGTATTTTTAGCCATATAAATAGTCTTTAATTGAGCGGACTCAAATCATTATTCAAACAAACATTTATATATGGGTTAGCCACTGTGCTACCAAGAATGTTGAGTTTTTTGCTAGTACGACTGCATACCGATGAAAGCGTTTTAAAATCGGTAGCTGATTATGGCGATGTTTCCCTAATATTTTCATACTTCGTTTTGTTCAATGTTATTTTGGCTTATGGTATGGAAACGGCTTTTTTCAGGTTTTTTAGCAAGGAAGAGGATAAGGCCAAAGTTGTTGGAACCTCATCTATTTCACTTATTGTTTCTTCGCTAGGCTTTTTTGCATTAGCCTTATTTTTTCAGGATAGTATTGCAAAAGTTACCGATATAAAACCAGAATATATCAATTTAGTTATCTGGATTTTACTTTTGGATGCCTTGGTAATCATTCCGTTTGCTTGGTTAAGGGCGAGGGCAAAACCAATAAAATATGCGGTAATTAAAATTTTAAATGTTGTCATCAACTTAGGCTTAAACTTGTTTTTGCTTTTATGGCTAAAGGATTTAGCTCAAGACGGAACGGTTTTCAGTGTTATTTATAAACCAAATTTCGAAATCAACTACATCTTTATTGCTAACTTGGTGGCGAGTGCCGTTACATTGTTATTGATGCTGCCTTTTTATTTAAAGGTAAAATATACTTTTAACACCTCACTGTGGAAAAGCATGATGCGCTATGCATTTCCAGTCTTAATTGCAGGGGTAGCTTTTTCCATTAACGAAACATTCGATAGAATTCTATTAGACAAATTATTGCCTAAAAGCATTGCAAAAACAGATATAGGCATGTATTCGGCCTGCTATAAGTTAGCTTTGTTCATGACACTTTTTGCTACGGCATATCGTTTGGGTATTGAACCTTTCTTTTTCAGCCATGCTAAGACTGCCAATCCACAAAAAAATTATGCAAGGGTATTGGAGTATTTTGTTGTTTTCGGCTCTGTAATATTGCTTACGGTAGTTGTTTTTGCAGATGTTTTAAAAGTGATTTTTATTGGAGATGAAGCCTATTGGAAAGCCATGTGGATAGTGCCCATTATACTGATTGCAAATTTCTGTTTGGGTATCTATCACAACCTTTCAGTATGGTATAAAATAACCGACCGCACCAAATTTGGGGCTTATATTTCGGTTTTCGGAGCCCTGTTAACCCTTGCATTAAACTTTTGGCTAATTCCAGTAATGAGCTACAAAGGGTCGGCAATTGCAACGTTAACCGCCTATGCCGCTATGATGTTTTTGTCGTTTTACTTTGGAAGAAAATATTACCCCATTCCATATAATTTGAAAAAAATAGCATTGTATTTAACAGTTTCCATAGGCTTATCCCTATTTATGTTCTATTCCCGATTTAGAGGTAATTATACTATGGGAATCGCACTCTTAATTGTATTTTTGGGAATCGTTTATTTTTCAGAAAGAAATACAGTAAAACAATTATTAAAAAGATAACATGCAAATTAAAATAATCAATAAATCCAGTCATGATTTACCGCACTATGAAACCATTGCCTCTGCGGGTATGGATTTACGTGCTAATCTCTCGGAGCCAAGAATCTTAAAACCTTTGGAAAGAACTATTGTTGGCACAGGCCTTTTTATAGAATTGCCAATAGGTTTTGAAGCCCAAGTAAGACCAAGAAGTGGTTTGGCAGCCAAAAAAGGAATAACCGTTTTAAATGCACCTGGCACTGTTGATGCTGATTACAGAGGCGAAATAGGTGTGATTTTGGTTAACCTTTCCAACGAAGAATTTACCATAAATAATGGCGAGCGCATTGCGCAATTGATTGTAGCAAAACATGAACGTGCAGAATGGCTTCAAGTTCAAGAACTTTCAGAAACTGCTAGAGGTGAAGGTGGTTTTGGAAGCACAGGAGTGAAATAAAAAATAAACGAATCAATTTTTAAAAAATGAAAATAATAGTCCCAATGGCTGGTCGAGGATCACGATTACGCCCGCATAGTTTAACCGTACCAAAACCGTTAATACCTGTTGCAGGGCAACCTATTGTGCATCGATTGGTAAAGGATATTGCCAAAGTGTTAAAACAGCCCATTGATGAGATTGCTTTTGTTTTGGGTGACCCTGCTTGGTTTGGCGACGATGTAGTTTCCAGTTTACAAAATTTAGCCAAGAGTTTGGGAGCTAAAGCGTCTATTTATCGACAAGATAAACCGCTTGGTACCGGGCATGCCATTATGTGTGCAAAACCTTCTCTTTCAGGTCCAGCGGTAATTGCCTATGCCGATACGCTAATTCGCGCAGAATTTGATTTGGACCCCGAAGCCGATAGTGTAATTTGGACCAAACAAGTTGATAACCCCGAAGCTTATGGTGTAGTAAAATTAAATGATAAACAAGAAATTATTGAGCTTGTTGAAAAGCCGAAAACCTTTGTGAGCGACCAGGCGGTTATAGGTATTTACTACTTTAAAGATGTGGCGGTTTTAAAAGGAAAATTACAAGAAATTCTTGATGAAAACGTTATGAATGGTGGTGAATACCAAATTAACGATGGCATCAAACGCATGATGGCCGATGGAAAAGTTTTTAAAACAGGTACTGTGGATGAGTGGATGGATTGCGGTAACAAAGCAATAACCATCGAAACTAATCAACGCATGTTAGGGTTTTTAAAAGACGATGGCGATGAGCAATTGGTTGCAGATTCTGTTAAATTGGAGAATTCAACCATTATTGAACCTTGCTTTATTGGTGAAAACGTGGTGTTAAAAAATACGACAGTCGGGCCTTTTGTTTCAATTGGGAATGACTGTACCATAGAAAATTCAAACGTTAAAAATAGCTTAATCCAAACCCACACAATCATCAAAAATGCTAAATTGGATAATGCCATGATTGGCAATTATGTGGAATATAATGGAGAATTCACAAGAGTGAGTATCGGCGATTATTCAGTTTTGGAATAAGAATTGTTATTAGTAAATCATGTACATTGTTCTTTACAGATTTGAAGTGAAGTTAAATGAGTCTGAAAGCTTTGAAAAAGGCTGGGCAGGATTAACCAATTTGATTTATAAACACGAAGGGAGTTTGGGCTCTCGTTTACATAAAAAATCAGAAACCGAGTATATGGCCTATGCGCAATGGCCAAATAAAAATAAATTTGAGACGGCAGGAGATAATTTGCCTGAAAAAGCAGAGGAATTTAGGGAATTAATGAGAACATCGTGTTCTAATATAGAGATAATGAACAAGTTTGATGTAGTGAATGATTTACTTGTGAAAAAACCTTATGAATAAAAAAAGCTTTTATATAGCTGTTTTCTTTTTCGGAATATTCTTCGTTTCGCAGGTGAACTATGCCCAAGTTGATTCCGGCATAAAACCAGATGATGACTTGGGAAACAATGAAGATGATTTTCAAGAACTGTTCTACGAAGGCTTAAAAGAAAAGGCTATTGAAAATTATGATAAAGCCGCAGAAGCATTTTTAAAATGTATAGAAATTGATAAATCCGTTGCTGTTGTTTATTTTGAAATGGGCAAATGCTACATGAAACTAAAGAATTTTGGTGCAGCCGAAGATGCCTTAAAAGAAGCCGTGCGTCTGACTCCAGATAATGAATGGTATCTGGATGAACTATATGGTTTCTATGTATCACAGAACGATTATGATAGAGCGATAAAAGCGGTTAAACAACTGGTAAAGTATCATCCAGATTATAAAGAAGATTTGGCATCACTTTACGTACAGACCCAAAAGTATGATAAGGCTTTGGAGATTTTGGATGAACTGGATGCTGAATTTGGAACTTCATTGAGCAGGGACGTGATGAGAAATAGAATTTACGAAGCAACCGGACGCAAAAGGGACCAAATTAAAAATTTAGAAGAACGCGTTGAAAATAATCCGGAAAAGGAATCAAATTATTTGGCACTGATTTTCCGTTATAGTGAAAACAATGAAAAGGATAAGGCTTTCGAAACGGCAAAAGAGCTTCTTAAAATCAATCCCAATTCACAATTGGTGCATTTAGCACTGTACAAATTTTATTTGGATGATAATGATGCTGAAAAGGCTATAGAGTCCATGAAAATAGTCGTAAAAAGCAACGAGATTAAACCAGAGGCCAAGTTGAAAGTATTGACCGATTTTGTGAAGTTCGTTGGTGAATATCCAGAATATGAAGAAGATTTAATTCAGGCTACGGCTATGGTTAGTGATGCCAACAACAGTAAAACCGTTATTGAATTAGGACAGTATTATTTGGCTAAAAATAACAAAGAAAAAGCCTTAGAGTATTTTGAGGCGGCCTTAAAATTGGAGCCCAACAATTTTGGCGTTTTGCGGAATGTGATGCTGTTGTATATTGATTTAAAGAAGTTTGATTTAGCAAAAGCTAAAAGCAACGAATCACTTGAAAAGTACCCTTCACAGCCATTATTTTACCTTATAAACGGGGTGGCGTTAAATGAGTTGAATCAGCCTAAAAAGGCCGTTGAATCTTTAGAAATGGGATTGGACTTCATTATTGAAAACCCAAAAATGGAGGTGGATTTTTACCATCAATTAAGCAGGGCATACACACTTTTAAACAATACAACCAAAGCAAAAACGTTTAGTGAAAAGGCAAAACAAATAGAACCCCAAAACTGATGCATAAACTCTCATCTACCATTTTAATCCTTTTGACACTGCTGCTTTTTAATTGTAAATCTGCAAATACAATTGGCAAAGGCGAAGCAGATTATAACCTATCTACAAAGCAATTGATAAAAGCCAATGCAAAGCAGGTAGCGGTTTTTAAAACGCTTCAAGCACGGCTTAAAATAACCTATACCGATAACGGAAAATCACAAACCCATTCTGTAAACTTTAGGGCAAAAAAAGATGAAGCACTATGGATAAATGCCACGTTTTCGGTAATAAGGGCATTGGTTACCCCCGAAAAAGTGAGTTTTTACAATAAACTGGATAACACCTATTTTGATGGCGATTACAAATATTTAAGCAGTTTATTGGGTACAGAATTCGACTTTCAAAAGGTTCAAAATCTATTGTTGGGTGAAACCATATATAATTTAAAAGATGGTGACTTCAAGGCTTCAGTTGATGATGGGGCTTATGTGGTACAACCTAAAAACCAACGCGAACTTTTTGAAATATTCTTTTTGCTGAATCCTTCAAATTTCAAGGTGAAGTCACAACAAATTTCACAACCCAAAGAGCTTAGGCATTTACAAATAGACTATATAGCGTACCAGGATGTTGAGAAACAGATTTTACCTGAGTTGATAAAAGTAATTGCTGTTGAAGCCAATGAAGAAATGCAAATTGCTTTGGAGTTTAAAAATGTAACGCTAAATGAAGATTTAAGATTTCCGTTTAAAATACCTTCCGGATTTAAACCCATAGAACTTTAATGGTGCACAAAAATCCCTCATATAAAATACTTTTTATTATTGCCTTTACGTTGGTTGGTGGAGTAGTTTTTTCACAGAACAACAAACAAAAACAGCTTGAAACCCGTCGACAAGAATTACGCAGGGAAATTCAAAAAATAAATGAATTGCGCAATGAAAATCAATCTAAGGCTAAATCCCAGTTATCGTTAATTGAAGATTTCAACTATAAAATAAGTGTGCTTTCCAATTTGATTAAAGTGACGAATCAACAAGCCAACTTATTGACTCGTGAGATTAACGCCAATCAAAACAAAATTTCGGATTTACGCAACGAATTAACAGATTTAAAGGAAGATTATGCTGGCATGATTGTGAAATCCTATAAAAGCAAAAACCAACAAAGTAGGATTATGTTCTTGCTGTCCTCAAACAACTTTAAGCAGGCATACAAGCGTTTGCAATACATTAAGCAGTACTCAGACCACCAAAAGAAACAAGGGGAAACTATAAAGCTTAAAACGGAAGAATTGCAATTAACTAACAACCGTTTGTTAAAGCAACAAGAAGAAAAAAGAAAATTGATAGCTGAAAATCGCGAAATACAAAAGAGCTTGGAGGAAGAGCGAAAACAGCATGAAACGGTAATGGCTTCGATTAAAAAGGATTTAAATAAATATACTGCTCAAATAAAGGAAAAGCAAAGAGAATCAGATAGAATAGATCGTGAGATAGACCGCATTATCAAGGCCGCTATTGCAAAGTCTAACGAAAAGGCAGGTAAATCTACATCATCAAGTAGTTTTGCCCTAACTGCTGAAGAAGCCGTTTTGGCTTCAAATTTTGTGTCGAACAAGGGCAAATTGCCTTGGCCGGTTGAAAAAGGTTTTGTTAAGATTGGCTATGGAAAGCAGCCTTCTCTAGTTGATAAGTCGTTAATTGTTGAGCGAAATGGCGTTACGATTGCTACTGAAAAAAACGCAAAAGTCCGAGCTGTTTTTGATGGTGAGGTGAGTGAGATTTATAAGATGAAACATATAAACCCCATTGTGATGATTCGGCATGGTAGTTATTTAACCATTTATAAGAATTTATCGGAGGTTTATGTAAAAGTAGGTGATAAGGTAAAAACCAAGCAAGAAATAGGAAAGGTGTTTACAAACCCGAGCAACGGCGAAACTACAATGAGTTTTACCATATCAAAAGGATTTGTCAAAGAAAACCCTGCAAACTGGATTTATAAAATGTGACGTTTTGTGTCATGCAGAACTTGTTTCAGTATCTCACGAGCTAGATAAAAAACTTCTTTAATTCCTTTCGTCATTCTGAGGAGTGACTAAGGAACGACGTGAGAATCTGTTTAAATTAAAATAATTGTTTTCAATAGCAAAGGTTGCCACACTTCGACTCTGCTCAGTGCAAACTACCTCTTCGCAACGGTTTTTAAACAAACAAAGCTTTCAACTCACTAGCCTCAGAAGGCTTTATTTTCCCCGCCAGCAACAAACTCAATTGTTTACGGCGCAAAGCAGCGGCATAGCGTTCTTTTTCTAAATCCGTTTCAGGAAGCACTTCAGGTACCACAACGGGTTTGCCGGTATCATCTACAGCTACAAACGTATAAATGGCTTCGTTGGCTTTTGTTTTATTGCCAGATTCACGGTCTTCTATCCAAACATCAATGTACACTTCAATAGAAGTTTTAAAAGCTCTCGACACTTTAGCTTCAACAGTTACAACACTTCCCAATGGTACGGCACGACTAAAAGCCACATGGTTTACGGAAGCAGTTACTACAATACGTCTGCTATGGCGACGGGCAGAAATACTTGCTGCACGATCCATACGGGCCAATAATTCACCACCAAACAAATTGTTTAAAGGGTTGGTTTCACCGGGTAAAACCATATCGGTTAAAATGGTTTTGCTTTGTTCTGGAGTCCTCGCTTGCATCTTATTGTGTTTTAATGCCGCAAAGGTAAAAGGAATTTGCGATTTTGTTAAGAATTATGGGAGATAAATGGATTTATAATCAATCTAACTTCTTAACCAACAACCAAGCATCACTGTTATGGTTTTTCTTAATATCTCTAAGCGCTTTTAATGCTTCAAGACGATTTTCGTAGCTGGAATAAACCACTTCATGAAGCCCATATTTATTCGCACCAATTTTTCTTGCACTGAATCCTTCAGCTTTAAGCTGAGATACTTTTTTATCGCAATTAGCCTCAATTCTAAAAGCTCCAGCAACAATGTGGTAGTTGCCAGTTTGTTTGGTAACATTTAAAGTAATGGCAGGAAGCGGATTCAGGCTAAAAGTAGCCTGTTGAATTTTTGAGTCAAGCTGTTTTTCAGCTTCCTCTTGAGCCAGTTGGTTGTGCTTTTCAATTTGATTGGCATAATAATTTGAAGCTGCAAATCCTCCTAAAGTTAATGCAACTAAAGCTACTGCAGCATACTTTAAATAAGATTTGCTTTTTCGCTTTTCATAAGTTACGGCAATAGGCACGACCTTTTCAAGACCTTCAGCAACTTCTTTATGCTCTTCCCTAGATATTGCAGGTGATTCAAATTGAGACAATCCAAATGCATCTGTCAGATAGTTTAACTGATAAGTAGGTTCGAACAAAATTTTACCTTCATTGTTAAAAACAATATCGCCAATGTTTTTGAAGGTTAAGGTTTCACCTTGCGTTAAATATGATTTTAGAAGTTTAACCCGTTTTTCAATTTTTTTGTTGGCGGCTTCAAAAGGGATTTTTTCTACATCGGCAATATAATGGGCCAATAAGCCATCGTTTTTTTGGATTTGCTCATTGAACGACACCACTTTTTTTGGTGCATAAAATGTATTGGAATCGTCATCAATTGTGGCCGATACGCGCTGTGTTAAAAACGCACCAAACTTTGGGATGGTAACGCACTCGTATCTGTAAAGTAGGTCGCTAATGTAGGTTTCTAGTTGCATGAAAACAAAGTTAAAAAATTATGTTTTTTTTGAAAATTTAGATACAAGTATTTATTAACACTGTAAAAATTCTTTTATTGCAGCTTAAAAATCAATTGTATAGCATGACGGAAAATGATTTGCTTTTTACTTTGGCCTTGCAGCATGTACCAAATATTGGTGACATAACTGCCAAAAAGTTGATTTCACATTGTGGGTCGGCCGAAGCTGTTTTAATGGAAAAGAAGCATAATCTTCTTAAAATTGATGGTATTGGCAATATTACCATAAGCGAATTATTTAAACCAAATCATATAAAGGAAGCTGAAAATGAAATAGCCTTTATCAAAGCAAATAATATTAAGGTTTCCTATTTTCAAGATAATCAATATCCAGAAAAGCTGAGGCATTGTATTGATGGCCCCATTTTGTTGTTTCAAACGGGGAATATTAATATTGAAAAGCAACGCATCATCAGTATTGTGGGCACAAGAAAAATTACCACCAGTGGTATTGCTTTTTGCGAAAATTTAATAGAGCAACTAGAGCCGTACAATCCGGTTATTGTTTCGGGTTTTGCGTACGGAACCGATATAGCCGCACATAAAGCAGCGATAAAAAACAATTTGCAAACCATTGGTTGTTTAGCGCACGGATTGAATCAAATTTATCCTAAAGTGCATAAAAAGTATATGACAGACACCGAAAGGAACGGAGGGTTTTTAACAGATTTTTGGAGTACCGACCAATTTGATAGAAACAATTTTTTAAAACGGAATCGTATTATTGCTGGTATAAGTGAAGCTACTATTGTCATTGAATCTGCTGAAAAAGGCGGAAGTTTGGTTACGGCCGATATTGCAAACTCATACAACCGCGATGTATTTGCCGTACCCGGAAGAACCACCGATAGCCAAAGTGAAGGCTGTAACAATTTAGTAAAACACCAAAAGGCACATATGCTTACCACGCCTTTTGATGTACCTTACATTTTAAACTGGGAACTTGAAACAAATGAAAAACCAGTTGTACAAAAACAATTATTTGTGGAGTTAGATAGCACAGAAAAAGTGATTTATAACTACCTAAAGGAAAACGAGAAGGAACAATTAGATATGATTGCCATAAATTGCAAAATGCCCATTTTCAAAGTGGCCAGTGTGTTATTAAATATGGAATTAAAAGGGGTTGTTAGGCCTTTACCTGGAAAATTATTTGAGGTAGTTTAATACTGTCATTTCTGCGAAGGCAGGAATCTCATAATTTTATTGTACTTTTCTTTCAAATTAAAAACGCATGAATACTTTTATATCAATCATGTTAATTATCATACTGATATTGATAATGTCAGATGTGTTTTTTCTTTGGAAAATATTTAAAAATATTGGTAAAAAGAAAAAGGAACTGCCTGATGAAAAGTACTTTGAGTTAAAGTATAATATCAATCTACTAAAAGCAGTTTCAGCAATACTCATATTTATAGTTACGTTTTTAGGTTTTAACAGCTACAATAGTATATCTGAAAATTTAGAGGAAGATTTTACTAAAAAATTTAAAATACAAAATGATAAAATTGACAGCCTTGGGAATGTTATATCCGATTATGAAAAAAGTGTTGAATTATTAAAAATGGAAGAGGGTGAATCGGTTGAAAATCTTGCAGATATTAATCAGAAATTTAGGATTATAAATAACAAGCTAAATCAACATAATGAATCTATAAAATATACAACCAAAGTATATGTTGTAAGGGATATTGAGTTTCCAAAAAGACAAGTAGGTAATCCGGTTATACAAGAAGCTTTTATGTTGTACTTTAAAGATTTGAAAACAATTTATGGTGAAGAGTTGCCAGTATTCAAATCCAAGCCCATGGTTGTAATACAGGGTAAAGAAACGCTTCTTTTAGATATAGTTGAATTAACAAAAGAATATATAAGGATTGGCTCAGTCAGGGTCTCTCAAGATAATTATCTTGATTTAGAAGATGGAAATGCAACTTGGAGGGTGGAATCAAAATCATATAATTTTGATTTATGGATTGCTGAACCTAACTAATATCCAACCTTTTCCCTAACACGTTTCAATACATCATCAGCAACCAACATTGCTTTTTCAGCGCCCACTGCAAGGGCAGCATCAATTTCAGCTTGGTTTTCCATATAATAATTGTAACGTTCACGTTGTGTAGCAAAGGTTTTAACAATTAATTCAAATAAAGCCTGTTTGGCATGTCCGTAGCCATAACCACCATTTTCATAATTGGTTTTCATGGTTTCAATTTGCTTGTCATTAGCCAACAAACTGTAAAGCGCAAAACAATTACAAGTTTTCCAATCTTTTGGGTCTTCAAGAGGTGTGCTATCGGTTTGAATACCCATTATTTGCTTGCGTAATTTTTTATCGGGAAGAAATATATTGATGATGTTATCTCTACTTTTACTCATTTTTTCGCCGTCGGTTCCTGGAATAAGCATCGTATTTTCTTGAATTTTTCCTTCGGGCATTACAAAAGTTTTTCCCATTTTAGCATGAAAACGCGAGGCTACATCACGGGTCATTTCAATATGTTGCAATTGGTCTTTCCCTACGGGAATAATTTCGGCGTCGTATAATAAAATATCTGCAGCCATCAGCATTGGGTACGTGAAAAGCCCAGAATTTACATCTTCCAATCTATCAGCTTTATCCTTAAAGCTATGGGCCAAAGTAAGGCGTTGGTAAGGAAAAAAGCAGCTTAAATACCAAGACAGTTCAGTTACTTGCGGAATATCACTTTGTCTGTAAAACACCGTTTTTTCAATATCCAAACCAAAGGCCAACCAAGTAGCCGCGGTAGAATAGGTGTTTTCACGCAAAACATCAGCATCCTTAATTTGTGTTAAGGTGTGCAGGTTTGCAATAAACAAATACGAATCGTTTTCAGGATTATTGGCCATGTTTATTGCTGGCATTATTGCTCCTAAAATATTTCCTAAGTGTGGTGTTCCCGTGCTTTGAATGCCTGTTAATATTCTTGCCATAAATTTTTAATAAGGGACAAATTTAAAGATAAGTTGGACAATAAAAAAAGTGGCTTATGCCACTTTCATCATAAATATTAAAAAAGATTACTTTTTAAACAGTCCAGCCACAAACAAGATGATGGACGCGCCTATGGCCCCCGTTAAAATATCACCAATTATTCCGTCTGAAATTGAAATTCCCAACACACCAAAAAGCCAATTTCCTACTAAGCCACCAAAAATACCAATAACGATATTTAACACTAGACCAAAACCACCACCTTTCATTATCTTTCCGGCCAACCAGCCAGCAATTGCACCTACTAGCAAAGAATAAAGCAAACTCATAATTAAATAATTTTAAAGTTATTATGAATTAAAGATAATCAATTTATAATAGTATTTTTGAGTGCATGAAGTTTGTAAAATATATACTTTGGACACTTTACCGCATCTGGTTTTACATTCTGGTGGCATTGCCCATTATATTTCTTTTCCCCATACTTTTAGTTTCCATTTTAAAAGAATCTTGGTACCCTTTCTTTTTTAAATTGGCAAGATTTTGGGCTAAGTTCATTTTGCTGGGAATGGGTTTTGTTTGTAAAATTGAGCAAGAGGAAATTCCTGAGAAAGACAAAAGCTATATGTTTATAGCTAACCATACCTCTATGGCAGACATTATGCTGATGTTGGTTTCTATTGAAAATCCTTTTGTTTTTGTTGGGAAAAAGGAATTGGCCAAAATTCCACTTTTCGGCTTTTTTTATAAACGGACCTGCATTTTGGTTGATAGAAGTTCAGAGAAAAGTAGAAAAGCTGTTTTTTTAAGAGCACAACGCCGATTGCAGTCGGGGCTGAGTATCTGTATTTTTCCCGAAGGAGGTGTTCCTGAAGAACATATTGAGTTGGATGAGTTTAAGGATGGTGCATTTAGGTTGGCCATAAACCATCAAATACCAATTGTACCCATTACATTGGCCGACAATAAAAAGCGTTTTTCGTATACTTTTTTTAGCGGAGGCCCAGGAAAGATGCGCGTAAAAATTCATAGGTTTTTATCAACCAAAGGGTTGATTATTGAAAATACGCGAGCTATAAATGAAAAAGCCAGAGATATTATTTTAGGGCAACTGCAAGAATTCAACAATCATTCCAATGGATGATATACAAAAAAAACTGCCCGAGGGGTCGAGCAGCTTTTTTTCGATATTAGCTTTCGAGCTTAAATGAAAGCCAATAACCAGATCTAACCAAAAACCTAGAATTTAATAGCAAACCCCGTGTAAACGCCTATAAAAAATGGTGTAAAATTACCTGAGGTATTGTTAAACGTGTTGAATTGATATTTAAACATGGGCTCTAAATTCAAATCAAATTTTTTAGAGATTTGATAGTTTAAACCCAAACCAAAATTGGCACTATAACTCATTTTATTAATGTTGTTTGCTTCACCTAAAAGAATTTGTGGTCCGTTTGCCGTTTTAGAATATATCTCGTTCTTATCCAAAAAGAATGAGCTAAAACCACCTATTATATTCAAGCCTAACTTTTTGTCCAGAACCGTATATTGAATTTCCAAAGGCACTTCAATATATCCAAAAGCTTGGTTTATGGTTGTGTTTGATGTAAATAAGGATTGCGGCACATTTCCAGAAGCCAAAACTTCTGAACTTACAACTGAGATCTCTGATGTGCTACCATTTACATTTTGCAAAGCATTGCTACTGCTACTTAAACCAACAGATTGATATGTTATAATATCGTTTGTGTTGTAGCCCAAATTCACTTTATTAATACCAGACCGCACTTTAATTTTATCATTTAACGCGTAACTGGCTGTAATGCCATAGCTCATATTAAGTTCTCCCGTTTTGGAGTTGTTGTTGAACTGCGGGTCAATGGACGACCCTTCGCCAAGCGTATTAAAATAAACGGGTGCAGCATTTGGCGCTATACTCCATCTGTTGTTTGCGATGGCTTTTTCTTCGGTCAAAAGGTCTTTGTTTATATCAACAGCTTCTTCAATGGTTAAATTGTTTTTAACAACATTTTCTTGGGTAACTTCATCATTTGTTTTGGCAATTTCTGTGTTATTTCCTGAGGAATTATTGATGATATTTTTAGCTTTTTCTGAGTCAATCAAAATATTTTCAGTGTCTTCACCACCTTCGTTGGAAACGATTATTTTTGATTTGTCCACTAAATTATTTTGAAGTGTTTGGCCTTCAGTTTCTTTGTTGGAAATATTGGCTAAAGTTTGATTGTCATCAGAACCTAAGATTTTATCTTTTGAATTCAGTTTTAAATTTGAGCGCAAAGGCGCTTTACTTTCATTTTCTACTTTGGAAGATGAAGTTTCAGCAATAGAATTGGAATTTGAAGGCACCAAAAGATTTGATTTGGTGTTTTCAATATTTTCTTCAGAATCATTCGTATTCGTTATCAAAACGTCGTTTTCGCCTACGTTATCATTTATCGGTAGCGTTTCTCTTACCTGATTAGTATTAGGAGCATTTTCTTCAGTATCTACAACCTGATTGGTAGGGATATCACCAGAGCCATTAAGATATAGCCTGCCTAAGGTCAAAAACAAAAGAAGTAAAGCCGCAACGCCAGCATAGCGCCACCAAATTGGGATAACACGATGTTTTTTCTTTTTCTGGTTAAGTTGGGCTTCTATATTTTTCCAAACAGCATCGCTAGGTTTAACTTCAAAATCTTTGAAGCTCTCCTGAAATAATCTGTCTATGTGTTTTTTATCGCTCATTATAATGATTTTGAACGTTCTTTTATTCTATCGGTTTCAATGGTTTGCTTCAAAATCTGCCTCGCCCTGGCTAAGTTGGATTTTGAGGTGCCCACAGTAATATCTATCATTTCTGCTATTTCTTTATGAGAATAGCCGTCAAGCACATATAGGTTAAAAACCAAACGGTATCTATCAGGCAATTCTTGAATTAACTTTAATAGATAATCAATGGAAATGGCATCTTCATCAACCTCCAACTCAACATCCTCAATAGCATCTTCATTAATTATATCAAAAACTTTTTCATTCCGGTAACGTTGTAAAACCGTGTTTACAGCAATACGTTTCATCCAGCCTTCAAAAGAACCTTTGTGTTTATACTGTTCAATTTTTTCAAAAATTGTTAAAAATGCGTCTTGCAAATTATCTTCAGCTTCGGCATAGTTCCGTGAATACTTTAAGCACACCGCAAACAACTTACTTGAAAAAAGTTTGTATAATTCGCTTTGTGCCTGAGTATTTTCAACTTTACAATTTTCTATGAGTTGGTTCAAACTCAAATTAAACATGTATTAATTAAAACTCACCTTTTACTCTACAACGGGGACCTCAATGGTTAAATATTGAGATACACCCTCTTCATTTTCGCCTTGCCAAAATTTAAAAATATAGGAGCCATTGCTGGTTACTATAAAATTAAACGTAGCTTCTGTTAAAACATTTTCTAAGGTTTCGCAATTGTTACTGTCAAAAACATAATTTATAGGAGCAACGGTACGTTGATTATTTTCTTTAAAATAATAAAACTCCTTAAACCTGTGGCATGTAGACGGCCTATAATAAGAAACTGTAATGGGATAGGTTTCGCCCATAATGAACTCATCAGGAATGTCTACACTTTCAACTGGTAATACCTCAAAACTATAACTCGTTCCGTCGTCATCAATACTACATGAGGATAGAAACAAGAGCGTTAAACAAAGTAAAGCAAATTTTTTCATAGCAAAGATATTGGGGTTTAAATACATGTTTGCACTAAGTAGATGCCCAAAAAGTTAAAAGGTTGCGTATGAAATGAAAGAAACTTTAGGATTTAATGGTTTAAAAAAGAGTGGGTTACTAGTAATGGGAAATAAAAAATCCCGTTTTTGACGGGATTTTGAAATTATTTTTTAGAAACAGCTTTTCTAACCTTTTCCTCTAGTTCATCCATGAGTTCTGGATTATCCTTAATTAGGGCTTTAACCGCATCGCGCCCTTGGCCAAGTTTGGTTTCATCGTAACTAAACCATGAACCACTTTTCTTGATGATGTCATATTCCACGGCAAGATCTAAAATTTCACCAACTTTACTTACGCCTTCGCCATACATGATGTCAAATTCGGCAGTTTTAAATGGAGGGGCAACCTTGTTCTTCACCACTTTTACTCGGGTTTTGTTACCAGAAACTTCGCCACTTGTTTCCTTTATTTGGGTAGACCTGCGAATATCCAAGCGAACCGAAGCATAGAATTTTAGTGCATTTCCACCCGTTGTAGTTTCAGGGTTGCCAAACATAACACCAATTTTTTCGCGTAATTGGTTAATGAAAATAACCGTACAGTTGGTTTTGCTGATGGATGCCGTTAACTTTCTTAGGGCTTGCGACATTAATCGGGCGTGCAGACCCATTTTGGAGTCGCCCATTTCGCCTTCAATTTCACTTTTTGGAGTTAACGCTGCCACAGAATCAATCACTACAATATCAATAGCCCCAGAACGGATTAAATTATCGGCAATTTCTAAGGCTTGCTCTCCGTTATCAGGTTGGGAGATGATTAAGTTTTCAATATCAACACCCAATTTTTCGGCATAAAACCGATCAAAGGCATGTTCTGCATCAATAAAAGCTGCAATACCACCCGTTTTTTGGGCTTCGGCTATGGCGTGCAAAGTCAATGTGGTTTTACCTGAAGATTCCGGGCCGTAAATTTCAATAACTCGACCACGAGGATAACCGCCAACACCCAACGCAATATCCAAACCTAATGATCCGGAAGGAATGGCATCAACATCTTGAATGGCCGCATCGCTCATTTTCATTACCGTTCCTTTTCCGTAAGCCTTGTCCAGTTTATCTAACGTAAGTTTTAATGCTTTTAATTTTGCGTCTTTTTCACTACTCATTTCAATATTTTTTTCAGAAGTTATGCTCGCTAAAGTACTACAACTTTTGTCATATCACAATAATAGTTTTCAACATTAATAGGTCGTATAGAAATCTCTTTTTGATTGGTTTTTACTATAAAAATGAAACTTGTAACGCAACCTTTCTGTGTAACATGCATCTTACTTAAAAAAGAGGAAAAATTTTGCTATCAAATTTACCAAACGAGTTTTTGAATTAAGCTAACTCTAACTCTATTAAAGGCATCTAAAACAAGTGTTTAGATGCTTTTTTTTGTTGAATAAATTGTGTCTTTCTCTTAAAATTGTACTTTTGCAGCTCAAAATATTTTATCATCTGCATTACGCAGCTTTAACCTTAAAATTAGTATAGCATGCAACTGTACAATAAGTTAAGCGCGAAAGAAAGGGCAGAATTAATCGAGAAAGCAGGAAAAGATCGATTAACGCTCTCTTTTTATCAATACGCTAAAATTAAAAATCCTCATGAATTTAGAGACCATTTATTCGTAACCTGGAACACTTTGGATGTTTTAGGCAGAATTTATGTGGCCCTAGAAGGCATTAACGGGCAATTATCACTTCCAGCCGACAGGTTTAATGAATTTAAAGAACATTTAGACACGATTGATTTTTTAAAGGACATTCGGTTGAATATTGCCGTAGAGCAAGACAATATGTCGTTTTTAAAGTTAAAAGTAAAAGTTCGAAATAAAATTGTTGCCGATGGTTTAAACGATGACACCTTTGATGTTACCAATAAAGGCATTCACCTAAAAGCTGAAGATTTCAACAAATTTATTGAAGACGAGAATACGGTTTTGGTGGATATGCGAAACCATTACGAAAGCGAAATAGGCCATTTTAAAAATGCCGTTACCCCAGATGTTGATACGTTTAGAGAATCTTTGAATATTATTGAAGAAGACTTAAAGGAACATAAAGAGGATAAAAATCTGGTAATGTATTGCACTGGTGGTATCCGTTGCGAAAAGGCCAGTGCCTATTTTAAACATAAAGGATTTAAAAATGTTTTTCAGTTGGAAGGTGGAATTATTGAGTATACAAGACAGGTTAAGGAACAGAATCTGGAAAATAAGTTTTTGGGAAAGAATTTTGTTTTTGACGAACGGCGTGCCGAAAAAATAAGCGATGATATTATTGCAAAATGCCATCAATGTGGCGAACCTTTTGATGTGCATACAAACTGCGCCAACGATGCTTGCCATCTACTTTTTATTCAATGTGATAAATGTAAAGCTGAAATGGAAAATTGCTGCTCCACAATCTGTATGGAAATAAACAGGCTTCCATTTGAAGAGCAAAAGGCGATGCGAAAAGGACAAGGCAACAGCAACGATATTTTTAATAAAGGCCGAGCAGACCATTTACCCTACAAAAAGGATTTGAGAAATATTTTTGACCATTTCAAGAACGAAGAAGCTTAAGATGCAAAAGATTGAATTAATGGCGCCTGCTGGCAATTTTGAGTCTTTGCAGGCAGCTTTAGATAACGGAGCAGATTCTATTTATTTTGGCGTAGAGCAGTTGAACATGCGGGCTAGGGCATCCATAAATTTCACTTTAGATGACTTGCCTGAAATAGCTAAACGCTGTAATTCAAAAAAGGTAAGAACGTATTTAACTTTAAATACGATTATTTACGACCATGATCTTTCCATTGTAAAAACATTAATCAATAAGGCCAAGGAAGTAGGCATAACGGCGGTTATTGCCATGGATCAGGCGGTTATTATGGCTGCCAGGGAAGTGGGCATGGAAGTGCATATTTCTACACAAATAAACATCACCAACATTGAAACAGTAAAGTTTTATGCCCTATTCGCCGATACCATGGTGCTGAGCCGTGAATTGAGCCTAAGGCAGGTTAAAAAGATAACCGAACAAATTGAGAAGGAACAGATAAAAGGACCTTCAGGTAAACTCGTGGAGATTGAAATCTTTGGTCATGGTGCGCTATGCATGGCGGTTTCTGGCAAATGCTACATGAGTTTACATTCGTATAATTCATCTGCCAATAGAGGGGCTTGCAAACAAAATTGCAGAAAAAAATACACGGTTATAGAACAGGAAACAGGGTTTGAAATGGAAATTGACAACGAGTACATCATGTCTCCAAAAGACTTGTGTACTATTGATATTTTAGACCAAGTAGCCGATGCTGGCATTAAGGTTTTAAAAATTGAAGGGAGAGGAAGAGCACCAGAATATGTGGCTAAAGTCATTAAGTGCTATAGAGAGGCTATTGACGGTTTAGAGCTCAACACTTATAACAAAGAAAAAGTGGTTTCTTGGATGCAAGACCTTGAAAAAGTGTATAATCGCGGATTTTGGAACGGTTATTATTTGGGACAGAAATTAGGTGAATGGAGTACTGGTTCGGGTTCACATGCCACTCAAAAAAAGGTGTACATTGGCAAAGGCACCCACTATTTTCCTAAACCTCAAATTGGGGAGTTTAAAATTGAAGCTTTCGATATTTCCGTTGGTGATACCATTTTAATTACTGGCCCAACAACAGGGGCAAAGGAACTTGAAATAAATGAGATGTTTGTAAACGACCAAAAATTATCCAAAGGAAGTAAGGGCGATTTGGTAACCATTCCATTGGGATTTAGAATTCGTCCTTCCGATAAATTATACAAAATCGTAGAAAACAAAGTTGAGGCTTAATGGTTGTGGTCACTTTACAACGAAATAAATGCATTGGTTGCAATTACTGTGTTGAGTTTGCGCCCAAACAATTCCAAATGTCCAAAAAAGATGGAAAAACCGTTTTGTTAAAAGGATTGGAAAAAAAAGGTTTTTTTACCCTCAAATCAAACGACCACACCATTTTAGATGCTTGCGAGAATGCATCCAAAGCCTGTCCTGTTAAGATTATAGACGTTAAAAATATTTAAATCGCCCTATTTGATTCTAATGACTCGGGATTATTTCTTGCCTTTTGTTTAATCTTTAATCAATTTAATTGTTTTTCTTTCTTTGTCTACGTCCTCTAAGACTAAGAAATAGATGCCTTTTTGAAGGCTTTCAATACTAAAATTATTGATGCCAACTTGGTTATTTTCTAGGCTAATTACGGATGCTCCCGTTATGGAAATTACGTCAATTTTAACAACCTTCGTCAAAGAAGAAATATTTATATTATTGTTTGAAGGATTGGGGTATACTTTCATCACATTTATTTTTTCTTTGTTAACTGATAATGGTTCATTCACATTAAAGTTATAGCTTAAAGTCTGACCTTCATAGGATACTTCCCAAGTCCATTCGCCAATGGTATCTGGTACAATGGACCAATAGTAATACCAACTGCTCCCAGCTCCAGTTGTTTGATAAATCCAATCATACATAGCCGAATTATCTGGTCTTAATATTCTCAAATGCAACGATTTTCCTATTTCCTGATCTCTAAGATATGTTGATAAATAAATGGTTGCTCCAGCCTCAAATTCAGCAGACTCATAGGTGGTTTCGGTTGTAGGGCAACCAGGAAAAATGTTGGGATCCTTACTGTGGGTCATCAATGCATTAATATTTGGGTCTATATAAGGTTTTTGATTTTCCCACCAAGACTCAGAGTTCATATTATTGCAGCTTCCCGAAAAAGGGTCAACGAGTTGAGTATAGGTATTGTCGGTATAAACTTCAAAATGTAAATGTGGCCCTGTGGAGTTTCCAGAACTTCCAACGATACCCAAAACCTCGCCTTGAACTACTATTTCACCAACAGTTTTTGTAGTTAACGAGCCATTTTTCATATGTCCATACCAAGCTATGCTTCCATCATTATGTTGAACGTAAACGGCGTTCCATTGGTTACTGTTAAAACTACAGCTTCTGTCAAATTGTCCATCGTTTTTGCCTATTATTTGTCCATCCGCAGCGGCAATGATTTCGGCGCCGTCATCGTCCAAGAGTTTCCATGTGTATGGCCAGGTATAAATATCAACTCCTTGGTGGTTGTATCCAGAATCAGTATCGTAGGTTGAAGTACCGCAATTATAATCAGTTAGCTGATTTGGATAATTTGAGTTATGGTCTACATAATTTGAAACGCTCCAAACATCATTGTAAGTTATGTGATTGGCTTTTTTTACAGGCCAAATAAATAATGGGTGTACCAATGCATCTTTTTTTGAAAAAGCCAATTTGTTGTGTTTTTGTAAGACATCAACGTTAGCTTTAAGCGTTTCCTTTATGTCCTTTCTTTGGGTATTGGTAACGCACTCAACCTCATTTTTAAAAAAATATTCACCATTCGTCATGGGTGTATTTGGAGTTTGCCCATTGCTTATTGTGACATAAAATAGAGGTAAGACAAAAAGTTTTAAAATAGCTTTTGATTTCATATTTTGAGCGTTAGGAATTAAGAAATTGGTTATAATGTGTTAAATGGCTATCAATACTGTAAAAAGGTAATAAAAAATCTACTACACATTCAAAAGAGCATTAAAATTTTTTAAGAAAAGTTGTACTTTTTTATAAAATACTAATCATTTAATTTACTAAATAATTAATCTTATATTTACAAATCAAAATAATAACAAATCGTCATTCGTAACAGTCTAATTGTTAGCGAATTCAATATAAAGAACATTATGGCTTGTGCTAGTTGCTCAACTAAAGACGGCTCCCCAAAGGGCTGCAAAAATAACGGTACCTGTGGTACAGATAGTTGCAATAAGTTAACCGTTTTTGACTGGTTGGCAAACATGTCGCTCCCCAATGGTGAAACGCCATTCAACTGGGTTGAGGTTCGTTTTAAGAACGGACGAAAAGAATACTACCATAACTCAGAAAATTTAACACTTAGCATCGGAGATGTTGTGGCAACGCAAGCAAAAGCGGGCCATGATATTGGTATGGTTACCCTTACGGGGGAATTGGTTCGCGTTCAAATGAAGCGAAAAAGTATACCAGAAAACATTGAAGAAGCTCAAAAAATATACAGAAAAGCCAGCCAAAAAGACATCGATATTTGGCAAACGGCTCGTGACAAGGAAGAACCTATGAAGGTTAAAGCACGTCAGTTTGCAATAGACCTGAGGCTTCAAATGAAAATTTCGGATATCGAATTTCAAGGTGATGCCAGTAAGGCAACATTTTATTATACGGCCGAAGACCGCGTTGATTTTAGGGAACTTATAAAGGTTTTTGCTCGTGAGTTTAGAACGCGTATTGAAATGAAACAAGTAGGTTTCCGTCAAGAGGCATCGAGGCTTGGCGGATTAGGCTCTTGCGGTCGTGAATTGTGCTGTTCTACTTGGCTAACGGATTTCCGCTCAGTAAGCACTTCGGCAGCTCGTTATCAACAATTATCATTGAATCCACAAAAATTGGCCGGGCAATGTGGCAAACTAAAATGCTGTTTAAATTACGAGCTTGACACTTATTTGGATGCATTGAAGGATTTTCCTAAAACGGAAACAAAACTACAAACAGAAAAGGGAACAGCCGTTTGCCAAAAAACAGATATTTTTCAAGGGCATATGTGGTACGCCTATGAGGGAGAATGGATGAACTGGCACAAAATAACTGCCGAACAGGCCAGTGAAATCATAGAACTAAACAAGCAAAACAAAAAAGTTGCGAGTCTTGAAGAGTATGCTTCAGATGTTGTAGAAGATACTAAAACAGAGTTTGAAAACGTTGTAGGGCAAGATAGTTTAACTCGTTTTGATAGTCCAAAAAGGAATAAAAAACGTAGAAACAATAGAAGGAAAGGTAATAAGGAAAACGCTAAGGCTACAAAAAACACCGGAGATAACCAGAGTCAAGGTGAAAATAAAAACAAAAACCGAAGAAGAAAAAACAATAAAAGAAAACCTCAAAGCAGTAAAAATGCAGCAAAATAGAGTCCTGTTATTTTTTTTAATGGTTTTTTCGGTATTAGTGTCATGTGATTCTAACCGTGTTTTCGATGAGTATAAGTCAGTACCCAATAAATGGAACAAAGATTCAATTATAAGTTTTAAGGTAAACCCACCAGATTCTATTAATGAGTATAATTTATTTGTTAATTTAAGAAACACCAATGCATACAAATACAATAATTTGTTTTTAATTGTTGAAATGGTTTTTCCACATGGTAAAACAATAAAAGACACTTTAGAGTATAGAATGGCTGAGCCTAGTGGAAAGCTTTTGGGAACGGGATATACCGATATAAAGGAAAACAAATTGTGGTATAAAGAGGGCATAGTTTTTAATGAGTCCGGTGAATACACGGTTAATATTCAGCACGCCATGAGAGAAAGAGGAAAAGTAAATGGTATTAAAGAGTTGGAGGGTATAACGGATATTGGTTTTAGAGTAGAAAATCCGGTGAAAAAATAAACCATTTAAATTTAAAGATTACCAATAGGCTATGGCAAAAGCAAAAAAGGGAACTAAATCAGTTCAAGATTTTTCGAAATACATTCGTTGGTTTTGGATGGTATTTATAGGAGGCATAGTTGCCATATTACTGTTATTTCTTTTGGCATCGTGGGGTGTTTTTGGTGAAATGCCGGACCACACACAATTAGAGAATCCCAGTACCAATTTAGCGACTGAGATTATTTCTTCTGATGGGCAAACCCTCGGGAAATTTTATTTTGACGATAACAGGACTCCCGTAAATTATGACGATTTACCACAACATTTAGTGGATGCATTAATTGCAACCGAAGATGCCCGCTTTCATGAGCATTCAGGAATTGACTGGTTTGGCACTTTAAGGGCGTTGGTTTATTTAGGAAAAAAAGGTGGTGCTAGTACCATTTCCCAACAATTGGCAAAACAATTGTTTCATAACAGGGATAAAGCCAATATCGTTGAAAAACTATCACAAAAGATAAGAGAATGGATAATCGCAACTCGTTTGGAGCGTCAATATACCAAAGAGGAAATATTGACGCAGTATTTTAATATTTACGATTTTGGCAACTTTGCCGATGGAATTCGAAGTGCATCAAGAATTTATTTCAACAAAGAGCCTAAGGAACTCGATTTAAAGGAGTCGGCAATGTTGGTGGGGATGTTCAAAAACTCCTCCTTGTACAACCCAAGGAGAAATCCTGTGGGCGTCACCAATAGGCGCAATGTGGTTTTGGCGCAAATGTATAAATATGATTATATCAGCGAGGCCATCAAAGATTCATTGCAAAAAACCGATTTGGATTTAAATTACACGCCTGAATCGCACAGCGAAGGCATTGCTACATATTTTAGAGAATACTTGAGGGATTTCATGAAAAAGTGGATAGCTGAAAACCCAAAACCAGATGGTACAAAATGGAATTTATACAACGATGGTTTAAAGATTTATACCACAATAGATTCCAGAATGCAAAAGTATGCAGAGGATGCGGTACAACAACACATGCCGAGGTTGCAGGCTGAGTTTTTTCATCAAAACACACCCGAAAGAAACCCAACAGCACCATTTTTAGAGTTGGAACAAAGTGAGATTAATGACTTGATGAATCGTTCCATGAGGCAATCAGAGCGTTGGAGGCATATGAAATACGATTTGAAAAAATCTGATGATGAAATCAAGCAATCTTTTCAAAAGCCAACCCAAATGTCCGTTTTTGTTTGGAAGGATGGTAAGCCTTCAGAAGTTGATACCATTATGAAACCCATCGATTCCATGCGTTATTATAAGTCTTTTTTAAGAACAGGGATGATGTCTATGAATCCACAAACAGGCCATGTAAAAGCTTGGGTAGGTGGTGTTGATTACAGGCATTTTCAATATGACATGGTCAAACAAGGAAAGAGGCAAATAGGTTCAACGTTTAAGCCGTTTGTTTATGCTTCGGCTATTGACCAATTGCATTATTCACCATGTGATGAGTTTCCCGACGTGCCGTTTTGTATTGAAGCCAATAAATATGGAAATCCAGAAGAATGGTGTCCTAAAAATTCCAGCAATGAATACGGTGGAATCCGAACTTTAAAAAATGCCTTGGCTAATTCAGTAAACACGGTTACTGCCCAATTAATGGATAAAGTAGGGCCACAAACGGTTGCTGATTTGGTTAAAAAACTCGGTGTTGATTCTGATGTGCCGCCAGTGCCTTCAATAGCTTTGGGAACACCAGATATAAGTGTTTACGAAATGGTTGGAGCCTATGCCGCTTTTGCCAACCAAGGAGTCTATACAAAACCTGTAATGGTCACCAATATTGAAGATAAAAACGGAACGATTTTATATCAATTTAAACCAGAAACTAGGGATGTGTTAAGCGACGAAACTGCTTTTGTAACGATTAAGCTTCTGGAAGGTGTTACTCAAGGAGGTTCTGGAACCAGATTGAGAACAGAAGGCTACGAAAAATGGAGACCAGAATACAAAGAAATCATTACAGGCTACCCTTATAAATTAGAAAATCCGATTGCGGGAAAAACGGGAACTACACAAAACCAAAGTGATGGGTGGTTTATGGGTATGGTGCCTAATTTGGTGACGGGTGTTTGGGTAGGCGCAGAGGATAGAGCGGCGCATTTTTCCAATATTACTTATGGACAAGGGGCATCTATGGCCTTACCAATTTGGGGCATTTACATGAAAAGCTGTTATGCTGATGAATCGTTAAACGTATCAAAAGAAGAATTTGAAGAACCTGCAGAAATTTCTATAAATGTAGATTGCTCAACTCACACCGGTACAACTGGAACTGATGATTCCGATACGAATGGCGATAGTCCTGACGATTTGGATTTCGGATAGAGGCGTTAAAATTCACAGATTAAATCTTTTTTGCAAACTCTATAAAGAATTTTATCGATTCTGGGTTTTTCATTGAATCGATATTGATTGATTTTTCCATAGGCATTTTAAGCAGAATTTTTTTAACAGGAGCTTCCATTTTTTTACCACTTATTGTATATGGAATATCTCCAACAGGAATAATTTCATCTGGCACATGCCTTGGTGAATATTCTTTTTTTAATTGATTTTTTATTTCAGATTTAACTTCCTCGGTTAACTCATAATTGGGCTTCATTTTTACAAATAACGGCATATAATGCTTGCCTCCTTCCATTTCAAGATTTACAATTAAAGAATCTTCAACAGAATCAATTTTGTTAACGCTTCTATATATTTCACTCGTGCCAATTCTAATACCATGTCTGTTTAAAGTGGCGTCCGATCGGCCATAAATAATAATACCTTTGGTTTTGGAGTTTATTTTTATGAAATCACCATGTCTCCACTTTCCGGGATAGTGCTCAAAATAACTGGATTTATAGCGCTTGTTATCGCTGTCATTCCAGAAGTAAATGGGCATTGAGGGCATGGGCATGTCAATAACCATTTCGCCTAAATCGTCTTCAACCGGGGTTCCATTGTCATCATAAGCATAAAGCGAAACACCGAGTGCCCTACATTGTATTTCGCCCGAATGAACCGCTTTAAATGGTGTTCCGCCAACAAATGCCGTGCAAACATCGGTTCCTCCTGCCATGGAGCACAACCACACATCAGATTTAACGCTGCTGTAAACATAATTAAAAGCTTCGTGTGGCAATGGCGCTCCTGTAGAACTTATAGAACGCAAGGAAGTTAAGTTATTATGATTTTTTGGTGTGATATCCTTTTTCATACTGGCAACCAAAAAAGGTGCACTAGTACCAAAATGGGCTATCTTAATTTTTTCAGAAAGCTTCCAAAGTTTATAAAAGTTGGGATGTGTGGGGCTTCCATCATATAAAACAATGGCTGCGCCCATTAAAAGAGCGGACTGCAAAAAATTCCACATCATCCAGCCTGTTGTTGTATACCAAAAATAATGTTCACCTTGATGGACATCGTTATGAAATGCCATGTACTTTAAATGCTCCAATAAAATGCCACCATGGGAGTGGACAATGGCTTTGGGCAATCCAGTGGTACCGGAAGAATATAATACCCAAATAGGGTGGTTAAAATCCACAGGCTCAAAAGTAAGTGAATTGCCCTTTGTTTTAAAAATGGAATTGATGTTTATATAATCTTCAGGAAAGCTTGAAATGTTATCTTTGTTTACATAGGGCAGTACAATAACTTTTTCCAGAGATGGCAGAGCATTTGCAATGTCAATGGCAATTGCCGTTTTATCGTAAACCTTACCGTTATAGTAATATCCATCTACGGTAATAAATACCTTAGGTTTTATTTGGGCAAAGCGGTCAATAACACTTTCGGTTCCAAAATCTGGGGAAGTACTGGACCAAATGGCGCCAATTGAATTTACGGCGAGAAATGAAATGGTTGCCTCAGGTACATTTGGTAAAAATGCCACAACACAATCCCCTTTTTTTACACCGACTGACTTCAGATAAGTCGCCATAGAAGCCACTTTTTCCCTAAGTTCGTTTCCTTTTATTTCAATATAATCTCCTTGTTCGTTACTGAAGAAAATAGCAGTTTCATTTGCTTTTAAATGCCTAAAAATATGTTCAGAGTAATTTAAACGCGCTCCATTAAACCATTTAAAGTTTGGCATTGTGTTCATTTCTAAAACAGATGTATATGGACTGTACGATATAATGTTGAAGTATTCCCAAATGCTTGCCCAAAAATCGCTGTGGTTGTCGACAGACCAATGCCAAATATCATCATAGGAATCAAAATGAAGGCTTTTATGATTGGCCAACCATGTTTTATATCTAAATAAATGAGTATTTTCTTTAAAAGATTTTGAGCCTTCCCATAATTTATTGTCGGACATTTTATCTGAAAATTTAAGTTGTTTAAATATAAGGAATCTATAAATGAAAGAAGTGTTGATGATCTATAATCCAAAGAAAATTTGCGAAGCAGGGTTGGGTTGAATATGTAAAAATCGACGAAGTGTTAAATGCAAATGCATTTCATCGATTATTTATGTTTTTAAACCGATTTTTTCAAAAAAAGTTTCATCTTAGCATTCCCCAAATCAACCAAACCAAATAATCGATTTACCCAAATCTACCATAAATTTTTAACCTATGAATATTGCAACAAATCTACCTGAACAACCTACTAATGATGAGAGCAAATTCAAAGAAACTTTAAGAGAGAATTTGCAATTTTTTAAAAGTTTAATTTATTTAACCAAGAAAATATTCATGCTGTAACTTTTTAGTTTTGCTCGAATATTTTAAAAAAACTTGCCCGTGTTGCCCCAAATGCGGGCTTTTTTATTGGTTTTTTTGAAGAACAACGCTTCCTACAATCCTTTTGGGATGGCGTCAATAAGCTTTTTGGAATAATCTGATTTTGGATTACTATAAATAACATCGGCATCATCCATCTCCTCAATTTTGCCCTGATTCATAACCATTAATTGGTCGCTCATATATTTCACAACAGCCAAATCATGTGAAATAAAAATGTAGGTAAATCCGAAATCTTCTTTCAATTGATTGAGCAAATTTAAAACTTGCGCTTGAACGGATATATCTAAAGCAGAAACAGATTCATCACAGACTATCAATTTAGGTTGTAGGGCAATGGTTCGGGCAATGCCAATACGTTGCCTTTGCCCACCTGAAAACTCATGGGGATAACGGTTGAAAAAATCTTCGGACAACCCCACCCGATTTAAAATATCCAATACTTTTTCCTTACGCTCATCATCTGAAGCGTAAAGATTATGGACTTTCATAGGTTCCATAATTGCCTCACCTACTGGAATTCGTGGGTTTAATGAAGAGTAGGGGTCTTGAAAGATGATTTGAATGTCTTTCCTAAGTTTTCTAGTCTCCGTTTTGGAAAGTTTGGTAATGTCAATACCTCTATAAAGTATCTTTCCAGCTGTTGCTTTATCAAGTTGAAGAATGGCGTTGCCAAGGGTAGATTTTCCACAACCCGATTCACCAACCAAACCTAAAGTTTCCCCTTCATACAATTTAAAACTAACATCATTAACTGCTTTAAAAGATCTTTGTTTTGAGAACAATCCTGTTTTTGAAATATATTCCTTTTCAACATTGATTACCTCCAAAAGTGGCGGTTTGCTATAAAGTGCTTTGTGATTTTTTTTTCGGACATCAGGAGTTACAATAGTCGAGGATATCGTGTTACTTAAAAAATCTTGGATGGTTGGTAAAGTTTTTAGTCTTGTATCTAATGAAGGCCTAGAATTTATTAAGGCCTTGGTGTAGTTGTGCTGCGGATTTTTAAATATTTCTAAAACTGAACCTTGCTCTACAATACGGCCTTTGTACATTACCAAAGCTCTATCTGCAATTTCAGATATTAAGGCTAAATCATGAGTTATAAAAATAATACTCATTTGGGTTTCTTTTTGCAATGCCTTTAAGAGATTTATAATGTCTTTTTGAACCGTTACGTCCAAGGCTGTTGTTGGTTCATCAGCAATTAAAATATCGGGTTTGCAAGAAATGGCCATGGCTATCATGACGCGCTGTTTTTGTCCACCCGATATTTCATGAGGATATGCACCATGAATGCGTTCTGGGTTTGGTAGTTTTACTTTTTCAAATAGTTGAATGGTTTCTGCCTTAGCTTCTTGTTTTGTTATATTCGTATGTGCCAACAATATTTCCTCTACTTGTTTTCCGCAGGTCATGGATGGGTTTAAAGAACTCATGGGTTCTTGAAATATCATGGCCAATTTGTTGCCTCGAATATTTTGAAATCTTTTTAAAGGAAGTTTGGTTAAATCTTCATTGTTGAAAACGATTTTGCCGGATGTGATTTTTGAAATTTTAGGAGGAAGCAACCCTAAAACAGCCAATGAAGAAACAGATTTTCCAGAACCCGATTCGCCAACAATACCTAAAATTTCATTTTGGTACAATTGGTATGAAATACCATGAATCACTTCATTTTCACCAAACGAAATAACTAGATTTTCTATTTCTAAAATTGGGGAGGTATTCATTAAATACGAATAATTTCATCTTTGGTTAAAAGGCTGTCACCACGTAAGCGCAAAAATATTTGGGCAACGGCTATGGTATCTTTTTCGCAATAATTTATAATACGATCTATGTCATTTTCCTCATAAAATACGCTATAAACCTCGCTGCCATCAATATCATCTTTAGGTGATGGGATTCCTAAAACATGGGTCAATAATTTTAGCGATGTATAAGTTTTATAATCGCCAAATTTCCATAGTTCCAAAGTGTCAAGATGAGGAACTTCCCAAGGTTTTTTACCAAATAAATTAAGCTTATAAGGTAATTCAATGTTGTGGATTATCATTCGTCTGGCAATATACGGAAAGTCAAATTCCTTACCATTATGGGCGCAAAGTAAATGTTTGGGATGACTAAAATGGGAAATGAGTAGATTTTTAAAGTCTTTTAAAATTTTAATTTCATCACCATAAAAAGAAGTGACCCTGAAGTTCTTTAAATCGTTCGAAAGGGCAAAATAACCAACAGAGATACAAATGATTTTTCCAAATTCTGCCCAAATACCTGCTCGTTCATAAAACTCTTCAGCGGTAAACTCATCCTTTCTTTGGTATTCGGATTTCTGTTCCCACAAAGCTTTAGTAGCGTCATCTAAATCTGAAAAATATTGTGCTTCCGGAACCGTTTCAATGTCTAGAAATAGAATATTTTCCAAATTTAATTTAGATATCATAATGCATCATTTTTTACTAAAGCCAAATAATAGACTACACTGTTTTCCAAATATCCCGGTAACCCCAGCGGCTATTCCGCCTAAAATACCAGTTAATAATATTAAAAGAAATTGATTTCCTTGTAAAGGTAATAAAACAGCCACTTTTTTTGCAAGTATAAAACCGTTGGCATTACTTAAGTATAAAGCGTGAACTGACCAAAGTAGAGCAATAGCCATAAATGGAATAAAAAACACGGCACTTTTTTTAAGGGAGATAGAACATGAAGTTATAAATACCGCAACCATAACAGACCACCATGGTAAAAATAGCCCCAACAAAATCGCTATTAATATGGTTAAGATGAAATTTATACTTTTTCGTTTCATGGTTTAGGTGTTAAGGTTTGCGTGGAAATGACACCAGTTGACTCATTTGAAGCCTGCATAAACAATAAATCAATATATTCTCCAGCTGCCCATCTATCAATATAATTGTCATAATATTTACTTCCTGGATTTCCGGATTGACCACCGGGATAAATTCCCAAAGCTCTAGGGGGTGAACTCATTTCAACAATCAATCGCCAAGAAGGAGCATGGTTTTTATCGGCTGCATTAACTGTGTTACGGTCGCCACCGATTGGTAAATCAAAACGAGAAAATGCTGGCAATGCCTGTAACAAATGCCCAACATAGGTGCCTTTGTATTTGCCCCAGTTGTATTCACCGTGTTTTGATTTCCATTCACTTAATTGGCGAGCAGCTTCTTTGAATGAAATTAGAAACAAATCGCTAGCTGTTTCTATTTCAGGTGTTTTTAAAATATCCATAAACTTATCGTCAGGATGGTTTTTAAGCAAGAATATGGTTTGATAGGTCAAGGTTCTTTTCAGTTCCTCATTTTCAATATCAAATTCATCCCATGTTAGTTCGAATAAAGTTTTCCACCAGGCATCCCAGATACTGGGCGCAATTTCATCAACGTCACTATTAAAATCCCATGCTTTAATGATGTTTAATAGCTCCTTTTCTTCATCCGAAAGGGTTACGCCATCCATATGTTCAAACATATACGGCAAAAGTTCTGATGCTTTAAGGTTATAATTGTTGTTTTGTAAATCTTTGAAATCTTGAATATTGAATTTGTCCTTTGATCTGAAGAAATCGTTAATGACCCTATTTCGGTATGTTTCGTAATGATCATTAAATACGTAAAACGGATAAGATTCATCGACAGGATGTTGATTCGCCGAACTCACGAAGCCACGCTCTGGGTTTTTAACATGCGCATTGAATTCTTGGGGGATAAAACCTTGCCAATCGTTTTCTGGTTGGCTACCATCCATTAAAAACTTTCCTTGTTCTTTCCATTTATTGGGGAACAATCCTTGTATCCAAAGGGCAATATCGCCATCGGTTGAGGCAAAAACAAAATTTTGGGCAGGGGCATCCCAATGTTTTAAGGCTTCCAGATAATTGTCGTAATTTTTAGCAGTATTTAAATCTAAAATGGTGCGCTCATTGTTGCTTCCTATATGGCCAATCCACTTCATGGCATAACCTACTTTTTTGCCATTTCCCTTAAAATTCTTATCATAGGTAACAGGGCCATAATGGGTATAAATTACAGAATCTATAAAGGTTTCTGCTCCTTTTATTTTAATTTCTTCGAGGCGAACGGAAGTGTTTTTCCAAGTCTCGCCGTATTTGTATTGTTTTCTTGAGTCATCTTTAAACTCTATTTTATACCAATCCTTAACGTCTCTAGTGGCATTGGTCTCTCCCCAAGCAATATAATTATTAAAACCTGAAACAATACCCAAAGCGCCGGGAAGCGTTGCCCCAAACGAATTGTGTTGAGGCGTTGATAATTGCATAATAAACCAGATGGATGGAAGGTTTAGACCCAAATGGGGATCGTTGGCCAAAATTGGATGACCCGAGTAAGATTTACTTCCTGCAATAGCCCAATTATTACTACCATTGTCTGGGTCTGGTTTTTTCAGCGTATCAGAAATTGAGTCTAATGGTTGTTCTGTATTGGGAGCTTCGGTCATTTGGATGTCTATAAAATCCCAATTAGTTTCTTTAGTGATGATGGGGTCATTTACATCGAAAAAATCTGGAAAAATCAAATCAAAACGGTCTCTGCCGAACTCACGAAGCACATTGGTATAGCCCAAATCATTGTCATAGCCACACAACTCATCAGTCATGTACATCAATAACAAGGCGGTTTTTTTAATCGTCCAAGGTTCAGGTTTATAGTCCAAAAGTTTATATTCTATAGGGTAATCGCTGGCATCCAAACTATGTATATAACTGTTTACACCTTCACTGTAAGCCTCAATATATTTTACAATTTCGGGGTCTTGTTTCATTTTCTCAACGGCGTTTTCTGCACCAAAGCCCATGCCTTTTCTGCGTTGTTCTCTATCGTAATTAAGTGCTTTTTTTCCAATAATTTCAGATAAACGCCCTCCTGAGGCCAATGTTTGAAAATCCATTTGCCAAAGTCTGTGCTTGGCCGTGATATAGCCTTGAGCACGATATAAATCCATATCGTTCTGGGCAAAAATGTGTGGAATAAGTTGGTCGTCATATTTAACTGAGACCTTTTCCTGAAGACCATCAATTTGAATAGTACCAGAAATTATCTCATCCTTTTCATTTTGCCATATGCCAGTGGAGGGGCTTAAAAATTTTCCAATGGGGGGAATTGAGCCAATTTTAGAATTGAAGACATAAAAGAAAATAATTAATAAGAATAAAGAAGCGCTAAATTTAACTACTCTCATGAGCTAATATTTAATTCAGAATTAAATATAGCAATTAAAAGGAAACCGAATGGGTAGTATTGGTGATTTTTAGAAAAGTACCTTAAAACAATTTTTGCTGTTTATTTGGACTTTCATGATCCAAAAGCCACTGCTTTCTGTGAAGCCCGCCAGCATAACCCGTTAAGCTGCCATCGCTCCCAATTACTCGGTGGCATGGAACGATTATCCATAACGGATTTTTTCCGTTTGCATTTGCAACAGCACGAATGGCGTTTACATCGCCCAATTGTTTTGATAGGTTAAGGTAAGAAATAGTTTTTCCATAGGGTATCTGCTCCAACTTTTTCCAGACTTTTTTCTGAAAATCAGTGCCCTCTGGATTTAATTTTAAACTAAATTGTTTACGGACGCCTTCAAAGTATTCTTGAAGTTGAATCACACATTCCTCAAGTTCTGGGGGAATGATATCGGTGACTTTTTCTTCGGAATTTAAAACGGAAACAGATGTAATACCATCTTCATCACCAATAATTTTAGTGAAGCCCAAAGGTGTTTTGATAATACAACTTTCCATTAACCCGAAGAATTATCATCTTCTAAAATACCCAACTTTTTGGCACGTGTTTCCCAACTTTTTCTGGCCAAAAGTTGAAGATCTGAAACGTTATCGCTTTCATCCATAATTTCCAATCCCAAAAGGGTTTCAATAACATCTTCCATAGTTACCAATCCACTAACAGAGCCGTATTCATCAACAACCAATGCCATATGGTTTCTGCTTTCAACAAGTTTTTCAAACAGACTGGGAATAGGTATACTTCTATTTACAATAATGATGGTTCGCAAAAGCTCTGAAAGTTTTTTGGAACCGTTATCTAGAGCCATCTCCTTAAAAATTTCGTCTTTTAAAACAAGCCCCGTTATGTTGTCCGGATTATCTGAAAAGATGGGTATTCTGGAAAAGCGCAAATTCAAATTTCTGTTAAAGAAATCTTCAACTGTAGTGTTTTGGTCTTCTATAAGCATGACCGTTCTGGGGGTCATGATATCTTTAGCCAATACTTCTTTAAAGGTTAACAGGTTCTTTATGATTTTACTTTCGTTTTCCTGAAACACACCTTCTTCATGCGCCATATCGGTCATGGCATGAAAATCCTCTCTGCTTAGCACGCTTCCATGGTGCCCTTTGCCTCCAATAAGCTTTGTAGTAAGCTGTAATAACCACAAAAGTCCAGACCATTTCAATGGAAAAATTAAAACATTTAAAGCTTTGGAAGTAAAATTTGCCAATTTTTTCCAATAAGTGGCACCAATGGTTTTTGGGATGATTTCTGAAGCCACCAAAATCAAAACAGTCATTATAGAAGATACAACACCAACCATAACATCTTCAGTGAATCGAAACCCAAAAACTGTTTTTATATCGCTTCCAAACATTTCGGCATAAGCAGTTTTGGCCTGAACACCAACTAAAATGGCACCAACTGTATGTGCAATGGTATTAAGGGTCAAGATGGCAATCAATGGCCTGTCAACATCCTTTTTTAAGTGTTCTAAATTATCCGCGTAATGCTTGCCTTCCTGTTTTTTCACATTGATGAAGGTTGGCGTTATACTAAGCAATACTGCTTCAAGAATAGAGCATAAAAACGAAAAGAAAATAGAAATAAAGGCGTAAAAAAGGAGTAAGCCCATGGGGTGTTTTGGTTTTATTGACGCTAATTTACGAAATCAATTTCACAACATCCTTGGCAATCCTTCGACTTCGCTCAGGATGACAAAATATTATTTAGATGGCCGTTAAGGTTATTTATTTAAAAGCTTAACAACGTCTTTTGCAAAGTAACTAGCAATAATATCTGCGCCAGCACGCTTTATGGCGGTAATCTGTTCCATCATTACAGCATCGTGGTCTAACCAACCTTTTTCTGCCGCTGCTTTCAACATGGCGTATTCACCAGAAACTTGGTAAACTGCAACTGGAACGTCAATTTCATTTTTAATCTCGCGAACAATATCCAAATAACACAAACCAGGTTTTACCATAACAATATCTGCACCCTCATCAATATCCATTTCGGTTTCACGAATGGCTTCAAAACGATTGGCATAATCCATTTGATAAGTCTTTTTATCCTTAGGGATATTTATCAAATCCACGGGTGCAGAATCTAAAGCATCCCGAAAAGGGCCATAAAAAGCAGAAGCATATTTTGCCGAATAACTCATTATGCCTGTGTTGATAAAGCCTTCGTCTTCCAAAGCTTCGCGAATGGTTAAAATGCGTCCGTCCATCATGTCGCTAGGTGCAACAAAATCGGCTCCAGCTTTGGCATGGGATAGGCTCATTTCCGCAAGAACTTCGGCCGTTTCATCATTTAAAATCTGCCCCTTTTCAATAATGCCATCATGTCCATAAGCAGAATATGGGTCTAATGCTACATCGGTCATGACCAACATATCTGGGCAAACATTTTTCACCGTTTTAATGGCGCGTTGCATAAGTCCTTTAGGGTTTAAGGCTTCTCTCCCTTTATTGTCTTTTAAATTATCTGGCACTTTTACAAAAAGCAAAACCGACTTTAAACCAAGTTTCCAAAGTTCTTTTACTTCGCCTTCCAATAAGTCCAAACTGTATCGGTAATAGTTTGGCATTGACGGAATTTCATCTTTAATGCCTTTGCCTTCAACTACGAAAAGCGGCACTAAAAAGTCGTTTGGTGTTATGATGGTTTCGCGAATTAAACTGCGTATAGCTTCAGTCGTTCTTAAGCGTCTATTTCTTCGTAATGGATACATGTTTTTAGTATTTAAAATCCGTATTTTTTATTAAAATTATCAGCAAATTTCACCCATTTTTTAGGGGCTTTAAAACGATAGCCAAGGTAAATTTCAAAAAAAGGTATGGTGTCGTCTTGTTTTGTATAGCGGTCAATATTGTGGTGTAAAACCAATAAATTAGAATTTATGCCGCCAAAAAAAGTGTTGGAATTGTAACCAACCACCGCTCTTCCGGAAAATTCAAATAGCGCCGAAGTAATATCGCCATCGCCAACATTTGAGCTGTGGTTTAAGCCAATACCCACAGATGTGCCTAATGAGAAAATAAGATTTCTTGTTAGGCAAAAGTTGTAATAGTAAGATGGTGAAAGGGCAATATCAAAAGAGTCCGCAACGCCGTTAATGTCGTCACTTTTTATGGTGTATTTTGTGTAGTAATATGATAATTTAGGAATAAAACTCCCTGTACTTTTGGTTTGCCATTCGTTTTGAAAGCCAATAGCCCTGAACGAAAAATTTTCATTAAGAATATAAGAAGTCGTGCCTCCAATTTTAAGTGTTTTAACACCTGGAACATAGGCTTTTTGGTTGCCTAAAATGATATTAAATCCTTTTTGACTATACAAATCTATGGTTTGCATCCAATGGTTTTGAAACATTCTAAGATTTAGATTAAAGAGTCTCGAATCGGCATTATCTTTATTCGATTTTATAAAATTCGGCGCAAAACCATAATCAATTTCAATACTTCTAAATAAAACTGAGGCTCCTAAATAGGCTCTTATGTTTGGTTCTAATTCATATTTTAAATTAGTGTCTGATTCGTTTATAAAAAAACTATTCGAAGTATTTATTAGTGAAATTCGAGTTGTTATTTTATCTGGAAAGGTTGTAATGTATTCATTTTTAGCAATACTGTCTTGTTGTGAAAAAGTCAAAGTTTCACAAAAAACAAATACTGATATTAAAAGAATTTTTAAACCCAATCTATTGGATTTTTTAAGATATCAATTAATTTTTCTTCTTCACTTCCTTTTTCTGGATGATGGTCGTAAACCCATTGCACATGTGGCGGCAAACTCATTAAAATACTTTCTATACGTCCGTTGGTTTTTAATCCGAAAAGTGTGCCTTTATCATGAACCAAATTAAATTCTACATAACGACCGCGACGGATTTCCTGCCAATTACGCTGTACCTCAGTATATGGTAAATCTTTTCGTTTTTCTACAATGGGCACATAAGCATTTAGGAAACTATTGCCAACTTCGGCTACAAAGTTGTACCAATTTTCCATGGTCATATCTTTTGAAGCTTTACAATAATCGAAAAACAAACCACCAATACCGCGGGCTTCATTGCGATGGGCATTATAAAAATATGCATCACAACGTTTTTTGTAATCATTGTAAAAACCGTCATTATGACGGTCGCAAGCTGTTTTACAAACTTGATGAAAGTGTTTTGCATCTTCCTCAAACAAGTAATATGGCGTTAAGTCTTGTCCGCCACCAAACCATTGGTCAACAATTTTTCCTTCTTTATCATACATTTCAAAATAGCGCCAATTAGCGTGAACGGTGGGTACCATTGGGCTTTTTGGGTGAATTACTAAACTCAAACCACAGGCAAAAAAGTCAACATCACCAACCTTAAAATAGGTTTGCATGCTTTTTGGTAATTTACCATGAACACCAGAAATGTTCACGCCACCTTTTTCAAAAACATTTCCATTTTCAATAACTCGTGTCCGTCCACCACCACCTTCTGGGCGTTCCCAAATATCCTGACGGAATTTCGCCTTGCCATCAACGGCTTCCAGTTTTGATGTTATAGTATCCTGTAAATCTTGTATATATTGATAAAATTTATTCTTCATTATTATTCAAATTCATTGTACAGTTCATAAAGCTCCATGTCTAAAGGAAGTTCACCGGGCGGAGTGTGCTCCTTTTCAAGGGTTTTAATCCAAGTAAAATTACAATTTTCGGCTACTTTAATACTTGCTAAATTGCTTTTATGCACAATGGCTTTCAGCGTAATTAAACCTATTTTGTCAAAAGCATGATCAGATAAGATTTGAATGGCATTTGTGGTAATGCCTTTACCTTCATAATTGTAATCAATGCAGTATGCCAATTCACCGCGTTTCTTTTTCCAATCAAGCGATTTTAAATAAATCAAACCTATTAAGTTGTTGGATTCATTTTCCTTTAAGGTGAATAGGAATTCTTCTTTTGACTGAAACTGTTTAACCTTTTTCTCAGTGAAAATTTTCGACAGGTCAGGGGTTAAATTCTCCTCAAGTGTTTTTGGGAAATATCGTTTTAAACGCTCTTCATTTGACACAACAAAATTGCACAAGATCCAGGGGTCTTGAAGGTTTATGGGTGAAATATGATATGTGTCAAAATTAAGCTTCACTTACAGTTATTGGCTTTAATTTAAGCGCCTCAATCGTTTGGGTTGAAGCCGCGGTAACCGACAAGGGCAGAACCAAAATAACGCCAACTATAGGAACCAAAAGGCATAGTATGAATACAATGCCATTTCCTATGGCCAAACCGCGATGTTTGCGCACAAATTGAACGCTTTCCTTGTATTGAAAATGACGTTCTAGGGTGTAATCCATATTGCCAAATCCAGCATAATAGGCTTGAACTAAAAACAGCAATATAGTTGAAAATATGTTAACAATTGGTATGAACTTTAATAACAAAATAGGAATGGTTAACAGTAATTCCATTAATAAATTTCTAAGGTTAACTTTTATGCCTCTCCATAGTTGTTGTGCAAAAGAAGTATTTCTATGAGTATGCGATGTGTTTCCTGTGAAATGAGCTTCTATTTTCTCAGAAACCGGACTCATAAATGGCGCTGATAGTGCCATGATGATATGTTTATAAATAATAAGGCCGATAATGATTATGATAAGCCAACCAATAAAATTACTGATGGTAGAGAAGGTTTCTTTTCCCCAATCCCAAATCCAGATTTTCGAAATAAAACGTCCAATATTATCTGACAAGCCATATGCTGAAGTAAAAATAAGAATGGCTGTTACAAAACTAATTACCATTGGAATTGCAAAGTATTTCCAGAGTTTTAGTTTTGAGATTAAACCAAAAGCCCCGAAGTACGCTTTAATTCCTTTGGCAATATTTTTAAGCATTATATTCTTTAACGGCATCAACAAATGCCTTTGCATTTTCTAGCGGGATGTTTGGCAAAATACCATGGCCCAAGTTTACAATGTATTTATCTTTCCCAAACTCGTTAATCATTTGGTGCACCATTTTCTTAATAACGGAAGGAGGTGATAGTAAACGGGCAGGGTCGAAATTTCCTTGTAAGGTTATGTTGCCTCCTGTTAAATAGCGGGCATTGCGCGCAGAACAGGTCCAATCAATGCCTAAAGCGGACGCTTTACTCTGTGCCATTTCATGCAGGGCAAACCAACACCCTTTTCCAAAGGCAATTACCGGAGCATCATCCTTTAAAGCTTCAATTATTTGATTGATGTATTGCCAAGAAAATTCTTTATAATCGGTTGGTGATAGCATGCCACCCCAAGAATCAAAAACTTGGACCGCGTTACAGCCTGCTTTTACTTTTTCTTTCAAATAGGCAATGGTAGTATCGGTTATTTTTTGAAGTAATTGATGCGCTGCCACGGGATTGGTAAAACAGAACTCCTTGGCTTTATCAAAGGTTTTGCTGCCTTGACCTTGCACGCAATAGCATAGGATGGTCCATGGTGAGCCAGCAAAACCAATAAGTGGAATTTCATCATTTAGCAATTCTTTGGTGGCTTTTATGGCTTTATAAACATAATCGAGCTCAACTTTAACATCAGGTACGATTACGTTTTCAACATCTTTTGATGTTCGAACAGGATTGGGCAAATACGGACCAAAATTAGGTTTCATTTGTACCTCAATATTCATGGCTTGAGGTATAACCAAAATATCGCTGAATAAGATGGCAGCATCCATTCCATATCTTCTGATAGGTTGCACCGTAATTTCACTGGCTAATTCCGGGGTTCTGCATCGGGTAAAGAAATCGTATTTCTCACGAATGGCCATAAATTCTGGCAAATAACGCCCAGCCTGGCGCATCATCCAAACGGGTGGCCGGTTTACGGTTTCACCTTTTAATGCTCTTAAAAATAAATCGTTTTTTATCATATTTTCATGTCATTGCTAATCGCGCTTTCCAGCGTGATGTGGCAATCTTTTTAATGAGATTACTTCGTCATAATTCCTAGTATGACGATTTAAACATAATGTTCGTTTACTAGTTCTATGACGCTCTCAACAGTTGGTACTTTTGCAACGCGTACATCGTCAAAATGCTTTCTAGCTTCTTTCGCTGTGGTTTCACCAATACAGAAGGCAATCACCTCTACTTTGTTTTTTTGAACGAAGCTTTCAACCGTTGATGGGCTATAAAACATAACGCCTTCAACCGACTCATCAATTTTTAAGCCATCGTATTTGGTTTGGTAGGCTTCAACTTCGTTTACATTTATATGGTTTTCTGCCAATATGGTTGGTAGTACATCCAATCTTAAATCACTACAAAAATAGGTAACTTCGGTGCCTTCAATAAATTCAACCAAATAATTCGCTAAACTTTCAGCGTTATTTTCGGCATGGGTTACTTTGCCTATTTTCTTTTCAATGAGTCGTTTTGTTCTCCGCCCAACGCAGTAGATGTTTTTAAACTGTAATTCAACGGCAGAATAGTTGGTCGTTAACGATTCTACGGCATTTTTACTGGTGATGATGACATTTTGAATTTCAGACCTAAGTATTTGAGGTCGAATACGGTTCAGGCTAATTTTTATAAAATCTGAACTATCAGAAATCACCTTTTCGTTGAACAATAAACGTTGGTCTTCAGTAAGCGATTTTGTTGAATAGATGTTCGTTTTTTTATTGGATTGCTTTATGGTATCCATCAAACGTTTACCACCACGTTCTATAATGAAATCGGCACAAAATTGAGCCATGTTTTCGTGTTTCCCAAGTTTTTCAACGCGGGTTACGTCAATTCGCTTACTGCCGTTGGCACTCAACAATACACCTTTAAAATGAACTTCCTCGTCTTTCATAAAAGCCAATGCACCAATGGGCGCTGTACAGCCACCCTCAAGTTTATTTAAAAACTCGCGTTCAATAGTGGTGCAAATCTCGGTTTCTTTGTGGTTAAGTTCGGCACAAGCGCTTCTAACAAATTCATCTTCCTCTAATGCCGTAATCATGATGGCGCCTTGTGCCGGCGCAGGAATCATCCAATCCAAATTCACTGCGTTTTCCGGACGTATGCCTATTCTGCCAATACCCGCAGCAGCAAAAACAGCACCGTTCCAATCTTCATTGTCATCCAGTTTTTGCAGGCGTGAATTGACATTTCCACGCAAATCCACAATGGTATGTGTGGGGAATCGATTCAGCCATTGGGCTTTTCTTCGCAAGCTACCAGTAGCAACAATGGCATTTTTTGCCCCTAAAAACTCTTCGTTATTCTTAAAAACCAGAGTATCGTTTACGTTTCCACGCTTTAAAACCGCGGCTTGAACAATGCCTTTTGGTAAAACAGTTGGTACATCTTTAAGGGAATGCACTGCAATGTCAATATCGTGGTTTAGCATGGCAATGTCTAAAGTTCTGGTAAAGATTCCAGTTATGCCCAATTCATAAAGCGGTTTGTCAAGTACTAAATCGCCTGTAGATTTTACCGGAACAAGTTCGGTTTTGTGGCCTAAATTTTCGAGTTGCTGTTTTACAATATTGGCTTGCCATATTGCCAATTCACTATCACGCGTACCAATTCTAATGGTTTTAGACATTCGTTTTTTGAGGTTCTTCTAACTGAAACACTTTTTTGATAAGTTCTAAACTTTCGTCTGTAGAAACATCATCTTCTTTTAAATGATGTGCAAAGTGGTTAGTGATTTTTTGAATGATATTATTGCTAATAATTTCGGCTTGAGCTTCATTAAAATCAACAGTTTTTTTACGTTGCGCGTCCAATTCCGCAGCGGCGAAATCTGCAAGTTTATGTTTTAAGGCCTTTATGGTTGGCGCAAATTTTCGGGTTTCCAACCAACTGTTAAATTCAGCTTTTACTTCTTCAATTATAGCTTCGGCCGAAGGAATATGCTGTTTTCTCGCTTCTAAAGTTTCATCGGTGATTTTCGATAAATGGTCAAGATGAACCAGCAAAACATTGTTTAATTCCTCAACATTGGCATTCACATTTTTTGGAATAGATAAGTCTAAAATCAAAAGGTTTTTTTTCGATTGTATAATGTGCTTGTCAATGGTTGGGCGTTGTGCACCGGTAGCAACAATCAAAATATCAGAATTGTTGATTTCTTCTTGTAAATTCGCATAATCTTTAACGATTAAATTGAATTTTCCGGCAATTTGTTCAGCTTTATCCTTGGTTCTGTTAATGAGCGTTATATGTTCATTCTTGGTGTGCTTTACCAAGTTTTCACAAGTGTTCCTGCCTATTTTCCCTGTTCCAAAAAGAAGAATATTTTTGTTGGCAACGTCTTCAACCGTATTCAAAATATATTGTACCGAAGCAAAAGATACTGAAGTAGCACCAGATGAAATATCGGTTTCGGTTTTTATACGTTTGCTCGCCTGAATAACCGCATTGACTAATCGTTCAGTAAAATGGTTTAACAATCCATGCTTGCGAGATAATTTGGCGCTTTGTTTTAACTGGCTAATAATCTCAAAATCACCCAAAATTTGGCTGTCTAGACCAGAACCAACGCGAAACATGTGCGCAATGGCTTCTTTGTTTTTGAAAACATAGGCTACCTTTTGAAATTCTTCAACGGTACCTCTGGTATTATCGCAAAGCAATTGAATGAGTTGAAAAGGATGCTGCGCAAAACCGTAAATTTCGGTACGATTACAAGTTGAAGTCACCACCAAGCTTTCAATATCGTTAGCTTTGGCTTGGGCAAGCAATGCTATTTTAGCTTCATCGTCTAAACTAAAGTGCCCTCTTATGTCTGCATCGGCTTTTTTATAGCTCAAACCAATGGCATAAAAGTAATTACTTCGCGAAATATTGTACTTCTGCATGCTAATACCTGATAATGTGAAGCAAAAGTATACGGATGACGTTAAAAAAAATAACGCTAAAAGAACTATTAGTGTCGTTTGTGGTTTTTTGTCGATGTTTTTTTAAAAAACATGATAAATGTCATACTTTTGTAGGGTATTCGGCAGGTTTTAACGATTCAATTTAGAACGAATCTAAATAAAAGAAATATGAATCAAGAATTTAAGGAAGGAAAAAGTATCGCCAAAAGTTCTTTTGAAGAAACAAAAGTAGATGATGGTTTTGTTGTTCTGGCTTATAAAAACGAAGCTAGCGAAGTGCAAAACCTTGTTAAAGAAATAGATAGCGATTATATCCAATTTCATTTTTGTGTAAAGGGTTCCAGCCAATTCGTTTTTAACGAGGGCAGGTACAGATTGAATATTCTTGAGGAGAATTCATTATTGTTGTACAACCCGCAGCGCGAGCTTCCCATTAATTTGGAAATAAATCCGCATTCATGGATGGTTTCCATATTGATTTCGATAAAAAAATTCCACGGACTTTTTTCTCAAGAGGCCAATTATATTACGTTTTTAAGCGAAGATAACCGTGACAAAAAATATTATAAAGACGGTGTTATCTCACCCTCAATGGCCATTGTGCTCAACCAAATAATTAATTACAACCTCAACCAATCCATCAAATCCATTTATTTTAAAGGAAAAGCATATGAACTGTTAAGCTTATATTTTAACAGAAGTGAGGAAGCTGATATTGAGCAGTGCCCATTTTTGGTTGATGAAACCAATGTGATAAAAATTAGAAAAGCCAAGGATATTATCGTGGCACGTATGGCAGAGCCACCAAGTTTGCAGGAATTGGCCGATGAAATTGGGCTTAGTCTCAAAAAGCTAAAAGAAGGCTTTAAACAAATTTATGGTGATTCAGTTTTTAGCTTTTTGTTCGACTATAAGATGGAAGTGGCTCGAAAACTGTTGGAATCAGGCGAGAATAATGTGAATGAAGTAGGGCATAGAGTAGGTTATAGCACATCAAGCCATTTTATTTCGGCCTTTAAAAAGAAATATGGCACTACGCCAAAAAAGTATATTATGTCTTTAAATTAAAATAATGAATTTTAAAAATAGTAAAGAAAGGCTAATTTTTGGCATTTGCATTTTAATCATTATTTTTTCAGTGCCCGTTTTCTACTTAGTTAGGTTAAATTATATTTTTGGAAGCGACGATAGCCCGCCAAATGATAGAAACTATATTAAGCTTTTTGAAAAAGCAACTATGGTTGAACTACCGGAATCGGCAAAAATAACTGACAAGAGCTATTTTTCTCAGGTTTTGAGTGATGGTTGGCAGGCTGGAGTTATTAAAATGGGTTATGCTAATGAGTATTTAAATTTAAAAAATGAAATAATTTCTAATACTTTAATTTCAAGAAAAATACAAAATGGAGGAGGTAGATTTTTTTCAGAAATAAAAGAGAAAGTTGGCGGATCAGATACAACCTATTACAACTTTAAAGAAAGCTTTCGATTAGAATTTATTGATATAACAAAAACCATAATTTTTGAAAAATCTTGGTAAAATTTTTCGGGTTATGATGAGTTATACTGTACCATAAGATATTTAAAAACCCAAATGTTATGAAGTATTTAACCCCAGAAATTGAAGCCTTGTCAAAACAATTTGAAATCACAAAATCTTTGGCTCGCACTAATGTGTCATGTGGTATTTTCCAAGATTGTGATTATAATGAAGAACGCCCAATATTATACCATGAGCAAAAACTGGAAAACAAGGAAAAATAGTTTTTTAAAGCCCGTTTTAGTTTTCCTCTTTGGCCTTTATGTACTATCATGCAATGCATCAAATAGTGTTTTGGTTTTTTCAAAAACCGAGGGTTTCAGGCATAAATCTATTGAAACAGGAGTTAAAACCATTCAAGGTTTGGGTATGGAACATGATTTTAAAGTAACACATACCGAAGATGCCGATATGTTTTCAAATGAAGCCTTAAAGCAATTCCAGTTAATTATTTTTCTCAACACTACCGGTGATGTATTGAACAGCGAGCAGGAAACCGCTTTTAAGAATTACATCAATAACGGTGGAAGTTTTATGGGGATACATTCGGCTACAGATACCGAATTTGAATGGGAATGGTACGGTAAATTAGTGGGTGCTTATTTTTTAAATCACCCAAAACAAGCTGAGGCCACGATTAATATAGTTGAAAGTAATCACGCATCTACAAAGCATCTGCCAATAAAATGGGTGCATTTTGACGAATGGTATAATTTTAAAAACATAAGCGAAAATATTCATGTACTTTTGAACCTTGATGAATCGAGTTATGAGGGAGGTAAACATGGCGATTTTCACCCAATAGCTTGGTGTCAAGAGTTTGATGGTGGTAGAATGTTCTATACGGGATTGGGACATACCGAAGAATCATATGCCGAGCCAGAATTTAGAAAGCATTTGCTCGGGGGTATTTTGTATTGTTTGAATAGATAATTTTAGAGATAATAGATGAAAAAAGGCATTTTATTGGTCAATCTTGGGTCGCCAGATAGCCCAGAACCCAAAGATGTAAAAAAATATTTAGGCGAATTTTTAATGGACGAGCGCGTAATTGATATTCCCTACACAGCTCGGGCATTACTGGTAAGGGGTATTATTTTAAAGACCCGACCCAAAGCTTCGGCTGCGGCCTACAAAAAAATATGGTGGGAAGAAGGCTCGCCACTCATCGTGATTTCAGAACGCCTTCAAAAGAAAATCCAAAAACAAATTGAGGTTCCAGTTGCTTTGGCTATGCGTTATGGTAGCATGACCATAAGAAAAGGTCTTCAAGAATTGGTTGATAAAGGGGTTGAAGAAGTTTTGCTTTTTCCTTTGTATCCGCAGTTTGCCATGGCAACTACCGAAACCATTACGGTTTTGGCCGAAGAGCTACGTCAACAATATTTTCCGAATTTGAAAATAGAATCGGTGCCGGCGTTTTACAACAAACCCGATTATATTGAGGTGCTTTCCAACTCCATAAAAAATCATTTAAAAGATAAAAATTACGAGCATTTGTTGTTTTCGTACCATGGTGTTCCAGAACGGCATATACGCAAAAGCGATGTTACCAAATCGCATTGCAAAATAGACGGCAGTTGCTGTGTTATGCCAAGCAAGGCGCATGAGTTTTGTTATCGCCACCAATGTTTGGAAGTTACCCGATTGGTGGCAGAAAACCTTCAACTTAAGGAAGGTACATACTCTACGTCCTTTCAGTCTCGTTTAGGATTCGATCCATGGTTACAACCTTACACCGACAGAACCATTGAGCGTTTAGGAAAACAAGGCATAAAAAACATGGCCATTGTTACGCCTGCTTTTGTGAGCGATTGTTTGGAAACCCTTGAGGAAATAGCCATGGAAGGTCAGGAGATTTTTCATGAAATCGGCGGAAAAGATTTTACCACAATTCCGTGCTTAAACGACGACAAGGAATTTGTGGATTTGTTATCAAAATGGATAAACCATTGGGCAACTTCTGAAACTTTGGCAGTTTAATGGCGAAAATATCAGCACAAGATTTAGGTACAGAGCCTATTGGCAAATTGCTCATAAAACAAGCAGTTCCTGCATCCATTGGTATTTTGGTGATGTCGCTCAATATTTTAATCGACACTATTTTTGTTGGCAATTGGATAGGTTCCATTGCTATAGCCGCCATTAATGTTGTATTGCCGGTATCGTTTTTTATTGCAGCCTTGGGGATGTCCATTGGGGTTGGCGGTTCTTCCATTATTTCAAGGGCATTGGGTGCCAACAATCACGATAAAGCCCTTAAAACTTTTGGCAACCAAATAACACTTACTTTATTGCTTACCATAACCATGGTTGTTTTCGGGTTGTGGTTTGTTGACGGCATTGTACCTGCGTTTGGGGGCAAAGGCAACATTTTGGAACCCGCAAAAATCTATTATGTCATTGTACTCTATGGCGTACCATTTTTAGCGCTTTGTATGATGGGAAACACGGTAATCAGGGCAGAAGGCAAGCCAAAATTTGCTATGTATGCCATGATGATTCCGTCAATCTCAAATTTAATTTTAGATTATCTTTTAATAAATGTTTTGGATTTTGGAATGGCTGGTGCTGCTTGGGCTACCACCGGATCCTATTTGTTGTGTTTTGCCTTTATATTGTGGTTTTTCTTATCCAAAAACTCAGAATTAAAAATAAACTTTTCGCATTTTGGATTGGATAGACCTATTGTTTCTGAAATCAGCTCTTTGGGGTTTGTAACCCTTGCAAGACAAGCCGTGGTTAGCATTACTTACCTGTTCATGAACAATATTTTGTTCCATTTGGGAGGGGAATCTTCGGTCACCGCTTACGCCATTGTTGGACGAATGCTCATGTTTGCGCTTTTCCCAGTTTATGGTGTTACTCAAGGCTTTTTGCCCATTGCTGGGTTTAATTATGGCGCTTTAAAATACGACAGGGTAAAACAGACCATTTACACGGCCATAAAATATGCTGCAGGATTGGCTACAGTGGTTTTTATTTTGCTTATGGTATTTCCGGAATCCATTACCAAATTGTTCACTCACGATGTTGAAGTGATAAAGGAAACACCGTCAGCCATGCGCTGGGTTTTTGCTGCAACACCAATAATTGCATTGCAACTTATAGGAGCGGCCTATTTTCAGGCTATTGGAAAAGCCAAGCAAGCACTTCTGCTTACATTGTGCCGACAAGGATTTTTCTTTATTCCATTGATATTAATTTTACCCTTATTTTGGGATGAGCTAGGTGTTTGGGTATCATTTCCTATATCGGATATTTTGGCAACCATTGTAACGGCCTATTTTTTAAATAGGGAAATAATTAAGAACTTGAACCCAGAAGATGTTCTAACTTCCAATTTATAACCATGGAATATTACGCTTACATAAAAGCCTTTCATCTTATTTTTGTTATTACTTGGTTTGCGGGCCTGTTTTACATTCCCAGATTGTTTGTGTATCAAATTGAAGCCTTCCATAAGCCTTCACCAGATAAGGAAATTTTAGGGAAACAGTTAAAGCTTATGGCCAAACGCCTTTGGTATATCATTACCTGGCCTTCCGCTATTTTAGCCACACTTTTTGCGGTTTGGCTATTAATTTTACAGCCCTTTTGGTTGCAACAACCATGGATGCACGTAAAATTAGGCTTTGTGGTTCTGCTTTTCATTTATCATTTAAAAACGCACCAATATTTCAAGCAACTACAAAACGATGTGGTAAAAAAACCCTCTAGTTTTATGCGCATTTGGAATGAGGGCGCCACGTTTATTCTTTTTGCGGTTGTGTTTTTGGTCATCCTAAAAAGTGCCATAAATTGGGTTTTGGGCGTTGTAGGCATCATCGTTTTAGGCGTTCTTATCATGTTTGGCTATAAAGTCTATAAGAACATTAGGGACAAAAACCCTGAGGCCTAAACAATTCAAAATAATTAACTTTTTAGGCGTTCACTTTATTTTAAATGACCCTTAGGGTCTTTGGTTTGATTATTGCTATATTTAAGCATTAAAATTCTGAATGAAACTCAAAAAATTTTCCTTACGCACCCGCATCTTTTTGGCCATGATACTCTTGGTGTTGTTGGCGTCCATGCTTATTTCGGCAGTGGCTATTTACCAATACAGAGAGCAAAGCCAAGATTACCATGAAGGCCGATTGGAGCGCAAGGAAGGGAGTATTCAAACCCATTTAAAACGGGTTTTAAATGGCAGGCAAAATACCTGGGAAGTAAAGACTGATAATATTCCTTTCATATTTAAGGAAGAAATCTACAATATTGCCGATATCCATAAACTGCAAATCAATTTATACGATTTGGAAGGTGGTTTACTAATCTCATCCAAAGCAGGGCTTCAAACTAATGTTGCTGAGAAATGTTTGGATGCTGAAATAATGAACGCCATAAACAACACCGTAGAGTTTAACCGCGAATCCGAGTTGGCTAGGCACCGCTATGTGGATATTCATAAAGAAAACGGAGAAACTTTTCAGTCGTCGTACACTTTCATCTTAGACCAAAAGTCGAAACCCTTGGCCATATTGAACATCCCTTATCTTGAAAAGGACGATTTTCTACAAAAAGAGCTTGAAGAATTTTTAAAGCGATTGGGTTTTGCTTTTACGATTGTGCTAGTTATGGCCATTATTATTGCGTTTTGGCTTTCTAAATACATAACAAAATCATTAAAGACCATTAGTGATAAAATAAACACAACGCGACTTGAAAAACGCAATCAAAAAATTGATGTTGACGATACCAGCGAAGAAATCTCCACTTTGGTGAACTCCTATAACAGTATGATTGACGAGTTGGAGGAAAGTGCCATTCAATTGGCGCGAAGTGAGCGCGAACAGGCTTGGCGCGAAATGGCCAAACAAGTGGCCCACGAAATTAAAAATCCGTTAACTCCTATGCGCTTAACGGTGCAAAATTTCCAACGTAAGTTTAATCCAAATGATGAAAACATCCACAAAAAGGTTGATGAATACAGCAAAACGCTCATCCAGCAAATCGATACCATGAGCGCCATTGCTTCGGCATTTTCAAACTTTGCCAAAATGCCCGCCCAACAGAGTGAAACGCTTAACGTGGTAAAAATCGTTAAATTGGCGTTGGATATTTTTAATGAAGATTACATTGTATTTCAGGCGGAATCTGAAGAAATTATTGCAAAATTTGACCGCTCGCAACTCATTCGCGTGGTCACTAATTTGGTAAAAAATAGTATACAGGCCATTCCAGAAAGCCAAACACCCAAAATAGAAATTAAGGTAGGTACTGAAGCGAAAAGCGTATTTATAACCGTGGCCGACAACGGTGTAGGTGTGGCAGAAGAAAACAAAAACAAGGTATTCGAGCCCAAGTTTACCACCAAAACAAGCGGCATGGGCCTTGGTTTGGCTATGGTGAAAAACATTGTGGAAACCTATAAAGGAACCATTTCATTTGATACGGAAAAAGGTAAAGGTACAACCTTTAAAGTAACGTTTCCTAAAGCATAAATTTCAAAGTAAACAGAAATCTCATCACAAAGAAATCGATTAATATGAGCTACAATAACATCTTATTTGAATCGGATAACGGAATTACCACGATAACCATAAACCGACCTAAAAAGCTGAATGCCTTAAACAAGGAAACCATTAACGAACTTCACGATGCTTTCGATAAAGCAAACAAGGATAAAAACACTAAAGTCATTATTATAACAGGAAGTGGTGAAAAGGCCTTTGTAGCCGGTGCCGACATTAGTGAATTTGCAAATTTTAGTGTCGAGGAGGGTAAAAGGTTAGCGGCCAACGGACAAAAAATACTGTTCGATTTTTTGGAAAATCTATCAACCCCGGTTATTGCAGCGGTTAATGGTTTTGCGCTTGGTGGCGGATTGGAATTGGCCATGGCATGCCATTTTAGAATAGCTAGTGATAATGCCAAATTGGGTTTGCCCGAAGTGAGTTTGGGCGTTATTCCTGGGTACGGTGGCACACAACGTTTACCCCAGTTAATAGGCAAGGGCAGGGCTATGGAAATGATTATGATCGCAGGTATGATTGATGCCAACAAAGCCTTAAATTATGGCTTGGTAAACCACGTAACCACCCAAGAGGAATTATTGCCACTTTGCGAAAAAATAGCTAGTAAAATTTTAAATAATTCTTCTGTGGCCATTAGTGCAGCCATTAAAGCTATAAATGCCAGTTTCAAGGATGGCGTAAACGGTTTTGAAGTTGAGGTTTACGAGTTTGGAACATGCTTTGGCACAGAAGATTTTACCGAAGGCACCACTGCATTTTTAGAAAAACGAAAGGCTGATTTTCCTGGGAATTAGAGATTTGTTAAAACTAGATTCTACATTTATTTGGATGTATAGAAATTTCATTGAAATTTTTTGTTTGAATTTTGAGTTCTATTCAAAATATTTTGTGTTAACTATTTCCAAACATGAATTTTGGTACGATGAAATCGATAAAAATTATTGTAGTTCTTTTTTTATGGGTAAGTTTTAATCTTGTCCATTCACAATCCAACGGGCCTGTAGTTTTTGATTTTGGATTAGATGTTTCCAATTATGGCGTGGAGTGTAGCTCCGTATTGCCTGCGGAGCATGAGGGCATAGCCTTTGGTATCACTGGAGATATTGTCAAAAATGAAACGTATTGTACCACAGGTAGCTATTTCGCTTTTTGGGCAGAACTTCCTGAAGGGAACTACCGTGTAAAGGTGGCTGTGGGTAGCGAAATCGAAGCTTCAAATACGACTATAAAAGCAGAATCAAGGCGTTTAATGGTATATAACCATGATACACCAGCAGGGGTTATTGATACATTGGAGTTTATCGTTAGCAGGAGGTCACCAATTATTAATACAGGAGGAAGTATTTCGTTAAAAACAGGTGAGTCAGGCAGATTGAATTGGGATGGTTATCTTTCTCTTGAATTTACTGGTTATTATCCTTGCATTCGTTCTTTATCAATAGAAGAGGTTGATGTTCCTACCATTTTTCTTGCAGGCGACTCTACCGTTGTGGATCAAGAAAATGATCCTTGGACATCTTGGGGGCAAATATTTCCTATTTTTTTAAAACCAGAAGTTGTAGTGGCCAATTACGCTGAATCGGGAGAATCGCTACTTTCTTTTCAAGGTGAAAAACGATTGAAGAAAATTGAATCTCAAATTAAAATGGGGGATTACTTGTTTTCCGAGTTTGCCCACAACGATCAAAAATCTGGGTGGACATATGTAGAACCTTATACAACATATCAAGAAAACCTTATGGTTTTTGCCAATGTGGCGTTAAATGTAGAAGCAACTCCAGTATTTGTTACGTCAACCAACAGAAGATCTTTTGATTCTAATGGAAATATAATCAATACACTTGGAGATTATCCTGATGCGATGCGCCAGCTTGCTGGGTCGCAAAACATTACTTTATTTGACTTAAATGCCATGAGCAAAGACTTATTTGAAGCACTTGGGGTTACTGGGTCAAAGAATGCATTTGTTCATTATCCTGCAAATTACTTTCCATGGGGTAATACTTCATTTTCAGATAATACACACTTTAATATGTACGGGGCATGGCAGTTGGCCAAATGTGTTGTAGAGGCTATTAGGGTTTCCAATTCTCCGTTAAAGAATTTTCTTCGTGATGATGTGCAACCTTATGATGCCAATGTGCCAGATTTGTTTGAGAGTTTAGTTTGGCCAATTCATTCAGCCTCAAAGATTTCGCTTTCAGGTTCTTTAACAAATGAATGTGTTATAGAAGATGCGTTAAAAATTACTGATATTAATGGTAAAATAGAGGTCTCTTTCTATCCAAACCCCGCCGATGGTCTAATTTCTTTTCAAACAGAGGATATACAATTGGTAGAAATACTATCCGTTGATGGTAAATTGCTGATAAATAAATCTATGGATAATCAGGAAGGTCTTGATGTATCATCATTACCTCAAGGTATTTACATATTACGAATAAGAACAGACGTGGGTATAGGAGTAGGAAGATTGGTTAAAAGATAATACTTCCAATTGAAGTTAATCTATCCTACACAATTGATGTTCTCAATTACCTCTGCTTATAGTGTGGGGCTGAATTTTGGTTCGTTTAACGTTTTGTTTAAGGATAGTTGCGTGTGCGAGCAACTAACTTACTAAAATGGAACGAACCAGAGGAAAATCCGCAGGATTTTCCGAGTAGGCTAGAACCGAGCAATTATTTTTACACGTTGTTACCTGCTGGCTTTTTTTATTCATCTATTTCCTTTACTTGTTTTTCCAAGTCCGCAATTCCATTAAACTTTTTAAAGTTCAAATCTTTTTCTATTGATTTTAATTCAGACGTCAATTCTAAAATCAAGTCCAATGGCTCAACTTCGTGTCCGAATAGATTTTGGTCGAATTGAGTTCCGATTAGTAGTCCATCATTAGCCATTCCAACACACCAATTTTCCATAAATTCGGCTAATGGAATTTCGGTCACTTTGTATTTTTTCCATTCGTCTTTTGCACAGGATTTTGCTCTAACTTTTTCTGCCCAAAAACATATCATTCCAATTGGTTTTCCGTTATCATCCTCGTATTGAGTTGAACTTGATGTTGCAAATCCATTTTTACTTTTTAGTCCATAAACTATTTCTCTATCAGAAACTGTCTTGACGAATTTCAGGTGTCTGTTTTTTAGCGTGATAGAGTCTTGGAACATAGTCAATAATTTTTTAACCAAAAAAGTATATGAAAGTAAAAGCTGAAATTAGGAATGATACCAATAGATTTATGTAACTCCATTTATTTCGGTTTGTAGTTCGAATTACCATTAGAAGAATATAAATTATTGCAAAAATTAGGCTTAAAACTCCCAATCCCAATATCATCAGTCCAATAACTCCTTTTCCAATACCAGATTGTCCATCTCCCATTGGGTCAACCTGAATATTTTCAAATTCTGGAATTAAATATGAAATGCACAAAATCAGAATTGTAAGGATAACTGATGTAATTATATTGAAAATTTTCATTGGTTGGTTTAGCTTGCAGGTAACTTGGTGATATGTGTCGTTTTAATGACTTATATCAGTCGTTAAACGAAGGTAGTTGAAATTTTTTACAAAATGAAGTTGTTAATAACCCATTTTCGTTTTAACAGTTTTCGGGTTAAATAATGGCTAACTTTAAAGAGCAATGTTTCTGTTTCTCTGTAAATTTTAATGTTTATGAACCCCAAATCTGTTATAAAAGGCCGCGGTGCGCAGCTTAACGTCCACAACCGTTTTTTTGAATTGAGCCACGAAATGCGTGACGATTTCTTGGAATATTGCCAAAAAGAAGGAGAAACGGCCGATAATAACAAAACCTTATATTTAGAAACCTTCCCCAAAACCATCCTCAATAAAGTGGAAAGCCCGGACGTGGGCATGATGTATTCCATGAATGCTTACCAAGGCTGCGAACATGGCTGTATTTATTGTTATGCCCGAAACACCCATGAATATTGGGGATACAGTGCCGGGTTGGATTTTGAGCGCCGCATTTTGGTAAAAAAAGATGCGCCAAAACTTTTGGAAGCCCATTTAAAAAAGAAAAGTTGGAAGGCACACCCCATTGTAATGTCTGGCAACACCGATTGCTACCAACCTACCGAAAAGCAGTTTGAAATTACCCGAAAATGTTTGGAAGTGTTTTTAAAGTACAGACATCCAGTGGGTATCATCACAAAAAATGCTTTAATCTTAAGGGATTTAGACCTTCTACAAGCCTTGGCTAAAGATAATTTAATTGGCGTTAATGTGTCCATAACCTCACTTTCTGAAGACACAAGGCGTATTTTAGAGCCCAGAACAGCAACTATAAAAAGACGTTTAGAAACCGTAAAAACATTGAGCGAACACGGAATACCCGTTAATGTGATGCTAGCACCTATAATCCCATCAATAAATAGCCATGAAATTTTGCCTTTAGCCAAAGCTGCTGCGGATCATGGAGCCGTGTCCATAGCGCATACTATTGTTAGGCTTAACGGCGCCATTGGTGAAATTTTTACCGATTGGATCAAGAAAACAATGCCAGATCGTGCCGATAAAGTGTTGCACCAAATAGAAAGTTGCCATGGAGGTAGCCTAAACGATTCGCGTTACGGTGCAAGAATGCGCGGTGAAGGCAAAATAGCCGAACAAATTAATAATCTTATGGCTTTGGCCAGGCAGAAATACTTTAAAGACAAGGCATTTCCGAAATTAAACACAGCCTTGCACGAGCAGTTTAAACAAGGACAACTCAAGTTATTTTAACAAAAAAAAGCGGACTATAAAGCCCGCTCTTTCAAGTTGAATTGAGTTAGATAATGTTAACTTTTAATGATTTCTGTAAATACTCTACCTTCTGTTTTATAGACAATTTTGTAGTCGCCTTTATTCAATCCGGTTAATCTGTAAAGACGTTCAACACGCTCTGTGTTTGTTACTGTTTCAGAGTGCATAAGTTCGTAAGTTCCAGTAACTCCGGAATAAACTTCAATTTCCATGGGTGCTTTTTCAAGCGATAGTCTGGTGATGAAAACCAAATCTCCCTTAACTCGGGTTACCGGCTTAAAAAATGTTGTTTCCATTTCTTTTTTGAAAAGGACTTCACTTGCCTTAACCGTAAACGGAATGCTTGTTATTTCCACATCTTTGTTCAATTCAAAAATGTAGTCACCATCAGGAAGCGATGTTAAATCGAAACCTTTAGTATAAACTCCAGTTTTTTGAATAGACTCTTTATATAGAATAATTCCGTTTTCATCTTTAATAGATAAAAGGTTGCCTTCTTTTACATCTGCAAAAGTAACAGCGATTTTTCTAGCATCATCTTTAATGTTTAAAAATGGGGCTTTTTCAGTTGCGAAACTTAACGAGGCAGCCAACATGGTTACCATTAAGATTCCTTTTTTCGAGGTTTTAATTACGTTTTTCATAATATGGGGTTTTAACGTTCAACAGGTCAAAGGTATACTATAAATAAACTTTGTAAAACATTGATATTAATGTATTTGTGTGCTATTTTATCTGTTATTTTTAGATTAATATTTGGTTAAATTAATATAGAATAACTGGGTGTTAATTGTGTATATTTTATGACGATTTAGATATTTTGCAGTTGGGATTAATTATTAGAATAAATTGGTTAAGGAAAATATGTTTTTTTGTAGGACATAAAAAAAGGTGAGCCAAAAGACCCACCTTTTAAATTTAATGAAGCTAAACTTTAATTAATGGTTTCCACAAATTTTCTCCCTTCGGCATGCATAACAATTTTATAGCTGCCTTTTTTAAGTCCGGTTAATTTGAAAATTTTACCTGGTGTTCTGGTTCCTTTTAGTTCTTTGGAGTACATTAACTCTGGTAATCCTTGTCCTGTAAAGTAGATGTCAATCAAAAAGGGTTCTTTATTAAGCGCGAGTTTTGATATGTAAACCAAATTATCTTTTATGCGAACATAAGGTTTGTACGAGATTTTCTCTTTTTCCTTATAAAACGCAACAGAGCCAAATTTTACCGAAAAAGGAATAGAGCTGATTTCTAAATCTTTATCGAGTTCAAAAAGGTATTCACCGTCGGGAAGACTTGTTAAATCAAAACCTTTATTATACAGCCCAGTTTTTTGAATGGACTCTTTGTAAAGAATGGCTCCGTTATCACCTTTAATAAACAGGAGATTTCCTTTTTTAACATCGCGTAAAGCAATTGAGGTCATTTTTGCATCATTTTTAATCATAAAAACTGATGTCTTTTCTTTGGCGAAGCTTAACGAGGTAGCCATCAGTGCTACCATTAAGATTCCTTTTTTAAAATGTTTCATTACGTTTTTCATAAATATGGGGTTTTAACGTTCAACGAATTAAAATTAGGACATCTTTTTTGTTTATAAAATACTGATATTGATGTATTTATATACTTTTTTAGCTATCAGTTTAGACGAGCTTTTGGTTAAAATAAAACAGATTAAAAAGACTATAAAAGTGATTGTTGTGACGTGGGGAATTTTAAAAAAAACAAAAAGACAAGGCATAAAAAAAGTGGGCCACCACAGCCCACTTTTACCAACTAAACTAAATAAGACATTAAACTAATTATTAATGAATTTCGTGTATGTTCTTTCATTAGAACTTAGTACTATTTTATAATCACCACCTTTTTTAAGCTTGTATGCTTTTTCAATGGTTTTTGTGTCTTCAATAACATCAGAGTACACCATTTCGTATTCGCTGTTGTTGTCAGAATAAATCTTAATTTTTAAAGGTTCTAAACTTAATGACAGTTTTGAAATGAACAACATGTCATCCTTTTGTTTGATATAAGGTTTGAAAACTGAAGTTTCTTTTTCCCTAAGAAATGTTACTTTCTTTGCTTTTACAGTAAAAGGTAAGATTTTAATTTCCATGTCCTTATCAACTTCAAAGAAGTAATCGCCATTAGGAAGAGCAGATAAATCAAACCCTTTTTGATAAATTCCGGAAGCTTCTATAGACTCCTTATATAATACAAGGCCGTTGTAGTCTTTAATGGTCAATAAATCACCAACTTTTACATTAGTTAATGTTACAGCCGTTTTTTTGATATCATCTTTTACAACAGATTTATCGTTTTCGTTTGCGAAACTTACCAAGGTAGCCATCATGGTTACCATTAAGATTCCTTTTCTTGTGTGTTTCATTACGCTTTTCATAATTTGAGGTTTTTAACGTTCAACACTGCAAAGTTATAGCGGGTTTTTAGTTCATAAAGCATTGAAATTAATGCATTTATATGCTATTTTATCCGTTATTTTAGGGTTGTGTTAATATAGAATATATAGGTGTTAATAGTGTAAATTTTGACTCAAGCATTTTATTTTTTAAAAATAAATTCTACAATTATTAAAGGTTATAGTTGTTAAAATAATTTTTGAAATCTTTTAGAGTATCCTGGCAAAATTTAAGCAAAAAAAAGTGGGCCACCACAGCCCACTTTACCAACTAAACTAAACTAAATAAGACATTAAACTAATTATTAATGAATATTGTGAACTCTAAAAAGAGTGTTTTTTACTTAATAATTCTTTTAATTATTAATGCTATGATGTTCATAACAATTAACACTACAAAGATATGACCAAAGGGAAGTTATAAAAACATCAATTTTGACCTATTTCTATGCTATATTAACTGTTAAATGAATGTTAATATATCGTTATGATAAAATAACATAGATTTAAGGTAATTAAATATACAGTGTATGCATAATATGTTTTAAATTTGCATTAAAATAGTCCCAAGTTATGATGAATAAGAAACCCACATTAAAGAAAATAAGTCCAAGCTTTGGAAGCTCTTTGTTGGTCAAGCAGCATGTAGAGTCTGTGGATAAGAATGATGCCTATTGGCACTTTCATCCGGAACTGGAGCTTATATATATAAATAAAGGACAAGGTAAGACGCACATTGGTAACCATTTGTCTTATTTTAACAATAGCCAATTAATATTGATAGGCTCTAACCTGCCGCATAATGGTTTTACAGACCGATTAACGGCTAATGGCACAGAAACTACCATTCAGTTTAAATCCAACTTTTTAGGTGATGATTTTTTAAACATCCCAGAAATGGGAAATATTGTGGCACTTTTTGATCGCGCCAAAAAAGGTATTCGTTTTAAAATTGAAACCAAACAGAAAATTGGCCCTAAGATTGAAAAACTCCTAGAACATGATGGTCTAAAGCGTGTTTTAAAGTTTTTGGAAATCTTGAATTATTTAGCCAAAACAGATGATTATACCTTATTAAATGCTGATGGTTTTGCTTTTGAGAGTGAAGCACAGGATAGTTCAAAAATTGATATGATTTTCAAATACGTGAACAAGAACTTCCAAAATCATATTTCATTGGATGAAATAGCAGACGAAGTAAGTATGACCGTTCCTGCGTTTTGCCGATATTTTAAGAAAGCTACAGGTAAAACCTTTACGCAGTTGGTTAACGAGTATAGAGTTGTACACGCTACAAAACTGCTTAATGAAAGCCAGATGAGTATCGCGGATATTTGTTTTGAGTGCGGGTTTAATAATTTCTCGCACTTTAATAAACAGTTTAATGAAATAACTGGTAAGAGCGCATCAAATTATAGGAAAGAAATTAAGCTGATACTTCAAACAAAATAATTGCCTGAAGTTTATAGATATTCTAAAAAACAGGGAAGGATTAAACCTTTCCTTTTTTTATCTAAAATCCAGCTTTGCGTATTGCGATAAAAATATTGTAGGTTAAATATTACCATAATTTTATTTATCTTTCCAAAAAAAAGATGAATAAAGTTTTAACCATAGTCTTCTTAACACTATTAAGTTTTAATGGCACTTTTGCCCAAGACATCATTAAAATTGAGGCCTATGTTTTAGAAAAAAGTACAAACAAACCGTTGCCATATGTTAACATTGGCTTCTGGGGAAAAAGTATAGGGACTGTTAGTGATGAGAACGGAAAATTTTATTTAGAATATGAAGAAAACTATATAGGAAAATTTGAAGTATTGCAGTTTTCGTCTTTAGGTTATAAAATGTTACAAATAAAGGCTTCAGAGTTGTTTTCAAAATTGTCTGAAACCAATAAAATATATTTGGAACCCCAAAATTTGGCTTTAGATGAAGTATTGATTACCTCTGTCCAAAGAGAAAACAAAGAGACAGGCAGTTTGGATTACGATGGTCTTACCCTTGGTTATTGGAAAGATAAAATTGCTCTGGGAGGAGAAATTGCCACCAAAATTAAAATAACCAAGAAAAATTCAAAATTACTCGATTTAAAACTTCGGATTTTGGAAAACCTCTCCGATAGCTTAAAACTGCGCGTCAATGTTTACGATTCAAAAAAGAAGTTGCCCGGTAAAAACTTGTTGGCTACAAATATTTTTCATGTTGTAAAACAAGATAAAGGTATTGACACCATTAATCTTAGGCCCTACAATATTAAAGTTGATGATGATATTATTGTAAGTATTGAGCTGGTTGAGGTGTTTGGAAATCAAGTTGGTTTTGCCATCGCGGGCACCAATAACGGAAGCACCTTTACCCGGTACATAAGTCAGGATAAATGGAAACCCATAAAAGATGCTAAAATGGCATTTGGCGTACTTATATCTTACCCTAAAAAGGAGGATGAGATAGAAAAGAGAACACCACCCCAAGAAATAACCATACTTTGGGATACTTCAGCATCTATGGTTTTCAATAGAGATGTTGCCACTGAAATGGAATTTTTAAGAGAATATCTTAACGAGCTTAAAACTGTTTCTGTTCAGGTAACAAAGTTCAACACTCAAACAGATGAAAGTAAAACTTTTGAGATAGGCAATGGAAATTCAGATGAGCTTATTAACTATTTAAAGAATACGAATTATGAGGGTGGAACGGATTTTTCAAAAGTGTTTTTAGATAGTGGCATTAAGTCCGATTTGGTCATGTTGTTTTCAGACGGGATTTCTACACTTTCGGAGGTTGGAGAACCTTTAAGTTGCCCTATATTCTGCATTGGTTCATCAGAAAATGCCAATCATAATCTGCTTCAGAATATGTCCTCCTCAGAAAATGGTTATTACATCAATCTGACAAAAAACACCACTGATTCTGCAATAAAGGCCATGAAATTTAATATTGAAGACAGACATGTTTACAACTTACCAGAGGCGAATAGTGCCCAAAACAATGTTTATGGTAAGATTAGTAGCAACTCAAGGCCTTTAGAAGGCGTGTCGGTGAGTATCAAAGGAACCTACACCGAAGTTTTTACCAATCAAGAAGGTGCTTATAGCATCCCGGCACAATATGGAGATAAAATTGTTGTCAATTATTTTGGGGCAAAGGAGAAGGAAATAGAAGTCTCCAACAACAAAAATATAGATATAGAGCTTGAATTTGAAGGTGAGCTATTGGATAAAATAAGCATTATTGGTGTAAAAAGAGATACCGTTTCAAGGGATAATATGGTTAGACGGGCGGATAGAAAGTATGGTTATTCAACGTCTTATCTAGCAGCAGAAGATATAAGTCCAGCGGATATATATTTTGTGGATATTCTGCGGAAAATGCCTGGGGTAAATGTTTCAGGCCCACCGCAAAATCCAACAATCTGGATTAGGGACAGGAAGAAAACACCTGCGGTTTTTGTTGATGGTATTCAAACGCTTAATTTTCTATCCATATCACCTCAAAACATAAGTTCTATAACCATTTTAAGGTCTTTGGCAGCCACCAATAGGTTTGGGAGCGAAGGAGCAGGAGGAGCCATAATGGTTACCACAAAAACGGCTTTGCAATATAAAGAAGGGAAAGCAAAAAATTGGGCTCTAAAAACGGGCAATGATTATGAAGAAGGAAAATTATACCCAGAAACCAACACCAAAATTTCAAAATATATTGATGAATTATATGGTGCTGCATCGTTTAACGAAGCGTTGGCTATTTACAAGAACCAGAAAGCCAATTTAAAGCAGCCTTCAATTGACTTTTATCTGGATGCATCAGAATATTTTGAACGATGGGACAAGGAGACGGCCTATAATATCTTTACCAATATTGCAGACCTAGCTTTTAATAACGTTAAGGCACTGAGAACCTTGGCGTACAAACTTGAAGCTTTAAATAAATACGGGGAAGCCAAATATATTTACAAAAGAATATTGAAGTTGGAACCTAAACGAACTCAGGCTTATAGAGATTTGGCTTTAATTTATCAAAATACGGGTGAATATAACAAAGCGATGTTGCTGTACAAACAGATGCTTTTGGGAACCATTGAAGACCTTGATTTTTCTGGAATTAGAGATGTTTTAATCAATGAACTTCGTCATTTGGTATTGTTGCACAAAAATGAAGTTGATTATGAAGATTTGCCTTCAGATTTGCTATCAATCAATTTCAAAAAAGATATGCGATTCGTTTTTGAATGGAATGACCCTTTTGCAGAGTTTGAAATTCAATTTGTAAATCCAGATAATAAGTATTTTACTTGGGAACTTTCAACTTTTGCGAAAAATGAACGTTTAATGGACGGTTTAAAAAAGGGATATCAAATTGAGGAATTTTTTATTGATGATGCAAAACAAGGAAAATGGATCATCAACATCAAAAATTTAAAAAAGGAAACAACGTTAAATCCAACGTATTTAAAATATACAGTTTATGAGAATTTTGCCCAGCCAAACGAAAGTAAAACCGTAAGGGTTATTAAGCTGTATGAGCAGGAGGATAAGGCTACCTTACATGAGTTTATGTATTAGCATGGCTAATTTCTGCCTTCCCATTCTTTATAAAACTGCTCTAAATAGTGTTCCATAAATTCATGCCGTTTTGCAGCCAAACGTTTACCTGTTTCGGTATTCATTCTGTCTTTTAAAAGCAGTAGTTTTTCATAAAAATGATTGATGGTTGGTGCATTTGAGTTTTTATACTCGGCTTTGCTCATGTTGAGGTTGGGTTTAATTTCGGGGTCATAAAGTGCCCTGTTTTTAAAACCTCCATAGTTAAAGCATCGGGCAATACCAATGGCACCAATCGCATCCAATCGATCAGCGTCTTGAATAACATCCAGTTCTGCCGATTTGAATGTTTGTGCTTCATTGCCACCTTTGAAGGATATATGTTCAATAATATTCACAACATGCTCGATAACTGCTGAATCAACATTTAATTTGAACAGGAATTCCCTAGCTATTTTTGGACCAACAGTTTCATTGCCATCATGAAATTTACTGTCGGCAATATCATGAAGCAGTGCGCCTAAGGCTACGATAAACTCATCTACATGTTCACTTTTTGCAATTAGCAATGAATTGTTATAAACCCTTTCGGTATGGAACCAATCGTGCCCGCCCTCGGCATCTGCCAAGGTTTCTTTTACGAAGGCTATCGTTTTGTTGATGATGTCTTTTGAAGCGTACATGTTTTTTAGCCGAATAGCACTTTAGGCTGTTATTTTAATTTTACTGTTCAATTCAAGAATTTTTTCAATAAAAGATTCATTTGTTTTTGGGCTTATATAAAGCTCATTGAATTTGTCATATTTAACAATCAATCCTTTTCTTGATGTGGCAGGTCTAAACCCAACCCAAAGCGTTTTTCCTTTAACAATTTCTGTTATTCTATCTGTGCCTATTTTTCCGCGGAAAGGACCACTTTTATAAACTAGCCCATCTTCTTTTGATAACTTATAACTTGTTCCAAAATATAACCAAAATAAAAGCCACACAACGGCTAAGATTATAATCATTGGGATATAGCCCTGGCTTTTCATCGTTCCGTCAATGAGTCCAAAAATTAGAATACCAATTAAAAAAGTATTTAAACCAATAATTATGATGCTAAATAATATGTCTTTTTTGCTTTCGAATTTCATTTTTTCAACTTGATATAAAGTAAAAATAAAAATTCCTTTCGGTTAGGAAAGGAATTAATTTATGTTCTTATTGCTTTACTTTGTTAAGGCTGGTTCAACCCACTTAAATTGAAATGAGTTTTCCGGTATTTTCATACGTTCTGCCAATCGGTACATTCTTTCAGGAAGTTTCATAAGGTAATCCCTTGCTTTTTCGGCCTCGTCATTCAAGCCTGTAATCTTGTCAATTTCCCAACGGTCAATCAATTTTTTCAAAATATCAACATAGTCAGTTGAGGTGTAAACCCCAATGCGCTGTGCTGTATTTGAAAACTCTTCAAAAGCGGTTCCTATTTTATCTCCAGATTCCCTTAAAAAATGGGCAGGCATGGTAATTTTTTGTTTCATCATATAATGAAAAGCCATCATCATTTGGCTAGGATCAACCTTAAAAATACGATCTACAAAATCAGAATACGCGTGGTGATGGCGCATTTCGTCTCCCGAAATAATTTGGCACATTTTCGCCAATCGTTTGTTTCCATTTTTCTTGGCAATTTTGGCCACGCGGTTATGCGAAACATAGGTTGCCAATTCTTGAAAACTGGTATAAACAAAGTTTTTATAAGGATCGCGGTCTGTGCCAATGTCAAAACCATCGGCAATAAGGTGTTGCGTGGTTTTTTCGATTTCCTTCATATTCACCCTACCTGAAAGGTAAAGGTATTTGTTGAGTACATCGCCATGACGGTTTTCTTCAGCAGTCCACTGTTTTACCCATTTAGACCAGCCATTGCCGCCTTCATCAACTTGATTGATGCCTTCAACATCCATTAGCCACGATTCGTATGTGGGCAGCGCTTCTTCAGTAATCATATCGCCAACTAAAACTACCCAAAAATCGTACGGTAGTTCTTTGGCTAGTTCCCTAATCTCCCTTATTTCTTCAAAAAAGGCATCATCCTTTGCTTCAGAATTTGGTAAAAAATCGGTTGGCTGCCATATCGTATCAATGGGAATTAAATACTTTTCCATTAAAGCATCAACGTCTTTTTCCAAAAACTGCATGACTTCAATCCTCTTATTCTTTAAAGACATTTTTTAGCTATTTATAGTTTATGTGTTTTGTAATAGTGGTTTCAATACTATTTATGAGCTCCTCATTATTAACAAAGGTAGCCATTTCTAGGGGTTTATGCACGGTAAATTGAAGATGATTGCCCAAGCCTAATGGGAACTTTCCGTATTTGTAGATTTTCCATGAATTATTTATCGTTATTGGAACGACCAAGGCAGACGGTGCTTTTTTAAATAATATTTCCAATCCTTTGGTTTGAAATGGTTTAGGTTTCCCGGTTTTACTTCGTGTGCCCTCCGGAAAGATTACAGCAGAACGTTTGTTCTTTTCGATGTATTCACCAAATTTCATAAGGGCTGGCAATGATTGTCTCGGATTTTTTCGGTCTATAAGCGCTGCTCCGCCATGACGCAGATTATATGAAACACTCGGTATACCCTTGCCCAATTCTATTTTACTGATAAATTTTGGGTGGTATTTCCGCATAAACCAAGTTAGCGGGTATATATCATGCAAACTTTGATGGTTGGCCACAATAATTAAAGGCCTATCTGTGGGGATTTGGTATGGATTGTGAAAAGAAAAACGCGTACCCAAAATATGGGCACAGCGCATGAGGCATAATTGTAAAATATCTACGCTTATTTTATGGGCCTGATAACCAAAAAGATTAAAGCACACCCATTGTATAGGATGGAAAATTACTAGTGTTAACATGAAAAACACATAGTAAATAACGGAAATAGGGTATGACAATAGTTTTTGCATGCCCCAAAATTAATAAACTAGATTTTAGTATACAGCAATGCAAGTGTTATTTTCACAATTTACACTTGAAGGAGGGCTGGCGAAAGCGCAATCAGACACAATACCCCATCTGGTATTGAATTCGGCTTCCAATTGATTGTAGTTTGCCACCATTTGCTCTAATTGCTCGGTATCGATTGAAGTTGAATAAATTAAGTAACTCCATGGGCCACCGCAAGGTTTACTGCCCAAGCCAATAAATTTGCATTCTGAAGTTTCATTGCAAACGGAAGTGTTGGCTAAAGCCTCAATTTCAGATTTTAAATTATTTAATTCGGTTTGTTCTTCTTCAAAAGTTGGCATGTTGCCCTCTTCATCACATTGAAATGCGACTAAACTGAGGCAAATTAACAGGAGTAAAGGGGCAAAAAATGGCTTTTTCATTTTAAATCAATTTTTTTTACTAGATGGTTCGCAATTAAAAAGGTTGCGTAAAGGACATAAAAAAACCACAATTTTAATTGTGGTTTAATTTTAATCGTGTTTTATGTTTTTTACAGGTAGTGACTTAACAAAACTCGTTGTAAGCATCAATAAGGTTTTCTGCAATCAGTTCGGCTGGGCGACCTTCAATATGATGACGCTCTAACATGTGAACCAATTCCCCATCTTTAAACAAGGCCATACTTGGAGAGCTCGGAGGAAAAGGAATCATATATTCTCTTGCTTTTTCAACTGCTTCTCTGTCAACACCTGCAAAAACCGTAACAATATGGTCTGGTGTTTTTTCATTTTGTAAACTCAATCTTGCTCCTGGGCGGGCATTTGCTGCTGCGCAACCACAAACCGAATTCACGACAACCAAAGTTGTGCCTTCTTTTGCCAAAGCGGCGTCAACATCAGCCGCTGTATATAATTCTTCAAAACCAACTTTGGTTAAGTCTTCACGCATTGGTTTTACTAATTCTGCTGGATACATATTTTTCAATTTTTTAATTAACCGTTTATTCAGACTGCAAAGATACCAATTGTGTAACAAAATGGTTACTCAATCAACTAACAAATATTATATTTGACGATAAACATAATTTATCATTACATGAGTTTTTCTAAATGGATAGGTGGAGCATTGGGCTGGTCGTTTGGAGGACCTATTGGTGCTATAATAGGCCTGGCCATTGGAAGTTTAATAGACTCAATTTCGGATGGCAATGGAGGCACTTTTATTGGTCAGGGTGAGCCACGCCGAAGAGAACGAACAACGTATAGAACACAGTCCAGACAGCGTCCGCAAACCCAATCGGGCGATTTTGAGGTAAGCTTGCTTATTTTGGCTTCGGTGGTCATAAAGGCGGATGGGCAACAAGATCAGCGCGAATTGGATTTTGTACGCCAGCAATTTGTGAACATGTATGGCAAAGAGCGGGCAAACCAAGCCTTTAAGTTATTTAAAAACATTAGTCAGCAGCGCGTTTCGGTAAGGCCAGTGTGTTTGCAAATCCAGCAAATGATGGACCATCCATCGCGGTTGCAGCTTATCCACTTTTTGTTTGGCATTGCCAAAGCAGATGGTACGGTGACGTCAGACGAGGAGCGCCAAATTTACACAATAGCCGGTTATTTGGGCATCAATTCAAAAGATTATGAAAGCATAAAAGCTATGTTTTACAACAGTAGTGATAATGCTTATAAAGTGTTGGAAATTGATAAAACTGCCACAGTTGACGATATTAAAAAAGCCTACCGAAAAATGGCTATGAAATACCATCCCGATAAAGTGCGACATTTGGGCAAAGAGCATCAAGAAGGAGCCGAAGAAAAATTTAGGCAAGTACAGGCCGCTTATGAGCAGTTGCAGAAGGAGCGTGGGTTTTAATCAAATAATCATAAAAGGCATAATCCATGAAAAACATTTTCGACTTAAAGGAAACCAATGCTATTATTGACCGTATTAATAAATTGAAACCAGACACACAGCCTTTATGGGGTAAAATGAGCGTAGACCAAATGTTGGCGCACTGCAACGTAACTTATGAAATGGCTTTTGAAGATAAACACCCCAAACCTAATAAGTTTACAAAGTTTCTGTTGAAGTTGTTTGTTAAGAATACTGTGGTTGGAGACAAGCCTTATAAGAAAAACTCAAGAACAGCGCCCCAATTTTTAGTGACGGATGCTAAAAATTTTGTTGAGGAAAAAGCAAGATTGTCCGATTACTTAATTAAAACCCAAAGTTTGGGAGAAGGTTATTTTGATGGTATGGAGTCGCATTCCTTTGGAAAGTTAACCAAAGAAGAATGGAACAATATGTTTTATAAACATTTAGACCATCATTTGAGCCAGTTTGGGGTTTAGTTTTGAAAAACTATTTTTGACTCTTCACTATTTGAAGTTAACTGAACCGTTCTCCCTAAAATCATGGCTCTATTATCTTTTTCATGTCCAGCATGCATGTTAAAAGCTATTGGGAAATCATATTCAGAAAGAGCATCTAAAATAAGCTGTTCAACCGAAGTGCCCCAAAGTGTGGTGTTTTTTCTAAGCTTGGTCATATCACCAACAATAATGCCTTTGCAATTATCAAAATAACCAGATCGCTTAAGGCTTTGCAACATACGGTCTATATGATATTTGTACTCGCCAATTTCTTCAATAAATAATATTTTACCAGACACATCAATACTAGATTTAGAGCCCAGCATAGTATGAAGCATGGTTAAATTGCCACCAACAAGTTCACCTGTTGCCGTACCTATTTTATTATAGTTTGAACCTTCTAAGGTATAGCTTAACGGCTTCCCAAAAATGGCATCTTTAAAGGTTGCTATGGTTTCTTGAATAGTTGAAGCATCGTCCTGTAAACTGGTGCACATCATGGCATGTAAGCTTTCAATACCTTCATTATGAACTTGGTTATGTATAGCCGTGATGTCAGAATAACCAATTATCCATTTTGGTTTTTTTTTGAAGGTGGTCCAATTCAGTTTGTCCAAAATCCTGACGGAGCCGTAACCTCCACGCGCACACCAAATGGCACTGACTTTGGGGTCATCTAAAGCCCTTTGGAAGTCTTCACAACGCTCGTCATCCGTGCCTGCAAAATGGTTGGCTTGGTTAAAAACATGTTCGCCAACAAGAGAATTCAAACCCCAACTTTTTAAAAGGTCTTGGGCTTGCTGTATTTCGCCAGATCGGTTTTTCAAAATTCCTGAAGGGGCAACAATGGCTACGGTATCGCCTGCTTTTAAGTATGGTGGTTGTTTCAAAGTGTTGTTATGTTTTTCAGAGGCCGTATTTTGCGCTAAATATTTATTTGTTCCGAAGAAGAAAACTGCACAAAATAAGCTTATTGTTAGTAGGTTTTTCGTCATAATGTAAATGTACATTTTTTTTAATGAAACCCAATTTTTAAGAGCCTTTAAGCGAATTAAAAATTAAAGGTTGAATTAATCCTGAATTTATTTCGGGATATCAAAATTGTAGTGGTTTTATATTAGCAGAATTTTTTCCAATAAGCCCTCAAATTGATTATTTTTGTGCCTTTAAAAGATGCGTTATTCCGAGCAAAGCATGGGAATCTGTTTAATGAGAAGGTCAATTCATAAGATTGCAACAGCCGTTCCTCCTTCGCAATGACTAAAAAATTAAAGTTTTATAATGAACAAACCAAAACGCTACACCGTTACAACGGCATTGCCCTATACTAATGGGCCTATCCACATCGGGCATTTGGCCGGAGTTTATGTGCCAGCCGATATATATGTGCGCTATTTAAGATTAACGGGAAATGATGTTGCCTTTATTGGCGGAAGCGACGAACACGGTGTGCCTATTACCATAAAAGCAAAAAACGAGGGCGTGTCCCCACAAGATATTGTAGATAAATATCATGCCATAATAAAAAAGTCGTTTGAAGATTTTGGAATCTCTTATGATAATTATTCTCGTACTTCGGCACCAATCCACCATGAAACGGCTTCAGAATTTTTCAAGACGTTAAATGAAAAAGGTGAGTTTATCGAAGAAACCACCGAACAGCTTTTTGATGAGCAAGCCAATCAGTTTTTGGCGGATAGGTTTGTTACGGGGACTTGTCCAAAATGTGGAAATGAAGAAGCTTACGGCGACCAATGTGAAAAATGTGGCACCAGTTTAAATGCTACAGATTTAATAAATCCTAAATCAGCTTTAACAGGAAATGTACCGACTTTAAAGGAAACAAAGCACTGGTTTTTGCCTTTAGACAGATACGAAGATTTTTTGAAGGAGTGGATTCTTGTTGGTCATAAGAAAGACTGGAAGCCGAATGTATACGGACAAGTAAAATCTTGGATTGATGATGGATTGCGCCCAAGAGCAGTAACCCGAGATTTAGATTGGGGTATACCTGTGCCAGCTGAAGGTGGAGAAGGCAAAGTGCTTTACGTCTGGTTTGATGCGCCTATTGGTTATATTTCATCAACCAAGGAATGGGCGGCGCGCGAAGGCAAAGATTGGGAAGCTTATTGGAAAGACAATGACACTAAACTTGTTCATTTTATCGGGAAAGACAATATTGTATTCCATTGTATCATTTTTCCGGCCATGTTAAAGGCAGAAGGTAGCTATATATTGCCCGACAATGTGCCAGCAAACGAGTTTTTAAATTTAGAAGGAAATAAATTGTCCACTTCCAAAAATTGGGCGGTTTGGTTGCCTGAATATTTAAAGGAATTTCCGGGCCAGCAAGATGTTTTACGTTATGTTTTGACCGCCAACGCTCCAGAAACCAAGGATAACGATTTTACATGGAAGGATTTCCAAGCCAGAAATAATAACGAACTGGTTGCCATTTTCGGGAATTTTATTAATCGTGTGGTGGTTTTAACCAACAAATATTACGAGGGAGTTGTGCCTGAACCTTCTGAATTTGAGCAAGTGGATGAAGATACTTTGGCCACTGTTAAAGCTTACCCTGATGTTATTGCAAGTTCCATTGAACGCTACCGATTTAGGGAAGCCTTAAACGAGCTAATGAATTTGGCACGATTGGGCAACAAATATTTAGCTGATGCTGAGCCATGGAAAGTGATAAAGGAAGATGAAGAGCGGACAAAAACCATCATGTATGTGGCACTTCAAATAGCAAGTGCGTTAGCAACATTAAGCGAACCATTTTTACCATTCACTTCTGAAAAATTAAAATCGATGCTAAATGTCACGTCGATCGGTGTTGAGACGTCTTGGAATGATGTTTCCACCAATGAAGTTTTACTTCCAGCAGGCCACCAAATTGGCAAGGCTGAATTACTGTTTTCTAAAATTGAAGACGAAACCATTCAAGCACAATTGGATAAGTTAGAAGCGAGCAAAAAGGCAAATGAGGCAGCCAATAAAGCTGTTGAACCACAAAAGGACACCATCACTTTTGAGGATTTTACTAAGCTGGATATTCGTGTAGGCACTATTTTAGAAGCAGAAAAAATGCCAAAAGCAAAAAAACTATTGGTTTTAAAGGTTGATACGGGTATTGATGTGCGTACCATTGTTTCTGGAATAGCCGAGAGCTTTACGCCAGAAGAAGTGGTTGGAAAACGGGTAACTGTTTTGGTAAATCTTGCTCCGCGTGCATTAAGGGGAGTAGAAAGCCAAGGTATGATTTTAATGACCGAATCCGCCGATGGTAAATTGGTTTTTGTAAATCCGGATGATGCTACGGTTGCAAATGGACTTCAAATAAGCTAGTGCTTGTTTGCTTAAAAGTTTATTAAACTTGATTTGATTCATTCGTTAATTCTTTGTTAAACAGATTTTTAAGAACCAGAAAGAAAAACATGTGTAAAAAGTTGCTATTCAATATTTTAACATGTATTTTCATCTATTCCTATTTTTATTTTAAATCAACTTTTAAATTTTCACCATCTATTCGGCCATTAAAAACGTATATAATACTAGCATATTAATTAAATCCTAACACATGAAAAAATTACTTCTATTACTTGTTACAATTAGTGTTTTGTCTTGCGGAGCTTCTAAAACGGTCCGAGATTCTAAAAAGGTTATTAAAGGCAATTGGGTGTTAAATAAAATTGATTATAGTCAATTGGGGACCTACAATGTTAAACTGTTAAACGATGAATCAAAGGACTGTTTTGTAGGTAGTTCATGGCAGTTCGTTCCCAACAACAATACAGGAATTTATACCATTAATAATTCGCAGTGCTCTATCGGAGACCGTTATTTTGTGTTCACCATTGATGAGGTGAATAAAGAAACTGGGCTTTATGATTTCCTATTAAAACCTACAGACGAGAAGTACAAATCGGAAACCAAACAAGGGTTCAGATTGAGTTTGGTGCAACTGTCCGATTCAAATATGCAATGGGAGCAGACCGTGAATGTTGAGGGCAAGCCATTTACCATCACAATGAATTTTATAAAGCAATAAAAAAATTATAACATGAAATCAATTTTAAAAAATACAGGAATAATATTGTTAGCATTTGTAACTATAATAAGTTTTACCAACTGTAAAGCGGTTCAAAATGCAAACAACAAACAAAAGGGTGCTGTTATAGGTGCTACTGGGGGTGCTATTTTGGGAGCTATTATTGGCAATAATGTTGGTAAGGGCGGTAATGGTGAATTGGGCGCGGTTATTGGCGGCGTTGTTGGCGGTACCGCAGGTGTGCTTATCGGGAATAAGATGGACAAGCAAGCCCAAAAAATTGAAGAGGAAATTCCAGGGGCCGAAGTAGAACGTGTTGATGACGGTATTGTGGTAACCTTTGATGAGGGCAGTGGTGTTTATTTCGCAACCAATAAATATGATATCAATGCAACGTCACAAGCAACACTTAATAAGCTTATTGGGGTGTTTAAGGAGTATCCAGATACCAATATTCTTGTGGTTGGTCATACCGATAGCCAAGGCTCTGAAGAATATAATATGACGCTTTCAAAAAACAGGGCTTATGCCGTGACCAATTACTTATCCAATAATGGTATTAGTAGCGGAAGATTAACTACCAATTGGTTTGGCGAAACACAACCGATGCACGATAACTCAACGGGCGAAGGCAGGGCGAAAAACAGACGAGTTAATGTGGCCATTATTCCGAACGAAAAGATGATTGAAGATGCCAAAAAGCAAGCTGGCGAATAACTAGTTTTGCCAACAAAAAAATTAAAGGATTGTTCCCAAAGAACAATCCTTTTTTGTTTCAAATTGACCCAATAAATCAGTAACTTTACGTAAAATCCAAAAGATATGTTATCAAAAAAAATACAAGACGCGTTAAATAACCAAATACGCGTTGAGGCAGAGTCATCGCAGATATATTTAGCCATGGCATGTTGGGCTGAAGTAAAAGGATTAGAGGGTGTGTCAAATTTTATGTATGCCCAGTCTAATGAAGAACGCGAACACATGTTGAAACTGGTTCGTTTTGTAAATGAGCGTGGCGGCCATGCAAAAATTTCAGAATTAAAGGCGCCAAATGTTACGTTCAATTCGTTTAAGGACATGTTTAAGGAGCTATTTAACCACGAGGTTTTTGTTTCTGAAAGCATCAACGAATTGGTTCATATTACACTTCAGGAAAAGGACTATGCAACCCATAACTTTTTACAATGGTATGTTGCCGAGCAAATAGAGGAAGAAGCCATGGCCAGAACGATTTTAGACAAGATAAATATGATTGGCGATGATAAAGGAGGACTATATCTTTTCGACCGGGATATTGAAAATTTAACTGTAACTACCGCAGCAACAAATGCCCCTGAATAGTTTTAACATTTAATCTTATTTAGATTTAATAAAAATAACTTATTTTTGCCATCGAATTTGAATATCCTATTCTGCTTTGGGCAAAAAGAAAAAAAAGAAGGCAATAAAAAAATTACGAAAATTGGGAATTGATCTTCCTAAAAACGTAAAAGATAGTTGCTGTAAAAAATTCAAAAAAGGAGAAAATAAGCGCTGTAAAAAATGTCCTTGTTTTGATTTGGTTAAGAAAGTTGCTTAAATCTTTGTCATACTGAACTGGTTTCAGCATCTTATCAAAATAATTCAAAAGTAAAATTATCCCAAACCCATTAGATTTTATAACCTAATGGGTTTTTTCATTGGACAGAGGAATGATGAGGCTTCTAACTTCTAGCACTTTTGTTTATCTTTATAAGGTTCATGTCTACATTTGATAATATATTCATATTAATTATGAAATTGTACAAACCTCTTTTTTCAGTAATTATAATTATTATTCAATTTATTTTGTCATTAAAATCCTATTATGATTATGTTGAGTGGGGGAAAAGTCATCCTGAATTAGATGGTTTAGTGGACAGATTTTTTCATGGTGAAAGCTTATTCGTGTTTGTTTTAATACTAGGTATCTATGAAATGCTTATAAAACCGAGTACGTATAAGATTGTAATTCGAATTTTCTTGGTTCTTATTGTTTTAGGGACTCAATTTCACAATCTAATTCCAATTGAAGATTTTTATTTTGGAGTATACAATTGCGCATGGTTTTCAACTGTTGTTGCATGCATTTTAATTTTTCTTAGAATGGCAGAATATAGTTTTAAAAGAATAAATAACAGAAACTAACTTAACTAATTTGAAATCTGTTTTCATGCCTAATTTTAAATACATGCAAAAGTCATCATACATTTTATCCAGTTTGTTATTGTTTGGTTGCAATAATGCAACGGATAAAGCAGAAAAGACCGCCGATTCTCAAAAAAATGAAGAGTCCACTAAAAGACAAATCATAGATTTAACACATGAATTTTCAGAGGAAACGGTGTATTGGGTCACTGCCAAAGAATTTGAATTGGACGTAGTGGCTGCGGGAGAAACAGATAAAGGGTTTTATTATGCTGCCAATAATTTTGCAACTGCCGAGCACGGCGGTACACATATAGATGCACCCATTCATTTTGCGAAAGACAAACAGTTTGTTAATGAAATTCCGTTGGAAAACCTGATAGGCAAGGCCATTAAAATTGATGTTTCCGAAAAAGCTTTAAACAATCCAGATTACTTGATTTCTGTTGAAGATTTTATCAATTGGGAAAAACAGGAAGGTATGGAAATTCCAAAGGGCAGTATCGTGCTTTTAGAAACGGGGTTTTCAAAATACTATCCTGACAAAAAGAAGTATCTGGGTACAGACCAAAGAGGGGATGAAGCTGTTAAGTTGCTTCATTTTCCCGGTCTATCTCCTGAGGCAGCACAATGGTTGGTTGAGAACAGAAGTATTCATTCCATTGGTATTGATACCCCAAGTATTGATTATGGGCAATCGCAATATTTTAAAACGCACGTTATACTTTTATCTGAAAATATACCAGCATTCGAAAACTTAACGAATCTGGGTAAACTCCCACCTAAAGGCTTTGAAGTTGTAGCCTTACCGATGAAAATTAAAGGCGGTAGTGGGGCACCATTAAGGATTGTGGCATTTGTAAAATAATGCCATGTTAAAAATTGCCTATCACCCAATTTATAAACATCCTTTGCCCAAAGGGCATCGGTTTCCCATGATTAAATATGAGTTGTTGCCCGAACAGTTACTGCATGAGGGTACTTGCACAAGTAGTAACTTTTTTGAGCCTGAACGTATGCTTGATGAGACGCCAATTTTAAATGTGCATGAACCCATCTATTTTTACGATTTACTCAATTTAACATTGGATAAACGCGCCGCAAGAAAAATAGGTTTTCCGTTAAGTGAAACACTTGTTGAACGCGAAATTGTAATTGCTGATGGCACGATTAAAGCCAGTAAACATGCGCTTAAATATGGTGTGGCCTTGAATATTGCGGGAGGCACACATCATGCCTATTCAAATCGGGGAGAGGCTTTCTGTATGTTTAACGATCAAGCTATCGGAGCTCGTTATCTTCTAAATGAAAAATTAGCTAAAAAAATATTGATTGTAGATTTAGATGTGCACCAAGGAAATGGTACAGCAGAAATTTTTCAGAATGACTCAAACGTGTTTACTTTTTCAATGCACGGAAAAAGCAATTATCCTTTTGTGAAGGAACAAAGCGACTTGGATATTGCTTTAGAAAATAACACAGATGATAAAACCTATTTGAAAATCTTAAAAGAAATTTTGCCAAAACTTATTGAAGAGGAACAGCCTGATTTTATTTACTATCTCAGTGGTGTTGATGTTATAGCTTCCGATAAATTGGGAAAACTGGGCATGACTATTAACGGATGTAAAGAGCGTGACCATTTTGTGCTCAAAACCTGTAAAGATTATAATATTCCCGTAATGTGCTCGATGGGCGGGGGATATTCCCCAGAAATTAAAGCCATTGTAGATGCCCACGCCAATACATTCAGGTTGGCACAGGAGATTTTCTTTTGATGCAAAAAAAAAGAGAGCATAAATTTATGCCCTCTTTTTTTACCTAAAAATTGTACTGTACAAAAGTACTGAAGTTTCTTCCTGGCTCTGTTATTGGAATTCTACCAAAGTCGGCCTGGTTTGTAAAACTGAAGTTTAAGTGGTTGTTGTAAGTTTCATCAAAAACGTTTAATGCAGCCACCCCGACACTGAGGTTCTTTAGTGGTTTAATGCCAAAACGAATATCCATGGTTTCATAACCATTTGTTGTGGTTTCTCCAAAGCTTTCTGCTATTTTGTCTTGTTTGCTCGTTATGTTGTACTGAACATTTGCCCAATATTTTTCACGCTTTAAACCCAATGAAAGGCTGGTATTAAACGGAGGGGTAAGGGGCAAGGATTCCCCTAAGTCGTTGTTTTTGGTATACACATAAGCCAATTCCGTTTTGAAATAAAAATCATTTAAAAAATTAACTTGAGCCATGGTTTCAAACCCAGTTTTGTAAGCATCGTTTAAATTTCTAAATACTTTTACATTTCTTGGTTCTGCCATCGGCATGTATTTTCGGTTTATGTTCGGGTCAACAACAGCAACAATATAGTTTTCAAACTTAGAATAGTAAACATTTGCCGAATATTTAAAGGTATTTTTTAGATTATCTCCTTTAAAACCAATTTCAAATTGATTGTTAACTTCGGGTTTAAGGTTTGGATTTCCCAAATATTCATAAGGGTCTTGGCCAACTGTAAAATGATTGATGTAACGTTCTATCATATTGGCAGAGCGTACCCCACGACCATAAGCAGCCTCGACGGTAAAATGGTCTGAAACCAATTTTTTAAGGGATATCGTTCCGCTTAAATTGTTATCTGTTTTTTCTTCTAAATTATATCTAGCGGCAAAGTCAGCTTCAGGGTCGTCAATATCACTTTTAACCATATCAAAACGCATGCCCGCAGTTAATATGGTGGTTGGGTTTATTGACCATTTGGTTTCGGTAAAAAGACCAAAATCGTTAATGTAACTGTCTTGCCAAACTTTGTCGTTAAACACCATGGGGTTTGGTAATGGCATGCCCATCATGTCCAGTTTTACGGTTCTGGTTCTTCCACCATCCCTGGCAATATTCATAATATCTAACCCACTAAAAACCATGAGCTCTTTTGCAGGTTGCCATGTCAACTCCAATTTTCCGCCTAGTGTAGTCGCTTCCACCGCTGAAGTGGCTTCCATCATCATAAAAGTGGGTCTGTTAAAATTGTTCATTAAATGATCTACAAAACTATAGTATGCCTTTGCGGAAAAGTTTTTAACTGTTTCACCCAAATCTGAAATGTGGTAATCCAAAGATAGAATGCTACTGTTATCATATTCGGTATCCATGGGTAGAGCAGCGTGTTGTACATCGCGGCCAAACGACTGTCTCCATTGGGTTTGCAGGCGTTGGTTTTTTGTAAAATTGTAACCAAGTTTCACACCATAATCTGTGCTTCTGAAAGAGGAAGGGATTTCTACGTTATTCCCATCTTCGTAGTTGCCAAAATCCCTGAACCCCATATTTGCAACAATATCATACTTATTTTGAATGTATTGAAGTTGAAGCATATTGACAATAGAATTTCCATTGGTTTCATATCCAGTCGATACTTTTCCGTGGAATCCCTTATCCAAATAGTCTGGTTTTTGTGAAACCATATTTATAACACCCCCAAAAGTAGCCCCGTAGCGAACCGTAAAGGGGCCTTTTATGATTTCAATTTTCGAAATTTCTTCGGGTGTTACGTGTGTTGTAATGGGGTCCATTCTATTTGGGCAAGCATGCATGGCTTTTGTGCCACCATCATATTGCACATTTAATTGTTCGTATTGGCTGGCCCTAAAACTTGGATCTATGGCATAGTTTCCTCGCTTTATCACCGAAAACCCATTGATGCCATTAAATAAATCGGTTACGTTTTTAGGTTGGACTATGTTTTTTTCATAATCGTTGGTGACGGTGGAAAATACAGGGTCAGTTTTGTGGTTTCCTGTAACAATCACCTCGTTTAATTGGTTTATTTTTTGTTGCGTGCTGTCTTGCTGGGTTTCCTGTTTAGTTTGACCAAAGGACACAACAGATATTAGCGTACCCAAAAGCACACTATATAATATTTTCATTTTATAGCTTTTAAAAATTTGAAATAAGTCGATTACTTTTCAGTGTTTAAAACACAAAAAAGATTGATTTATCTAGAAAATGACCTATGACTGAGGAGGATGAAAACAAAACGTTTTAAAGCTAAAACTGTATAAATTTAGATAAGAAATAATACGTTTCGTTTGGGTGAAAAACTCAGGGGTTAAGTTATAGTTAAAAAGCTCATGTTTAAAAAGTAAAAGCTCATCAAAATTTATAAGTTTGGTGGGCTCGCTGCTTTTTTCATTTGACGATTGGGCTACTTTTTTCAGATGGCACTGACCATTACATTGCATTTCGGGTTTATCTTTATTTTCGCAAAGCTTTTCAATAAAACCCACTGGGTCTAAGCTATAGTAGGCATAAGTGGCAGAAACCTTTAAGCTGTTGTACAGCATAAGTGTGCTTAACAAAAATACAATTAGGTTAGCCCAGTTTTTCACGGATGCAAAATTAAGACAATTACCATTATTTTAGGTGACATTTATCACATAAAACAAGATGTTTTCATGTGTAACTTAAGTAGCCCAATAGATTGTTTTTATTCTCTAATTTTAGATAAAATTTAAAATAAGAAAAAGATGAAAACGAAACATTTAAACTCCGTAATTACGGCCATTATACTTGCCCTTTCATTCTCTTTTTTATATGCATGTAATGAAGAGGACAGTATTAATGAGCTTAATGAAAACAGTATTAATGAGCTTAACGATAACCTTAACGCACAAGAGTTAAACGATTCTGACAAAGAGGCATTGCTTTTTATGCTTGAGGAAGAAAAATTGGCTAGGGATACTTATGTGTTTTTAGACAATTTATGGTCTATTAACCAGTTTGCCAATATAAAGAATAGTGAACAATCGCATATGGATGCTGTTGAAAGCCTCTTGGTGCAATATGGTATAGACTATAAAATATTACCAGCAGGTCAATTTACCGATAAGACTTTACAAGATTTTTATGACCAATTTATCAGCGATGGTTCAAAAAGTGCCGCCGATGCTCTACAGATTGGAGCGACTATTGAAGATTTAGATATTGTAGATTTACAAGAGTACATAGATGCGACTTCAAACACCAGTTTAATAGCTGTTTTTGAAAATTTAAAATGCGGGTCTACTAATCATTTAAGGGCCTTTCTAAAAGGAATTGAAAATTTAGGTGACACTTATACGCCACAATTTTTAAGTGTTGATGTTTATAATTCAATAATCAACGCAACTAATCAAAAATGTGGAAGAGTTTAGCTAATTTACTCGATAATCGAGATTTAAATCACCCCAAGATTGTTTCTATATTATTGATTTTTTCTTTTGAACAATTTGTGGGCTAATTCAAGGTAGTTTACTATCTGTTGTAAGAAAGGATAATGTTTACTGTTGGCATTATCCTTTTTTAATGTTCAAAAATGTCATAAAAAAAGCGCCCAATTTCTTGAGCGCTTGTATTTATTAAAGTTTAATTTGTTTTATTTGTTCATGTTCTTTATTTGGTCAACAAAAGTATCTAAGTCTACTCCGTTATGTACTAAAGTTAAAGCTTTATCAACAATGTATTTTACGTTAACAGCATGAAAACCTAAACCAACTCCTATTTTATTTAAAAGTTTGTGCTCAGGGTCACCCTTAATTTGGTCAACATGTACCATACGTACCAAATCATATAAACGCTCTAAACGTCTGTCGTACGATACCGGAGGGTTAATAGGGTGTGATTTGTAATCCTTCAAGATTTGTTTATAATCCCCTTCGGTAATACCTAGATTGCGTGCTAATCGGTCCAAAAATGCTTGTTCTTCAGGAGTAATAATTCCATCATCCATGGCAACACGAACAATAGCAGCAAAATGGTCTACATTACGCTGTTTAAATCCGCTATCAAATAAATCTGCAAACGACATATCCTTTTGTTTTATTGGTGCTGCAAACGTACATATTTTTTTTAAGAAACTAAATCGAATTTTTGTTTTTTTGGCTGCGATATTACATCTACTTCAGAATAGAAAATTGATTAATGCCTATAAAAGTTTGATCCAAAATGAAACCAAGCGTTGTTTGTAAAAACCTATTAAAATTCAAACTTCAATTGCACACTCACTGCTTTTGTTTTTTCTTGAATCTTTTTAGTTTCTGTGTTTAAATTTGAAATGCTAATACCCAATAAACGTACGGAATTATTGAGCTTGTCTTGATAGAGTAATTCTTTTGCTGTTTCTAAAATAATGCTTTTATCATTAATGAAATAGGGCAAGGTTTTGCTCCGTGTTTGTAATGTAAAATCACTATATTTTATTTTCAGGGTCACTGTTTTTCCAGAAACCTTGCTTTTGTTCAACCTTCTTGATACTTCTTCGGCTATATGTTCTAGTTTTTTAAGCATGAACACCTCGCTTGAAAGATTTTCACTAAAAGTACGTTCGGCAGCCAGACTTTTCCTTATGCGATTTGGTTTTACTTCACTGTTATGAATACCCCGCACAACATGGTAGTAATATCTACCAGATTTACCAAAATTTTCATCAAGGTATTCTAGTGATTTTTGCTTTAAATCCATTCCGGTAAAAATGCCTTTTTGATACATTTTTTCGGCGGTAACTTTACCAACGCCATAAAATTTTCTGATATCCAATTGCTCTAAAAACTCGATGACCTCTTCGGGCTTAACGGTTTTTTGCCCGTCGGGTTTGTTATAATCACTAGCAATTTTAGCAATAAACTTATTTATGGAAATGCCAGCAGATGCCGTTAAGCCAATTTCTGTTAAAATACGTTCTCTTATCTCCTGAGCAATGAGTGAGGCACTTGGGTTGCCCTTTTTATTTTCGGTAACATCTAAATATGCTTCATCAAGTGACAAAGGTTCAACTAAATCGGTATAATCGTAAAAAATAACCCTAATTTTTTTCGAAATTTCAGTATACCTGTCAAAACGGGGTTTTACAAAAATCAAATCCGAGCATAGTTTAGCGGCTAAGTTTCCAGCCATGGCACTTTTTACACCAAATTTTCTGGCTTCGTAACTGGCGGCACTAACCACACCGCGCTTACCGTCGCCACCAACGGCAATGGGTTTGCCCTTAAGCTCAGGATTATCCATTTGTTCCACAGACGCATAAAAAGCATCCATATCAACATGAATAATTTTTCGGATTGGTAAATCAAAAGACATAATGTAAATTTAGGCATTAAAAGCCATTTAATGGTTTACCTTCCCAGCAGGATTAGAAAAATAAATAAACATAACTAATGACAGAAATTGAACGTAAATTCTTAGTAATTTCAGATGCCTATAAATCCGAAGCATTTAGCAAAACAAAGCTTATTCAAGGTTTTTTGAATACGCACAAAGAACGTACTGTTAGGGTAAGAATAAAGGGTGATTCAGGTTTTTTGACGGTGAAAGGTGAGTCGTCCAAAGATGGATTAACACGTTTTGAATGGGAAACGCAAATAACCGCCGAAGATGCTAAAGAACTGTTAAATCTTTGCGAACCAGGCATCATTGATAAAATACGCTATGAAGTAAAGGTTAAAAACCATATTTTTGAGATAGACGAGTTTTTTGGTGAGAATGAAGGTTTGGTAATGGCCGAAATTGAGCTTTCCGGAAAAAACGAAATTTTTGAAAAACCTGATTGGTTGGGTGAAGAAGTAACGGGTAATTTGAAGTATTACAATTCCCAGCTAAGCAAAAAACCTTTTAAATCTTGGTGAAATATAAGCATATACAGATGAAAAAAATAACAACCCTTTTTATTGCAGCACTCGTGGTTTTATCATGCAAGGGTGAGCCAAAAGAAACAAATTTAGATAATATAGATGAGGGTACAGAACTTATCGAAACTTTAAAAGATTCTATAGTTTCGGAAGCCAAAGAGGTAAAAGGACAAATTAAAACTGTAAAGCAAATAAAAGAAGAGCTTACTGCTAAAGGTTTTAAAACGTTCGATTATGTCGATGAAGAAACTAAAGATACTATTTTGATGCAACAGTACTTTATGGCCTTTTTAAAAACAGGACCTATAAGAGGCCAAAATGAAGAGGAAACAGCAGATTTACAAAAGGAGCACCTAGCTCATTTAGGCAAAATGTACGAGTTGGGTTACGCTGATATATCAGGGCCTTTTGGTGATGATGGCGATATTCGAGGAATCACCATTTACAATGTGCCCACTTTAAAAATGGCCGATAGTTTGGCGAATGCCGACCCTATGGTAAAAGCCGGCCGTTTAGAAATTGAAATACACCCTTGGTGGGCGGCAAAAGGTTTTCCCTTAAGATAGATGCTGAAAAAAATCATAAAAGGCATTTACTTTATTTTTAATATTCTAGTAATACTTCTATTATTAGGCATCCATTTTGTTGTTCAAGAAGATAGCTATTGGAGTTCTCTTTATTTTTACATTCTTCCCCTTCCGGTAATTATTTTTATTGTTTTATTATTATCCAGTTTTTTAGTTAAGCTCAGAAAATACAATCTTATTTTGGCGGTTGTATTACTTGTCATTTGGTTAGGCAGAAGTTTTAAAATTCATTTTCCGGATAAAATTAATGACGCTGATGTTGAAATTGTTTTTTGGAATGCCTCACGAGAAAATGGTTTCTCAGAAGCTTTTAATCTTAATGGTGGTATCCCTGACGTGATGGTTTTATCTGAATCCAGTAGTCTTGATCTTTCAGCTTTAAAAAAATCTTATCCTGATTATTATTTTTACAAGTCAAAAGAAGATTTGATGGTTTTTTCCAAAAATCCAATAGAAGATCTAAAGGAGGAATCTTCTAGATTTCGCACCTATATTTTATTTTTTAAAACAATGGGAAAAAATATTTGTGCCATCGATGTTCAAGGCAGTAGCGATGTGCCAAGGTCTTGGGAATTTGAGTTTGTAAATAACCAAATAAAAAATGAACCAAACACCATTATTTTAGGGGATTTTAACGTGCCTTATGAATCTAAATATTTAGATAGTTTGAAAGTTAATTTTAACCACGCCTTTAATAAAAAAGGAAATGGTTTTAGAGAAACTTGGTTCTGGAATTTGCCCTTATTGTCATTGGATCATATTTGGGTGTCAAAGGATTTAAAAATTCTTAAGACTGAAAAAATAGGCACTTTTAAGTCAGATCATAGTATGGTAAAAACAGTTGTTAGGAAATAGGCTTACTCAGATATTTCAATCCAACGCTTGGTTTCATTTCCAAATTCATCAACCGCAGTAATTAAGTGTTTCCCTTTAGTGGGAATAATGGCCAATTCGTGAATGTCTTTGGTGTTCGATATATAAGTTTCATCAACATACCAAAATACAGTGCTGTCGGGTTTCGAATGGGCTATTTTCAGTACTAAATCGTTTGTTGTTCCGTCAAAATCCTTTGGTAAAAAAACGGTGTTGTTTTCTTTGGGGTAGATAAATTCCATGGTAATAGCATTATCGCCCAAACAATCGCTTCTAAATTTTGGCAATGGTTTGTAAAACGGATTTTTGGTTTTGTAATAATAGGCCATTAATGGCGGCAAAACAAACCAATTTTTATTCGTGATATTTGAAATGTTTTCACACGAAGAGTTGACCTGATACATTTCAGTTTTATCTAAATGCACCAGAACATGGTAGGGGCAAGGTTTTGTTTTCAATCCGCTCATTTGAATGAATTTTTCTTCAACATCATCACAATTTGGTGATGCTCTATAACCACTTTTTTTACAAATAGATGCCTCTTGCATTTCATCATAAGGTTTGGAAAACCACTCGCTATTTGGTAAAATATCGAACACATCAAATAAAATAGGCGCAGCAGTTTGTACGCCTACCAAACCTGGTCTGCCTTCACCATCGGCATTTCCAACCCAAACACCAACTACATAATCTTTGGTCGTGCCGATAGCCCAAGCGTCGCGAAAGCCAAAACTGGTGCCCGTTTTCCATGCAATTTGTTTTGAACCATCAAAAAATTCCCAGCTTTCCTCACCTTCAGGCCTGTTTACTTCTTTCAAACTTTCATAAGTTAGATAGATGGAAGCGGCATCAAAAAGGACTTTATCCGAAGTCTTTTTTCCAAAGTCTATAGTTTCCGAAGCCAAAAAAGTAGGTTCGCAAAATTCATTCGAAAAATATTCACTTGAGGTTTCAGAAAAATGATTTAAAGTTGAAGAAAGCGCTGCATAACTTTTGCATAAATCCCACAAATTACTTTCGGCTCCGCCCAAAATAAGCGATAAGCCATAGTGATTAGCATTGTATTTTAAGTCTTTAAGATTTAATGTCTTTAAATAATGATGAAACCTATCCAACCCAAACTCTTGAAGCATTCTTACCGAAGGCACATTTAACGACCGCGATAGCGCCCAACTTGCGGGAACAGCGCCATCATAGGTTTTACTGTAGTTTTCAGGATTGTAATTTCCGAATTGCGTTGGCACATCGGCAACCAAAGTGTTGGGCAGCATGTCGCCAGCATCCAACATGGCAGCGTACAGAAAGGGCTTTAAAATACTGCCTGTGCTTCGGGGTTTATCAATAATATCCACATCTTTTTGGTGCGTTTTATCGGTTGGCGTGTTGCCCACGTAAGTCAAAACTTTTCTGGTTTTTACATCTAAAATTAAAACCGCCGTATTATAAATTTCATTTTGGCTTAATTGATTGTAATGTGTTTTTACAATATGGTTTACACGTTCTTGTAACGGTTTTTTAATGGTGGTTTGAATGTGCTTTCCTCGATGGGTTTGTGCTATTTTTTGTAATAAATGGGGTGCAATTTGAGGTAACGGATAAGGTTTTTGGGGTAGGGGTTCAGCATTGGAAAGATTATAAGTTAAAGTATCTATTAAATCATTTTGAAGCAGTTTTTGAAGCAGTGCATTTCGCTTTTTAAGTAATATTTCATGATTTTTCCCAGGGTAAATAAGTCTTGGGGCATTGGGCAAAACAGCTAAAGTAGCACTTTCTGCCCAAGATAATTGGTTTGCATTCCTATTAAAATATCGCCATGAAGCAGCATCCAATCCAACCACATTGCCACCAAAAGGGGCGTTACTGGCATAGTAAGCCAAGATTTGAGATTTACTTGCACGAAACTCCAAACGGGTTGCTAAAATAAGCTCAATGAGTTTTTCAAAATAGGTGCGTTTTTGGTTTTGTCTGGATAGGCGAATAACTTGCTGTGTTAAGGTGCTTCCGCCACGTTTTACGCCTCCAGATTTTAAATTGTCGCGTAAGGCCTTGAAAATAGAAATAGGATTAAAACCAGGATGTTTATAAAAATAAGCATCCTCAAATTGAATGATACAAGTTTTAAATTTCTCGGGAACACTATCGTTTTGCGGAAATCGCCATTGGCCATCGTCAGCAATTTGGGCACCAAGCAATTGGTTATTGGCACTTGTAATAACTGTTGCAGTAGGTACTTTAAATAGTTGATTTGGCAGGCAAAAATAATAGGCAATTAAAAGCACAAAAATGATTGCCGATTTTATTTTGTTGCGTTTTATGTAGGCTATTATTTTGTTCACAAGGAAAACTCATACTCCCGTTCTACTTTACAAACTTTAACGCTATACCAGCTGTACCAATCTTTTCGACCTTTCTGTTGAGCAATTACATGGTCGCATTGTTGCTTCCAGTTTTTTATAGCTTCTAAGTTCTTCCAATAACTTATGGTGATACCAACCTGATTTCTTGCGCTGTGCATGCCCAGAAAGCCAGATTGTTGTCTCGCCAGAGCTTCCATTTTGTCTGCCATTTCAGGATAACCTTCAATGTTTTCTTTTTGAGTTGAAGTGAAAATTACGGCGTAATATGACTCAAAAGGCTCACTCATGTTCTGTGTCTTATTTTATTCCATGCCAAAACCTGTACCCCATGAGAGTAATGAATTTTATCGGGCTTGTTATTGATTAAATCGCTAAATCTAGGATAATTAACTTCCAATTTTTTTAGATTGATATCTTGCAAAGGCCACTCCAAATGATGCACGTTATATTCTGCAATGTTCTTACTGTAATCTTGAAAAACCACATAGCGTTCGGTTAGCCAATTATCGGTTTTATTTTTGGTTTCTAAGGGGTTCCCCAATTCAAATTCTGCATGAAAGGAATCGTCAAATTCTGTGTTTTTCGATGCGTAGCTAAAGTCTGTTCTTTTCATTTTTGAAAAACGATATGGAAATTTAGATAAGGTTCTTAAAACTTTACAGGAGGAGCGTTTACTGCCTTCCATACTCAAGAAATAAACACCAGGTTTTCCTTTATAAATCACGTAAATACGCAAGTTGATTTCATGAAAATCTGAAACACGTGGAATTTTAAGTATGCTTCGAATGCCAATGTGGTTCATATCGAAAGCCACCAAGCTAACCCATGTTTTTCCATCAATGGTGTCGAGTTCCATACCTTTTGGAAGATGCGGTTTCACCAAATCAGGATTGACTTCCCAATGTAGAAAAATGGTTTTGTTCCATTCCTGATAAAACTTCCACGAGTTTTCTGGGAATTCAAAAGGGCGATGCCCCGATTGTTTCAGTATTTCTTTGGCTTTCATATAGTTAGTTTTCAACAGTTATCCATTGTCCTTTGGTTCTAACAAAATAATCGTTGTCGTACATGGCTTCAGCCTGTACACCATATAAATAATATGTTCCCAAATACGAGGCATTCAGCATCACATTAAAGGTTTTTGTACTGTGCTTTCCTTTTGCTGGTAAATCAAAATAAAAGTTTACTCTGTCGTCCCTAATATCGGTATAATCTGCTAGACTTACAATGGTGTTGCCAAAATTGGTGAATCGGGTATTTACGATTTCCCAGCCCGATGGAAAAATTTGTGTTAAAGCCACATCTTTTGCGGGTTCGTCTTTTAGATTACTTACAGTTACTTTGGCAACAAAGTCCTGACCTTGCTGCAATTTGGAGGCATTTATCTCATTGCCTTTTAGGTCAGTATAACTAACAGAAACACTTAAACCACGCTGCTCATTTATTTCTTCACCAATTGGTAGTTTTCCAGAATTTAAAACGCGCACATAAACCAGATTACCGTTAGCATTTTTTATTGAAATGGAATTATTGCCATCTATAATATTTATATTGCGTTGAGCAATGGCGTTTTTAGTATCAATGGTTTCTTGTTTTCCGTTAATAGAATAATCTACTTTTAAAGCTTTGCCACCATTGGCCTGAACCATTTTTGCCATAGCCAATAGACTGTAGGCTGTGGTTTGAGTGCTCATCCAACGATTGCTCGATAAATCTTTAGCAATGTATTTGGCTAGTTCGCGCAGCTTGGTATTTTTAGTGAGTACCATGGTTTCTAATGCCATAGCACGATTTCTGTCAACCGAGCCATAAGTGTAATAGCTATAGTTTGAAGGCTGAAAATTGATGTTCGCGGTTTTGGAAATAGCATCACTAGCTTCCTTTTGACCCACCAAAGCATAGGCAGCTGCCAATCGCCATTTGGCTTCGTTGGAAATTTCTGAAAACTCTCGTAATCTATTCATCGCTGCCAAATCGGGTTTTCCAGCCAAAGCCAAAGTGTACAGTCTGTAAGCTTGTGCCAAGTCAGAATTATAAGCTCTATAGCTTGGTCGCCAATCTCTAGCAGCTTGTTTTTGGTAGGCTATCCAGTTACTTTTAAATGTTAATGGAAGCACAAATCCTTTCTTTTCAGCTTCAAGCATAAAATGACCTGCGTAACTGGTACCCCAATCATTGGCTGAACTTTGCCCCATCCAATAACTCAAACCTCCATTGGGTTGCTGAAAATGAGCCAAGTGTTTGATGCCATCTTCAATATTAGACTGAATCTGTTGTTTTTTATCTGAATTTAAATCAAAAATATCACTCAAAAACAACTGCGGAAATACACTTGATGTGGTTTGTTCTACACATCCATGCGGATATTGAATTAGGTATTGTAACCTTCGTGAAAAATCCATGGGTGGCAAGGTTGAAAATTCTATGGTTGCGGTATTGGTTCCAGAAACTCCAAAAGTTGAGAATTCAATGGTTTCGGAAGCATTTTCAGTAAGCGTTTTATCTATGGATTTTGAAGTTATCGGGTTTGGGTTTACAACGTCCAACTCCACTTTATAAGTCGATTTTTCACCATTCCCATAGGCAATGACTTCAACGGTATTGATGCCTTTTGCTTTGCTAACATCCAATTCAAAATACGCCATTTGCTCATCGGGTTTGTCAAAGGTTAGGGCTTTGTTGCTTTCGCCAACCACTGAAATACCATTACTCAATTTTAAGCTGATGTTCACATTTTTCACTTTAGGCTCCATAGCAAAAACGGTAACGGGTAGCGTTACTTTTTCACCCGGGCTTAATTTCCGCGGAAGCGATGCCAAGACCATCAAAGGCTTTTTAACCTGAACCGATTTATCGGTACTTCCATAGGCTTGGGTTTTGACATTTCCAGCCACAACCATGGTACGCACCGCGCCAATATAATTGGGCATTTTTATGCTATGGGTAACGGTTTTTCCTGCGTCTAAAGTAAACGGTCCCAAATAGGTAACAACGGGTTTAAATCGGTTGGCCTTTTTGTTTTTCCCTGCCAAAGCACTGCCATCACCACCAATGGCAAACACTTGGTCTATGCTGCCTGAATAAGCGCCGATAACATCGTCAAATACATCCCAGGTTTTTACGCCCAAAGCTTCACGTTTGTAAAATTCGTCCCAAGCATTTGGGGTTTTAAATCGGGTTAAATCGAGTAAACCTTCCTCAACCACAGCGATGGTATAGGTCATGGGTTTATTGTTTTTTTCGGAAACCTGTACCTCAAAGGTTTGTTCTGGTTTTAATACATCGGGCATTTTTAGTTCTGGATGTAGCTTGGTATTGGGGTCTTCAACCAGGATGGGGATAACGCCATACAAGCGAATGGGCAAATCGTTTTCTGTAACCGCATGCGGTTGCAACAATGAAATATTAATGAACACATTTGGTGCCATTACAGAGGTTATCGGAATGCCCACACTGGTTTCACCTTTGGTGGTTTTAACCCATTTGTAATCCAGCACTTCGCTACCATTTTCAATGCTTACCAAAGCACGACCTTCGCTGCCCGATTGGAATTTTATTTTAGCGGTTTCACCTACATTATATTGTTCTTTGTCAGCAGAAAATACCAACATTTTGGCGGCTTCTTTATCACCTGCTGGCGTGTACCAATTTTTATAGAAATAGGCTGTTTTTCCCGTAGCATGACCGCTTGTTGGGTCTACAACCCTGATTAAATATCTGCCACGTTCATGGTTTGGAATTTTTAAATTGAAGCTTCCTTTTCCGTTGGCATCAGTAGAAACTTTGGTGTCTAAAAACGGCCTGTGGTAAGTGCTGGATACGTAACTGGATAGGTTGTCGTAAGAGGAATTCCACCACCAACGCCATTCAATTTTATACACTTTAACCTCTAGGTTGTTACGCTTTATGGGCTTTCCAAAGACATCAACGGTAACCACATCAAAGGTTTGGTTTTCATCTGTGAACAAAGAGCCATAATCATTTCCTTTTGGGGATTTCAACCCAACAAAAGTATCGTAAGGCGCATATTTTTTGGTTAAGGCATCCATGGAGAAGTCACCACCATTTTCAAATGCACGTAACAAAAACTGCACATTCAACATGCCTGGAGCATTTTTACCAACAGATAGTTTTGTATTGATGTTGGCCATTCCGTTTTCATCTACGTTGCCTTCAAATACATTAATTTCTTCGGTGTTGTAGGTTCTTGTAGGGTCAATAAAGGTGTAATCCTTAAAGTTTTCAAACCCTGAATATGTAGTGCTGAATTTCGCCTTTACTTCAGCTTTCAAGTTTTTTCCGGGCGTTCCGTGAAGCCAATTTACCACCAACGTTCCACTTAAAGGGGCTTTATTGGTCAACACCTCGTCTTTAAAATCTACTTTAATTTTAAGGCGGTTGGGCTTAACCGTTTCAATTTTTAGGCCTTTGTAGAAGGTGGCGCCACCAACCGAAACTTTTGCGTTGTAATTTCCTGTTTTGTCTTCTGTGGCTGTTGGTACAGTGAATTTGTAAAAGTTGTTAAGATTATTGGCAGATACGTTTTTGTAAACCAATTTACCATTGGGGTCTGTAATTTCCATTTTTATGGGATGGCCTTTGGGCAACGGATTTGCAAAATCATTGAGCATAAAAGTAAGATGCAAAGTGTCTCCAGGTCGCCAAACACCACGCTCGCCGTAGATGTAACCTTTAAGGCCGCGTTGTGTTTTGTTGCCCGAAACATCAAATTTGCTCAAGGACAGTGAGTTGGCTTCGGCCAATTTTACGTAAGTGGCATTATTGTCTTTTGAAACGATGGCAAAGGCGGCATTTTTTCCTGAATCAAATAAAGTTAAACCGTCGTTATCGGTATTTCTGCTGGCCAATTCCTGTTGCTGAAAATTATAAAGTTTTACCGTTGCATTGGGCTCGGGGTTTGTGGTTAAAATATCTGTAACCGCAAAATAATACGAACCGTTGTTACCTTGTTTTGCAATAACGCCAAGGTTTGAGGCGATTAAATTTTGGGAAACGATTTTACGTTCGTTATAATACGCATCGTGGCAAGGATTGTCCTCTTCACGCCAATTGTAGCTGTAGTTTTTGTAACGGTACGTCAGGTTGTCCCAATATTCTTCTTCCCTTAAATCTTCGTCTTCGGTGGAGGTTTCGGTGTAATCGCCTTCATAATAATCTTCCTTGTAATAATCGTAGTCTTCGTCTTCTTCCGAAGTATTGTTGGTTGCATTTTCAGCACAGTTGTAAAGCGAATAGTTTTTATTGTAACTCACTTCCACACGATAAATAGCACCGGCATCAGCTTGGAAAAATTTAGATAAATCGATGCTGTAGGCTTTCCATTTACCTGTATTTTCGGCTTCGTTTTGAAGTTGAATGGTTTGTTTTGCAATACGGCGGCCTACTTTTCTGATATCGTAAGCGTTGTTATTGTTCAGATTTCCGTCCTGTAAAAATTGAAGTATGTTGTCTTCAAAAATCTTGATGATTCTAACATCAACGGCTTTGAGATTTACGGCTTCAAAATTGAACTTTAAGTCTTGAGAATTTGGTAAAATGGAGCCATTTCCAATGAGACGAACTTGCGGTTTTAGTTCTTCAAAAGCAATAGTTTCATTAAATGGTTTTTTTAGTTTATAACCTTCGGAATTGGTGATGCCTTGAAATATATCAACCTGAATATTGCCCACTAGTTTAGAGTCTGGGTACACTTTTAAGACATTGCCGTCAACAATATATTTTGGATTTTTAACCTTTTGAATTGTTACCAAACCATCAAAATTTTGTTGTTTTTTCAAAGCATCGGAAAAGTTGATAGACAGGTGTTGTTCTGGCGATTGAATAACGTCAACATTAACAATGGTAAAGTTGTTTATGCCTGGAATGTTGATGGTGCTTTCGCCTTCATTTTCAGCTTTTATAGGTTTTCCGTTCCATTTTACGGTAATTTGGCTGTCGTCAATTTTCCGGTTAATGCTGTCAATTTTGAATTCGAAAATTTTAGCTTTTTCATTGTATTCGTTAAAAACTATGGATAGTTTTTTTTCATCTTGTGACGCTTCAACCAATTTTTTGGCGTTTTCCAAAGATATCACATCCGAAGAACGCATAACCGCCGTTACGTACTGCCAATTTTTGCTGTAAGACTGCAAATTATTGGTAACAATGGTGAAACCTGGGGTTATGGTTTTAAACTGAAAGGTGTAGGTTTCATAGCCCTTTTCAACAGTTTTGTAAATGTCATCGAGCTTAACATCAACAGTGTACTCAGTGCCAGGTTCTAAATCTTCATCGGGCGTAAAAATTAAGGTGTGCGCATTGGCTACTGATAATTTTCCCTGAACATGAGGTGTAATTTTTACAACATCATAATTAACTACATCGCCCATTTTCCACTCATTAACCTCTTTTGCCAAATTAACTTGAATAGGTTCTGCAACCGAAACCCAACCAGCCGTGGTATAGCTGATGTATTCTTTAAATTTAAAAATATTATCGGTTTCTACTACTTTCTTTTTACAGGAAAAGACTAACGAAACGACGAATGCTAAAACGAGGCATTTTTTGAATGACATAGATTGATGAATTAAATTGAAAATGAACTGATGAGTTAGTGTAGGCGGTTTCTCGTTAATAAATGTACGTTGAACTTTTTAAGTTTAGACGGCAACGTTTTGTTAATTTGTTCTTAAAATCGTTTAATCTGTAAACATCCCAATATATAAATCACCTTTATCGTTCATAGTTGCTCTGAACATGCCAGCAGTATTAAACTCCATTACCATATTTCCAAGTTTGTCTATGGCAATTACGCCTCCATCACCTTGACCATCATCAATACTAGGTAATTTATTTTGAATCACTTCTTTTGCAGCTTCGGCCAACGATAAATTTTTGTACTCCATTAAAGCAGAAATATCGTGGGCTACCATCGCACGAATAAGATACTCGCCCCAACCTGTAGACGAAACGGCGCAAGTGTTATTATTTGCATAAGTTCCCGCTCCGATAATAGGTGAATCGCCTATGCGTCCCCAACGTTTGTTGGTCATGCCACCCGTTGAAGTTCCCGCAGCCAAATTTCCCAGTTTATCCAACGCTACACAGCCAACAGTACCAAATTTGCTGTCATTTATATTAGTGTTATAATAGGTGTTTACTTGAGCCTGTTTTGCACGTTGAAGCGCATTAAAGCTTTTTTCGGTGTAAAAATATTTAGGGTCAACAATAGTTAAACCTTGCTCTTCAGCAAATTGTTCGGCGCCACTTCCAGAAAACATGACATGAGGTGAATGTTCCATAATAGTTCTGGCCAAACTTATGGGGTTTTTTACTGTTTTTGTTCCGGCCGAAGCACCTGCGTTCAACGTTTTTCCGTCCATAATGGAAGCATCGTGTTCGTTGGTTTCGGCGTTTGTAAATACAGCCCCTTTCCCGGCATTAAATAAGGGTGAATCTTCCAATACATTAATGGTTTTTTCAACGGCATCAATACTGCTTCCACCATTTTTTAGAATATTGTAACCAACTCGAATAGCTTCTTCCAATTTCGATTTGTAAATAGCCTCATTCTCTTGCGACATATGTTCTCTTAAAATAGTGCCGGCGCCGCCATGAATTACAATCGAAAATTCTGCTTTTTGATTGGGTGCTTTAACAACATTTTCTACTTTCTTTTTGCAAGAAGTGATTGTTAAAAAAATAAATAATAGAAAAATGACCTTTTGCATAAATTGATTTCGGTTTATTGCCTCTAAAGTTAATTGATTTGGCGTTGATGAACTTTAATAAAAACAACTTTTTATTAGTATATTCGTAAAAAATTTTAAAATTAATGAAAAATCAATAATTTATGAAAGCAGTAGCGACTGATTTTGGCATAGATAAAGCATTACAAACGTTAGGGATAAAAGCAATAAATGAGGGAACGTCTACAGGTTCAAATTACTTCTCGAATGGAGGTATTATTGAATCCGTTTCCCCGGTTGATGGAAACTTAATTGCAAAGGTGAAAACCACTACAAAGGAAGATTTTGAAACTGTAATGGATGTTGCAACAAAAGCTTTTAAAATATGGAGAAAAGTTCCAGCACCTCAACGTGGCGAAATTGTAAGACAATTTGGTGAAAAACTTCGGGAGAAAAAGGAAGCTTTAGGCAAATTGGTATCCTTTGAAATGGGCAAATCCTATCAAGAAGGTTTGGGCGAGGTTCAGGAAATGATTGATATTTGTGATTTTGCCGTTGGCTTGTCCCGTCAGTTGCACGGGCTGACTATGCACAGCGAACGCCCAGGACACCGTATGTACGAGCAATATCATCCGTTGGGTGTTGTGGGCATCATTTCGGCGTTTAATTTTCCGGTGGCCGTTTGGTCTTGGAATACGGCTTTGGCATGGGTTTGTGGCGATGTTACCGTTTGGAAACCAAGTGAAAAAGTACCGCTTTGTGGCATTGCTTGCCAAAATATTGCTGCCAAAGTTTTTGCTGAAAACAACTTGCCTGAAGGCATTTCATGTTTAATTAACGGCGATTATAAAGTTGGGGAATTTATGACGAAGGATTCCAGAATTCCATTAATTTCGGCAACTGGTTCCATAAGAATGGGGAAAATTGTGGCTCAAGAAGTCGCTTCACGTTTGGGTAAGAGTCTATTGGAATTAGGAGGAAATAACGCGATTATCGTAACCCCAGATGCCGATATTAAAATGACTGTTATTGGTGCAGTTTTTGGTGCCGTTGGCACTGCAGGACAGCGTTGTACTAGTACCCGTCGGTTAATTATTCACGAAAGTATTTATGACAAAGTGAAACAGGCCATTGTTGATGCCTACAAACAATTGCGCATTGGGAATCCGTTGGATGAAAATAACCATGTTGGTCCATTAATCGATAAAGATGCAGTAAGGCTATATCAATGCGCTTTGAAAAAAGTTGTAGCGGAGGGAGGAAATTTAATTGTTAAAGGGGGAGCGCTTTCTGGTGAAGGGTATGAAAGCGGATGTTATGTCAAACCTGCTATTGCAGAGGCTAAACCCGAGTTTGAAATCGTTCAGCACGAAACGTTCGCGCCCGTTTTGTATCTTTTGAAATATTCAGGTGATGTTGAAAATGCTATTGATATTCAGAACAATGTGGTTCAAGGATTGAGTTCGGCCATCATGACTAATAATCTGCGCGAAGCCGAACAATTTTTATCGGTTGCTGGGTCAGATTGCGGTATTGCCAATGTAAATATTGGTACTTCCGGGGCTGAAATTGGCGGAGCCTTTGGTGGGGAAAAGGAAACTGGCGGTGGCCGAGAAAGTGGCAGTGATGCTTGGAAGATTTATATGCGGCGTCAAACCAACACCATCAACTATACAACCGAGCTACCTTTGGCACAAGGTATTAAGTTTGATTTATAAAATCTCACCAAAGATAAATTCAACAAAAAAACCTTGACTCTTTTTTCTATTCGATTTGGAGCACAAGGTTTGATAAAAAGATTAATAGCAGTGCAAAATTACAACTTTTGAGCAAACAGAAAAATTTTAAAGTTAACCTAAGGTTAAATTTATTAACAAATGTTAATTATATTTTACCTTCCTCAAAATTCTAAGGGCTTCTTTATAAAGGTTATACAGTTCGTCGCTATGCGATTTTAGATAAGGCTTTGCTTCATTAAGTTTGTTCAAAGCCTCATGGAACAAGTTTAAATAACATATTAGGTATGTTGATGGAAGGTTTTTTAGGTCTATTTCTTCCCTTGGTGTAAGCGTTAGTTCTTTTTTAAGTTTCTCTAAAATGCTATTGTTGGTGTTGTAAATGTGGTGCAGCACTTTTTTGTCATATTGTGGAGCCTCAAACAATAGTTTGGTATCAATATTATATTGTGCGTTGTCTTCAAATTGAATAACGGTCTTTTCCAAAGGATAATAATGGTAGCGGTCTTGAAGCCCCAGTTTCACATATTCAATAATTTTAAAATTGTCCTCATCAAAATCAATTGAAACTTCATCCAGCGCTGAAAAGAACAGACGTACCTGTTCGTTAACGAGTTCAATATCAACCCGAGAATAAAACACTTCGTCTTTCACCGTTTTTTTTTGCCCAGCCCAACACATTACAAAATACTCTTTAAAAACTTTATACTGGGCGTTATAATCTTTTCGTTTGTTCATAAAGTGAAACACACCATCAAGGGTATGCTCTATATTGTTTTGGGCATTTTTTTCGATAGCCTCAACAATTTTTGAGTTCACATCTTTTATCTCAACATCAAAAATTTTGGGCATGCTCATGCTACCATCTCTAAAAAAAACTGAGCCACCATAGTATTTCCAAATGTTTTTTCTAAGAGATGTTATTTTTTCAGAGGAACGAATGGTAACTAACCCCACAACCTTATCGTCCGGCAAATGAGGAAAAGGAATGTTTTCGTATTGAACAAGAGGCGGATTGGTTAAATAGGCATTAATGAGGTTTTGTATTTTACTGTCGTCAAAAAAGTCGACACCAACAATATTATTGTCTGCGTCTTCAACCCCAATGACTATATATGAGTTGTTTTTTGGGTTACTGTTGGAGAGCGCACAAATGTGCTTTAAAAATTTGGCCTTCCCTTCCTTGTGGGTTATATCTATTTTCCGCTTTTTGTCATAAAAACTATTCTCGTCGTTATGGGCCAAAAGGTGCTTTATAAGTAGGCGTTTGTTAATCATAATAGCAGGGCAAAGGGCGTTTATCCAGAAAGTTTTGTTTTTCAACTATAAAAATACTTAATTCAAATTTAAAATTATAACATTGTTATGCAATTGGGCATCAGTTGCTTACATAAATGTTGGGTTTGCGAATAATCTAAACGCCCCAAAAATGCCGTATATACCTATAAGTCGAATAAAAAACTGCATGCAATGAATATGATTAAAAATTTAAAAATCACTTTATTTTCAATTTTACTGATATCCTTTTTGGGGTGTGAAAATAAAAATGATGAAATGGCAACCAGTGGTGTTCAACCAACAATTACTGTGAAGCTTGTTGATGCTCCTGGTGAATTTAAAGCGGTTAACGTTGAGGTTGTCGATGTCATGATTAAAATGGATGATGATAGCGACAATGAAAATGGTTGGATGTCTCTCGATGCGCAAAACGAAACCGTAAATCTTCTAGATTTTACGGGCGGTATTACCAAAGTACTTGTTGATAAGTTTCCTATCCCTGCCGGAACATTATCACAAATGCGATTGGTGTTGGGTGATGGAAATACAATTGTTATTGAAAACGACCAAGAAGTTGATGAAGAATTCGATTTAAAAACGCCAAGTGCACAGCAATCTGGTTTGAAATTGAAGGTAAACTCGGTTATTGAGCCAGGTTATGCCTATGATTTTATTTTAGATTTTGATGTTGAAAAATCTATTGTTATTGCTGGAAATTCAGGCAATATCATTTTAAAACCTGTGCTTTACGTGAGTACCGAAGCTAATTCAGGCATTATAGAAGGAAGTGTTAGTCCTCAAGATGTTCCAGCAATGGCTTATGTTATTGTTGATGATATGGGGAATGACGACCCAGAGGATGATATTATAATTTCTGCTTATACTGATGAAACTGGAGCTTTTGCTTTATGGGGCGTGCCAGGTGGAACGTATGATGTAATTGTTGAACCGGTTGATGAAGCATCCGATTATGCAAATGGAATTGCCGAAGCCGTGTCCGTAACAAATGGTGAGACCACAATAATTTCTGAACCAATTGAACTACCTTTTAAGCCTAGTTCAATCACTGGAAAAGTGCTTGAATTGCCGGAAGGTGTTTTAGCCACTGCTTCAATAATGGTTGATGGAAACCCTGTAACCGATGAAACTGATGAAACAGGAGTATTCCTTTTAGAGGAAGTTCCAGCCGGAGATTATACACTTACTGTAAGTGCCGAAGGCTACGTTTCCCAAGAAATTAACATTACTGTAACACCAAATGCAGAAACTATAGTGGATGATATTACGCTAGTAGCGGAATAATTCATCTAAAAATAAAAGAATAAAAGGCAGCGCCATATTTGGTGCTGCCTTTTTGTTTTAACCAATAATTAACGGTGCTTGCGAGGCTTTTTTAACCAATTTTTAACAGGTTCCCAATAAAAATTTTAACAATTTGCATTGCTCAAATAAGGACTGTATATTCGGGCTTTTAAAATTTTAAACATGATGGAAGAAACAGGTACAATTGATATTAAGTCGATTAACGAAAAAATTGAAAAAGAAAGTGCTTTTGTTGATTTATTGATGCTGGAAATGAACAAAGTCATTGTAGGGCAGAAGCATATGGTTGAACGTTTATTAATTGGCCTTCTTGGGCAAGGACATATACTCCTTGAAGGTGTTCCTGGACTAGCAAAGACCTTAGCCATAAATACCTTGGCACAAGCGGTTCATGGTAGCTTTAGTAGAATTCAGTTTACGCCAGACTTATTGCCAGCCGATGTTACTGGAACCTTAATCTACAACATGAAGGTTAATGATTTTTCCATCAAAAAAGGGCCTATTTTTGCCAATTTTGTTTTGGCCGATGAGATTAACAGGGCGCCTGCAAAAGTACAGGCAGCGCTACTTGAAGCCATGCAAGAAAAGCAAGTGACTATTGGTGATGATACATTCAAGTTGGACAGGCCATTTTTGGTAATGGCTACCCAAAACCCAGTGGAACAAGAAGGAACTTATCCGTTGCCTGAAGCACAGGTAGACCGTTTTATGCTGAAAACGGTTATTGATTATCCAAAAATTGACGAAGAACAACTTATCATGCGCGCCAATTTAAAAGGTGCTTGGGATAAGGTAAATCCTGTGGTTTCTTTGGAGCAAATTTTAAATGCCCAAAAAGCTGTTCGTGAGGTTTATATGGACGAAAAAATTGAGAAATATATATTGGATATCATTTTTGCTACCAGATATCCTGAAAAATACAGACTTACCAGTTTAAAACCATTAATATCTTTTGGTGCATCACCGCGTGGAAGCATCAATTTGGCCAATGCGGCAAAATGCTATGCGTTTATCAAACGTCGCGGTTATGTGATTCCTGAAGATGTTCGGGCAGTTGTTTATGATGTTTTAAGACACCGAATAGGAATTACTTATGAAGCCGAGGCTGAAAACGTAACTTCCGAAGACATCATCAATAAAATAGTGAACGAAATAGAAGTGCCTTAAGATTTCAGATTTTAGAATGACGAATGAGGATTTGTGATTTCTTCAACCTTAGAATTCGTAAATCAAAAATCTACAATCGTAAATCAAATAATGGATACCAAAGAGTTACTAAAAAAAGTACGTAAGATTGAGATCAAGACACGCCGTTTGTCTGATCACATTTTTGGCGGTGAATACCATTCTACCTTCAAAGGTCGTGGTATGACATTTAGTGAGGTGCGTCAATATCAATTTGGTGATGATGTTAGAAGTATTGATTGGAACGTAACGGCAAGGTACAATGAGCCTTTTGTAAAAGTCTTTGAGGAAGAGCGCGAGCTAACCATGATGCTCATGGTAGACGTTTCGGGCTCAGAATTATTTGGTACCACAGAGCAGTTCAAAAATGAAGTTATTACAGAAATCGCCGCTACACTGGCGTTTTCGGCAACCCAGAATAATGATAAAATTGGGTTGATTCTTTTTTCAGACCAAGTGGAATTATACATTCCGCCAAAAAAAGGACGTTCACATGTGCTTCGAATAATCAGGGAACTAATAGAATTTGAACCCGAAAGTAAACAGACCAATATTGCGGAAGCTTTAAAGTTTATGCAAAACGTAATGAAAAAGAAAGCCATTGTTTTTGTGCTTTCCGATTTTATTGCGGACGATTATAACCAAACCATGAAAATTGTTGCTGGAAAGCATGACGTTACGGGTATTAGAGTTTATGATAAACGTGAGGAAGAAATCCCAAATTTGGGCATGGTGCAAATGCAAGATGAAGAAACAGGAGAGATGATGCTGGTAAATACTTCATCAAAAAAAGTAAGGCTCAATTACGCAAAGTTTTACCGAGAAAAGGTAGATTATTACAAGGAAAGTTTTACCAAGTCGGGAGCCGGTGCTATTGATTGCCGCGTGGACGAAAGCTATGTGAAAAAGTTGTTGGGCTATTTTAAAAGAAGAGGATAGAGAATGATTATTGAAGAATTAAGAATGACTAATTTTAAATTGAGGCCATCAAGAGATCTTTCATTGTCCTTTTTCTTGATTCTTTTTTCTTGGTTCTCTTTTGCCCAAGTGATATCAACTATTGATTCAACTTCCATTAAAATTGGCGAACAGATAACCTACCATATTCAAGTGGAAACCGATTCAACAAAACTGGTCGTTTTTCCAGAGGGACAAACCTTTTCTCCTCTCGAAATGATTGAATCCTATGATGTTGATACCTTAAAGAACAGAGACAAATTCAACTTAATAAAAAAGTACGGCCTAACGCAGTTCGATTCTGGTAAGTACATTATTCCACAACAAAAAATTATTGTTGGTGATAAAACATTTTTTACCGATTCCATTCAGGTTGAAGTTAGAAATGTTGAAATCGATACCACCAAAGGGCTATATGATATTAAACCAATAATTGCCGTTCAAAAAGCGCATAGTAATTGGTGGATTTATGTTTTACTAGCTTTTCTAATTATTGGAGCAATTTCATTTTTACTGTATTGGTTCATTTGGCGCAAAAAACCATTGACTGAAGCGGAACAAATAGCATTGTTGCCGCCGTACGACCGAGCAAAATTAGCCCTCAAAAAACTTGATGAGAGCCATTATTTGGAGCATCAAAACATGAAGGATTATTATTCTGAATTAACGTTTATCATCAGAAAATATTTAGATGAAAAGGTTTATGACCGTGCTTTGGAGAGTACTACAGACGAGTTGATTAAGCGACTCACTTTACTTAAAGAAGGTAATCAGGTGGATTTGAGCAAAGATGATATTAAAAACCTTGAAAACATTTTAAAACGTGCCGATTTAGTAAAGTTTGCTAAATCTGCTCCAGATATTGAATTGGCCAAAATCGATAGAGACACTATCGACATAGAAATAGATCATGTTAAGGAAGCTTTGCCAGAGCCCACCGAAGAAGAAAAGCTACTCGACGCCAAATATCGGGAAGAGCAAGAGCGAAAAAAGAAACGTAAAAAAGTATGGATAACTGTTGCCATAAGCGTTTTTCTCTTACTGGTAACCATTACAGGATTCTCGATTAAATATGGTTTCGATTATGTGAAGGATACCATTATTGGCCACGACAGTAAAGAACTTCTTGAAGGTGATTGGGTAACCAGTGCTTATGGGTTTCCGCCAATTACCATCAGCACGCCAAAAGTTTTAAGGCGTACAACACCCGAATTACCCGAGGAAATGGCGCAACAAATAGAGATGACCCAATTTGGCTACGGAAGCTTGATTGATAGATTTCAAATACGCGTCGCTACTACTAAAATCAAAAATTTGGGTGAAAATAAAATAGATATAGAAAAGGCCATTGATAGTGAATTAAACCTATTCGAAAATGCAGGGGCCCAGAATATCATTACAAAAAGAGAAAAATTTGTTACACCAAATGGAGCTGAAGGGTTAAAAGTTTATGGCACAATGGATGCACCAGTTTTAGGAACTGATAAACTTGAAAAAGGAAAATATGTTGTCCTTGGTTTTACGGCCGAGAATGTTGTTCAAGAAGTCATGATTTTCCACAGGGAAAATGATACTTATGCAGAAAAGATTTTAGAGCGCATCCTTAACTCAATTGAACTTAAAAAAGCAGAAAACTAATGTTTGAAGGCATAGAATTTTTAAATAAGGAGTTTTTCTGGTTGTTTTTATTGCTGCCACTGGCCGTGCTATGGTATCTTTTTAAAAACAAAAGGCAAACGGCCGAGCTTAAAATATCCAGCTTAAAGGGGTTTAAAATCACCAATTCTTGGCTACCAAAATCAAGACATTTGTTATTCGTACTGCGTCTATTGGCTTTGGCTTTATTGATTACTGCTTTGGCAAGACCACAGTCGGTTGATGTGTCAACAAAAACAAAAACTACGCGCGGTATTGATATCGTTATGGCTATTGACGTATCGGCCAGTATGTTGGCAAAAGATTTGTCGCCTAACCGATTGGAAGCCCTCAAAAAAGTAGCTGCAGAATTTATTAAAGGTCGCCCTAACGATAGGATTGGTTTGGTGGAATACGCAGGAGAAAGCTACACCAAAACACCAATTACGAGTGACAAAGCCATTGTTTTGCATTCTTTGAAAAGTATAAAGTACAACACCATTATTGAAGGAGGAACTGCCATTGGTATGGGATTGGCAACGGCTGTAAACCGTTTAAAGGATAGTAAAGCAACAAGTAAAGTCATTATTTTATTGACGGATGGAGTTAATAATTCAGGCTTTATCGACCCAAAAATAGCTAGTGAATTGGCTGTAGAATACGGAATAAAAGTTTACACCATTGGTTTGGGAACAAACGGAATGGCTTTATCACCTGTGGCCATTTTACCAAACGGTAATTTTCAGTACGGGCGTATCCAAGTTGAAATAGACGAAGCTTTACTTGAGGAAATAGCCGAAGTTACGGGAGGCAGATATTTTAGGGCCACCAATAACAAGAAACTTGAAGAGATTTACGACGAAATAAATAAACTGGAAAAAACAGAAATAGAAGAATTTAAATTTTACAATTACGATGAAAAGTATCGCCCCTTGGTAATACTGGCAGGATTGTTCCTGTTACTGGAGGTATTATTAAGATTTACGGTTTTCAGAAGTTTTGTTTAGACTTGAATTTTTCAACTTGAAAAACGTTAAACAAAAATGTATCAATTAGACGAAAAAATATGGTTTTGGGCATTGTTGGTTATTCCAGTGGTAGTCTTGTTCTTTTTGTTACTTCAGTTTTGGAGGTATAAAGCGCAAAAAAAATTCGCTGATTCAACATTATTACAAAAGTTAAGTCCAAATCGCTCTGTTTTTAAGGGTGTTTTAAAGATAATTGTACTTAGTTTGGCCTTTTTGTGTTTGGCAATTGCATTGGTCAACCCAAAAATTGGCACAAAGCTAGAAACAGTTAAGCGCGAAGGTGTAGATATTGTATTTGCCATTGACGTATCAAAAAGTATGTTGGCCGAAGATATTGCACCCAATCGTTTGGAAAAATCCAAGCAGTTGGTAACGCAAATCATCAATAATTTGGCAAGCGACCGCATAGGGATTATTGCTTACGCGGGAAGGGCAATTCCACAATTGCCTATTACAACAGATTATGCATCGGCCAAAATGTTTCTACAAAGCATGAATACCGATATGTTGTCTTCGCAAGGAACGGCAATAAATGAAGCCATAAAATTGGCAACTACTTATTTTGATGATGATGAGCAAACCAACAGAGTACTCATTATCATATCAGATGGCGAAGACCATAGCGAGCAGGCAGCTGCGGTGGCAGAGCAGGCCAGCGAAGAAGGTATTAGAATTTTTACCATAGGTGTGGGAGATATAAAAGGAGGGCCAATTCCAATTAAAAAAGATGGCACGGTTTTAAACTATAAAAAGGATAGCCAAGGCGAAACAGTAATAACCAAATTGAATGAAGAAACACTGCAGAATATTGCAGAAGAGGCTAACGGTGCCTACATTAATGGGAAGAATACCAAAGATGTGGTTGAAAGCATCCATGAGATTTTAAACGCTATGGATAAAACGGAGTTTGAGTCAAAGCAGTTTGCCGATTTTAAAGATCAATTTCAGTGGTTTTTAGGCTTTGGCATATTTTTCTTGTTTATCGATATTTTCCTATTGGAAAGAAAAACGGAATGGCTGAAAAAATTGAATCTTTTCAATGAAAATTTGTAACCGATTCAATAATTCCCATTTTTATAAATTTTTTAACGGACAAAAAAGACAATATTTTCTAATTTAGAAATGAAAATGAAGCAATTACTAACGGTTTTATTAATGTTTTCGGTGATTATGTCTTTTTCCCAAGAAAAGGACAAAGCACAATTGTTGGCATTAAAAAAGGCCAATAATTATGTTTATGAAGGCAACAGTTTATTGCAAAATGATGATGTGGTTTCAGCTGAAATGGAATACAGAAAAGCGATTTCAGAACAGCCAAAGTCTGTAGCTGGAGCTTATAATTTAGGAAATACCTATATAAAAAACGGAAATTTTGATGAAGCCATTTTCAGGCTTCAAGAAGCTGCAGAAGCAGCCACTTCAAAATCTGAAAAACACAAAGCATTTCATAACATTGGTAACGTTTTAATGCAAAACAAAAAATGCAAGGAAGCAGTCGAGGCCTATAAAAACGCTTTGAGAAATGACCCTACAGATGACGAAACCCGATATAATTTCGCATTAGCCAAGGCATGTGCTGAACAACAACAAGACCAGCAAGACCAGCAAGACCAGAATCAGGATAAGCAAGACGAAAATAAAGACAACCAAGACCAAAAGGATAAGGACCAACAGGATAATCAAGATCAAGAAAACAAGGAAAATCAGGATAAAGAAGGCAACGATAAAGAGGATAAAAAGGACGAAGGCGACCAAGACAAGAAGGATGGTGAAGATAAAAAGGATGAAAACGGAAAACCTAAAGACGAAAAGCAAGATCAAAGAAAAGGTGATGAAGAAAAGGAGCAACAACAGCCCAAACCACAACCAGGACAATTGTCTCCCCAGCAAATAAAGAACCTTTTGGAGGCCATGAACAATCAAGAACAAAAAGTTCAAGAAAAAATGAATGCTGAAAAGCAACAAGGTGTCATTATCCAAACAGATAAAGATTGGTAGAGGATTTGGAAGTAGGGAAGACCGAAGCCAAAAGTTTTTAACAGAAAAATGAAAATAGTAAAACACATATCCATCATATTATTGGTTTTTGCCACGAGTTTTGTTTCAGCGCAAGTTGAGTTTAATGCAAAAGCGAGCAAAACCACATTGGGAGTTAATGAGAGGCTGCGCATCGACTTTGAAATGAACCAAGATGGGGATAATTTTAATCCACCAGATTTTGCCAACTTTACAGTGGTTGGTGGTCCCAACCAAGCCGTTAGCAATTCATGGATTAACGGCAAGCGCACCTTTAAAAAAACATACAGCTACTTTTTAGCACCAAAATCTCGTGGAAATTTCACTATTGAGCAGGCTACGATTGTAATAGACGGACAGACGTATAAAACCACACCATTAAAAATAGTGGTAACTGCAGCCGTCGATGTTCCAAAGGACCCCAATGATCCTCAATATTTGGCTTCTGAAAACATCCATTTGGTAGCTGAGGTTTCAAAAACCAATCCGTATTTAAACGAGGCCATTACCGTAGTTTACAAATTATACGTTTCACCGAAAATAGCAGTTGACAATTGGAATGAAATAGATACACCAAGGTATAACGATTTTTGGAGCCAAAACATCGACACCCAAGGGCAAAAAGTACAAAACGGAAAATTTAACGGTGAAGACTACAGGTTTTTAGTGCTTCGAAAAACGGTTTTGTACCCTCAAAAAATGGGCAAACTTGATATTGAGCCTCTAACATTGGATATTGCTTTAAGAGTACCAACAAACAGGCGAGATATTTTTGGAAGTTTATTAATGACACGCACAAGCAAAACAGTTTCGGCTGGCAACAAAACCATTAATGTAAAACCATTACCGGAAGTGGGTAAGCCAGTTGATTTTACTGGTGCGGTAGGGGATTTCAATCTTAATGTTTCGGCTTCCAAAACGGAACTTGACGCTACAGAATCATTGCAGGTAAAGGTTGATGTAAGCGGAAATGGCAACTTAAAACTATTCAAATTACCTAAAATTTCCTTGCCAAGTTCATTGGAGGTATACGAGCCGGAACACAAAGAAAATGTAAGAACCAATTTGTCTGGTATGCAGGGTGATATTTCTGATAGTTATACAGTGGTTCCGCAATACAAAGGAAAGTACCCCATACCGAGCATTTCATTTTCATATTTTGACTTGGCTACAGAAAGCTATAAACGGTTGTCTTCTGATGAAATTGTTATCAATGTTTTAAGCGGGCCGTCCAATACTAATGCAAATAATAGCGGCACTTCGGTTGCCAGTGGTAAAAAGCAGGAGGTGGTTTTAAATAGTGATCACTTCGCGTTTATAAAAACGAAAACAGAATTTGAACCTATTAAACAAGAGTATTTCTTTAAAACAAAACTATTTTGGAGTTTATTATTGTTGCCTTTTTTAGTTATTCCTGTTGCTATTGTTATTCGAAATAAAAAAGCGAGCAGGGATGCTGATGTTTTTGGAAATAAAATTAGAAAAGCCGATAAATTGGCGAAAAAGTATTTGAGCAGTGCCAAGAAATCTTTGGGTAAAAAAGAAGCGTTTTACATCGCTTTGGAGAAAGCCTTACATAATTACCTGAAGGCAAAATTGCATATAGAAACGAGCGATTTTAGTAAGGATAAAATTAAAAGTTTGTTAGAACAAAAGCAGGTACAACAGGAAGTGATAAAAGATTTTATTGGTATTATAGAAAGTTGTGATTTGGCGCGCTATACCCCAATAGACAACGTTACGATGCAAGAGGATTACGATAAGGCGGCCAAAACTATTTCATTAATTGATAAGCAAGCACGGTAAAATGAAGCAATTAGTATATATATTAGTTTTTTTATTGACCACGTTTTGTGTTGCTCAAAACCAATCTACGTTTGAAAAGGCCAATGCCCTTTATAATGAAGGTAAATATGCCGAAGCCATTGATAATTATAAAGCTATTTTGAATAGCGGAGTACAGTCTGCCGATTTATATTTTAATATGGGCAATGCCCATTACAAGCTAAATAATATTGCACCTAGCATTTATTATTACGAAAAAGCTCTTCTATTGGCACCCAATGATGAAGACATTAAAAACAACATAGCTTTTGCCAAAAATATGACCATTGATGCCATTGATGTAGTTCCGGAAGCTGGTTTGCCGAAGCTTTTAAACAGTGCAGCAAATAGATTATCATTTGATGGCTGGGCAAAAACTGCTGTTGGGCTGGTTTTTTGTTTTGTTATTTTATTTTTGGTCTACTATTTTTCATATTCAACCTTAAGCAAACGCATGGCTTTTATTGGAAGTTTACTGTCTTTAGGTTTGGTTTTTGTGACGGTGGCTTTCGCTTTCCACAGATATAATTTAGATAAACTGGATAATCCGGCTATTATTTTTGCTCAAGAAAGCAAAGTTAGAAACACACCTAACCAACGTGGTGAAGAGGCGTTTAGGTTGCACGAAGGCACTAAAGTTCAGGTGGATGAATCTTACAACGATTGGAAGAAGATTAAACTTTCAGACGGAAAAACAGGTTGGGTTGCATCGCAGGACATCAGGCTGTTAAACGATTTTTAATAAAAACTTAACGTTAAGAATTGTATATTTACGTTTTTAAAAATTGAATTCAATGCTGAAACAAATCGTTTCCATATTATTAACAACACTGTTTTTGCTATTTTTAATGGCGCCAACAGTTATATCTATAATAGACGATTCGGTTGATGTTTCGGTTTTTTACACTACTTCAGAAGAAGAAGAAAAAGGTGGAAAGAAAACAGCTGAAAAGGAGCTGTTATACTGCAATTTGGAAGCATCAGACCTAAAGTTTTCAATTCTAGAGGATGAGCACAATTTAGAATATTGTGCCAAAAAATATCCTAACCCACATTTAAAATTAACTTCACCCCCTCCTAGGTTACACATATTATAAATTCAATTTTAGCCTTTTTATAGGCCATAATCAATTTTAATTATTGACTTTTTTGGTTCCAAAGCCAAAATAAAACTCATTTATAATATGTTTAAAACTATTAAAAAAGACTTACCAGCGAGTATAGTTGTATTTTTTGTTGCCTTGCCTTTGTGTTTAGGTATAGCTCTTGCCAGTGGGGCACCATTATTTTCAGGATTAATAGCTGGTATTGTTGGAGGAATTGTTGTAGGAGCCTTAAGTGGTTCTAATATTGGTGTTAGTGGACCTGCAGCAGGTTTGGCAGCTATTGTATTAACGGCCATTGGAACTTTGGGGGGTTATCAAAATTTTCTTGTTGCCGTAGTTATTGGAGGTGTAATTCAGTTAATTTTCGGGTTTTTAAAAGCAGGAGTAATTGGATATTATTTTCCTTCATCGGTTATTAAAGGAATGCTTACGGGCATTGGAATTATCATTATTTTAAAACAAATCCCCCATTTTTTTGGCTATGACGCAGAACCAGAAGGTGCCGATAGCTTTTTTGAAGCCTCAGGAGAAAACACATTTTCGGCGATTTTAAACATTTTCGATAATATTACTGTTGGTTCCACTATTATTGGTGTTATTGGCCTTGCCATATTGATTTTATGGGATAGGGTTTTAACTAAAAAAGCCAAAATTTTTCAATTGATACAAGGCCCGTTGGTTGCTGTTATTTTGGGTATTATTTTTTACTCAGTAACACAATCAAACGAAGCATTGGCCATTTCACAGTCACATTTAGTAAGTGTGCCTGTGCCTGAAGATACAGCATCATTTATGGCGCAGTTTAGTTTTCCAAATTTTGCGGTTATTACAAATACAGATGTTTGGATTGTAGCATTCACCATAGCTTTAGTAGCTAGTTTGGAAACTTTGCTTTGTGTAGAAGCTACCGATAAAATAGATCCCCATAAAAACGTAACTCCAACCAACAGAGAGTTGTTGGCACAGGGTACGGGGAATATCATTTCCGGATTGATTGGAGGATTGCCCATTACTCAGGTAATTGTGCGTAGTTCTGCTAATATTCAATCGGGTGGAGAATCTAAAATGTCGGCCATTATTCATGGGTTTTTCTTGCTAATTTCCGTTATTTTAATTCCTAGGTTATTGAATATGATTCCGCTATCTGTATTGGCAGCTATCTTGTTGGTTGTTGGTTATAAATTGGCGAAACCAAAATTATTCAAACAGATGTATGATTTGGGTTGGAAACAATCTATCCCTTTCACGGTAACCGTTCTAGGTATTGTTTTTATTGACCTTCTCTATGGCATAGGTTTGGGCTTATTGGTTGGTATAGTTGTTATTTTATTAAAAAGCTACCAAAATTCTCATTTCCTTCATATTGAAGACAAAAGCAATGGAAAACACAAAATAAAAATGTCTTTGGCAGAAGAAGTAACCTTTTTTAACAAAGGAGCGATTCTTAAGGAGTTGGATAGCTTGCCAAGAGATACATTTTTAGAAATAGATCTGTTAAAAACAAGATATTTAGATAATGACATTATTGAAATTCTCGAGGATTTTCTGTTTAAGGCGAAAGAAAGAAATATTGATATAAAGTTGACCTCCAAGCGTGGAATAGTAGAGAATCCAGAAAGTTTTGTTGAGTTCTTCAGAACAAGACCTCAGTCAAGTTTAAGTTTAAATTAGGTGTCATGAGAACAAATAAATATAAAATATTGGTGCTATCTGATTTGAAAAATTCGGTAGATTCCACTTTAAAAAGCACGGTAAGCCTTGCGAAAATTATTGGAGGAGAAATAACTTTTTTTCATGTAAAAAAAGCATCAGATGTTGTTGAAGATGAAAACCAACTTTCTGCAAAGCGAACCATAAACCAAAAACATTTTGCAACGAAAAAGAAAATTGAAAGTTTAATAAACCCCATAAAAGAAGATTACGGAGTAAACATTACCACATCTTTTTCATACGGTAATGTTAAGCATGAAATAGAAAATTATTTGGAAGAGAACAAGCCAGATATTATCGTTTTGGGAAAAAGAAAAACTAATCGTTTGGGTTTAATCGGCGATAACATTACCAGTTTTGTTCTCAATAATTTTAACGGTGTTGTTATGATAGCTTCCAACAAAAAGGCACTTGAACCAAGTAAAGAAATTGGTTTGGGGATGTTAAATGCTTCAAACAAACAAATCGATTTCGAGTTTGCTAAAGATTTAATAGCAAACACTCAAAAACCTTTAAGATCTTTCAAAATCATAAAAAAGGCTAGTGAAGCAATTGAAGGACAAAATCAGCTTAACGAAAATAATGTTGAGTATGTTTTTGAGCAGGCCGACAATAATATAAAGGTAATCGACAAATATTTGTCAAAAAACAACATTAATTTGCTTTGTATCGATAGGTCATCACACCCAAATAAAAACAAGTTAAGTGCCAAAAAATCAAACATTGAGGAGGTAATAGATAACCTTAATGTTTCATTTTTAGTAACCGGAAGTAGAAATTTAAAGACTAGATAATTTTGACAGCAATAACAGTAAACAATAACGCATGAAAGCACACACCAGAGAAACACAAGCAACGATGACTCCAGAGAAGTCATTGCAATATTTAAAAGAAGGTAATGAACGATTTCAAAATAACTTAAAGGCTAACAGAAACCTTTTAGAGCAGGTTAACGATACAAGTGATGGACAATTCCCCTTTGCTACAATTTTAAGTTGTATAGATTCAAGGGTTTCTGCAGAATTGGTTTTCGACCAAGGTTTGGGCGATATATTCAGCGTTCGTATTGCAGGAAATTTTGTTAACGAAGACATCTTGGGAAGTATGGAATTTGCCTGCAAGTTGGCAGGCACAAAACTTATTGTGGTTTTGGGGCATACTAGTTGTGGTGCTGTAAAAGGGGCTTGCGACCACGCTAAAATGGGTAACTTAACCAAGTTGATTGAAAAAATTGACCCAGCAGTAAATGCTGTTAAAGAGCCTAAAGATGAAAATTTTAGAAACTCTAAAAACTTAGAATTTGTTGACAATGTATCGAAAAAGAATGTGGAGCTAACCATAGAAAGGATACATAAAGAAAGTCCAATTTTAGCCGAAATGGAGAAAAATGGTGAAATCATGATTATTGGTGCCATGTACGATATAAACACAGGAGCGGTTACATTTTACGAATAGATTAGTGCTTTCTAAGGGAATAAATTATATGAAAAAGAAAGCAAGTATGGTAGCATTGGCTTTGTTGCTTATGCTACCTTTTTTTATTCATGCCCAAGACAGTAATTTTGGTAACTGGCTCATTTATATTGGCAACAAAAAGATAAACACTAAGTGGAATGTTCACAACGAGGTGCAATATAGAAATTATAATGCTGTTGGCGATTTAGAGCAATTGTTGCTCAGAACGGGTTTGGGCTACACATTCAACGAAGGAAAAAATAATGTACTTTTAGGCTACGGTTATATTCTATCTGAAAATTATATCGGAAATACCAACAACAAAATTTCGATTAATGAGCACAGAATTTTTCAGCAGTTTACTTTAAAGCAAAATATTGGAAGTGTTAAATTAAATCACAGATATAGGTTTGAACAGCGTTTTGTGACATCAGATTTTAAAATGAGATTTCGCTACTTTTTAAGCCTAAATATTCCCTTCAAAGAAAACAGCCCATTTTATTTTTCGGCCTACAACGAAATATTTTTAAATACTGAAAGCGCCAAATTTGATAGAAACCGATTATATGGCGGGTTGGGTTTTCAAGTTAATGAAAACCTTAAATTGGAGGTAGGATATATGAATCAATTTTTTGAAACTTCAGGCAGAGATCAGTTCAATATCATTGCATTTGTTAATTTTTAAAAATTCTTAATTTAGTTGAAAAAGGAATACTTTTTAATGTAAGGCTTTTTTTTCGGGCCATTATGAATTAAATTTAGGATTCTTATTTAAATCGCAAATAAACATTAACTGATGAAAAACCTCTTCTCGAACTTAAAAGGAGATGCCTTTGGTGGTATTACCGCTGGAATTGTTGCACTGCCATTAGCATTAGCTTTCGGGGTGTCTTCCGGTTTGGGGCCTACCGCGGGTCTTTATGGAGCCATTTTCATTAGCTTTTTTGCAGCACTTTTTGGAGGAACAGCCACACAAATTTCTGGCCCAACAGCACCGATGACAGCTGTTAGTATGGTGGTAATTGCGAGTATCATTGCAGTTAATGATGGTGATGTTTCAAAGGCCATGCCTGTTATTTTAACTGTTTTTTTATTGGCTGGATTAATGCAGATTGGTTTGGGTGTTTTAGGCCTGGGCAAGTACATTAGGTATATTCCTTATCCAGTTGTTTCTGGTTTTATGACCGCCATTGGGGTGATTATCTTATTGACCCAAATTTTGCCATCATTAGGGTATTACCCAAAAGAAGATGCCGAATTTGTTGAAACCTTTAAGCCATTTGCCGAAGAAGCCATTTTAGAGAATATATTGGAGGAAGAAGCAGGTGAGGGCATTTTAGTACTTGAAGATTTTAAAGAAACTATAAGAAGAGCTAATGAAACAAGTCAAGCAGATATTTTAAAAGAATCTAAAACCCTAGCGGCTAAAGAAGCCTCAGGTGCTTTGGGGGCCATAAAAGCTTTACCAAGGGCTTTGCAAAATATTAATTGGTTGGAATTGATTTTGGCGTTAGCTACCATATTTATAATATATGGGTTTAAACGAATAACTAAAGCCTTGCCCAGCACACTGGTTGCATTGCTAGTGGTTTCTGGTGTGGCCGTTGGTTTTGGTTTGGATTACAGACCCATTGAAAAAATACCAAGCGGGTTACCAATACCAAACCTCGAAATTTTTACAAGTTTTAAGCTCAACAGTGTAACACCTTACATATTTACGGCTTTGACATTGGCATTGTTAGGTGCAATAGATTCTTTATTGACCAGTGTTGTGGCAGATAACATGACCAAAACAAAACACAAGCCCAATAAAGAATTGGTAGGTCAAGGTATTGGAAACAGTATAGCCGCAGTTTTCGGTGGTATTCCAGGGGCAGGGGCAACCATTAGAACCGTTGTAAATATTACCTCAGGCGGAAAAACAAGATTATCTGGTATGATTGCCGGAGTGCTTTTATTTGTTATTCTATTGGGATTAGGGCCAATTGCCTCAAAAATTCCAGCAGCTGTATTGGCAGGTATATTAATAACCGTTGGTATTGGCGTAATGGATTATAAAGGCTTAAAGGCTATACCCAGTATGCCAAAGGATATTAAGCTTGGCCCATTAAAACTAAGTTCGGAGGTTTTAATTATGTTGGTTGTGCTGTTTCTATCCACATTTTGGAATTTGGTATATGCCGTTGGTATCGGTTTGGTTATTGCTTCTTTAATGTTCATGAAAAAAATAGGTGATTTAACGGCTGAACGAAGCGATGTTAAACCGCTTAAAGAGGAAGCATGGAAAGATGAATTAGGTTTTCCTGATAATTTAAGGGAAGAAGTATTCATAAAACACATCAAAGGGCCATTGTTTTTTGGTTCAACCAGTGATTTTCAACAGTTAACAGCTCAAATTCCAGACACGGCCAAAATGGTGGTCATTCGTTTGGGGCGTATGCAATATATGGATCAGTCGGGACTTTATGCCATGGAAGACATGCTACAGGATTTGAACAAAAAGAATATTGAAGTGCTTTTTGTTGGGCTGTTAAGCCAACCAAAATACATGATGGAGCGTATTGATATTATTCCCGATTTAATTCCAAAAGAGCATATCTTTGAAAGTTTTAAAGATTGTATGAAATGGTTAAAAACCAACGTTAAAGATACCCACAAACCGTAAGCTATGAATTTAGATAGAGTATTTGAAAACAACAAAGCTTGGATAAAAGGCAAACTTGAAGTTCAAGACGATTATTTTGAAGAACTGGGCAAAGGTCAAAATCCGGAGCTGTTGTATATAGGTTGCAGTGATAGCCGAGTAACAGCTGAAGAACTCATGGGCGCACAACTAGGTGAGGTGTTTGTGCACCGTAACATTGCTAATATGGTCATCAGTATCGATTTGAATGTGATGTCTGTGGTTAATTATGCTGTAGACCATTTAAAAGTAAACCATATTGTAGTTTGTGGGCACTATGCTTGTGGAGGGGTTAAAGCAGCGATGCAATCGGCCGATTTGGGCATTTTAAACCCATGGTTGCGTAATATTCGGGATGTATATAGAATACACAGAAATGAACTTAACCAGATAGCCGACGAAGAAAAAAAGTACGACCGACTCGTAGAATTAAACGTAAAAGAGCAGTGCGTAAACCTTATTAAAACAGCAGCGGTACAAAAAGCATACAGAGACCGAGGCTTAAAAGTACACGGTTGGGTATTTGATGTGCATACAGGAAAACTAATCGATTTAAAAATAGATTTCGAAAAGTATCTACACGACATTATGGAGATTTATCATTTGGATTAATTAAAGGAAAATCCAAATAAGATTGAAAAGCTATCATTAAGAACCATAAGGATATCTTACGCTTTGCAACATGTTAATCCAATGGGCGGAAAAACATAATGAGTAATTTTTTCAATCTTTTTATACTTCACTTTCCAAATCAATATCATCACCACCTTCATTTGGCGATAATATATTCGGGAAAATAATTGGAACCAAAGACTTTACAGGTTTGTAAAGGGCTGTGTCCTGCATGTTTTCCTCGTCAATAAAGGTAATGTTGTTATTCAGTTTATCGAAAATGTTTAAGACCACGCTCAAAATAAGTGCAATTTTTAAAGCGCCAAAAACTCCGCCCAATAGTTTGTTTAGAATGCCGAGGGCAGCAAAGTCGGCTAGTTTGGTCAGTGCTTTTCCGGCCAATGCAATAGCCAAAACAATAACCACAAAAGTTATGGCCAAGGCAGAATATTTTATGGTGTTTTCGTTCCATTCGGTTTTGGTCTGTAAAAAGTCAGCTGCAAAATTGCTAAAATGTATAGCCCCATAAACGCCGGCAACCAAAGCCACTAAAGAGGCTACTTCAACAAAAAGGCCTTTCATAAAACCACGAACAAGCCCAAATAAAATTAAGCCGGCCAAAACAATATCTATTACGCTCATAATTCAGAATTTTGTCAAATATAAGCTAACTTTGCAACTTTTAACGCTTATAGGTTCAATACAAAAATGTCAAGAGACGAGCAATTAAAGGAACGCTGGGATTTGGTGGTTGAAAAACTATCCAAGCAATTTGCAGATGGGGCGCCCATAGATTTAGATGCCATTATTTATTTAATTGGTGTGCAGGAACTTGGGCAGTTAAACCGTAGCTTTAAAAAGGATCAAAAACTTGATTTAATGCACATTGCCATTTGTAAATTGCTGGCACCTTATGGCTATTACGAGCTTGATTTTGTGGATGATGAAGGCTGGCCACATTACAAAGTTTTGGAAGCTTTACCACATTTAAAGGCCGGTGAGCAATCGGTTTTAATGAAAGAAGCCATTGTAAACTATTTTGTAGAAACCGAGTATATTGATTGATTGTCATGCTGAACTTGTTTCAGCATCTCATAAAAAACATTAAATTTGCCATCATTTTTTACGTGTCATGATAGATAAGATAAACGAACTCATAGCTGAAGCCGAAGCTTTTAAAGCTCAATCAAAGGAAGAGATTGAAGCGTTCCGGATTAAATATTTAGGTTCCAAAGGGCTTTTAAAACAGTATTTCGCAGAGTTTAAAAATGTAGCAAACGACCAAAAAAAGGAATTTGGCCAAACTATAAACAAACTTAAAAAAATTGCCGAAGACAAGGTTGATGCCCTAAAAGAGGAGCTTGAAAGCAAGGAAGAAGTAAAAGGCGTTTATGGAGATTTATCTCGTCCAGGTGCGCCTGTGCAAATTGGTGCGCGCCATCCTATTTCCATTGTAAAAAATCAAATTATTGATATTTTTTCGCGTATTGGTTTTAATGTTAGTGAAGGTCCAGAAATTGAAGACGATTGGCACAACTTTACCGCATTGAACTTGCCAGAATACCACCCGGCACGTGATATGCAGGATACATTTTTTATTCAAACCAATCCAGATATTTTATTGCGTACGCACACCAGTTCGGTACAGGTGCGTTATATGGAAAACAATAAACCGCCAATTAGAACCATTTCTCCGGGAAGAGTATACAGAAATGAGGCTATTTCGGCGCGTTCGCACTGTTTTTTCCATCAAGTTGAAGGGCTTTACATAGATAAAGATGTCAGTTTTGCAGATTTAAAACAAACCCTTCAACATTTCACCACCGAGATGTTCGGGAAAAGCAAAATACGTTTACGCCCAAGTTACTTCCCATTTACCGAGCCAAGCGCTGAGGTGGATGTGTATTGGGGATTGGAAACCGAAATAGATTACCGTATTACAAAGGGTACTGGTTGGCTCGAAATTATGGGCTGTGGTATGGTAGACCCCAACGTTTTGGAAAACTGCGGTATTAATTCTAAAGAATATTCTGGGTTTGCCTTTGGTATGGGCATAGACCGTATTGCTATGCTGCTCCATCAAATAGGCGATATCCGTTTGTTGAGTGAAAACGATGTGCGCTTTTTAGAGCAGTTTAAGTCTGCTTTGTAGTCAATGAAAAAAGACATCGAAATTCCAAAAGTTGAAGACGTTTACATTGCCGTTGTTAACGAGTATAACGAAGTGCATAAAACACAAGATTGGAACGCCTACATTATAAATGACAAAGATGTTGATTTGGAAATGGTGCTTATCGTTACCAGTGGCTATTCCGAAACCAAAAAAACAGCTACTTTCCGAAAGAAAATAGACGTCCTCCCCAAAAAAAGCTTTGCCAAAATAGAATTAATGGTCGAGGAATTGTTCGCATTGAACAACACTTTTAAGGTCTCCTTTTTTGAAGGAAACCAAATGTTTGACAAAACCTACCTCTTTAGAAAAAATACCATAAACCTAAGGGCATTGCAACCTGTTCCATTAATGGATTTAAGGGGCGTTTTGGTAAAATAAGGGGTTTAAATCTTAAATGTAATTACGGGGCGTTTGGCATGGTTTACCAAATCTTCACTGATGCTTCCGTTAAAGAAATGCGAAATACCTTGTCTGCCGTGCGTACTCATCCCAATTAAATCTGCACCAATAGATTCAGAAAAATGCATAATGCCTTTTTCAATGCTCATATCGTTGTAAATATTCAAGGTATGATTTGAAGCTTTAAAGCTTTCAAGAAAATTCTGCATGCGTTGGTTTGCTTCGGCTGAAGTAATAAATTTATTGGGCGTATTCACCATAAGTAAATGCATTTTAGCCCCCAGTTTATTGGCAAATTCCATGGCCTTTTTAAAGGTAGCTTTGCTTTCATCTTTAAAATCTGAAGCAAACACAAAATTGGCAATGTTGAATATTTTATGCTCCTTTTTTACCACTAACACAGGAGTTGCAGAAGTGCGTACCACTTTTTCGGTATTGCTACCAATAAGCATTTCTCTTAGGCCACTTGCTCCGTTGGAACCCATAATAATTAGGTCAATATCCTGTTTTCTACAGAGCTGAAAAATACCTTTGAAAATCTCGTGAAAATCGACAGATTCATGAACCTTCAAACCTTCGAGATAATCTTTATTTTTTAGCTCCTCAAATTTTTTGTGCGCTAATTTCATAAAAAACACAGCCTCTGGCAGGCTACTGTGGGTGCCCATGGGGTCTACTTCTTGTAAAGGCATTTCAAGAATGTGCAACAAGTAAATTTCGCAATCGTGTTTTTTGGCAATTTGTGCGGCTACTTTCAGGGCATTTTCGGCTTGATCTGAAAAATCAGTGGGTACAAGTAATTTTTTCATCAGTTCATGGTTTAGTTAGTTTGTGTTTAAAAAATGATATTCATAAAAAAGGCGTAAAAAATTGTAAGCCCAGAAATATCAAGCTCTCACAAGCAAGCGGTATTTAAATTTATGAAATATTCCTTTAAAAATCAATAAAATGTTATATATTTGCACCGTTGAAAGGCGAAATTAAAGATTATGAGGGGACGAAAAGTCCCCTCTTTTTATACTAAAAAATGTTTAAAACCAAGGTTGCCGAATTACTGGATGCTGCGCTGATTGAAAGACCAGATTTGTTCCTTATTGATTTGTCCATTTCAGGCGATAGCCACATAAAGGTGATTATTGATGGCGACAATGGTATTTTGGTTGAAGACTGTATGTTTGTAAGCCGCGCCATTGAACATAATTTGGACAGGGAAGAACAAGATTTTTCCTTGGAAGTTATGTCGGCCGGAGCAGCATCTCCATTGGTCCATAAACGACAGTATAAAAAGAATGTTAAAAGAACCTTGAAGGTTAAAACGGCCGAGGATGAAGTGGAAGGGGTTTTGACCAAAACATCAGATAATGATATCACCTTGGAGTGGAAAGTTAGAGAGCCAAAACCTGTGGGTAAAGGCAAAGTAACCATAAAAAAGGAAGTTCAAATTCCTTATGAAAACATTGTAGAAGCAAAAGTTATGATTAAATTTTAATTTTAAATAGATTATGGAAAATGTCGCGTTGATTGAATCTTTTTCAGAATTCAAAGACGATAAACTCATTGATAGAGTTACGTTAATGGCAATTTTAGAGGATGTTTTTAGAAGTGCCCTTAAGAAGAAATTTGGTGATGATGATAATTTTGACATTATTGTTAACCCAGATAAGGGTGACTTGGAAATATGGAGAAATAGAGTTGTTGTTGCCGATGGTGAGGTTGAAGACGAAAACCAAGAAATTTCATTGTCTGAAGCACGCAAAATTGAGCCAGATTTTGAAGTAGGAGAAGATGTGTCTGAGGAGGTAAAACTTATAAATTTAGGAAGACGTGCTATTTTGGCATTGCGTCAAAACCTAATTTCAAAAATCCATGAGCACGACAATACCATAATCTACAAACAATTTAAAGATTTAGTTGGCGAAATTTACACCGCTGAGGTGCATCACATACGTCATAGAGCGGTTATTTTGTTGGACGATGAAGGCAATGAAATTGTACTTCCAAAAGATAAACAAATACCATCAGATTTCTTTAGAAAAGGAGATAACGTACGTGGTGTTATTGACAGTGTTGAGCTTAAGGGAGCCAAACCAACCATTATAATGAGCAGAAGCTCCCCAGTATTTTTAGAAAAATTATTTGAACAAGAAATACCAGAAGTTTTTGATGGATTGATTACTATTAAAAATGTAGTGAGGATACCAGGTGAAAAAGCAAAAGTAGCCGTAGATTCTTATGACGATAGAATTGACCCAGTAGGGGCTTGCGTTGGTATGAAGGGTTCCAGGATTCACGGTATTGTTCGAGAGTTGGGTAATGAAAACATTGATGTAATTAATTATACGAATAACTTGCAATTGTACATTACCAGAGCATTAAGCCCTGCTCGTGTAACGTCTATAAAAATTGATGAAGAAGCCAAACGTGCCGAGGTTATTTTAAAACCAGAAGAAGTAAGTAAGGCTATAGGTAGAGGCGGACACAACATCCGTTTGGCGGGTCAGTTAACGGGTTATGAAATTGATGTGTTCAGGGAAGGTGCAGAGGAAGATGTTGAATTAAGAGAATTCTCTGATGAAATTGAAGGCTGGATTATTGAAGAATTTAGCAAAGCTGGATTGGATACCGCAAAAAGTGTATTAGAGCAAGAGGTTGACGATTTGGTAAAAAGAACAGACTTAGAAGAAGAAACCATTTTGGATGTTATCAGAATTCTAAGAGAAGAATTTGAAGAATAGTAAATAATAATGCAGTTTTGCATTACTTTGTGCCTAAATTGGCACAAAATATAGATTTGAGTATTTTAAAGGCAATTTATGGCTGAAACAATTAGATTAAATAAAGTATTACGCGAACTGAACATTTCTCTAGATCGTGCTGTGGAATTTTTGGATTCCAAAGGCATTGAAATAGAAAAGCGTCCGACTACAAAAATTTCTGAAGAAACCTATAACATTCTTTCAGATGAATTTGAGACAGATGCTAACAAGAAAATGAAGTCGCAAAAAGTTAGTGAAGCTAAGCTAAAAGAAAAGGAAGATTTACGCATTAAGCGTGAACAAGAATTGGAAGACAAGCAAAAAGCGGAAGAAGCCAAAGAAATAGCCCGACAAGAAGAAGTTGTAAAAGCATCAAAAACATTATCCGGCCCAAAACAGGTTGGCAAAATAGATTTAGACTCTAATAAGCCTAAACCAGTTGTTGAGGATAAAAAGCCAGCAGAAGAACCAGTTTCTAAAGAAGAAGAAAAGGTAGAAGCTCCTAAGGCAAAAGAAGAATCAAAAATAGAAAAGCCATCAAAGCCAGAACCTAAAAAGGTTGAGATTGATGGTGAAATGGTAGTGCCAGAGGAACAGGTTAAAACTCAATACCAAAAACTTAGTGGTCCAAAAATAGCAGGTGATAAAATAGATTTATCCCAGTTCAACAAGCCAAAGAAAAAGAAAGAAGAGAAGAAAGCTGAGTCAAAGTCTGGAGACGCTGGATCCTCAAATAAAAAGAAACGCCGTAGAATAAGTAAAGGAGGTGGACTTCAAGATAATAAAGGAGATAACCGTTCTGGCGGTGATCGTTTCAAGGGCAAAGGCCAAGGACGTCGAAATATATTAAAAGAGGAGCCTAGCGAAGAAGATGTAAAAAAACAAGTTCGTGAAACGCTTGAAAAGCTTCAAGGTAAATCTGCTAAAGGTAAAGGTGCTAAATACAGAAGAGATAAAAGAGATCTGCATAGAGAACAATCTGAGCTTGATCAACAATTAGAAGCGGAAGAAAGCAAAATCTTAAAAGTAACAGAGTTTGTTACGGCAAGTGAAGTTGCAACCATGATGGACGTTAGTGTAACCGAAATTATTTCGGCGTGTATGTCTCTTGGTATGATGGTGACCATGAACCAGCGTTTGGATGCAGAAACGCTATCAATCGTTGCTGAAGAATTTGGTTATAAAGTTTCATTTGTAACTGCCGATATTGAAGAATCAATAGAGGAAGTTGAGGATAAACCACAAGATTTAAAGCCAAGGGCACCAATCGTTACGGTGATGGGTCACGTAGATCATGGTAAAACATCACTTCTGGACTATATTCGTGAAGAAAATGTAATTGCAGGCGAATCCGGTGGCATTACCCAGCACATTGGTGCTTATGGTGTAGAATTGGAAAACGGACAAAAAATCGCATTTTTAGATACACCAGGTCACGAGGCCTTTACAGCGATGCGTGCTCGTGGAGCCCAAGTTACCGATATCGCCATTATAGTTGCTGCGGCAGATGATGATATCATGCCACAAACCAAGGAAGCCATTGCGCATGCTCAAGCGGCAGGTGTACCTATCGTGTTTGCAATTAATAAGATTGATAAACCAGACGCTAAACCTGATAAAATTAAAGAAGGATTGGCCAATATGAATTTATTGGTGGAAGATTGGGGAGGAAAAATTCAATCACATGACATCTCTGCAAAATTTGGTACTGGCGTTAAAGAGCTTTTGGAAAAAGTATTGCTTGAAGCTGAATTATTGGAGTTAAAGGCAAATCCTAACAAACCTGCTGTAGGTACGGTTGTAGAGGCATTCTTAGATAAAGGTCGTGGTTATGTATCCACTGTTTTAGTGCAAGCAGGAACCTTGAGGGTTGGCGATTATGTATTGGCAGGACAGCACAGTGGTAAGGTTAGGGCTATGCAAGATGAGCGTGGTCACAATGTAAAGGTTGCAGGGCCGTCTACACCGGTATCGATTCTAGGATTGGACGGTGCACCGCAAGCAGGTGATAAGTTCAACGTTTTTGAGGACGAACGCGAAGCAAAACAAATTGCAGCAAAACGTGCTCAGTTACAACGTGAACAATCCGTTAGAACACAACGTCATATTACTCTTGATGAGATTGGTCGTAGAATTGCCCTTGGGGATTTCCAAGAATTAAACATCATTCTTAAAGGTGACGTTGACGGTTCGGTAGAAGCACTTACAGATTCATTCCAAAAATTATCAACGGAAGAAATTCATGTAAATATCATCCATAAAGGTGTTGGAGCGATAACCGAAAGCGACGTGTTGCTGGCTTCTGCTTCTGATGCCATTATCATTGGATTTAATGTGCGTCCGGTAGGAAATGCAAGAACCATTGCAGATAAAGAAGAAATAGATATTAGAACATATTCAATCATCTACGATGCCATAAACGACCTTAAAGATGCTATGGAAGGTATGTTGTCTCCAGAGCTAAAAGAGGAAATTACCGGTACGGCTGAAATTAGAGAAATATTCAAGGTTTCAAAAGTAGGAAGTATTGCAGGTTGTATGGTTACCAACGGAAAAATTTTCAGAAACTCTGGAGTACGATTAATTCGTGATGGTGTTGTTGTTCACACAGGCGAATTGGCTTCCCTGAAACGTTTTAAAGACGATGTTAAGGAAGTTGCCAAAGGGTATGACTGTGGTATGCAAATTAAAAACTACAACGATATTAAAGAAGGTGATATCATTGAAGCCTTCCACGAAGTTGAAGTAAAAAAGAAATTGAAATAAAATTAAAGACAAAAAAGCCGTGCAATTTGCACGGCTTTTTTATTTACTATTATTTTTCTTCGGTTTGAAAATAAATGCACTCGGGAATGTCCGCTTTATTTTTTGAAGTGCCCGATCGGCTTCCAATCGTGTTCTAAAATTACCGGCCCATATTTTAAAATTAGGTGTTTCATATTGCATTGTCGGGTGCCAATCGGCAAAAGACTTACTGAATTCACTTTGTGCACTTTGTGCTCCAGAACGATTTCCTGAGTAAACTTGTATTTTGTATCTATCGGAGTCGTTGTCACTCTTGTTCATTTCCTTTTTAAGATCTAACAAAGCCGCTATTTTTTTATCTTGATTTACAGTAACATTCCCTTGCTGGGAGTAGCTGTATGATACACACAGCAGGAAAGCGAAAAGACTTAAAAAACTGATTTTCAATTTTAATGGTTCCATTTTCAAAATATTTATCACAAATGTATAGGTTATTAACTAAAAAGAGGGCTTTTTTATTATTTAGAATTACTCTAAATTAGCTATTAACACTTCTCTAACATTTTGGGAATCGACTTTTAATATTACTTTTGCGAGAGATTTTTTTAACTGTATTTTTTCTGTTTTTGTTAAAGAAAAAATCGTACCAAAGTATAGAAGTTAATATAACCAACAATATGAGACAGGTGATTCACCGTAAATTAGGCACTAATATTCTTCGTTTAAGCTTAATTATTTTATTAGCGTTTACAGCTTCTCTTTCTGCTCAAGATGGAGATCCAGCAAAAGGAAAATCATTGTTTAATGCCAATTGTGCGGCGTGTCATCAATTAGATAAAAAAATGACTGGTCCTGCATTACGTAAGGTTGAGCAACGTTTAGCCGATGATGAAGGATTGGATAGAGATTGGATTTATGCTTGGATTCGTAACAGCTCAGGAGTTATAAAGTCTGGTGATGCTTATGCCAACAAAGTTTATAATGAATACGGCGGTGCTGCAATGACCGCATTTCCTCAACTGTCTGACGAGGATATCAATAATATTTTAGCATATACTGCAGAAGAAAAAGCTGTTCCTGCTGAAACGGCTGTAGCCGCTCAAGGGGGACAGCCCGCTGGTGCAACTGGTGGTATTTCAAACGAAATCATTTTGGGCGCTTTAGCTATCCTATTTATTTTGTTGGCTATTGGTCTTTATTTGGTAAATAAAACGTTACGTCGTTTTGCTGCTGCCCAAAATATTGAATTGCCAGAAGAAGCTAAGAGAACACCGCTTTGGAAGGCGTTTTTGCAAAACCAATTTTTAATGTTGGTGACCGCCATATTCTTTTTATTGGCAAGTGCTTATTTTGTATATGGTTACTTAATGCAGGTTGGTGTAGACCAAGGTTATCAACCAGTACAGCCAATTCATTTTTCACATAAAATTCATGCAGGTGATAATGGTATAGATTGTAAATACTGTCACTCTTCAGCAAGGGTTAGTAAAACTTCTGGTATTCCTTCATTAAATGTTTGTATGAACTGCCACAAGTCTATTTACGAATATAATGGTGAAACTTCTCCAGAATACACTAAAGAGTTCTATGATGGTGAAATCAAAAAACTATATGCTGCTGCTGGATGGAGCGATGCTGATCAAAAATATACAGGAGAGTCACAACCGGTAAAATGGGTTCGTATTCATAATTTGCCGGATTTTGCTTATTTTAATCACTCTCAGCACGTAACTGTAGCTGGTGTAGAGTGTCAAACTTGCCACGGTCCTGTTGAAGAAATGGAGATTTTATATCAACATGCTCCGCTTACCATGGGATGGTGTATTAACTGCCACAGAGAAACAAATGTGGCTGTAAAAGACAATGCCTACTACGAGAAAATTCACGAAGAATTATCCAAAAAATATGGTGTGGATGAGTTGACGGCTGCTCAAATGGGTGGTTTGGAATGTGGTAAATGTCACTATTAATAAATTTAACAAGAAGTAATTCAATTATATAATATGTCATCAAACAAGAAATACTGGAAAAGTGTTGAAGAGCTTAACGAAAATAGCTCTATTGTTGAGACGCTAAAACAAAACGAGTTTGTTAACGAAATTCCTACTGATGAGTTTTTAGGTGATAAAAACACATTGGAATCTACATCAACTACTCGTCGCGATTTCTTAAAATATGTAGGGTTTACTACGGCTGCTGCTTCTTTGGCTGCTTGCGAAGGCCCCGTTAAAAAATCCATTCCTTATGTAGTACAGCCAACTGAAATTATTCCTGGTGTGGCCAACTACTATGCAACTACAATTGCAGATGGATTTGATTTTGCGAGTGTTTTGGTGAAAACGCGTGAAGGCCGTCCGATAAAAATTGAAAATAACGCGATGGCTGCAACCAATGGTAATGCAAATGCCAGGGTTAACGCATCGGTTTTAGGTTTGTATGACAGTTTGAGGGTTCAAGGTCCAAAGAAAGAAGGAACGTCTATATCTTGGAGTGACTTTGATGCCGAAACAACAAAGAAGTTAACTGATATAGCTGCAGCAAATAAAGATATTGTGTTATTGACACAAACTTTTGCTAGCCCATCAACGAGCAAGTTAATTTCAGAATTTAAAGAAAAGTATGGTAATGTTCGCCATGTGGTATATGATGCTGTCTCAGAATCTGCTGCATTGGACGCATACCAAGCTAAATATGGGGAACGTGGATTGGCAAATTACGATTTTGAAAAAGCCATGACGATAGTTTCTGTTGGTGCTGATTTCTTGGGAGATTGGCAAGGAGGTGGTTTTGATTCGGGTTATTCTAAAAACAGAATTCCAGACCACGGTAAAATGTCGCGTCACATTCAGTTTGAGGCTAATATGTCTTTAACTGGTGCAAATGCTGATAAACGTGTGCCATTAACCCCATCACAACAAAAAATAGCTTTAGCTAAATTGCATAGCTATGTAGTTGGAGGTTCAGTTTCGGGAGAGTTATCAGAAAATATAGAAGATGCTGTTAAGAATGCAGCTTCTCAACTTAAAAAGGCTGGAAGCAATGGTGTTGTCGTTACAGGTATTCAAGATGTAAATGCACAAACAGTTGTTTTTGAAATCAATGAAGCCTTAGGAAGCAAAGCCTTCGACCCAAAAACACCAATTAAAACAAGACAGGGTAGTGATAAAACAGTAGCCAAATTGGTTGCTGATATGAAATCAGGAAAAGTAGCAGCCATTATTATGAGCGGTGTTAATCCTGTTTACTCTTTGCCAAATTCAGCCGACTTTGTTGATGGTTTAAAAAAGACTGAACTTTCTGTAGCGTTTTCTTTAAAAGAAGATGAGACGTCTACAGAAGCACAATATATTGCAGCAGCGCCTCACTACTTAGAAGCTTGGGGTGATGTTGAAATTAAAAAGGGACATTACGCATTAACGCAACCAGCAATTCGTCCTTTATTTGATACCAGACAGTTTCAAGAAGCTTTGTTGAAATGGACTGGAAACGATGTTTCTTATCACGATTATATCAAAGATGCTTGGGGTACAAGTATTTTAGGAGGAAGTTCCTTTAACCAAGCATTGCACGATGGTGTTTTTGTCGGCACTATTGCGGCAGAAACTGAAAGCACTTCCGAGGTTGAAGAAGAAACAACTGCAATACCATTTGGAAATGCAGCCAGATCTTTAGCAGCATCTGCTAAAACGGAAGGTTTAGAATTAACATTATATACCAAAACAGGTATGGGTGATGGCCAACAGGCCAATAACCCATGGTTACAAGAGTTTCCAGACCCAATTACTAGAACAGCTTGGGATAACTACTTAACTGTTTCAAAAGCTGATGCCGATAGCATGGGTTTAACCAATATTCACGTTGCCAATGGTGCATTAAACAGTAATTATGCTAAAGTTACTGTTAATGGTGTTTCTGTAACAGTTCCTGTTATTATACAGCCAGGTCAAGCTAAAGGTTCCGTTGGTTTAGCCTTGGGTTATGGAAAAACCAAAGGGATGAAAGCAGAGATGCAAACAGGTGTAAATGCTTATCCGTTATACCAAGGGTTTAACAATGTTCAAAGCGTAACTGTTGAGGCTGCTGGTGGAGAACACGAGTTTGCTTGTGTTCAATTGCACAATACCTTAATGGGACGTGGTGATATTGTTAAAGAAACTACTTTAGAGATTTTCAATACCAAAGATAAAGAACATTGGAATGCTGTTCCTGTGGTGTCATTAAATCACGAAGAAACTCCAGTAACATCTCCAGAAGTTGACTTATGGGATGAGTTTGATCGTTCAATAGGTCACCATTTCAACCTGTCAATCGATTTAAATGCTTGTACAGGATGTGGAGCATGTGTTATTGCTTGTCATGCTGAAAACAACGTTCCTGTAGTTGGTAAAACTGAAGTACGTCGTAGCCGTGATATGCACTGGTTGCGTATTGATAGATATTATTCATCTCAAGATTCATTTGAGAGCGATAACGAGAAAAAGGAAAATATTTCTGGTTTAGGAAGTTCGTTAAGTGAATTTAATGAAATGGAAAGCGCTTCAGAGAATCCTCAAGTAGCCTTCCAGCCAGTTATGTGCCAACACTGTAACCATGCACCTTGCGAAACAGTATGTCCTGTGGCAGCAACATCTCATGGTCGTCAAGGTCAAAACCATATGGCTTACAACCGTTGTGTAGGTACACGTTATTGTGCAAACAACTGTCCGTATAAAGTGCGTCGTTTCAACTGGTTCTTATACAACGGTAACGATGAGTTCGATTATCATATGAATGACGATTTAGGACGTATGGTGTTGAATCCAGATGTTGTTGTACGTTCTCGTGGTGTGATGGAAAAATGTTCTATGTGTATTCAAAAAACACAAAAAACTATTCTTGATGCAAAACGTGATGGACGTAAAATTAAGGATGGAGAGTTCCAAACAGCTTGTTCTGCAGCTTGTAGCAATGGAGCAATGATTTTTGGTGATATCAATGATAAGGAAAGTAAAGTTGCAAAACTTAAGGAAGATAATCGTATGTATCACTTGTTAGAGCATGTAGGCACGAAGCCAAACGTGATTTATCAAACAAAAGTGAGAAATACAACTGAAGCATAAATCTAATTAAAGAATCAATTATATAATTATGGCGTCTCATTACGAAGCACCTATTAGAAGACCTTTAGTTACAGGCGAAAAATCATACCACGATGTAACCGTGGATGTTGCTAAACCTGTAGAGGGAAAAGCAAACAAACAATGGTGGATAGTTTTTGGAATTTCACTAGCTGCTTTCCTATGGGGAATTGGATGCATACTTTATACCATTTCCACAGGTATTGGAACTTGGGGTTTAAACAAGACCGTTGGTTGGGCTTGGGATATTACTAACTTCGTTTGGTGGGTAGGTATTGGTCACGCAGGAACACTTATTTCTGCTGTGCTTTTATTGTTCCGTCAAAAATGGAGAATGGCTATTAACCGTTCTGCAGAGGCTATGACCATCTTCTCGGTTGTACAAGCAGGATTGTTTCCAATCATTCACATGGGTCGCCCTTGGTTAGGTTATTGGGTATTGCCAATTCCAAACCAATTTGGCTCGCTTTGGGTGAACTTTAACTCACCGTTACTTTGGGACGTATTTGCGATTTCAACATATTTGTCGGTATCATTGGTGTTCTGGTGGACTGGCTTATTACCAGATTTTGCTATGATTCGTGACAGAGCTGTTAGACCATTCCAAAAGAAAATCTATTCTTTATTGAGTTTTGGTTGGTCTGGTAGAGCTAAGGATTGGCAACGTTTTGAAGAAGTATCCTTGGTACTTGCCGGTTTAGCTACTCCGTTGGTACTTTCGGTACATACCATCGTATCTTTTGACTTTGCTACTTCGGTAATACCAGGTTGGCATACCACTATATTTCCACCATACTTTGTTGCTGGTGCGGTGTTCTCAGGATTTGCCATGGTAAATACGCTTCTTATTATCATGAGAAAAGTATGTAACCTTGAAGATTATATTACTGTACAGCACATTGAGCTAATGAACATTGTAATCATGATTACAGGTTCTATAGTTGGTGTGGCTTATATTACAGAGTTATTTATCGCTTGGTATTCTGGTGTTGAGTACGAGCAGTATGCATTCTTAAATAGAGCAACAGGACCTTACTGGTGGGCTTATTGGATGATGATGTCCTGTAACGTATTCTCTCCTCAGTTTATGTGGTTCAAGAAATTAAGAACCAGCATTATGTTCTCTTTCTTTATATCAATCGTGGTAAACGTAGGTATGTGGTTTGAGCGTTTTGTAATCATCGTAACCTCATTGCATAGAGATTATTTGCCATCATCATGGACTATGTTCTCACCAACCTTTGTTGATATAGGTATTTTTATTGGAACCATAGGATTCTTCTTTGTATTGTTCTTGTTATATTCTAGAACATTCCCAGTAATTGCTCAGGCTGAGGTTAAAACTATTTTGAAATCGTCAGGACAGCGTTATAAAAACCTAAGAGAAGCTGGTAAGAGTTTAGTAGGCACTGGTGCAGATACTAGAACATCTGGAGTTGTTGCTTCAACCAAATCTGTTGAAACGGCGAAAGTTGAAGTCTCCGAAGGTGATAAATCTGAAATGACAAACTCATTACTTAGCAGTATAGGAACTTTTGACCCATCAACCCAAAAAGCTGATGATTTAAAGAAAATTAGTGGTGTTGGGCCAAAAATGGAACAAGTACTTAATAGCATAGGTATCTATTCTTTCATTCAAGTAAGTAAGATGAGCAAAAAGGAATACAACTTGTTAGATAGTATCACTGGTTCTTTTCCAGGAAGAGCAGAACGTGATGATTGGTCTGGACAAGCTAAAAAATTAATAAACTAAATATAGTCAATGGAAGCTTCAAAAGTTATTCACGCTATTTATACCGATGATGATGTATTAATGTCGGCCGTTAAAAAGGTTAAGGCAGAAAAACATCATATTGAAGAAATATATACACCGTTTCCGGTTCATGGGCTAGACAAAGCTATGGGACTTGCACCAACGCGTATTGCCATTACATCGTTTATGTATGGTTTGGTTGGTTTGACTGTGGCTATTGTGATGATGAATTTTATAATGATTAAAGATTGGCCTCAAAACATTGGCGGGAAACCAAGTTTTAGCTACTTGGAAAACATGCCGGCGTTTGTTCCAATTATGTTTGAACTAACAGTGTTTTTTGCTGCCCATTTAATGGTTATTACCTTTTATCTACGTAGTAGAATGTGGCCATTTAAAAAAGCTGAAAATCCTGACCCAAGAACAACAGATGACCATTTTTTAATGGAAATTGCTGTACATGGAAATGAGAAAGAATTAGAAAGCTTGCTTAAAGAAACTGGGGCAGTTGAGATTAATTTAATTGATAAAGCGCATTAATATAGACATGAAGAGCTTAATTAAAATATTGGCAATAGCAGTCGTTTTAGTAGTTGTATCCTGTAATAAAAGTTCAGCTCCAAACTATCAATTCATGCCTAATATGTATGAATCTGCTGGATACGAAACTTATGGAGAAGCGGCATTTCGTGATGGAGTTGAAGCACAATTGCCAGCAGAAAGTTCAATACCTAGAGGTTTTGTACCGTTCGATATTGAAAATTCAACTGAAGGTTATGCGTTGGCAAAAGAAACTTTAAAAAGCCCTTTAGATTCTACTCAAGTAGACTTGGAGAGAGGAAAGCAGCTTTATGATATTTACTGTGGTATTTGTCATGGAAACAAAGGAGATGGACAAGGAAACTTAGTAAAACGAGAAAAAATACTTGGGATTCCTAGTTATGATGATGCTGGTAGAGCTATTAATGAAGGTAGTATTTACCATGTTATTTACTACGGTAAAAATGCTATGGGTTCTTATGCTAACCAACTAAATGAAGAGGAGCGTTGGCAAGTAGTTTCGTATGTTTTGCAATTAAAGGCAGATTTAGAAAAGTAAGATTGATAAGATTATTATATAGATATGTATACATTTTCAAATAAATTAAAGACATTTTCTATCATTCTAATGGTTTTAGGATTGTTAGGTGTAGGATATGGTTTTATGACATCTCATAAATCTTTTGAAGAAGTTGAAACCTTACTTGCAGAAGAAGCACATCACGGTGGCGGACATGGTGAAGAAGCTATGCACGCTGTACCTAGTCATGATGCCCATGCAGCTGATGCTCATGGCGAAGAAGCGCATGCAGGTGTCGATGAACATGCCAAACATATTGAGCACGTACAACACCAAATTGCAAATCGCCCTTGGTCTGCGCTTTATGTAGCTGCATTTTTCTTTATGATGATTGCTTTAGGTATTTTGGCTTTTTATGCCATTCAAATTGCATCACAAGCAGGTTGGTCTCCAGTATTGTTTAGAGTTATGGAAGGGATGACTTCTTACCTGTTGCCAGGGGGTTTAATTGTAATTGGTATAGCAGTGGCATCGCATTTCATTGGGCACAATAATCTATTTGTATGGATGGATCCTGAAGTTGTTGCACACGATAAGTTAATTCAAGGTAAATCAGGCTGGTTGAACATTTGGGGCTTTTTAATTAGAGGTCTTATATTTTTAGGAGGATGGAGCTTATACCGTCATTTTTCTAGAAAATTTTCAATTGCTCAAGATACAGCCGAAGATAAAAGTAACTTTAAGAAATCTTTCCGTATTTCGGCTGGGTTCTTGGTATTCTTTATTTACACAGAATCTATGATGGCTTGGGATTGGATTATGAGTGTTGATCCACACTGGTTCTCTACGTTATTTGGATGGTACGTTTTCGCTAGTATGTTTGTAAGCGGAATTACCGTTTTGGCTTTAATTACCATTTACTTAAAATCTAGAAACTATTTAGAGTTTGTAAACGAGAATCACTTACACGATGTTGCCAAGTTTATGTTTGCCTTCAGTATTTTCTGGACTTACCTTTGGTTCTCACAGTTTATGTTGATTTGGTACTCAAACATTCCAGAAGAGGTAACCTATTTCGTATCTAGGTTTAACGACTATAAATTACCATTTTTAGGTATGGTAGTGTTAAACTTTGTATTCCCGATACTTATGTTAATGAATGCAGATTACAAACGCATTCCTTGGTTTGTAGTTATGACAGGTCTTGTAATCTTGTTTGGTCATTATATTGATATATTCAACATGATTATGCCAGCTACTGTTGGAGACAGATGGTTTATCGGTATCCCGGAAATAAGTTCAATTTTGCTTTTTGCAGGACTGTTCATATTTATAGTATTTACAGCTTTAACCAAAGCACCGTTATTAGTAAAAGGATATCCTTTTAGAAAAGAAAGTGAAGATTTTCATTATTAATTAAGAAATAAATAAAGACGAACGATACCAATGACTGCTTTATTAACGATTATAGTTTTAGTATTTATTTTAGTTGCCATTTGGCAAATGGTAAAGATTTTCGATTTGGCTCAGGCCAGAAACGATCAAAGTACCTCAGGTGTTGCCACTGACAAAGACAACACAATAAACGGATATTTAATGATGGGCTTTTTGGCTTTCATTTATATCATCACCATTGTATGTTTTGCTAAGTGGGGAGATTTACCATTGTTATCCAATTCGGCTTCAGAGCACGGACCAACTATAGATAACCTAATGATTGTTTCTATGGTTATTATCTTCTTCGTGCAAACAGTAACGCAGTTTTTATTGCATTATTTTGCTTTTAAGTATAAAGGTGAAAAAGGTAAGAAAGCTTTGTTTTTTGCGGATAACAACAAATTGGAAGCTATTTGGACGATTATTCCCGTGATAGTTTTGGCAGGGTTGATTATTTATGGATTAAGCACTTGGATTAATATAATGGGTGTTGATGAAAGTGATGACCCATTGGTGGTTGAGTTATATGCACAACAGTTTAACTGGAAAGCTAGGTATGGTGGTGCGGACAATACTTTGGGTAAGGCTAATGTTCGTTTAATTGATATTGACCGCGCAAATATTTTAGGATTGGATGAAGCTGACCCTAATGCACAGGATGATGTTATTGCGACTGAATTACATTTACCTGTAGGTAGGCCTGTTTTGTTTAAAATGCGTTCACAAGATGTGCTTCACTCGGCTTACATGCCGCATTTTAGAGCACAGATGAACTGTGTGCCAGGTATGATTACCCAATTTGGTTTTACACCAACGGTAACCACTGCCGAAATGCGTCAAACTTCAGAAATTATTGAGAAAGTACAGCATATTAATGAAATTAGAGTTGAAAACAGCAAACCGTTGGTAGCTAAAGGTGAAGAACCGTTGGAACGATACGAGTTTGATTACTTATTGCTTTGCAATAAAATCTGTGGTAAATCACACTATAACATGCAAATGAAAATTGTTGTAGAAACACAGGAAGAATATGATGCTTGGATGAAAGAGCAAAAAGAATTCAAAAACTCTCTGGTTAATTAATTAAATAGATAAAAACGAAACAAGATTATGTCAGCACACGCAGATAACCACGCTCACGACGACGACCACGGACATCATCATAAAGAGACCTTTGTTACTAAATACATATTTAGTCAAGACCATAAGATGATTGCCAAGCAGTACCTTATAACAGGTACAATTATGGGAGTTATAGGTGTATTAATGTCTATGATGTTCCGTATGCAAATTGCATGGCCTGAAGAGCCTAATGTGTTGTTTGAGGCGCTATTGGGTAAATGGGCACCAGAAGGAGTTATGGACGCCGATATCTATTTGGCATTGGTAACCATTCATGGTACAATAATGGTATTCTTTGTATTAACGGCAGGTTTGAGTGGTACGTTTAGTAATTTATTAATTCCGCTTCAAATAGGTGCCCGAGATATGGCTTCTGGATTTTTAAATATGGTATCATACTGGTTATTCTTCTTGTCAAGTGTAATCATGGTATTATCTTTATTCGTTGAAGCAGGACCTGCAGCGGCCGGTTGGACAATCTATCCACCATTAAGTGCATTACCAATGGCACAGGGTGGTTCAGGTATGGGTATGACACTTTGGTTGGTATCTATGGCCATTTTTATTGCATCATCGCTTTTAGGTTCGCTTAATTATATTGTAACTGTAATTAATTTGCGGACAAAAGGAATGTCTATGACAAGACTGCCACTTACTATTTGGGCATTTTTTATCACTGCAATTATTGGTGTAGTTTCGTTCCCGGTATTATTATCTGCTGCATTGTTACTGATAATGGATAGAAGTTTTGGTACATCATTCTTCTTATCAGATATTTTCATTCAGGGTGAAGTATTGCATTACCAAGGAGGTTCTCCTGTATTATTTGAGCATCTGTTTTGGTTCTTAGGACACCCTGAGGTATATATTGTAATATTGCCAGCTATGGGATTGGTGTCTGAGATTATGGCATCAAATTCGCGTAAACCAATCTTTGGTTATCGTGCGATGATAGCTTCTATATTGGCAATTGCATTCCTGTCAACAATCGTTTGGGGACACCATATGTTTGTTTCCGGTATGAATCCGTTTTTGGGGTCTGTATTCACTTTTACAACTTTATTGATTGCAATTCCTTCGGCGGTTAAGGCCTTTAACTGGATAACCACGCTGTGGAAAGGGAATTTACAAATGAATCCAGCAATGCTATTCTCTATTGGTTTTGTATCAACCTTTATTACTGGAGGATTGACTGGAATTATATTAGGAGATAGTGCTCTAGATATAAATGTACATGATACTTATTTTGTAGTGGCTCACTTCCACTTAGTAATGGGTATTTCTGCATTGTATGGTATGTTTGCAGGCATTTACCATTGGTATCCTAAAATGTTTGGACGTATGTTGAACAAAAATCTTGGTTATATCCACTTTTGGATAACCGCGGTTTGTGCTTATGGGGTTTTCTTCCCGATGCACTTTATAGGAATGGCAGGTTTACCAAGAAGATACTATACAAACAGTAATTTCCCCTTGTTTGACGATTTGGCAAATGTTAATGTTGTAATAACCATATTTGCGCTTGTTGGTGGTGTGGTTCAAATAGTATACTTATATAATTTCTTTACGAGTATTTTCTATGGAAAGAAAGCTATTCAAAATCCTTGGAAATCAACTACCTTGGAATGGACTGCTCCTGTAGAGCACATGCACGGTAACTGGCCAGGAGAGATTCCTCATGTTCATAGATGGGCTTATGATTACAGCAAACCTGGACATGAAGATGATTTCGTTCCACAAAATATTCCTCTTAAAGATGGTGAAGAAGAACTTCAGCATTAGTTAACAGAATAACTCTTACAAATACAAAACCCGCCTTTTTAGGTGGGTTTTGTCGTTTAAAGACATTTTTTTTCGATGAAATGTAAAATTTGTTGAATAAATTCGATGAAATACAAAAAAATCAGTTAAATTGCACTAATAAATGTTTTGTATATGTATTTCTCAAAATACTGATTAAACGGAGTACAGCATAACATTTATGCTAATTAATCAACATTTTAATTTTTCAATTATGAAAACAAACCTACTGTTTAGAAAAGCATTTAGCAATGCCTTGTTTTCTTTGTTGTTATTTGGGTTGTCTGCAAAACTCTCAGCACAGTGCCCCACTATAACTAATTCTAACCCACCACCAATTTGCGACGCTTCGGGTTATACTTTTGCCAATTTAAGTGCAGATTATGCAGTTGATGGCGGAAATGGTATAGTTTGGTATGATGCCGATTCAGGAGGCAATCTTTACAATAATAACCAACTTGTTGAAGAAGGGGTTTACTATGTAGATGATAACTCAGGAATCTGTGGTACACCTAGAGCATCAATAGTTGTCGATTTTCAAGTGAATGCAACGGGACAAAATTTAGACCGTATTTATTGTAGCAATGAAAATGCCACAATCCAGACTTATATAGATGATGTGTTACAAGCGAGTATACCAGCCGGTGGCTCGGTAGAAATTTATACCGACTATGGATTAACTAACCAAGCAAGTACTTCTGATTTATTACCTTCGGGTGCTTCTAACTACTTTATTGTTTTTGTGGATAATGGTGGATGTAAAAGCCAGTTGGAAATTGGCCAGGTTGGAGTTTTTAATGCTCCGGCCGACCCAACACCTTCCAACCCACAAGACTTTTGTTCTGATACTAATCCAACCATTGGAAGTTTAAATCCAGGTACTACAGCTACCAACTACAATTGGTATGATAGCTTAGACGCCTTTGGAAATCCGATTCAACCAGCGTTGTCATTGAGCGAACCTTTAGTCGATGGAAATACATATTATATTCAAGTTGATGATGTGTTTTGTGTGAGTAATCCAGTTACAGTAACTGTAAATGTTGATGACCCAGTTGATGCCGGTGGTTCAGCCGCTTTGGAATATTGTAATGATAGCTTGCCTATTTCAGATTTTAACTTGTTTGATGAATTGGGTGGAACACCAGATACAACAGGAACTTGGTCTGGGCCATTAACTACCTCAAACGGAAATCAAGGAACGGTTAATATTTCGTCATTAACAACAGCAGGTACTTATACATTTTCTTATACGGTATTGAGTAATAGTGCTTGTCCTAATGCTACTTCAAATGTTGTAATTACGGTTTATGAAACCTATAGTTCTGGAACGCCTTCAGCAGCAAACCCAGCCTCATTTTGTGAAGCTAGTCTGCCTACTTCCTTTGATTTGTTTTCATTAATTGAAAACTATGATGCAGCAGGACAATGGACGCAGGGGACAAACAGTACAGACCCTGTTGTTTCGTCAACTATAGATTTAACCGGCTTTACACCTGCCACTTATAATTTCACCTATACGCAAAATCTTTTGCCGAACCCTTGTCCAGAGGAATCCACAACTGTTCAGGTTATTGTTTTAGCCGATCCAAATGCAGGGGTTGCTATAAATCAAGTGTTTTGTGAGAATGATTTGGCGGCAAACTCGCCTTTCGATTTATTTAATGCTCTAGATGGTTCTCAAGACCATAACAGTGGTACTTGGACGGATTCTAGCAACGCAGTAATTTCAAATTCATTGGATATTACTACCTTAAGCGTATCAGGAAGTCCTTATTCGTACAGCTATACTATTGATAATGGAACTTGTTTTGATACCGAAACCATTACAATTACTATTGAGCCAGCTCCAGAATCTGGAACGGCAAATGCACCGGTAGAATTTTGTGAGGGTGCGGCACCTTCAAGTTATGATTTATTTGATTTATTGACAGGTGAAGACCAAGCAGGGACTTGGATTGACGATGATTCCACTGGAGTGCTTTCGGGGAATATAGCTGATTTGTCTAGCTTAGCACCCAATACTTATAATTTTACCTATGATGTAACAGCTATAGGAAGTTGTGACGATGTTAATGTTACAGTAAATGTTATTATCAACCCGATTCCAAATACTGGAACGCCGACACCAGCTATTTTCTGTGAAAATGACTTGGCGACCAATTCCCCATTAGATTTATTTGGACAATTATCAGGAGAAGATGCCGGTGGAACTTGGTCGGATGATAATTCAACGGGGACCCTAACGGGAAGTGATGTTGATTTAACCATTCTAGGAATTGGTTCATATAATTTCACATACACCATAACTGATGCTAACGGTTGTACAAACAGCAGTATTGTTGTAATTTCCGTTGAAGATGCTCCAGAATCTGGAACAGCAAATGCTCCAGTAGAATTTTGTGAGGGAGCAGCTCCATCAAATTATGATTTATTTGATTTATTGACAGGTGAAGACCAGTCCGGGACTTGGATTGACGATGATGCCACTGGAGTGCTTACGGGCAATATAGTTGATTTGTCTAGCTTAGTACCTAATACTTATAATTTCACTTATGATGTAACGGCAATAGGAAGTTGTGATGATGTTAATGTTACAGTAAGTGTGACTATCAATCCGCTTCCAAATACAGGAACACCAACTAATGCCACATTTTGTGAAAATGACTTGGTTGCCAATTCACCTTTAGATTTATTCACACAATTGTTAGGTGAAGATGCAGGTGGAACTTGGTCTGATGACAGTTCATCAAATGCATTGACTGGAAGTAATGTCGATTTAACGTTGTTATCCATTGGTTCATATAATTTTACATACACCATAACTGATGCGAACGGTTGTACAAACAGCAGCACGGTAACCATTATTGTAGTGGATGCACCAGAATCTGGAACGCCAAATGCACCAGTTGAGTTCTGTTTAGCAGAAATCACAACAGGTCAAACGTATAATTTGTTTGATTTATTAACGGGCGAAGACCAAACAGGAACTTGGAATGATGATGACAACTCATTGGCATTATCTGGAAATACGGTAACGCTTGATGGTTTGGCCCAAGGCACATATAATTTCACTTATGATGTTGATGCCATAGGAAGTTGTGATGATGTAAATGTAACAGTAAGTATAGTAATAAATGACACTTCAAGGCCAACTGCTGCTTCACCACAAGAGTTTTGTGATACCGGAACTGTCGCCGATTTAGTTGCTACTGGAACCGCAATTCAATGGTATGACGCAGCAACAGGAGGAACTCCATTGGCATCTACAACAGCATTGATTGATGGACAAACCTATTACGCCACACAAACTGATGCCACAACAGGTTGCGAATCTTCGGTCAGAACACCTGTTTCGGCAACCATTTATACATCACCAAATGCTGGAGGTCCAAATAGCACAGCAATAATAGCTTGCAATAATGACAATAATATTGATTTGTTCACTGCTTTAGATGGAACACAAGATTCAGGAGGAACATGGAACAATGATGACGGCGTAGGTTCTTTGTCAGGAAACACATTTGATGCTACAGGAGTTTCAGCCGGAACATACAGCTTTACTTATACGGTAATAGCCTCTTCACCATGTGTTGATGATAGTGAAACCATCACCATCACAATTGAAGAGCCCTTAAATCCGGGTACAAATGGTGTGCCATTGGATTTATGCAGTAATAATGGAACAGTTGATTTATTCACTCAATTAGGAGGAACACCAGATACTGGAGGAACTTGGTCTCCAGCTTTAACAAGTGGAACAGGAGTTTTCGACCCATTAGTTGATGTACCAGGCACTTACACCTATTCGCTAATAAATGCTTGCGGAACGGTATCAAGTAGTATTGATGTTTCTGTAACTATAGCGCCAAATGCCGGTGCCGATGCTGCTGCTGCTTTATGTGCTATTGATGCACCAATAGATTTATTTACATTATTGGGTAATGCAGCCCAAAGTGGAGGAACTTGGTCACCAGCCTTAACAAGTGGAACCGGAGTTTTTGACCCATCAATTGATGCGCCAGGAATCTATACTTATACGGTAGCTGCCGTTTCGCCATGCTCACCGGATGCAACAGCAGATATTTCGGTTACGGTTGATGATACACCAATGCCAACAGTTGCAAATGGAAATCCAGAATTTTGTTTAGTTGACGGTCCTGTAGTTTCAGACTTAGATTCTACCATTAGTTCTACAGGAACGATAAACTGGTATGAAGATGCAGTTTTGACATTACCACTAAATGGTACCGAAGCTTTAGTTGACGGTGAAGATTATTACGCAACCCAAACGAATACTTCGGGATGTGAGTCTTCAACCAGTGTTCAAATTAATGTAACCATTAATGATGCACCAACGCCATCATTGGCCGATGCTTCAATGGAATACTGTATTAATGATGACCCTACCATTGCCAGCTTATCGTCAAATTTAAATTACGATTCATCTCAATATAGTGTTGCATGGTACGATGCCGCTACAGGCGGGTCAACTTATTCAAGTGATTCTAGTTTAACAAATTCAACCTACTACGCCGCATTGATAGATGTTACAACAGGTTGCGAAAGTAGTGTGCGCTTAGCAGTAACGCCAGATTTAACTGCCTGTGGCAAACTTCAATTACCTGATGGTTTCTCACCAAACAACGATGGTGTTAACGATACGTATGATGTAGACAATCTAGCATTCTTATATCCAAATTTCGAAATAGAGATTTATAACCGAAATGGTAACATGGTGTATAAAGGAAATGCCGGTACACCAAGATTTGATGGAACGGCAAACCAATCAAGGGTTATTTCAAAAGGTGATTTGCCAGTTGGGGTGTATTTCTACATTTTCAAATTTAACGATGGACAAAACAAGCCAGAACAAGGACGCTTATACTTAAGCAGATGATTTTTAGATAAAGCAAAATTTAGAAACGATGAAAAATTTAAATATATATCATAAAATAGCTGCTTTGTTAAGTTTGACGTTCTTGTCATTGCAAAGCTTTGCACAGCAAGACCCTCAGTTTACACAGTACATGTATAATATGAGCATAATAAACCCAGCTTATGCTACAGCAGAAGATGGTATTTTGAACTTAGGAGGCCTATACAGAACACAATGGGTGGGTGTAGAAGGGGCTCCGAAAACAGGAACCTTTTTCGCCCATACACCAATCAATGAAAAAATTGAAATGGGGATTTCGTTTACAAACGATAATATTGGCGATGTAGTTAATGAAAATAACATATATGCAGATTTTGCTTATGTGTTGCCAGTTGGCATTGAAAGTAAGATATCATTTGGTTTAAAAGCAGGTGTAACCCTTTTTGATACCAATTTTGATGGCTTTATGCTTCAATCCGGAAATGCAAATAATGGACTCGATTTTGCTTTCAATGAAAACATCAGCCGAACGTTTCCAAATCTAGGTATAGGCGCCTTCTTCTTTTCAGAAAACTACTATTTGGGTTTATCTGCACCAAATATGCTTTCAACAAAGCATCTTGAGAACCAAAATGGCATAAAAGCCACAGGCGTTGAAAACGTGCATTATTTCTTTACGGGTGGTTATGTTTTCGATTTGAACAAAAACCTAAAACTAAAACCTGCCTTTATGGGTAAAGCCGTTAAAGGCGCGCCGCTGGCGTTAGATTTTACAGCAAGCGTTTTGGTTAATGAGCGGTTAGAAGCTGGCCTTGCCTATCGTTTGGATGATGCCGTTAGTGCCTTGGTGAATTTTAGAATAACCCATGAATTAAGAATTGGATATGCTTATGATTATACAACAAGTAACTTAACCGATTACAGTTCTGGGTCGCACGAAATATTCATTTTGTTTGATGTTGATTTATTCGGATTTAAAGGAGGGTATGATCGTTCACCAAGATTCTTCTAAAATTTAATAATAGGAAAAGATGAAAAAACATATATACATATTAAGCAGCCTTTTATTAGTTAGTGGAATGGCATTGGCACAAAAAGGCAATTTAAAACGCGCAAACAAGCATTTTGAAATGAGGGCTTATCAAGACGCGGCAGAACTTTATGAAACCAAAGAGCGTAATCAAGAAGTGCTTCAAAATTTGGCAGACAGTTACTATTACAACAGCAGTCTTCAAAAGGCCATTAAAACATACAGAGAACTTTTTGTAGAGTATGGCGATTCTATTGATATTGATTATCACTTTAGGTTTGCACAGGCTTTAAAAGGCGTAATGGAGTATAGGGAAGCCGATAAACATTTAAGGCTATATTACAACAAGCCAGTCAATACATTGGCGTTTATCGAGGAAACTGATAAAACAACGCCACATTCATTTAAGTTGGAACAGATAGTAAATCAAAATTCAAGTAGCGATTTCGGACTCTCTTTTTATGGCGATGATCGGGTAGCTTTTGCTTCAGCAAGAAATTCTGAAAACCCCGCCTATTCATGGAATAATCTACCGTATTTGGATTTGTACAATGCGAAGCTGTTAAATAATAATACTTTGGAAGATATTCAGCCATTTTCCGATGCAATAAACACAAATTCTCACGAAAGTAGTGCGGTGTTTACAAAGGATGGTAAAACCATGTATTTTAATAGAACCAACACGACACGCACAAAAACTGACGAGGAACGCATTGCTCATATCAAAATTTATAAAGCAGAATTGGTCGATAGCGTTTGGACGAACGTAACGGCATTGCCATTTACTTCAGACAGCTATAGTACAGAACATCCTGCATTGAGCAAAGACGGAAAAACACTATATTTTGCTAGCGATATGCCCGGAACTTTTGGAAGTTTTGATATTTACAGAGTAGCCATAAATGAAGATGGAACTTACGGCGAACCCGAAAATTTAGGGGAAACCATAAACACAAAACACCGTGAGCAATTTCCTTTTATAAGTGAGTTTAACACTTTGTATTTTTCATCAATTGGTCATGAAGGTTTTGGCGGATTGGATGTGTTTAGAAGCAACATGGTAAATGGCGGTTTTGATAAACCTGTTAATTTAGGAAGCTCAATAAATAGCAATTTGGATGACTTCGCCTATGTGGTTAGAGAGAAGGACAACATGGGTTTTGTGTCTTCAAACCGAACAGGTTATGACAGGATTTTTGGTTTCGCTAGAGAAATAAATCCTTTAACCATTTATCAAGTTGAAGGTATAGTAAAAGACCTAAATAGCGAAGAATTGTTGGCAGGTTCTTTGGTAACATTGTTTGATGAATCTGATACTGTAATTCAGGATACCATTGTTGGTGATGACGCCTATTACATCTTCAAAATTGAACCCAACAAAAAATATAAAGTTCGCGGAACACGAAAAGCATACATCCCCCAGGATGTTGAGTTTTCAACAGACAGCAAAGGAAAAGTACAGCACAATATTTACTTAAACCTTGAGTCTTTTGCCGATGCAGAAGAGCGCGTTAAGGAAAAAGAAAGTGGTGAAGTTCAAGTTGAATTGGACAAAATTTATTTTGATTTTGACAAATCCGATATCCGCGAGGACGCCGCTATTACTTTAAATGTTCTTGTAGATTTAATGAAGAAATACCCAAGTATGGAAGTGGAAGTTTCTGCACATACCGATGCACGTGGTCCAGACCAGTATAATCTGGATTTATCTAAACGTCGCGCCGCCTCTACTTTGGAGTATTTGGTGAGCCAAGGCATTGAAAGAAACCGATTAAAAAGCATTGGCTACGGCGAGATGCAACCACTTAATAAATGCGTAAAAGAAGGTATTTGTGATGATGAAGAATATGATGTTAACCGTCGTTGCGAATTCACAATTTTGAATTAACCAAAACCCTAGAATACCAACCAATTTATTTAAAAGGCCTTTCCATAATAGGAAAGGCTTTTTGTTTATATTTGCTTGGTATGAACGAAAATCTAGATCCAACAAAAAATAATTTTTCTCCTGAAGAAATTGATGTAGAAAAAAAATTAAGGCCACTTTCATTTGATGATTTTACGGGTCAGGATCAAGTATTGGAAAATCTTCAAATTTTTGTTCAAGCAGCGAATCTGAGAACGGAAGCTTTAGATCACACTTTATTTCATGGCCCTCCCGGACTGGGAAAAACCACATTGGCCCATATTTTGGCTAATGAATTGAATGTAGGCATTAAAGTAACTTCGGGCCCGGTATTGGATAAACCTGGTGATTTAGCAGGTTTGCTTACTAATTTAGAAGAACGCGATGTTCTTTTTATTGATGAAATTCACCGATTAAGTCCTATTGTAGAAGAGTATTTATACTCGGCCATGGAAGATTATAAAATTGATATTATGATTGAAACAGGGCCAAATGCCAGAACGGTTCAAATCAATTTAAATCCGTTTACCTTGGTTGGTGCTACAACACGTTCAGGACTGTTAACCTCGCCTATGCGTGCACGTTTTGGTATCCAAAGCAGACTTCAATATTACAATACAGAATTGCTAACCACTATTATTCAAAGAAGCGCTGGAATTTTAAGTGTTCCCATTTCTATGGAAGCCGCGGTAGAAATTGCTGGTAGAAGTAGAGGCACACCACGTATCGCAAATGCATTGTTAAGACGTGTTCGCGATTTTGCACAAATAAAAGGAAATGGAAAAATTGATATCAAAATCGCAAAATTTGCTCTTGAAGCCTTAAACGTCGATGCTCACGGTTTGGATGAAATGGACAATAAAATCCTATCCACAATTATCGAAAAGTTTAAAGGCGGTCCAGTGGGGATTACAACCATAGCAACAGCTGTAAGTGAAAGTCCAGAGACCATTGAAGAGGTTTACGAACCCTTCTTGATCCAACAAGGATTCATCATGCGAACTCCACGAGGACGTGAAGTTACCGAACAAGCTTACAAACATTTGGGCAAAATAAAAGGCCCGACACAAGGTGGCTTGTTTTAATGTTAGTCGGGCTATAATGTCAGGCTGAGCGCAGTCGAAGCCCAAAAATGTTGTTAACAAAATGTATTCCTATTTTGTATATATTTTAAAATGTTCCGATAATTCCTTTTACACAGGAATTACTAACGATTTAGAAAAAAGGTTTACAGAACATCAATCAGGTATAAAAAAGGATAACTATACTTTTAAAAGAAGACCTCTTACATTAGAATTCTGCCAAGAATTTAATGATGTTTTGCAAGCCATTTACTTTGAAAAGAAGATTAAGGGTTGGACAAGAGTAAAGAAGGAGGCTTTAATCAAAGGAGATTTCAATATGCTTCAAATACTTTCTGAATGTAGAAATGCAACCCATTGTAAATACAAAAATTAAGTTAATTATGCGCTTCGACTGCGCTCAGCATGACAGATGAACTCAAATCAAAAGCATACCCAACTCATTAAAACCGAAGCTAAACGCCTCGGTTTTTTGTCTTGTGGTATTAGTAAAGCGCAATTTTTAGAGGAAGAAGCTCCCAGATTGGAGAAATGGTTGAACAACAACATGCATGGTGAAATGCGTTACATGGAAAATCATTTTGACAAACGCTTAGACCCCACAAAACTGATTGAAGGTTCAAAAAGTGTAGTGTCGTTGCTATTAAATTATTTCCCCAGTCAGGAACAAAAAGCCGATAGCTATAAGTTGTCCAAGTACGCTTATGGTACCGATTATCATTTTGTGATAAAGGAAAAACTAAAATCACTTTTAAGTTTCATCCAAGATGAAATTGGTGAAGTAAATGGTCGTGCATTTGTTGATTCTGCACCTGTTTTGGATAAAGCTTGGGCAGCAAAGAGTGGCTTGGGCTGGATTGGCAAAAACAGTAATTTGTTAACCCAACAAGTGGGTTCGTTTTATTTTATTGCCGAACTTATTATTGATTTGGAGTTGGATTATGATGCACCAATAACAGACCATTGTGGTACTTGCACAGCGTGCATTGATGCATGCCCAACCGAGGCTATTGTTGAACCTTATGTGGTTGATGGCAGTAAATGTATTTCTTATTTTACTATTGAGCTAAAGGAAAATATTCCAACAGAATTTAAAGGTAAATTTGATGATTGGATGTTTGGCTGCGATGTGTGTCAAGATGTGTGCCCGTGGAACCGGTTTTCCCAACCACATCGCGAACCATTGTTTCATCCTCATCCAGAATTACTTTCCATGACAAAAAAAAATTGGGATGAAATAACGGAAGATACATTCAAAAAGGTCTTTAAAAATTCAGCCGTAAAGCGTACTAAATTTTCGGGCTTAAAGCGAAATATTCAGTTCTTGAAATAACAATTTTCGTTACACTTAAATTCGAATAGTTTAGAATAGGAATATATTTTTAACAGAAATGATTATCTTCCAATTAATTTCTAAACTAGACTATTAAATTTTTCATGGATATTAAAAATCTTCATGGTTGGTTTTGGCCAATGCTCTATTTGTTACTCGTCTTTAATTTTTCATGTAGTGATGAGGAAGGCAAAAAGTACACCATTGGTTTTGCCCAAACAGGATTTAATGACGAATGGCGAAAGGCCATGAACCAGTCCATGCAAATACAAACCAATTTTTACCCTAATGTAAAGCTCACTATTCTTGATGGTGAAGACAATGTTGAAAAGCAAATTCAGGATATTGAACAGCTAATTGAAAAGGGTGTTGATGTTTTAATAGTTTCTCCGGTTAAATCGCAACCCATTACTCCTATTGTTGAAAAGGCCTATAAATCTGGTATTCCTGTGCTGATTGTAGACAGGAAAATTGAAGGCCAATATTACACCGCATATTTGGGGGGCGATAATTACCAAGTTGGAAACAATGTGGGTAACTACCTCGCTTCTATCTCAAATGGACCTAAAAATATAATTGAAATTAAAGGGTTGCCAGGTTCTTCACCCGCACTTGAACGCAGTTTAGGGTTTAATAACATCGTAAAAAAAACAGATAACTTAAAGGTTATAAAAACAATTGAAAGTAATTGGGAAAGCTACTCTATAGAAGATAGCCTAAAAAATGCTTTAGAAAACATAAAAGACGTTGATTATATATTTGCCCATAATGATAGAATGGCTTTGGGTGCTTGGGAAATAGCCAAAGAAAAAGGGCTTCAGGACTCAATAGGGTTTATTGGGGTTGATGGTTTGCCGGGCCCAAACGGAGGTATTCAATTGGTTGAAGAACACGTGCTTTTGGCAACCATATTATATCCTACAGGTGGTGACGAGGCCATTAGGTTGGCAATGAAAATTTTGAATGCCGAAAAGGTGCCCAAAAATAATATTTTGGGTACTACGGTCATAGATTCAAGGAATGCTGAAATAATGAAAGATCAGTTCGATAAAATTATTCAGCATCAAATTGATATAGAAAACCAACAGATAAAAATAAAGCAACAACAAGAAACCTACTCTACCCAAACAACCATTTTAAAACTTTTATTGGGTTTGTTGATCACGAGCATTTTACTGGGAACATATAGTATTTATTCAACTTTCAACCTTAAAAAGAAGAAGCGTGAGTTAGAATTGCAAAACAGAAAGATAACCATTCAAAGAAATCAAATTCGAAAAATAGCAGAAGAGGTTAAAAAAAGTAACGAGGCAAAGGTTAATTTCTTTACGGGGCTATCACATGAATTTAAAACACCAATCACCCTTATTTTATCATCCATAGAGTCTTTGTCTGAAAACAAAGTTTTGCGAGATAGCAAATTATTAAGGGAAGTAGCTCTGATTTTTAATAATTCCAAGCGCCTTTTACGTTTGATTAATCAGTTATTGGACTTCAGAAAAATTGAGGACAGAAAGTTCATTTTAAAAGCTTCTGAGACCAATTTATTTGAGTTTTCAAATTTAATTTTTAAAGATTTTGAGCGAGAAGCCTTGAAGCGAAACATTAATTTTTCCATTAAATCCAACAATGAAGATTTAAAAGTATTTATAGACAGAAACCTTATGGATAAAGTATATTTCAACCTACTATCCAACGCTTTTAAATTTACGCCAAACAATGGTTCCATCAGTATTGAAATCGTTGATGAATTTGAAACTAATTTTGTAAAAATTCATTTTAAGGATTCTGGAATTGGTATTCCCAATAGTGAATTAAGCAACGTGTTTAAAGCATTCTATCAAGGTTCAAATAACAATAAAGCAAGTTCTGGCATTGGGCTTCATCTCTCTAAAGAGTTTGTTGAGCTGCATAAGGGAAACATTGAAGTACAGTCAAAACACGGTGCTGAGTTTATTATTAAGCTGTATAAAGGAAATGCCCATTTAAGCACTGAAGAGATTGTATATGAACCCGATATTATAGACGATTCTATCTTGAATTTTGATGAAGATTTTGAAGATGAAACTTTTAGTAAGGAAAAGATTGGCAATGAAGATGAGCGTTATTCCATTTTATTGATTGAAGACAATCCAGATTTGGTAAAGTATTTAAAGGGGAAGCTGGGTACGGAGTATCAGGTTTATTTTTCAGATGGGTCTGATGGTATTGAAAAGGCTATAGAGCTTGTACCCGACATAATTATTTGTGATGTAAATTTAGCTGATATTAGTGGTTTTGAAATTTGTAAAACCTTGAAGAACGACCTTAGAACCTCTCACATTCCAAATATTATCCTAACATCATTAAATAACAAAGAGTCTTACATTCAAGGATTGCAATCTGGTGCAGACCTTTATTTGACAAAACCTTTTAGCTATGCTATTTTGCTTCAATCTGTAAAATCATTGTTATATAACAGGGAGAAATTGCGCTATTATTATGTCAACAATGTTTATAAACTGGATACAGAGCATAACTTTGGGCTGTTTGAGCAAGATTTTATTGCAAACATCAATAAATACATTAATGAAAACTTAGATAATTCTAATTTTTCTGTAGAACAATTGGCGGACGAATTGAGTATTTCAAGGGTGCAACTATACCGAAAAATGAAAGCTATTTTAGGGGTTAACATAAGTGATTACATTCAAAATATCCGATTGGAAAAGGCCAAGGCACTTTTGGATGAATCAACATTAACGATTTCTGAAATTGCGTATGCAACAGGCTTTTCTTCACCTAACTATTTTTCTACAAGTTTTAAAAACAAGTACAATATGTCTCCGAAAGCCTATCGAGACAAGCATTAATATTCTTTATTCCTTCTATTCTTATCCCATGAAATATAAACAGGTTAAATCTCTTGATTCTTTAATTTATTTCATTCGGTTGGATGTTAAATTCTTGGGTTATTTTAAGTTTTAAGCTTTTAAAATTTTTAAATTTCTAATAGTACGAACTGTTTTTTGTCATAATCGCAATTATAGAGTTGCACTATGATGAATCAATTTTAAACTTTTATGTAACAATTTCTGTATAAATGGATTTAATGAAATCTATGCAATATTTTTAACTAACTGAAAATAAGCTATTTGTGTTGTAAAAATTAGTTTTGAACAAATTCATAACTTATTGAAACAAATCTAAAATTCAAGATTCGCCTTTCAATCTACCTTGCAATTGTCTAAACTAAATGCCACCACATGAATAAAAAGATATTAATCTGGTCTATTACCGCCGCACTAGCCGGCTTCTTATTTGGATTTGATACCGTTGTTATATCGGGAGCAGAAAAAAAACTACAACTTATATGGAACAGTTCTAATGTATTTCATGGTGTTGTTGTTATTGGAATGGCCTTATGGGGTACTGTTGTAGGTGCTTTTTTTGGAGGGATTCCTACTAACAAGTTAGGCCGTAAAAAAACATTGGTATGGATTGGCGTACTATATACAGTATCGGCAATTGGTTCTGCATTGGCAAACGACCCATGGACTTTTGCCTTTTTTAGGTTTATTGGAGGTTTAGGAGTAGGTGCTTCTACCATTGCGGCACCAGCTTATATATCTGAAATTGCACCTGCAAAAGATAGGGGCAAGTTGGTAGGCCTATACCAATTTAATATTGTTTTTGGTATTTTAATAGCATTCTTCTCTAACTACATGCTTAACGGTATAGGAGAAAATGCATGGCGTTGGATGGTAGGTATCGAAGCGTTTCCCGCTGCTATTTATACGCTTTTTGCTCTGAGTATTCCTAAAAGCCCAAGATGGCTACTTACTAAATTTAAAAACGATGAGGCCAAAGCGGTTTTAAAAATCATCAATCCAGATTTAGATCCAGAAAAATTAATGATTGAAATAAAGGATGAAATGGACAACACAGTGCCCAATGAAAATATTTTCCTTAAAAAATACAGATTCCCCTTAATACTTGCTTTTTTAATTGCATTTTTTAATCAATTGTCAGGTATTAATGCCCTTTTATATTATGCACCTAGAATTCTTGAAGAAGCTGGTTTGGGCGAAAGCTCAGCATTATTGAGTAGTATTGGTGTTGGGGTAACCAATATGCTTTTCACTTTATTAGGTATTGTTTTAATTGACAGATTGGGCAGAAAGCAGTTAATGTATATATGTTCATTTGGATACATCATATCACTGTCTTTAGTATCGGCAGCATTCTTTTTGAAGTGGGAAGGAAGTTCAGTGCCCATATTCCTATTTATGTTCATAGCAGCCCATGCCATTGGGCAAGGTACCGTAATCTGGGTGTTTATTTCAGAAATATTTCCCAACCATTTAAGAGGAGCCGGCCAGTCATTTGGTAGTTCTGTGCATTGGGTTTTGGCTGCAGTTGTCCCTTCTTTAGTGCCAGCACTTTTTTCAAGTATTGGTGCGGGAATGGTATTTCTGTTCTTTGCCTTAATGATGGTTCTGCAGCTTTTCTTCGTCATTTTTATGATGCCCGAAACAAAAGGAGTGTCGCTTGAAGATTTAAGTAAAAAACTAATAAAAAAATAACCAACACCATAAACTAAATTAAAAAATGAAAACTAATAATTACAGAAACTTATTTTTTACGTGCTTTTTACTGCTTGTTTTAATGGGCTGTAAAAACTCCAATGAATCGAAACAAGTTGTTACAAATCAGGAGGTAAAACAAGCTTACACAGAAGAAGAACTTTACCGCCCTAATTTTCATTTTACTCCCAAGACTAATTGGATGAACGACCCCAACGGTATGTTTTATTACAACGGGTATTATCATTTGTACTTTCAATATCATCCCGATAGCAATGTTTGGGGCCCCATGCATTGGGGTCATGCCATCAGTACAGACATGATTACTTGGGCAGAGCAACCAATAGCCATTTATCCGGATGAGTTGGGTACCATATTTTCAGGAAGTGCTGTGGTGGATATAAGCAACAGTTCTGGGCTGGGTGAAACAGAAAAGGCTATCCCTATTGTGGCTATGTATACCAGTTCGAAAGAATTGGGAAATGACAATTGGAAGCAAACACAAAGCATTGCCTATAGTAATGATGAAGGACGAACATTTACAAAGTTTGAACACAATCCAGTTATAGATAATGATAGCATCCAAGATTTTAGAGACCCAAAAGTTACTTGGGATGAGAAAAGAAATAAGTGGGTTATGGTTTTGGCCGCAGGAGACAAAATCATGTTTTATGATTCTAAGGATTTAAAAAAATGGAATTTACTTTCAGATTTTGGAAAAGGAATTGGAGGACATGGAGGTGTTTGGGAATGCCCAGACCTATTTGAACTTCCAGTAATAGGTTCGGATGAGTCTAAATGGATTCTGTTTGTAAGTATAAATCCAGGTGGGCCAAATGGTGGTTCGGCAACTCAATATTTTGTTGGGGATTTTGACGGCACTAAGTTCACTATGGATAAAGAGTTTGAAGCTAGTTTAACCAAGGAGCACAACTACTGGATAGATTTTGGTAGGGATAACTACGCTGGCGTAACATGGTCTAATGCCACAAAAAAAGATGGCAGTAAACTTATGATAGGTTGGATGTCCAATTGGGACTATGCGCAAAAAGTGCCCACCGAAAAGTGGAGAAGCGCTATGACTGTTGCAAGAAATATAAAACTTCAAAAAAATGAATCTGGATATAGATTATTGTTTAATCCAGTTAGCGAATTAGAAAGCTATAGAGGGTCAAAGTTTAAAGACGAAAATATTCAAATTAAGGAAGAAACCAACCTAATAGGATCTACTGGTATTGATTTATCAAGTTCTGAAATAAAGTTTAGTATTTCAGATTTAAAAGATGGTTCATTTACATACAAACTCTATAATAATGAGGGAGATGAATTGCTATTTGGTTTCGATCATACCAACAATACATACTTCATTAATCGCAAAAATTCTGGAAAAACTGATTTTGAGGAAAAGTTTGCCAATAAAGTTTCCGTTGCAAAAAGAACATCAACGAAAAGTAAGCTGACAGGAACAATCTTGTTAGATAAGACATCTATCGAGTTGTTTTATGATGACGGAGAAACAGTAATGACAGAAATATTTTTTCCTAATGCGCCATTTACCCAAATGAGTATATCACCCAAAAAACAAGAATTTATTCTTGAAACTATTGAAATAAATAAACTAAAGTTCAACTAAATTAAATTAATCATGAAATTAAAAAAACTATTTTTTTCGTCATTGTTTGCCCTAGTCTGTATTTGGGCACAAGGACAAGTTAGTGGTACCGTTACGGGCCAAGATGATGGTATGCCTTTGCCTGGGGTGTCAGTTCTGGTAGCTGGAACCAGCACAGGAACAGCAACAGATTTTGATGGTAATTACACCTTCGATGATGTTGATCCCAATGCCACATTAATTTTTAGCTATGTGGGATATGCAACACAAGAAATAGCAATCGACAACCAAACTGTTATTAATGTTGTTATGATGGTTGATGCCGCTGCACTCGATGAAATTGTGGTAACAGGTTACTCCAGAGAACGAAAAGTAGATGTTACTGGAGCAATTACGGTAGTGGAGCTTGGTGCCACTGAAGGCGTAAGCATGAGTTCTGGTAGTGCTATTCAAGGGTTACAAGGCCGTGTTCCAGGGTTGTTCATTCAAAAGAATGGAGACCCAACAGGAATAAGCAACAGCATTTTAATTCGAGGTGCAACCACTTTAGGTAACAACGATCCTTTATATGTTATTGATGGTGTGCCAACAGTAAGACAAGAGGTTTTTGCGAGTATAAACCCAAGTTCAATTGAGTCTGTTCAAGTACTTAAAGATGCATCGGCGTCTTCACTTTATGGAGCGCGAGCAGGTAACGGTGTTATTGTTGTAACTACTAAAAATAGCGCAAAAGCTGCTGGTGGAGAAAAATTCCAAGTGAGCATTAATTCTAACGTCTCAATGTTATCTGAAAAGAAACAACGATACGATATGCTTAACGCGCAACAGCGTGGAGAGGTGTTGTGGAGAGCATCTGTTAACGATGGAGCTGATCCAAATGCAGGTTATGGTGAAATTTACGATTTTGACTGGAATGGCGATTTTAACAATCCGGTATTAAATAGTGTAACTGTTCAGCCATATGTAGGTGGAGACACTAGTGTGCCTGCTGGAGATACAGATTGGCAAGATGAAACCTATGAAACAGGTTATGTATACAATAATGAAATATCTGTTTCCGGTGGCACTGATAACTCCTTTCATTTATTGAACATCGGACATTTAAAAAATACTGGGATTTTAAAGTATACAGGATATGAAAGAATCTCTGCTAAGTTAAATTCAAATTTCAGTTTATTTAATAACAAATTAAGGGCTGGCGTTAACACACAAATGTCCACATCCGATGAAACCTTAGCCTCAAGGGATGTTGGTAGCGCTTGGATTCCAAGTTTGGCCATCACACTTGTGCCTTCATTACCGGTTTATGATGCCAATGGCGATTTTGCGGGACCTTTAGGTGCTGGTTATTCAGATAGAAATAACCCCTTGTTAATGCAGTACCTTAACCGTTGGGACAATACAGATAGAACTACATTTTTTGGAAACATTTATGCCGAATACGATATTATAGAAAACCTAACTTTTAGAACTAGTTTAGGATTAGACTATGGAGCATACAATAAAAAAGATATAGAAACTAGAGTAAACAATGGTTTTGTTACAAGAGGTAATAACAGGTTAATTATAGACTCAAATAACTTCACTAGTTTGATATTTACCAATACTTTGAACTACCAATTAAATTTAAACGACAAGCATAAGATTGGGGTTTTATTAGGTACAGAATCTATTAAAGATGATTTTAATAGGGTTCTGTCTCAAGCCGATGGATTTGCTGTTGAGTCTGAATCATTTTTCCAATTAAACGCAGCTACAGGGGCAAGAACAAATTCGGGATCATCAACAGGAAGTAGATTGTTGTCTCAGTTTGGAAAAATAAACTATGCTTTTGAAGATAGATATTTGGCATCTTTTACACTTCGTCGCGATGGATCTTCAAGATTTGGTGCAGAAAACAGATATGGGGTTTTTCCTGCCGCAACATTAGGTTGGTGGTTAAGTAATGAAGACTTTTGGAAAGACAATAGTATTGTAAACTCATTAAAAGTAAGAGCGGGATACGGTGAGGTAGGAAACCAGTCTATTGGAGACGTGGCTAGGTTTGGTTTATTCGAGTCTAGATACGGTGCTAACCAATTGCAAGCTACAGGAGACAATAACTTTTTCAATACTTATTGGAATGTTGGTACAGCTTATGACCTGAATGGTGTAAATACAGGTAATTTGCCATCTGGTTTTGTGTCTATACAAGCAGCAAACTCAGGTTTAAAATGGGAAACAACAAAAGAGTACAATTTTGGTATTGACTTCACATTGTTCGACAATAAAGTAATTGGTACGTTTGATTACTTTACAAGAGAAACAAGTGACATTTTAACAACGCCACCAATTGCATCTGTAGTTGGAGAAGGGCAACAACGAGTTTTAAACGGAGCAACCACAGAAACTAGAGGTTGGGAATTGTCATTAGGATATTCAAAAACCTTTAATAATGATTTGTCTTTAACAGTATCAGCAAATTTTGGTGCATTTAAAGATGAAATTACTCAATTGCCAGAAGAGGTGGTGTCTTCATATCCTGGTACTGTAGATAATTCAATTATTGGTCATTCTCAGTTTTCAATTTTTGGGTATAAAACTGCAGGGTTGTTCCAGAGTCAAGCAGATATAGACTCTAGTCCAACACAAGTTGGTGCTAGACTTGGAGGGTTGAAGTTTCAAGACCTGAACGGTAACGGAAGCATTGGGCCTGAAGATAGAGACTTTTTAGGAACAACTTTACCTGATCTAGAGTACGGTATCCGAGTAGACTTAAATTACAAAAACTTTGATTTTTCAGTATTTGGCTCTGGCGTAGCTGGACGAATTGGACAAGATCCTTATATTTTCTGGAATAACTTTGTTCAAGGTAGAGAGAATGCAGGACTTGGTGTGTTGGATGCTTGGACTCCTACAAATACAGGGTCTTCAATTCCATCGTTGTCATTGGCGTTCAACGACCAAAGAGTTTCAGATTATCTATACAGAAACAACTCTTATTTCAAAATAAGAAACCTTCAGTTTGGTTATTCGCTTCCTGAAGACATGATAAGTAAATGGGGAGGAATGACTGGATTAAGAGTGTATTTTCAAGGTGAGAATTTATTCTGGTTTACTCCAAAGGACTACATAGGGTCAGATCCAGAAAGAACAAATGTTGATAACATTCCCAATCCAACCATATTGTCATTGGGTCTAAATGTAAATTTTTAAAAAATTGGAAAACATGAAAAATATAAAAACACTTTTTATAGGAATTATTGCCGTATTTATTTTGGTAAGTTGTTCCAAAGACTTTTTAGAGTACGAGCCAGAAGGTGTGCTCTCAAATGAAAATGTGGCTACTGCTGGAAATGCTGAAGCTTTGGTAGTTGCTGCTTATGCGGGAATTGCAAATGATGATATGATTGGGCCATTAACACACATGTGGGTGTTTGGCAGTGTGCGCTCTGATGATGCTTACAAAGGTGGAGGAGGTCGTAGCGATGTGGATATAGTAGACCGTTACGAGCAATATAATTTGACAGCTGCTGATGACCCATCAGATTGGATGGGACCTAGAACCTGGACAAACTATTACAAAGCCATATCTAGAGCGAATTTCGCACTATCGGTAATTAACGATATTCCTGATGCCGATTACGCTGAAAAAACCACAAGACAAGCAGAATTGCGTTTTTTAAGGGCTCATTCCCATTTTATGTTGAAATTATTGTTCAAAAAGATCCCTTACATCACAGAAGGGTTATCACAGGAAGAGCTTTTGCAAATATCAAACAAGGTTGATAACGACGATTTATGGAACACAATTGCAGAGGATTTCTTGTTTGCTTATAACAATTTGCCACAGGCACAGGATCAAGTAGGGCGAGCTGATAGAAATGCCGCTGCAGCGTATTTGGCTAAATTACGTTTGTATCAGGCCTACGAACAAAATGACATGCACCAAGTAACTAACATTAACATGTCTCGTTTACAAGAGGTAGTAGATTTTGCAGATGAAGTTACAGGTAGTTTAGAACCAGATTTTGGTAATAATTTCTTGGATGGTTTTGATAACGGGCCTGAATCTATTTGGGCGGCACAATTTTCTATAAACGATGGTACTACAGTAAGTAGGGTTAGCTTTGTAACAGGGTTAAATTCACCTCACGGTACTGGTTTGTACGGTTGTTGTGGTTTTCATTTGGCTAGCCATAATATGGTTAATGCATTCAAAACTGATGCTTCGGGATTGCCTTTGCTAGATACGTTTAACGACACCAATATTTTTGATACTGTAGATGCCAACGGAGAATCACCATTGGCAGCAGGAGTAACTCTAGATCCAAGAATCGATCATACGGTTGGTATACCGGGGCGCCCGTTTAAATACCGCAATACGGTTAATGAAGCTGGAGATATGGTTTATAACTTTAGCTGGGCAAGAGATCCAGGTGTATATGGTTATTTTGGTAACATGAAAGAGCAACAGGCTCCAGATTGTTCATGCTATGTAAAAGAAGGGCCATTTGTGGGAACTTCTAAGAACGTGGACTTTATTAGGTATGCCGATGTATTATTATTTAAAGCAGAAGCGTTGATACAAATGGATCAGGTTGATGCAGGTGTTACAATAATCAACGACATCCGAAATAGGGCTGCAGTAAGTACCCAGAGACAACTTGATGCAGGTGCAACAGATGTTTACAATGTTGGAACATACCCAATGGGGATGTCAAAAGCAGACGCATGGAAAGCCTTGATGTTTGAAAGACGATTAGAGTTTGGTATGGAAGGCCCAAGATTTTTTGATCTTGTAAGATGGGGTATTGCGGCAGATGTATTAAATGCTTATCTTGATGTAGAAAAAACAAGAAAAGACTTTTTGGCCAATGCGAAATTCACGGCTGGACGTGATGAATATTATCCAATCCCTCAAAGGGAAATAGATTTTACCGGAGGTTTGTATGATCAAAACCCGAATTATTAGAATAGAATATAAGTTTTTTGTTTGAGTTAGTTTAGTTTTTAATCCAGGGGAATTTATACTTGATTCTCCTGGATTTTTAAAACAACTCAAATGGTTGGACTTCATTAAGGGCTTCCTTAAATAGCATATCTTTTAATATAAAAAATTTGAACAGATGAATATAAGAACAACTCTGGTCATTATTTGTTTCCTTGCTATATCTTTCTGCGAATCACAAACAATAATTCCAATTGAAACTAAAGATTTTTCAATGGTTTTTAAAACCGATGCTCAAAATAGATTGTGGAACGTCTATTTTGGCAAAAAACTTAAAAACCAAAGTGATTATGCCGAGGTTGACAAACAATACTACTTTCCTGATGCCAATGCAGGAATCTCTAATTCAGCTTATACGCCTTCTGGTACGTGGAATTTATCAGAACCAGCCTTAATGGTTAAGCATCATGATGGAAATAGGTCAACAGAATTGTTGTTTCATGATGTTTCAAAAGAAGAGCTAGACGGTATTTCGGTAACAAAGATTAAATTATTAGATCCAGTTTATAACCTCAAAGTCGTTCTAAACTATAAAGTATGGCATGATTTAAATGTTGTGGAACAGTGGGCGGAAATTGTAAACAATGAAAAGGGCAAAATAGAGCTCGGCAAGTATGCTTCAGCCAATTTGTTTTTCACCAACAAAGATTTTTACCTAACACATTTTCAAGGTGAATATTTGAGGGAAATGATGCCAACCGAGGAAAAGCTCACTCAAGGGATAAAAACTGTTGAGTCAAAATTGGGCACTCGTGCGATGCTTTTGGGAACCCCAAATTTTATAGTTTCATTTGAAAATCCTGCCCAAGAAGATAGTGGTTTGGTTATGGTTGGCCAGTTGGCTTGGAGCGGAAATTTTAAAATAGAATTTGATATCGATTCAAATAAAAACCTAAGGGTAATAGCAGGAATTAATCCCTATGAATCAAGCTATGGGCTGCAAAAAGGAGAGCGGTTTAAAACCCCTTCTCTTATTTATTCCATTTCTAAAAGCGGAACAGGCTTAGCGTCAAGACAATTACACTCGTGGGCCAAATCCCATAGAGTGCTTAACGGAAATGGGGATAGGTTAACTCTATTGAACAATTGGGAAGCGACCTATTTCGATTTTAATGAAAACAAACTGTCAGAATTAATTAAAAATACCAAAAACATAGGTTTAGATTTGTTTTTATTGGATGATGGTTGGTTTGGAAACAAATACCCTAGAAATAATGATGATGCGGGCTTGGGAGACTGGCAAGAAAACAAAAAGAAGTTGCCTAGTGGCTTAGGCTATTTGGTAAAGGAAGCCGAAAAAAATGATGTTAAGTTTGGAATATGGATTGAACCCGAAATGGTAAATCCTGAAAGCGAACTATTTAAAAATCATCCAGATTGGGTAATAAAACAGCCAGAGCGCAGTATTAAATTATATCGCAATCAAATGGTGCTCGATTTGACCAATCCAGATGTACAGGACTTTGTTTTCGGTGTTGTAGATGATATTTTCACCAAAAACCCAAAGGTTGCTTTTGTAAAGTGGGATTGTAATGCTGTAATATATAATGCCTATTCTTCGTATTTAGAAGATAAAGGAATTTCGCAAACCCATATTTATGTAGATTATGTTCAAGGTCTTTATCGAGTGTTGGAAAGAATTCGAAAAAAATACCCAGATGTTCCTATGATGCTCTGTTCAGGAGGTGGAGGTAGGGCAGACTACGAATTTTTAAAATACTTTACAGAGTTCTGGCCTAGCGACAACACAGATCCAATTGAACGGATTTTTCTTCAATGGAATTACTCATACTTTTTTCCAGCTATTACAATGGATTGCCATGTGACCAATTGGGGCAAACAGCCCATAAAGTATAAGGTTGATGTGGCTAGCATGGGGAAATTGGGATTTGATGTAGATGTAGACCATTTAAGTAAAGAAGAATTGGAGTTTTCAAAGCGAGCTATTAAGAACTATAATGGTTTTAAAAACTTAGTGCTACATGGCACTCAATACCGTTTGGCTAGCCCATACCAAAACCCATTTGCATCTGTAATGTATGTTAATGAAAACAAGTCGCAAGCTGTTATGTTTAGCTTTTTAAGCTCAAATAGGTTTATTGAAAGGATAACAAAAAGGCCCATAAAACTAAAAGGTCTAAATTCTGACAAAAAATATAGTGTTAGAGAGATTAATTTGTTTCAAGAGGGTGAAGGAAGTTTGGTAAATCCAGTTGTTTATTCGGGTGATTTCTTAATGAATGTTGGTATAAACCCAGAAATAAGTGTGAAAAGAACCAGCGTTGTGCTTTTGGTAGATGAAGTAAAGTAAAAAAGTAATTAGTGAAACATGGCAGATATAGTTTGTTTTGGTGAGGTATTGTTTGATGTTTTTCCAACCCATAAAAAAATAGGAGGTGCGCCTTTAAACGTGGCCAGTCGGTTGCGGTCTTTGGGTAATGATGTCGCCATGATTAGTGCCGTGGGGAAAGATAAATCTGGTGAAAAAATTTTAGGCTACCTCAAAGAATGCGGTGTTAGAACTGATTTGGTTCAGGTAAACCAAGAATACAAAACAGGCAAAGTAAAAGTCATGCTAAATGAAAAGGGCTCGGCTTCTTATGATATAAAATACCCAAAAGCTTGGGATAAAATTAGGCTAACAGATGCGTCCAAAAAATATGTTCAAAAAGCCGATGCCTTTGTTTTTGGGAGTTTGGTGGCACGGGATGAAAGTTCAAGAAATACGCTTTACAGCCTTATTGAATTGGCAAAGTATAAAATTTTTGACCTAAATCTTAGGAGGCCGTATTATACAGAAGAGGTGCTTGTCCATCTCATGGAAAAGGCTGATTTTATCAAATTCAATGATGAAGAGCTTTACGAGGTAAGCCAAGCATTAGGCTCAAAATACAAATCATTAGAGCAAAATATCCATTTCATGGCCGAGGCAACACAAACCAAACATATATGTGTTACAAAAGGCGAACACGGTGCTGTTTTATTATACAATGGTAAATTGTATTATAATAGTGGCTACCTAATTAAAGTGGTTGATACCGTTGGTGCTGGTGATTCTTTTTTAGCTTCTTTGGTAAGCCAACTTCTTAAAAAAGTGAACCCACAAGAAGCTATAGATTTCGCTTGTGCTGTGGGTGCACTAGTTGCCCAAAGCGAAGGGGCTAATCCCAAAATATCTTACTCAGAAATAATGGCATTTGTAAATCCAGCTTAGCGGTATTTAAGGATTTAATTTGGGTTTGTTTATTAATCTCAGTGCCAAAGAAACAATATAGATTAACAATCCATAAATAGTTGTAATGGAACTCACCTTTAATCCACCAGCCATCATTTCTTGGCTTACTTGTCCCATTTCTTCAATGCCTTGAAACGCGCTGTACAAGCCTATAATTTGCCCTAATATTCCAAAGGAAAGAGCCAATAGGCCAATTTCTTTTATCCATTCAGGAAATTTCCAAAAACAAACAATAACACCTAGTAGTAAAATAGTAAGGATGGTCATAAATAATGGGCCACCTTGGTAAAATAAATCTAACATAATTTTTGTTTTAAAAGTTTACATTCAAAACTATAACAAAGGTGTTTTTTGGGCAATGTTATAAACCTGTCTACATCTGTTAAATCCAATATTAAAGGGCTACCACTTCAAATTTAAGGATTATTTATAATGATTTATCATATTTTTACAGCATGATTAAAGGTCAAATTTTTAAATTAATTTATTGGGTTACGGCATCTTTTTTAATTGCCTTTTTGCTTCAAAACTCCATTCCTTTTTTTTGGGATGCCTGGTTGATTGCTCTCTTTTTATTGCCGGCTGCATTTATTGTAAAATTTGGAATAGCAAAGACAAAGCATTTTAAAGGCGTAAAAAAATGGCTGCGGTATCTTTTTTTAGCGGTGATATCATTGTACTGGGGTTATGTGGCCATCACAATAACTTATTGGTATTTTTTAGAATTGAAGGCCGATGCATTAGAGAAAATATTGATCAATCCATTTTTTATTTGGATGATTATTGGTTTTTTCATTCTCCTTGAATATATCCTTTTTAAGAAATCGGACAGCGCAGTAAAAGAAACTATATCTATTTATAGCGATAGAAAAAGAACCATCATTCAAGTGAGCAATTTAGCTTATGTGGAGAGTAGGGGAGATTTCACATTGGCTGTTTTGAAGGACGGAAGCCAATATAAAAACAACATAAAAATTTCGGAATGGGAACAAAAACTGAATAGTTTTGTGCGCATCCATAGGTCTTTTTTGGTCAACCCAGACTTGGCAACCTTAAACGGAAATGAAATAGTCATTAACGCTGAATGCTCGCTGCCAATTTCAAGAAGTTATAAAAAACAGGTTGAAGCTTATTTTAAAAACAGCTAACCCCTTCCCAGAGTGAAAAAATAGCTCAAAAATCACAAAAAATCAGATTACCCATTCAATTGGTTTCTTATCTTTGTTCGTTTAGTTAATTAACCAAAAACGATGAGCGAAGAAAGTAAACGTAGAGAGGCCCTTATATATCACGCAAAGCCTGTTCCGGGTAAAATAAAAGTTGTTCCAACCAAAAAATATTCCAGCCAACGCGATTTGTCTTTGGCTTATTCACCAGGTGTTGCGGCACCTTGTTTGGAAATTGAGAAAGACAAAAACAACGCTTACAAATACACAGCAAAAGGAAACTTGGTTGCTGTAATTTCAAACGGTACAGCTGTTTTAGGATTGGGAAATATTGGTCCCGAAGCCTCAAAACCTGTTATGGAAGGTAAAGGTTTACTTTTCAAAATTTTCGCCGATATTGATGTTTTTGATATAGAAGTTGATACGGAAAATATTGATGAATTTATTGAAACCGTCAAAAATATCGCTCCTACCTTCGGGGGAATAAACCTTGAGGATATTAAGGCTCCAGAGGCTTTTGAAATCGAAAGACGTTTAAAGGAAGAGCTTGATATTCCAGTAATGCATGATGACCAACATGGTACGGCCATCATCTCGGCGGCTGCGTTAATCAATGCTCTAGAACTTACTAAAAGAAAGATAGAAGAAGCAAAAATAGTAATCAGTGGAGCTGGGGCCGCAGCCATTTCCTGTTCACGGTTGTACCAGGCTTTTGGTGCAAAACGCGAAAACATGGTTATGTTGGATAGCAAGGGAGTTATACGTGATGATAGAGAAAATTTGTCTGCTGAAAAAGCTGAGTTTGCTACCCATCGCAAAATAGACACTCTTGAGGAGGCTATGATTGATTCCGATGTGTTTATCGGTTTATCCATGGCGAACGTGTTATCTCCAGAAATGCTAAAGTCTATGGCAAAAAACCCTATTGTGTTTGCCATGGCTAATCCAGACCCAGAAATAAAATACGATTTAGCCATAGCCACTAGAAAAGATGTTATAATGGCAACTGGCCGAAGCGACCATCCTAATCAAGTAAACAACGTACTTGGCTTCCCGTTCATCTTTAGGGGTGCTTTGGATGTTCGTGCTACCAAAATAAACGAAGCTATGAAAATGGCTGCGGTAGAAGCCTTGGCAAGACTGGCTAAAGAACCCGTTCCAGAACAGGTGAATATAGCTTACGGCGAAACTAGGTTGGCTTTTGGCAAAGAATATATTATCCCAAAACCATTCGATCCACGATTGATAGCCGAAGTGCCTCCGGCTGTAGCGAAAGCTGCCATGGAAAGCGGCGTTGCGCAATCGCCAATTACAGATTGGGAAGGGTATCAAGACACGCTAAGGGAGCGCCTTGGTTCAGATAATAAGTTGGTTAGATTACTGCTTAACCGGGCAAAATCGAATCCTAAACGTGTAGTTTTTGCTGAAGCGGATCAGCTGGCTGTGATTAAAGCCGCCCAAATAGTTTATGAAGAAGGTATTGCCATTCCTATTCTATTGGGAAGAATAGAGACCATTAAAAGTCTTATGGCCGAAATTGAGTTTGAAGCGGATGATGTTCTTTTGATAGATCCAAAAACAGAAGAAGAAAACGAGAGAAAAAACAAGTACGCCAAAGTATATTGGGAGCAGCGAAAACGTAGGGGTGTAACCTATTACTCAGCACAGCGTTTAATGCGCGAACGTAATTATTTTGCGGCTATGATGGTAAATGAAGGCGATGCCGATGCTCTTATTTCGGGGTATTCCAGAAATTACCCAAGCGTTGTAAAACCGATGCTTGAGTTAATTGGCATGGCCGAAGGGGTAAACCGTGTGGCAACGACCAATGTGATGATGACCAAACGTGGTCCGTTGTTTTTAAGTGATACATCAATCAACATAGATCCAGATGCAAAAGTGCTTACCAAAATAGCCCAAATGACTTCTCATGTGGTTAAAATGTTTGGAATGACCCCTGTAATGGCTATGATTTCATATTCAAACTTTGGTTCATCTGTAAACGAAAGAGCTTCAAAAGTTCGTGATGCTGTAGCCAATTTGCATCGTTATTATCCAGATATGATTGTTGATGGGGAGTTGCAAACCGATTTTGCTTTGAATAATGAAATGTTGGAAGAGCGGTTTCCGTTTTCAAAATTAGTGGGCAAAAAAGTAAACACATTAATTTTTCCAAATTTAGATTCTGCCAATATCACTTATAAATTGCTTAAGGCATTAAATGAAGCCGATTCCATTGGGCCTATTATGATGGGTATGCGTAAACCTGTACATATTTTACAATTGGGGGCAAGCGTGGATGAAATTGTTAACATGACGGCTATTGCTGTTATTGATGCCCAGCACAAGGAACAGTTGGAAAAGGAGGACGCACAGTAATTCATTTGAAAATAAATTTATTACATTTGGTCGGTTAACGAATTGCTGTAGATGATAACTCATATTCAAGGGAAACTTACTGAGAAAAATCCAACACATGTGGTTATTGATTGTAACGGGGTAGGCTACATGTTAAATATTTCACTACATACTTATTCCCAAATACCAGATGCTGAAAACTTAAAGCTGTTTACGCACCTTCAAGTTAAGGAAGACGCCCATACACTTTATGGTTTTTCATCGCTAGCCGAACGCGAAATTTTTAGATTATTAATATCTGTAAGTGGTATTGGGGCAAGCACTGCACGTACTATGCTTTCGTCCTTAACACCAAAGCAAGTTAGGGAAGGAATTGCCACAGGCGATGTTGCTTTAATCCAGTCTATAAAAGGGATAGGGGCAAAAACTGCTCAACGCGTTATCATCGATTTAAAAGACAAGATTTTAAAGATTTATGATATTGATGAAGTTTCGGTTTCAAAAGGCAATACCAACAAAGATGAAGCGTTATCTGCTTTAGAAGTGCTTGGTTTTGTGAAAAAGCAGGCAGAGCGTGTTGTGGACAAAATTATGGTTGCGCAACCAGATGCCAACGTTGAAACTATAATTAAGCAGGCTTTAAAAAATTTATAATTATTTTGACGAGAACTAACCTGAAATCTTACCAATCAATTAAACAATACACCTTTTTAGCTTGTGTTTTATTTTTCTCAACAGTGTCATGGGCGCAAGAACCTGCCCAAGATTCTATTGTGCCAGGTTATAATGTTGGTGAACTAAAGATTCCCAATCCCAATAGCATCGAGTCTAAATACACCTACGACCCTGTAACCGACCGTTATATTTACACCGAAAAAATAGGAAGTTTCAATATTAATTACCCTATAATTTTAACACCAGACGAGTATTATGCCTTGGTGGCAAGAGAAAATTTAAGAGGCTATTACAAGGAAAAAATTGATGCTTTTGATGGAAAAAAAGAAGGTGCTGAAGAAGAACAGAAAAACCTGCTCCCTGAGTTTTATGTAAAATCCGATTTTTTTGAAAGTATTTTTGGCAGCAATGTTATTGAGGTCGTACCACAAGGTTCGGTAGAAATGGATTTGGGTATATTGTTTTCAAAGCAAGACAACCCATCGTTTTCACCACGTAACCGAAGCAACTTCACCTTCGATTTTGACCAACGTATCAGCTTAAGTTTATTAGGTAAAGTCGGAACCAGACTTCAGGTTACAGCCAATTACGATACACAATCTACTTTCGATTTTCAGAACTTAATCAAGTTGGAATACACTCCAACGGAAGATGATATTATCCAAAAAATAGAGGTAGGTAATGTTAGCATGCCATTAAACAGTTCGCTCATAACGGGTGCACAAAGTTTATTTGGTGTAAAGGCGCAGCTTCAGTTTGGTAAAACTACGGTAACGGGAGTATTTTCCGAGCAAAAATCACAAGGAAATACCGTTGTTGCACAGGGTGGAGGCACATTGGAAGAGTTTGAATTGTTCATAAGGGATTATGACGAAAACAGGCACTTCTTTTTAGCACAGTATTTTAAAGATACTTATGATGCTGCATTGGCAAACTATCCATTTATAAACAATAAAGGCTTGCAAATTACTCGTTTGGAAGTTTGGATAACCAACCGAAGCAACCGTACCGAAAACGTTAGGAATATTGTGGCGCTTCAGGATTTAGGTGAAAGTGATAAAGTATACGCAAATGTTAGTGTGTCTGCTGGTCCCGGAGCATTTCCAGATAATGGGAATAATGCGTTCGACCCAACAGCCATTGGTTCGGGTGGTGTTTTAACCGAACAGATTAGGGATATTTCAACGGCAAGCCAAGGGTTTGGTAGTTTGTCCAATCAAGTAAATGAAGGCTTTGACTATGCGAAGTTGGAAAATGCCAGAAAACTGACTCAAGGCCAAGAATATACCTTGAATACCGAATTGGGTTATATTTCCTTAAACCAAAGGTTGAACAACGATGAGGTTTTGGCAGTAGCATTTCAATATACCGTTGCTGGAAAGGTATATCAAGTTGGTGAATTCGCTAATGATGGTATTGATGCTACAGATGTGCAAACAAACAACCAAGGTCAAGTTACATCGGTAGTAAATTCAAGTTTGGTTCTAAAATTATTAAAAAGTAGCATCACCAATGTAGATTTGCCTATTTGGGACCTGATGATGAAAAACATTTACGATACAGGTGCTTACAATCTAAGTCAGGACGATTTTAAACTTAATATTTTTTACAACGAAGCTTCCCCATTAAACTTCATCACACCAGTGGGGGCAAGTTTTGCTTTAGATATTAACGGAAACCCCGTTAATGGTTCTACCCCAGAGGATGATTTACTAGAAAACTCACCGCTTTTGAGGGTGTTTAATTTGGATAAATTGAATTTCAATAACGATCCGCAATCTAGAGGTGATGGATTTTTCGATTTTGTTCCAAGGATAACCGTTATTCCGCAAAACGGAAAAATTGTGTTTACTAGTGCCGAGCCGTTTGGTGAATATCTATTTAACAAATTGGGAAATGGTACTTATGACGATGATACAACTTGGGATGAAAACCAGCGAAAATATGTTTTTTACACCCTTTATAACAGTACGAAAACAGCGGCGTTAGAGGAAGCTGAAAAGAATAAATTTAAAATAAAGGGACGTTATAAATCAACAGGTAGCGACGGAATTCCTATAGGCTCTTTTAACGTACCAAGGGGTTCTGTGCGTGTAACTGCAGGCGGTCGAGTGCTTGTTGAAGGTATCGATTATACGGTAAATTATCAACTGGGAAGAGTCCAGATTTTAGACGAAGCGCTAAAGGCTTCCAATACGCCTATTGAAGTTTCAACAGAGAACAATGCTGTTTTTGGTCAGCAAACAAGAAGATTTACAGGCTTTAACATTGAACACAAATTCAATGAAAATTTTGTTTTAGGAGCTACATTGCTGAATCTTAACGAACGCCCAATTACTCAAAAGGCTAATTATGGTTCAGAGTCCATCAATAATACCATATTTGGTGTAAACGGAAACTACTCTACCAAAGTGCCATTTTTAACACGTTTGGCGAATAAATTGCCTAACATTGATACCGATGTGGAATCGAATTTATCACTTCGTGGGGAGTTTGCATATCTCGCACCAGGTGCTCCAAAAGGAACAGATTTGAATGGAGAGGCAACTTCTTATATCGATGATTTTGAGGGCTCACAAAATGGTATCGATTTAAGATCACAGCAATCGTGGTTTTTGTCTAGTAGACCTTTGGATTTGAATGGTGATGGCAATCCAGACCCTGAGGATGACAATATTATAGATAATGGATTTAATCGTGCCATGTTAAACTGGTACACCATAGACCCTATATTTTATAGTAGCCAACGGCCAAATGGCATAACAGACGACGACATTTCAGACCTATATACCAGCCGTGTATTTATTAATGAGCTGTTCCCAGATCAGGATTTGGTGCAAGGGCAAAATTCGGTTTTATATACGCTTGATTTGGCCTATTACCCCAATGAACGTGGACCCTATAATTTTGATCCAACTTCTGCTAATGGCACTATTCCTGACCCAGAGAATGCTTGGGCAGGAATCACCAGACAAATAACATCCACCGATTTTGAACAACAAAACGTAGAATACATTGATTTTTGGTTGCAAGATCCGTTTCAAGGAAATCCTAGTAATCCTGGAGGTAAATTGGTGTTCAACTTAGGTAATATTTCAGAGGATATTATTCGCGATGGGAAAAAACTTTATGAAAATGGATTGCCGGAAAATGGTGATGTAAGTTTATTGCAGCAAACCCCAACAAGTTGGGGAACCGTTGTGCCTCAAAACCAATCCTTAATTTATGCTTTTGATACTACGGGGCAAGAACGTACCAATCAAGATGTGGGGTATGATGGTTATGACGACGTTGAGGAAATTAATACATTTGGAAGTCAGTTTGGTGATGACCCATCAAACGATAACTATGCTTATTTTTTAAATGCAGATGGTGGTATTTTTGAGCGTTATAAAAGATTTAATGGCGTAGAAGGCAACACGCCGGACACATTTTCGAATACCAATCGAGGAGCCAATACTCAACCCGATGTTGAGGATATTAATCGTGATAATACCATGAACACGATTAACAGCTACTTTGAGTACGAATTGGATCTTACAAGACAAAATCTCCCAGAAAGCCAAGGTGACTTTGATAATTTACCGGATTCAAATCCTTTAAAACAATTCCTTCGAGATTATAAAGAACGTCAACGAGGTTTCCCAAATGGTGAGTCGGAAGTAGTAAGATGGTACCAATTTAGAATCCCCGTTCAAGGTGCCCATGTTAAGGCTATAGGTGGCATTAACGATTTAAGGTCCGTTAGGTTTACAAGAATCTATTTAAAAGAGTTTACACAGCCAACTGTGTTCCGTTTTGGTACGTTGGATTTGGTGCGAAGCGATTGGAGACGTTATACCCAAGTTTTGGATAAGGATGATCCAGAACCTAGCGACCCACAAACTGATTTTTCTGTAGGTGTTATTGGAACATTGCAGAACGAAGGCAGTTACGAACGTCCGCCTGGTATTGAGCCAGAACAATTGTTCAATAACAATACCGTTGTGCGTCAAAATGAGCAATCGCTGGTGGTAAATGTTTGTAATTTAGAGTCTGAAGATTCACGAGCAGTCTTTAAGAATATCAACCTAGATATGCGTCAGTACAAGCGTATGAGAATGTTTATGCATGCTGAAGATGACGACGATTCAGGTACGGGTAATTTAACCGATGGCGATTTGGTTGGATTTATTAGAATGGGTAATGACCTTACGGAAAACTATTATCAAATAGAAATACCTTTAGTGGTTTCAACTTCCAGAACTAGGGAAGGGCTCTGGCCAACCGAAAACGAAATTAATTTACCAATAGAAATTCTTGGTAAGGTTAAGGCACAAGGTATTTCAGATATGACTTTGGGCAATGAAGACCCAACGTTCTATGATATTGTAAATGGGGATATCGTTTTGGCAAATGACCCATTTGGCGGATATGTTATTAATCAGCATCGTGTTGGCATTAAGGGTAATCCTAACTTTGGGGATATTAGAACGTTGATGGTTGGTGTTAAGAATGTTACTAATAGTGATGATTTGTGTGCTGAAGTTTGGTTTAATGAGTTGCGCCTTTCCGATTTAGACAACGAGGGTGGTTGGGCAGCTGTTGTTAGCATGGACAGCAACATTGCCGATTTTGCAAATATTAGCGCAACAGGAAGGCAAAGCACTTCTGGTTTCGGAGCCTTAGAGCAAGGGCCAAGCCAACGTAGTTTGGAAGATGTGAAACAATATGATGTAGTTACCAATGTAAATGTTGGTCAACTTTTGCCAAAAAAATGGGGTATTCAATTGCCATTTAATTACGGGCAAAGTGAAGAATTAATTACACCAAAGTACGATCAGTTTTATAAAGATTTAACCTTAGATTCTAGGTTGGAAGCAGCTAATGACAATGCTGAGCGCGAACGTATCAAGAAGCAATCAGAAGACTATACAAAACGACAAAGTATCAATTTTATTGGAGTTAGGAAAAATAGAACTACAGATAAAACACCAAGATTTTATGATGTTGAAAACCTGACTTTAAACTATTCGTATAACAAGGTGGAGCATCGTGATTTTGAAATTGAAAACTCCGTTAATAAAACTTTGCGCGTGGGTGCCAATTATGCCCATAATTTTAATCCCGTTAAGGTGGAGCCATTTAAAAATAGTGACTCTTTATTCCGAGGTAAATATTGGAAAATCATTAAAGATTTCAACCTTAATTTAATGCCATCAAGCTTTACGGTTAATACCGATATCAACAGGCAGTTTAACAGACAAAAATTTAGGGAAGTTGATTTGACCGGTGCGAATATTGGGATTGAAGAATTGTTCAGAAGAAATTACACTTTCGATTTTCAATATACCATCAATTATAATTTAACCGATGCGTTACAACTTAATTTCACAGCGGCGAACAACAATATTGTGAGGAACTATTTTAAGGAAAACGATTTAATTCGCGGTGAACAAGATGAAACATTGGATGTTTGGGATGGCCTTCTTGATGTGGGTGACCCCAATAGGCAAACCCAAAATTTAGGTGTTACATATCAATTGCCTATCAATAAAATACCAACATTCAGTTTTATTGATGCTACCTATCAATACACAGGTAGTTTTCAATGGCAAAAAGGATCGGATTTGTTTGGAAATGTTGAATTGGATGGACAAACCTATGATTTAGGAAATAACATCCAAAACTCAAACATACACAATATCAATGCGGCTTTGGACATGAACCGTTTCTACAAATACATTGGCTTGGTTAAAAAACCTGTTAGAAACGTGACCCAAAGAAGGACATCTGGCGCACCACCTGGAGCAAATACAGCCAACAATAAACCAAAAAAACCGAGAAGTCAATCACTAACCAAAATACTGAATGCTGGTGTTGATATTTTAACAACCGTTAAAAGAATTCAAGCGAGCTATTCAGAAAACAACGGTATATTTTTACCAGGTTATACCAGAACACCAGGCTTTATAGGAACCTTAAAGCCAACCGTTGGTTTTACTTTTGGTAGCCAAAGCGATGTAAGGTATCTGGCAGCGAGAAGAGGTTGGTTAACGGTTTTCCCAGAGTTTAACCAACAATATACAGCTACAAACACAAAACAATTGGATTTATCGGCAAGTTTGCAACCTGTTACTGATTTAAAAATCGATTTGATTGGAAATAGGGCTTATTATGAAAATTATGCCGAGAATTATAATGTGCAAAATGGAATTTACAATCCGCTAACGCCAAATACGTTTGGAAACTTCAACATTTCAACAATCTTAATAAAAACAGCTTTTGGTAAAAGTGACGAAACCCAATCGGATGCTTTCAATGACTTTAGAACAAACCGATTGATTGTAGCTGAACGATTGGCCGAAAAATTCTATGGAACAACTACTTATGAAAGAAATCCAGAGGATGGCTTCCCGCTAGGTTTTGGGAAAAGTAGCCAGAAAGTGTTGTTGCCTGCGTTTTTGGCAGCTTACACAGGCCAAGATGCAAATAAAGTAAAGACATCGGCTTTCAGAGATGTGCCTATACCCAACTGGGATTTAAAATATACTGGGTTTATGAAGTTTGAATGGTTCAAAAAGCGCTTTAAAAGGTTCTCTTTAACCCATGGATATCGTTCAACCTACACGATTAACCAGTTTACAACCAACCTCAATTTGAATTTGAATCCTGCTGATAATGAACAGCCAGTTCCAGAAACTCCATATTCAAGTCAGCCACAAGAAGCGTTGAATCAATCGGGTGACTTTAAGAATGCACGTCTATTCAGCAATATTAACTTAACAGAAATGTTCAGTCCGTTGGTTCGTTTGGATTTCGAAATGAAAAATTCGGTAAAAATACTTGCTGAAATCAAAAAAGACAGATTGCTTTCATTGAGTTTTGATAACAATTTAATGACCGAGGTACAAGGCAATGAATATGTCATCGGGTTGGGCTACCGAATCAAGGATTTGCGCATACGTTCTAAATTGGCTGGCCCACGTAAGCGTATTGTAAGCGATTTAAACATGAAAGCCGATATTTCTGTGCGGGATAACAAAACAATCATTAGGTATTTAGATTTAGAAAACAATCAAGTTACCTCAGGGCAAACCATTTGGGGCTTAAAATATTCGGCCGATTATGCATTCAGCAAAAATTTAACGGGCATTTTTTATTTTGATTATACTTTCTCTGATTATGCTATTTCTACAGCGTTCCCGCAGACCACCATTAGATCTGGAATTACCATCAGATATAATTTTGGGAATTAACACATAATCTGTTTGAATTTTAGGTGCGAATAAATACATTTGTTAAATTTTAAATTTAAAAGATAAAATGAATATTCCTTCAGAATTAAAATATACAAAAGATCACGAGTGGGTAGCCATGGACGGCGATATTGCAACTATTGGAATTACCGATTTTGCACAAAGTGAATTGGGCGATATTGTTTATGTTGAAGTAGAAACTTTAGATGAAACTTTGGGTGCCGAAGAAATTTTTGGAACTGTTGAAGCGGTTAAAACCGTTTCTGATTTGTTTTTGCCCATTTCCGGTGAAATCATCGAATTTAACGAGTCTCTAGAGGATGAACCAGAAAAGGTGAATACCGATCCTTACGGTGAAGGCTGGATGATAAAAGTTAAGTGCTCTGATGCTTCAGAAGTGGACGGATTAATGTCGGCCGATGACTATAAAGCCCTGATAGGTGCTTAAAAAAGTAATATTTTTTCTTACTCTCACATACACCTTGGTCTTAACCTTGGTGTGTTTGGTGCGGTTAAATAATTTGCCTGATATAGGAGTTTCCTTTGGTGATAAAATCTTTCATTTTTTGGCCTACGTAGTGTTGACCATTTTATGGTTTGGCACTTGGCATTACCGCTTTGGGTTAAAAACAAATAAGTCAATTGTTTACGCCTTGGTATTCGCCATAATTTTTGGTATAATTATTGAGGTATTACAAGATACATTGACGGATTATAGAACATTGGATGCTCATGATATTTTTGCCAATAGCCTAGGGGCGTTGTTGGCTTCAATAGTACTTTGGTTTAAGGGTACATTGCAAGTTAAAAACTCTTAAACGCTTGCATTTTTGATAAATAAATAGTTATTTTAGCAATCTTGATAAACGAATAAATTATGGAACCTAAAAAAAATCCTAAAGCTAATGTTGGGCGAAACAGTTCACTTTACTTTGCCATTGGTTTAGCGCTTATGCTATTCCTTACAAACTATGCCATTAATTACAAAACCTATGACGAGTCAGATATTGATATAGGTATGGTGGTTATGGAAGAGGAGCTTGAAGAAGAAATTCCATTAACAGAGCAAATTCAAACTCCACCACCACCACCACCACCACCAGCAGCGCCTGAGGTGATTGAGATTGTTGAGGATGAGGTTGAAGTAGAGGAAACAGTTATTGAATCTACTGAGGTTGATCAAGAAACAGAAATCGTTGAGGTTGAAGAAGTAGAGGTTGTTGAAGTTGAGGAAGACATTGACGTACCATTCTCTGTAATTGAAAATGTACCTGTTTTCCCAGGCTGTGAAAATGAGCCTAACAATAATGCAAAAAGAGATTGTATGTCTCAAAAGATATCGCAGTTTGTGAATAAAAAATTCAATACAGAATTGGCGAGTGAATTAGGTTTATCAGGAAGACAACGTATCAACGTAATTTTCAAAATAGATAAAACAGGTAGCATTACAGGTGTGCGTGCCAGAGCTCCGCACCCAGGATTAGAAAAAGAGGCTGCACGTGTTATTGGCTTATTGCCAAAAATGAAACCAGGAAAACAACGTGGTAAACCAGTAAACGTTCCATATTCGTTGCCAATTATTTTCCAAGTACAAGATTAATAACTGAGATTATTTATAAATTTAAAAACCTCGAATTTTTATTCGAGGTTTTTTTGTGCCGCTATTTTCAATTATTTCTTGGGCTGAATAAAAAATATAAAATCCCGTTACAGTTTTGTAACGGGATTTCCTTTTGGTATGCTTATTGTGACTTTATCATAATATTAACATTTAAACTATAATTATTATGAGAAATCAAAAGAAACCTCACGAACTCATTCGGCAAAATGAGCTAATCGTGAAAAAATCGCAAAAGCATGAAGCAAATTTACAAAAAAACTCTACCCTTTATTTTCAAATAGGGCTAATTGTCTGTTTATTGGCGGCCTTTGGTTTGCTGGAGATGAGGTTTGAAAAAACCATTCCCGTAACAACAGATGTTTTGCTTCCAGATGACCCTGAAGAAATTTACATTGAGAATTTCAAGGTGTATGAAGAACCAAAGTCAGAGCAACAAAAGGAGACTCAAAATGTGACCAAACTGATTGACAAGATTGAAGAGGTTGATAATGATTATGAAACTAAAAAAGATTTTGAGGTGGTAACGAGTGAACAGGACACATCTCCCGAAACACCTATTGATCCGGGGAAAGTTAATGTAATGGATAAACCTGAAGATGATACTCCTTTTGATTTTATTAGGATTGAGCAAGTGCCAATTTACCCGGGCTGTGAGAACGAAAAAACAAATGATGGTAGAAAACAGTGTTTTTCCGATAAAATCACTAAACTAATTCAACGAAAGTTTGATGGTAATGATATCGCTACCCAATATGGTTTAAGTGGAATGCAAAGAATCGATGTACAATTTACAGTAGATAAAACAGGCAAGGTTAAAGACATCAAAACAAGGTCGCCACATCCAAAATTGAATGAAGAAGCCAAGCGTGTTATTAATTTTATTCCGCAAATGGTGCCCGGTAAACAGCGAGATAAAAATGTAGGGGTTATTTATAATGTGCCTATTAAGTTTATGGTGCAATAAAATCCATGAATTTAAGTTTTTAAAACCGCTACTCTAAGGGTAGTGGTTTTTTATGACCTGAACTTGCCTGCGATGAATTTATTTCAGTGTTTCAGGTTCTTGAAAAAGTATGCAGGAAATCCTAAGTGGTTTCGTCTATTTCAGCATTAATGAGTGTAAAAAATATAGTATCTTTCAACCCTAAATCAACACGCAACAAATCAGCATGAAGCAATTTATTGTAATGTTCCTACTTTTTGCACTACATAATGGCTATGCCCAAAACGCCATTTTAAATGAAAAACCTCCTATTTTTCCGGCGTGTGATACTGTCGCTATAGCTAATTTGCAATCGTGTTTTGATAAACAAGTGTTCAATCATGTTTACAATAATTTTAAAGTGCCGCAACAGATTTTAGATCAAAATTATAAAGGAGAGGTTGTGTTGCTTTTTGAGGTTGATACCTTGGGTAAATTTCGTGTGATTTATGTTGATGCCCTATACAATGAACTCAAGGAAGAGGCAAAAAATGTTTTTGCAAAATTGCCTCAAATAACGCCGGCAACTTACAACGGCAGAAAAACATTTAAGCAGTACTCAATGCCTATAAAAATACCGTTGCAAAATCAAACTGTTGTTACCCAAGATTTGGCCAAGGAAAACAAAATTTCAAAAGAAGATGAAAGAGCCAAGAAGGAATTTGATAGTGTCAATGCCAATTTGTTAGTTTTTGAAAACCAAGCTTACAACAGTCAATTAAATATTCAATTTACCCATAGTGATTATGCCAGATTTGATAGAAGTATGAACTTGGTTGGTACGAATAGCCATACGGCATCCAAACCTTTTGTTTATGAGGAAGTTTCAAAATATTATGATTTTCAGGCAGAGCAAGATCAAATAAAAAAGTCAACCAATACTTGGGGAGGAAAAAAGCTGTGGAACGAGCATTTGGTTCAATTGCAAGGAAAGGATTATTGGTTTACCATCGACCCTATTTTTGATTTGGAAGTAGGAACAGATGCCGATTTAGATTCAGGGTCAACATACAATAATACCCGAGGTATTTTGATACAAGGTGGTTTGGGCAAAAAGCTTAACTTTTATTCCTCGGTTTTTGAAAGTCAAGGGCGTTTTGCAGATTATGTAAACAGATATTCTGAAAGCTTAAAGGCTTTTGGTCCCGATCCGGCAATCATTCCTGGGCGTGGCATTGCAAAGCGTTTTAAAACGGATTCTTATGACTATCCCGTTGCTGAAGCTTATCTATCGTATGCGCCAACTGATTTTATGAACATCCAGTTTGGGCATGGCAAAAACTTTATTGGTGATGGTTATCGTTCATTATTGTTGAGTGACGTCGCTAGTCCACATCCATTTTTAAAACTAAATACCAAGTTTTGGAAAATAAAATACACCAATACATGGATGTGGGTCAAGGATGTCAGGGATGAAGTAGAACAGGACAAAGCATTCTTAACCAAATATATCGCGAATCATTATTTAAGTTGGAATGTTTCAAAACGACTGAACTTAGGTTTGTTTGAATCGGTGCTTTGGACGAACAGTAACAACCGAGGGTTTGATGTAAACTACTTAAACCCCATTATTTTTTTTAGGGCTATTGAATTTGAAACGGGGCAAGGTGCAGGAAACGCATTGCTCGGCGCTTCGGCCAAGTATAAATTTTGCGACAATGTAAATGCTTACGGGCAATTCATATTGGATGAATTTTCACTTGGTGATATTAAAGGCGGTGAAAAAAGTTGGAAAAATAAGTACGGTTATCAACTAGGGGTGAAATATTATAATGCCTTTAAGGTTGATAATTTGTTGTTGCAATTTGAGTATAATCGTGTACGCCCATACACGTATTCACATAATACCATTGTGCTAAATTATGGGCATAATAATCAACCAATGGCTCATTTATGGGGAGCCAATTTTAGCGAAGTGATTATTATCGGCCGTTACCGGTACCAACGTTGGTTTGGTGATGCCAAATTAATTTTTGGTAAGCGCGGATTGGACTTTGACAACGGTACAGATAATTTTAGTTATGGCGCCGATATATACCGAAGTTATGACGACCGTCCTTTTGATAGTGGTGTTAAAGTTGGTCAGGGTATTGAAACCACTACTTTTTATGGGAATTTGCAAGCAGGCTATTTGGTCAATCCAGCGTCCAACTTGAAGATTTTTGCGGACGTTACCTTTAGGAATTTTAACCCCGAAGCTACAACAACGTCAACCTTTAAAAACAACACCGTTTGGTTAAATTTTGGAATAAGAACTGATTTGTTCAATTGGTATTTTGATTTTTGACAATGAAAGTATTACTTGGACTGTCAGGCTGAGCGCAGTCGAAGCCTTGTTCCAGCATCTCCTCAATTAAAAACCAAATATTTTAACCAAAACCGTTTTCAATTTCAGCTTAAAAACCATTGCTCAAAATGCTTTAAAGAAGTATCTTTGCACTCGCTATTTAAAAGCGGATAAGAAAAAGTACTATTGGGCAACTCAAAATCTTCATTGGCAACACCTTCTTTAATTTCAGATTTTAAGGAAATCACCAAAATGCGTCTGGCACTGAGCGTAGTGTTTTCATCATTGGCTGGTTATTTGTTGGGTGTTGAAACCGTTAATCTAAAAACCTTGATTTTACTGGCTTTTGGAGGATATTTCATGGTTGGTGCTTCAAATGCCTTCAATCAAATTATTGAAAAAGATTTGGATGCCTTGATGGAACGAACCAAAAATAGGCCGGTCCCTGCTGGGCGAATGTCGGTTACCACAGCCTTCATTATAGCGTCAATTTTTACGTTATTAGGTGTCATTATACTTTACACCATCAACAAACAAACGGCCATGTTTGGGGCAATTTCCATCTTTTTATACACCTGCGTTTATACGCCTTTAAAAACTAAAACGCCTTTGGCTGTTTTTGTAGGTGCTATTCCGGGAGCTATTCCTTTTATGTTGGGTTGGGTAGCTGCTACCGATGATTTTGGCATTGAACCAGGAACGTTGTTCGCCCTACAGTTTTTTTGGCAATTCCCGCATTTTTGGGCCATAGGTTGGTTTTTGTTCAGCGATTATGAAAAAGCCGGATTTTTTATGTTACCAACTGGGAAACAAGATAAGGGAACAGCAGTACAAACCATGATGTATACTATTTGGACCATCATAGTTTCTATTATTCCAGTTTTTGGTTTTACGGGCAGATTGCATTTATCGATTGTAGCTGCTGTATTGGTTTTTGCAGTTGGGCTTTGGATGTTGTATTATGCGGTTAGATTATTCAATAAAATGACTGAAAAGGCTGCGAAACAACTTATGTTGGTGAGTGTTTCCTACATCACTTTAGTACAGATTATATACGTTATAGATAAATTTATTAGTTAACTATGGATTTAACTCAGGGTACCCAAGAAGAAAAAAACGCAAGAGCAAAAAAAATGATGCTTTGGTTTGGCATTGTGTCGCTCATTATGTCTTTTATGGGGTGGACAAGTGCTTTTATTGTAAGTAGCTCAAGACCCGATTGGTTAAAGGATTTTGTGCTGCCTAATGCGTTTATCATAAGCACTGTTGTAATTGTTTTGAGCAGCGTAATGTTCCTTTTGGCCAAGAGAGCATTAAAAAACGGCAATAGAAAAGCAACTTCTTTATGGTTGCTTGCTACACTTGTTTTGGGTGTGGTTTTTATTTTCAACCAGTTTACAGGCTTTCGGGAAATTATTGACCTAGGTTATAATTTTACTGGCCCGACCAGTAATGTAACCATGTCTTACATTTATTTGATTGCAGTTGTGCATATTTTGCACGTTGTTGTAGGTTTAATTTGTCTTTTGGTCGTAATTTATAATCATTTTAAACAAAAGTATGATGCGACCAAAATGCTAGGGTTTGAACTAGCAGCAACCTTTTGGCATTTTATAGATATACTGTGGGTATACCTCTTTTTATTTTTATATTTTATTAGATAAATAAATTGACTATTTTTGTGCAACTTTTAAATAACAACCATTATATATGAGTACAGCAGTAGTAGAAGGCAAAACTTGGGGTGGAGGTAACCAACCACTAAAAGCAAGTTATGGTAAAATGATGATGTGGTTTTTCATCGTTTCTGATGCCTTAACATTTTCTGGGTTTTTAGCGGCCTATGGATTTTCAAGATTCAAATTTATTGATGCCTGGCCAATTGCCGACGAAGTATTTACTCACGTACCGTTTTTACACGGTCAAGAGTTGCCAATGATTTATGTGGCGTTTATGACGTTCATACTTATCATGTCGTCTGTAACTATGGTTTTAGCCGTAGATGCTGGTCACCATTTAAACCAAAAGAAAGTAACATTATACATGTTTTTGACCATTATTGGAGGTTTAATTTTCGTTGGGTCTCAAGCATGGGAATGGGCAACTTTTATAAAAGGTGATTACGGCGCAGTGCAGACAAAAGGAGGAAACATTTTACAGTTTGTTGATACTGATGGTCATCGTGTTGCGATAAGAGATTTTGCTGCCGTTGAGGAACACGACCGTGTTCAAGATAAAAGAAATACAGGTTTATGGTTTGTTTCCGAAGGTTCTTTACCACCATACACTGTTGAAGAAGTAATAAACGGATTAGAAGAACATGACAATATATTGGTAAGAAGCCAATTGTTGGATGAGCATGGGCACAAAACAATATTAACCAGAGAAGAATCTTTAAAACAAATAAAGGAAAATGGCAAATTGGTGGTTGAAGGAGCTAATCTTCATGTAAATGAATATGGGTCACCACTATTTGCAGATTTCTTTTTCTTCATTACTGGTTTCCACGGTTTCCACGTATTTTCTGGAGTAGTGATTAATATCATTATATTTTTCAATGTAATATTAGGTACTTACGAAAGACGTAAAAACTATGAAATGGTAGAGAAAGTTGGTCTTTACTGGCACTTTGTAGATTTGGTTTGGGTATTTGTATTTACATTCTTCTACCTAGTTTAATTGATAATACAATAAAAAATGGCACACGGACATAATTTAGCAATATTAAGAGGATTAATAAAATTCAAATCCAATACCCAAAAAATTTGGGGCGTTTTAATTTTATTGTCTATTGTAACAGCAGTTGAGGTAGCTCTGGGTATATATAAACCAGAAAGTTTAATGGGTCATGTATTGGGCATGAAGTTGCTTAACTGGATTTTCATTATTTTAACTTTGGTAAAAGCGTATTATATTACTTGGGATTTCATGCACATGCGCGATGAAACTAAAGGATTGAGACGTATGGTTGTATGGACAGCTATTTTCTTAATTCTTTATTTGATTTTCATCTTATTGCAAGAAGGAGGTTATGTATTTAGAGTTTATGACGAAGGATTTATAAAAAGAGATTTCTAAAATATTTTTAGCTCTGTTGAGGTATAGAATTGAAGTGTTAAATTAAGATATAAAGACGGTTATTAAACCGTCTTTTTTTATTTTTGCTAAGCACTAAAAGTAGTGCGATTAGGGTGGTTTTATGGAACAAAAAAAAGTTGGGCGTTATCTCATTTTAGGAATTTTATTTTTTCTTCCTGTCACTTTTTTATTAATGCTATATCCGGCAACCCATAATTATACACCTTTGGATATTGTGGGTGAACAGGTTTTGGATATAGATGATTTTGCTTCCAGTTCTGGAGAAAAAACAGGCTTGAAAGATAATATTACTGTGCTTGGTTTTTTTGGGGCTAATCCGCTCGATAATGCAACCGCTGCATCGAACTTAAAAGAGTTGGTGTACGATAAGTTTAAAGGTTTCAAAAAGTTTCAAATCGTTATTTTAATGCCCAATGGTACAGAAGATGTCGTTGAAAAGCTTAAAGCAGAGATTAGTTCTTATGAAGATTTAAAATTCTGGCATTTTGTTTTTGGCGAGTTTGAAGATTTAAAGAAACAGTTTAATAGTCTCAAATCCGTTAAACCACTTTCCTCTGAATTATCATCAAATAATGTATTTATTATTGATAAGGACTTAAACCAACGCGGTAGGTTGGACGATAGAACGGATCGCGAAATTGAAAAAAACAAACCCATGTACGGTTTGTATGCCTACAACTGCATTGAAGTGGCCGAAATAAAAAATAAAATGAGCGAAGATATGCGCATTTTGTTTACAGAATATAGACAAAAACGAAAAGGCGAATTTAATTCTGAGGTTAGAAGGGCAAACGATTTAAATCAAAACCATGAGTAAAAAAACTAATTATTCATACATAGGAATCGCATTTATAATTCTTGTTTTCGGAATCATTTTTATTCCCAAAATTATTGATCGAATTACGAATAAAGATGTGATTAGAAATGAAAGCAGAAGTGATTATGCAACCGAAAATAAATCAGTTGGTTCCAACTTAGCTTTCATCGAAATTAACGGAGAGCCAAAAAAAGTGCCCACATTTTCATTTACCGATCAAAATGGAAAAAAGGTAACAAACAAAGATTATGAAGGTAAAGTTTATATTATTGAATTTTTCTTTACTACTTGCCCTACCATCTGCCCAAGAATGAATAGAAACCTAATTCAGATTCAAAATGCATTTAAGGATTTTGAAGATTTTGGTGTTGCATCATTCACCATAAACCCAGATTATGATACTCCTGAAGTTTTAAAGAATTATGCTGAACAATACGGTGTAACCAATCCGAATTGGCATTTAATGACCGGGAATAAGGAAGCTATTTATAAGCTGGCCAACGAAGGCTTTAATTTATATACCGCTGAGGAAGCTGAAGTTGCGGGCGGTTTTGAACACTCAGGGAATTTTGCCCTTATTGATAAAAACGGATTCATCAGATCTAGAAAAGATGTTTTTGGAAACCCAATAATCTATTACAAAGGGATAGTTTCAGAAGAAGAAAAAGTGGATGATGATGGGTCTCCAGAAGAAATAAGTGCATTAAAAGAGGATATTAAAAAATTGCTCAATGAATAGTTTTGTCACCCTGAGCGCAGTCGAAGGGTTGTTTCAAAATCACATAATCTAAAAATATGAAAGAAGAAAAAATCATTTTAGACGATAAGAAATACAATAAACTCATTATCCTTCTATCGGTTGTTATACCAGTAGTAGTTGCTATATTGTTTGGAGTTCGAATTCCCAATGTAGAACCATTAACCTTTCTACCTCCTATCTATGCTACGATTAATGGGTTAACAGCAATAATTCTAATCATTGCATTTATAGCTATAAAGAATAAAAATTTGGTGCTTCATGAAAATTTAATGACTACGGCTATTTGGTGTTCTGTAGCTTTTTTGGTTATGTATGTGGCATATCACATGACCAGCGATTCTACCAAATTTGGTGACATTAATCATAATGGAATTTTAGATCCAAATGAAAAGGAATCTGTTGGTAATACACTTTATATATACTATTTTGTACTGTTGACGCATATTATTTTATCTGTGGTTATTATTCCGTTTGTTTTAATAACCTATGTTCGAGCCATTACAAATAATATTGAAAAACATAGAAAAATAGCTAAAGTAACTTTTCCTTTGTGGTTGTATGTTGCTATTACAGGTGTAATTGTTTATCTTATGATTTCTCCTTATTATATTTAAGGTCATTCTGAGTGAAGCGTGAGAATCTGTTCAATGAAAAACTTAAAGTTAACATTAATTCTCCTTATTTTGGTTTCTCTACCTGTTGAAGCCCAGTGTGCCATGTGTCGTGCGGTATTGGAAAGTGAAGAAGGGCAAACTGCTGCCAAAGGCATTAATGATGGTATTATTTACCTTATGGCTATACCTTATATCCTAATAGGGGGTATAGGCTATATTATTTACCGTAAATATAATACGTTAAAAAAGTAATAAAAACTTTTATTTGCTTTTCATGTAACATTTCTTTGTATTGATAGTCTAACTATAAAGCAATTAGCACCGCTTAAATCAATCAAAAGTTATGTTAAAAATCCATCAACTTCACAAATCCTATCCTATAGGAGATTCTAGTTTACATGTTTTAAAAGGAATAGATCTAAATGTCGAAGATGGTGAAATGGTAGCCATTATGGGGTCTTCCGGTTCAGGTAAATCCACTTTGCTCAATATTATAGGGATGCTGGACGAGGCCGATTCAGGGGATTATATTCTAGATGGATTACCCATAAAAAACCTCACCGAAAAAAAAGCAGCGTTATACCGAAATAAATTTTTAGGTTTTATTTTTCAGTCATTCAACCTAATCAATTACAAAAACGCTCTTGAAAATGTAGCGCTTCCATTGTATTATCAAGGCATGAAGCGCAAAGAACGGCAAGAAAAAGCCATGTTCCATTTGGAGAAAGTTGGCTTGGCCGATTGGGCGCACCATTTACCAAAGGAACTTTCTGGAGGTCAAAACCAGCGTGTAGCCATTGCAAGGGCGTTGGCAGCAAATCCTAAATTACTTTTGGCCGATGAACCTACCGGTGCATTGGACAGCACAACGTCATATGACATTATGGCCTTTATTCAGCAGCTAAATGACGAAGGGAAAACCATTTTAATGGTAACCCACGAAGAAGACATTGCCAATATGTGTAAGCGTATTGTAAAGCTTCGCGATGGGGTCATCATGGAAGACAAAAAAATAAAGCAAGTAAGGGTGCAACAACATGTTTGATCTAGACCTTTGGCGGGAAATATTTCAAAGTATAAATAAAAATAGAACCAGAAGCTTGCTTTCTGGTTTTACGGTGGCATTCGCCATTCTGCTATTTGCCATTCTTTTCGGTATTTCAAATGGCTTGCAAAATTACTTCACAGAAGCCTTTGGTACCGATGCTAACAACTCTATAGTTATTTTTCCGGGCATGACCACCAAAGCCCACAAAGGCCTTCAGGCGGGCAGGTTAATTCGATTTAAGAATGAAGACCATGACTTTATTATGGATGAGTTTGGAGATAAGGTGCAGTATATGACCAGTAAAGTCAATAGAAATGTAACGGCAACTTTTAAAGGCGAAAAAAGCAATTATCAGCTTAGGGCAGTGCATCCAGAGTACATGTTCATTGAGAATAATGTGGTTAGTGAAGGGCGCTACGTTAATCAAAATGACTTGGATCGTAAAACCAAAGTAGCTGTAATTGGTAAAGTTGTAAATGATGAACTGTTTGCAAAAGAAAATGCCATAGGAAAGTATGTTAGCTTAAACGGTATATCGTTTAAAGTTGTTGGGATTTTTACAGATGATGAAGGAGATAATGAAGAACGGGTCATTTATGTGCCATTAACAACTGCACAGTTCCTTTATGGCAATACCGATTTTATTGATTTTATGCATTTAACCTACAATCCAGAAATGAACAGTGATGCCGCTTTGGCCTTTGGTACGGCCATTACCAAAAAATTAAAGGAACGGTTCTCGGTAGCACGAAGTGACCAACGGGCTATACGGGTTCATAATATGGCCCAAGGCACCAAACAAGTTGATATGATGACGTTTTGGCTAACGGTAATAATCTTTATTATCGGTATGGGTACGTTAATAGCAGGAGTTGTTGGCATCAGCAATATCATGATTTTTATTGTTAAGGAACGCACTAAAGAAATAGGTATCAGAAAAGCTTTGGGCGCATCACCTAAATCCATAGTCTCCATGATATTATTGGAATCCATTCTCATTACAACAATTGCAGGTTATGTAGGCTTGCTCATTGGCGTAGGTGTTTTGGAATGGGTGGGGCCAAGCTTAGAGCAGTACTATATAAAAGACCCATATGTTAGCACAAGGTTGGTAGTAGGTGCGACCATTACCCTAATTATTGCCGGTGCCATAGCGGGATATTTTCCGGCAAGTAGGGCTTCAAAAATTAAACCCATAGTAGCATTAAGAAACGATTAGTAATGTTTAGATTTTTACTGGATAGAGATACATGGCAAGAGGTCTTTGGTAGTTTAGGCAAGAATAAGCTTAGATCCATTCTTACTATGGTTGGTGTTTGGTGGGGCATTTTGTTACTTATCGTTTTGCTTGGTTCAGCACGTGGGTTAGAAAATGGATTTAATAGGCTGTTTGGCGATTTTGCCACCAACAGTGTTTTTGTTATGGCGAGCAGCACAGGTAAACCGTTTAAAGGATTTCAAGAAGGCAGACGGGTACAAATGACCCTAACAGATATTGAAAAGGTTGAAGAAAATGTTGAGGGCATAGAGTTTGTCGTGCCCAGAAACATGAATCAAGGTCTTGTGGTGAGAAACTTTCTTTCGGGAAGATTTAATGTTATGGGAGACTATCCTGTTTTAGATAAAGTCCAAAAGAAGAAATTGGTACACGGCAGGTTTATCAATCAAAATGATATTGACAATAACAAGAAGGTAGCGGTCATTTCCGAAAGTATTTACAAACAATTGTTCCAAAAGGATGAAGACCCAATAGGTGGATACATTCAGATAAATAATATTAATTATTTGGTCATTGGTATGTACGATCAAGGGAATGTGAATTTTGGACCAAGTGAAGATATACACATCCCATTTACCACTTTTCAACAAGTGTATAATCAAGGCGAGCGAATAGGTTTTTTAATGATAACAGGAAAACCTGAATACGATATTGAGCAAATTGAATATGATGCCAAGTTACTGCTAAAAACATTGAACGATGTGCACCCAAAAGATAACCGAGCTTTTAGGAGTTTCAACTTGGGAAAGGAATTTGCCAAGTTTACCGGATTTTTAACAGGCATGCAGTTCTTAACTTGGTTTGTTGGTCTGGCCACCTTAATTGCAGGTGTTTTTGCCATCGGTAATATTTTATTGATAACCGTAAAAGAACGAACCAAAGAAATAGGTATACGCCGAGCTTTGGGGGCAACACCTTTTGAAATTAAAAGACAAATCGTGGTTGAGGCCGTTTTCCTAACGTTAATTGCTGGAATTGGCGGTATAATAACGGGTGGATGGATTTTGATATTGTTAGACCATATTATCGGGCAAGGTGACGAGGCTGTTATTGTAAACGCATCGGTATCCATAGCCGTAGTATTTATAGCTTTAATCATATTAGTGGTTTTAGGGACTTTAATAGGTTTAATACCAGCCTTTAAAGCCACAAGCGTAAAACCTATTGAAGCATTAAGAGAAGAATAAACAATCAAAAAAATGAATAAAACAGTAAAGATTATTTTAGTATTGGTCGCGATTATAGCGCTGGCGTTTGTGTTAAAATATTTTAAGGATTCCAATTCAAAGGATATTATAGACTACAAGGTTGAAGAGCCTTTTTATACACCTATTAATACGAAGGCGGTGGCAACAGGAAAGCTTAATCCAGAGGAGGAAGTTGAGTTAAAACCCCAGATTTCGGGTATTGTCGATAAAATTCTTGTTGAAGAAGGAGATATCGTGAAAAAGGGTGATTTAATTGCAAAAATAAGGGTCGTGCCAAACGAGCAAAGTTTGGTAAGCGCCAAAAGTAGAATTGCTTCTAGTAAGCTGTCCTATGATAATGCAAAAACTTTATTCGATAGAAACAAGGCATTGTTTGAAAAAGGAGTGATATCACAACAAGATTTTGAAAATAGTGAGTTGTCTTTCAACCAAGCAAAAGAAGCATTGGCCCAAGCGCAAAACGACTATCAAATTATTAAACGTGGTTCTATTTCTGGTGGAAGTTCTGCGAACACTAATATTGTTGCGCAAATTCCAGGAACTATTTTAGAAATCCCCGTTAGGGAAGGTGATCAGGTTATTCAAAGCAATAATTTTAATGCAGGTACAACCATTGCCACGATAGCCGATATGAGTTTGATGATTTTTGAAGGAAAAGTAGATGAGGCCGAAGTTGGTAAATTAAAAGAAGGTAAAGGAATAAAAGTGATTCTTGGAGCCATAAACGATAAGGAATTTCCAGCAATATTAACTTTTGTAGCACCAAAAGGTATTGAAGAAAATGGAGCTGTGCAGTTTACCATTAAGGCTGATGTAAAAATAGATTCCATAACCAATATTAGGGCAGGTTATAGCGCTAATGCCGAAATTGATTTAGAAGCCAAAGACAGCGTTTTGGCTATAAGGGAAGCCTTGTTGCAGTACGATAGATTCACTGAAAAACCTTTTGTTGAGATTTTGGATGGTGAAAATAAGTATAGAAAAGCAGATGTAGAACTGGGTATTTCCGATGGAATCAATATTGAAATTACCGAAGGTGTGAAAATGGGGGATAAAATAAAAGTTTGGAATAAAGCATCAAAAGACAATGAAGGCAATGAGGAAAATTAATTTAAAGCAAATTAGTCTGTTTTTTGGCCTTATTTGTTCCTTGCTGTCTTTCACACAGGAAAAAAAATGGACTTTACAAGAATGTGTTGCGCATGCACTGGAAAACAACATATCTATTCAGCAATCTGGCCTAGATAAAGAAATAGCCAGGGAAAATATTACAAGCGCAAAAGGTAATTTTTTGCCAACTTTAAATGGCTCAGCTTCCGGCAATCTCAATTTCGGATCCTATATTGGACAAGACGGCAGCAGGATTTCAACAAATACCTTCCGGTCTGGCATAGGCCTTAATGCGGGCATAACGGTTTTTAACGGTTTTAGAAATACAAATCTTTATAAACAGGCCCAGCTTGGTTTAGAAGCCAGCGAAGTGCAATTTCAAAAGTTAAAAGACGATATTTCGCTTTATGTTGTTAACAGCTATTTAAATGCCCTTTTAAGTAAAGAAAATTACAAAATAGCGGAAGAACAAGTAAAAGTTTCGCAACAGCAAATAGAAAATATTAAGATATTAGTCGATCAGGGCGTAAAACCTAAATCAGATTTATTTAATGCACAAGCAGAATTAGCAAGCAATAATGAAAACTTAATTGCCGCACAAAACAGTATTGATTTGGCACTTTTAAATTTATCGCAGTTGTTGCAAGTGCCAAACAAGGGGTTTGATATTCAGGATGTTGAAATTAATTTGTCTTCTGCAAAATTGATGTATGATGACACTCAAAGAATATTTGAAAAGGCTTTGCAAAACCGACCGGAAATCCGAGCCGCAGAAATAAATATTGAAAATTCAGAGATTGATATTGAAATAGCTAAATCGGCATTATATCCTACCATCAACTTGGGTGCAAGTCTGGGCACATCCTACCAACATGTTTTGGGCGAAAAAGACAGGATTACAATAGTTGATCCAGATAATCCTGGAGATATAGCTTATATCCCTATTTTTGAACCAGATGATTTGGTTAATCCTATTTTAATTCCAACATCAGATCCAAGAAACCCTGTAAATTACAAATCCATTTCGAATGGATTCGCTAAACAGTTTAGTGATAATTTGGGGTACAATATTGGCGTAAGCATTAACATTCCCATATTTAACGGATTTAGAACAAAATCCAGCATAAATAGAGCGAAAATAAGCAAGGAACGCATTGTTTATGGTCTGGGGCAGGCAAAACAAGACCTATATTCAACCATTGAAAACGCCTATTTAGATGCTCGTGCCGCACTGAACCAATATGAAGCATCTGACGCTTCATTAACCGCACAAGAAGAAGCGTTTAGAACAGCCCAAGAAAGTTATAGCAATGGAGTTATGACCCCCTTTGAGTTCCAACAAGTGCGTAATCGCTTAACAAATGCACAATCTTCGCTCGCCAATGCCAAGTTCAATTTTGTGTTCAAATCAAAACTTTTGGAGTTTTATTACGGCATTCCAATTTCTTTGGACTAAAAAATTTCTTTAATTTGCAATTCCCGTTTTTACGGGAATTATTTTTTAACACTATACCTTGGCATATATTCTAAACATAGAAACGGCAACCACCAATTGCTCGGTATCCATTTCAAAAAATGGCGAAATCGTTGTGTTGAAAGAAGACAATGATAAAAGCTATTCGCATGCCGAAAGGCTTCATGTTTATATTAATGATGCTTTGAAAGAAGCTCATATAGCACCCCAAGATTTATCGGCCATTGCCATTAGCAAAGGCCCTGGTTCTTATACGGGTTTGCGTATCGGGGTTTCGGCAGCAAAAGGGCTTTGTTTTGCATTGGATAAACCTTTAATTTCAGTTTCAACATTAAAGGCAATAGCGCATAAAGTAAACACAGAAGAAGGTTTTATTGTAGCCATGCTGGATGCCAGAAGGTTGGAAGTTTACTCGGCTATTTACAATTCAAATCACCAAAAAATCAGAGAAACCCAAGCACAAGTTTTAGATGAAAACGCCTTTGCGGAATATTTAGCAAAAGGGAAAGTCTATTTTGTTGGTAATGGCGTTGAAAAAACTAAATCGTTAATCAATCACCATAATGCTATTTTCATCGAAGGTGAATTGCCTTCAGCAAATGAAATGGGTCATTTGGCATACAACAAATATAAAATAAGCGACACCGAAGATGTCGCCTATTTTGAACCTTATTATTTAAAAGATTTTGTGGCTTTAAAGCCTAAATCCTAAACGTTTTTATTTGTTCACCATAACTCGGTGTGGATATGGTATTTCTATGCCAGCCGCATCAAGAGCATCTTTAATTTCTTCTGTTGCACCAAAATAAACCGCCCAATAATCTTCCGATTTACACCAAGGTCTTACCGCAAAGTTTATAGAGCTATCGGCCAATTCCATTAAATTTACTGACGGGGCAGGGGTTTCTATCACTTTAGGGTTTGATGTTAAAACGTTCATCAATACTTCTTTGGTTTTCTTAATGTCTGAACCGTAATCAACTCCAATAACCAAATCAACGCGGCGTGTGCCTTCTGTAGTGTAATTAATGATGTTTCCGTTTGATAAGGCACCGTTCGGAATAATGATTTCACGATTGGATAGTCCGGTTAACTTTGTGGTGAAAATTTCAATTTCCTTAACTGTGCCCAATTCACCTTGAGCTTCTATTAAATCACCAATTTTAAATGGTTTGAAAATCATGATGAGGACACCACCTGCAAAGTTCCCTAAAGAACCTTGAAGTGCTAAACCAACGGCCAAACCTGCAGCGGCAATAATGGCTGCAAACGATGTGGTTTCAACACCTACAGTGCCAAGTACAACGATAATTAAAACAATTTTTAAAATCCAGCCCAATAGGTTCACCAAGAATTTTTGAAGGCTTTCATCATAATTTTGCTTGGTCATTATTTTTCTTGTGCCCTTAACTATTTTTTTTATGACCCAAGACCCAATAATCCATATGACTATAGCCCCAAGTATTTTTGGGCCAAATGACATAATTAATTCGTATCCTTTGTCTATCCATTTTTCAATATCCATAATTTTTAAAATTTATATTAGAGTTGTAAAATAATAATTTTTATAGCCTTTTTCATGATATTCAAGTGAAAAAACTGTTAAGTTTTAAAACATCAAAGCGCTCACTAAGGCCAAGATGGCTGGAACGGCCTGAATATAAAACAGGTTTATTTGCTTTGTAGAATATGACCCGTAAATGCCTGCAATGGTCACGCAAAAGAGAAAAAAAGTGGCAATTTTAATGTCTTGTAAAACTATCGAATAAAATAATCCAGCTGCCAAAAAGCCATTATATAACCCTTGATTTGCGGCCAAAACTTTGGTGTCTTCAGCAAACTGCTTCGATTTTAAACCAAAGGTTTTTATGCCTTTAGGTTTGGTCCATAAAAACATCTCTAAGATTAAAAAATAGACATGTTCTAAAGCTACCAAAATAATCAAGCTTATAGTAATGCTGTTCATTGCTGATGTTTTACAAAGCCGGCTAGACCTATACGCTCAAAGGTAGTTAAATTTGGTCACAAAAAAAGTGGAAGACTATCCGTTTATGGCTTCAACCATTTCTACTTTACCAGGTAACATTTGTTTGAGCATATTTTCAATGCCACTTTTAAGCGTATATGTTGATGATGGGCAACCGCTGCATGCACCCTGTAACATAACACTAACATTTTTGGTGCTCTCGTCATAAGAAATAAACTGAATGTTCCCACCATCACTAGCTACTGCGGGTTTTACATATTCTTCCAGAATGTTTATGATTTCTTTGGATGTGTCATCCAGTGCATCAAAATGGCTGTCCAATTGTTCCGTAGATTTTTGTAATACTTGAGCAGCATCTGGTTTGACTATTTCTTTGCCGTTTTCAATATAATTTTTGATGAATTCGCGAAGTTGAATAGTGATGTCTTGCCATTCAGCAACATCATATTTTGTAATGGATACATAATTCTCATCAAGAAAAACACTTTTCACAAACGGAAAATGGAACAGTTCTGTGGCAAGTGGCGAGAGTTTTGCTTCGTCGATGGAGGTGAATTCAAATAGCGTATTGACAATCTTTTTGTTTGCCACAAACTTCATAACACTCGGGTTGGGCGTGCTTTCGGCATAAACGGTAACGGGTACTTTTTTGGGTGTTGCTTCTTCTTCAACAATAATGCCGCCGTCATTCAAATAAGCCTCAATTTGTTCGGCAACTTCGTCTTGCACATCACTCCATTCAACAATATTGTAACGTTCAACCGCTATAAAGTTGCCAGAAATGTAGACTTTTTTAACGAATGGCAAATAAAACAATTGCTGTGCCAATGGCGCATTTTTAGCCTCATCAATGTTATTAAACTCAAAACTTTGGTGTTTTGTAATAAATTGATTCAGTTCAAACTTTACAATGGCATTATTTGTTGTTTCTCGCACGGAAACCTTGAAAGTGTTCATTTTGGCTAATTTTTTACAAAAGTACTAAAAGAAAACTTTAGATATCCTATATTTGAGTTTTAGTATATGCTAAATTAGCGTTAAAAACTAAAGTAGTACAAGTGCTGTGATGAGTGTAATAATTTAATAATCAGCGCGTTTGTTTAAAACCATGATTGCTTGGTACGATTGTTATGAGATTTAGAACTATCATTTTAATGGTTACGTTTTTGCTTTGCTCCAAACTGGCTATTTCGCAAGAAGGTTTACCCATATATACCGATTATCTTACCGATAATTATTATTTAATTCACCCATCAATGGCTGGTATAGCCAATTGTTCTAAAGTTAGGTTAACAGGGCGACAGCAGTGGTTTGGACAAGAGGACGCACCAAAACTTTTAACATTAAGTCTGAATGGGCGTTTGGGTGAGTCTCCGTCAGGACTTGGAGGTATTTTGTATGCCGATAAAAATGGATACCACTCACAGAAAGGGGCGTACGCTACTTATGCACACCATATTATGTTTTCAAGAAGTAGTGTGGACTTGAATATGCTATCCTTTGGTTTAAGCGCAGGGTTTATTCAATACCAATTGGACGAAACTACTTTTTTGGGAGATGCCCCAATACCAGATCCCATAATTGATGGTATCGTTCAAAATGAAACTAATTTTAATCTAGATTTTGGTTTTTCATACCATTATCTTGATTTTTATGCTCATGCTACGGTAAAGAATGTACTTAAGAATTCAGGAATTAATAAAGATACCAATATTACGAGTAATTTAAGGCGTTATTTGCTTTCGGTTGGTTATGTTTTTGGTAGGTTTGGTAGTACTTGGAGTTATGAGCCTTCTGTCATGTTTCAATACAGGGACGCTACCCAAGAAGGCGGTATTGATGTAAACGCAAAAGTTTATAAGGAAATGGACTTTGGTAAATTATGGGGAGGGCTGTCTTATAGAAATAGTTTTGATGGCGCAGAATATATAACCAATTCCAATTCGGTTAGTAGTCAAAAACTTCAACAAATAACTCCAATTTTGGGCATCAACTATAACAACTTTATGTTTGCCTATACCTATACTTATCAAATAAATTCGGTAGTATTTACCAACGGAGGTTTTCATCAGTTAACCTTGGGGTATAATTTTAGTTGTAAACGCGAGCCATATCACTGTAACTGTCCTGCAGTAAACTAGTCCTATTCATACATTTTAGTTTACCTCATTCTTTTGAATAAAAAAGTAGATGTTTCTAAAGGACTTTTGTGCAGTAACATTTTGGTTGTTAGGTGGTCTTAATAATATCGACTCACGTAATAATTCGTAAATTTGTTTTATCAGCATTTTAAAAATATGGACATTAACGATAACATTGAGTCGCCTTTAAAGCTAAAAGTTAGTTTTAATAAGTTATTGAAGCAATATGAAATTTTAGCAAAAGGCGATGACGGATTTGTTGCTGAAAAAGCTAGCCGTATTTTGAAAATAGCAGAACATTTCCCCGAACTGCGGGATGGTTTTAGTGATACAACCATTTTATCTGAAAGGGAAAATGAAATAAAGGCAATTCTTAATGATACATTTAATCCGTTGCTAACCAAAAACGAGATTAAAACAGCTTCGGTACCACTGCATAATTTGATTTTCAATTCCTCTGAACGATTTAAAAACATCATAAAAAATGCAGGCGAAGGTTTTCAACTTCAAATTAAAAACATGCCAGAAGATGATACCTACATTATAGCATGTACCATTATTCTGAGCTTTTGTTATGGTTATGATTTGAATTTTAAAAGACCATTTTATTACGAAATACCTGACAAAAATGGCATACTGCGCTACTATAAAATTTTATACAACGCCGATTTTTGCGAAATAATTCCAACGGAAAAGGCCAAAAAAATCACACCTGAAGATTATGATGAACTATTGGATAATTTTGAAAACATTGAGCTTTGGAAGGAAAAATTTCCACCCAATAGCCATGTTTTTAAAGGGTTTGTGATTTCGAATATTTTTGATGTTACAGACGACCAATCCATTTCCAACATCAAAACAAGTCTTATTGGAGAGGGACAAGAGAAAGATGAGTGTTTTACCGAGAATTTCCATGAAATATTTGAATCACTTTTGGGGGTAAAAGATATTAAAGTTGGTTTTTCGGCCTATAATAAAGCAGAAGGTACTTTTGATGCAATTTTTGGATTTGGTATTAAGAGTTTTTTACTTGGAAGCGAGGACAGCAAAAGTTGTAGGGAGGCCTTTTGCAAATGGTCTTACAATAGGGTGTTGAAAGAGAAAAAATATTTTTCAGTTTCGGATGTAGATAAGATTTTTGAAAAGTCAAAAGGACATGCGCCTCATATTACTACTTTGCACAAACAGGGTATAAAAAGTGCCATTATTGCGCCCATTGCAAATGATGATGGATTAATGGGTATACTTGAAATTGTTTCTTACACCCCAAAAGTATTGAACAGCATAAATGCCAATAAGCTTATTGATATTATGCCATTTATTGTTTCTTCGGTAGAGCGTTCCATAAACGAAGAAGAAAATTTAATTGAGGCTATTATTCAACAAGAATGTACTTCAATACATCCAAGTGTTAAATGGCGTTTTGTACAAGAGGCAAAAAACTATATTAAAAACCAAATGGGTAGTAATGAAGCGTCTTTCAAAAAGATTGCATTTGATGGTGTTTACCCGCTTTATGGACAAATTGATATTAAAGGATCTTCAGAGGCAAGAAACAAAGCCACCAAACAAGATTTAACCCTTCAGTTAAAGGCTGTAAAACGTATTGTTGAAAAAGCTTCAGAGAAAGAGTCCTTGCCTATTTACCAACAATTTATATATCAAATCAATTCATTTAGAAAAGGGTTGGGCGATAATTTTCAAGTTGATAGTGAACAACAAATTTCCGCATTTTTCAAGCAAGATATTGAGCCGCTACTTAAACATCTACATGAGTATGATGAACTGAAAGAAGATATTGATAGCTATTATGAAAGTATTGATAGCAAAATAAATGTGCTTTACAAAAATAGAAAGGACTATGATGAAACCATTGCCAAGATTAACATGGAAATGGCATCATTATTAGATAAAAAACAGATTGAAGCACAAAATATGTATCCGCATTATTTTGAGCGTTTTAAAACTGATGGTGTTGAGCATAACATGTACATTGGTGAGTCTATAACCAAGAAAGATAGTTTCAACCCTATTTATCTTTATAACCTGCGCCTTTGGCAATTGCAAGTTATGTGCGAAATGGAAAACACTTACTACCAAATGCAGTCTGACTTTCCTGTTGCTTTAGATGTAGCATCCATGATATTGGTTTTCAATCAACCATTGACCATTAGCTTTAGAATGGATGAAAAGCAATTTGATGTTGATGGAACCTACAATGCACGTTACGAGATTGTAAAAAAACGTGTAGACAAAGCTTTTATCAAGGGAACAAACGAACGCGTAACTCAAAAGGGTAAAATCACTATTGTTTATTCGCAAAAACAAGATGAATTAGAGTACTTGGGTTATGTCAAATTTTTACAATCAAAACATTATTTAGATAACGATATTGAAATTGTAGAATTACAAGATCTACAGGCTGTAACTGGGCTAAAGGCCATTAGGGTTAGTGTGCTTTATCATAAAAATGAAGACGACAAAGCCTTTTATACTTATGATGATTTAATGAAGGAAATTAAGGCCTAATGTACACCGCCATAGAATTTAAAGGCAATGGCAAAAGCAATAACGCTTACGATAATTCCAATCATAAAAACGCTGTAAGTAATCCTAAGTATTTTATATTTTCTGTTGAGCACCAATCCTAAAAAGTATAAGTCTTTTTTCATGGATGAGTATAAATAATCCTTGTCTTTCATGACTTCTTCCATGGCCCATTCAAATTCGTCAAGGCTCATTTTATGAAAATTTCCAAAAAACAATAAGTTCACTTTTTTGTTGGCCACGTCTTCTTTGGTAAACTTACCACTGGTAATATTTGGTCTGGTGGCAATGATGGATAAAACAATGGAAATTACCGTGAAAATCACAAAGATTATTGTTGGAACAATAAGATAGGCATTGGAAGCATTGTCGAGTTTGGAAACCAAATTTGATAGAACCAAAGACACAATAATCGCATTTACCGATAACAATATGTTTGCCTTGGTATCTGCAATGTTGCTCAGTTCCATATGGTTTTTCAAGGTCACTCGAAACATGGTCTCTATACCGCGCTCGGGCAATTCAATTTTGTTCTTTTTAAAGCGGATTTCCTCTTTTTTCTGTTTCAGTTTTTTATTGTTGGCATCAAGCTTTTGCTTTGCTTTAATTAATTCTGATAAGTTTTTCCCTTTACGTTCCTCCCAGATGCTTGCGGCTTCTGCGGTATGAAAACGATGTCTGGTCGATAAAAAATCAATGTTTTCATTCAGCCATTCGGCTTCACTCAAGGTTTTATTGCATTTTAGTTCCCATTCTTTCCTGAGCAATTCAGAAATCTCACGATAACTTTTACTGCCAATGTGCGAGGAGTCGGCATCACGAATAATCTTTTCTAACTTAGTCTTTGGTTCAGCATAAATTTTGGTTGCCAAAATAAGGTCGCAAATCGTTTTTATGGCTTTTTCCGGGCAGTTTTGTTGCTTCAAAAATTCTTTTGAAATCGCAACACTTTCATCTTCATGGTTGTTTATGTCTTTGGTATAACCCGTATCATGCAGCCAGGCTGCTGTGAGCAATAGGTTTTTTTGGTCTTCTTTGATGTTAGAAAGCTCGGCCAACTCATTTGCACTTGCGACCACACGTTGTGTGTGTGGAATGTTATGATAGGTAAAAGCTGGATCTAACTTTTCATTTAAAAGATTAAGAACAAATTTTTCTACTTCCGAAATAAGCATAAAAAGAAATTAAGTTTGTGATAAAGTAAAAATACTAAACTTTAAGAACATAAAATTAACCCATAAATAACGCAATATTTTATTGTAAATTTCATGAAAGCTTTAAGAAGTGGTAAATTGTAAGTTTTTGGTTGTATTATCGACTTAAAGTTGAATTTTGGATGAACATAATTTAATTAAGAAAGGACAAAAATATGCTTACTTGGAAAGACGTCATCAACTTTTGCGTAAACGGAAATCCAACCCCTGATGAACACGTTGAAAAGACAGAGGCCGAATGGGAAAACCTTTTAACACCAGAACAATTTAGGATTACCCGTTTAAAAGGAACCGAACGCCCACATAGTGGAGAGCTCTGTAGTATTTATGAAGCAGGAAAATATAATTGTGTATGCTGCAATACGCCTTTGTTCGACTCTACCATAAAATTCAATTCAGGTACAGGATGGCCAAGTTTCACCCAACCAATTAAAGAAAACGCCATTAAGTATGAAAAAGATACCGCTTATGGCATGGTGCGGGTTGAGGTAATGTGTAACACCTGCGATGCCCATTTGGGGCATGTTTTTCCTGACGGACCAGAACCTAGTGGATTGCGCTATTGCATTAACTCAGAATCTATGCAATTGGAGAAGGAGGTAGCCAATGGATAACAACAATTTGCAAACAGCAACCTTTGGTGGAGGTTGTTTTTGGTGTACCGAGGCAGTATTTCAAAACATTAAAGGTGTAGAAAAAGTGGTTTCGGGTTATTCTGGTGGTAATGCCCCTGGGCACCCTACATACAGAGAAGTCTGCTCTGGTTTGACGGGTCATGCAGAGGTGGTTCAAATCACCTTTGATGCCAGTACAATTTCTTTTGAAGATATTTTGATTGTTTTCATGACAACCCATGACCCCACAACGCTAAACAGACAAGGAGGTGATGTGGGGACGCAGTATAGGTCGGTAATTTATTATCATAACGGAGAGCAATATGAAATTGCCAAAAAAGTGTTGAAAGAAGTTGGTAAATATTATGATGACCCAGTTGTTACGGAGCTTTCGACTTTAGGTGTTTTTTACAAAGCCGAAGATTATCATCAAAATTATTATCAACAGAATCAATCGCAAGGCTATTGCAGTTTTGTAATCACCCCTAAATTGGCAAAGCTAAGAAAGCTTCATGCCGAAAAATTGAAATAAATGCAACTCAGTATAAAAGACAGGTTTACCAAAGAATTGCCAGCAGACCCTGTTTTGGAAAATAATCGACGGCAGGTTTCAAATGCGTGTTTTTCGTATGTGTTTCCTAAGAAAACGTCAAAGCCAGAATTAATTCACGTATCTCCCGAAATGTTGGATAATTTGGGGATGTCATCAAAAAATGCACAAAGCGAAACTTTTTTAAACGTATTTACAGGTAACTATATTTTGCCAAATACTAAACCTTACGCTATGTGTTATGCTGGACATCAATTCGGTAGTTGGGCGGGACAGTTGGGAGATGGTCGGGCCATAAATTTGTTTGAAGTTGAGCATGAAAATAAATTTTGGACTTTACAACTCAAGGGTGCAGGTGAAACTCCTTATTCACGCTCGGCGGATGGGTTGGCCGTTTTGCGCTCATCAATTCGTGAGTATTTGTGCAGTGAGGCCATGTTTCATTTGGGTGTGCCAACAACGCGTGCACTTTCATTGGCGTTAACTGGCGATAAGGTGATGCGCGATATCATGTATGATGGCCATCCAGCCTACGAAAAAGGTGCTATTGTTACTCGGGTTTCACCTAGTTTTTTGCGTTTTGGCAGTTATCAAATATTTGCGGCAAGACAAGAACATGAAACCTTAAAAACTTTGGTAGATTATACCATAAAGCATCATTTCTCGCATTTAGGGAAGCCATCAAAAGAAACTTACATCTCATTATTTAAGGAGGTTACAGATTTAACCTTGGACATGATCATTCATTGGCAACGGGTTGGTTTTGTGCATGGCGTCATGAATACTGATAACATGTCTATTTTAGGCCTGACCATAGATTATGGCCCCTATGGCTGGTTGGAAGGATTCGATTTTGGATGGACACCAAACACTACAGACAGCCAACATAAACGCTACCGCTTCGGCAATCAACCAAATATAGCGCTTTGGAACTTATATCAATTGGCAAATGCCTTATATCCTTTGGTTGAAGTAGCCGAGCCCTTTCAAACGATTTTGGATGACTATAAACCCAACTACGAGGCTAAATATCTAAATATGATGCGTTCCAAAATAGGATTATTTAAAGAGGATGCCTTTGACAAATCGTTGATAGAAGACTTGGAAAACAATTTGCTGTTGGCTGAAACAGATATGACCATTTTCTTTAGAAATTTTAGCGATTTTGATGCTGAAAGTCCTTCCGAAGGATTGCAACTTGTTATGGATGCTTTTTATAATCAAAATGAGCTAACGGAAGATATCAAACAAAAATGGAACCAATGGTTCAAACGCTATGCATCAAGATTGGAATTGGAAGATATTTCTTCAGAAAGTAGAAAACAAAAAATGAATTTGGTAAACCCCAAGTATGTGCTTAGAAATTATATGGCTCAATTGGCCATTGATGATGCTGATAAAGGGAATTATAAACTAATTGACGAACTGTTCCAATTGCTAAAAAATCCTTATAACGAACAACCTGAGCATGAAAAATGGTTTGCTAAAAGACCTGAATGGGCAAGGCACAAAGTGGGCTGCTCGATGCTATCTTGTAGTTCGTAAATATATTATTTCAGAAAAATGAATTAATTTAGAGGAAAGCTTTGGAGCCAAAACCTAACTTTTATTTAGTCATTTACAGGAGCCAACCATGAGGATTTTTCGTTATTCTTCTATTATTATAATCAGTTTGTTTTTAAGTTCTTGTGCAACTTACAAACCTCAATATGCCAATAATCAGTTTGAATCTTCAGGTTTTCCAGAAAAAAAAATAGTGCATAGTTTTTACCTGATTGGCGATGCGGGTATTTCTGGCGAAGCGGAATCTTCAAAAGCCATAAATAATTTTAAAAGCGAACTTTCAAAAGCTTCGGGAAATAGTACTACAATTTTTCTTGGAGATAATATTTATCCGAAGGGCTTACCTGAAAAAGAGGAGAGCGGACGAGCATCGGCAGAAAACCAATTAAATGCCCAAATAGATGCTGTTAAGGATTTTAAGGGCAAAACCATTTTTATCCCTGGTAACCACGATTGGTACAGCAATGGTTTAAAAGGGTTAAAACACCAAGAAAAGTACATTGAGGATGCTCTCGGGAAAAATACCTTTTTGCCGGAAGATGGCTGCCCCATTAAAAAGGTTGAAATAGATAAAAACATTGTGCTGATTTTGGTGGATTCTGAATGGTACATGACCAATTGGGATAAGCACCCAACTATAAATGACGAATGCGATATAAAAACAAGAACCAAGTTTTTTGACGAATTGGAAGGTGAAATAAAAAAGGCCAGAGGTAAAACTACGATTATTGCCATTCATCACCCTTTGTTTACCAATGGCTCCCATGGTGGGCAATATTCATTTGGTAGCCATATGTCCCCACTTCCCGTTTTGGGAACACTAAAAAATGTCATGAGAAAAACAGGTGGTGTTGTCACTGTTGATAATCAAAACAAGCGTTACAACGAGTTTAGAAAACGAATGATCACGTTGGCACAAGAAAATGATAAAACTATTTTTGTTTCGGGTCACGATCATAATCTTCAATACATAGTTGAAGATAACCTGCCACAAATAGTAAGTGGTTCAGGTTCAAAAACCAAACCCACTCGAAATGTGGGTGGCGGCCAATTTTCCTATGGAGCAATGGGCTATGCCCGTTTGGATGTGTTTAGTGATGGGTCGTCTTATGTTAGATTTTACGCTAACGACCAAGTTGTGTTTCAATCCCAAGTTCTTCAACAGGATGAAAAAAAGATATTCAATACCTATCCTACATCTTACCCAACGGATAAGGTGGCCTCAATTTATACGGAAGAGGAAACTTCAAAAGGAAGACTTTATAAGTTGTTTTGGGGCAATCGGTATAGGAAAGATTTCAGCACTCAAGTTAAGGCGCCAACAGTTGATTTGGACACTTTATTAGGCGGCTTAAGGGTTGTTAGAAAGGGTGGTGGGCACCAATCAAAATCCTTACGCTTAAAGGATAAACAAGGCCGCGAATATGTTATGCGGGCACTCAGAAAAAATGCGGTGCAATATTTACAGGCAGTTGCTTTTAAAGATCAATATATTGAGGGTCAATTTGATGATACGTATACTGAGGGTTTGTTACTTGACGTTTTTACGGGGTCGCACCCATATGCGCCATTTACTATTGGAAGGCTTTCAGATGCAGTTGGCGTTTACCATACCAACCCTGTGCTGTATTATGTGCCAAAACAAAATGCTTTGGGCCATTTTAACAGTGAATTTGGTAATGAATTGTACATGATTGAAGAACGTACCGATTCTGGACATGGCGACAAAGCAAGTTTTGGCTATTCCAATGAGTTGATAAGCACTGATGATGTCTTGAAAAAATTAAATAAAGACGAAGATTTTGTGCTTGATGAGGCATCGTATATAAGGGCGCGTTTGTTTGATATGCTCATTGGTGATTGGGATAGGCATGAAGACCAATGGCGGTGGGCAGAGTTTAAGGAAAATGGGAAAAAGGTATACAGACCGGTGCCTAGAGACAGAGATCAAGCATTCTCAATTATGGCAGATGGCGCTTTATTGAATGTGGCCACTAAACTGATTCCGGCATTGCGCCTTATGCAAAGCTATGATGAGGACCTAAAAAGCCCAAAGTGGTTTAATTTAGAGCCTTACCCATTGGATATGGCCTTAATAAATCAATCGAATAAGGAGGTTTGGGACGCTCAGGTAGCACACATTGTAAAAAATTTAACCGATGAGGTTATCGATGAAGCATTTAAAAACTTTCCACCCGAAGTTGATCAGAATTCAATTCTAGAAATAAGACAAAAATTAATTGGAAGACGGGCGAATCTTCAGAAGATATCGGACAAATATTACACCCATTTAAATAAGTATGTAGTGGTAAAGGGCACCAATAAAGATGATTGGTTTGATATTGAACGGTTGCCAAATGGTGAGACTAAAATATCAGCATATCGAATTAAAAAAGATAAAAAAGCAGATTTGTTTCATCAGCGAACTTATTCAAAAGCGAGTACAAAAGAGATTTGGATTTATGGATTGGATGATGACGACCGATTTGAAGTTTTTGGTAATGGAAGTAACCCAATTAAAATAAGATTAATAGGTGGTCAGAATAAAGATATTTATAACATTGGCAATGGTATAAACCTTAAGATTTATGACCATAAATCCAAAAAGAATGAATTTTTGACCAATAAAGGAACGTTAAAACTAACCGATGATTATGAAACCAATGTTTATGATTATAAAAAGTTAAAAAATAGTTCTAATCAATTTATCCCTTCGTTTGGAGCTAATCCAGATGACGGATTTAAAGCTGGGTTTACCAATACCTTTACCAATTACGGTTTTGAACGCAATCCGTTTAGTGCCCAACATACCCTTTCCGCCTCTTATTATTTCGCAACTAATGGTTTTGATTTAGGGTATAGTGCAGAATTTGCCAATGTGATCGGGAGGTGGAATTTAAATTTAAGCACCAAATTTACAAGTCCCAATTATGCCGTCAACTTTTTTGGTTTTGGTAACAATACGCCAAATCCAGAAGCAGATGAGCAAGATGGGTTTGATGCCAATTTGGATTATAACCGAGTGAAATTAAAAACTATAAAAGTTGAACCTTCATTAATCTGGAAAGGCCAATTGGGCGCCAGTGTTGAATTCGGTTTGTCTTATGAATCTATTGAAGTTGAAGAAACCCAAGGCAGATTTATAAATGATGAATTTTTAGGAGACGGCGAAGACATGAATGACCAATTCATCGGCGTGCATGGCAAATATCAATATGCAAATTCTGATAATTCGGCTTTTCCAACGCTTGGAATGTTATTCGCATTACAGGCTGGCTACAAAAACAATATAGATAGTTCAAAAGGTTTTGGTTATCTCATTCCCGAATTGGGATTTGATTATAAATTAATTGCGAGTGGGCAATTGGTTTTGGCGACAAAATTTAAAGGGCATTTTAACTTTGGTGATGGCTTTGAGTTTTATCAGGGCGCCAATATTGGCGCGAATAATGGACTAAGAGGTTTCAGAAATGAACGTTTTACGGGAGAAAGTGCATATGTTCAAAGTACCGATTTAAGATTGAATCTTCGAAAATTAAAAACAGGAGTATTACCTTTAAATATTGGTGTCTATGGAGGTTTTGATTATGGGAAAGTTTGGGTTGACGACAATTTATTGCTCGACCCCAGCCACCATTCAGATACATGGAATACCTCAGTTGGGGGAGGTGTTTTTGCCAATGCAGCTGATATGGTAACATTAAATATTTCGGCATTTAATAGCTCCGACGGACTGCGTTTGGCGTTTAAATTGGGTTTTGGATTTTAGTTTAGTTTAAAATCGTAAAGGTTTCCACCTTCTCCTTTTGTCTTTTCGTCTGTTATGTAAACCGAGTGGTTATTTTTAAAACAAATGCCTTCCTTTTGTGAACTGTGCCCAAAGGTCATTTCTTCAACTTTGCCGTTAAAAAATTGGTCGGTTTTAAAGTTTGTTATTTTCCAAAGTTTATCATGATTTAAAAGCACAATTGTTTCCCCATCATCGCTAATATCAGCCGAAGTTATCTGATTGTGTTTTCCGTCTAAATTAAAATCAGTTACCATTTCCGCAGTGTGTTTTCCAATTCTATTGGGGACTTTTAGAAGAATACTCGATTTATTCTCTTTGCTAAACATGTAGAAGTAGCCATTAAAAAGGAAAAAGGCTTCAAAATCCTTCGGCTTTAGGTTTTTTGGTAAAATAAAATTGATGCGTTCGACAGAGGTTTTATCCGATTTTAAATCTGAAACTTTATAAATGGTAAAATCATCTCGGTTTTTGCTGTTGTTGCCAAAATCACCAATGTAGAGGTTTCCAAAGCTATCCGAAGTTAAATCTTCCCAATCAATATTACTGGCATTACTAATATCAATGTCTTTTACAATTTTACCATTTTTATTTAAGCCGTAAATATTGTTTTTGTTTCCAGAATCCTCAATAGTCCACAATAATTTTGAACCATTAACGGTTTCGATGGCTGAGGCCTCTTTCAAACTATTTGGAAGGTCTGCAATAACATGAAGTTTTCCTGTTTGACAGGAGTTTAACAGTATCGAGAAAGCCAATATTTTTTGAAGATGGTATAACATACAAATACATGAAAAGGCAAATTACCTGTTTTATAAATCAATCAAAAAATAAAAACTTAAACTATTGGTAATTGTTGTGTAAAAGCACTTATTATTTAATAGATTTATACAATTAAATGGAAAAAAATGACCACAGTTAATGACTTATTAAAGTTACTGATTTTAGAAAAAGTAACCGAAAGTGAGTTTAATGGCGTAAGTAAAACCGTTGGCAGTCCAGTGGTTTTTGGTGGGCAAGTGCTTGCCCAGGCCATTAATGCTGCCAGCAGAACCATAACAAACAAAAGAATTTTACACTCCATGCATGCCTATTTTTTGGAGGCAGGAGATTTAAACCTTCCAATAACTTATAATGTGAGCCGGGTTAGGGATGGTGGTAGCTTTTCGGTTAGGCGTGTTACTGCTCACCAAAAGGATAGAACAATTTTTATTTTATCGGCATCATTTCATAAGAAAGAGGATGGATATAACCATCAAATAGAGATGAAATCAGGTTTAAAACAACCGGAAGAACTTTTAAGTTGGACTGACATTTTACATCAATTTGGTGATTTCTTGCCTAAAAGCTTAAAGACTTTTTTTGAAATTGAACGCCCAATAGAATTCAAGCCAACCAAAATAGATAATCCGTTGGAACGAAAGGATTTGCCTCCGTTTAGCGATGTATGGTTTAAATTAAAAAGCTACACGGCCAATAGTTTGGATTTGGTAACAAAACAGCAAATATTAACCTATATTTCAGATTATAATATTTTGGTTTCGGCACTTAATCCTCATGCCAGTAAAGCACATTGGGGTAATATGCAAACCGCTAGTTTGGACCATTCCATGTGGTATTTTCGCGATTTTGACTTTGATGATTGGTTGCTGTTTTCCATGGAATCGCCAAGCACTTCAAATGCCCGAGGTTTTGCCCGAGGAAATATTTTCACGAGGGACGGTAAACTCATAGCATCAGTGGCTCAGGAAGGTTTAATGCGACCAAAAGATAAAAAATGACTTCAGGAATTTTAAAAATTGGTCATCGTGGTGCGGCTGGGCATGTAGCTGAAAACACTACAGAATCCATCAAGAAAGGGATAGAATTAGGGGCGACCGGAATCGAGTTGGACGTACATTGCTGTGCATCTGGTGAGCTGGTGGTATTCCATGATTTCACATTAGATAGGGTGACCAATGGCACGGGCGACATTTCAAAATATATACTTTCAGAATTAAAAAAATTAAAAGTTCTTGATGAATTTGCGATTCCTACGTTGCATGAAGTTATGAATGTTATTGATAATAACGTATTAATGAATATTGAACTCAAGGGACATAATACGGCCAAACCTGTTGTGGAGTTCATTGAGTTTTATGTTGAAAGAAAAGGCTGGAGTTGGCATAGTTTTTTGGTGTCCAGTTTTCAAAATGACTTATTGGAGCAGGTTTATGAAGCGAACCAAAACATTAATTTGGGTATTTTAAACGATACCAATTTAGAGGAAGCCATAATTTTTGCTAGGCAAATAAATGCCGTGTCCATTCATCCAGATTATACCATGTTAACCCAAGAAAAGGTGAAAAAAATACAAGCGCACAATCTTAAAATTTTGACGTATACAGTTAATGAGAAAGAGCATATTGAACGCTTAAAATCTTATGGTGTTGACGGAATAATTTCAGATTTTCCTGATAGGTTATGATTCAAAAAGATGTGATTATAATTGGCGGAGGTGCTGCTGGTTTTTTTGCGGCAATTAATATTGCCGAGCAAAATCCAACGCTCAATGTAACAATATTGGAACGTGGAAAGGAAGGCCTGCAAAAGGTAAAGGTTTCTGGAGGCGGACGGTGTAATGTAACGCATGCCGAGTTTATTCCGCAGGAATTGGTGCAAAATTATCCTCGAGGTGAAAAGGAATTATTGGGTCCTTTTCATCAATTTATGACGGGCGATACCATCGAATGGTTTGAAAAAAGAGGTGTAGAGCTTAAAATTGAAGACGATGGCAGGATGTTTCCTGTTTCAAATTCGTCGCAAACTATAATAGATTGTTTTTTAAATGAAGCCCAAAAGTATGGTGTTGATGTTTTGTACAACCATATTGTTAAATCAATTTCAAAGGGGAATGGATGGTTTCAAATTGAAACTTCGGAAGGGTTATTTTCCTCAGAAAAAATATTGGTAGCTACAGGGAGCAACCTAAAAATGTGGAAGATTTTAGAAGATTTGGGGCATACTATTTCCCAACCAGTTCCTTCGCTTTTTACATTTAATATTGACGATGTTCGCATTAAAGATATTCCGGGAGTTGTTGCACAAAATGTTGAGATAAGTGTGTTGGAAACCGATTTGTTTAGCGAAGGTCCACTGCTTATTACCCACTGGGGTATGAGCGCTCCATCTATTTTAAAACTGTCTGCTTTTGGTGCTTTGGAGCTTGCCAAGCGTGATTATAAATTTCAGATTAAAATCAATTTTATTAAAAAATCTTTTGAAGATTGTTTAGAGGTATTAAAAACTGCAAAACAAGATTTGGCTAAAAAAACAGTGTTCAAATCCACGCATTTTGATTTACCAAAAAGGCTTTGGCACCAATTGGTTTTGGCTTCTAATATTAATGAAGATACCCGTTGGGCAGATATAAATAAAGTACAACTTGAAGCATTGGCATCGCAACTCACCCAAGCTGTTTTTAAAGCGAATGGGAAAAGCACCTTTAAGGAAGAGTTTGTTACAGCAGGTGGCGTTGATTTAAAAGAAGTTAACTTCAAAACCTTTGAAAGCAAGCTTGTTGAAAATCTTTATTTTGCTGGAGAAGTGCTGAATATTGATGCCGTTACGGGTGGTTTTAATTTTCAAAATGCTTGGACTGGTGCTTTTATTGTAGCAAAAAATATAATTAAGCAATGAATACATACGTCGCATTGCTTAGAGGAATAAACGTAAGCGGACAAAAAAAAGTCCCAATGGCAGAATTACGCGAATTGCTATCAAAAGCAGGTTTAAAAGATGTGCAAACCTACATTCAAAGTGGTAATGTGGTTTTTCGCTCTTCCGAAAATGAAGCTGAAAAGCTAGCGTTACGTATCCAAAACACTATAGAAAAACACTTTGGTTTTGAAGTACCAACATTGGTGAAAAGTCCAAAGGAGCTTCAGCAAATTTTTGACGCTTGTCCTTTTCCGGAAGATGAAAAAACAGAAAGTTATTTTATGCTGTTATTTGCGTCACCAAGTAAAGCATTGGTTGATGAGGTTTCAAAAATATCATATTCCAACGAAACTTTTGTGATAACTGATGATTGTGTTTATTTGTATTCATCAGTAGGTTATGGCAACGCAAAATGCAACAATAATTTCTTTGAACGGAAATTAAAAATAACAGCAACAGCAAGAAACTATAAAACCATGGTAAAGTTGTTATCTTTGTCGGCAGATTAATGCAACATGAACGAAGCAAGTTTTATACCTAAGTCTGTTAAAAGTACAGTTGATAGTGGAAGTTTTACATGGGAATCGCCAAGCAATATTGCTCTTGTAAAATATTGGGGAAAAAAGAAAGATCAAATTCCAGAAAACCCTTCAATTAGTTTTACTTTAAATCAGTGCAAAACCAGCACAAAGCTTAGTTTTTCCAAAAAAGAAAATAGCGATGATTATTCGTTTGACGTTTTTTTAGATGGTCAAAAAAAACCTGATTTTAAACCAAAAATTGAAACTTTTTTCAAACGGGTTGAAGTGTATTTGCCGTTTTTAAAAGATTATCATTTTAAAATTGAAACTTCAAATACTTTTCCGCACAGTTCCGGAATTGCATCTTCGGCCTCAGGCATGAGTGCTTTGGCCTTGTGTTTCATGAGTGTTGAGAAATTATTGAATGACGGTAAAATCTCCAATCAGTTTTTTGTTAAAAAAGCTTCTTTTTTGGCACGATTGGGCTCTGGAAGTGCTTGTAGAAGCATAGAAGGACCTTTGGTGGTTTGGGGAGAACATGGCTCAATTGAAGGTAGTAGTGATTTGTTTGGGGTAAAATATCCTTATGAAGCCCACCAAAATTTCAATGATTATCAAGACACCATTTTGTTGGTTGATAGAGGAGAAAAGCAGGTAAGTAGCACTGTTGGACACAATTTAATGTACGGTCATCCATTTGCCCTAGAACGATTTAAACAGGCTGGCCAAAACCTTGAAAACCTCATTAGTATTCTAAAAAATGGTGATTTAGATGATTTTATAAAAATTGTTGAAAGTGAGGCATTAACACTCCATGCTATGATGATGACCAGTTTGCCTTATTTTATTTTGATGAAGCCGAATACCTTGAGTATCATTAATAAAATTTGGGAGTTCAGAAAAGAAACTGGCTCAAAGGTTTGTTTTACTTTAGATGCCGGTGCCAATGTACACGTGCTTTATCCCGAAATTGAGAAAGAAACCGTTTTGAAATTCATTAATAATGAATTAGTTGCGTATTGTGAAAATGGTCATTATATTTGCGACGTTATTGGTTTGGGGGCCAATGAAATATAACTTTTAATATATTTTTGTTTAAAAAATTTATATATTTGTTAAACACGGTGCTCTAAACCGCCTAATTTTATGAAAGGACCTTTATTTTATTCAAAAATTCTTCTCTTCGGTGAGTATGGAATTATTAAAGATTCTAAGGGATTATCTATTCCTTATAGCTTTTACAACGGTGCTTTAAAAAAGGGCGACAACACTTCAGCTATTTCTCTTGAATCAAATGAAAGCTTAAAACGATTTGCCAAGTACATCCAAGGTATCGATGATAGTTTGGTACGTTTTGATATGGATAGGCTTTTGGAGGATGTAAATGCCGGAATGTATTTCGATTCTACCATTCCACAAGGCTATGGCGTTGGCAGCAGTGGTGCTTTGGTTGCGGCCATTTATGACAAATATGCCTTTGATAAAATTACGGTTCTCGAAAATTTGACCAGAGAAAAACTGTTAAAGCTTAAATCTATTTTTTCGGCAATGGAATCTTTTTTCCATGGTAAATCCTCTGGTTTAGACCCTTTAAATAGTTATTTGAGTATTCCGATTTTAATAAACTCGAAAGATAATATCGAGGCTACGGGTATTCCTGCCCAACAAAGTGAAGGTAAGGGTGCGGTTTTTTTATTGGACAGTGGTGTAATTGGCGAAACGGCTCCGATGGTAAGCTTGTTTATGGAAAACATGAAACAAGAAGGCTTCCGAAAAATGCTTAAAAACCAGTTTATAAAACACACTGATGCCTGTGTGGATGATTTCTTAAAAGGTGATATAAAATCGCTGTTCAAGAACACTAAACGGTTGTCAAAAGTGGTTCTGAATCATTTTAAACCTATGATTCCGCAAGAGTTTCATGAACTTTGGAAAAAAGGCATTGAAACTAACGAGTACTACTTAAAATTATGTGGCTCTGGTGGAGGAGGCTATATTCTTGGGTTTACCGAAGATATTGAAAAGGCTAAAAAATCTCTTGCCACTCATAAATTGGAAGTAGTTTATAACTTCTAAATTTCAGTTATCTTTACTGCTATCCTGAAAGAGATTTAGGATTTCTTCAATTTTTTCAGATGTTATCCAGAAAACAGAAACACATCCTTCTTAAATTTTTCAGCATGTTTTCGGTTGTACGTGGCTATAATATTCTTGTTATAGTTATTGCCCAATATTTAGCATCCATTTATATCATGGCGCACGATAAGCCTTTAAAGCACGTGCTTTTTGATGTTAATTTGCTCATGTTGGTTTTAGCATCAGCAGCCTCCATAGCTGGAGGATATATTATCAACAATTTCTACGATTCTGAGAAGGATTTAATCAATCGACCCTTTAAATCCAGATTGGACAGGCTGGTAAGTCAAAACACGAAGCTTTCGTTTTATTTTGTGCTGAATTTTGTGGCAGTTGTCATGGCGAGTTATGTGTCGTTTAGAGCGGTAATTTTCTTCGCTATTTACATTTTTGGCATTTGGCTTTACTCACATAAGTTAAAAAAGCTGCCATTTATTGGTAATTTGGTTTCGGCAATTTTAACCATTACACCCTTTTTTGCCATTTTTATGTACTACAAAAATTTCGAAACCGTAATTTTTGTACATGCCCTGTTTTTGTTTTTGCTCATATCTATGCGCGAACTGACCAAAGATTTGGAAAACATTACAGGAGATTTGGCACAAGACTATAAAACCATCCCAGTGGTTTATGGAGAAAAAACCTCAAAAATAATGCTCACTACACTGTCCGTTTTAACATTGGTGCCCACTTATTTGCTACTATATCGTTTTGAAATAGGGTATATGTATGTGTATTTTTATTTGAGTATTGTTTTGTTGTTCATTTTTTTGGTTATTCTATGGAGGTCAAGAACCAAAATCCATTATTTAATCTTACACAATATTTTGAAGTTCATTATTGTAGCTGGCGTATTTTCAATTGTGCTCATAAAAGTAAGTGTGGTTTTAAACCGCATATAAAATAGTTTCAGCCGTCAAAATATCTGTAAATCATATACAGTTAACAAAACGGCAAACATCAATAACAATCAGAATATTAAGTATATCTTTGCATAAAATTTAAAAACAATGAGCAGACATCAGGGGAGTAAAGGAAATGGAAAGGCGTCAGGGCGGGGTAGTGGAAATAAACGTTATACGAGTTATTCCCGAGGAAATGCTCCAATAAAAAAAACAACTACACAAAAGCCTCAAGACAATTCGGGTGAGATTAGGTTAAATAAATATGTTGCCAATTCAGGAATGTGTTCACGTAGGGAAGCCGATGTACATATTGCCACAGGCCTGGTTTCGGTAAACGGAAAAGTCGTTACCGAAATGGGCTATAAGGTAAAGCCAGGTGACGAGGTACGTTACGACGGTGCCAGAATTAATCCAGAGAAAAAGGTCTATGTGTTGTTAAATAAACCCAAAGGTTTTGCTACCACAACAAGTGAAGGTAAAGGCAGAACAGTAATGGATTTAGTGGCCAATGCTACAAATGCTAAAATAAAACCTATAGGTCGCTTGGGAAGAAATTCAAAAGGGTTGTTGCTTTTTACCAATGATGATGCGATTGCCAAAAAATTCACGAACTCTAACAAAGGGGTTCCTCGATTGTTCCACATTGAATTGGATAAAAATTTGAAGTTGGAAGACTTAAAAACAATCCAAAACGGATTTCGAGTTGATGGAAATTTAATTGAAGTTGAAGAAGTAAGCTATATTGATGGTGCGCCAAAACGCGAAATAGGCCTAAAAATCAAGAATACTGGAAATACCATTATCCGCACAATTTTTGACCATCTAAAATATGACGTTGTAAGTATAGATTGTGTGGCCATAGGTCATTTAACCAAAAAGGATATTCCCCGTGGGCATTGGAAACACCTAACCGAGCAGGAATTGAATACCCTAAAAATGATTTAAAAAAAATCCCTTTTATGAAGATAAAAGGGATTTTTTTTGGATGTATTATTTCTGCCCTTTTTTAAAGCCATAAGTATTTTGGCCTATAAAATCGTGAGGAAATTTATCATCTCCTTTAAAGCCAATTTCAATGGTGCCGCTATCTTCAGGAATATAATTGGTTTTGAAAATATAGTCCCAAAGGCTTAAGCTAATCCCATAGTTTACACCATATTTTCCTTTTGGCAAGGTATAAGCATGATGGTATAAATGCATAACGGGATTATTGAAAACATACTTCAATGGGCCCCAAGTTATTTTGATATTTGAATGGTTAAAATGACCAATGGCAATGGTTATAAAGTGAATGATATATGCTTGCTCTGGTTCAAAGCCACCAATAATCATAACACCAAAAGTTTTCAATGGCTTGTATAAAACATTTTCCATCCAATGGTACCTTAAATGTGCGGCAAATCCCATTTCCTTGACACTATGGTGAACTTTGTGGAATTTCCATAAAAATGAATATTTGTGCAATAAAACATGGGTAAACCATTGAACAAAATCCAATATGATGAAGAAAACTAACAGCTGTGCCCAAGATGCCCATCCAGACATATCAATTAACGCTAAACTTTTTGCCGTTAAGTTTATCTCTCCAAACAGCAAGCCAATTATTTTGTAAACGCCGCTAATTACTATCGAGAAGATGAAAAAATTAAAGAACATATAGAATGCGTCAAGCCAAAAATCGCGCCTGAAAATAGATTGATCTTTTCGCCAGGGAAAAATGATTTCTAAAATCCACACAAAGAGCGAAATGGCTATAAGTCCCCAAAAATAATTGGTGTACCAAGGAACTTCAAAAATAATGGATTTCCATGTCCATGTTAAGGTGCCTTGAAAGGCATTAATAAAGGCGTCTAAATACTTTTCCATAATTATTTTAATTGTTGTTTATATTATATTTTGTTTAAATTTAATTCTCCAGTTCGTACCAATCAATATTGTTTAAAACCATCCTTCTTCCCTTTTTTTGTGGCGGATAGTTTGTAACTAGATAATTGACAATTACTTCTTGGTTTTTGCCTAAATCCCAAAGGTTTTGGGTTTCTTGCATCCATTTTATTGTAGCGTTCCAGCGCTCTGTATTCATTCTGTTTTGGGTTATTAATTTAGCAGAATGACAAAAGGTACAATTATTTACCACAGTCATCAATCCTTCGGCATCTACTAAACCTGTTCTTACATGAATGCCATTTTCAATACGGTCTTCATCAACTTCTTCTACAACGGCCACAAGATTCTCAGAATCCGATTTAAAATTAAAGAATCCTGGATTAATGGTATAGTAAACTAATCCTGCACCGGTAATAATAAGCAAGCCAAACAGTAGTACCATGGCCCGGTACACTTTCATGACTTTTTTCCTGAATGCTTCTTCTTTAGTCATTTACTTAACTTTTACAGCTATTCTATGGCAAGCATTATTTAAATACCCCTTTGGGTTCCAACCTGGTAAGAGCATAGGCTGGGCTATGCCATTAGTGTTGGTGGCTCTAGCCCATATTTCGTAATACCCTTCTTTTGGAAAATTTATGGAAGCATTAAAATGTTGCCAAGCCAATCGGTTTGCTGGTTTTTCAACAGGACATATTGTCCATGTAGATCCAAAATCTATGGAGTATTCCATTTTTGCTACTTCAAGTTCGCCAGCCCAAGCATGCCCTCTAACGCTAAGTGCCTTTCCTTTACTGATTATCGCTCCTGTTTTTGGATAGGTAATTAACGATTTAACTGGCATTGATTCAATAATGCACATATCTTCACCTTTTACCTTATCACCCGGAGCAACAGGTTTGCAAGGAACTCGATATGACGAACCGGTCATTTTTTCACCGTCATGGACTTTGTTTCGAATACTAATTCGGTTGAGCCATTTTCCGGAAACCGAAGCAGGCCAACCGCCAACAACTAAACGTAATGGATAGCCATGAGCAAGGGGTATGTCTTCGCCATTCATTCGAAACGCTAAAATAGTTTCGTCTTGAAGTGCTTTTTCCATCGGGCATCCTCTAGAAATGGGTTCTTTATTTGGGTCTCTACTCAAATGCAAATCAGCGGCATGATAACCTATGTAGACAGCGGTATTTTTAATTCCCGCATCTTCAAGAACATCCCGTAAGCGAACACCTGTCCATGAGGCACAATGCACCGCACCAACGGTCCATTGGTTTCCTTTTGCAGGCGGGTCAAATTCATTTCGTCCGTTACCACCGCATTCTATGGTTAGTTGATAGGTGTGGTGCTTAAACTTGGATTTTAATTCGGCTAGTGTATATGTTTTTTCTTTTACAACCGATTCACCATCAATGGTAAGTGTCCATGTTTTTGGGTCAATATCTTCAGGAATTAAACCATTATTTCTTATGAACATACATGAGTTAGGGGTTATTTTGTCATCTAACAAATGCGCTTGAGCCTCAATATTCCAAGGTTTGTCATTAAGAACAACCATTTCAGGATTCTTGTTAAATAATTTGAAGGGGTCTGGTTCTTGCAGGGCCAAAGGGGTATAGCCTTTAAGTATTTTAGAACCAAAAACAAGTTCTGTTCCTATGATTGCCGCAAAGGAGCCCAAAGTTGTTTTTTTGATAAATTCGCTTCTTTTCAAAGTTGTCTATTAATGGGGTGAATAATTAATTCTTCAAAATACAACTACTTAATTTGTTCCATTGTAACTTTTGTTACAATAAGTATAGTTAGTTATTCGCAATAATGTTGGCTATAGAAAACAATAGAAGCCTTTAAAATCTAACATAACTATAACAGTATAAATCCAACACGTTTGAATAAAATTTATATTTTTGGAACAGTAATTGTAATTTCTTACTTGAACAATAAATGTGGCGCATAGAAGTTACATTATCAATGACCCAAATAAGATGAAAAAAACACTACTTATTCTAATAACGGCTTTATCGGTTCAAGTTACATTGGCCCAGTCAAAATCTGCATTTGGCGATGGCGAATGGTTCAAGTTTAGAATGAGCTACAGTAATTGGCTCAAGGCTGGTAATGCCACGCTCAACGTAAGAGAAACCAAATTAAATGATAAAGAAGTGTACCATGTGGTGGGAAAAGGCTGGACCACGGGTATGATTAAATGGTTTTTTAAGGTGAAAGACCGTTATGAAAGCTATTTCGACAAGGAAACCATTCAGCCTTACAAGTTTATAAGAAACATTGATGAAGGTGGGTATACCAAAGATTTGGAGATTGATTTTGACCAAGTGAACAACAAGGCCCATGTAAACGATAAAAAACACAACACCAGAAAAGTTATTGACACCAAACCCAATATACAGGATATGGTGTCAACTTATTATTATTTACGTAATAATTTAAACATAGAAAAACTTAAAATAGGCGATGAGTTGCAGGTTGATATGTTTTTTGATGGAGAAAATTATGGGTTTAAGTTGCAGTATCTAGGTGAAGAAATAATTGACACAGATTTTGGCGAAATAGAATCTTTAAAATTTAGGCCGTATGTTATGGCGGGGCGCGTTTTTAAAGAGGAAGAAAGTTTAACCTTATGGGTGTCAAAAGATAAAAATAAAATGCCTTTACGCATAAAGGCAGATCTGGCCGTGGGGTCTCTAAGGGCAGACCTCGAAGCGTTTAAAGGGCTTAAGCATCCTTTCAGAATAGTTGTAAAGCCGAAGAGATAGAATATTTTGAGTGCCAACCTAAACAAAAAACTAAAAGAAAAATATGATGCCATTGACCAAGATGTTGAGGCACATTTAGAAGGTTTGCTGCACAGTAAACCTATTAATTATTGGGATTATATTCAAACCGATGCTTTGTTGAATCTTCAGGTACAGCGCACCGTTTTTCCTGACGAGAAGGTATTTATTATGTACCATCAAATCTCTGAATTATTGTTTAAAATGATTTTGAGTGAGATCGAGCAAGTCGCAAAATCCGAACAAATCAGTACCGAGGTTTTCACTGATAAAATAATGCGCATCAGTAGATATTTTGATGTTCTAACGTCCTCTTTTAGTATCATGAAGGATGGTATGGACATAGACCAGTATAATAAGTTTAGAACAACCTTAATTCCGGCAAGTGGTTTTCAAAGCGCCCAGTATAGAAAAATTGAATTTTCTTCAACAGAACTTATCAATCTTATTGATAAACGATTTAGAGATACTATTGATAGGAATTCTTCATACGAACATGCTTTTGAGCACCTCTATTGGCAAGCCGCTGGCAAGGATTACAAAACAGGCAAAAAAACCTATACTTTATCGGCATTTGAAGATAGATATAAAGAGGAATTTATTAGATTTACCAAATTTTATCAGTATAATAACTTGTGGACAAAATTTAAGGCTTTGCCCGAAGCTTCACAAGCTAATAAAGATTTGGTAAAGGCCATGCGCCATTATGACTACACAGTAAATATTAAGTGGGTCATGGCACACTACCATACAGCAAATCATTATTTAAATATTGGAGGGCAAACCGCAGAAGCCACAGGAGGAAGTGAGTGGGTGAAGTATATGCATCCAAAATATCAAAAAAGAATATTTTTTCCAGATTTATGGACAGAGAACGAAAAGGAAACGTGGGGAACAGATATTTAATTATGCTGCTAGCAGTAATAAGTTTTGCTAGCTGTAAAGAAGAACAAAAACCACTTGAAACACAAGAAGAATTAGCGGTTGTTGAAGAACCAATGGAATCGATAGAGTTTGGTTTTAATTTAAACGACTATGTTGTAAAAAGGGACACCGTAAAAGCAGGGGAAAGTTTTGGACAAATTTTAGAGCGTAACAATATTGGTTACCCGAAAATTTTTCACATAGCCGAAAAAGCTAAAGAGACCTATAATATTGCCAGATTTTTTCAAAAAGGAAAACCCTACACGCTTTTATGCGCCAAGGATTCTTTAGAGACAGCACAATGTTTCATTTACCAGCCCAATTTGGAAGAATATGTGGTTGTAAATTTTCAAGATTCCATACATGCCTATACGGAACGAAAACCTATTAAGTACATTGAAAAAACAGCAACGGGCGTTATTACCAACAATATTTCGGAGACTTTAGACAAACAAGGATTAAGTCCAAGATTGGCCTATATTATGGCCGATGAGATTTATGCTTGGACCATTGATTTTAGACGTCTTCAAAAAGGAGATCGCTTTAAAGTTATTTACACCGATAAATATATAGACGACAGCATTTACGTTGGTGTGCATAATGTAAAAGCAGCTTATTTTGAGCATAACAATGAGCCATTTTACGCATTCAGATTTCAAACCGATACAGTTAAGGGCATCGTGGATTATTTTAACGATGAAGCCAAAAATTTACGTCGTGCCTTTTTAAAAGCTCCTGTTAAGTTTAGTCGGATATCATCCCGATATAATTTAAAGCGTAGGATAGCGGTATACAATTTTCAACTTCGCCCACATAAAGGAACCGATTTTGCCGCACCAATAGGGACACCAATTATGGCAACCGCCAACGGTACAGTAACAGAATCTGCAAGACGTGGTGGTAATGGTAACTATGTGAAAATTCGGCACAACGCCACATACGAAACGCAGTATTTACATATGAGTAGACGTAAAGCCAAAGTAGGCGATTTTGTAAAGCAAGGTGATGTTATAGGATGGGTTGGTATGACGGGTAATACCGGTGGACCGCATGTCTGTTACCGTTTTTGGAAAAATGGTCAACAAGTCGATCCTTTCAAGCAGAAATTACCAGAAGCAAAACCCATTTCAGATAGTTTAAAAGAAAAGTTCTTAGATTTTATCAAACCAATTAAGTACGAACTGGATAATGTGAATTTCAAACCAGAAATTCTAGATGAAGAGCAACAAAACCAGCCAGTATTCACACAAGCAAATTCATAATATGGCACTACCAACTATTAATCCGACAACCACCAGCGCTTGGAAAAAACTTCAAGAGCATTTCATGGGCACTAAAAATGTGCACATGAAAGATTTATTCGCGAAAGATGCGAAGCGTGCAGATAACTTCACTATAAAATGGGAAGACTTTTATGTCGATTTTTCTAAAAACAGAATTACCGACGAAACATTAAAATATTTGGTGGAACTAGCCAATGAGGTAAAATTAAAAGACGCTATTGCGAGTCAGTTTTCAGGTGAAATTATAAACCAAACCGAAGGCAGGGCCGTTTTGCATGCGGCTTTAAGGGCACCAGAATCAGCTACTTTTATGGTTGATGGGGTTAACGTGATGCCCGAGGTTTATGAGGTTAAACAAAAGATTGAGCGTTTTACCAACGAAGTGGTAAATGGACAAAGAAAAGGGTACACCGGAAAAGTATTTACAGATGTGGTTAATATTGGTATTGGCGGTTCAGATTTAGGGCCAGCTATGGTAGTTGATGCCTTGCAATTCTATAAAAATCAACTGACCACGCATTTTGTGAGCAATGTGGACGGCGACCACGTTAACGAAGTCATTAAAAAGCTTAACCCAGAAACAACCTTGTTTGTTATTGTTTCTAAAACCTTCACCACCCAAGAAACGCTCTCAAATGCTAATACCATTAAAGAATGGTTTTTGAAATCGGCCGATGAAGCCGCCATTGCCAAGCATTTTGTGGCGGTATCAACCAACATTAAAAATGTAAAGGCTTTTGGAATTGACGAAAACAATATTTTCCCGATGTGGGATTGGGTTGGTGGTCGTTTTTCCCTTTGGAGTGCTGTAGGTTTGAGCATTAGCCTGGCTGTTGGTTATAAAAATTTTGATAGCTTATTGAGTGGAGCACATAAAATGGACGAGCATTTTAAAAGTGAGGATTTTGCCTCCAATATCCCAGTGGTTTTGGCTTTAATAAGTGTGTGGTACAACAACTTTTTTGGTGCAGAGAGCGAAGCTATTATCCCGTATTCTCAATATTTAAACCAGTTTGCAACCTATTTGCAACAAGGCATTATGGAGAGCAATGGTAAAAGTGTTGATCGCAACGGAAACCCAATAACCTATCAAACAGGTACAATAATTTGGGGCGAACCGGGCACTAATGCCCAACACGCCTTTTTTCAGTTAATACACCAAGGCACTAAATTGATTCCGGCAGATTTTATAGGTTTTACAGAATCGTTGCACGGAAATCAAGACCATCAAGATAAATTAATGTCAAACTTTTTGGCACAAACAGAGGCTTTGCTAAATGGTAAAACTGAGGCTGAAGTAATTGCTGAAGGAGCAGATGAAACCCTAAAACCTTTTAAAGTTTTTCAGGGCAACAAACCAACAAACACTATTTTCATTAACAAGCTGTCACCTGAAAGTTTAGGAAAACTGATTGCCATGTATGAACATAAAATATTTGTACAGGGGATTATTTGGAATATTTTTAGTTACGATCAGTTTGGTGTTGAGCTAGGAAAACAATTGGCCAATAAAATTTTAAAGGAATTTAATGATAGCGGAAAAGGGAATCATGATTCTTCAACTCAAAATTTGTTGAATTATTATAAGACTAAACGCTGAAACGTATAATTTTTCTTTACAAAAGCTTAAAAAAGGTGTCAATAATTTAAAGTTGGCGCCTTTTTTTATAAACAAATATTGCATTTGTTAACAATGCGTTAATGTTAATCATTCAATATTACGTATTTTAGCGACGACTAATTTCAAATAATTAATTATGAAAAGAACTACGCATTTTTTAATGTGCGCTGTAGTGTTATTATTTTCTACAGTTTTATTAGCACAAAGTACAATTACTGGTACTGTTGTGGAAGCGGGAACAGATATCCCATTACCAGGTGCAAATGTTATTGAAAAAGGAACTTCAAATGGAGTGACATCCAACTTTGATGGAAATTTTACGATAACTACCAAAGCTTCCTCTGGTGAAATTGTAATAAGTTACATTGGTTACAATTCAAAAACCATTTCATTTTCTGGAGATCTTGCTTTAGGAAATGTTATCTTAGAGTCTAGTCAGGTAGGCTTAGAAGAAATTCAAATTATTGCTTCGGTGGCTGTTGACAGAAAGACACCGGTTGCCGTATCTACGGTAAAAGCTCAAGAAATTGAATTAAAACTAGGAACACAAGAATTCCCTGAAATTCTAAAATCAACCCCTGGAGTTTATGCTACAAAAGCAGGTGGTGGTTATGGTGACGGTCGAATCAATCTTAGAGGTTTTAACTCCGAGAATGTAGCTGTTATGATCAATGGTATTCCAGTAAACGATATGGAAAATGGTCGTGTTTATTGGTCTAACTGGGCGGGTCTTGGTGATGTTACAAGTACTATGCAGGTTCAAAGAGGTTTAGGTGCAGCTAAAATTGCAGTACCTTCTATTGGTGGAACAATTAATATCGTTACTAAAACTACAGATGCCGAAGAAGGAGGGAATGTAATCACTTCCATAGGTAATGATGGTTATTTTAAATATGGTTTAACTTACTCTACGGGATTAATGGACAGTGGTTTTGCTGCAACTGTTTCGGCAGCTAAAACTGAAGGGGATGGTTATGTTGATGGAACGGAATTTTCAGGAGTTTCTTATTTCGTAAATATTTCTAAAGAAATTAACGATGCTCATACATTGTCATTTTCTGCCTTTGGAGCAAAACAACGTCATGGACAAAGACAAAATATGCATTTGATTGAAACTTACAGAAATGCAGAAAGTGGAAGAAAGTTTAATGCTGACTGGGGATATAAAAATGGCCAAGTTACTTTCCAAGAAGATAACTTTTACAACAAGCCACAAATGTCTCTGAACCATTATTGGAATTTAAATGATAATACCTCTATTAATACTTCAGCATATGCATCATTTGGTTCTGGAGGTGGAGGCGGAACTGCCGGAGATTATAAATTTGGTTTAGATGCTACAACTGGACAAGGAGATTATAGAATAGGAGCTTTTGGCCCTATCGATTTTGACAAAATTGTAGATGAAAATATTGCGGCAGGTGCTAACGGAGCTGAGACCTATTTAAGAGCATCACGTAATGATCATAATTGGTATGGCGTTTTATCTACTTTAAAAACTAACCTTGCAGATGATTTAGTTTTATTGGCTGGGTTAGATTACAGATACTATAAAGGTATTCACTTTTCTGAAGTAACCGATTTATTAGGTGCCCAATTTGCCTTAGACGATGGAAATGTAAACAATCCTAACGCGGCATTGCAAGTAGGTGATAAAAGAGATTATTACAATGATGGCTTAGTAGGTTGGCTAGGTGCATTTGGTCAGTTGGAGTATGACGTTAACGCAAACTTTAATACGTTCATTTCTTTGGCAGCATCAAATACATCTTACAAAAGGGTGGATTATTTCAATTATTTAGATTCAGATCCTTTGCAAGAAACAGACCGATACAATTTCTTCGGATTCAGTGCCAAAGGTGGTGCTAACTATAGAATAGACGGTTATCACAATGTTTTCGCAAATCTTGGGTATTTTGAAAAGGCCCCCGGTTTTGATTCTGTGTTTTTAAATTTCACTAATGATAACATCAATGCAGATGCACCAAACCAAAAAATTTCGAGTTTTGAGCTTGGTTATGGCTATAGATCAGAAAAACTTTCGGGTAATATCAACCTTTACCATACCAGATGGAATGACCGTACAGAAACAGCGTCTTTTCAGCAACCAGATGGCACTAGAGCTGCTGCAAACATTTTGGGTGTTAACGCAATTCACCAAGGTATTGAATTGGATTTTATTTATAGAGCTTGTGAAAGTTTTAGTTTAACAGGTATGGTTTCTTTAGGTGATTGGAGATGGGACAGTAATGTAACAGATGTCGATATATTAGATGAAGACCAAAATGTAGTTGATACGGTTAACTTGTTTATTAAAGATTTACATGTTGCAGATGCTGCACAAACCACTATGGCTTTGGGTGCTAATTATAAATTCTCTGAAGATACCAGACTTATAATAGATTACAACTACTATGATAATCTTTATGCGGAATTTGATCCAAGTGATCGCGGAACCGCAGGTGCTCCAGATGCTTGGAAGATGCCGGCATATGGATTATTTGATATAGCAATGACCCACGGATTTAGCTTCGGGTCGTTCGATGCTACCTTAACCGCCAGAATGAACAATGTTTTTGATACAGAGTATATTTCTGATGCGCAAGATGGTTCTGGGTCAAATTCCGATACGGCTCTGGTATATTATGGTTTTGGAAGAACATTCAGCATCGGAGCCAAACTTAACTTTTAAAAATTTTGTAATATGAAAAGAATATTTTTTTGTTTAACGATTTTAGGAGCAACCATAGTTGGTTGTAATCCTTTGGAGGATATCTACAACGATATTGATGCGCAAGACAACCCAATAGTTGGTGACACGGCTTATGAGTTGACTGATGAAGATTACGATGATTTGGACAAGTCCTTTGGAAATTTTGATTCTGAAGATGAAGCTAAAACATTAATTCCAGAGCTATTGTCCGATAAATATCCTGTATGGGGTGAGGGTTCTTCAGCTTTGGTAACTTTCAAAGTTTATTCTCCAAAAAGGGAAGAAAGAAGCTTGATTAGATATACCGTATCTTCTGATGATTATGCCAATTTGGGACATACTTTTGGAAATTTTGATAGTAGCTCAGATATACAAGGATTTTTGGAATATAAGTATCCAGACCCAGCAGACAGAGTTTTAGTGTCGCTTACTTATAAGTACTATGATGGCAGTGTAAACACCTTAAACAATGGTTTCTTGTTTATAAATGGCGTTTGGGAAACCATTCTTGGCTTTACCGATGATGAATATGCTGTTATGGGAGAAGGTTTTCCTAACTTTTCTAACGAAGATGAGGCTATTGCCAAAATACCTGTCTTCTTGAAAGATAAATTTAAATATGAAACCAAAGCAGCAGGGGATATTCAGGCCACAATGTATAAACTATATACTACTGATGTTGATGATTTGGATGAAGATGGAAGAACAGACGATAGTACAACCTATAGCTATGTTAAGTATTTTATATTTGATGGTTCAGATTGGTCAGAGTATAATGATGTATTGGATATAACGCTTCAATTTGGTCATGATGGAACAACTTGGGTTCCGGATAACACAATTAAATACACATTGACAAGTGCAGATATTGCATTTATTTCAAATGCGTTTATTGATACATACCCTGGCCCAGCTGACAATGTTGGGTTCTTTGGAAGTTTTGACAGAAGATCGAGCAGTTCTAACTTTTGGTCTGAAAGCATGCTTTTAGAAGCATTTAATGCGTTATTGGATAACAAAGATCCTAACGCAGAAGAAGGACAAAAATACGTGCTTACCTATTTAATTTATAATGGGTCTACTACTAATGAAACAATGAGCGTTATAAAAACTGATGGCGTTTGGGTTTATCAATAGAATAGATGCTTAAATTTTAAAAAAGCCACCTCTCATTGGGGTGGTTTTTTTTCCTCAGAAGAATCCATATATTTATGATAATTATGAAAAGACTTTTATTATTACTCTTCACATGGGTTATATGCAGTTGCAGCTCAGGAGGCGATGATACACCACCACCAAAACAAGAGCCTGTTGATGATGGAAAACCAGTAGCCATTAACGATGCATTTACAACAGTTGAAGACAATGAAATTCAATTAACCGATTTATTGAGTAACGATACTGTGGTGGATAACGCCAAGGTTTCTTCTTTTGATTCAACAACCTCTGAAGGAGGAACGGTATCCGATGAGCGGTTGTACTATTTATATACACCCAAAGCAGGTTTTGTTGGTGAAGACACCTTTACCTATACATTATGTGATGATGATGGCACACCAAATTGTTCAACAGCAACGGTTACCATTACGGTTACAGATGAAGGAAATCCAACAGCAGAAGACGATGCTGTTAATGTTTTAAAAAATAGCACTAAGGTTCTTTCCTCGCTTTTGGATAATGACAACGTTATTGACGATGCCGTTATCGTTTCGGTTGATAATTCATTAACTATGGGTACGGTTGTTTTAAATACTGATGGCACAATAAGCTATACACCCCAAACAGATTTTACTGGCAATGATAGTTTTACATACACACTTTGTGATGATGATGAAACGCCAAATTGTGAAACAGCTATGGTAAATGTTACGGTGCTTTCGGCCATTAGCTTTAATATTCCTGCTGAATTTGCAGATTACTACAATGGCGTAGTGTTTTCTGAAGATGCTGGCTTAATGCTAGATGAATTGGAAAATTTAACAATTGCAATGCACACTACAATTCTTTCCTATGGACAAAGACATGAATATTTGTATAATGCAGATGCCGATTTATCTAATTCTGACAACGTTATATTGATGTATTCTGGCGAAAGCAGGTTTTGGCAAGAATATACTTCAGGAACAAACCCTTATTCTCCTCAAACTTTTAATACCGAGCACATTTATCCACAATCACTTTTAAGTTCAACTGATGCGGTAACCGATTTGCACCATCTCAGGTCTTGCGATGCAAATGTGAACAGTGAACGGCTAAACTACCCTTTTGCAGATAGTAATGGAACTTATAAGTTAATTGGAGAGACATGGTATCCGGGTGATGAGTGGAAAGGTGATGTTGCTAGAATGGTCATGTACTTAAACATTCGCTATGGAGAGATTTTTAGTAAAGTAGGGACATTGGATTTGTTTATACAATGGAACATTGAAGACCCTGTTTCACCATTTGAGGAACAGCGCAATAATGTTATTTACGGAGCACAAGGCAACAGAAATCCATTTATTGACAACCCATATTTGGCCACTTTAATTTGGGGAGGCAATGCTGCCGAAAACAGATGGAATTAAATAATATCTAAACGATAAAAATGATTTTAGAACCGCTTCCTTTTGAAGCGGTTTTTTTATGGGTTTTAATTATTACATTTGTGACATAAAATAAATTAAAGAATCATGTACGAAACTATAAAAGCACTTCACTCATATTGGGCATATTTGGTATTGATAGTTCTGGTAATCGCAACTTTTAGTGCTATTATCAAGACTATTGGAGATAAAGAATACGGTCCAAACGATTTCAGAAAATCACTGTTTACTTTGATTGTTTCACATATTCAATTGTTGATTGGTTTGGTGCTTTATTTTGTTTCGCCCAGATTGAAAATGTTTAGTGAATTGGGCATGGGCGAGGTCATGAAAGATTCCTTGAATAGGCTTTATTTGGTTGAGCATCCTTTAATCAACATTATTGCCGTTGCATTGATTACTATAGGCTATTCAAAGCATAAAAAGAAGCTTACTTCAAAAGTTAAATTAAAAACCATTGCTATTTTTTATAGCATTGCTCTAATTCTATTTTTATCCAGAATCCCATGGGATGCTTGGTTAGGATAGTTAATCGGTTTCCTTGATTAAATATACATAAACAGGAAAATGGTCGCTATAGCCGCCGCTAAAACCGCTATCGTTCCAACTTCTAAAAGGATAGCCTTTGTAGGGACCACTGTCTTCAATTAAATAATTTTTATTGAAAATACCTGCTTTATAAAAACGGAATGAGGAATAATCTTTTTCTAAAAGAGGTTTTGTTACCATTATTTGGTCAAACAAAAACCAATCATCACGGTAGGCGGTTGTGCCCAATCCATTTTTATAAAAATCTATAAACGGATTGTAAATACCCTTTAAGCCTACTTTACTTCTTTTGTTTTTAGCGTTTAAAACATCTTTAACGCTGGCATTATTTGGGTTGTCGTTTAAGTCGCCCATAATGAAAATCTTGGCGTAGGGGTCTATTACTTGCAGCGAATCTACCAAATACTTGTTCAACTTGGCGGCGGCAACACGTTTAGGTCTGCTTCGTTCTTCACCACCTCTCCTTGATGGCCAATGGTTCACAATGATATGGATTAAGTCATCTTCAAGCAGTCCACTAACCAATAATTGGTCTCTGGTGTAAACTCTTTGTTGGTCTTGGTCATCATATATTTTTAGTTCATGTGTGCTCGAGCTAATAGGAGTAAAGGCTTTCTTTTGGTATAAAAGTGCCACGTCAATGCCACGTCCATCAGGCGAATCAAAATGCACCATGCCATAATTTTTTTGTACCAACAAAGAGTCATTTACCAAATCTTCTAAAACAGATTTATTTTCAATTTCGCAAACCCCAATAATGCTAGGGGTGTTGTTGGTAACATCCTTGCCAATATCTGCAAGAACACGTGCCATATTGTGCACTTTTTGCTTGTAAATTTCTTGTTTATTGGCATTGAGCTCCATAATAGGGCTATATTCATCAAACTTATTAGGGTCGTTAATGGTATCGAATAAATTTTCCAAATTGTAAAAGGCCACGGTGTGGATTTTGAATTTTTTATCTTGGGCGCCAACGTTCATTAGCAAACCAAAAAATAAGACGGAGATACTGAATTTTAAATAGTTCATATTGATATAATACAGGTTGTGTTCATTGGTTTTATCTCAAAACCTAAGCCAAAGTTAAGTGATTATTATAAATGTTATAAATTTCTTTTTCATGCATTACTTTTTGTAATTTAAGCATCTAAATTTTCGTATGAACAGAACGCTACTTCTTTTTCTTTTTTGTGCATTTTCAATTGCTGTCTATTCGCAACAAACATTGATAAAGGGCAGCGTTAAAGATGCGCTTTCGTTTAACCCTTTGGAGGATGTTACCGTAACGATTGAAGAAACAAACCAATATGTTTTAACCAATGTTTTGGGCGAATTTGTGTTTCATGAAGATGTGCCATTGGGCGAGCAAGTCTTGCGAATTTCCAAAACGGGGTATTTAACAAACCGCTACCCTATTGTGGTGAATGAGGGTGAAACGGTAAATATTTTGGATATGATTTTAGAAATCAATACGGCATATTCAGCTGATTTGTTCACCATAACCTTGTCAGATGACGAGCTTAATGACGACTTCAGTGGCGCTGATAATATTTCTGGTTTGTTGGCGTCTTCCCTTGATGTGTTTCAGCGTACAGCGGCGTTTGAGTTCAGTTCGTCCTTTTTCAGAATGCGTGGGTTAGATTCCAATAACAGTTCCATTCTGATCAATGGCATTGAAATGAACAAAACCTATAATGGCAGACCGCAATGGAGTAATTGGGGAGGTATAAACGATGTGTTGAGAAACCAAGAATTGTCGTTGGGATTAACACCTTCAAGCTATACTTTTGGAGGCGTTTTGGGTTCTACGAACATTAATGTTAGGGCCTCAGAAGCCAGACCAGGTGGCCGGATTACCTATTCATCTTCAAACCGAAGTTATACCAATCGGCTCATGGCAACATACGCTTCAGGGTTGCTAAAAAATAATTGGGCGTATACCGTATCTTTGGGCAGACGTTGGGGAAATGAAGGTTATCAAGATGCTACTTTGTATAGTGCCAATTCGTTTTTTGCTTCCGTGGAAAAGAAAATCAGCGATAGGCACAGTTTAAATGTTGCAGCTATTTATACGCCAAACCGACGTGGAAAATCCTCGCCAAACACTCAAGAAATTTATGATTTAAAAGACATTCGATACAACGAATATTGGGGATGGCAAGATGGCGAACAACGAAACTCAAGAATTAAGGAGATTAATGAGCCCGTTGTGATGCTGAACCATTATTGGGATTTAAACAGCAAAACTACTTTGAACACGAATGTGGCCTACCAGTTTGGAAAAATGGGCAATAGCAGATTGGATTATAATGGGACTGATTTGGTGGATGGTTTTCCTCAAGGAGGTGGTGCCAACCCCAGTCCAGCATACTACCAAAAGCTGCCCAGTTATTATGAACGGAATTTTCCAAATGATTTGCAGTACGCTTACATGGCATTAAAGGATTTTCAAAATGACGGACAAATCAATTGGAATGCTATGTACGAGGCCAATATTGCCAATGCACAAAACGGTGGCAATGCCATTTATGCCTTGTATGAAGACCGTGTTGACGATTCACAGTTGACCTTAAATTCCATTTTGACTAGGGAAATAAATGACCATGTCATCTTAAATGCTGGCGTAAATTACAAAGCCTTAAAATCTGAAAATTTTGCACATGTTTTGGATCTTTTGGGTGCTTCGACCTATTTGGATGTTGATGGTTTCGCGACAGAGATTGATGAAGCCCAAAATGATTTACTAAACACAAACCGTATCGTTTCTGAAGGCGATAAATTCAAATATCATTACAATATTTTTGCCAATGAACTGAGCGGTTATGCCCAAGCACAGCTTACATATAATAAAGTAGATTTTTATATTTCTGGAAGTTTCAAATCTGCCCAATACCAACGTGAGGGCATATACCAAAATGGTGGGTTTCCAGATACTTCATTGGGCAAGGGTGAAAAACTAAACTTTATTGGTTTTGGGGGCAAAGGAGGATTCACCTATAAATTATCTGGTAAACATGTTTTTAATATCAATACAGGTTACATTTCCAGACCACCATCCATACAAAACACCTTTTCAAACGCTCGTGAAAACCATAATGTAGTTCCAAATATTTCAGAAGAAAAAATAATTTCCACCGATGGCAGTTATATATTTCGATCGTCCATTGTGAAAGCCAAACTAACGGGCTATTACACAAAAATTACCGATGCTAGTGAAATATCCTTCTTTTTTGCCGATGGTGTTGGGGGTGATAATGCTGTTTTTGTACAGGAGATTTTGCAGGGTATTGATAAAAAACACATTGGGGCAGAACTGGGTATTGAAGCCCAAGTAACCCCAACGATTAAATTAAAGGGCGCAGCAGCCATTGGTCAATTTACGTACGATAATAACCCCAATCTATACCTTTCTACCGAACCAGACGATGAATCGGTAGCTGCCGGTTTTGTTGATGGGTTTAAGGATTTCGGGCATTCCAATCTTAAAAATTACAGACTGTCTTCGGGGCCACAAAATGCCTATTCTATTGGTTTTGAATATCGCGATCCAGATTTTTGGTGGGTTGGTGCCACGGCCAATTTTTTTGCCAACACCTATATTGATGTGAGCCCGTTAACGCGGTCTTCAAATTTTAGCACCGATTTTGACGGCAATGTGTTCCTTGATTACGATGAAAAATTGGCCAAAGTTTTGCTCAAGCAAGAGCGTTTTGATGACTATATGGTAGTTAATTTGGTGGGTGGCAAAAGTTGGAAAATAGGGGAATATTATGTGGGGCTATTTGCGAGTGTAAACAATCTTTTGGATGAGGTTTATAAAACCGGAGGTTTTGAGCAAGGTAGAAATGCCAATTATAGAGAACTTCGAGATGATAAAGCCTTGAACACGCCTGTTTTCGGACCAAAATATTGGTACGGACGAGGCACTACCTATTTTTTGAATTTAAACTTTAGATTTTAAGCCAATGACATACCTGATAGGCAGGTGGATAAAAAAATAAACAGATGAAAAAGATAAAATCAATTTTAGGCATTTTGACAATGACATTGCTTTTGGCATCCTGCGTTCAGGATGATGATTTTAACGTGCCTGATATTTCTATTACCGAACCCGAAATTTCACAGGCGCAAATCACCACATTTAAGACCATTAAATCGTTGTATGAGCAGGCGGTCAACAACGGAAATAGCACAGCTACAATAGACGATGATACCGATTTGTACATTGAGGGCTATGTGGTGTCCTCAGACAAAACAGGAAACTTTTTTGAAGAACTCATCATTCAAAACAAAACGGATGACAGCAACCCAGATAATGACCCAAGAATAGGATTTCGGGTAAGCATCAATGTAAGTAAACTTTCGAATACTTATCAATTCGGACAAAAGGTGTATGTCAAGATGAATGGCTTGAGCATTGGCGAAGAAAATGGCGTCATCACCATAGGCAAAGGAGATGGCGTAAACGTAGAACAAATTCAGGCTGCCGAGTATAAGGACATCATTTTAAGAAGTAATGAAATTGCTACCATATCACCAAAAGTTGCGGGATTGGCTGATTTAACGGATTGGGACCAAAACACACTCATTAAGCTCGATAACATACAGCTCAATCGGTTTGAAATTGGAGCGAGCTTTGCCAGTGAATCCTATGATGAGTTTGACGGTTTCCGTGTGTTGGAAAGCTGCGATTCGGGTATTTCCATCATGATGCAAACCAGTACGTTTGCCGATTTTAAATCGTTGATTGTGCCACAAGGACGAGGTAGTGTTACGGGTATTTTTAGTCGCGATTTTGGTGATGATTTTAACGTATTGATTCTTAACAGTTCTGCCGATGTTAATTTTGAGAATACGGAGCGTTGCGATTCGTTGGAATTGAGTTGTGGTATTGCTTCAACATTAGGTACAGGCAATTTGTTTTACGAAGATTTTGAATCGCAAAGCAACAATAGGCCTATTGAAGGCAATGGTTGGACCAATTATATTGAGGCAGGGACCGAGGCGTGGGAAGGCTATTCCTCAACGTCATCAAATGCGTCATTGGGGCGTTCAGCACGGTTTCAGTCGGCTAGTTCGGGTGATGTGAGCAATATTGGTTGGCTCATTACACCTGCCATAAATTTAGATGCTCAAGATGGTGAAACCCTTCGATTTAAAACATCCAACAGTTTGGCCGACAGCAGTTATATGGAAGTGCTGTATTCATTGGATTGGGATGGCAACGAGGCCAATATTACTTCGGCTACATGGGGCGTCCTGTCTGATGCTTATGTGGTAAAAGATACAGATTCGTTTGTGGAATGGTTTAATTCTGGAACGGTAGATTTATCTTGTGTTTCAGGTACTATTTACATTGCCTTTAAGTACACGGGTAGCGGACAGGATAGCTTTGATGGTGTTTACGAGTTGGATGAAATTAGCATTGATTTTGTGGAGTAAGATTCTTAAATGAATCGTCATTCTGAGCGATAGCGAAAGAATCTGTTGCAGTGGAGTTCCATTTATAGGATTGGCGCAGCACCGCGTCCTTCACAATAACTTTACTTCCTAAAAATAGCATATACCGGAAAATGGTCACTATAGCCCCCTTTGTACTTGGGGCCAACATAGGTTCTAAAGGGTTTGCCTTTGTATTTTCCTTTAAAGAGTTTTAAAAAGTCGGTATCAAAAATTTCAGCTTTATCAAAACTTAAGGTGTCGGGGGTAGCTTCGAAGAAGTTGGTTGAAAAAATAATTTGGTCGAACAAGTTCCACTTAAAATTATGGTTTGTTGTTCCTCGATTGTAGGTATGCAAAACCTCCATGGGGTTGAATAAATCGCAACTGTTCACCAAACGTCTTATACTGTTGCTGGATGGGTCGTCATTAAAATCGCCAATCACTACAATTTTGGCATTGGCGTCTTCATTTTTTAAACGCTCAGTAATTTCTATCACTTTATCGGCGGCAGCAAAGCGCTTAAATTCGGTTTCTTCAGCCCCCTCTCTTCTGGAGGACCAATGGTTGACTAACACATGAATTTTTTCTTGGTCAAGCAATCCAGAAACCAATAAAATATCTCTGGTATAATCAGGTTCACCATCTTCATCAACCAAATGCACGCTAAAGGTTTCAGAATGTAACACTTCAAAAGCATCCGCATCATAAATCAAGGCCGTATCAATACCGCGTTCGTCAGGCGAATTATAATGCACATAGCTATAATTGAGGTCCTCCAAATGTTTTGAGGCTATTAAATCTTCAACTACCTTGGCGTTTTCAACTTCAGCTAAACCAACAATAGCAGGGTGTTTTCCCGTTTCTTTTCTACCGATATTTGAAATAGCAAAACTTAATTTTCTCAATTTGTTTTGATAACGTTTGGGTGTCCACTTTTTCGTCGAAATGGGCAAAAAGTCATTGTCGCCCATATTTTTCGGGTCGTCTTGAGTATCAAACAAGTTTTCAAGGTTGTAAAACCCTATGGTTTGTAAATCATTCCGAACAGGAATATTTTCAAAATCTTCAATCATAAATCCAAAAATAGCTTTTAAAATATAAAAAAGAAAATGCTGGCAATTGTGTAAATTTGTGCATTATTTGTTTTTATGATAGAAAAGAAAGATGTTGCTTTAGAAAAAGCAGTTTTAATTGGGATAATAACAAGGGAGCAGGACGAGGAAAAATCTAAGGAATACTTGGATGAATTGGAGTTTTTAACCTATACGGCGGGTGGTGAAGTGGAAAAGCGTTTTACCCAAAAAATGGAAAAGCCCGACCCCAGAACATTTATCGGTACCGGAAAGTTGGAGGATGTACGCAAATATATCAAAGAGCATGAGATTGACACGGCTATTTTTGATGACGAACTTTCGGCGGCACAAGAGCGAAACATCAGTAAGGCACTTGATGTTAAGGTTTTGGATAGAACAAATCTGATTCTCGATATTTTTGCCCAACGTGCCCAAACTAGTTATGCGCGTACCCAAGTAGAATTAGCACAATGCGAATATTTACTACCAAGATTACGAGGTATGTGGACGCACCTTGAACGCCAAAAGGGTGGTATTGGTATGCGCGGACCTGGTGAAACCGAGATAGAAACCGATAGGCGAATTGTTCGTGATAAAATAGCACTACTTAAAGAGCGTATTAAAACTATTGACAAGCAAATGGCCGTGCAACGTGGCAACCGCGGAAAAATGGTTCGCGTGGCTTTGGTGGGTTATACTAACGTTGGCAAATCTACCCTAATGAACGTGATTAGCAAAAGTGAAGTTTTTGCTGAAAACAAACTGTTTGCCACTTTGGATACGACCGTTAGAAAAGTAGTGATTCAAAATTTGCCCTTTCTGTTGAGTGATACGGTTGGTTTTATTAGAAAACTGCCCACACAATTGGTTGAAAGTTTTAAAAGTACCTTGGATGAAGTTCGAGAAGCTGATTTGTTATTGCACATTGTGGACATTTCACACCCAAATTTTGAGGAACACATTGATTCTGTAAACAAGATTTTAGGCGAAATAGATAGCAACGATAAACCAACCATCATGGTGTTCAATAAAATTGACGCCTATAAAGCTGAGCCATTAGCCGAGGACGATTTGGAAACCGAGCGTACCAAAAGACATTACACACTGGCTGAGTGGAAAAAAACCTGGATGAACAAAATTGGGGACAATGCTTTGTTTATTTCTGCGTTAAATAAGCAAAACTTAGAAGATTTTAAAAAGCGGGTTTATGATGAAGTGAGGCAAATTCATGTAACGCGTTTTCCATACAACCATTTCCTGTATCCGGACTACGAAGAGGAAAATTAAAAGACCATATTTTTCATGAATAGGATTTCAAATCTGCTTAAAAGAAAATGGATTAAATGGAGTCTTATTGGGGTGGCTGCGGTTATTGCTTTTTTTGTCATCCTTTATTTTAGTATTTATTGGGGTGCTTTTGGCAAGTTGCCTACCAAAGAAGAACTCAGTTCTATAAAACAGGAACAAGCCACCCAAGTATTGGATAAAAATGGCAAACTGATTGGTAAATATTATATTTTCGACAGGCAGCCACTTAAGTTCAATGATTTTCCAAAACATCTTATTGATGCTTTAATTGCTACCGAAGATGTTCGATTTTTTGAACACGATGGGGTTGATAATGTGAGTTTGGTGCGCGTGTTTGTGAAAAACATCATCCTTCAGGACAAATCAGCCGGTGGCGGAAGTACCATTACTTTGCAGTTGGCTAAAAATCTGTTCGGGCGAAAGGATTATGCCATGTTCAGTATGCTCATCAATAAATTTAAGGAGGCCATTATCGCCAAACGTCTTGAAGATATTTATTCGAAAAACGACATTTTAACCATGTATTTCAATACGGTGCCGTTTTCAGATAATACCTATGGCATTGAAAGCGCAGCACAAAAATTCTTCAACAAAACCACCTCAGAGTTAACAACAACCGAAGCTGCCACTTTGGTAGGCACGTTAAAGGCGAACAATTATTTTAATCCGCGATTGAACATTCAGCGCAGCCAAGACCGGCGCAATGTGGTGTTGAATCAAATGGTGAAATATGGCTACTTGGCGGAAGATTCATTGGACATGCTACAAAATGAAAAGTTGGTTTTAAATTACCGTTCTTTTAATCATGATTTGGGTTTGGCGCCTTATTTTAGGGAACAGGTGAAAAAGGAATTATCAGCCATTTTAGATTCCATAAAAAACCCTGAAGGGGAACCATATGATTTGTATAAAGATGGGTTGATTGTACATACCACTTTAGATTCCGATATGCAAAAGTTGGCAGAGGAAGCCATGAAAGAACATTTGTCGCAATTGCAAATCGACTTTGAAAAATCGTATGGCAATAATGCCCCATGGGAGACCAATGAAAGGATTATTGAAACCGCTATGAAAAATCTACCTAAATATAAAGCCTACAAGGAAGCTGGATTATCTGAAAAACAAATTCAAGATTCATTGGCTAAAAAGCGACCGATTGAGCTTTTCGGTTGGAAAGGTGATACCATTAAAACAGTTACCTTAAAGGACAGTTTGCAGCATTATCTTAAATTTCTAAATACAGGCATGCTTGCCATAGAACCCAAAACGGGGGCTATTCAAGCTTACATTGGGGGTATAGATTATCGATTTTTCAAGTACGACCACGTGTCTCAAAGCGAACGGCAAGTGGGATCAACATTCAAACCTTTTGTTTATACGGCGGCTATTGAAAATGGTATGAAACCTTGTACGTACTTTTCGTTGGCAGAAGTGACCTATAAAAATTATGACGATTGGACGCCCACCAATTCAGGAACAACAGAGGAAGACCCATACATCAATTACACTTTGGAAAAAGCCTTGAGCCATTCGGTAAATACCATTGCCGTAAAAGTGTTGGACAAGGTGGGCATCCCCAAAGTGCATGAGCAAGTTAAAAAGCTGGGCATCGCAAAGGAATTGCCCAACCAACCCTCGTTGGCATTGGGTGTGGCTGAAATTAATTTAAGGCAGTTAACAGGCGCTTATGCCAGTTATTTAAATGAAGGTAAGGCCGTAAAACCCTATGCCATTACCAAAATAGAAGACCGCCACGGTAACATCATCGCCTCCTTTAAACCCAAAGTAGTAATGGAAGAAGCGTATAGTAATTACACCCGAGAAGTGATGTTGGAAATCATGAAATCTACGGTTAATTCTGGTACGGCAGCCCGACTGCGAAGCACCTATAATTTAAAAAATGATATAGCGGGAAAAACGGGTACCACCCAAAATAATAAGGACGGTTGGTTTGTGGGCTTAACCCCTAATTTGGTGACCGTAACTTGGGTGGGCAATGATAACCACAGCATTGGGTTTAAAACCACAGCAATGGGGCAGGGTGCCAACTCGGCATTGCCCATTTTTGCCAAATTTTACCAAAAACTGAATGGCGAAAGCAATTACAATAGTATTACCAACGCCAAGTTTAAAACCCCGTCACCACAGGTTTTGGAAGACCTAAATTGTGAACCCGAAAAACGTGATGGATTTTTTAAACGGTTGTTTGGTAGGAAGAAAAAGACCAAAAGGTTTAAGTAGGATAATTGTCAAAAATGAAAAAATAAAAACGCTTCCTAAAAATGGAAGCGTTTTTATAAATCAGTTTAGACCTAAGTGTTAAAACTTATAACTCAACCCAACAGTATAATAAGATTGTAAATCGTTATTTACATCATCAAAGCCAGTAGCTGTTGGTGGGGTTTGCATTAAAGCATAATTTAAGGCTTCTTGTTTATTGCTACGCAAACCAAAATCAAAACCAACACCAATCATTTTCCAAAGGGTGTAGCTAAAAGAGTTGGTCCAAGTCCAGTTGGAGTAGTCACTACTTTTATAACTCTGGAAAGCCGACAGGTTGGTTTTAAAGTTTACGGCACCAATAGATCTGGTGTAATCGGCCACGATTTTAGCACCCAAAGACGATTCAAAAACCGTGTCCCCACTGCTAAATACAAAGTTGTAGTTTAAAGGGTGTATCACCACAATAAGGTTGTCAATGGGCGTCCAAGTGGCGCCAACCCCTAAATCTAAATAGCCAGGGTCGTTAAAGTTGTCCAACAACGTGGTTCTATATTCCATCAATCCAGAAGCCGCCAATGATTTTGTAATGTTTCTACCGTATAGTGAGGACAGGTTGAACACATCGGTAGTTGGGTTAAAGCTTTCATCGTCGTTTGGATTATCTTTATCATCCAATTTCACCCAATTTAAGTTTGTACTTAAGGCGTTTCGCCAGAAAAACTTTTCTTCAATTAAATTGGCATAAGCGTTTAAGGTAAAACCAATATTACCCGAGGAGTTGTTTGGTGCACCTTGGGCATACCATTTGCTAAAATTGGATAAGCTGCCACCAATAGTACCAAAAGCACCTGTTCTCCAGCCTGGTAGGGCATCAATTTTTGCTTGAATGGCTTTGGCCTCTTTTTGTGCGGCATCTGCCTCGGCTTGCTTTTCAGCTTTTTGGGCCTGTAATTCTTCTTTTGTTTGAGCGTTTATCGAAACTATTCCGATAAGAAACACAATTAATAATAGAGTTCTTCGCATGCGTTCTGTTTTTTTATATGTACGTAAATATAACATTATTTTTGTTGCAAATTATGTTATAAATGGATTGATAATTAACAGTTTTAAGACCCAGTTTTGTGCTGAAGTCACATTTAAAAACGGAAATTATTTCTTTTTGAAGAGTGGTACCGAAGAGCAGGCCTCGCCGTACATAATGGATGTTGCAACGGGTTTTAACTTATTGGCTAGCATGATGTATGCGTTTTGCGGCACGGGTTTTTTGGAGCAGCCTTTTATAATAAGAGGTTTGCCTTTAAACTCCGTAACATCCAAGTTATTGATGACATCTTGGTAAATGGAAGTTTCCAGTTGTTCCAAATTGCCAATCACTACTTTTTTTGCAAAGGGTTCCAAATGAAGACTGATGAGCATAAATGCCCACCCGGGAATTATGGCATCGGTGGTACAAGTGAGCGCTACATAACTGTCTTGGTATTGCGACCAATCGTATTCTGCCACCTGATTTCTAAAATCTTTTTCGCGCAGCACGAATCCTTCAAAAAGCCAGTCTTTAATATCGAACAATACGCGTTGCCCTTTAGGATAATAGTCCTCGAGGTTGATGGCAACCAATTTGCTGTTCGCAACGCGATTTATGATTTCGTCTGGCATATACTTTTTTAAAGAAATTCTTCCCTAATTGGATTAAAACTGTCTATCAGTCTTACATGTTCTGTTAGGGTTTGTACTGTATGGTTGAGGTTGGACTCAATTTTAAAAACATCACCTTCGTTTAGTAGATATTCCCGATCCTCAACAAATAATTTTAAAGAACCACTGACTACATAGGTAATTTGCTCATGCGGGTGGTTGTGAGGTGGGTCTGGTTGTTCCATAGGACCGTTGGTAAAATCAATTACCGTAATCATTAGGTCATTTAAGTGAACAACTTTTCTGTTTAAATTCGGATTTAAAGCAACAAAACCTTCATTGCTTTTTATGACTTCTTTAGCCATTATATCTCTTTATTTTTGTTTGGTTTCCCGTTTTCACGGGAATGACAATTTCAAGGGAAACCTCAAGGAATTCTTTTTCAATTAAAGCATGCCTAGTTCTAACTTTGCCTCTTCGCTCATTAGCTCTTGTGTCCATGGCGGATCGAAGGTGATTTCAACCTCTGCACTGTTCACAGCGTCCAAAGATTTTACTTTTTCTTCAACCTCAAGGGGCAGTGTTTCGGCAACGGGGCAGTTGGGCGTTGTAAGTGTCATCAAGATTTTTACGTCGTAATCTTCATTGACGAACACATCATAAATCAACCCCAATTCGTAAATGTCTACGGGAATTTCTGGGTCGTAAATAGTTTTTAAAACCCCTACTATTTTTTCACCCAATTCTGTTGTATCTATAGTTGAATCGCTCATTTTTTATAGGTTATTTGTTAAGTTGTGTGGTGTTAAGTCGATAAACAACGACTCTGCAACAAACAACTAGTCTAATTTAACTGTGTTTGATATGCAATGGCATACATTTTTAATTGCTTCACCATACTAACCAAACCATTGGCGCGTGTTGGTGACAAATGTTCCTTTAAACCAATTTTGTCTATAAAATCGGTGTTGGCGTCAATAATATCTTTTGGGTGCTGATTTGAAAACACGCGGATTAAAATAGCAATAATGCCTTTGGTTATTATGGCATCACTATCGGCTGTAAATACAATTTTATCGTCCTTCATTTCGGCATGAACCCAAACTTTGCTTTGGCAACCTTTTATAATGTTGTTATCGGTTTTGTATTGGTCGTCAATTAAGGGTAAATCTTTCCCCAAATCAATCATATATTGGTAGCGCTCTTCCCAGTCTTCAAACATGGAAAATTCGTCTATTATTTCGTTTTGTATTTCTTCAATTGTCATACTTAAATTTTAAACAAAAATACGATAAGAATTTAAGAAAGCATCATTTTCGCTTTTTTAACCCCTTCAATCAAGGCGTCAATTTCCGCTTTGGTGTTGTAAAAGGCAAACGAAGCACGCACGGTGCCCGGAATTTTGTAAAAATCCATGATGGGTTGTGCACAATGGTGGCCAGTACGAACAGCAATGCCCATCTTGTCTAAAATAGTGCCCACATCGTAAGGGTGAATACCTTCTAGATTAAATGAAATAACCGATGTTTTGTGTTTTGAGGTGCCGTAAATTTTAAGCCCTTCAATTTCTAATAGCTTTTCGGTGGCGTATTCAAGCAACTCGTTTTCGTAGGCTGAGATATTATTAAAGTCGATATGGTTCATATAATCTATAGCCGCACCGAAAGCTATACCTCCACAAATATTGGGCGTTCCGGCTTCAAATTTATGGGGCAATTCGGCATATGTGGTTTTTTCGAAAGTTACCTCAGCAATCATTTCGCCTCCACCTTGGTATGGTGGAAGTTTTTTAAGCCATTTTTCTTTTCCGTAAAGCATGCCAACACCTGTAGGACCGCACATTTTATGGGCTGAAGCCACGTAAAAATCGACATCCAATTTTTGAACATCTGGGATTAAATGTGGACATGATTGTGCTCCGTCAACCAAAACTACTGCACCAACTTGGTGTGCTTTATAAATGATATCTTCAATGGGATTTATGGTTCCCAAGGCATTTGAAATATGGTTTACAAAAACCAGTTTCGTATTGTTGGAAAGAAGCTTATCAAATTCATCCATAACCAACTCACCATCATTATTCATGGGAATGACTTTAAGCGTTGCACCTGTGCGCTCGCACAACATTTGCCAAGGCACAATATTGCTGTGGTGCTCTAAAGCCGATACAATGATTTCATCGCCTTTTTTTAAAAGGGATGAAAAGCCGTTTGCGACCAAATTAATGCCATGTGTTGTTCCTGAGGTAAAAATAATTTCATGGGTGAACATAGCATTGAAATGCGCCCTAATCTTTTCACGAGATTGTTCGTAAAGGTCAGTCGCTTCTTGGCTCAATGTATGTACCCCGCGATGTATGTTGGCATTGTAATTTGAATAGTAATCTACAATGGCATCAATAACTTGTTTTGGGGTTTGCGAGGTTGCAGCATTATCAAAATAAACCAACGGTTTGCCATTTACTTTGCGAGAAAGAATGGGGAAATCTTTTCTTATTTCTTCTACATTGAACATGGCGGTTATTTTTAGCCCCGAATGGGGCATGTTGAAACTTGATTTGGTAGCCCTTCGACTCCGCTCAGGGTAAACTTAAATAGCTTCAAATAATTTTAAAGGTCGAAACCAATATTAACACCCAATTTATTGGCAATAATCTTGGTGATGCGTTGTTTTATTTCTGGAATTTTCACCGAACTTAACACATTGTTGCTGAAGGCGTACATTAAAAGCCCTTTGGCCTCTTTTTCAGGAATGCCGCGAGTTCGCATGTAAAACATAGCGCTTTCGTCCAATTGGCCAATGGTACAACCGTGTGAACATTTAACGTCATCTGCAAAAATTTCCAATTGAGGTTTGGTATTTATGGTTGCTTTGTCGCTTATTAAAATGTTGTTGTTTGCTTGAAAAGCATTGGTTTTTTGTGCTTCTTTTTCAACGATGACTTTTCCGTTGAAAACACCTATGGAGTTTCCGTCAAAAATGCCTTTGTAATCTTGATGGCTTTCGCAATTTGGCTCAATATGGTGAACCAACGTATTGTGGTCTACATGTTGTTTGTTGCCTATGATGGTAACTCCTTTTAAAGTAGAATCAATACGTTCACCGTTTTGGAAAAAGTTAAGGTTGTTGCGCGTTAATTTTCCTCCAAAACTGAACGTGTGCACTGAGGCAATACTTTCTTGTTTTTGGTTGATGAAGGTATTGTCAATAAGTGATGCGTTGTCATTGTCATTCTGGATTTTATAATAATCAACAATGGCACGTTTGTTTGCGAAAATTTCGGTAACGCTATTGGTCAACACAGCATTGTCAGTTAAGCTTTGGTGGCGCTCAATAATCTGCACGTGGCTATTCTCGTCTACCACAATTAAGTTACGCGGCTGCAACATAGTTGCCGATTCGTTACCTGTTGAAAAATGTATAATTTGAATTGGTTTTTGAACCAATTTGTTTTTTGGAATATGGATGTATGCTCCTTCACTTGAGAAAGCGGTGTTCAAGGAAGACAAGCTGTCTTTAGTGGCAACTTTGTTAAAATAATTTTCAATGACCAAACGGTATTTGGGTTTTGAAAATGCCGCTGACATCAAACAAATATCCATCCCTTCATGCGTGGTTTGTGACAAGTGCGAAGAATATTTACCGTCAATAAATACAATTTTATAGGTATCTATGTCGTGAATAAAATATTTTTTAATATCTCTATACTCCAAGCCTGTTTCGCGCTTAGGGAAAACACTGTAATCTTCTTTGAGAATTTTGTTTAAGGACGTGTATTTCCAGGCTTCTTCCTTTTTTGTTGGGAAGCCTTTTTCTTCGAATATTTTTATGGCATCAGAACGAACGTCGTGTATATAAGTGTCTACGTCAACACTATTTTCAAACGCCATGAATGATGATACTAATTTGTCTTTTAAATCCATTTTTTAATTGTTTCAAGTTTTTTGTTCAATGTTTCAAGTTGGTTGAAAACATAAAATCAAATGTTATTTAAACTTGTTCCCTTTAAAATCCTTTTTGTTTAAGTATGAAATGAAAGCAGCAATTCTTTTGCTTAATTTTTCATGTTCATCTACTAATATTTTTAGTTTTTCTTCTGAAATATATCCAGAATCATAAACTCGATATAATTGAGACCTGGTTTCTCCTGCAGAACCTTTGGCGATTGAAAGAAATTGTCTGAACTCCAAATTCCCATCTCTTTCAAAACCTTCAGCTATATTGTCCATTACAGAACCTGAAGCAGCTTTTATTTGGTCTTTTAACCTAAAATCATTTTTTAAATCTGATTCATTGCTGACATCCTTGATTTAATTGAATAGCCTTCTGGCTTCTTGCCAAATTTCCAAATCCTCAAATCGTTTTATTGTAGCCATTAACCTGAAACAAAAAACTTAAAACGCAATAATTGGCTAAACCAATTCTTGCTTAATCCAGTCGTATCCTTTTTCTTCAAGTTCGTGAGCCAATTCTTTTGGTCCGGATTTTACAATTTTACCGTTGTGTAAAACATGAACAAAATCCGGTACGATATAATCCAACAAGCGTTGATAGTGGGTAATCACTACAACGGCATTGTCTTTACTTTTTAGTTTATTAACGCCATTTGCTACAATGCGCAGCGCATCAATATCTAAACCTGAATCTGTTTCATCAAGTATAGCTAACTTAGGCTCAAGCATGGCCATTTGGAAAATTTCATTGCGCTTTTTCTCTCCACCGGAAAACCCTTCGTTTAACGAACGGGATAAAAATTTGCGGTCTATTTCCAAAAGCTCTGATTTTTCACGGATAAGTTTAAGCATGTCCTTCGCGGGCATTTCTTCTAGTCCTTTCGCTTTACGTGTTTCATTAATGGCCGTTTTCATAAAGTTGGTCACCGATACTCCTGGAATTTCCACGGGATATTGGAACGATAAAAATATGCCTTTGTGCGCACGCTCTTCGGCAGCCAATTCATCAATATCTTCACCTAAAAATTCAATGCTACCTTTAGTTACTTCGTAGTCTTCTTTTCCGGCAATAACCGAAGCCAATGTACTTTTACCTGAACCGTTTGGCCCCATAATAGCATGAACTTCACCTGCTTTTACCTCAAGGTTTATACCTTTAAGTATACTTTTATCCTCAACACCTGCGTGTAAATTGTTAATCTTTAACATAATTACTGTTCTCCTAGTTTTACAACGTTATTTTCATCTTTAGGAATTGGGTTTACACTGAGAATTTCAGCGACTTCAACCTTATTTTCCCAAAGAATTTTTTCATCTTTTTGATTTGTGATTTTTCCTCTTATTTCCACTTGAACCATGTCGGTTGGTTCCTTTTTATATTTTTCGGCGAGTTGGTTCAGCTCTTTAAGTTTATCCGTAATAAAAAGACCATAAATATTGGCATGTGTTTGCAAAACAGCGGCTCCATCATATAAAACAAATTGCCCTTTCAGTAAAGTGAGCCCATCATTTTGTTTATCTGTTCTTTCTTCTGTTTTTGAAGTGCCAGTATCCTCGGTTTGTTTAGATTTGGCTTCATTTTTACAGCTTATAAATGCTATAAAAACCAATGTGGTAAATAATAGTCTTTTCATTTTGAGTTGTTTATCCAACACTTCCCTCTAAACTTATTTCCAATAATTTTTGAGCTTCAACGGCAAACTCCATTGGGAGTTTATTCAACACCTCTTTGCTAAATCCATTTACAATAAGGGCGATTGCTTTTTCGGTATCAATACCACGCTGATTACAATAGAATATTTGGTCTTCACCTATTTTACTGGTTGTTGCCTCGTGTTCTATTTTGGCCGATTTGTTTTTCGCTTCAATATAAGGAAAGGTGTGTGCGCCACATTCATTACCCATCAACAAACTATCGCATTGCGAAAAGTTACGGGCGTTGTCAGCTCTTGAATTAATTTGAACCAATCCGCGGTAGCTGTTTTGTGATTTTCCTGCTGAAATACCTTTTGAAATGATGGTAGATTTAGTGTTTTTTCCTAGATGAATCATCTTTGTACCCGTATCGGCCTGCTGAAAATTATTGGTCACAGCGATAGAATAAAACTCCCCAACCGAATTATCACCTTTCAACACACAACTTGGGTATTTCCAAGTAATGGCCGAACCGGTTTCTACTTGAGTCCATGAAATTTTTGCGTTTTTCTCGCACAATCCACGCTTGGTCACAAAATTATAAACACCACCTTTGCCTTCAGAATTTCCCGGAAACCAGTTCTGTACCGTGCTATATTTAATTTCAGCATCTTCCAATGCAATCAACTCTACAACTGCAGCGTGCAACTGATTTTCATCTCTACTTGGTGCGGTACAGCCTTCAAGGTAACTTACATAACTGCCTTCATCGGCAATTACAAGTGTTCTTTCAAATTGGCCGGTACCGGCTTGATTGATTCGGAAATAAGTTGATAGTTCCATCGGGCATTTAACACCTTTAGGGATATAGCAAAACGAGCCATCGCTAAAAACGGCAGAGTTTAAAGCCGCATAAAAATTATCTTTTTGAGGAACTACTGTACCTATATATTTTTTAACAAGTTCAGGGTGTTCTTTAATAGCTTCACTGATGGAACAGAAAATAATGCCCTTTTCACCCAAAGTTTTCTTAAACGTTGTTGCTACCGAAACTGAATCAACTACCACGTCCATGGCAACACCGGCAAGCTTTTTTTGCTCATCAAGTGAGATACCCAATTTTTCGAAAGTTGCCAATAATTCCGGGTCTACTTCATCCAAACTATCATATTTTGGCTTTTTGTTTGGTGCAGAATAGTAGGAAATAGCCTGAAAATCTGGTTTTTTGTATGTTACGTTTGCCCATTCAGGTTCAATCATTTTTTGCCAAGCACGAAACGACTCCAAGCGCCATTCTGTCATCCATTCAGGTTCTTCTTTTTTAACAGAAATAGCTCGAACAATGTCCTCATTCAAACCCACAGGGAATGTGTCAGATTCTATATCGGTATAAAATCCATATTCATATTCCTTGGTTTTAAGTTCTTCCCTTAAATCGTCTTCGGTATATTTATTCATTGTTTTTGTTTATAAAGAGAAACTTTCACCACAACCACAAGTACGGTTGGCGTTCGGATTGTTGAATACAAAACCTGTTCCGTTTAATCCTCCAGAGTATTCCAAAGTAGTGCCTACTAAATATAAAAAGCTTTTTTTGTCTACAATAATTTTTACGCCGTTATCTTCAAACACTTTGTCACCTTCTTGTTGTTCTTTATCAAACTTTAAATCGTAGGACAGCCCAGAACATCCACCGCTTTTAACACCAACGCGCACAAAGTCCGTTGCAGCATTATAGCCATCATCGGCCATAAGCTCAAGTACTTTCTTTTTTGCTGTTTCAGATACTTTTATCATGTTGCATTAATTAGATTTAGACATCTGGCTAAATAATTTTTATTAAGACAGTTTCTAAATAGGGTACAAATATACAATATAAGTCATGGATAACAGCATTTCCTAACATTATATTAGCATATAGTTTTATAGCTTTTCCTTATACATTGGCGAAGCTTGGTTTGTGGATGACGAATGCCGTCAATGACGATGACTAAATGAAGTTTTATAATGCAAAATCATTTAAGTGACCTGACTAATTTTTGTTCATAAAGAGTTAAAAACAAAATTAGCTTCTTATTTTTGCCCTATGATAGAAGATAAGAATCAACAACGAACGAAATTAAGTGATATAGGGGAATTTGGACTGATAGACCACTTGACTAAAAATTTTAAAATAAAGCGAAAATCCACTTTAAAAGGAGTTGGAGATGATGCCGCCGTTTTAAATTTTAAAGACAAAAATATTGTAGTTACGACGGATTTACTTGTTGAGGGAGTCCATTTTGATTTAAGTTACATGCCATTAAAACACTTAGGTTACAAGGCGATTATCGTTAACTTATCAGATGTTTATGCCATGAATGCTCAGGCTACCCAAGTTACGGTTTCAATCGCTGTTTCCAATAGATTCCCATTAGAAGCTTTGGAAGAACTGTATGCCGGCATGGAAACTGCAGCCTCAATTTATGGTGTCGATGTTGTTGGTGGAGACACCACAAGCTCAACAAGTGGGATGTTAATTTCTGTAACAGCCATTGGAGAGGTGGTTCCTCAAAATGAAACATACAGAAGTGGTGCAAAACCAAATGACCTACTGGTCGTTACTGGAGATTTGGGTGCGGCCTACATGGGTTTACAGGTTCTAGAGCGTGAAAAGGAGGTATATAAAGTTAATCCGCAAAATCAACCGGATTTAGAACTGTACACCTATATAATAGAGCGACAGTTAAAGCCTGAGGCGAGAAAGGATATTATAAAATTGCTCGAAGACCTCAAGGTTAAGCCAACATCTATGATTGATATTAGTGATGGTCTGTCTTCCGAAATTATGCATTTGTGCAAACATAGCAAGGTAGGTTGCGATTTGTATGAAGAAAAAATTCCGTTAGATCCGCAAGTTATCTCAACATGCGAAGAGTTTAATATAGACAGTACAACGGTGGCATTAAATGGAGGAGAGGATTACGAATTATTATTTACCATTTCTCAGGCCGATTTCCCAAAAATAAAGGCTAATCCCAATTTAACGGTCATAGGCTATATGAAGGAAGCCACTGAAGGTGCGCACTTAGTTACTCGAGCAGATACTAAAATTCCGCTGAAGGCTCAAGGTTGGAAAAATTTTAATGACTAAAGACGAGCAGATGGTCTTGCTTGAACGTGGTTTGTTTGTTAATTGCCCTAAGAATTCGTTTGTTGTGAACGCGTTCTAAAACCTCGTTTATTTCTTTAAATTTTGGAGTAAGTTCGGTTAATCGACCGTTGCTGTTTGTGGTAAATTCTTTGTTACAATTTTTACATTTATATTCTCTAACATGATAGGTTACTTGTTTGGTTTCCTTAATGTCATGTCCAAATACTTTACAATGGATGCTTCTCATGTTTTGCACATATTAATTACGTTTTGAGAGAGAGCTTGAAAGTATTAAAAAGTGCTGAAAAATTGTTAATAAGTGGTTAGTAAATCGATGAAACGAGCGATTTCTTCTTTAAACGTTCAGTCCTAGAGAGGTGTATGCGTTCTAAAATGGCATTGATTTCCTTAAATTTGGGAGTAAGCTCTATTAATTTACCATTGCTGTTGGTGGTCAGTTCCTTTTTGCAATGTCTGCAGGTATACTCCTTAACATGGTAAGTTACTTTTTTAGTAACTTGATAATCATGACCAAAAAGATTGCAGTACATTCTAGGAATTAAAGTAGGTTTAGAAGTAGAATTTTTCATGATTTTAGTGTTTAGGGACTTTAAATTTAAAAAATAAAACGAAATAATCGATAAAACATTAAATATTTTCGATGAAATGCATAATTATATGTAGGAATTCATCTTTATTTTCAATATGACTCATGTGCCCATCTGGAAATTCCGCCACTTCAACTTGAGTATCTTTTGTTTGTGCAATAAGTGAATCGTAATCCAAAGCGGGATCTTTTTTGCTAATAATGAGCATTTTTTTAAATGGGGTAAAATGTAGAAGAGCCTCTCTATCCACTCTAATTTTCATACCTTCCAAAGCTGCTATAATACCCTGTAGAGGCGTTTTTTGAGCCTCTTGGATAACCTTTTTAATTTCTGGTGAAAATAGAGTTCTATTTTTTGGCCTAAAGAGATTTGTTATGGCCATACGGATAAACGTTTTATGGTTATGCTTTACGGCTAAAATGCCACGGTCTCTGTTCAATTTTTTTTCTGAAGTATCGGCTCTAGCGGTAGAATTCATGAGGCATAATCCTTTTACCGCATCTGGGTTTCTCTCGGCAAATGCTAGGGAAACGTAACCACCCATGGAGTGCCCAACAAGAATGGAGCGTCTAATTTTTTGTTTTTTGAGAACAGCTTCTACGGCCTCTGCCATGAGTTCCATGGTGTGTACATAATCCAAACACCCGGTTTTTCCATGGCCCAATAAATCAATACAAATGACTCTGTTGTTTTTGGTGAGCGTTGAGATGAAAGGTTCCCACATAGATGAGTTTTCCAAAAAGCCGTGCAGTAAAACTACAGCTTCACCTTTGCCTGCATCGGTATAAAAAATGTTGGTGCCTTTGTATTCTAAAACCATGGGCAATTTATCTGCGACAAAGATAAAATCAAAGTACCTAAAAAACTAAGATTTCACCTTTTTTATGGCGGCAAAAGCTTTGTCAACAAACTCATCTTCAACCAAAATAGTGAATTCGTTGGTTGTAGAAAGAACCTCATAAAGTACAACGCCTTCCCACGCCAAACGCTTAAAGAAATGGTAATACAAACCAGCAATTTTAGAGTTGTCTTGTGGGAGGTTAATGCTAATGGCAGATAAGCCGTCTTGCATGGCCAACAATTTTTCGTTATTCAAGGCTTCTTTAATAAAGTCATTTATGCTGCTGGAAACAATAATATTGCTTTCATGAATGCCCCGTGTAAACGTGTAAAACAGTTTAGACTCTTGGTTAATCCGTTCTAAAATTTTGGCATGATTATCTATTATGGTTTCAGAATTTTTCACTGTAAAATCCGTTAAATTCGAGCGCACCGTTATATCTCCCAAATTTTGGATAACCTTTTTCATTTTAATGGAATTCGACAAAGCCACCGGTGGGTTATAGCGCCTTAAAGCCATCATAATAGCTCCAGGTTTTACATCCTTTTTAAGCATCTTACTTATGGGCTCTGTAAGCTCAATGGCCAATGCGCTAAAGTTTATAATGTTTCTAGAGAGTGCTTCTTCCAAATATGGTTGGGCAATCAAAATATCTTCAACACAATTCGATACGGTTTTCATTTCCTAAATATTATATGTTAATTATTTAACATTCTGTGTAAAAATAAACATTTTTTTTAATAAACATAGTCGTTATGAAAATGAATAATACTTTTGTCGCTCAAATTAATGGAAATGAAAGTATTAAAGTTTGGTGGAACATCGGTTGGGTCAGTTGAAAACATGAACAATGTTAAGAACATTATTAATGATGGTGAAAAGAAGATTGTGGTGCTTTCGGCTATGTCTGGTACAACAAACCAACTTGTTGCCATAGCCCAAGATATTAATGACGGAAACCCCAATGAGGCAATTGAGAAAATCAATAAACTTCATGAAAGTTATTTTTCTACTATCGATAACTTGCTTAGCAACGCCAATCTTAACAAGGATGTAAGGGCTTATGTTTCTAACGTTTTTGATTTGTTGGTGGAAAGTACTTATAAGTCATTTTCACAAACTTTAGAAAACCTTATAGTTGCACAAGGTGAGCTCCTTTCAACCTATATGTTCAATAGCTTTTTGAAACAAGAAGGAATTAGCTCTGCATTACTTCCAGCATTGGATTTTATGAGAATTGATGCGTTCAAAGAACCTGCTTTGGATTCGATTAAGGAAAAGTTTAAAGTTGTTTATGATAATACTGAGGATTCAGAAATTTACATTACCCAAGGGTTTATTTGCTTGGATGACCAAGACGAGATTTCAAATCTGCAACGTGGAGGCAGTGATTATACGGCAACAATTATTGGTGCTGCAATAAAAGCTGAAGAAGTGCAGATTTGGACTGATATTGATGGAATGCACAACAATGATCCAAGATATGTTGAAAACACGAAGCCTATTTCAAATCTATCATTTGATGAAGCGGCCGAGTTGGCATACTTTGGTGCAAAAATATTACACCCACAAACGGTTACTCCTGTAAGAGAGGATCATATTCCTGTGCGATTAAAAAACACGATGAATCCAGAAGCCCACGGCACATTAATCTCTAGTGAAACTACTGAAAATGGCATCAAAGCCATAGCTGCTAAAGATGGCATTACGGCTATCAAAATAAAATCAGCTCGTATGTTGCAAGCCCATGGTTTCTTGAAGAAAGTTTTTGAAATTTTTGAGGTCCATAAAACATCAATTGATATGATTACCACTTCTGAGGTGGCTGTTTCTTTAACAATTGATGATGACAGAAATTTAAATAAAATTTTGCTCGAACTTGAAAAAATTGCAACTATTGAAGTTGATAAAAACCAAAGCATTGTTTGTTTGGTTGGCCACTCTGTTGTAAACCATCAAGATACTTACAAATTGTTTCAAATTTTACAAGATGTAAAAATTAGGATGATTTCTTATGGTGGAAGCAAAAACAATATATCATTATTGATAGATTCAAAAGATAAAATTAATACGCTACAAAAACTAAACGATTATTTATTTGAATTAGTCACTCTATAAATTACAATATTAGTATTGATAGCGAAAAGGGTCGTTTTAAACGACCCTTTTTTATTTCTATGAATTCATGATATCTTCAATTTCTTCTGCTTCAATGGGTATGTTTCGCATCAGGTTAAATGGCTCTCCCGATTTTTGAATGACAACATCGTCTTCGAGCCTTATGCCAAAACCTTCCTCAGGAATATAAATTCCGGGTTCAACCGTGAAAATCATGTTGGCTCTCATGGGTTCTGTTAAAATGCCATAGTCATGGGTGTCCAGGCCAATATGGTGTGATGTGCCGTGCATGAAGTATTTTTTATAGGCTGGCCAATCTGGATTTTCATTTTTTACATCGGCTTTATCCAAAAGTCCAAGGCCTAAAAGTTCACTGGTCATAATTTTGCCTACTTCAATATGGTAGTCGGCCCAAAGGGTTCCAGGAACCAGCATTTTTGTGGCTTCATTTTTCACTCTTAATACGGCGTTGTAAACCGCTTTTTGCCTTTCGGAATACCTGCCAGAAACAGGGATAGTTCTACTTAAATCACTTGAATAGTTGGCATATTCGGCAGCTACGTCAAACAGAATTAAGTCGCCCGCCTTGCACTGCTGGTTGTTTTCAACATAGTGTAGCACGTTGGCATTATTTCCTGAAGCTATTATTGGTGTATAGGCAAATCCTTTTGAGCGATTTCGCAAAAACTCGTGCACGAACTCAGCCTCAATTTCGTATTCCCAAACGTTTGGCTTAACAAAGTTTAAAACACGACGGAATCCTTTTTCGGTAATGTCACACGCTTTCTGCATAAGTTCAATTTCAATATCCTCTTTTACTGATCTCAAGCGTTGCAAAATTGGATTGCTCTTAGCCACGCGGTGCGCCGGATATTTTTCTTTTAACCATTTTGTGAATCTGGCCTCTCGGGTTTCAACTTCTACATTTGCTCTGTAATGCTCATTGGTATTTATGTAAACAGTATCGCATTGTGTCATTATTTCAAAGAGAATTTTCTCCATGTCTTGCAGCCAATAAACTGTTTTGATTCCACTGGTTTCAAATGCTTTTTCTTTGGTTAATTTTTCGCCTTCCCAAATGGCAATATGCTCGTTGGTTTCTTTTAGAAACAATATTTCCCTGTGTTTTTCTTTTGGGCAATCTGGAAACAAAACCAATACGCTTTCTTCTTGGTCAACACCACTTAAATAAAAAATATCACGGTGCTGCTCAAAGGGCATGGTGCTGTCAGCACTAATTGGGTAGATGTCATTTGAATTAAAAATTGCCAAACTATTGGCTTGCATGTGAGCTATGAATTTTTTTCTGTTTTTTGCGAAAAGCGATTTATCTATTGGTACGTACTTCATCGAAAAATCTTGTTTTTTGTGTTATTCCATAATTTATTAAAGCAAAATTAAACAAATCTTAAGCATATTTCATTATATTTGATAATCTTCTAATACAAAGTCTGTTAAATCATGAGAGGGAAAGTGCTGTTCAAATTATTTACTGTATTTGCTTCATTCGTTTTGGTTGAAAATACAGTTTATGCCCAAGGGGTCTTGAAAGAAGTGTCTTTAGAAAGGCAAATTAATAAATCGAGTTTGGTTGTTGAGGGAAAAGTTGTAGCAAAAAGATCTGTTTGGAATGCGGAACAAAACAGAATACTTACCATAAACACCATTGAGGTTTACAAGTCTTTTAAAGGAAAATCAAATTTACAGATAGAAATTGTTACACCAGGAGGCACTATTGAGTCTATTACACAAACAATAACACCAAGTTTAAAGTTGAATATAAATGACACGGGTGTGTTTACGCTTTATGATAATAATATTGCATTAGCATCTCATGCTAAATCCAGTTTGAAAAAATATAAGGCTTACAGTTCTTTACAAGGATTTTATAAATATGATTTGTTGAACAACGTAGCCACTAACCCTTTTAAGAAGAGTAAGAACATTTCTAATAATTTGTATAATCAAATTACGGCGATTACAAAAGAACCATATAAAGAATTGGTTTCGTTTGACGTCGCTGCTAAGTCAGCATTGTTAGCAGATAAGAGTAGTGGAGCTTTAGCACCTGCTATTACAGGAGTTGAGCCTTTAACTGTTACGGCAGGAAATGGAGATACTATAACAATAACAGGTTCTGGTTTTGGTGCTAATCCAGGGAAAGTTGAATTTGAAAATGCAGATGACGGAGGAGCAAGTTTTGTTGAGGCACTGACTTCCCAAATTTTGTCTTGGGATGATGGTACCATTGTGGTTGAAGTACCTACAGAAGCTGGTACGGGCAACATTAGAGTCACTGATAACACTTCTGCCTCAATTGTTTCAACCGAAATCTTGGTCGTTTCATATGCTCTTCTAAATTATAATAGGGCGGGTGTCGCTATTTTGCCACAACATTTCGGAACGCAAGGTACAGGAATGACTTGGCAAATGCATACGGAGTTTGATGCCAATACAGCAGCAAAAGAGTCTTTTTTAAGAGCTATGGAAACCTGGCGTTGTGAAACTAAGATAAATTGGGTTTTAGGCTCAGCAACAACCATCAAAGAAGGTGTTATCGATGATACAAATGTCATAGCATTTGATGATGCAACAAACCCACTTGAGGATGGAGTGCTGGGTCAGTGCAGGACAACAACAGGGTCTTGTGGTGATACAAGGGATTTGGTTACCGAGTTGGATGTTATTTTTGATAATGATACTGAGTGGAATTACGGCCCAGATCCAACTGGTTTGGCTTTTGATTTTGAAACGGTAGCCCTTCATGAATTGGGTCATGGCCATCAATTGGGTCATGTTATTGATGACACTGGAGATGTTATGCATTTTTCTATTGCAGCTGGTGAAGATTTAAGATTTTTGAATAGTGATAATGCCACGGCGGCAGGGATCATTCAAAATTTTAGTACTACGTCCCAGATGTGCGGACAAACTATGATGACGGATTACTCAGGCAGTTGTTCGTTAGGTATTGTAACACAAGAAGTCATAGCCAATGAAATTAATATTTACCCAAACCCTGCGAGAGGCATGTTGTATATTGAAAATGGATCTGCTTTTAATTTGGAGAAAGCAATGTTGTTTGATATTGCAGGGAGAGCCATCTTAAGTATAGATATGGCGAATGCGCCAAGAATCAAGGTAATTGATGTAAGCACTATTTCAAAAGGTATTTATTTCATAAATATTTTTTCTGGAAATGCCATGGTAAGTAAGAAAATATTGGTTGAATAAACAATATTAGGATATTTAGGATAAGCGCACTTTATAGTGTGCTTTTTTTTGAACAAAAACCTACTTTAAAACCATTCTAAATAGTAAAAACTAACAGTTTATAGCTTGTCTAAAACACGTTGCTAAACTACATTTGCATATTATAACTAACTTTACAAAAATGAGCGGATTTTTTAAATCTTCGATAGGGAGAAAAGTGGCAATGGCACTTTCTGCATTCTTCCTTATGTTTTTCTTAATTATACATTTAGCAGTAAACATCACCTCGCTTTTTAGCGAGGAATTATTTAATGAGCTATCCCATTTTATGGGAACAAATCCATTGGTTCAATTGGCTTTGCAACCCATTTTAATCTTTGGTGTTGTATTTCATTTTGTTATGGGTTTTGTTTTGGAAATAAAAAACAAAAAAGCCCAAGGTGTTGCTTATGCCAAAAATAATGGTGCTGCCAATTCAACCTGGATGAGCCGAAACATGATTTATAGTGGGCTTGTAATTTTGGCTTTTATTGTACTTCATTTCATAGATTTTTGGATTCCAGAACTTAATGTAAAATACATACAAGGTGACATGTCTGGATTGATAGAAGGAACAGAAAGTTTTAGATATTATGAAGAATTGCATCATAAATTTTCACCGGCTTGGCGAGTAGCTGCTTATGTAATAGCCTTTGTGCTTTTGGGTTTGCATTTGGCCCATGGATTTACTTCGGCATTCCAATCAATGGGTTCTTCGGCCAGTCAGAAAAAAACATTGAAAAGTTTAGGTAAGGCATATTCAATTATAATTCCATTAGGCTTTATAATCATTGCATTAGTTCACCATTTTAACCATTAATCTGAAATAAAAATGGCTTTAGATTCAAAAGTACCAAAAGGTCCAATAAAAGATAAATGGACAACATATAAAGATAAAATCAACCTTGTAAATCCTGCCAACAAACGACATATTGATGTTATTGTTGTTGGGACTGGTTTAGCTGGTGGTTCTGCCTCGGCAACTTTGGCAGAATTAGGTTATAATGTAAAAGCATTTGCTTACCAAGATTCTCCCCGTCGTGCACACTCCATTGCGGCACAAGGTGGAATTAATGCTGCAAAAAACTATCAAGGTGATGGTGATTCAACATACAGATTATTTTATGATACAGTAAAAGGTGGCGACTATCGTTCACGCGAAGCAAACGTATATCGTTTGGCTGAAGTATCGGCAAATATCATTGACCAATGTGTGGCCCAAGGTGTTCCTTTTGCCCGTGATTATGGTGGACTATTGGACAACCGTTCGTTTGGTGGTGTTTTGGTTTCAAGAACATTCTATGCTAAAGGACAAACCGGCCAACAATTGTTGTTGGGAGCGTATTCAGCAATGAACCGTCAAATTGCACGTGGTAAGATTGAAATGTTCAATCGTCATGAAATGTTGGATGTTGTTATTGTCGATGGAAAGGCTAGAGGGATTATTGCCCGTAACCTCGTTACAGGAGAAATTGAACGTCATTCGGCACATGCGGTCGTAATAGCATCGGGCGGTTATGGCAATGTTTATTTCCTTTCAACCAACGCCATGGGAAGTAACGTAACGGCAGCCTGGAAAATCCATAAAAAGGGAGCATATTTTGCTAACCCTTGTTATACCCAAATTCACCCAACTTGTATTCCCCGTTCTGGCGATTATCAGTCTAAGTTGACTTTGATGTCTGAATCACTTCGTAACGATGGGCGTATTTGGGTACCAAAGAAAATGGAAGATGTGCTGGCCATTAGAGAGAAAAAATTAAAACCAACTCAAATCCCTGAAGAAGATAGAGACTACTATTTGGAAAGAAGATATCCTGCTTTTGGTAACTTGGTGCCTCGGGATGTAGCATCTCGTGCTGCAAAAGAACGTTGTGATGCTGGTTATGGTGTTAATGCAACGGGTGAAGCGGTTTATTTGGATTTTGCCTCGGCCATAGAACGATATGGAAAGGAGCAAGCCAAGATTCATGGCATTTCAAATCCATCTAAAGAAAAAATCATTGAGCTAGGTGAAAAAATAGTTGAAGCAAAGTATGGAAACTTGTTCCAGATGTACGAGAAAATCGTTGACGAAGACCCATATAAAACGCCAATGATGATTTATCCAGCAACACATTACACGATGGGTGGTATTTGGGTAGATTATAATTTAATGACAACCATTCCCGGATGTTACTGTATTGGTGAGGCCAACTTTTCGGACCATGGAGCCAACAGACTTGGTGCTTCGGCGTTAATGCAAGGTTTGGCTGACGGCTATTTTGTGTTGCCATACACGATTGGCGATTACTTATCAAATGATATAAGAACTGGAAAAATTCCAACGGATTCTAAAGAATTTGATGAAGCTGAAAAGGCTGTAAAGGACAGAATTGATTTCTTCGTTAATAATAAAGGAACAAAATCTGTTGACTATTTCCACAAGCGTTTAGGAAAAGTAATGTGGGATAAAGTTGGTATGGCTCGTAACGAAAAAGGCTTGAAGGAAGCTATGGCTGAAATAAAGCAAATTCGTGAAGAATTCTGGAAAGAAGTTAAAGTTCCAGGAAATGCCAACGAAATGAATCCTGAATTGGAAAAAGCTGGCCGTGTTGCAGATTTCTTGGAATTAGGGGAATTGTTCGCAAAAGATGCTTTAATGCGAAATGAATCTTGTGGTGGACACTTCCGTGAAGAGTCTGTTGAAGAAAGTGGAGAGCAAAAAGGTGAAGCAAAACGTGATGACAAAAATTTTGCATTTGTTGCAGCTTGGGAATATAAAGGTGAACCTGCAGATGCTGTTCTACACAAAGAAGAATTAGAGTTTAAAGATATTGAACTAAAACAACGTTCATACAAATAAGATTGACATTATGAATTTAACACTTAAAATTTGGAGACAGAAAGACTCAAATGCAAAGGGTCAAATGGTCGATTATAAAGTTACAGATATTTCAGAACATATGTCTTTTTTAGAAATGATGGATGTTTTGAACGAACAATTAATTGGACAAGGTGAAGAGCCCGTGGCGTTCGATCACGACTGCCGTGAAGGTATTTGTGGTATGTGTTCCATGTATATAAATGGTGAGGCCCATGGCCCAGACCGTGGCGTTACAACTTGCCAGTTACACATGCGTATGTTTAAAGATGGTGATACCATAACGATTGAACCATTTAGAGCAAAAGCGTTCCCAGTTATAAAGGATTTGGTTGTTGATAGAAGCGCTTTTGAGCGTATTCAACAGGCAGGAGGTTACATTTCTGTAAACACATCCGGTAACACTCAAGATGCTAATGCCATTCCAATTTCAAAGCATGCAGCAGACGAGGCTATGGATGCAGCAACCTGTATTGGTTGTGGTGCATGCGTTGCAACGTGTAAAAACTCAAGTGCCATGCTATTTGTTGGTGCAAAAGTTTCGCAATACGCGTTGTTGCCACAGGGGCAAGTTGAAGCTGCCGACCGTGTTAAGAACATGGTTGCGCAAATGGATTTGGAAGGATTTGGTAACTGTACCAATACTGGAGCCTGCGAGATTGAATGTCCTAAAGGCATTTCATTAGAGAATATTGCCCGAATGAATCGAGAATTAATGAAAGCTGCAATTTCTTAATATTTGCTGTTTTTCATCGAAAAAAACATGAACCCAAGCATTTGCTTGGGTTTTTTTATAGATTTGGTTTTATATTAAGAAACTGATGAACAGAACTATATACCTTCTAATAATTTACTTTTTTTTGTCATGTGTCAATATTAAGGCTCAAACAATCGAGTCAATTGATCTAAAAAAAGATTCATTATTCAGTAAAACAAAGCTATTAAAGCACATTCAAGCGTTGTCATCTGATGCTTTTGAAGGTAGGCGAACAGGAAGCAATGGAGCAGTTAAGGCAAGAAGTTATATTGTCAATCAATTTTATACTTTAGGTGTTTCGCCATTTTACAAACAGTATGAGCGGCCTTTTTCCTTTTCAAATGAAAATAAGCGCTATTCTGGTGCCAATATATTAGGTTTTATTAAAGGAACTGAGTTTCCTGATAAGTACATGGTTATCAGTGCGCACTATGACCATGAAGGCGTAAAAAAAGGAATGATTTATAATGGTGCGGATGACAATGCATCTGGAGTTGCTGCCCTTTTCAGTTTTGCAGAATATTTTAAATCGCATTCTCCAAAACATTCAATAGTACTGGCCGCTTTTGATGCCGAAGAATTAGGGCTCAACGGGTCAAAATATTTTTTGAACAATCTCAAAATCAAATTAAGTCAAATCAAGGTAAACTTGAACATGGATATGATTAGTAGGAGTGATGAAAACGAACTTTTTGCTGTCGGAACAAAACATCATCAATTTCTTAAAAAGATAATTTTAAATACGAAAGGCTCGGGTAAACTTAAACTTAAAATAGGGCATGAAGATGGTGATTGGAAGGATAATTGGACTTATTCTTCCGACCATGCTAATTTTTACAAAAAGCGTATCCCCTTTCTGTATTTCGGGGTGCCAGACCACAAAGATTACCACGAACCTACAGATGATTTTGAAAATATCCATCCAGACTTCTACATTGATGCTGTAAAAACAATAATTTCAGTTTTTGAAAAGCTCGATGCTATGACTCTATAGCGTTTATGTCCTGAAGACTATTCACCACCGCCGTCTAACATAAATCCTCCGTTTATAAGAACTTCCTTGTTTTCTAAATCTTTTGCGTTTAAAACAACAGCTTGTGTTTCAGTTTCTTCACCAAGCTCTAATTTTATTTTTTCAAAATAATAATTGTTCGCTTTCTTCTCCTTTAGAGCTAGGGCAAAAGTACCGTCTTCGCCTCCAAGAATAGCGTTTTTTGGCAATGCTGGGGCAGTAAAGGCTTCTGTTAAAATATTTGCTTCAACGAACATGCCTACTATAAAATTGGCTTCAGACTCGTTTAAAATATGCCCATGAACTTTTACAATTCTAGTGGTTTCGTCAATGGTTGTGCCAACCAAATGCACTTCGGCTTCAAATGTTTTATCTGATGATTCAGGAATTTGAAACAGGATTTTTTGGTCTTTTTTAATGTGTAAAATGTCTTTTTCAAACACCGAAAGTTCTAAATGAATATGGTCTGTATCAACAATTTCCATAATCACATCAGCTTCTGAAACGGGCATACCATTACTCACATTCACCTTGGTAATAAAGCCTTCAATAGGTGAGTATAAGTTGATGGTTGAGGTTAATTTTCCTTGATCAACCGATGTTGGATTAATGTTTAACATGGCCAATTTTTTACGTAATCCGTTATAATGTGCTAAACTACTTTTATAAGTGCTCTCTGCCTTTAAAAAGTTTTTTTGCGATGTAATGTTCTCATCAAATAGTGTTTTTTGACGGTTAAATTCAGACTTTAAATAATTAAGTTGTTCGGCAACTTCTAAATATTGTTGTTGCAACTCCACAAACTCAGGGTTTTCAAGTGAGACTAAAACTTGTCCTTTTTTTACTTTATCACCTGCCAAAAGCGGTGTTTTGGTAATATAACCACCCATAAATGTGCTGATTTTAGCCTTATTTTTTGGTGGCACATCAATAGTTCCGGTAGCTTTTATGCCCGTGTTGAAGGTATGTTCTTCTAATTTTCCCAATTGCATATTTTCATTTTCAAATTGCGATTGGGTTACTACAATTTCGTTAGAATTAACTTCTTCAATAGAATTAGTTTCGTTGTTTTTTTCTGATTTTCCGCAAGCGGATAAGGCAAGCGAAAATAGTAGTATATATATGCGTTTCATTATTATAAAATTAAATGGTTTATGGTGATTATAGTTTGGTTGTATGCGTTAAGATTTTCAAGGTAAGTCAGCTCAATTTCGGTTGCCGTCTCTATACTTTGTATGTATTGAAAAAAATCAATTTCACCTTCCTTAAAGGTGCGTTCGGCAGTTTTAATTATTTCTTCTGAAAGTGTTTTGCCTTGGGTGTCGTAGTAGTTAATGGCTTCTTCGTACTGTTGAAGTTTTGCCATTAGCGATTGATATTCGGCATTTAGCTTGATTTTATAATCTTGTTTTTCAGCCTCAGATGCTTCTTGGGCCAATTTAGTAGCCTTAATTTTTGAAGCATTTCCGCTGAAGAACAACGGAATTTTTAAACCAAATTGATAGCCTTTAATATTAGTGTTTAAAGTGCTGTTGCTTCCTTGAAAATATTCGGCGCTCAAATCGGGCAAGAGGTTTTGTTTTTCCTGTTGATTTAAGGCTTTGTAATATAAATTGGTATTGTCGTAAATCGAAAGGCCGATGTTGTTTTCAACCGAAATGGTTTTAAGTGGTAGCTTTTGAAGGGTCTCATCCGTTATTGAAAAGGAATCCGTTTGTACCAATTTTTTCAATTGCTCCTTTGCTAAAACAACTTCATGTTGCGCTTGTTTAAAAAGCATCTCGAGCTGTTTTTGTTTTGATTTGGCACTTATCATTTCCAAATAATTGGTTTCTCCCAATTCAAACCGGCGTTGAGATGCCTTCTCAAATTGTCGATATAAACTATCTAAAACCATATAGGTTTTTGCCTTACTTTTTGCATAAACCAAATTTGTATAGGTTGAACTAACATCTCGTTTCAAGGCTTCTAAAGCTAAATTATGATGGGTTTGTCGAAGGTTGAATTTGGCTTTGTTCACTTTTTTATCAGCGAAATAAACCGTCGGGAATTTAAAGTCTTGCGATACTCCAAAAACCTTTAAAGGTTCGTTGTTAATAGCAAGATTATTTTTGTCATAGCTATAATAAACCGATGTTTTATCGAAGCTAAAAGCACTGCCAATTAAGGCTTTAGATTCGTCTGTTTTTAAAGATGAAGATTTTAAACCCGCATTATTTTCAATCGCTAAGTTTATTGCATCGTCAACAGTAAGCAGTTCATCTTGAGCTTGCATTTGTAACGATAGTAAAATGATAATTACTGATGCCGTTATTTTTTTGTTCATTTTTAATTCTGTTTTTTCTTCGAACCATGCGTATAAAACAGGCAAAACGATTAATGTTAAAATAGTTGCAGTAACAAGTCCGCCAATTACGACAGTAGCCAATGGTCTTTGCACTTCGGCACCCGCATTGGTTGAAATGGCCATTGGAAGAAAGCCTAAGGCTGCTGCTGCCGCTGTTAATAAAACCGGTCGTAAACGTTCGGCAGTGCCTCGTTTTATCCGTTCTTCAATGTTGGTAATCCCCGCTTCTTTTAGCTCTTTAAAATGTTCAATTAACACAATTCCGTTTAGTACCGCTATACCAAATAAAGCGATAAAACCAACACCTGCCGAAATACTAAATGGCATACCTCTAAACCATAACAATAATACACCACCAACCGCAGAAAGCGGAATTGCTGAATAGACCATAGCCGCTTCTTTTATGGAACCAAATGCAAAGTGTAATAGAATGAATATAAGTACCAAAGCGATGGGTACGGCTATCATTAATCGTGCTTTGGCACTTTGTAAGTTTTCAAATTGTCCGCCATAAGTTATGCTATAGCCAACAGGAAGTTTTACTTGACTTTCAATAATTTTTCTAACATCATCCACAACCGATTGTAAGTCTCGATTTCTTACATTTATGCCTACAACGATGCGTCTACGGGTATCGTCCCTCGAAATTTTTGCAGGACCTGTGGTGTATTTTATTTCGGCCAATTCACTCAATGGAATTTTTATGCCGCTTGGAGTATCAACATATAAATTTTGAAGGTTTTCAATATTTGTTCTGTTGTTTTTATCCAAACGTACCACCATATCAAATCGTTTTTCGCCTTCAAATACATTGCCAACAGTTTCACCAGCAAATCCCATAGAAATGATTTGATTTATATCTGAAATGTTTAAACCATAGCGTGCAATTTTGCTTCGGTTGTAGGTTACGCTCATTTGAGGTAAGCCTTTAACTTTTTCAATAACAATATCTGATGCCCCTTCAACATTTTGGATGAGCGATTTTATTTCTTCAGCCTTATTGGCCAAAACCGATAAATCTTCACCAAAAACTTTAATGGCAACATCGGCTCTAACACCTGTAATAAGCTCGTTGAAACGCATTTCAATAGGTTGGGTAAATTCCACTTCCATACCTGGAATAACAGTGAGTGCTTCTTTAAATTTATCGGCTAATTCATCTTTGCTATCTGCCGAAACCCATTCATCTTTTGGTTTTAGTTTAATAATCACATCGCTTTCTTCCATACTCATTGGATCTGTGGGTACTTCGGCGGCACCAATTCTGCTCACCACTTGGTCAACTTCTGGGAAATTTTCTAGAAGTATTTTTTCAATTTTTGTAGTGATTTCAATGGTTTTTCCCAATGATGTTCCCGTTTTTAAAACTGGCTGGATTACAAAGTCGCCTTCATCTAAAGTGGGTACAAATTCGCCACCCATACTTGTGAAAATCCAGATGCTTGTGGCCAACAAAGTACCAGCGAGCGACACGACTATCTTTTTGTGTTCTAAGGCCCAATGAATAGATGGTTTGTACAGTTTATTTAAAAACTTCATGAGCCTAACCGATATATTTTTATCCGTTTGTTTGCTAGGTTTTAAAAACATGGATGAGATAACCGGAACGTATGTTAAACAGAAAATCATGGCACCAATGAGTGCAAAACTAAAAGTGAGTGCCATGGGTTTAAACATTTTGCCCTCAACACTGCTTAACGATAATATGGGGATGAATACAATAAGAATGATGAGTTGCCCAAATATGGCCGAATTCATCATTTTTGAGGCACTTTTTTGGGTGATGGCATCAACGGTTTCTTGTTGTTCAGACTTTGAAAGTGAGCCTATTTTTTCGCTTTGCGATGTTATTCGAAAGGCAATAAACTCGACAATGATAACGGCACCGTCTATGATTATCCCGAAATCGATAGCACCCAAACTCATCAAATTTGCATCAATACCAAAAATGTTCATTAATGAAATGGCAAACAATAAACTCAAAGGAATTACTGAAGCCACAACAAGCCCAGACCTTAAATTCCCCAATAGCAAAACCACAACAAAAATTACGATAAGTGAGCCTAAAATTAAATTTTCGGCAACGGTAAATGTTGTTTTGCCAATTAGTTCGCTACGTTCTAAAAACCCATTAATGTAAACACCTTCAGGTAATGAATTTTGTATGGAAGCTACGCGTTCTTTTACGGCATCAATAACCTGTTTTGAGTTACCGTCCTTAAGCATCATAACTTGTCCAAGTACTTTTTCGCCTTCACCATTCCCTGTTATGGCACCAAAACGGGTGGCACTTCCAAAGCCAACTTTCGCAACATCTTTAATATAAATTGGAACACCTTTGTTTTTTACAACAATATTTTCAATGTCGCTTAACGAGTCTACCAAGCCTTCACCGCGAATAAAAAAGGCTTTGTTGGTTTTCTCGATGTAACCGCCACCAGCAACACTGTTATTTTTTTCCAAAGCGTCAAAAATATCCATGTAACTAATGTTCATGGCTTTCAATTTTTGCGGATTTATGGAAACTTCATACTGTTTTAAATAACCGCCCCAAGTATTGACTTCCACAACTCCAGGAATTCCCGAAAGCTGACGTTTTACAATCCAATCTTGAATGGTGCGCAATTCAGTGGCCGAATAGCGGTCTTTAAATTCGGGTTTTACATCTAAAATGTATTGGTAAATTTCACCCAAACCCGTTGTTATGGGGCCCATTTCTGGAGAACCAAAACCTTCAGGTATTTTTTCGGAGGCTGATTTTATTTTTTCGGCAATGAGCTGCCTCGGAAGATAAGTTCCCAGTCTGTCCTCAAAAACAATGGTTACCACTGAAAGACCAAATTTTGAAACCGAACGAATTTCTTCAACTCCCGGTAAATTAGCCATTTCCAACTCAACAGGATAGGTAATAAACTGTTCCACATCTTGGGTGGACAAGTTTCTTGAAGTTGTAATAACCTGCACTTGGTTATTGGTAATATCAGGTACGGCACCAATGGGAATTTGAGTCAGGGAAAAAATCCCGAAGCCAATAACCGTGGCTATAAAAAGTAATATAACAAGCTTATTTTTTAAGCTGAATTTTATAAGATATTCTAACATAATTCATTTTGATGAATGATTAATAAAAGCTATTCAAAGAGCTATTTTTGAATAGTTTAAAATTATTCTGAAATAAATTATGCTAACTTAGGTGGCTGAAAAACAGAAGGTTTTTCGAAAAAAGAAGTTGTTTCCTTGTAGAAAAAGTTTCGGGGAATATCCTGAAAAGAGTTAGTGTTCAATTGGTAAGTCAGTTCAGGAACTAGAATAAAAACACTATTTACATGACAAAACATGTGCTGGTGATTTTTAAACGGCAAGTCTTCGTGCTCTTTATGGTCGTTTGGGTGGGAGTCCTTTTTTTCTCCGTAGTGTTCAGATAGAAACTCAAAAAAAGTATCGCCGTACATTTCTTGATGAAATTGGGCATGCTCTATTAAAACACTGAATTTAGAAAGGTCTTCAATGTTAATATTGATACTTTGCACAAGAATCAAAAGTGAGTAAAATAATGCCACTAATTTGCTCATACCGAGACAATATTACGAAAAATAATGATTATAAATTGTTAAAAATAAGCTTTTAGCTGCACCGACCCTGTATGAATGGTTTTGCTGTTTTCAGATTTTCTGCCGAAATAACTCAGGTTTAAATCCAGAAAATCGGTCAGCTTTTTTTGTGCCAATAATGTCCACGTGAAGTTCTTTCCAGGTTGCAAACCTTCCAATATTTGATAGGCAACAGGTGTGTTGGCATTGCCGTTATAAGTGTTTGAGATATAGTTTAATTCACCATTAATGGCACTTTTTTGACTGCTCGCAAAGCTGAAAGATATACCGTATTTCTGCTGTTTTAACGACTCCATATTACCAATGGTATTGTTTTTACTGGCGTATTGGTAGAACATATCAAAACTGGAATTGTCGTTGAACAAATAGGATAGCTTTGGGTTTAGCCTCGTTTCATCAAAATTATAATTTTTACTGGTGAAGTTTTCGCTAATACTTTCATTGTTGTCGAAGGAAGAAAGCAAATTAATCAACCAACTTTTAGCAATTTTATGGTTAAAATTTACTTGATGGCTTTTTAAACTGTTTTCAATAAACCCAACAGACAGAACACTTCTTGTGGTATTCTTTAGGTAGGTGTAAGAGGTAGTGTAGTGTTGTTTTCCTCGGTTAAAAAACAATACATTTCTAAAATTAAGCTGTAGCCCCAACTGGTCATTTTTATTGGTGTTAAATGGATTTAAATTGAAACTTTCTCCATCGCGTTTAGTTTTTCTATCAATTAAATAACTGGTTTGGTTGTAAAAATGAGACCAAAAAAGTTCTGATTTTTTTTCGGAAACCGACCATTGCGCAGGATTAATTGTTAGGGTTTGGCTCAACCTATTTTGATGGGTTTTTATAAAAACCCGATTTGGTAATAACACCCGAATATATTTCCCTTGGTCCTGAAATTGGGCAATTTCAAATTCTTCCAATTCTTGAACGCCATTGTTGTTGTAATCGTTCCAAGTATACGCGCCTTGTCCGGCTTCAACTTCAACATAGGTAAAATCTTGTTGGGGTAATGTGCCCGAATTGGTTTCAAAAATGGTATTCCATTGTACGATTTGCTTGAAAAGTTTTTGGCTAAACTGTAACCTGGAATTTATCGATTTTTCATCTGCAATAGACTCATCCTCAATTTTTAAAGTCCTGTAATTGGCATAAAGCGATAGGTTGGTGTTTTTGTTTTGAACCAGTTTTGAATCTAAATAAAAAGTGTTGGAAGTATTTACTTTTTGCAGTTCGTTGTTCCGGATGCTATCGTTCACACGGTTTTTATAGCCAATTTCTGCAAAAACCTTGGCGCTATCTCCAACACCAAAGAACACTTCATACGATTTGAATTTCTGGCTTAAAGGTGTCAATATTTGAGTTGCAGTTTCGCGTTGCTCGTTGTCTTCAATAGATAATTTTGTTCCAATCCAACTTTTGTTCATGCTATAGGCTAATCGGTTGTAGCTTCTAAAAAATGATGAGGTGTTTAAATTGGAATTTGCGCTTAAGAAACTTGAAAAGGACGAAATATTTAATTTATTTAAGGTTAAGTTGGCATTTATAATGTGGCGGTTTCCATTAAAACCATCCGAAAAGCCAAGGTGTTCAAATTGATAATTAATGTATCCTTTTTGCTGATGCAGCCATTTTAAACCGGAATGCATTAAAACTTGGTTTCCTAAATTAAAGCCAATGCCGTTAATATTATTTTGGTCTAAATTCCAATCGCGGTTAAATTCAGGGTTATAAAGTCCTTGGACATTTCTAAAATCCTTGGTGATGTAATCGCTGTCAAAAAAAGCATCCAACTGCCATAACGTATCTTTTTTCACCAAGGTTTGATTGGCCGTTAGTTTTCCAGCGAAGCCATCATTGTTGCCATCATCAAGATTTGAAAATAGGTTCAAGTCATTTTTACTTCCTGCAAATTCAAAATTTATATTGGTTTTTTCTGAAGGCATATAACTTCCGTTTACCACTGCCAATTGCAATTTGGTTGGGGCAATAAGTTGAACAACAGGGGCGTAATTACCTTGATTTGGCCCTGCATATTCATAAATATTATTAATAGCGTTGGAATTACTTAAAACATAATCGCCCTGATTTTCGCCCACTAATGAAAAAGTGACCCGATACAGTTCGTCATCGGGGTTGTTGGAAAATACAAAGGCTTCAACCCCATTTATCAGCTCTTTTTTGTACAAAATTCTATTGTCGTTCAAGTTCTCCTTAATTTCTGAAGGGGCTACCATTTGTGAACGGTCATCACCAGCCGTAGCCAAAATTTGTGCTTGTTCTTCAGAAAGGTTTTGTTGTAAAGGTTGATTTTTGGCATCGTTTTCAGAATATACCAAAACACCAATTTTTAGTTTTTCGCTTTCAAAATTTCCACCACCATAGGCCACAAAACGCGAATAGTTTCGGTCGCTAAATTGATAATCAACTGTAATGCGCATTTCGGAAGTAATAGGAAAGGTGGAGTTGAAAATAATTTCACCAGCGTTGTAGTCTATAATATAATCTTGGTCTTCGCCTCGTTTTACAGGGACGCCATTTACATAAACGGTTTCGCTGCCAGAAACAATAAGCACAAACAATTCGCCATTTTGACCCTGCAATTTATAAGGCCCTTGATTGCCTTCTTGCGCTATAAATTGGCTGGTTGTAAACTGACCTCTAACCAAAGCACCAGCGGCAAATAAATTGGTTTGGGTTTCTTCCTCGCCAAGGTTCAAATTGAAATTTAAACCCTGTACACGTTTTGAAAAATTTCCAAAATAGGAGGTGTTGTTTTGCAAATCGATATCACCAGCACGAACATTCCAACGGTCACTTAAAAGTTCAATAAAGACTTGGTCAAATTCATCCAAACGTTGACTGTAACCGTTTTCCTGTAACGGGATATTGGCATCCTGAATCGAGGCACGCAAAGACACCTTCTCATTTAATTTTCCGATTATTTGAAGGTCGAGTTCGCTGTTTAAAACTGAATTTTGATTGTTTCCAACCGTAACACCTCGAGAAATACTTCCCGAAGTTGTTAGGCCATCAAAAGGAATAAAGTTTCTAGAGACATTGGATTGCGAAAATTTGTACAAAGGTTGGTCGTCACTGCTGCTTTCAACAATAATACTTTCATCCAATTGCTTGTAAGTTTTGGTTAAAAACTCAGGAAACTTTAAATAGTTGATGATGATTGAATCTGTTTCAATGGGCTTTTTAAAGGTTAAAATAGCTTTGGGGAAATCAACTGAATAATATGAAGTGTCGATTGCGGTTTGGTCAAGTTTTAGAATAGAAAACGAACTCGGATTGATACTCACGCTATCAATTTGAATGCTATCTTTTACCGCAGCCTTTTTTGTTCTATAGTTTGGATTTTGATTTTGCGAAAACCCGCATAAACCAAATAACAACGCTAGAATATAGGTGCAGTGCTTCATCAGATACTTAAACTGTAAATCGCCTAAAATATTTTGTTAATAGCTTCGTTAAAACTCCTGTTGTATTTAATAGTGTAAAAGTAGCGTATTATTTATTTTAGCTGAAATTCTTATCAACTAGATGAAAATCATATCATATAACGTAAATGGCATTCGTGCGGCAATAAATAAAGGTTTTATAGATTGGCTAAAAGCGGCAAACCCAGACGTCATTTGTTTACAGGAAATAAAGGCGCTTAAAGAACAGTTGGATTTAAATCTTTTTGAAGATGCCGGTTACAAATACCAATACTGGTTTAGTGCCCAAAAGAAAGGGTATAGCGGTGTGGCTATTTTAAGTAAAATAGAGCCCAACTATGTGGAGTATGGCACGGGAATTGATTCAATGGATTCCGAAGGTCGAAATCTTCGGGCAGATTTTGATGGGTTTTCAGTGATGAGTTTGTACTTGCCATCTGGAACCAATGATGCCCGATTAGACCACAAATTTGAATACATGGATATGTTTCAAGACTACATCAATCAGCTAAAAAAAGAAATTCCCAATTTAATTATTTGTGGTGATTATAATATTTGCCATGAAGAAATTGACATCCACAACCCGAAAGGATTGAGTAAAGTTTCTGGTTTTTTACCCGTGGAGCGCGAATGGATTGGAAATTTTATTGATAGCGGGTTTATTGATTCTTTCAGATTTATTCACCCAGAAAAACAAGAATATAGCTGGTGGAGCTACCGTGCCAATGCCCGTGCAAACAATAAAGGTTGGCGATTGGATTATGCCATGGTTTCGCAGCCCCTACAAGAAAATATAAAAAGAGCCGTTATACTTTCAGATGCAGTACACAGCGACCATTGTCCTATCCTGCTTGAAATAGAAGACTAATTATAAAACAAACAAACCCAAACAAATGATAAAAAAGAGCCTATTCGCAGTACTTGCTTTAGTTGTGATTACTTCGTGTGTATCACCAAAAGTGTATAAGGATTTAGAAGCTAAATATGCCGATTTAAAATCGGAAAACAGAAAACTTTCCAAAGAAAACCAAGCGCTTTTAAATGCTAAAACGGCCGCCGAAAATGAATTAAAGCAGTTAAAATCGGCATACGACGAAGCCATTGCCCAACGCGATAAATTGGAAGGCGAATACAATGCCACCAAAGCCAGTCTTGATAATTTAAAGTCGTCTTATGATGCTTTAGAGCAAAACAGTTCTAAAGCTATTGCTGAAAATTCTCAAAAGAACAGAGAGCTTTTGGCTCAGTTGGAAGCAAAGGAACAAGCCTTGGCAGCTGAAAATGCCAGATTGGAAAAACTAAAACGCGAATTGGAAGACCGCTCAAACCGAGTTGCTGAACTTGAAAAAGTAATTGCTGATAAAGATGCTGCTATGACTGCCTTAAAGGACGCTATCTCCAGAGCATTGACAGATTTTGAAGGTAAAGGATTGACCGTAGAGCAGCGCGATGGAAAGGTTTACGTGTCTATGGAAAACAAATTGTTGTTCAATTCGGGAAGTTGGGCAGTTGGTACGGAAGGAAGAAGGGCTGTACAGCAATTGGGCAGTGTTTTGGGAGATAATCCAGATATTGCCGTTTTGATTGAAGGCCATACCGATAATGTGCCGTATTCGGGAAATGGGCCATTGACCACCAACTGGGATTTGTCTACCAAACGCGCCACGGCTATTGTCAACATTTTACGTGAAAACAACAATATTAATCCTGAAAACTTAACCGCCGCTGGTCGTGGTGAATATGCACCGGTAGCATCCAATCATACACCAGAAGACAGGGCAAAAAACAGACGTATAGAGGTTATTTTAACACCTAAGCTGGATGAACTTTCTAGGTTGCTGAATGAATAGTTGCTCTTAGGTTAAACGACTTCAATTATAAAAGTAAATCGCATTTTAAACCTTTCATTTTTATACAACTGAAAGGTTTTTTTATCTTTAAACTTTCTAAAAATCTAAAAGGTTTAGCAATCTAAAATGAAATACACAACACTTCCAAAAACAGATGTTAAAGTAAGTAAAATATGTTTGGGCACTATGACCTGGGGCAGGCAAAACACCGAAAGTGAAGGTCATCAACAATTAGATTATGCTCTAGAACAAGGAATCAATTTTATTGATACCGCCGAAATGTACCCTGTGCCAGCTAATCCTGAAACCCAAGGGCGAACAAGTGAAATTATCGGTACTTGGTTTAAAAAAACAAAAAACCGTGATAAAGTTGTGTTGGCAAGCAAAATCATCGGGCGACCTGGCAGCTACACGGCACACATTAGGACTAATGGCCTTCAAGACAATTCCATTGAAGAGGCGGTTAATGCTGAACTTATGCGCTTGCAAACAGATTATATCGATCTGTATCAAATACATTGGCCTGAACGTGATACCAATACTTTTGGACAGCGCGATTATAAGCATAATGAAAATGATGAGTGGGAGGATAATTTTAATGAGGTGCTCCATAAAATGGACATACAGATTAAAGCAGGCAAAATCAGGCATATTGGGGTTTCCAATGAAAAAGCATGGGGTGCCATGCGGTTTTTAGAAGAATCAAAAACCCATAATTTACCAAGAATGAAAACCATTCAGAATGCTTATTCTTTGATTAACAGGATTTTTGAAGGCGATATGGCTGAAATTTCCATTCGCGAAGAGCTGGGCCTATTGGCTTATTCGCCCTTGGCATTCGGAGTGCTTTCTGGAAAATATATAAAAGGAATTGCGGCTGACAATTCAAGGTTAAATTTATTCCCAAGATTTTCCAGATACAGTAGTGAGCAATGTACCGAAGCTACAAAGCGTTATTTGAGAATAGCAGAAAAGCATAATATGACCTTGGCACAAATGAGTTTAGCTTTTGTTAATCAGCAGCCGTTTGTAACCAGTAATATTATCGGTGCCACTACTTTGGAACAGCTAAAGGAAAATATTGATTCTATAAACATCACTTTAAGCGATGAGGTGCTAAAAGAAATTGAAGGGGTGCATGCGGAAATTCCTAATCCTGCAACTTAATTTTGTAAGAAATTATTTTTAAACTCATTCTTTAATTATATTAGTACAAACAATGTAAGTTAATGTATGAAGAACGGTTTTTATAAAGTAATACTTTTTACTCTATGTGTTTTTTTCTGCCAAATTGCCTCGTCTCAAAGTATTTCTATTCAAACCAAATATGAAAATATTTTAATTCATAAAGACTCTTCGTTTGAAAGACACATAAGTGTTTTGTTAAAAAAAAGTAACGAAATGATTATGTATCCAATCTTTTATGATACAGAACTTGAGAAGATATCGGATGTTCAATTATATGCAAAAAAAGGTAAAAAGTTCAAGATCTTAAAGGAATACCAAGTTTTTGAAGAAAATGTTCAGCTAGACTATATCACAAGTAAAAAAGTGAAATCAATAATGATTCCCTCTGGGATTGAGGCAAAGATTGAATATAAAATAAAGTGCAGTGAGCTCATGTATTTTTCGGGTCTTCACTTTTTTTCTAATGATGTTGTTGATACGTTAAAATATCAAATAAATATCCCCAACACATTTAAATTTGAATATGACACGATTAATACTGATTCATTAAGTCATATAAATATTGATTCAATTAAATCAGGCAGTTTAACCAAATGGAAAGTTGATGCTATACCTTTGAAAGTTGCCCCAGACCCTTTGATGTTCTTTGGAATTTATAAAGACATCAAAGCACCGATGATGAGAACCTTGATTTTTCCTAATGATTATAACAGAGGAAAAGAATACATGAACAAATGGTATCTCGAAAAGGCAAAGACGAGAAGAGGACTTAATTCATCCGCAATCAATAAAATAGATGAATTAACAGATGGGATTATCGAACCAGTTAGAATAATTGATATACTGTATAACTATGTTAAGAACAATTTTAAATATGTCGCTATAGAAATAGGAATGGGAGCTTTTATTCCAACACATGTAAATGAGGTATTTAAAAATAAGGAAGGTGATTGTAAAGATTTGTCAAATTTTCTTTCGGAGGCTTTAAATTACAAGGGAATAAGAAGCGACATTGCCTTAGCTGCAACAGATAATCATATAAGTAATTGTGATTTTCCATCACTTAGTTCTGCTAATCATGTAATATGTTTAGCTTATTTAGGGGCTGAACCAATTTTGTTAGATCCGACTGATCCCATTCATAAACCAAGGGTTCCAGTTCAAAGTTTGCAAAAAAGATCACTGTTAATTGTCAATAATAGTGGAGGGGAATTTTATGAAGCACCAAGTTATACTTCAGAACAAAATTTAATTGATTATAAAATTGAGTTAGAAGCTGATTCCAGTCATGGATTTATGAAGGGAGATTTTGAGGTAGTTTATAATGGTATCTCTGGAAATTTTTTGAGACGAGGATTGTTACATCTTACTAAAGATGAAATAAATGATGTGGTTGAGAAACATTATGAATTGGTATTTGATAATCAGTCAATTTCCAATTTTGAATTGTTCAATCAGGATAATTTAATAGAGGTCGATGGTGTGTTGTCGGTCAAAAATAAAATATTCAAAGATGGTTTAAGAAGATTTTTGTTTATTGATTTTTTGCCTAAGTTAATTGAAACCGTTGACAGAGAAACTTTGCTTGAGGGAACTAATCTAGGTAGTCCTTTTAAAAAGAAAGTTAAGCTGAAAATTAATATGGATGAATCTCACCAAACATTTGAATCTATTCACCACAATTACACTGAAGAAGGAGTCTCGCTATCTTTTGGTATTTCAAGCGTTTCTGAATTCGTTATCGAATGTGATTATGAGTTTAACTTTGACTATATTTCTATTGACAAGAAGAATTTGGATGTTACTAATGAGATTTTAAAATCATTTAATGAATTAACCAATGAGCCTATTATTTTTGAGAGCAAAAGCTAATAAATACTATCTTTTATTTCTTTTTTTGATGTTTAGCAATTTTTTGTTCGCGAATGATAGTATTCCAGACAGCGAATTTCTCCAATATTGCAAGAAGTCAGACGCGTATTTATTGTATTCATATACTGATGTTACATACGCTCAGTCTTGGTTCCAGTATAAAAGATTTGTTACTATTACTAATAAACTTGTTGTAAATAATTCAGCTGGTGTAGATAAGTATGCATTTTTAAATTTAACGAAGTCCATAAGTAATAGTCTTAAAGAAATTAAGATTAAAACATTAAAATCTAATGGAAATATTATTGAGTTAGACTCAAGTTTGATTTTTAAGAAAGAGGATAATGGTAATAAATTTGCAGCAATTAGTTATCCTATTCCAGGAGTTGAACCTAGAGATACTATTTATACTTTCTATACATATTCAGAAAACCTGAAAAAGTATGAAATGATGGATTTTGTTAATCTGTATTCTGATATCCCAAGTTTAAATACTGAATACACAGTTAAGTCGGACCCCAATCTCTTGGTCAGATATAAGCAATATAATAGTTTTCCAGAGCCTAAAGTAATATCAAATGACTCTTTGGTTTATTGTGTTTTTAAAATGGAAAAGATTAAGGCGTTGTCTGAGAACAAGAACATGTGTGCACTTTGTGAGTTGCCATATTTGTATTATTCTTTAGAAAAACCGGATAGCAAAATTACAACATGGAAAGATGTGTACAACCAACAATTTAATGCAGTAACTCAACCTATTTTATTGGATTACGAAAAATCATCATACTACAGAAAATGGAAAAGAATGGTAATTGGAGAAGCAAAAGACAGCACAAAATATTTCAAGTTTGAACTGCTGCATAAAGATATTCAGGACAATTTTCAAATGCAGCCTGCCAATTACGATGAGTTAATCAAATCTAGCGGGTATTTTCTTAAAAATCAATATTTTGACCCTTTAAGCATCAGGAGATTGTACAGACAATTATTGGAGGATTTAGAAATTGATTATTCAGCTGTATTTGCCAGGAGTAAGCGTTCCGGTAGCATAGATCCATTTTATATTAGAATGGGTGAATACGATCATGTTTTTTTTGCATATGATAATGGTCGAGGAGGTTTGAATCTTTTATATCCTAATGATGAATATTATAAATTTCAGATAAACGAAATACCAACATCTATTTATGATACAGAGGCTGTTATGGTAAAACCTTATTTATCAGAGAAAGTAAAAAAAAGAGATAGATTTATTAATTATGATTTGAAATTGGCCGAAGTAGATTCAGTTGCGGTCCATAAAGTAAAATTACCTGGAATGAGCAATGAACTTAATTGTTTGAGACAACTTTATTATTGTGACGTAAATCTTGAAGAAAAGAAAGTTTTGTTCAAAAATAGATTTTCTGTTGGAGGCGGTTTGTCAACAGATTTAAGACAGTTTTTCGATTTTCTAAGTAAAAATAAGGATGTAAGTGATTTTTATGATGCGCTAGCTGAATTTGAGGGTAATGATTCTTCTTTTCAGTTAGACTCAGTAACTACAAGACATTTGCAAACTATACAACCATTTAATTACACAATTAATTCTGAAGGAAAATTAAAAAAAGGTATAGATTTTCTAAATGAGCATACGCTAAGTATATCTCTGGAAAATTTAGTTCAACATATTCAGGTTGAAAGTGAAACAGATACGGTAGATTTAAATTACTACCTGGATTATGGGTATACTGATTACTTTTCTATAATACTTAATTTTCCATGCAAAATTGATTTATTGAATAATGATAATAATGCAGTAGAGTTTAGAAATGATTTTGGAGAGTATTTTTTCGAAGCGAAAATAGGAATAGGCGGTAATCAATTAATAATACAATCCAATTACAAAATTACCAAAGATGTCATACCAAAAGATAAATATGGTCAATTGAAGGAATTAAATAAGTTTCTAAAAGAAATTAAAAACAAACGATTTATTTTGAAGCTGGATAATTAATAATTTACTATCGTTTTTGTTGGAGAGGAGAAACTCTTAATACGTACAAGTATACGAGAGAAATATTCAGCCCTGTCTTTGGCTTTAAAGTTTCTGCGAACATTACTTAAACTTTGAGAATAAAAAAAACCCGCAACTTTTTAAGTTTGCGGGTTTTTAATTATTTAACTTGATTACCATCTTTATCAAAAAAGTGATATTCTAAGTATGTGTAAGCATCTCTTGGTAAAACTTTAACCCATTTTTTGTGTTCTAAAAACCATTTAGAACGCACAGATGGAAAACCTTTTGTTAAAAAGGCTGCTATAAAAGGATGTGTGTTTAAAGTCAGCTTTTTATAGTCTTTTTTAAATAGTTTTTCAAGGTCGTGGTTTATTTTTTGAACCACCCCAATTGGTGCTTCAATTTCAGTGCCATTTACGCCGTTAGGGTTTTCCTCACGGGTTTTAATGTTCATCTCTGGGCGAACGCGTTGCCTTGTTATTTGTATCAAACCAAATTTACTTGGTGGCAATATTTTGTGTTTTGCTCTGTCATCCTTCATTTCTTCGCGAAGGTGATTAAAGAGCTTCTGCCTGTTTTCTGCATTGGTCATATCAATAAAATCCACCACAATTATTCCGCCCATATCGCGCAAACGCAATTGGCGAGCCATTTCTGTAGCGGCTATTAAATTAACCTCTAATGCTGTATCCTCTTGATTGTTAGCTTTGTTGGATCGGTTGCCGCTATTTACATCTATAACATGCAGGGCTTCGGTATGTTCTATTACTAAATAGGCACCTTTTGCCATAGAAACGGTTTTTCCAAACGAAGTTTTTATTTGTCTTTCAATTCCGAATTTTTCAAAAATTGGGACATTGGACTGATACAATTTAACTATTGATTCTTTTTTTGGTGCAATTTCTTGCAAATAATCTTTAATTTGAATGTAAAGCTCCTCATCGTCAACCGTTATTCCGGTAAAGGTATCGTTGAATATGTCTCGTAAAATTGACGAGGCTTTATTCATTTCTCCTAATACCTTGGTTGGATGATGCGCTTTGTGTAGCTTTTTACACATTGCCGTCCATCGACTAAGCAAATTTTGTAAATCTCTATCTAGTTCAGCTACTTTTCTGCCTTGTGCTACGGTACGCACTATCACACCAAAACCTGGTGGAGTAATGCTCTTAACCAAACGTTTTAATCGGTCTTTCTCTTCGCGGTCTTCTATTTTTTGTGAAATAGAAATGCGATTGGAAAAAGGTACTAAAACAATATACCGGCCAGCAATGGATAGCTCACTGCTTATCCTTGGGCCTTTGGTTGATATTGGTTCTTTTACGATTTGTACCAATAGCGACTGATTAGATTTTAAGACGTCGGCAATTTTGCCATCCTTCTCAATATCTTTTTCAAATGGGAAGTTTTTTAAAGAAAAATCTTTTAGTTTACCTGTGCTTACACGCTTTGTGAACTTTAAAAGTGAAGGTAGTTTTGGCCCTAAATCATGATAGTGCAAAAATGCATCTTTCTCATAGCCTACATTTACAAATGCGGCATTTAGTCCAGGAACAGCTTTTCTTATTTTGGCTATAAACACATCACCAACAGAGAAGTTGTTACTATCTTCATCTTTTTGTAATTCAATAAGTTTTCCATCTTTTAATAAGGCAAAATCAACATTGTCGGAACTAGATCGAATGATCAATTCTTTATCCATTGTGTTAATTTTTATCCATACATCTAGTTGTAAAGTTGTAAAGTTGAAAGTCGTAAGTCGTAAAGGTATTAAGGAATTTACTTAAAAATTACAACCAACGGCTAACAGCAAACAGCTAACGACTTAACTGTATAGATGGATTATACATTATTTTTTATCACAGGATTTTAATCCGTGGAGTTCAAAAGCACCCAAAAGGTGTAAAAAAATTAATGAACTCATTTCAAAGAACTTGTTGTTTTTTAAATCAAAAAAAGTAGCTAACCTAACTACTTTTTTGAATTATTTTTTCTTTTTGTGACGGTTAGCGCGTCTACGTTTTTTACGTTTATGCGTCGCTACCTTATGTCTTTTACGTTTTTTACCACTTGGCATAAATAGTGTCTTTTAAATTAATAATTCGTTTTGTACTGAAACAAGTTCAGCATTGGTTTTTTATTTAACGTCTACATTTGTTTTAACGCCTTCTACAAAAACTTTTGCAGGCTTAAATGCAGGAATGTTGTGAGCTGGTATTTTTATTGTTGTGTTTTTAGAGATGTTTCTACCAGTTTTTTCAGCTCTAGTTTTGATGATGAAGCTTCCAAAACCTCTTAGGTAAACATTATCACCACTTTCTAAAGAAGTTTTTACTTCTTCCATGAATGTTTCAACAGTTGCTTGAACATCACCTTTTTCAATTCCTAACTTCTCAGAAATTTTTGCTACTAAATCAGCCTTCGTCATTTTAAAAATATATTTTTTGGTTACTATTAATTCTAAAAGGGATGCAAATATAGGAATTAAATATTCAATATTTCAAACCTAATTAATTAAAATTTAAGATTATAAAGGTTTATTTTTGTTTTCAGTATTTACTCGATTCATGAAATTTTCGAAAACCTTAACTAATTGGTATTCAAATAATAAGAGAAGTTTACCTTGGCGAAAAACCAAAGAGCCTTATCACATTTGGTTGTCTGAAATTATTTTACAGCAAACCCAAGTGGCTCAGGGCTTACCATATTATGAGTCGTTTTTAGCAAAATACCCAACCGTTTTTGAATTGGCCACAGCCGATGAAGAAAACGTATTAAAATTATGGCAAGGTTTAGGGTATTATTCAAGGGCCAGGAATTTACATGCTACAGCAAAACACATTACGAATGAGTTAAATGGAGAGTTCCCAAACAACTACAAAGATTTGTTGAAGTTAAAGGGAGTTGGCGATTATACCGCCAGTGCCATTGCATCTATTTGCTTTAATGAAACAGCCGCGGTAGTTGATGGAAATGTCTACAGGGTTTTGTCGCGTTATTTTGGTATTGAAACCCCCATTAATTCTACCAAAGGGGCAAAAGAGTTCAAAGCTTTGGCTCAAGAGCTAATAGATAAAAATAATCCAGCCGAATTTAATCAAGCTATCATGGAATTTGGCGCCACTCAATGCAAACCTAAAAATCCAGATTGCTCGGTTTGTCCATTTAGTGATAGTTGTATGGCGTTCAATAATAAAATGATTAATGATTTACCTGTAAAAATCAAATCGGCCAAGGCAAAAAAGAAGCATTTCAATTTTTTGGTTTTTATTTCAGAAGATGGAAAGACGATTTTGCAAAAAAGAAAAGGTAAGGGCATTTGGCAAAATTTGTATCAGTTCCCATTGGTGGAAACCAATAAGGATGTTGATGTTGAATCTTTTAAAATAATTGTTGAAAACCACGAATTGATAAATGGTAAAAATTTTGAGTTCACACCATATAATAATGAGGCAATAGTGCACAAATTATCGCATCAACATTTACATACTAAGTTTTGGATTGTTAATGTTGAAAAACTTACTGTAAAAGGTATTTCAATTCAAGAAATACATAATTATGCGGTGCCTATTTTAATCGGAAATTTTATTGACTCATTTAATTTTTGATGCAGAATTAATGCCAATCATATTTTTTTATTAATTTTAAAAAAATGAGGGACAAATGGTTATTTGAAAAAAAATTCTCGACGCAAGTCGAGTAACATTGAGAATTGTCATTCCCGTGAAAACGGGAATCCAAAAATTAAAGAAATGAAGAAATATTTCTTTAATTTTGTCCTCCTGAAAAACAAGATTATGTCTGGAACATTAAATAAAGTTATGCTTATTGGTCATTTAGGTGATGAAGTGAAAATGCACTATTTTGAGGGTGGCGGCTGTGTAGGTCGTTTTCCTCTAGCAACCAATGAAACCTATACAAATAAGCAGACCAACGAGCGAATTACCAGCACAGAATGGCATAATATTGTTGTAAGAAACAAAGGGGCAGAGATTTGTGAAAAGTATTTAAGTAAAGGTGATAAAGTTTATATTGAAGGCCGTTTGAAAACACGAAAATGGCAAGATGATAGTGGAAATGATAGATATTCAACCGAAATTCAATGTACGGATTTTACCTTTCTCACTACCAAAAAAGAAAGTGAAAGTAATGCTGCTGCATCAAATATGCATTCTGCTCAAAAGCCCATTGAAAGCCAACAAATGGGCAGTGGACCTATTGAAGATGAAAATGATGATCTACCATTTTAAAAATGCACTCGAGGTTGTATCGAGAAAATTATGTTTAACTAAAGCACTAGTAGTTGGATCCTGACCCCGCGAGTTTTATAACCTTAACAACAACCGATTTTTCGGTTGTTATTAGTTTTGCTTTGTTGTTTTTGCTTTTAATATGCTCTGCCCTTATTTCTGGTGCAGAGGTTGCTCTGTTCTCACTCAATATAGAGCAAATAAAGGAAGGTTTACAACAAAATTCCAAACGCATTGAAATTATAGCAAGGTTGCTTGAGCGGCCAAAAAAGTTGTTGGCCACTATTTTGGTGTCCAATAATTTTATAAATATTGCCATTGTAATTTTGTTTGCTTTTATTGGAGAAATTATATTTAAAGACATTGTGTTAACCTTCAATTTATACCTTGTTGAAATAAGTTTGAAGTTTCTTCTTGAAGTTGTTCTCGTTACATTTTTAATCTTACTTTTTGGTGAAATTCTTCCGAAAATTTATGCTAGCCGTAACAATTTAAAATTTGCCACATTTATGGCGTATCCTTTGCGAGTGTTGGATGTGGTTTTGTCGCCCATAAGTTTACCAATGCGCGGTGTTACGTTGGCCATACATAATAAATTAGGCAAACAAAAATCAGGGATAAGTGTGGATCAGCTTTCACAGGCATTGGAATTGACCAGCGAGGAAGACACCACAAAGGAAGAACATAAAATTTTACAAGGTATTGTGTCCTTCGGAAATACGGATACTAAGCAGGTTATGCGCCCTCGAATAGACATTTTTGCTTTGAGTATTGATCAAAAATACTTGGAAATCATGCCGGAAATTGTCGAAAATGGCTATTCAAGAATCCCCATTTATAAAGACAATATCGATACCATTGTAGGGGTTCTTTATGTGAAGGATTTGCTTCCTTATATAGATAGAAAACAGTTTGATTGGACAACTTTAATTCGTGAGCCTTTCTTTGTGCCAGAGAATAAAAAACTGGATGACTTAATGGCCGAATTTCAAGAAAAGAAGGTGCACTTGGCTGTTGTGGTTGATGAATACGGTGGAACGTCAGGATTGATCTCTTTGGAAGATATTATAGAGGAAATTGTTGGTGATATTAGCGATGAGTTTGATGACGAAGATTTAACCTATTCAAAACTTGATGAAAATAATTATGTTTTTGAAGGTAAGACTGCGCTAAAGGATTTTTACAAAATCATTAAGTTGGAAGATGATAGTGTTTTTGAAGCCAGCAAAGGTGAAGCGGAGACCGTAGCTGGTTTTGTATTGGAAATTTCAGGAAGCTTTCCTAAACTAAATAGTAAAATAAATTTTGAAAACTACGTTTTTACTATTGAGGCTATGGACAAAAAACGCATTAAACTTGTAAAATTCACAATAAAGTAATGGTGAAAAACTTGGTATTTTTATGGTTTACTTTGATTAGTTTTTCTTGTGGTGAAGATTACGTGCCCAAACCCAAGGCGCAGTTAAGATTGGATTACCCTGAAGCCAAATACACAGACGCAAATTTAAATTTGCCATTTACCTTAGAGGCTAATGCTTTGGCGGAAAATATCAAAATGAAAAAAGTAGATGCTCCAACCGAAAGTTATGGTATAAACTTGGAGTATCCAAGCATGAAGGGCACCATCTTTTTAACATACAAGGCTATTGAAAATAACGAGAAGAACCTTTGGGATTTTTTAAGGGACGCCCAAAACTTTACCCAAAAGCATACCATAAAAGCCGATGAGATTCCTGTAACGCCCTATGAAAATAAAGAACGAAAAGTTTATGGAGCTTTTGCCGAAGTAAAGGGGGATGTGGCATCACCAGCACAATTTTATGTTACAGATAGTATTAACCACTTTTTAACTGGATCACTTTATTTTTACGCTAAACCTAATTACGATTCCATTTTGCCAGCTTCAAACTATCTGCAAAAAGACATAAAACACCTCATGGAAACCCTTAAGTGGAAATAAAAAAGGCTCTCAAATGAGAACCTTTATTTAAATGTTATGGCTTTGTTTTTAAGCTGCTTCCTTTTTACTGCAACAAGCTTTTTTGCAATCTTTGGCACAAGCGGTTTTCTCTTCCTCTGTTTTGTTTGCACAGCACGCTTTTTTGCAATCAGCTGAACAGGCCTTGGCATTAGAAAACGCATCAACTGTTTTCATGTCGCTCACTTTGTACACATCAGATACCTGGGCAACGGCCTCAGTTAATGATATAGGCGTTACTTTGGCTTCATCGTATTCTACCATAGCTAGTTTTTTGTCAAAGTCTACAGTAGCAGTTTTAACGCCTTCCATTCCAGATATTTTCTTTTGAATGGTGGCAGCGCAACCAATGGCGCAGGTCATTCCGTCAATAGTAAATTCTGCCATGGCATATGTTGCATTGGGGTCAATTTCCTTAACGGCATCAGCAGCAACTTCAACGGTTTTCACTTCTGGTTTCACGTCGTTTTTACAACTAAAAACAAATGTTGAAAATGCAGCTAGAAACAAAAAATATTTTATTGATTTCATTGAGAATGTCTTTTTAAAGATTATGATACAAAACTACTAAATAAGGCTATTTATTGTGAAAAGTAAGAATGAAATTATTTTTTTTCAAGATTTTTTCCGAAATTTAAGTGAATTAATTTCAAAAAATTATGAAAAATATATCCCTTCCAATACGTTTTGGTTTAGTTACCAGTGCCGTTTTAATAGCTTATTTTTTGGTTTTGGCCTTGGTTGGTAAACATACAAATCCGGCGTTTAGTTTTTTCAATGCTTTAATTACGGGTTTTGGAATTTATGAGGCGGTAAGGTTTAAAAAACTTGAAGACCTAACAGGTTTTTCATATGGCGAAGGGTTTAAAACAGGTTTAATAACTGGGGGTGTCGCAACCATAGTTTTTACTTTTTTCTTTCTTACTTATGCCACAGAGGTTAATAGTGCTTTTTTAACAGAATTACTTCATACCATTAAAGGTGGTTTTGATGCAGATATAGGTATGGTTACTTTTATAGTAGCCGTAATGGGTTTTGCCACAACCGTGGTGGCCACATTAACTGTTATGCAGCTCTTCAAAAAAACAGGAAATATTCATCAATAACATTTTAAAACGTTTGCAGATTAATTAATTAGCAGTATATTTGCACCCGCCTTAGGCAAACTGAGGTGGTTTTCAAAATTAATTATTAATAAAAACGTTACGCTATGTACGCAATTGTAGAGATAGCAGGGCAACAATTTAAAGTTGTAAAAGACCAAAAAGTGTTTGTTCACCGTTTACAAGAAGAAGAAGGTAAGAAAGTTTCTTTCGATAACGTTCTTTTAATTGGCGATGGTAACAATGTAACTGTAGGCGCCCCAGCTATAGACGGAGCTCAAGTAGGAGCAAAAGTCTTAAAGCACCTAAAAGGTGATAAAGTTATAGTTTTCAAAAAGAAAAGACGTAAAGGTTACCGTGTAAAAAATGGCCACCGTCAATCACTTTCTGAAATTATAATCGAAAGTATTGTAGCTTCAGGAGCCAAAAAAGCTGCTCCAGCTAAGAAAGAAGAAAAGAAGGTAGAGGCAAAGGTTGAAGCTAAACCAGTTGCTGCAAAAGCTTCAAGTAAAGCTGATGACTTAAAGAAAATTGAAGGAGCAGGGCCTAAAGCAGCAGAAGCTTTAGTAAATGCAGGTCTGGATACTTTTGCAAAAGTTGCTGCTGCCACTTCAGGAGAATTAAGCAAAATCCTTTCTGAAGCTAGCGCAAGATTATCTCATATCGTTACTGATACTTGGCCAAAGCAAGCTGCTTTAGCTGCTGAGGGTAAATGGGATGAGCTAAAAGAATTACAAGATAGATTAGACGGCGGAGTAGAAAAATAATTTCGTCATTATTAACAATATAAAAACTTAAGACAATGGCACATAAAAAAGGAGTCGGAAGTTCGAAAAACGGTAGAGAATCAGAATCAAAACGTTTGGGCGTTAAGATTTTTGGTGGACAAGCTGCTGTTGCTGGAAACATTATCGTAAGACAAAGAGGAAATACACACCACCCAGGTGAAAACGTGTATTCTTCAAAAGACCATACTTTACACGCACAGGTTGATGGTATTGTAAGGTTTACTAAGAAAAAAGATAACAAATCTTATGTTTCAATAGAACCATTTGAGGCTTAAGAAGTATCATTCTAAAATTAAAAAAAACCTTTTCAGAAATGGAAAGGTTTTTTTATTTCTTTAAAATATCGTTTACAATTTTTAAATGGTGTTTGGTGTGGATTTCTAAAAACCGAAGTGTTTGCCTTTTTGAAAGTGTACCAAAAATATGATGGATGAAATAGGACTTTTTGGGAAGTGGACTTATTTTATCAAGATGTTTTCTTGCTATTTCCAATTGAGAATGCAAATCCTCAACTGAAATATGGCCATCAGGTTGAACAATTTTAGGGGCTTTGGCTTTCCCCCTTGGGATATAACCAAATGGAAATAAAATCAAGCGCCAAAAATTAAAATCTCGTTTATACTTTTCGTGCTTGGTTTTTAATAAAATGGTACAAACGCCATTTATTACTTTTAAAGAATGGTCAAGCTGCCAACCTACATTAACTTTTGAAACCTTGCTATTGCTCATTTCTTTATTCGGAACGTTATGCTCGATTTCATTTAATAGATTGTTCAAAATGGCTATTTGTTTGTTGCTCATGTTCAAAATTTGTTTAAAAGATATAAATTAAATGATTAACTTTAGAGACTTGCATTTGTAATCAATATATTGTTTTACCCTAAAAATTATATAGATATGCTACCCTTTAGATCAGAAATCAGAAACTCCCCAACGCAACCTACCATCAAGATTTTTTTGAGTGACGAGTCTTTGGACGAGCGTATAAAAAAGCATTTGGAGCATTTTAACGATATTGAGTCTATTGAAATAAGGGAAAGTGTTGAGCAAAATCGATCTGATGAAAACATTACTGTTTTTTTGAAGGAAGATGTAGATATTAATAAAATGAAACAGTCTATTGACTCCAGTCTTTGGTGGTATTTTGAAGAAGATTTAGTTGACGAATAAGTAAATTAATTGTTGTAGCCAACAGATATAAAAACCAAAATATCGTTAAGGCATTTCTCTAAATCCTTTTTTATTTCGTGTTCCCAGAACCGAAAAACGGTATAACCCATTTCTTTTAGTTGCAGGTTAACTTCGGCGTCACGTTGCATATTGCGCTCTATTTTAGGAACCCAAAACCGACGGTTGCTTTTTATGGTTTTTTTTCGTTCGTCCCAATTATAGCCATGCCAAAACTCACCATCAATAAAAATGGCCAGTTTGTATTTTTTAATGGACACATCAGGTTTTCCCGGAAGTTTTTTTGAATCAACCCTATAACGCACTCCTCTTTTCCAAAGAGCCTTCCTAAACTGTAATTCTGGTTTTGTGTTTTTACCCTTAATTTTGCTCATTATTTTTGAGCGCTTTTGGGTGGTATAAAAACCAGATTCCTCATTAAATCTTGGGACTTTTATTTTATTATCTTCGTAGGACATTTATTAAAGTATGATTCGTTTTCAATTTTTTCCACGTTCGCAAGGCATAACTAAACAAATGCAAGATGTTATTGACTGCTTTGTTAATTGCGATAACAAAATATCCTCTAGTATTTTTACATTTAGTAGTAATGAAGTACTCGAGTTTTTGAGAAAACCTCTTGAAAATATAGGTTTTAAAGTTGAAAAAGGCAAATCAAAAAAATCTAAAATACACGTCCCAGTATTATTTGGGCTCAATAATCAAATTGATAAAAGCTTTAATGCTGATGCTGTTAGTGCAGATGGTAAAATTGTTATTGAGGTTGAAGCAGGGAGAGCGGTAGCTAATAATCAATTTTTGAAGGATATATTTCAGGCGAGTATGATGTTTCAAGTCGAATATTTGATTATTGCGGTTCGCAATGAATATAGGGGTTCTGACGACTTTTCTAAAATATATGCTTTTCTAGAAACTTTATACATTAGCAATAGAATGGAATTGCCTATAAAAGGGATATTATTGATTGGTTATTAACAACCAAAAACCCTCACATTTCTGCAAGGGTTTCTAAATATCTAAAAGTCTAATATTCTAATAATCTAACTAGTATCTGTAATGCTCTGGTTTAAAAGGGCCTTCAACCTCTACACCAATATATTTTGCTTGGTCTGGTTTAAGCTCGGTAAGCTCAACACCTATTTTTTCTAAGTGTAATTTGGCCACTTTTTCGTCTAAATGTTTCGGTAGCATATACACTTGGTTTTCGTAAGCATTTGCATTTTTCCAAAGTTCAATTTGTGCTAAGGTTTGGTTTGTAAACGAGTTACTCATTACAAAACTTGGGTGACCAGTAGCACATCCTAAATTAACCAAACGGCCTTCAGCCAAAATTATAATATCTTTTCCGTCAATGGTATATTTGTCAACCTGAGGTTTAATGGTGTTTTTGGTATGGCCATAATTTTGATTTAACCAAGCCATTTGTATTTCATTGTCAAAGTGTCCGATATTACAAACAATGGTTTTATCTTTCATAGACTTAAAATGCTCTGACCTAACAATATCCTTATTTCCAGTGGTTGTAATTACGATATCTGCATTTGCAATTACGGTTTCGAGTTTCTTAACTTCAAAACCATCCATAGCGGCCTGTAAAGCACAAATTGGGTCTATTTCTGTTACAGTTACAATACTTCCAGCACCTTTAAAAGAAGCAGCCGTACCTTTGCCAACATCGCCATACCCACAAACAACTACGCGTTTTCCGGCAAGCATAACATCTGTTGCACGACGAATAGCATCAACAGCACTTTCGCGACAGCCATATTTATTGTCGAATTTTGATTTAGTTACAGAATCATTTACGTTAATAGCAGGCATAGGCAAAGTTCCATTTTTCACGCGTTCGTAAAGCCTGTGAACACCAGTAGTGGTTTCTTCAGACAAACCATTAATTCCTGCTGCCAATTCTGGATATTTATCTAAAACCATATTGGTTAAATCGCCTCCGTCATCAAGAATCATGTTAAGTGGCTTGCGCTCTTCGCCAAAGAAAAGCGTTTGTTCAATACACCAATCAAATTCTTCTTCGGTCATATCTTTCCAAGCGTAAACTGAAGTCCCTGCAGCAGCAATTGCAGCAGCAGCTTGGTCTTGGGTTGAGAAAATGTTGCATGAACTCCAAGTAACTTCTGCGCCTAAAGCTTGTAAGGTTTCAATTAAAACTGCTGTTTGAATGGTCATGTGCAAACAACCTGCAATACGGGCCCCTTTTAAAGGTTGTTCAACTTTGAACTCCTCACGAAGGCTCATTAATCCTGGCATTTCGGCTTCAGCTAGCTCTATTTCTTTTCTGCCCCAAGCTGCAAGCGAAATATCTTTTACTTTGTGAGCTATGAATGGAATTGTTTTTGTACTCATATCAATCTTTTGTTTTAAACCTAAACGTTGTTTTAGCACTTAAAAAAGGTTAAATTCGCCATTTGAAAGCACCAATATTATTTAGCAGGTGCAAAGATAGCTAATAACTTTTAGAATATTAAATGCCTCTTTATAAAACCATTAATGTAAATTCACAAACTACTGTTAAAATCTGGAAGATAACAGAATCTTTTGAGGATTTAATGCATTCAGTAAGTTTAAAACCGCAGAGTTTACAGCGCGTGATGGCCATGAAAAGTGAAATGCACCAACGTGGATTTTTAAGTGTGCGCTGTTTGTTACGGAAGTTTGGTTATGAAGATGCCGATTTGTTTTATGATGAAAACGGTAAACCTCATTTAAAGGATGGGAAGCAAATTTCCATAACACATTCTTTTAATTTTTCGGCAATCATAGTTAGTGATTTGGCTGTAGGAATTGATATTGAGAAACAGCGAGATAAAATTGCCATTATTGCCCATAAGTTTATTGACTATGAAAATGACTATCTAAATGAAAATTCCGAGGATTATAAAGGAGAACTAACGGTAATATGGTGTGTTAAAGAATCTTTATATAAATTGTTTGCTACTCCAGGTTTGAGTTTTAAAAAGCATTGTTTGGTTATTCCGATTGCTGATAATGAAAATGAAACTGTAGCTTGGGTTGATTATGAAGATTTGAAATATCGATTCAATATCCAATTCTTAGAATTTGAAGGTTTTACTTGTGCCTTTGCTGTTGCTTAAATGGGGGAAATTTATAATAATATATGTAATGCCACCGCAAAGGGTGAAAAGTTATTGGCTGTTTTAATTGATCCAGATAAATTTATATTAGAAAATACCGAACGCTTTATTGAAAAAGTAAACTGCTCCAAGGCAAACTTTATTTTAGTAGGAGGAAGTACAGTAGATGACAATGCTACAGATGCCCTAGTCAAGGAATTAAAAATGCACACTAGTTTGCCTGTGATTATATTCCCGGGAGACATAACTCAAATTACCGATAGGGCAGATGCTTTGCTCTTTTTAAGTTTGATTTCAGGACGAAACCCTGAATATTTAATTGGAAAACATGTACAATCCGTATCAAAAATTAGGGCTACTAAATTAGAATTAATTTCAACAGGATACATTCTTATTGAAAACGGAAAAGAGACGGCGGTACAGCGTATAACAGGAACAACACCAATGCCAAGAACCCAAGTTCAAAATATAATTGATACTGCAAAGGCTGGCGAATTGTTGGGTATGAAGCTTATTTATTTAGAAGCTGGAAGTGGTGCCTTGCATCCAATTACTCCAGAAATTATTCAAGGTGTAAAGCAAGAATTAAATATTCCTCTCATAGTTGGTGGTGGTATCAAAAGCGCAAAACAATTGGAGGAAGCCTATGGTTCTGGAGCTGATATTGTGGTTATTGGTACGGCTTTTGAAGAAGATGAACGTTTTTTTGATGAACTGTTGAAATAATCTTTCTGGCCTATTTTTTAGCTAAGTATATATAGGGTGTTTTTGGTCTTTTCATACCAGTACCCAGATAAAAACCAGTGTGTGCTGGTTGGTTATAAGCTACATTTTGCCATGCAATACTCACACGATACAATGGGTCGTGCATTAAAGTGAAAATTCGTTCTTCAGTTGGGTAGGGTGTTGAGAAAATGACCAATTCTGTGTTTTCTTCATTTCTCCAGATAATTTCTTCACGCCAATCTCCAAGAATATCTGCAATTAAGCAAGGGTTTGATTTAGTCCCGTTATTACTTCTAAGGTTCATGCCGTCATGATTGTAAGCTTCCAATAAAATATCGGTTTTTTCAAATTCGGCATTCCATTTTGCAATACGGGTTTTGTCAACTATTTCCCTGAGCAAATCGCCATCCCACCAAGCAAACATGTTATAACTGGAACCCCTTCGTCCAACAGTAGGGTAAGTTGTTGAAATAACTTCACCTCTTGTATTATGAATACCCGATCCATTCGAAGCCCAGCTTTCTGCACCAAGATGGGTTGGGTCAATATCGGCCGTTACACCGCGCCCAACGTCTCCTTTTCCCTCAACACGCCAAATGACTTCTCCATTTTTAGGGTCTCTAAAATCTATGGCAGGAATAGTGGTTCCGTTTGCTACCTCATGGCACATAAAATATTCGAGTCCTTCTCTGTTTGGATCAAAATCTCCCAAATGGGCAGCATCTCCATGGCCAAAGCCCGTGGAATACAAACCTGTTCCGGTATCATCAATGGCGCAAGAACCAAATTGAATTTCATCTTTGCCATCACCATCCAAATCACCCACAGCTATATTGTGGTTTCCTTGTCCAGCATACACTTCATTTCCTTTTTCATTAGAATCAAATACCCAGCGATTTGTTAATTTACCATTTCGATAATCATATGCCGCCAAAACGGTTCGGGTATAATATCCTCTGGAAAAAACTAGGCTCGGTCGTTTTCCGTCTAAATATGCAACACAAGCCAAAAATCTGTCAACACGATTTCCGTAATGATCCCCCCAATCTGAGACTTTTCCTCGTGCTGGTATGTAGTCTACAGTATCAATAAAAGTACCTGTTTCACCAGAAAAAAGACTTAAATACTCAGGACCTTCTAAAATATATCCAGTACTGTTTCTGTAATCTGCATTTGCATCCCCTAAAATGGTTCCGACACCATCAATAGTTCCATCAGCAGTTTTACAGGCCATTTCGGCTTTGCCATCACCATTCAGGTCGTAAACCATAAATTGTGTATAATGTGCCCCAGAGCGAATATTCTTTCCTAAATCTATAGTCCATAAAATGGTGCCGTCCAATTCTAAACCTTGCAAAAAAGTATTGCCAGTATAACCCCTATGTGCGTTGTCATGGGAGTTTGTTGGTTCCCATTTTAAAACGAGTTCGTATTGCCCGTCGCCGTCTAGGTCACCAACAGAAGCATCATTGGCTCTATAAGTATATTCCCTGCCATCTGGCGAAGTTCCACCTTTGGGCGGAGTAATTGGAATTCTTTTGTAATTGCTACTCCATACTTCTATTGGCTTAGAAGGTTTTTGCTCTCTGCCATCAATAATAGCAGCGACACTGTAAGTTTTATTTTTTTCAGTTTTATCAATAAAATTACTGGCACCTGTTAGTGGCTTCTTGTTTAATAGAGTTTTGCCACGATAAACGTTATAAGAAACACTTTCAAATTCATCTGCCTGAATCCTCCAGCTTATGAGAACTTCGGAATCACTTTTTCGGACAGCCAGAAGGCCACGGTCTAAATTTTCCAATTGTCTTTGGGCAGAAACATTTTGAAATGTAAATATTAAACCGATTAAAACAAGATGAATTTTTATAAGAACAAAAGGAGAGTTATTACGTTGACTCATAATTACGGCTTTTATGTTTTCTAAATTAAGACCTTATGAAAAGAAAAAGGTTTAATCAAGCAAAAGAAGCAGGTATGGTTATAGAGGTGCTTTTGAATTTATCTGAATAGGGTTCATTTATATGGAAATCATAAATGAACCCGATATAATTTTTTTATTTCAAGAAAACCTTAAAGGCATGAACGTCGGTTTCTTGTTTGATTTTAACAAAGTAAAGCCCTGAGGGAAGTCCACTAAGGTCATGGTTTTTAATATTCTCGGCACTTTTTTGGCTTATAAGTTTACCAATACTATTATAAACTTGAATAGTGCCATTAATTGTTTTGTTGAATTTAACCATCCCCGAAGTTGGATTTGGATATAGCCTTATTTCACCAGCATTGTCCTTAAGTTTTTCATCAACCGATAAAGTTGGTTCCACTAAGGTAATATTTGGGACATCAGGATCTACCATACCATTGCCTAAAAAGAAACCTGTATGTGCCGGTTGGTTATATGCTACATTTTGCCATGCTATACTGGTGCGATATACAGGGTCATGCATTAAGGTGAAAATTCGTTGGTCAGGTTGATCCGCGCTGGACATGATTACTAAATATTCATTTGAAGAATTCCTCCAAATAATTTCTTCTCTCCAGTCACCCAAAATATCAGCAATTAAACATGGGTTTGATTTTGATCCATTGTTGCTGGCTAATGCCAGATTGTCGTAGTTGTATGCCGTTAAAACCCTATCAGTGCCACTACCATTCCATTTGGTTATTACGGTTCTATCGACCAACTCTCTTGATAAATCTCCATCATACCAAGCGGCCATGTTGTAGGTGGCGCCGTTGCCAGCAGTTGTTGGGTATGTATTAGGGTAAATATTGTTTCCATTTACATCATAAATGCCTGTGCCATCTGACGACCATGCTTCTGCTCCCGGGTAATTGGGGTCAATATCTGCTATTAAACATCTACCAATATCCGCACTACCACTGGGTTGAGGTACTTGCCAAAATATCGTTCCAAGTTGGTTGCCCCTAAAATCAGCTCTTGGTACCTTAGTTGTCCTTTCCGAACCAAAGTTTCCTAATGCAGTGTTTGCGGTTGATCCAGCAGTTTCATGGCAGGTGAAGTATTCTAAACCGGGATTATTAGGATTGAAATCACCCAAGTGGCTAGCATCTCCGTGTTTATATCCTGTGGAATGCAGTGCAGTTCCGTTATCATCAACTGTTAATGAGCCATAAATAATTTCATCTTTTTCATCACCATCAATATCACCAACGGTTACACTATGGTTTCCCTGATGTTCGTATTGGCTACCTGCTATATTGGAATCGAAAATCCATTTGAAATTTAAGTTTGAACCGTCAAAATCCCATGCAGCCAAAACGGTTCGGGTATAATACCCTCTGCAGAATACAACACTAGGATGAATTCCGTCGAGGTAAGCCACACATGCTAAAAATCGATCAACTCTATTGCCGTAGTTATCTCCCCAACTTGAAACGGTTCCTCTACCTGGAATGTAATCTACGGTGTCAATAAAAGTACCGCTTTCTCCAGAAAAAACACTTAAGTATTCAGGGCCACTAAGCACGTATCCCCCGCTATTTCTATAATCGGCGGTTGGATTGGGGCCTAAAATAGTTCCGGCATTGTCTTTCGAACCCTCTGCAGTTTTGCAAACCACTTCGGCTTTTCCATCTCCATTTAAATCATAAACCATAAATTGGGTGTAATGGGCTCCAGATCTTATGTTTTTTCCTAAATCAATAGTCCATAACACAGTGCCGGTATCGTCCATTTCAAGGGCTTGTAAAATGGTATTTCCAGTATAACCACTTTGTGCATTGTCTTTTGCATTAGTGGGGTACCATTTTAGTACAAGTTCATATTGGCCATCCCCATCTAGGTCTCCAACTGACGCATCGTTGGCTTCATAAGTGTAAGCTACATTGTCAGGGGTTGTTCCCCCCGCTGGAGCGGTAAGTGGTATTTTTTTATAAATGTCATCCCACGAGCCAACGGCTTCAGAGCGTTCTTGTTCAACCCCATCAATAACTGCTGCCACGCTATAGGTGAAATTTGGCAGGAATGATGAATTATCCATATAATTACTCGCGCCAGTTATGGGCGTCGTGTTTAACTTCGTTCCACCACGGTAAACATTATAAGAGGCATTTTCAAATTCGGTGCCTAAAATTCGCCAACTCACCAAAACATTTGATGGTCCGGTTTTTATTGCCAAAACACCCCGGTCTAAATTTTCCATTTGTCTTTGTGCCATCATAGATCCAGATGGGAGTATGAGACAGAAAACAATTAATTTAAAAAGTGCAAATGGAATATTGTAATTTTTTTTCATAGTCAATTTAAATTATAATAATTTGCTAAATATAAGTTTCAAAGTAAAAATTACCATCCTGTTCTAACATGCTTCATAAATAGAATGTTAGTTTTGCATGCGGAAGGTTTTCTTAAAGTTATCAAAAAAAAAAAATCGTGGACTCAATTTTTAATTGGATTTTTTCTCAGTACCAAAGTGTGCCAACCATTATTATCGTGTTGGAGTTTATTGGTGTTTTTTTTGGGTTTTTGAGTGTTTGGTATGCCAAACAAGAAAACATTTTGGTGTACCCTACTGGCATTATTAGCACCGCTATTTTTGTATATATTTTGTGGATTTATGCCCTATTGGGAGATATGCTTATAAATGCTTATTATTTTTTAATGAGCATTTATGGCTGGTACATATGGACTAGGAAAGTAGATGAAGCCCATGTAACGCCAATTTCTAGAACTACATTGAACGAAAAAAAAGCTATTGTGGCTATTTTTTTGGTAACACTGCTATTTGTTTGTTTAGTTTACAATGCCTTTGATAGATGGACGAATTGGGTAGCATATGTTGATGCCATTACTACAGCCATATTTTTTGTTGGTATGTGGCTTATGGCCAGAAAAAAAATAGAAAACTGGACGTTTTGGATTATTGGTGATATTATTTCTGTTCCATTATATCTTTATAAAGGCTTAATTTTCACTAGTCTACAGTATTTAGGCTTTACAATTATTGCCATTTATGGCTATTTAGCATGGAAAAGAACCTTAAACAACAACCTGCAAACTGCATAAAAGTAGTTTTGTTTGGCCCCGAATCAACTGGAAAGACAACCTTGTCAAGACAATTGGCGAGGCACTACAATTCGGTTTGGGTTCCGGAATATGCGCGTGAGTATCTTCAAAACAAATGGAATAATGAACGTAAAACCTGTGAACCTGAAGATTTGTTGCCCATTGCCATTGGACAGATGAAGTTTGAAAATGAATTGGCTAAAAAAACCGATACCATTTTAATTTGCGATACAGATTTGTTGGAGACCAAAGTGTATTCTGAAGCTTTTTACGGAGGAAATTGTGATCCGATGCTTAAAAAGTATGCGCTAGAAAACACCTACGATTTGTATTTTTTAACTTATATTGACTCGCCTTGGGAAGCGGATGATTTAAGAGATAGGCCAGAACAAAGAATGGAAATGTTTAAGGCTTTTGAGGATGAATTAATAAAGTATAACAGACCATTTATACTATTAAAGGGCAGTAAAAAAGAACGTTTAGAAATGGCTGTGAAACACATAGACAAACTATTACTAAAAAAATAATTGAAATGTTTTCTGAGAAGGATATTCAGCAAATAAAAAATAAGGGCATCGAAAAAGAGCAGGTTGTAGCTCAAGCAGATCGCATTAAAAACGGCATGTCGTATTCTAATTTAGTTGCTGCCGCAACCATAGGAAAGGGTATTGAAAGTTATAATGAAGCCGACCTTCAAAATTTTATCCAGTCTTATGATGCCAAAAAGGATGATTTGAGCATTGTTAAGTTTGTTCCAGCTTCGGGTGCGGCTACTAGAATGTTTAAGTTTTTATTTCAGTTCTTGAAAAATTTTAATCCTGCAAAAGACACGGTTGAAAGTTATGCCGAAAGACGGACTGATTCTCTCATAAAAACCTTTGTTTCCAATTTAGAAAAATTTCCCTTTTATGATGAAGTCATTTCAAAAGTAAAAGAAACTTGTCCAAATTATGATGAATTGGATGAATCGGAAAAACATCTTGAATTTGTAAAAACCATGTTGGATGAAAATGGGTTGAACTATAGTTTTTTCCCAAAAGGGTTATTGCCATTTCATAAATATGATGACGAAGTTGTTACGGCATTTCAAGAGCATTTGTTTGAATCTACAATATATGCTTCATCAAAAGGCACATCAAATTTACATTTTACGGTTTCAGAAGCGCACCACGAATATTTTCTGAAGGAATTAAAAAAGGTTATAAAACGTTTGGAAGCTGAAACACAAACTACATTCAATGTGGCATTTTCCTATCAAAAGAAAGCTACCGAAACCATTGCCTTAACCACAAAGGATGAGGTTTATAGAAAGGAAGATGGTTCAATTCTATTCAGGCCAGCGGGCCATGGGGCATTGTTGGAAAATTTAAATGATTTGGATAGCGACTTAATCTTCATAAAAAACATTGATAACATAGTGGTTTCGAGCAGGAATGTTGAGGTTTCTAGATATAAAAAGTTGTTGGCTGGTGTATTATTGGAAGCTCAAGAAACTGTTTTTGCTTATTTAAATAAATTGGATGAAGGCGACCCTGGTGAAACCGAACTAAAAATCATGATTCTTTTTCTGAGATATAGGCTGAATACACCAGTCCCCGAGGATATTGATGATTTTTCTATTGGAGATAAAATAGCATTTTTGAAAGAAAAACTGAATAGGCCCATTCGTGTTTGCGGAATGGTAAAAAATGAAGGAGAGCCTGGTGGTGGTCCATTTTGGGTACGAGATAAGGATGGGAAGGTTTCCTTGCAGATTGTAGAATTTGCCCAAATTAACTTCAGTAAAAAGCATCAACAAGAACTAGTCTATAAGGCCACACATTTTAATCCGACCGATTTGGTTTGCGCCGTTAAAAATTACAAAGGCAAAAAATTTGATTTGAAGCAATTTGTAGATCCTGAAGCTGCGTTTATAACCATGAAAACACAAAACGGAACAGATATTCAAGCTTTGGAACTGCCCGGATTATGGAACGGAAGCATGGCTTATTGGAGCTCCATTTTTGTTGAAGTTCCGGTAGAAACTTTTAATCCCGTAAAAACGGTTAACGATTTGCTTAAACCAGCGCACCAGGGCAACAATGTTTAATGAGGAAAGTTTACTCAAAGAATTAACTTTTAAGGCTGTTAGGAGTTCTGGAAGTGGCGGGCAGAACGTAAACAAGGTGTCCTCAAAAGTGGAATTGGTTTTCGATTTGAAAGCCTCGGTTGAGTTGAACGAGACACAAAAACAAAGACTTCTTGAGAAGCTTCAAAATCGACTCAATAAAGATGGCATTTTACTGTTGCAATGTGATGAAAGTAGAAGTCAGCATAAAAATAAAGATCTTATAGTTGCACGTTTTTTAAATCTTATTAAAGCAGGGTTGGTTGAACCAAAAAAGCGAAAGCCAACTAAAATCCCAAAATCGGTTATTAGAAAGCGACTTAAAAACAAGCGTTGGTTATCTGAAAAGAAAGCGGGCAGAAAAAAACCTGATATCGATTAAAAAAAATCGTAAATCGTAAATCGTAATCCATAAATCTAATATATCTTTGCAGCGTTCTCAAAAAAGGGGTGCCTATATCGGCTGAGATCATACCCAATGAACCTAGAACAGGTAATGCTGTTTAGGGATAGAATATTCGGAAACGTACAATCTTGATATTCAAATTTTAAACAATTAATTGTTAACCAAAAGAATAATTACCTCTTTTTATTTGATTATAAATTCATAATCGTAATGAAAAATTTATTTCTTTTTTTAGCACTTTTAGTGTTGTCTTTTTGTGCAGCCGCTCAAGAAAATCAAATCGAAAAAGATTCAACAGAAACACAAAACCTAGACGAAGTTTTGGTAAAAGCTGTAAGAGTAGACGCCAATTCGCCAATAACGCATAGCAATGTTTCAAAAGAGCAATTGGCAAAACGTAATTTGGGGCAGGATATTCCCGTGCTGCTCAATTATTTGCCTTCGGTAGTAACTACCAGTGATGCAGGAGCAGGTATTGGCTACACAGGAATTAGGGTTCGTGGAACCGATGCTACAAGGGTAAACGTAACCATAAATGGAATTCCTTATAACGACCCAGAAAGTCAAGGTACATTTTGGGTGAATTTGGGCGATTTTGCGTCCTCAACCCAAAGTTTACAATTGCAGCGCGGTGTTGGTACTTCAACTAATGGATCGGGTGCTTTTGGTGCAAGTTTAAACGTTTTGACTGATGCCTTTTCTGCAGATGCTTCTGGAGAGATTTCCAATAGTTTTGGTAGTTACAACACACGTAAACATACCGTAAAATTAACCACAGGGCAATTATATGCGGATACTGAGCGCAGTCGAAGTATTGAAATTTCAGGTCGATTTTCAAAAATAAATTCTGATGGTTATGTAGATCGTGCCTTCACAGATTTAAAGGCGTATTTTCTGCAAGGAATTTACAAGGATGATAATACCCTAATTAAAGCTTTGACATTCGGAAATAAAGAATATACTTATCAGGCATGGTTTGGACTTACGGCTGAAGAATTGAAAGAAGATCGCCGCCAAAACCCATACACTTACGATAATGAAACCGATAATTATTGGCAAGACCATTATCAATTGCATTGGAATGAGCGTTTGGACAATAATTGGTCAACAAACTTAGGGTTGAACTATACTAAAGGGAAAGGGTATTTTGAACAATATAAACCAGAAGAGAGTGCTGCCGATTTTAATAACTTAATCGAAGATGATTCTGATGTCATAGTACGTCGCTGGCTGAATAACAATTTTTATGTTTTAAACGCGAATGTTACATTTAAGAGGAATATGTTGGAAATTATCTCAGGACTTTCAGGCAGTAGTTATACTGGTGACCACTTCGGAGAAGTTATTTGGGGAGCCGATTTAGCACCAAATGCAAATATTAGAGATAAATATTATGAAGGTGATGCTACAAAAAATGATTTTAGCATTTTTTCAAAAGCTACATTTAAAATAGATGAAAAACTTACAGGATTTATCGATTTGCAAGGGCGTTTTGTAAGCTACAAAACCAACGGATTGAATTCAGATAGATTGCCTTTTGTAACCGATGCCCAATTCAATTTTTTTAACCCAAAACTGGGACTTACCTACAGAAATTCGGAATCAAGTAGTTTTTACACTTCTTACGCGCGAGCCAATAGGGAGCCAAACCGAGATGATTTTAAAGCAGGTGTAACCGAAAATGAAACACTTAATGATATTGAGTTGGGTTGGCGTTTCCAAAAAGAAAAGGCCAATGTTAATGCCAATTTATACTACATGTTTTATCAAAACCAATTGGTTTTGACAGGTGAGTTAGATGACGTGGGAAGCCCTGTCAGAGCCACCAGCGGTAAAAGTTACAGGTTGGGTTTGGAAGTTGATGCCAATGTTCAATTCTGCAAAACTTTTGGCGTGTCAACTAACGTTGCTATAAGCAGTAATAAAAACAAAAATTTTAATGCATCTATTGATGGAGAAGTTGTGGATTTGGGCAATACCAACATTTCATTTTCGCCAAATTTGGTATTCGGTAATGCCTTTAATTTTTATCTAGCCAAAAATTTACAACTCAATTTGTTGAGCAAATATGTTGGCAAGCAATTTATAGGAAATACAGATTCCGAGGCTTCCAAACTGGAAAGCTTTTTTGTCAGCGATTTTAATATTGTCTATGAAATAAAGCCCAAAGCAATTTTTAAGTCCATTGTGTTAAGCGGTTTAGTGAATAATATTTTTAATAAGGAGTACGTGTCTAACGGATACTATTACACTTATGATGACACTTGGTCCGACCCAAATTCGGTTACCACAATTGAAGGGGCTGGGTATTATCCGCAAGCCACCATTAACTTTTTGGTGGGGGCTACTTTGAAGTTTTAATTTAGGTTTCTCTATCCCCTCCTTTGGAGGGGATAGAGGAGGCTAGTTGTAAATTAAAAGGTTATCTCCGCTTCTCTCAGCAATATAACCCCTTAGGGGGCATTTGGTTCCGTTATTTCCTAATGGTATGCCATCCAACAAACTGTATTCGTTGCCGTCATCACAATTACATTTTGCTATAATGCCGTCAATTCTTAGAGAAGAACAATCTGAGGGTATGTGATTGGGGTCGGTGGCATCAAAGGCAACATATCTTGCTCCTGTGTTGTTAACGATTATACCATCTCTTCCACCTATTTGGGGTATGTGCACAGGTACGTTAATAGACTTCAATTGGCTGTATTGTGGAAAGTTAAGGTTTATGCTTTCGCTTACACTAATGTCCAATAAGAATCTGCAATTTCTGTCGTCATTGGAATTTCCGCTACAAGAAAATAAAATAGTAAAAACCAAAAAGCATGATAGGTATTTCATTTGTTTGACCAATAATTTAATGATGGTTTTTGTTTGTGTCATGCCCTTTTCCGGCTTACATTATTCCTTCAAAACGAGCATGCAATTTACGATAAAAAGCAAACTGACGTAAAAATTTTGTATATTTGTAATCGGAATCTCGTATGTGCGAGATTTTTTTGTATGCTGAACTTGTTTCAGCATCTTTTATTAAGTAAAACGATGAAGTTATGAGTAAAGTATCATACTATACACCAGAGGGGTTAAAAAAATTGAGAGAGGAGTTAAAGCAACTCAAAGATGTTGAACGTGTAAAAGCTTCAAAGGCCATTGCTGAAGCAAGGGATAAAGGTGATTTAAGTGAAAATGCCGAATATGATGCCGCTAAGGAAGCACAAGGTATGCTGGAAATGCGTATTTCTAAACTGGAAGATGCTTTGGCCGGTGCCCGTGTCATTGATGAGTCACAGTTAGATACTTCAAAAGTGTTGGTGTTGTCAAAAGTGAAAATAAAAAACCAAACCAATGGTATGGAAATGGTTTACACTTTGGTGGCTGATGGAGAGGCTGATTTAAAATCAGGAAAAATATCCGTTAATTCACCCATAGGGAAAGGTTTGTTGGGTAAATCGGTAGGTGAGGTTGCCGAAATTAAAGTGCCAAACGGCGTTATGAAATTTGATATTGTAGAAATTTCCAGATAAAGGCATTATAACATAAATTTAAAAAGATTCCTGGTTCAAAATAATCAGGAATCTTTTATCTTTATATGGGTTTCTTAAATATTCACATTTATAATTATGGCTTCAATATTCACAAAAATCATTAATGGAGAAATTCCTTGTTATAAAATTGCAGAAACAGATGAGTTTTTTGCTTTTTTAGACATCAACCCCAATTCGATAGGGCACACCCTCTGCATTCCGAAGAAGGAAGTGGATAAGATTTTTGATTTGGATGAAGCAACCTTCAACGGCCTTATGGCTTTTTCAAGAAAGGTGGCTTTGGGTATTGAAAAAGCTGTGCCGTGCAAGCGCGTGGGCATTACGGTAATTGGCTTGGAGGTGCCCCATGCGCATGTGCATTTAATTCCGTTGCACACCATGGAAGATGCGCGTTTTATAAAAAAGGAAAAATTATCTTCCGAAGAATTTCAAAAGTTGGCGGATTCTATTAAATCTAATTTATAGATTGGTGTAGTAAACTAGAAAAATTAATAAAGCTGTTAGGGCAATGGCCAAGCCAATAGCAATCCAAGACGTTTTTTTAAGGTAAGTTGAAGCCTTTTTTGGCGTAAAGGCCTTGTTTTGGTAGGCAACAACACGTTCAATATCATCGGTCCATTGTACTGGATAAATAATTGAATTACACTTTTTACAGGCCAATTCTTGATTAATTTCAGATGTTATGGATTTATAAAAGCTCGTTTCAACAATCTTTTGTTTGAATGTTAATCTTAAACCATCGGTGCCATAACATTGCGGACAGTTGTTTTTTAGGATTACCTCTTTAGAGTCAATAAATTTTTCAGGCATAACTTGTTAATTTGCACGCTTTAGGTCAATTTGTATGGTTGTGCCTTTTTCTTTTTCAGATTGCGAAACACTTATTTTGCCTTTATGGAAATCTTCAATAATGCGCTTTGTTAAAGACAAACCTAGCCCCCAGCCGCGCTTTTTGGTAGTAAAACCTGGCTCAAATATTTTGTTGAAATCTTTTTTATTTATGCCTTTACCGGTATCCGTTACAGTTATTTTTACATTGTTTTCTAGCTGCGAAATTTCAATGGTCAATTTCCCGCGGCCTTTCATGGCATCAATGGCATTTTTTACTAAATTTTCAATGCTCCAACTGTACAATTGTTTATTTAGTTCAACAAATATTTCACCATCAGGAATTATAATTTCAAAATCAATAAGTTTTGAAGACCTTGCTTTTAAGTAATCATAAGAATCAATGGTTTCTTTGATGATATCGGCTTTTTCCAAAGTAGGTAACGACCCAATTTTGCTGAAACGCTCTGTGATTGTTTTTAAACGATCTACATCTTTTTCCATTTCAGAAATGTAATCGGGGTTCACGTTTTCGCTTTTTAAAATTTCAGTCCAGCCAATTAAGGAAGATAACGGTGTGCCAATTTGATGCGCTGTTTCCTTGGCCATGCCAGACCAAAGTTTATTTTGTGTGGCATTTTTGTTGCTTCGGTAAAAAAAGAAAATTACTGCGCCAAACAGAAAAATGATGAGCAGTAAAGCTAGTGGATAATAAGCCAGTTTATTTAAAAGTGGAGAGTTGCCATAGTAAATAGTAGAGAATGTCTTTCCTTGGTATTTTATATCGATTGGTTTGTTTTCGTCTCGAAATTTTTCAATTAGTTTTTGAATGTGAAGAGAATCTTGGATCTTAGTTTCATCAATATTATTAAAACTGCTCAAACGTCCATCTTGGTCAATAACCAACATGGGTGTTGTCGTATTGCTGTTCAATATTTTTAAGGTAAGATTTAAGTTGGTGTTGGTTTCAGCATTTACAAATTCGGTTTGGGCAAACGACCAGTTTTCCATTTTTGTGCGCTCCTCATCTTTAAAATGCTGAAAAAATTCATAAGTCTTCCATAAAATAAGTGAGACTATAGCAAAGGAGGCTATGATAATAATCCAACGGAATGCATTGCTATGTTTTGTAAAAATCACGAACTATTGATTTTGATTTCTAATATAATGCAAATCTGTTAATATTATTGTCCAAGTTGTTAGTAAATCGGTTTTTAGATGAGTTAGACTTTGGTTACATTTGTTATTCATTAAAAAGTTTAATGGCATCAATTGACCCAAAGCAATTATCAACCAGTAAATTACACGGTTATTTGTTGAGTGCGGTTGCACCTAGGCCCATAGCTTTTGCAAGCACGGTTGATAGCGACGGAAACCCAAATTTATCACCATTTAGTTTTTTTAATGTGTTTAGTACTAATCCGCCTATATTAATTTTTTCACCATCTAGGCGTGTAAGCAACAATACAGTTAAGCATACGCTAAACAATGCGGAGGCAACCAAAGAGGTTGTGATAAATGTGGTGAATTACGATATGGTTCATCAAGTGTCGTTGGCCAGTACAGAATACCCCGAAGGCGTTAATGAATTTGATAAGGCTGGACTGACTATGCAAAAATCGGATTTGGTTAAGCCATTTAGGGTGGCCGAGTCACCTGTTCATTTTGAATGTAAGGTTAATGATATAATCAAGCTGGGTGTAGAAGGTGGAGCAGGTAATTTAATTATTTGCGAGGTTTTGAGAATGCATATTGATGATGATTTTCTGGATGAAAATGATGCCATAGACCAGAAAAAATTAGATTTGGTTGCTAGAGCGGGAGGCAGTTTTTATAGCAGGGCAAGAAAAGGCTTTTTTGAAATACCAAAACCCTTGTCTTCATTAGGTATTGGTATTGATAATTTTCCTGATTTTGTTAAAAACAGTATGGTTTTAACAGGAAATGACCTAGGAATGTTAGGAAACGTTGAAGCTCTGCCCAGTAAAGAAAGTGTTGAAGCTTTTGTGAAGGATTTAGCGGCGCGTTATCCAAATATTAAAACGGCAACACATAGGCAAAAGCATAAACTAGCCCGAAATTATTTAAGTTTTGGCGATGTACAGAGTGCGTGGAAAATATTGCTATCTTAAATCAAAATAAAAGAGTATTAATAAGGAATAAATAATAGATTAAATGGAAGTTCAAGGAAGAATTAAAGTGATTGGAGAAACTCAAACTTTTGGTAACAATGGTTTTAGAAAAAGAGAAATTGTAGTTACAACAGAGGAGCAATACCCACAGCATATTATGGTGGAGTTTGTGCAAGACAAAACAGATTTGTTAGACAACTATCAAGTTGGTCAGCAAGTAAAAATAAGTATAAATTTACGTGGAAGGGAATGGGTAAACCCACAAGGTGAAACAAAATATTTCAACTCCATTCAAGGATGGAGAATAGAGGCCTTGCAATCTGAAGCTTCAGGCACAAACATGCCACCTGTGCCACCAGCAGATGCGTTTGAACCAGCGGGTGATTTAAACGATGATGACCACGACGATTTACCGTTTTAAATAATTTCTGTCACCCTGAGCACAGTCGAAGGGTATCAACAATCAACCTTTCAGTTTATATTGAAAGGTTTTTTATTTTTAAGAATGCATTATCTCACCAATAAAATATGGTTTCCAAATGTAAATGAAGCGACTAAAGAGGGCTTGCTCGCCATGGGTGGCGATTTATCTGCTGAGCGTTTGTTGCTCGCTTATAGAAATGGCATTTTCCCTTGGTTTGAGATGGATAGCCCAATTTTATGGTGGTCGCCAGACCCGCGTTTTGTGCTGTTTCCAGAAAAGTTGAAGGTGTCTAAAAGTATGAGGCAGTTTATTAACAACACTAATTTTACAATAACGGTCAATAAAGATTTTGAAGCCGTAATAACGGAATGCTCCAAAGCAAAAAGGGCAGGGCAATCAGGAACCTGGATAACCGATAGTATGATTGAATCTTATGTAAAACTTCATAAATTGGGGCATGCAAAATCTGTTGAAGCTTGGAAAGGAAGTGATTTGGTGGGCGGACTTTATGGTGTTGATTTAAACAACGGAGTGTTTTGTGGAGAGAGCATGTTCTCGAAAGAAAGCAATGCAAGCAAGGTTGCCTTTATCACGTTTGTACAAAACACCGATTATAAATTATTTGATTGCCAAGTTTATACCAAACATTTGGAAAGTTTAGGGGCTGAAGAGATTCCTAGAAATGCTTTTTTGAGCTATTTAAATGTGTAGCCCAAAATATTCTATCTTGTAAAGGCGTAATTTTTGAAATGAAAAAAATCATAATTTTAATGTTGACCATTTCTTTTTTCAAGTTTGGAAATGCCCAAATTTTAAAAAAGGAAATTCCAGATAAACTTGTTGTCTTAACCTTTGATGATGGCTGTGCAAGTCATCACTCCATTGTGGCACCTTTACTAAAAAAGTACAAGTTTAATGCCACCTTTTTCATGTGTGAGTTTCCGCCCAATTATAAGGATAGCACAAAATATATGACATGGGAACAGGTTAAAAAACTTTCTGAAATGGGTTTTGAAGTTGCAAATCATACCCTTTCGCATAAACATATTAATAGGCTTTCTAAATCGCATGCAATAGAGGAGATTAGAGCAATAGAGGCCAAATGCGATTCTGTTGGAATTTCAAAGCCAGCGTCATTTGCTTATCCAGCATACGATTTAAATGCTCAATCCTTGGAAATTTTAAGGGAATTAAATTATAAATATGCCCGTGCAGGAGGGAAGAGACCTTATAACCCTCTGGAAGACCATCCGTATTTAATTCCGAGTTGGGCAATGAAAACAGATAATATTGAATTGATTCGGACTGCTTTTTCCGAGGCAAAAAATGGTAATATAGTTGTAATTACCGTTCATGGTGTCCCCGATATTGAGCATCCTTGGGTTGATACATCGCCAGAAGTTTTTAAGTCGCATTTAGAGTTTCTATCAAGGAATAATTATAAGGTAATCTCTATTAGTGATTTGGACGATTATATTGATGTTGACGAGGCATTAAAAACAATAATTCCAGATTTGGATAAGCCATTAAAAAACTAGTATTTAACCAATTTTATAAATTTTTAGACCTCATTATACCTAAAACATCCAACTTCGTGGTCGTTTACCATACCCGTGGCTTGCATATGGGCATAAACCACAGTGGTGCCAACAAATTTAAATCCGCGTTTTTTTAAGTCTTTGTTAATAGTATCGCTTAAAGGTGTGTTTGCGGGTGCACTTTTGTGGTTTTTTAGGGTGTTTTTTATAGGTTTGCCATCAACAAAACCCCAAATGTATTTACTGAAACTGCCAAATTCTTCCTGTATTTTGATAAATGCTTGGGCATTGGTAACAGTAGCCTTTACTTTTAATTTGTTTCGTATTATCCCAGCATCAAGCAGTAAACTGTCCATTTTATCTTGGGTGTAAAGGGCTATTTTTTTATAATCGAAATCATCAAAAGCTTTTCTGAAATTTTCGCGTTTTCTTAGAATAGTAATCCAGCTCAACCCTGCTTGAAAAGTTTCTAAAGTTAAAAATTCAAACAAGGTTTCATCATCGTAAACAGGAACGCCCCATTCCTTATCATGATAAGTTTCATAAAGGTCATCACCAACACACCAACCACATCTGTGTAACGAATTCATATTTTGTTCAGGTTTAAAGTAAAAGTATGACAAATATCATCTTAAATAAAATATGTTGCATCTAAATTTGTGGCTTTAAGTATTGTTTCAATGTTAATAAATGAATTATGGATACCACAATTAATGACAGCCTAAATTGCAGCATGTCTTACAAGGAATATAGGGATTTGGTAAAGAAGATGGCCGAAAATAATTCTACCACGGGTTTAGAAAAGACTGAAGTTTATACAGATTTTACGTTGCTTAATGATAAACGGATGAAGCGTTGGGACAAAACCTTAAAGATTTCTGAAGAGTCCCAGCAAAAGATTTTAGAATTCAAACACCCTATAACTTGGTTGGCCATTGCCGAGAGTTGGTGTGGCGATGGTGCCCATATGCTTCCTGCCTTGAATAAGGTGGCAGAGTTGAGTAAATACATAGAATTGAAAATTGTACTTAGAGATGAAAACCCTGAACTTATGGATGCATTTTTAACTTATGGAACCCGGTCTATTCCAAAAGTAATTATGATTGATAACGAAACAGGAGCGGTTTTGAACACTTACGGACCAAGACCAAGTGAGGCCACGGCTTATGTAAACAGATTTAAGGCTAAATACGGAAAACTAACACCAGAATTTAAGGAAGATTTACAACATTGGTATAACAAAAACAAGGGGCAAAATATCATTGAAGATATAACCGAAATGTTATGCAAGCTAGAGCCTACCGTTTGCCAATAAAATGAAATGTAATGGAGCCCAATTGGTTTTCTTTTGTGGGGTCAGCACTAAATTTAGAATCTTTGGCATATTCCAAGGCATGCTCAATCAAGCACTCATTTGAAGATGTTGATGAGGTGTTTAAATAAGTATCGGTAACATTTCCTTTTGAATTAACCGTAATATTTACCACAATTTTTCCATCAACCTCACACAAATAAACAGGTATGGGAATATAGATTTTATTGCGGTTTACCAAAGAATAGCTGATGGTGCTTTTATGGTTGTTGTTTTCAGAAAGCTGCTTTTTTAAAACCTCGTTGGCCTTGTTGAATTTTGAAAGCTCGTCTTGGTTTAATTTTGAATCATCCGGAATTTCATACTCTCTTTTTAACGCGTCACTGTTTTCTGAAATATCACTTGCTTTGGGAACATAGTCTTCGGGTGGTGCAATGCGCTCGTATGCTTGGGCAAAGTGCTTATTTTCTTGTGTTTCGTTAAAAGCGCTATTTGTTTCGGCTTTAGCGTTGTTCAGTTTTTCTAAAGCTTCAAGCTGCTTGATTTCTTCATCAGTAGGTTCTTTTTCGGGCTCAAGTTCATAGTAACTTTCAGAAAGAAATTCACTGTGCTTTTTTAGACCGAGATTAAAAACAGATAGTACTACCGTTCCGGAAATTAGAAAAGTAAGTAGAAGCGCTCTATGTTGATCTGTTAGGTGCAAATCTTAAAAATTATAGGTTTGGGTTCGCTAAATATACGTAAAATTAGATAATTTAGTTTTTTAGGCTATCTATAAAGCTTTCTATGGTAAGCGCATCATCAACGTTGAAGCTACCGATTTTTGTGCGCCTAAGTGCCGATAAATGGGCTCCAGACTGTAAGGCTTTGCCAAAATCGTTAGCCAAAGAGCGGATATAGGTGCCCTTGCCGCAAACCACTCTAAAGTCAATGTTTGAAGAGCCTGTACTGAGCGCAGTCGAAGTATCGATTTTTGTGATTTCAAACTCGGAGATATGAACATTTCTTGGTTTTATTTCAACATTTTCACCTGCTCTGGCAAATTCATATAAACGTTTCCCATCCTTTTTTATGGCCGAAAAAACAGGCGGAAATTGCTCAATGTCTCCAATAAACTGTTTGGTGGTTGCTTTGATTAAGTCTTCCGAAATATGTTCAGTTGGAAAGGTTTCATCAATTTCGGTTTCCATATCAAAAGAAGGTGTGGTGCTTCCCAAAACAAAAGTGCCGGTGTATTCTTTTGTTTGTGCTTGAAATGTATCAATTTGTTTGGTCATCTTTCCTGTGCAGATTACCAATAAACCAGTAGCCAAGGGGTCTAAAGTGCCGGCATGACCCACTTTTATCTTTTTTATTTTGAATGCTTGTTTTATCTCCCACCGCAGTTTGTTCACTACTTGAAAGGACGTCCAATGCAATGGTTTGTCTATGAGTAAAACTTGTCCGGAAAGATAATCTTCTGCGGTTGGCATGCTAATTAAAGAAAGTGTAAATAATGGCAATAAGCCCAACTATAGCGCAATAAACTGCAAAATAAGTGAGCTTACTTCTTCTTACCAAAGAAATCATCCAAGTACAGGCAAATAGCCCCGCTACAAAGGCTGCAATAAATCCGATGGAGAGTGTAGTAAAATTTCCGCTGTTATAAGTTAATTCACCACTAAGCACATCTTTGGCAATTTTACCAAAAATAAGGGGAACAACCATAAGGAACGAAAATCTGGCTGCTTTAGTTTTATCGTTGCCCAACAATACTGAAGTTGAAATGGTTGCGCCTGATCGTGAAATACCAGGAAGCATCGCAATGGCTTGAGAAATGCCAATAACAAAAGCATTCATAAATGATACTTCTTTGTTCGTGTTTCTGGCCTTATCAGCTAAAAATAAAAGTATGCCTGTAATGATGAGCATGCTGCCCACCAAAAGTATATTGCCACTAAAAAGTTGTTCCAATTGTTTTTCAAAAAAAAGCCCGATTGCCACTGCTGGAATCATAGATACGGCAATTTTTGCCATAAATTGTAGGTCCTCGTTCCACTTAAATTTTAGCGCGCCTATTATGAGCGAAATAATATCTTTTCTAAAAACAACCATCGTGCTCAATGCCGTTGCAAAGTGCAGTACTACGGTAAAAAGCAAACTTTCTTCGGGAACAGAATGGTCGCCTAAAATAGCTTTCCCAAGTTCTAAATGGCCACTGGATGAAACGGGTAAAAATTCGGTAAGTCCTTGAATGATGCCGAGGATAATCGCGTCTATTATTTCCATGGCGTAAAAATATTAAAATAGTGCTACAAAAAGCTTTTTCATCCTTAAACTTTGAGAAATTGAAGTATTTTAGACTGATGAAGATCGTTGTAGCGCCCGACAAGTTTAAAAACTCACTCACTGGATGGCATTTTTGCAATGCAGTTGAGGAAGGTATTCATGCTATAAATCCAGATGTAGAGTTAATAAAATTACCACTTGCAGATGGGGGTGACGGCACAATGGACGTTTTAAAGCATCATCTAAATGGTGAGCTGGTTCGTATTGAAGTAAACAATCCTTTTTTTAATCCTACGCTTGCCACTTATTTATATGCCGAAAAGTCAAAAACTGCTTTTATTGAAATGGCAGAAGCTTCTGGAATGAAATTATTGAAACCAGAGCAATTAGATTGCAAAAACGCCACAACTTTTGGCACTGGCGAAATGATTGTTGATGCCATAAACAAGGGCGCATGGAAAATTATTTTGGGTATTGGTGGCAGTGCAACCAACGATTGTGGTATTGGCATGGCAACAGCTTTGGGTTATCGGTTTTTAGATAAAAATAAAAGAACGGTGAAGCCAATTGGTGTCAACTTAGCAAAAATTGAATCTATTGATGTGACTTACGTTCATCCAAAATTAAATGAGGTGGCGTTTGAAATTGCATGCGATGTTGAAAATCCATTATATGGAAAAGATGGAGCGGCTTTTGTTTATGCGGCTCAAAAAGGAGCGACAGTTGATGATATAATAATACTTGATTCTGGGTTAAGGCACCTTTCAAAAATCATAGAAGAAATTTTTAATGTTAATCCACAAAATGTAAAAGGTGCTGGAGCAGCTGGAGGCATGGGGATAGCTTCAAAAGTATTTTTAAATGGAGAGTTGCAACCTGGAATTCAACTTATTAGAAGAGTGGTAAAGTTTGACGAAAAAATAAAAAATGCTGATTGGATTATTACAGGTGAAGGCACTTTAGATAAGCAAACCTTATCAGGCAAAACAGTTCATGGTGTGGTAACTTCTACGAAAGCGAAAAATATTAAAGTGGCCGCATTATGCGGTGATTTAAAATTAAGCGAAAAAGAACTCAAAAATTTTGGAATTGATTATGCCGATTGGGTTTTACGGCACGCCAAAGATTTAAATGATGCTTTGGAAAACAGTTATGACTATGTAAAAAAAATGGCAACTGAATTTGCCAAGAAAGTACTTTTGTAATTACTTATCCGGATTCAGCAAAATGGCGTAAATCTCAAATCCAAAACCAACTAGTACTACCAATGGAGCAAGCCTAATACGTCTCCAACTAAAAATTTCAGGGTTAAAAACATTGGGGTCATCGCTACCACCGCCGGCCATCAAAATAAAACCAAGCGCTATAACGGCCAGACCTATAAACATGAATTTATAGTTTTTCTTTCCAAATACAAACGTCGGTTTTGCTTCTTCTTTTCGTTTTTTTTCTCCCATGATTTTTCCTTGCTGAAAAATTTTAGTGCAAAATAACAGATTTATTTAAAACAATGGTGTTAACGGCTCTCTAAATTATTGAATCGTTTAGAAAGTATAAGATTCCTTCGAAGTTATTCCTCTTCAATAAGTGTTAAACTCAGTTTTCCATATTGCTCCGTTGAGTCGTTGGCATCAATTTGATAGGTGTATTTTCCTTTTTCCAAAGGTGTTTCGCCTACGAAATCGATTGGTTGAATGGTATATATTTCACCATCGATTTCCAACTCTACAAAACCATACCGATATGCCTTTTCAAATAGTTTGTATTCAGATTTTTCACCAGGATTAAGATTTTCGTAATCTGCTGAAATAGCGGTTATGTTTTTATAATCGAAAGTGCTAACATTCGAAATTCGAATAAGTGCTTGTGTGTTTTTCAGGTCGTCATCGGCACAACCTAAAATCAAAGAAAAAATAACTGATAAAATTAAGATTCTAGAAAGTTTCATATTGAAAATATTTTAGCTAAAACACTAATAATATAACTCGTCTGTTTTTAAATTTAAAAAGCGTTGGGTTGCAAAATGGGTGCTTATCCAAGTAATTACAATACCTAAGGCAAATACAACTGCGAATAAAAGCACGATTAAAATAGGTGTGTTTAGCAAGCCCAATTCTGGGAATGTTTGATTGACGTAATAAAGTACAATGCCCATGCCTATTAAAGCCAAAACGGCACCAATAATACCCAAACGCACGCTTTTCCAAACAAATGGGCGACGAATAAATTGCTTGGTAGCCCCAACCATTTGCATGGTTTTAATAGTGAATCGTTTTGAGTAAACCGATAGCCTAATGGAACTGTTTATCAGCAGCACGGCGATTAAAGTGAAAATACCACTAATCACCAAAACCCAAAAACTGATTTTTTTAACGTTATCATTCATCAGGTTTACAAGGTCGTTATCGTAAGTCACTTCGTCCACAAAGTTTTTGGAGGTTGCTTCAGCGGAAATTTTCTCGAGTTGTTCCGAGGTAACAAAATCAGCTTTTAAATGCACATCAATGGAATTTTGTAACGGATTGTAACCCACAAAATCCATAAAATCCTCACCGTTTTCAGCTTTCATAAATTCGGCAGCCTGCTCTTTTGAGACATATTCGGTAGATTTTACATAATCTGCCATGGCTAAACTTTTTTCCAATTGATTGATTTCAACTTCTTTGGCAGAATCCTTTAAGTAAATGGTCAGTACCACTTGTTCCTTAAAATGGTCAGATACCTTTTTGGCATTAAGTACTAGCATACCCAATAATCCCAATAAAAACAAAACCAAAGCTATGCTGAGCACCACCGAAAAATAGGAAGAAATCAGTCTGCGTTTTTGGTGTTTTTCAAAAGATGAACTCATAAATTATGGATTAACGGCGTAAAAATATAAAAGAAAACTTGATTCATTAAAAAATTACAACGTTTAAACTTGCTACATTGTTTTATTTGGTTGGTTTCTTTTCGCGCTTGCCCGTAATATAAACTCCAGTTGCAACCAAAATACAGCATAGAATTTTAATAAAACTAATATCTTGGGCATATGCACTTTGCACAAACAGAAAAGCAATGATGCTTACCAAAACAAAACTAACAACAGGTTGTAAATACACATAACTGCTGGCAACGGAAGGCATTACATATTTTAGTGCATAAATATTAAATAGGTAAGCCAAAAACGTCGTGAATAAAACCACATAACCAATGGTTAAATAGGTACTTGTTGTAAAAGCTTCAAAATTGGTATTCAAAAAGTCGTTTATGCCAAAAGGAAAAACATAAATGAATCCGAATAAAAATATGTAACTAATCACGGTAAGTGCGTTGTATTTTTGCATTAAGGTTTTTGCAAGGACCATGTATAAAGCAAAACTAGCGGCATTTAAAAACACATATAAGTTTCCTAGGAATGAGCTTGTGCCCTGCGTTTTATTTCCGTAAAGAATTAAAAAAATAGCACCTGAAGCCGCCAATGCAATACCCACTATTTTGTTTTTGGTGATTCGTTCCTTTAAAATGAAAAAACTAAAAATCAAAACTAAAACAGGTGCCGCGGTTTGAATTATTGAAGCATCTATTGGGGATGTTAAATTTATGCCATGAAAAAACAGCATTTGGTTTAAAGCGCCTCCAAATAGTCCACAAAGAGCAAGTTTTAATAGGTCTTTTTTGGCAACTTTTTCCTTGACGAACAATAGTTTAAAAGTCCAAAACAACAACACACAACAGGAAAGTCTAATGAAAATAAATGCAGAAGGACCAATTTTATTGGGCATAATGCCTTTGGCAATAATATAATTTGCCCCATAAATGATATTGGTTGCCAATAAGGCCAAATGTGCCCTTGTTGTGTTCTGTAACAAACTTAATGTGTTATTTATGATGCGAAATTACAAATTGCTTTTTCAAACAAAATTATAATTGCCAGTTTATATTCAATTTCTTTATAATGAATGTCATTAAACACAATCAAACGCTTTCAAGTTTCTATATAAACCGTAAATTTGCGCTTTCAAAAAAGCAGAAATACAACAGATGAAATACGATTTCAATCAAATCGAGAAAAAGTGGCAGGACTATTGGGCAAAAAACCAAACGTTTAAAGCAGAAAACAATAGCAATAAACCAAAATATTATGTTTTGGATATGTTTCCTTATCCAAGTGGTGCGGGTTTACATGTTGGACATCCGCTAGGTTATATTGCCAGTGATATTTATTCACGCTACAAGCGCCATCAAGGGTTTAACGTATTGCATCCGCAAGGGTATGATTCTTTTGGCTTGCCTGCCGAACAATATGCCATTCAAACGGGGCAACATCCTGCCATTACGACTGCCGAAAATATAAAAACTTATCGCCGTCAGTTAGACCAAATAGGTTTTTCATTTGATTGGAGCCGTGAAGTTCGTACTTCCGATCCCAAATATTACAAATGGACGCAGTGGATTTTTATTCAACTATTCAACTCGTGGTACAATTACAAAATTGATAAGGCCGAAGATATTTCAGAATTGATTAAAATTTTTGAAGTAGAAGGCAATGCAAATGTTAACGCTGCTTGTGATGATGATGTCGAAATGTTTTCTGCTGAAGATTGGAAGAAATTTGATGGTGTCAAGCAACAAAAAATATTACTCCAATTTCGCTTAACGTATCTAGCTGAAACCGAAGTGAACTGGTGTCCTGCATTGGGAACGGTTTTAGCGAATGACGAAATTGTAAACGGCGTTTCAGAGCGTGGTGGGCATCCTGTTGTACGCAAAAAAATGACACAATGGAGTATGCGAATTTCGGCGTATGCAGAACGTTTGCTTCAAGGTTTAGAAACCATTGACTGGACCGATTCACTCAAGGAAAGCCAACGAAATTGGATTGGAAAATCGGTTGGTGCTTCCGTGAAGTTTAACGTTATGCCGAATGTCACCCTGAGCGCAGTCGAAGGGTCTCAAATTGAAGTTTTCACAACGCGACCCGACACCATTTTCGGAGTAAGCTTTATGACGTTGGCTCCAGAGCATGAACTCGTGCTACAAATAACAACTCCAGAACAAAAAGCTGAAGTTGAAGCTTACATTGAAGCGACTGCAAAACGCAGTGAGCGCGATAGAATGGCCGATGTAAAAACCATTTCAGGTGCGTTTACTGGCGCTTATGTTGAGCATCCATTTACCAAAGAACCAATTCCGGTTTGGATTGGCGATTACGTATTGGCAGGCTACGGTACAGGCGCTGTAATGAGTGTGCCTTGTGGCGACCAGCGTGATTATGATTTTGCAAAGCATTTCAACATCCCCATCCAAAATATTTTTGCTGGCGTTGATATTAGCGAAGAAGCCTTCGCCGATAAAGAAAAAACCATTATTGCCAATAGCGACTTTTTAAATGGTTTAAGCTATAAAGAAGCCACTAAAAAAGTCATTCAAGAACTTGAAAAATTAGGTCAAGGACAAGGAAAAACCAATTACCGTTTGCGCGATGCGGTGTTTAGCCGTCAGCGTTATTGGGGCGAGCCATTTCCGGTGTATTATGTAGATGGCATGCCGCAAATGATTGACATCAAATATTTACCCATCGAGTTACCAGAAGTTGAAAAATATCTCCCAACCGAAACGGGTGAACCACCATTAGGCAACGCTACAAAATGGGCGTGGTGTACCGAAACTAATACAGTGGTTGATAATGATAAAATAGACAACAAAACGGTGTTCCCGTTGGAGTTGAATACCATGCCAGGGTGGGCAGGAAGTAGCCAATATTTTAACCGCTACATGGACCCGCATAACGACCAAGAAATCTTCTCAAAAGAAGCCATTGATTATTGGCAACAGGTAGATTTATACATTGGTGGTAGCGAGCATGCCACAGGGCATTTGTTGTATTCGCGTTTTTGGCAAAAATTTATGTTTGATAAAGGTTATGTAAACCACGACGAATTTGCCAAAAAATTGATTAACCAAGGGATGATTTTGGGTACGAGTGCTTTTGCATATGGTTTTGGTCCAGGTCTTGCTTATGAATATCCGGATGATGTAGTTAAAGCTGCAAAAGCAGGAATAGTGAATAAAAAGTTTGTTATTCCAAAAGAATCTTATGACAAAGGGATTGAGGGAGAATTAGATAATGTTACTCAAAAGATTGTCGACGATATAATTGCTGAATATAAATCACATGGAATTAATGTGAAGTATGTAGGTGAAGAATTTAGTGGAACATTTACTCCCTTTAGAATAAGTCTTAATAACCTAAAAGGCACAAGCGATATTTTAGATGTTGAATCTATTAGAAAAGATCCTTTATTTAGTTTTATATCTGAAGCAGAATTTATTTTGGATGAAAATGGTGATTATGTCACTCATAGAGACGTCGAAAAAATGTCTAAATCCAAATATAATGTGGTCAATCCAGACCAAATTTGTGAAGATTATGGTGCCGATAGTTTACGTCTTTACGAAATGTTTTTAGGGCCTTTAGAGCAATACAAACCTTGGAATACTGCTGGTATAACAGGTGTGCACAGTTTCCTTAAAAAACTTTGGAAAATATATGTTAGTGAAAATGGATTAAATGTTACCGATGCGGCACCAACCAAAGACAGTTTAAAAACGCTGCATAAAACCATTAAAAAAGTACAGGAAGATATCGAGAATTTCTCGTTTAATACTTCGGTATCCACCTTTATGATTGCAGTAAACGAGTTAACAGCTCAAAAATGCACCAGTAAAGGCATTTTAGAACCCTTATTGATTTTAATTTCACCGTATGCGCCACACATAGCCGAGGAATTGTGGAGCAAGTTAGGTAATAGTGAATCTATTTCAACAGCGCCTTTTCCAAAATTTGATGAAAGCCATTTGGTGGAAAGCAGTAAAAATTACCCGATTTCTTTCAATGGAAAAATGCGTTTCACGTTAGAATTACCGTTAGACATGAGCAAAGAGGATATTGAAAAAACTGTTCTAGAAAACGAAAAAACCCAAGAGCAATTACAAGGGAGAACGCCTAAAAAAGTAATTGTAGTGCCCGGTAAAATTGTAAACATCGTTGGGTAATTACATCGAAATAACAGGATTTATAGCTGCGGTTTTAACCACAGCGGCTTTTTTACCCCAAGTATATAAAACCTGGAAAACACAAGACGTTTCTGCTCTATCGCTACCCATGCTTTTAATGTTTTTTGTTGGTGTCTTCACTTGGCTTATCTATGGGTTTCTCAAAAACAGTCCATCCATAATTTTTGCAAATAGCATTACCATTGTATCTGCTTTTTTGTTGATTTATTTCAAAATCGTCTATACAAAAAGATAGCTGAGAATATTAATGCTCTTTTTTTCCAACAATTACGGTAGATAGTCCCATTGAGTTTAAAATCAACTTATCAATAATCTTAATTATTGGAACAAAAGTGTTGTAGAGTTGCATTTGCCCTTTCGGAATTGTTTTTTTTCTTAAGATTTTACCACTTACAAACCAGCCCAGAATGCCGACAAAGTTAAAATATTGTTTGTGTATTATTTTTAAATTGGAATTAATAAATACATTAGAAAGTGAAGATTTGGTGTAGCGCCTGTAATGCCCCAGTTCAGTGTCAAATTGGTTAAAAAGAGTTCGGTACGAAGGCACTAAAATTATGGCACACCCATTTTTTGCCAGTAACTTATAGCAGTTTCTTAAGGCCAATACGTCATCTTTTATATGCTCCACAACGTTGAGGGCGAAAACGGTATCGTACTTAGCCAAATGATGTTGGTATTTGTAGTCAAAATCAGGGTGTGTTAAGTCTAAAACCTCAGCGCCCAAAAAATTGGAATGTTGGTTGAATTTGTCGTTTAGTTTAGTGCAATAGTTTTCTCTAATATCGCTTAAAAAAATAGGATAACCGTCTTTAATAAAGAAAGTTGAAATATTCCCAATACCGCTACCAATCTCAAGAATGTTTCCTTTGCAAAAAGGTTTGATGGTTTGGTACATCCATTGATTGAATTTGTCGGCTTGGGCAATGGTGTCCAGAGTCTCTAGGCCAAATTCATCATTTTCCTTAAACTCAAATTTCTGATCCATTACTTAAAAAGATTATACCTTAAAATGCAGTATATGGCATGAAAACCATCTTTCCAGCCAATTTTTTTGCCCTCATCGTATGTTCTCCCGTAATAGGAAATACCAACTTCGTAAATCCGGATATTTTTGATTTTTGAAATTTTGGCCGTCACTTCTGGTTCAAAACCAAACCGTTTTTCTTTCAGTGTTACAGATTTAATAATTTCTTTTTTAAAGACTTTATAACACGTTTCCATATCGGTAATGTTGATGCCTGTTAAGAGATTGGATAGAAAAGTCAATAATTTGTTTCCAATGGTATGGAAAAAGAAAAGTACTCTGTGGGGGTATCCACCAACAAACCTTGACCCATAAACCACGTCTGCAAAACCATCCAAAATAGGCTTTAAAAGTCGGTTGTATTCATTAGGGTCATATTCTAAATCGGCGTCCTGAATAATAATAAAATCGCCATTTGCCTCGGCAATACCTGTATGGATGGCAGCACCTTTACCCTGATTTTTTTCGTGTCGAACAACTTTAAGCGGAAAATTTGGGTTTTCAGATTTAAAATTTTCAATGGATTTTAGAGTACCGTCTGAGGAGCAATCATCAACAATGATAACATCTTTTTTAATGTTTTCAATAAGTTCAACTTTTTTTATGTTGTTTAGTATAGGAAGAACTGTATGCTCTTCGTTAAATGTTGGTATGATTATAGATAGTTTTTGGCTCACAGATTTATGTTGAATTGATTTAGCTGAATATGCTCGAGTACTGAAAATTAGTTTTATAAGTCTATTTTAAGACATTTAGCCTTTTGTTAAATCCTTGTGCGGCAAACATACAATAAATTGGCAAAATTGGAACTAAAAAACGAGATGCGCCTGAAGGACCTGTTAAAGCTGCAATGTAGATTATAATGCACAAAGTGAAAAGAGAAATGGGTAATTTACGGTTTTCTTGCTTTAGCCAAAATAAAATAAAACCAACAGCTTTAATGATGTTGAAAAGTAGGATGAAGGGCAGCAAAATTAATATCAAAAAAGGTTGTTCCTTAAAATACTGAAAAGCACCTGCAATGCCACTTTTGTTAAGATGTGCTAAAAAGCCTTCCTCTTCTTTATTTTTGTAGTTGAAAAAATTATACAAATCAAACCGGCCAGGGTCTAAAAACATCATGGCACTTCCTCTTACATGATGCCAAGCATAGCTAAAAAGGTCTTTTTTTATGTAATCAACACATGTTGTTTTTATCGTTTTTTGTCTTTCTTTATAGTTGGTTGTATTATTGGCTTTAGAGCTAATTTCATTATTTACTTTCTGTGCAAAATCTTCACCGTATTTCTTGATGTGGAAGTATTTTAGATTGTAATTTTTTAAACTTAAGTTTTGAATGCTCGAAAACTCGTAGCTCCCTGTTCTTTGGGCATTCCAAGAAATATACATGAAAAATGCAGCAATGGGAATTAACGAGAATAGATAAGCCTTTTTCACAATTTTCTTGGTTAGCCATAAGCAAATTAAAACATTGGGAATAATGAATAGATAAAAAACAGGTTTTGTTAGAAAAAGTAAAACGATGATGATCTGGGAGTACAAAACATATTTTAATTTTTTCGTCTGAATGGTTTTGTGAAAAGTATAACAAAGCAGGATGATGAGGAATTGGAGCAAAATTTCACTCATTAAATAGTTTGCATAAATAAATTGACTTAATGAAATGATTATTAGAGTAACGAATAATTTAACATTGACTTGCTTAAAATAATGCTTAAAAATTTTCAGAGTTAGTACAATTCCTAAAAATGACAGGATGTTTTGAACAATGATAACCGCAGTTTTGCTCTTCAAGAAAAATGAAAAGACCAAAACAAAAATGCCATAAAAAGGAGGTCTTTTGGTATATTCTTCAAAATTTATTTGTGCATTTAAATCGGCTGAATAAAAGGTGAAGTGGTTCTTTATGTTTTCAGCTAATTGATAATATTCATGTGAGTCCTGTAAAAAAAAATCGCCTAAAGAAATTTTTACAAAAAGGAATATTAAGTGAACAATTGCTAAAACGATTAGCGTATAGTAGGTTGTTCTGTAATTAAAACCCATTAATTTTAATGCAAAAGGTTAAGTTTTATTCAAAGGTAGTTTATTTATTATAACCACAGAATAATAAGGAGAATTATGGTGTTTTTGTCCTTTTTTAGGTTTTTAGACTCGGTATGTTGTTAATCCTATCAATCTAATCGATTTTATATAATTGTTAGTAAAATGTTAAATTTTATATATATTTTTTAACTAAAACAGCTAAATAGTGTTTATTTTCAATTTAATTAATTTAATTTTGCGCTTTGATTTTAAATAACCTAAAAATAAAGCAAATGAAAATTGGTGTTCCTATTGAAATAAAAAACAACGAGAACAGAGTGGGTATGACACCTTCTGGTGTTTTTGAACTTACCAAAAGAAACCATGAGGTTTATGTGCAAAAAAATGCCGGGTTTAACAGTGGTTTTCATGACGAAGATTACATTGAAGCTGGAGCTATAATCCTAGAAACCATTGAGCAGGTTTACGATATTGCAGAAATGATCGTAAAAGTTAAAGAGCCAATAGAAAAGGAATATGATTTAATTAGACCGGACCAAGTGGTGTTTACTTATTTTCATTTTGCTTCAAGTGAGGTGTTGACAAATGCCATGATCAAAAGTAACGCTGTATGCATTGCCTACGAAACTGTAGAAGATGAAGATGGAACGTTGCCATTGTTGGTTCCAATGTCGGAGGTTGCAGGGCGTATGTCTATTCAGCAAGGCGCAAAATATTTGGAGAAACCAATTAAAGGCCGTGGTATTTTGTTGGGTGGTGTTCCGGGAGTTCCGCCAGCAAAGGTTTTAATTCTAGGTGCTGGCGTCGTGGGTTATCAAGCTGCAAAAATGGCCGCAGGATTAGGGGCTTTGGTTATTATAATGGACATCAATATGAAAGCCCTGCGTTATGTTAGCGATTCCATGCCAAATAACGTTATTAGCGAATTTTCGAGTGAATATAACATACGAAAGCATATCAAGGATTCCGATTTAATCATCGGCGGTGTTTTGATTAAAGGTGCAAAGGCACCCAAACTTATTACACGAGATATGCTAAAAGATATGCGTCATGGCACTGTTATGGTTGATGTAGCTGTAGATCAAGGCGGATGTTTTGAAACCACAAAGCCTACAACACATGAGCACCCAACCTATATTATTGATGAAGTAGTTCATTACAGCGTTGCCAACATGCCGGGGGCTGTTCCTTATACGTCAACCGTGGCATTAACAAACGTAACGTTGCCTTATGTTATAAGGTTGGCTAACGATGGCTGGAAGAAAGCTTGCAAAGACAGCAAATCTTTGTCTAAAGGTCTAAACATTGTAAACGGTAAAATTGTTTACAAAGAAATAGCCGAAGCCTTTGATATGGAGTTTGCCGATGCATAACAAGAAATAAACTGTTTTAAAAACGGAATGCCTTCAATAAGGTTTTCCGTTTTTTTTTATTATCCTGAAATCAGGATGTTAATTTTAACACAATTTTAAATACTGACATAATATCATACCAGATTAAATGGCGTTATTTTTGTTATATTTAGTTCAAGTTAAATTTTAAAAAAGAAAAACAAATGCTAGGATATTATATATTAATTGGAGCCATTGCACTCGTAAGTTGGATGGTGAGTAATACATTGAAGCGAAAGTTTGAAAAATATTCAAAAGTTCAGCTTCGTAATGGGATGAGCGGTAAAGAAATTGCGGAAAAAATGCTGTCAGATAATGGCATCTACGATGTTGAGGTTATCTCGACCCCAGGACAGTTGACTGATCATTACAATCCAAAGAATAAAACAGTAAATTTAAGCGAAGCTGTCTATAACCAACGTAATGCAGCTGCTGCTGCTGTAGCGGCACACGAATGTGGTCATGCGGTTCAACATGCAAAAGCATATCAATGGTTGCAAATGCGCTCGGCCTTAGTGCCCATCGTTAGTATAACATCCGGAATGTCTCAATGGTTGATCATTGGTGGCTTAATTTTAGGTGGAGCTGCTGGTCTCGGATTAGGCTGGTGGGTAGCTGCCGCTGGTGTGGCATTTATGGGATTTGCTACTTTATTTAGTTTTATTACGCTTCCTGTTGAGTATGATGCAAGCAATAGGGCGTTGGCATGGTTGAAAAATAGAAACATGGTATCGCCAGAGGAATATGCTGGTTCCGAGGATGCCTTAAAATGGGCAGCGAGAACATATTTGGTTGCAGCCATAGGTGCTTTGGCTAACTTGTTATACTGGGCGCTTCAAGTATTTGGTGGCAGGGATTAAATCTGAAAAACTTTTAATTAAAAGCCTTGAATAGATTCAAGGCTTTTTTTTGTCATTTTGTTAAGCTTAAATAATTCAAAATAGGAGAAAATAATCTTATCTTCATAAGGTAAAAAGGTCTTTTTTGAAAGCACAAAAATTATATGATATTACTATTGTTGGCGGAGGCATTGTGGGTGCTGCAACGGCTTATAAACTTCAGCTGAAATATCCGCATTTACACTTGTTGCTCATTGAAAAAGAAAATGAATTGGCCGCACACCAAACGGGCAATAATTCTGGGGTTATACACTCTGGATTATACTATAAACCAGGTTCTGCCAAAGCAAAAAACTGTGTTGATGGCCGAAAGCAATTGGTAAAGTTTGCAAGGGAATACGGTATTAAACACGACGTTTGTGGCAAGGTTGTGGCGGCAGTTGAGGAGTCTGAATTGCCCTTTATGGACAAAATTTTTCAAAACGGTTTGGCAAACAATACTGAAGGCATTGAAAAAATTAATGCCAGTCAGTTAAAAGAAATTGAGCCTTTTGTAAACAGCATTGGAGGCATTTGGGTGCCATGTACAGGCATAGTTGATTTTAGAGGAACCACCGAGAAATTAGCGGAATTGGTTTTAGCCAAACAATCAAAAAGCAAAATTGTCTTAAGTGAAAAGGTTGTGGATTGCGTCCATGAAGCTGAAACAAGCACGATAATAACATCAAAAAATAAGTACAAAACAAAGCATGTCATTTTTTGTGGTGGGTTGCAAGCCGATAGGCTGGCGAAAAAAGACAATGTAAAACTCAAAGAAAAAGTGGTCGGTTTTCGGGGCGATTATTATAATTTAACGGAACAAGCCAAAGTAAAGGTTAAAAACTTAATTTATCCAATGCCGAATCCTGCATTTCCATTTCTTGGTGTTCATTTCACGCGGATGGTTAATGGCGATGTGGAATGTGGTCCGAATGCGGTTTTAACGTTTAAAAGAGAAGGGTACAATAAAACCGATTTCAACATAAAAGACACGTTGGATGCGCTATCTTATTCCGGAACATGGAACCTGTTATTTAACCACACCAAATTTGCTATTAATGAATATCGACGGGCATTTTCAAAAAAACTATTTCTAAAAACCTTGCAGCGTTTAATTCCGTCTTTAACTATGGAGGATATTGAACCCGGAAGAGCAGGGGTCCGCGCGATGCTGCTAAAAGAAGACGGCAAGATGCAAGACGATTTTAGGATTGAATATAAAGAAAGGAGCATACATGTTTTAAACGCTCCATCGCCTGCGGCAACAGCATGTCTGGCTATTGGCGATAGAATTAGTGAAATGGCGACTGAACGTTTCGTTTTAGATTCATAACTTTACAAGTATGCAACATTCGTCTAAACTTCCACATGTTGGAACCACTATATTTTCAATTATGAGCGCTTTGGCAGCAAAGCACAATGCCATTAATTTATCACAAGGCTTTCCTAATTTTAAAAGTGACCAAAAACTAATCGATTTGGTGAGTAAAGCCATGAATTCGGGATATAACCATTATGCGCCGATGCGTGGAAATTTAGAGCTTCGTGAAGCGATTGCTAAAAAAACCGAATTGGTTTATAATGAAAGTTACCACCCTGAAACCGAAATTGTAGTTACAGCTGGTGCAACTCAAGCCATTTTCACCATTATTTCAACATTTGTAAAATCTGGTGACGAGGTCATTGTTTTTAAACCAGCCTATGACAGTTACGAACCTAATGTGGAGCTAAATGGCGGAATTTCTGTGCCTATTCAATTGGATGCTTCTAACAATTTTAAGGTGGATTGGAACATGGTGAAAGCGAAAATTAATGAGCGCACCAAAATGATAATCATTAATTCGCCCCACAATCCATCAGGGACAATTTTTTCAAAGTCTGACATGTTGCAACTTGAAGAGCTCACAAAAAACACAAATATTATTGTGTTGAGCGATGAGGTATACGAGCACATGATTTACGATGGGGAAAAGCACCAAAGTGCCTGTCTGTTTCCAGGTTTAAAAGCCAGAGGTTTTGTGGTGTCATCGTTTTGTAAAACCTTTCACAACACAGGTTGGCGTGTAGGTTATTGTTGTGGACCAAAGGAGTTGATTGACGAATTCTTAAAAGTGCACCAGTTTAATGTGTTTTGTATTCACCATCCCACCCAAAAAGGTATTGCCGAATATATGCAAGAACCCAATCATTACTTGCATTTGCCACAGTTTTATCAAGAAAAAAGGGATTTGTTTTTAAGTTTAATAAAAGAATCAAGATTTAAATTTACACCTTCAAAAGGATCGTATTTTCAGGTTTTGGATTATTCTGAAATCACCGAAGAGTACGATGTGGATTATGCCAAAAGATTGACCATTGAAAATGGGCTAGCGTCCATCCCTATGTCGGTTTTCAATACAAATAATCTAGATAATAAAGTGCTGCGGTTTTGTTTTGCGAAAACGGAAGATACCCTAAAAAAAGCGGCCGAAATTCTAAATAAAATATAAGTTACTTTTTATATCTTTTAGTGTCTAAATGACAAGTTTAACTTTTAAAATTACGATTATGAGATTTTTAATGATATTGTTATTTGGGGGTTTAGGTTTCACGATTTGTGCCCAAGAAGTATCTGTTGATGGTATTAACTATGAGGTAAAAGATGAACGCATCCTTAAGAATGGAATAGATGCCACCGATGATTTATCAGTTGAATTGAAAGAAAAAATCAATCATGCTGCAATTGTAAAGAGAGGCCAAATTAAAGAAGCTGAAAAAGTTGAAAAAAGATTAAAAATGGCTGAGAAAAGCCAAAAAAGTGCAGAAAAGAAACAAAAAAAGGCTGAAAAGGCATTAAAGAAGAAGAAAAAAGCGCAATCTGATTTTCAAAAATCAACCAAAAAATATGGGTCAGCTCAAAAAAATTACGATAAATTGAAAAAGAAAGGTAAATTGTCTCCTGAAGATGAAGAAAAATGGCTTGAAAAAATTGATAAGTTTAAAGCCCAAAGTGAGAAGGCTAAAAAGAAATTATAACATATTAAAAGTGCAAAGCCAGATCAAAATAGCGTTAATCCAATCGGATTTAGTTTGGGAAAACCCAGAAAAAAACAGGGAAAACTTTTCAAAAAAGATTCAAAGCATTACAGAATATGTTGATGTTATTGTTCTACCTGAAATGTTCACCACGGGTTTTACCATGAATGCCGATAAGGTTGCGGAATCCATGCAAGGTGAAACTATTGCTTGGATGAAAGAACTAGCTTCCCAAACGAACGCTGCAATTTCAGGGAGCATTATCATTTCAGAGGAAGGCAAATTTTATAACCGCTTTCTTTTTGTAGAACCATCAGGGAAAGTATCATTTTATAACAAGCGCCATACGTTTACTTTGGCAGGAGAGGAAAAGACCTTTACTGCAGGTTCAGATAAAGTGATTATTGATTATAAAGGCTGGAAAATCTGCCCAATGGTTTGTTACGATTTGCGTTTTCCGGTGTGGGCAAGAAATGTTGAAGATTATGATGTTTTAATCTATGTGGCCAATTGGCCAAAACCGCGCATAAATGCTTGGGATACTTTATTGCAGGCAAGGGCCATTGAAAATATGTGCTATTGCATTGGTGTGAACAGGGTTGGCATTGATGGAATAAATATTGAATATTCAGGCCATTCCGGAGCCTACGATGTTTTGGGAAATTCAATAGCCAATTTTAAACCTTTTGAAGATGGCATCAAAATAGCAACACTTGAGCAAAGGCATATTGAAGCTTATAGGAATAAACTAAAATTCTTAAACGATATAGACAGTTTCAAGATTAATTAAACTGAAGGGTTTCTTGAATTCCCCAGTCTGCTCTAATTTCAACATCCTGAAAATAACTTGCCTTTTCAGGTTGCATTTTTTTCAAATAATTGCCCGTATCAAATTTTTTGTTGCCGTTGGTATCGTGGATTACCCTAATGGAATATGTGCCCGGACTTAAATTTAAAAAATCAATTGGGCCTTCTTCATTGGCATAGGTTTCATTTTGAACTTTGCCACTTTTGTCAGTTAATTGAATTATGAGTGGATATTTAGCATTAACCAAAGTAAATCTTACATAACCAAAGTCCGATGCTTTTTGGGTTCTTAAAGAAACATTTATGGTGTCGTTTGTCTTATCAAAAAAGCCTACAAAAGCTTCCGGGAGCATTTGAATCTTGTAAGCATTCTCCTCTGTTTTATCAAAACTTAACGCATAGGTATTGGTGATGCTATCAAAAGATGAATTAAAATCTACAAATGTCGAATCTTTGTCCATGATTGAAATCTTCGACCTATCGAATTTTATAAATGGTGTACTGCCAATTATTTTAAGGTTTTCATCAATGCCAATATTGCTTGAAGGAAGTATTTTTATGGTCAGGGAGTCTCGTTTTTGTTCGCTAATTTTAACCGTAAAATCTTTTTCAAAGTTGAGGTGTGACACATTAAAATTAAGCGAATCTACCTGTAATCTCGGCTTGTACCAATACATCAACGAATCGGTTTTTTCATCCTTGGTAATGCGGTATGTAAAATCCTCTGGTGTTTCAGAAAGGATTTTTATTTTCATATCTTCATAACTGCCTTCATAGCCAAAAGCAATTTTTTCTCCAGTTATCAATTTGGGCCTAGTAGCGTTAAAGTCCAAATTTTCCTTAAACAATTTCAGGGTGTAACTGCTATCTGAAGGCACTTCTATAAACCCTTCGTGAAATGCAATTTGGTCAACCTTCTGCTGAAATTTATTGTCGCCATTGTTATCTTTTAGCGCAATGAGTTTGTAGGTTCCAGCTTTAATGTTTTCAATGGAAAAAGTGGTTAAACTGTCAAGCGTATTGGTTATATATTTAGGCTTTTCTTTATAAATTATAGAGTCAGTATAAGTTGAATCCACTTCATAAAGAGCAACGTTTACAAAAGTTTCTGGTTGTTTTAAAAGGGCATCAACAATGTTTCCTTTTACAGTTAACGAATCAATATAATCTCCTGTAGAAAATACGTAGCGGTAAAATGGATAGGGGTTACCCTCGTTATTGTCTGTAATGCTATTACCAAAATTAAAAGCATACGTGGTGTTAGGCTGTAGGGTATCGAAAATTTTTATGGTGATGTATTTACTTGCGTTTCCCAACGGTGTAATATTTGGTTGGGTGTTCATGGGAGGTGAAATAATCAATTGCTTTTGAAGGTCTTTGATTTTGATGTACTCATCAAAATGAATTTCAATTTCATCAGCTTTAAAATTGATGGAATAGTTTTCGGGAATAGACTTTATAACCTTAGGTGGGGTTTCGTCTTTTGGACCTCCTTCTGGTCGGCCTCGATTGGCACAATTAACAAAAATAAGACCTATAAAAATGGCCAAAATAAAATTTGAAAGGGTCTTGTTCATCAACAATTTTAAATTTTTAACAAAAGTACATGAATTTTTTAGTTCTGAAATTCACAAAAAAACAGAATAAAAAAATTTTTGCACTAGCGAAGCGGTTACTAAAGTGAAATGAAATTTTGCATTTTTTTGAACAAAATTTCAGTTCTTGCTGAAGAAACCTACGTATTTTTAGAGATATAACGGGCAAGTGTTTAAGCTATTGCCATCGTTGCAATGCTAATTTTTATGTTTTCGGCTTGGTTAAGAACGCTTATGCAGGCTTCTAAAGTGGCGCCAGTAGTGATTAAATCGTCCACCAATAAAATGTGTTTGTTTTTTATGCTTTGGGTATTATTTATGGCAAACAACTCGTTGCTCTTGTTCCAACGGGCAAACCGGCTTTTTATGGTTTGCGATTTGGTGTTAGTTACTTTTATCAAAACGTCATCTTTATATTCTGCATTTAAAGCGGTGGCAATTTGTTGCCCAAACTTGGCTACTTGGTTGTAACCACGTTTCTTCAATTTTTTTTTGTGCAACGGAACGGGAATAACCACATCAATGTTTTGATAATCCTCAACTGTTTTTAATTCGCCACCAAGCCAATCGCCGAGAAAAGAGCCTATTTTTTCGTAACTCCGATACTTTAAATTATGGATAAGTTGCTGTACTTTCCCTTTTTTTTCAAACCTAAAAAGTGCTGTACCGTGCTCAATTTTGGCTCGTCCATACAGTACTTTTTCAACGGCATCGCTGCCATCAAAATGAAAGTTGGTAACAGGCAAATCATGTCGACAATCCATACAGATGGCATACTCGTTATCGTTTAACAGATTTTGACAAGCATAACAGACTTTCGGAAAAAATAAATTGATGACTGACCTAAACATTTCATTTTAAACTCTGGCAGGGTAAACTTAAATAAAAAATAAATGCAGCACTTATTTTTCACTAAAAAGCCATTAGTTTAAAGCGGTTTTTTATTTTTGCAGCATGGCAAATCAAGACGATCAATTTAAAAAAGTAATCTCTCACGCAAAGGAGTATGGTTACGTATTCCAAAGTAGCGAAATATACGATGGATTAAGTGCAGTTTACGACTACGCACAAAATGGGGCTGAACTAAAGAAAAACATACGCGACTATTGGTGGAAAGCCATGGTGCAGATGAATGAAAATATTGTGGGAATTGATGCCGCAATTTTCATGCACCCAACAACATGGAAGGCTTCGGGGCATGTTGATGCCTTTAACGACCCTTTGATTGATAATAAAGACTCCAAAAAACGTTACCGTGCTGATGTTTTAATAGAAGAATACTGCGCCAAGATAGAGGCCAAGATAGACAAAGAAGTAGCTAAAGCGGAAAAGCGTTTTGGGGATGCTTTTGATAAAGACCAATTTTTGTCTACAAACCAGCGTGTAGTAGAATATCAAGAAAAGATAAACACTACGCTTTCGCGCATGGCAAAATCTTTGGAAAATGAAGATTTAGCTGATGTAAAAGCACTGATTGAAGAATTGGAAATTGCAGATCCATTAACTGGTAGTAAAAATTGGACCGATGTAAAGCAATTCAATTTAATGTTCGGTACCAAATTGGGTGCTTCAGCCGAAAATGCCATGGATTTGTATTTGAGACCCGAAACGGCTCAAGGCATTTTTGTAAACTTTTTGAATGTTCAAAAAACAAGTCGATTGAAAATTCCTTTTGGGATAGCCCAAACTGGCAAAGCCTTTAGAAATGAAATTGTTGCTAGACAATTCATTTTTAGAATGCGCGAGTTTGAGCAAATGGAAATGCAGTTTTTCATTAAGCCGGGCACACAACAAGAGTGGTATGAGCATTGGAAAGAAACCCGACTAAAATGGCATTTAAGTTTGGGTATGGGAGAAGACAATTACCGTTTTCACGACCATGAAAAATTAGCGCATTATGCTGATGCTGCTGCCGATATTGAATTTAAATTTCCATTCGGATTCAAAGAGCTTGAAGGTATCCATTCAAGGACCGATTTTGATTTAAGCCAACACGAAAAATACTCGGGAAAAAAATTACAATATTTTGACCCTGAAGAAAATAAAAGCTATGTACCTTATGTACTGGAAACTTCAATTGGATTGGATAGAATGTTTTTGGCCGTGTTTTCAAATTCCCTGCAAGAGGAAGAATTGGAAAACGGCACAACCAGAACCGTGTTGAAGTTGCCAAGTGTTTTGGCACCAGTAAAAGCAGCGGTTTTACCATTGGTTAAAAAAGATGGTTTACCAGAAGTTGCCAGACAAATTGTTGAAGATTTAAAATGGGATTTCAACGTTGATTATGATGAAAAGGATGCCGTAGGAAGACGTTACAGAAGGCAAGATGCCAACGGAACGCCATTTTGTATTACTATAGATCATGATACTTTAGAAGATGATACTGTTACCATTCGCCACAGGGATTCCATGGAGCAAGAACGTGTAAAAATTCAAGATTTGCGAAATATTATAAAACAAGATGTTGATGTGCGTAATTGGTTGATGAAGATGAAATAACATCACGATATGTCATGCTGAACTTGTTTCAGCATCTCAGAATATTTAACAAAAAAACCAAGCAAAGCTTGGTTTTTTTGTTAAATATGTATTTGTCGGTCAATTTGTTGGTCCAACGAAATAAGCGATTCCGTTCTTTGAACACCAGGAATGGTTTGAATGTTTTTGTGCAGCAAATGCATTAAATGTGCGTTGTTCAAACTGATTAGTTTTATAAAAAGGCTGTAATTTCCGGTAGTGTAGTGGCATTCAAGAACTTCTGGAATGCGTTTAAGGCTTCTAACCACGTCATCCGTATTGGCTGCTTTATCCAAATAAATCCCAACAAAAGCCAAGGTAGAATACCCCAAGACTTCAGGATTAAGAATAAATTTTGAGCCTGCAATGAGTTTGGATTTTTCCAGTTTACGCAAACGTTGGTGAATGGCCGCCCCTGAGATGCCAACATTTCTGGCAATTTCCAAAATGGGTGTGCGGGCATCATCGGTTAAAGCCCGAAGTATTTTTTTGTCAATACCGTCAATAGTAAAGGTTTTGGTTTTTTTTGCCATATAGCTTGTTGAAAATTAAAACATAAATGTACATATTTACTTTTAATTTGTAAGGCAAAAGATTTGCAAGTATCCGTTAACTAACTGTTCAAAGGATTGTAACCTAAATATAGCACTTCTTTTTCGTTAAATGAAATGCCGTGTTCTTTAAGTTCTTGTAAAATGGGTTGGTAAACCTCTTTGTTAATGGGCATTTGAACCCCTGGAGTTTTTATTTTTCCGTTTAAAATAGCTATGGTTGCCATGGCAACAGGCAAGCCAACAGTCTTGGCCATTGCGGTATAGGTTTGGTCTTCACCAAGCACGACCAAATTGGCGTCAATTTGGTGTTTTTTGCCATCTAATTCGTAGCCAAATTTGTGGTACATTACAATCATATCTTTGTCCTTTGAAGAAAGCGTCCAACTGTCCATAAGTATTTTTTGAAGAATTTGCGCAGGGGTTGCGTTTTTAAGGTTCACAGCTTTGTTCGGATTAAAAATATCAAGCTCCATTAGTTTATCCCAAACAATATCGTCTTGGTCTATTCTAAGCTGATGCCTTAATTTTAGCTCAACTGAATCTGATGGGCTATAAGGCAAAAAGGCATTAATAAAATCCCGATAGCTCATATGCTCACTGTTTTCCATAACATAACCGTCATCGGTCATTCCGAGGGCTACAAAAATATTCCAGGCTCTACTAAATCCTACACGACGCATCGTACCTCGATAAAGAGTCTTTATGTTATCAAGTCCGTAAGCGCTTTGGTACTTAAGTGAATCCCTATTAGCATAGACTTCAAAACGGCCAAAACCGTCAATATCCAAAAACTCGGTACGCCTAAAAAGCCTGTTATATGGAATGTATTTATAAGTGCCTTCCTGTAAAAATTTGGCAACACCACCTTGTCCTGCGGTGACCACATTTCTAGGGTTCCATGTAAATTTATAATTCCATAAATTGTTGTCGCTTTCAGGTGCTACTAAACCTCCGGTGAAAGATTCAAACAAAATTATTTTTCCACCATCATGTCGAATACGATCAAGAACTTGCATTGCGCTCATGTGGTCAATGCCCGGATCTACACCTATTTCATTCATTAAAATGAGTCCTTTACTTTTAGCTTCCTTGTTTAAGGCTTGCATTTCTTGACTTATGTATGAGGCGGTGACCATATTTTTGCCAAAACGAATGCAATCTTTGGCTACTTCAATATGAAATCGAGCGGGTAACATTGATATAACGATATCGGCATTTTCAATAGCTTTAGCCCTCGAAGATGCATCAAAAACATCAAAAACCATTGTTTTAAAATTTTTGTGGTTACCGACGAGTTTTTTTGCATTTTCTATTTCTAGGTCTGCAACCGTTATGAAAAGTTGTTCTTCTTCCGATTTATCCATTAAATACTTTAATAGATATGAAGAAGATTTCCCAGAACCAATAACCAAAACGTGACGCATATAAATTTCGAATTAATTTTGCTTTTTTTAGCTAAGTGCTAAAATAATATTTATTTTTGCGAAATTAATAATCAATATATGTTTTTATTGAGAATAATTTATTTGCAATGAATAGAAATATCTTATTGGCAGCGGCAATTTTAGGTGCTACCGGAGTTATTTTAGGTGCTTTTGGTTCACATGCCTTAAAGGAATTAATTTCGATAGAAGCCCAACAGTCTTTTGAAATAGGGGTGCGTTACCAAATGTACCATGCACTTTTTTTATTGTTTGTAGGCAGTATGTCGTTTATAGATAAAAAGTCCAAAAACAGCTTATTTTATTTAACTTTAGTAGGCATTATATTATTTTCTGGTTCTATTTATGGGTTGGCGACCAACACGTTAACGGCTTTCGATTTTAAAAGCATCGGGTTTATTACGCCCATCGGCGGGTTGTGTATTATAGCAGCTTGGTGCCTTTTAATCTTAAATCTGCTGAAGCTTAAGTCCAAAGATTAAATAAAATCGAAACAAACAAAATCAATAGAATTTAATGAGTAACCATTTTTAAATTAAAACATGGCAAATAAAAAACAAGTTACGAAAACGATTTCGTTGGAGAATTACGGTATTAAAAATGCAACGGTAAGGTATCAATTGTCGCCAGACGAGCTTCATCATATCACCATTGAAAAAGGGCAGGGCGTTGAAGCCTCATCAGGGGCTTTGGCCATAAATACGGGTGAGTTTACAGGACGGTCGCCACAAGATAGATTTATCGTTAAAGATGATATTACAAAAGACAAGATTTGGTGGGGAAACATAAACATTCCGTTTGATCCAAATACCTTTGATGCGCTTTACGACAAGGTGGTTAAGTATTTATCTAACAAAGAAGTTTTTGTGCGGGATTGTTATGCTTGTGCCGATGAAAATTATAAACTGAACATTAGGGTAATTAATGAATACCCATGGAGCAATCAATTTGCATACAACATGTTTTTGCGTCCAGTTGAAGAAGACATAAAGCGGTTTGAAGCTGAGTGGATTGTTGTAAATGCACCAGGTTTTATGGCGAATGCAGATGAAGATGGAACCCGGCAACACAACTTTGCCATTTTAAATTTCACAAAAAAAATTGCATTGATTGGAGGTACAGGCTATACAGGTGAAATTAAAAAAGGAATCTTTTCGGCGTTGAATTTTATTTTACCAGTTGAAAAGAACACATTGCCCATGCATTGCAGTGCCAATGTCGGTAAAAAGGGTGATACAGCTATATTTTTCGGTCTTTCAGGAACAGGAAAGACAACGCTTTCAACGGACCCCAATAGAAGTTTAATTGGGGATGATGAGCATGGCTGGACATCAGAGAATTCTGTATTTAATTTTGAAGGAGGCTGCTATGCCAAGGTTATAAACCTTTCAAGAGAAAATGAACCTGAAATTTATGATGCCATAAAAAAAGGAGCAATTCTTGAAAATGTGGTTTTAGATCAAAATGGCAATGTGGATTTTGCTGATACGTCAATTACCCAAAACACCAGGGTGAGTTATCCCATTCACCATATTGAAAATATCAGGATTCCATCCATAGGGAAAAACCCGAAAAATATATTCTTTTTAACCGCAGATGCCTTTGGGGTGATACCACCAATTTCAAAATTAACCCCAAGTCAGGCTGCATACCATTTTATATCTGGTTATACTGCTAAAGTTGCTGGCACAGAGGCCGGTGTTGTAGAGCCTGTTCCATCATTTTCTGCATGTTTCGGTGCGCCTTTTATGCCGTTGCATCCTTCAAAATATGCAGAAATGCTAAGCAAAAAAATGATTGAGGCAAGGGTAAATGTTTGGTTGGTAAATACGGGTTGGACGGGAGGTCCTTATGGTGTTGGCACTAGAATGAAGCTGAAATATACTAGAGCCATGATAAATGCTGTTTTGAATGGTGATTTAGGATTGTATAATTACGACGATTATCATATCCACTCGGTGTTTGGGGTGGCGCAACCTAGAACTTGCCCAGGTGTGCCAACAAGCGTTTTAAGCCCCAGGGCTACTTGGAACGACGACGAAGCCTATTACACCATGGCATTTAAGTTAACCAATGCATTTAGGCATAATTTCAAAAAGTTTGAAGCCCATTGCAGTGAGGAGATCAGACGTGGTGGTCCACAGCGTTATGCGTTTTAAATCTGAATTTAAACAAGACTTTCCAATTAATTATCATATCTTGTAGAGTGCGTCTTTTCCAGGGTTAAAATTGTTCTTTTTTATTTGGTTAAAGGTGCTCTTTATTTAAAAATAATATTGTTATGAAGAGAATTTTAGTTGTTGCCCTTTGTATGGCTTCTTTCGTTTTGCAAGCCCAAAATGTAACGAAACCGGAACTTCTGCCGCAAAAAATAGTCACTAACACTTATCACGGCACAACACTCGAAGATCCTTATCAATATCTTGAAAACTTAGACGACCCAGAAGTAATTACATGGATGAGGGATAACGCCAACTATGCAAATTCTGTTTTAAATAGTATTTCCGGCAAGCAAGAGATGTTTGATAAAATGAAGGAATTGGTGGAGAGAAGGGCGGCCTCAATCTATAATCTTCAAATTACAGATAACGATGTTTATTATTACCTAAAACGTGTGCCTGGAGAAGAAGTAGGTAAAATGTACATACGCAACGGCTACGAAGGAAAAGAGAAATTGTTTTTTGACCCCACGAAATTCAGAAGTGATGATGGTAAAACATATACTGTTGAATCCATTACACCTAACATAAATGGGGATAAAATTGCTGTGGGGGTATCTGCTAATGGGTCTGAAAACCCAGAAATACTTTTGTTTAAGGATACTGGTGAGCAATATGATGAGATTATTCATCTAGGAAGAGGTATTTCCTGGAGGCCGGATGGCGAATCATTTTATTATAATAAATATAATTCCCCTGATGTTTCCGATATGAACAGGAAACTTTACACCTTGGTTTATTTGCATACCGTGGGAAGTAATCAATCTGAAGATACCATAGTTTTTTCAAAAGATGACTATGCAAGTTTAGGTATTAAGGAAATGGAAATACCTTATATTCTTTATGGCAAAGAAGCAGATGTTGATATTTTGATTCCAAGTTCAGTTGATAAAGATATAGAACTGTTCATGAAGGCTTCTAATAATGAAGCTAAAGAATGGAAATTGGTATTAAGCAGAGAGGATGATGTAATTAATTTGACAGCTAATTCAAAGTTTGTGTATTATCTAACCTATAAGGATGCGCCAAACTATAAAATAGCTAGAGCTTCGCTCGAGAATCCTGAGTTTTCAAATGCAGAAACTGTTGTAAAGGAATCTGATGATGAAATTATTACAGGGTTTAGCCTTACAAAAGATGGGTTGTATTACACTACTGTTAGGAACGGCGTTGAAGCCAAAGTATATTATCTTGCGGATGATAAAAGCAAAGCTGTGGAGCTTAATTTGCCTTTTGCGGCGGGCCAGGCATCTGTTTCCAGTAGAGGTAGTAAGTTTTCAGATATTTGGATTTCAATTTCTGGATGGACATCACCTAGCAAACGATTCTTGTACAGTCCAGATAAAAACACATTCATACACCAACAATTGTCCACTGTAGTTGAATACCCTGAATTAAAGAATCTTATAGCCAAAGAAGTGGAGGTGAAGTCCCATGACGGTGTGATGGTGCCCGTATCAATTATTTATAACAAAGATTTAAAGTTAAATGGTGAAAACCCAGCTGTGATTTATAGCTATGGTGCTTATGGAAATTCAACGTCTCCCTTTTTTAGTCCAATAACCCTAGCTTATACTTTGTACAAAGGCATATTGGTTGTTCCTCATGTTAGGGGTGGTGGTGAACTTGGTGACGCTTGGCACAAGGCGGGTCAAAAATTAAATAAACCAAACACGTGGAAAGATGCCATTGCAACCGCAGAGTATTTAATAAAGGAAGGCTATTCCAACCCCAAAAAGATATCCATTTTTGGCGGTAGTGCAGGAGGAATTTTGGTGGGTAGGTCAATTACCGAACGCCCCGATTTATTTGTGGCTGCGGCACCATTGGTGGGTGATATGAATACAGTGCGAATGGAAGAAACACCAAATGGGCCAGTAAACACTCCAGAGTTTGGCACGGTAAAAGATCCAGAAGAATTTAAAGGTTTATTGGCTATGGATTCTTATCACAATTTAAAGCCTGGCACAGATTATCCTGCCACATTAATTACAGCAGGGATGAACGATCCTAGGGTAATAGCATGGGAGCCTTCAAAATTTGCAGCTAAAATGCAACATGATAACAAAGGAGATTCTCCAATTTTATTCTTGACTAATTTTGATGAAGGTCATGGTATCGGCAGTACTTTGTCCCAAACGTTAAATAATTTCGCTAATATTTTTTCTTTTTTCTATTGGCAATCAGGTCACCCAGATTTTAAATTGAAAAAACCGGTTAAAGAATAAAAAAAAGGGGCGTTTTAAAACGCCCCTTTTTTTTTAAAGAATAATAATCAAAAGTAAAATGATTATGATGGCGCCACTGGAAATATAAATGCCATTTCCTGACGCTCTTACCGTTTTTTTAATGGTGCGGACTTCTTCGCGAAGTTCCTTTTTTTCATCACGATTTAAATTGGATTTATCCATCTCCTTTATTTCATAAAGTCGATCCATCATTATTTTGATTTCTGGTGGTATCTCAGTTGTTTTTATTGTTGCATGGACGGGCGGTTTTTCAGTTGCCATCATTGAGTTGGGGAATGCGCTCAACGAGAGAAGCATAACCAATAAACAGAAAACTTTTTTAGTCATAATAGTATTTTTAAAGAGTTACTTTTATAAATATACGCTTTTCTTAAGGTTTTAAGACTTGATTTAACATAACCCATCCGAAACAAAAAAGGGACGATTTAAAAAACCGTCCCTTTTTTTATTGTTGTATAATTATCTTATTTCCCTTTGTTTACCTTCTCAATATACTTTTCCAAAGCCATGGTCATTGAAGGTGTTTCTGGTGTTGGTGCCGCAATATCTACACGCAATCCTTTTTCTTCTACGGCTTTTATGGTCGTGTTTCCAAATACCGCAATACGGGTCTCGTTTTGTTTGAAATCTGGAAAATTTTGAAACAATGATTCAATTCCAGACGGACTAAAAAATACCAAAACATCGTAAAAAACATTGGCCAAATCTGATAAATCACTGATTACAGTCTTATAAAAAACGGCCTGTTTCCAGTTTACGCCTAAAGCATCCAAAGTACTTGGTACTTCAGGTTTTACCTTATCGGTATTTGGTAACAGGAATTTTTCGTCCTTATATTTTTTGATTAATGGTGAAAGTTCAGAAAAGGTACGTTTACCCACATAAATTTTACGCTTTCTGTACACCACATACTTTTGAAGATAAAAAGCTACAGCCTCAGACTGGCAAAAATATTTCATAGTATCAGGCACTTTAAAGCGCATTTCTTGAGCCACCCTGAAAAAGTGGTCAACAGCATTTCGACTAGTAAGAATTATAGCCGTATAGTTGTTTAAGTCTACTTTTTGATGTCTAATTTCCTTTGCTGGAACCCCTTCAACATGAATAAAAGGTCTGAAATCAATTTTCACATGTTGTTTTTCTTGTAAATCGAAGTAAGGTGAGTTCTCAATTTTTGGTTCAGGTTGGGACACTAAAATTGTTTTCACTTTCATAAGCGTAGGCTGTTTTTTTCTTTTATTTATCGAAAAACACCTTGTATAAAATCAGATAGGGTGCAATTTCGAGAGCGCAAAGATACAAAATAAAATAGAATAAGTTATGTTTTAGTAAACTTTGATTTGCTTTTAAAGAGCTAATTAAGCCTATAATATTCAATGATAAAAGCAATCCAACAATGCTATAAATGAGTGTTTTATTTGGCTCAAAACTGTAAAGTAACAAAGCGTTAATGGGCATTAAAACAAGTCCCAAATAGTTTTTAAAACTTATTTTTTGGAAGATATATTGGTCAACTAACTTATCAATTTCAAAAAGACTGCCTATTAATCGCTCAACAAGCACTTTTATTAAAATGAAAGTAGCTATGGCAAAAGCAAGTTGGAACATGCGATTTAATGAGAGACTGTTTGTGCCAAAAATATGCCTAATGCTTATAAAACAGAATACAGAAACAGATAGTATAAGGTTGCCAAAAAGCAGTGCGTCAAATTTGTCAAAGAATTTTTGATCTCGTGAGTATATTTTAAGGTATTTGTCGTTTCCCAATACCAATACAAAATCATCAAAACGCTTTGGGGAAGTAAGTTTAGCAATAGCAACAACAATCAGCCCAACAACGATTAGCACTGTAAATAACTCATTTGAAACTATGTTACGAAGCATGCCATAAAATTATTATATTTTTCAATATCGGGGTGTATTATTGAGTATTATTTAAAAAAAATAAACGCTTAATAATGTACATTTGCTAAAAACTAATTTTGGTGAATATTCTCTGAACTAGCTATCCTGTGGTTAAAGTGAAAATGGATTTAATAAGGAAGAAGTAAACTTTAGAGTATTTTAAAATCGATTATAGAGTAAAACTTAATTATGCCCAAGATTGTTGTAATTATTCCAACATATAACGAGATAGAAAACATTGAGGCGATTATTAAGGCGGTGTTTTCGCAGTCGGATGACATCCATGTTTTAATAGTTGATGATAATTCTCCAGATCATACAGGATTAAAAGTAAAGGAGCTTCAAAAAGATTTTAAAGACCGTTTGTTTTTGGAAATAAGAAAGGAAAAATCAGGTTTGGGTACAGCCTACATACATGGATTTAAATGGGCCTTAAAAAGGGAATACCAATATATTTTTGAAATGGATGCCGATTTTTCACATAACCCAAAAGATGTTGTAAGACTTTATGAAGCTTGCCAATCGGGTGGTGCCGATATGGCCATTGGGTCAAGGTACGTTACCGGTGTTAATGTGGTTAATTGGCCTATGACAAGAGTGCTAATGTCTTATTTTGCATCAAAATATGTGCGTTTTATTACGGGAATGAAAATTCATGACGCCACCGCCGGATATGTATGTTATAAAAGAAATGTTTTAGAGACCATTAATTTGGATACCATAAAGTTTATTGGCTACGCATTTCAAATTGAAATGAAATTTAAGGCCTACATAAAAAACTTTAAGATTGTTGAAGTGCCTGTTGTTTTTACAGATAGAACGAAAGGAGAATCCAAATTAAGTTCTGGCATAATTTCTGAAGCCATTTTTGGAGTAATCTCAATGAAGGTGAAGAGTTTATTTAAAAAATAAAGCTACCAATGAAAAAAACTACCCTTATAAAAAATGTCAATATAGTAAATGAAGGTACTATTTTTAGTGGCGATATACTTATTGAAGGCGAATATATAAAGCAGATAGATGAATCTATCAGTGCAAAATCTTCCAATGTAAATGTTTTTGATGCCGAAGGGAAATATGTTTTGCCCGGGGCAATAGACGACCAAGTACATTTTCGTGAGCCCGGTTTAACTCACAAAGCCAATATTGAGACCGAAAGTAAGGCCGCTATTGCAGGGGGAATTACGTCGTTTATTGAAATGCCCAATACCAATCCGCAAACCACAACTATTGAGGAATTGGAAAACAAATTCAAAAGAGCTTCAAAAACATCGTTTGCCAATTATTCTTTTATGTTTGGGGGCACTAATGATAATTTGGAAGAAATTTTAAAACTGGATGTCAACCAAGTTGCAGGACTAAAGTTGTTCTTGGGTTCTTCAACAGGTAATATGTTGGTGGATGATGCTGAGGTTTTAGAAAAAATCTTCAAAAGCACAAACATGCTTATTTCAGTGCATTGCGAAGACGAGGGTACAATTAAAAAGAATTTTGCCAAGTATCATGACAAATATGGGGATGATATTCCAATAAAATACCATCCCAAAATACGAAGTGAGGAAGCTTGCTATTTGTCATCTTCCAAAGCTATTGAATTGGCAAAAAAGACGGGTGCAAGATTGCATGTTTTCCATCTTTCAACGGGAAAGGAAACGAGTTTGTTCACCAATAAAATTCCGTTGGAAGAAAAAAAGATAACAGCCGAAGTATGCATACATCACCTCTGGTTTTCTGATGAAGATTACGAAAAAAAAGGTGCGTTAATAAAGTGGAACCCAGCCGTAAAAACAAGTGCTGACAGGGATAAATTGTGGGAGGCTTTGCTGGATGACCGAATTGATGTTATCGCTACAGACCATGCGCCCCATACTATAGCCGAGAAGAAAAACGTTTATACAAATGCGCCTTCGGGTGGGCCTTTGGTGCAACATGCACTTCCGGCCATGCTTGAAATGTACCACAGAGGGAGAATATCAATAGAGAAAGTAGTTGAAAAAATGTGCCATAACCCCGCTATTTTATTTCAAGTTGAACGACGTGGGTTTATAAGGGAAGGTTATTTTGCCGACTTGGTTTTGGTAGATTTGAATAACCCATGGACGGTAAAAAAAGAAAATATTTTATATAAATGTGGGTGGTCACCATTTGAGGGTGCCACATTCAAATCTAGAATTACGCATACCTTTTTAAATGGTAGTTTGGTATACCAAAACTCGAAGTTTAGCAATGTGAAATCGGCTAAACGATTAACATTTAATAGATGATTTTAAGAAAATATTTATTGGCGATCATATTGGTTCTAACGGTTGTGGCCTGTAAAAAAGTTAAAGGCCCGGACAAACCAAGAAACCTGATTCCGAAAAAAGTAATGGTCAATATTTTAATTGATGCAAAACTTGTTTCTTCGGCGAGCGCCATGAATAAAAGAATCATGAGAGATAGCGGAGTTGTTATTAACAACTACGTTTTTGCCAAGTATAATATTGATAGTTTGCAGTTCGCCCAGAGCAATGATTATTACGCATTTCACATAAAGGATTACGAAGATATTTATACCGAGGTTCAGGATAGCTTAGAGCGCCTAAAGCAAAAGCTTAAAGAACAGGAGGCCGAAGAATGGAAAATTCAAACCAAACGAGAGGAGGATTCATTAAAGGCCATTAAAAAGGATTCAACCGAGGTGATAAAAGAGAAGGATTCTTTAAGTCCGTTGAAAAGGAATGATTCCATTATAAAGGGGCTCGTTGATAAAAAATATGAGCAAAACAAAAAGTTCCTTAAACCTGTTTCAGATACTGTTTCCCGACTGAATTAATGCTTTCTTCAATAGGTTGAAATTCATGGTTCAGGGCATTTTTTACTTTAATACTGTTAAACCTTTTTTCAGTTGATATTGCTTCTGCTAAATGCCTGGTAAGTCGTCTGCGTTTGCCTGTAAGCTTGTGGTTTAGCCAATCGAGTTTCCAGATGATATCCAACAAGGTTTTTGTTGCCAATTTATTAGGGGGCTGAGCATTTACCGATTTAGCTAAAGCTTGAAGAAAATCTTTATAGGCCCAATTTTCTGCCACCAAAACAAACCGTTCATTTTTTATAGAGCTATCCATGAGCCCAATCATGATGGAAACAACATCTTCCACTGCCACAACACCAATGGTTCCAGAAGGAAAATATTTCATGCCCTTATGGGCTTTTTTGAATAGGCTTCCTGAGCCATAACGCCAAATACCGCTTCCCAAAATAACACCTGGATTCACTATTACGGTATCAACCCCTTCTTGGGTGCCGCGCCAAACTTCCATTTCGGCACCATATTTTGTGATGCCATAAACACTATTGTCTGACTCTGGATTCCAAACCGTTTCTTCAGTTGCATCTTCATTTTTCAGAGGTCTGCCTAAGGTTGCCACTGAGCTCACATAGCAAAGTTTTTCAATGTTATGGGAAACACATAGGTTCACCACGTTGGCTGTGCCTTCAATGTTTGTTTTTCTTAAAAGATGGTATTTATCGGGCTCGAAAGATACAAAAGCGGCACTGTGATAAACTTTATTGACTCCCTTAAGAGCATTGGTTAAGGACGGAACATCCAAAATATCTGCCTTAACCCAATCAATAGAATCAAAAATGTCTTCGTAATTATTGGTGTAACACGAAAAAACGCTTTTTACATTGTCAAGTTTACGTTCGTTGCGGTAAATGGCCCGCACTTTTTCATTTGCTTCGGCAAGCCTGAAAAGCAAATGTGCACCAACCAAACCAGTACCTCCTGTTACTAAAATCATAGAACTAATGTAAAGAAATATTCATTATGTCTCAGTAATTATACCTGTATTTTTATCTTTGCATAGTTTTTTTAAAAAGTAGAACCATGATAATGAATTTTGTTGAAGAATTAACTTGGAGAGGCATGATCCATACGGTTATGCCGGGTGCCGAAGAACACTTAATGGAAGGCATGCGAAGCGCCTATGTGGGGTTTGATCCAACAGCAGATTCTTTACATATTGGTAATTTGGTGCCCATCATGTTATTGGCCCATTATCAGCGTTGCGGACACAGACCTGTGGCTTTGGTTGGGGGTGCAACCGGAATGATTGGTGACCCATCGGGCAAGTCTAGCGAACGTAATTTATTGGACGAAAAAACATTACGCCATAATCAGGAAGCCATAAAAAATCAATTGGCCCATTTTTTAGATTTTGAAAGCGATGCCGACAATGCTGCTATTTTGGTTAACAATTATGATTGGATGAAAGAGTTCTCGTTTTTAGAATTTATTAGAGATGTTGGCAAGCACATTACCGTGAATTATATGATGGCAAAGGATTCTGTTAAGAACAGGATTTCATCAGATTCTACAGAAGGTATGAGTTTTACGGAATTCACCTATCAATTGGTTCAAGGTTACGATTTTCTTCATTTGTATAAAGAAAAGGATTGTACCATTCAAATGGGCGGTAGTGACCAATGGGGCAATATTACTACTGGGACAGAGTTGATCAGAAGAATTGATAGTGGAAAGGGTTATGCAATTACATGCCCTTTAATCACAAAATCTGACGGTTCTAAATTTGGAAAATCTGAAGGCGGAAATGTATGGTTGGATGCCGAGAGAACATCACCCTATAAATTCTATCAATATTGGTTGAACTCTAGTGACGAGGATGCCGAAAAGTATATCAAGATTTTTACGTTTTTAAATGAAGCAGAAATCAATGCTTTGACCGAGGAACATAAACAAGCACCTCATTTAAGGATTTTACAGAAACGTTTGGCAGAAGAAATTACCACAATGGTGCATTCAAAAGAGGATTTGGAAAATGCCATCAAGGCCAGCAATATTCTATTTGGAAATTCAACGGGAGATGATTTAAAGCAACTCAATGAAAAAACGTTTTTAGATGTTTTTGAAGGAGTGCCCCAAACGCAAATTTCCAAATCTGAAATTGAAAATGGTTTGGATGTTATAGCGGCCTTGGCCGAAAAGGGAGGTTTTTTAAAATCGAACGGAGAGGCGAGAAGGGCATTAAAAGAAAACTCTATTTCCGTAAATAAAGAAAAAGTAAAAGAAGATTACAGCATTACTTCAAAAGACCTGATAAATAATAAATTTGTGCTTTTGCAACGCGGTAAGAAAAATTATTTTGTTTTACAGGTTATATAAAAAAGTAAAGCCCGATTTTTAAAATCGGGTTTTACAAAACTAACAAACCAAACTAATAACTAAATTTTTCTTTTTCTTAGTCATTGGGTTGGTCGCAATTTTTATGTTAACCTTACTCGAAAATTAATTTTTTTCAAACTTCATTTTATTCCAGTTTTCATCGGCTTTTTTTGCAGAGCTTCTGCTCCTTCATCATTCCATAATTTCAAGGTGTTTGTGCCCCAAGCGTTATAGAATAGATAAAGCTTGCCGTCATTAATTTGAAATGTTTTTGGGTCAATGCCCACTTTTTCGCCTTTAGCTCCAATGGCATAAGCACAATAACCGCCATATTGCGGCATGTATTTTTTAGGGTCTTTTAAAAAGGTATTTAAGTTTTCTTCAGAAGAAAATTTATAGTCCACACCGTCAAAGGTAGTTTTAAATTGGTTGCTTCCTTCAATGGCTTTATTGCTGAAATAGACAACAACATCATATCCATTGGCTATGTATCCTTTTTTCAGATTGTAGTCTATGCTTTGTGCTGAAATAAAAGAAATAGATAACAAAATGAGGGATTGAAATAAACTTTTCATCGTGAATCGTTTTTCCAATAAGTCTGAAATTGAATGAAACCTTACAATAAGCTAAAGCACCATGAGGTTGCAGCCACGAATATCAGAGTTGTCAAAACGTCCAATGACTTCAAATGAACCATTGGGATTAACAGTGCCCAAATCTTGGGTGGCTATAAAGGAACAAGAGTTGATGTTGGCCAAATCAATAACATTAATACCGCCTGTTCTATTTGGACTTTGAATGGTGAGTGCATCTTCGGTATCGCGGGTTAAAACTTTCATCCACGGAGGGCAGTTAAAAACCCCGTCACCTTGGGAGTATGCCTGGCTTAAAAGTTCTGTCATGCCATATTCGCTATGAATGGTTTCTATGCCAAACCTTGTTTTTAGTCTATTGTGAAGTTCTTCCCGAATCAGTTCTTTTCGTCTGCCTTTCATGCCGCCCGTTTCCATAATAATGGTGTTTTTTAAGCTGAATTGATAAGTTTCAACCAAATCGAGCAAAGCAAAAGAAACCCCAATAAGTAATATTCTTTTCCCTTCGGCATCCAGAGTTTTTAATTGCTTTTGCAATTCTGTAATATTAGTCAAATAAAATCCGCTTTCTTTGTGTTTTGAGGCTTTTATCATGGCATCAACCATATAAACCAGTGAAGAGCCATTGCGCTCAAGATAAGAGGGCAATAAACCTAAAATAACATATTCTTCAATAGTTCCATAAAAATGTTCAAAACCTTTGGTAAAGCTTCTTTGGTAAATGCCCAAATCTGTAACGTGGTGTTTGCTTGTCGTGTCGCCCGTTGTTCCAGAGCTTGTAAAGATGGTTTTGACAGGCGATAAGGCACTTAAAACAGCTTTGGTTTTAAAAAATTGGATGGGAAGAAAGGGGATGTCTTCTATTGTTTTAACATCGCTGGGATGTTTGTATAATAAATCACAAAAAGAGCGATAGACTTTATTGTTTTCAAACTGAAATTTGAAGATTTGTAATGCCAAATCTTCAAATTCGTTGTCATTTTTAATATTGAAAATGGAATGGGTATCAATCATGCCTCAAATAATGAGGCAAAAGTATGTAAAATAAAAAAGCGCCACCAAACGGTAGCGCTTTAAATTATATGGTAAATATGTTATTTAATCACCAATTTTTGTGTGCTAGTTGCGCCATCTTGAGCAACTTTCATAACATAAATACCAGATTTAAGAGTGGAAACATCCATTGTGTTGTCAGTAACTGTTTTGTTTAATACTAGTTTTCCGAGCATGTCTGTCACAGTAATATTCATTTTAGAAAAACTATTACTTAGAATTGTGACTTGCCCCTTAGAACTTGGATTTGGATAAACTTTGAATCCATCTATTTTATTTTCTGACAATGAAAGGGCAGGGCAGTTAGACGTTGGTCTGGATCCCAATGTTGGGCAGGCTCCTGTAGCTCCCAAAGATACATTTGATAGCCTCCATTCGGCATATCCATCTAATCCATCATCCATATATTGGATGCCAATAAAAACATCCGGACCTAAAATTGCACCAGATAAGTCTACACTGTAAGAACCGGCAGTGTCTATTACCTGTGCGGTGGTCCAAGCAGAGTTAGATGGGCATTCAAAATAAGAGGAGGTGTAAACAATATTTAAATCGGTATCGTCAAAGAGTTTAGCAGCATCAAATTCTAGAACCAAATCTGTTGCAGAAGTCGTATCTAAAGGTCCAAAAATTAACCAAGTTTCAACATTCTCAGATCCTCCACCCACATAGCCATTCATTGTATAAGTTCCAGAGGTTTCCGTCCATTCATCACCTTCTGAATTAGGCATTACTGTGACAGATTCTAATAATTCTGTTCCACCACTTAAATCAAAACATTGATTGATAGCTGAAACGCTGAAAAACACATAATAATCATCTAGGTTATCTGTGCCATCAGTTAAAATTACTTGACAATCGTAATCTTGTCCATCAGTAGTAGCAATGGTATATGGGCTTGTAATATCAGTTATAAGATTTCCATTAATAATTATATCAACACGATCACTAGGTTGTTGATTTTGTGTTCCAAAAACTATATCAACACTTGTAGTGCCAGGAGGAAATACCTGGTAATCATAAGGAGAAGTAACTTCTATTCCAGGGAAAAGATCAATGTCTTCTGCAATGGCTACTAGGTCAATGGCAATATCTTCGTCTCCAGCATCAAGGTTGCTGAATGTTAGTCTGATATCAATTAAAGAGCCTGTTGCCAAAGCCACTTGGAAATATCCCCATTCGTTTGTTAAAAAAGTACCATCACCAACACCGTCAAAATCTGTGTCTTGCGCAGGTTCAGTGTTTGTACCTCCAATAGCTTCAAATTGTAAAATCTTAGTAAAGCTACCAGAGTTGTCATAGTCTACCTCAACAGTAAAACTACTGTCAGCATCCCAATCTTCGTTTCCGTCTTCGGAATCATCCTCTGCAAGGCCTATAACAAACGTCATATTGGTGAACCCTGAAATATCGATATCATCAAAATCCATTGTAAGTACCGAAGGTTGTCCATCTCCGTCCGTGTCCATAGCAGCAAAATAGTAATCGTTGTCGTCACTGAAAATTTGGTAGGTAGAAGTAATATTACTTGAACCATCTGTTCTAGTGAAAAAATCACCTGATCCATCAGAGAATTCTGGAACGGAAGTGTTGTATACCGTGCCATTACCATCGTCTTGAAAATTTTCAAAGAATACGATTTGTTGACCAAAAGAAAGGGCGGAAATTAAAACTGTAAGTGAGAGAAAGTAAAATTTTTTCATATTGTAGGGATTAAATTAATTTCTCTCAATTTAAAAATTATTTTTAGTTAAAACTAAAAAAACAGCCCAATGGACTGTTTTTTTACATCAAATTAAAGATTTCTTTACTTTATCACTAATTTTCTTGCTTCGCTAACCTTATTTTCTGTAATCTTTAAAATATAAACACCTTTGTTTAGATTGGAGATATTTAATTCTTTCCCTTTTAACTCGGTGGAAAATATACGTTTGCCCAAAACATCATAAAACTCAACAGTTTTATCAGAATTAAGTTTTGATTGAATGGTAATAAAGCTTTGAGAGCTACTATTTACAGGGTTTGGGTATATTGCCAAGCCTGAAATACTCTCTTCAGGAGGATTCTGGTTCTTGCTGTTTTGTCCCATAACAGATGGAACGGAGAACAGCATAAATGCGAAAAGTAAAAATGCAAAGTAGGTATTTTTCATAAGCTCAAATTTGGTTATGTAAAGGTAAGTATTTACATCAAAATTGATGCCAAAGTACTGTTAAATAATACTGTAATTGGTCGAAAAATTAAATTCAAGTCATCGTAATGTTACCTTAAAGTTATTAATTTTACATATTTCATAATATTGTACTTTAAGTTTTATCTTTACTCCAATTTAACATTAGGACTAAATAATGAAGAAAAAGGACATTAAAATTCTGTTGGTTGATGATGAACCGGATATTCTTGAAATAGTTGGGTATAACTTAACCAGCGAGGGCTATCAGGTTGTTACTGCTGAAAATGGGCTACAAGCCGTAAAAAAGGCAAAAAAGGAGCTTCCGCATTTAATCATTATGGATGTGATGATGCCAGAAATGGATGGTATTGAAGCTTGTGAATTGATTAGAAAAAATCCTGATTTAAATAATACCATTGTTACTTTTTTAACAGCAAGAGGAGAAGATTACTCGCAAGTGGCGGGCTTTGATGCCGGTGCCGATGACTACATAACCAAACCGATTAAACCTAAAGTTTTGGTGAGCAAAGTAAAGGCACTCTTAAGAAGGTTTAAGGAAGAAGATGTGGTAGATACTGTTAAGGTAGGTAATTTGGTAATCAATAGAGACGAATACAAAATTACATCCAAAGGAAAAGAAATAATATTGCCACGAAAAGAATTTGAATTATTATCTTTATTGGCATCAAAGCCAGGAAAAGTATTCAAAAGAGATGAAATACTTGACGCTGTTTGGGGAAATGAAGTAGTTGTTGGTGGCAGAACCATTGATGTACATATTAGAAAACTTCGTGAAAAAATTGGTGATGATAGTTTTAAAACCATAAAAGGTGTTGGCTATAAGTTTGTTGATTAATGCAAGCAAAATTTAAAAAATCTTACAAGTTTGCGATTAAAACATCGCTCTACACAACCATTTTTATAACACTCCTTATGAGTGTTTTTTTGTATTATGTCTATGAGTTTAAATGGCTTCATATTTTGGGGTTTTCGCTCAGCGTGTTTCTCTTTTCATTTTTGATTGTCCAGTTTAGTATTGAGCGTTTTATCTACAAAAGGGTAAAAAAAATCTATGATGATTTAACCTTACTGGAATCGGCAAGTTTAAATAAAAGGTCTATTACCACCGATATGAAAACCCTAACCGAAGAAATCGATAAATATGCCCGCGACAAAAAATTGGAAATAGAAACCCTTAAGGTGAGGGAGGAGTACAGGAAAGAGTTTTTAGGTAATGTGTCGCACGAGCTTAAAACGCCCTTGTTTACGGTTCAAGGTTATATTTTAACACTTTTGGATGGTGCTGGTGAAGACGAAAAGTTAAGGGAAAAATACCTTAAGAGAGCAAGTAAAGGTGTAGAGCGTTTGGGCTATATTATTAAAGACTTGGATATGATTACCAAACTGGAAGTTGGTGATTTAAGCCTAAATTTTGAAGATTTTGACATTGTTGAGCTGGTGGAAAACGTTTTTGACATGTTGGAGATGAAAGCCAGTAAGAAGAAAATCACCTTAACATTTGATAGAGACTACCCTAATCCAATAATGGTGAAAGCGGACAAAGAACGCATTCAGCAGGTCCTTGTCAATTTAATCGTTAATTCCTTAAAATACGGCAGGGAAAAGGGCACTACTGAAATCAGTATTGAAAACCTGATAAAAAGTAAGGTTATTATACGTGTAACGGACAATGGAGAGGGCATTGCAAAAGCACATTTGCCTCGACTTTTTGAGCGCTTTTACCGTGTAGACAAAAGTGGCTCAAGGAAAGAAGGTGGTTCCGGTTTGGGGCTTTCCATTGTGAAGCATATCATAGAGGCCCATGATGAAAAAATATACGTTGAAAGTGAATTTGGCGTGGGTAGTGAATTTTCCTTTACTTTAGAAAAGGCTAAATAGTTCTTTGTAATTAATTTCATGATCAAAGGATTTTAAACCCAAATAATGTTTAACTTCATTAAGCTTGTCAATAGTAAACTCATCTTGGTTGCAACTTGGTACTAACTGCATTTCGGTTAACCTATTGGCCAAATATTCTTGTTCAAACTGCCCTGGGGTTGGTATAAAAAATGCTTTTTTGTTCAGTTTGGCTAAATCCATCACCGTGGTGTAACCTGACCGCGAAATTATTAATGCACTTTCATTGATTGTTTTTTCCAATAAACTTGAGGTCATAAAATTGTAAATGGTAACATTACCCATAAGTTGAATGGTTTGCTCTTGTTCCATAACACCCTTTACAAAAACCACTTTTCCTGAAAAACTTTTCAATTCTTTTAAAAGCTTTTCCTCGAGCATGGTACGCTGCGGTTCTGGGCCGGAAATCAAAACCATCAAATCATTTTTTATTTCAGAATTGGTTTTGTTAAACCGGCTCAATGGACCAATGTATTTTGTTGGAATATCAATGGTTGTTAAATGTCCCAAACGTCCGCTTAGATTTACATCGCCTTCAACATCAGGAACCCAGCATTCATTGTATTTCTTTATTATTTCTTGGTGCATTTTTGTGCTCAACCAAGTAGTGTTTCCACTAAGAACATTTAGCTGGTGAGTAATAAACACTGATGGGACATATTTGTTGCGAACGCCCAAACGGTTGTCTGAAATAATTCCTGCAATATCGTTATGCTCTAAAATGGCGTCAATGGATTTCTTTTCGGCTTTTATAGCCTTTAAAATTTTGGGAGCATCTTTCAGTAATTTTAACCTAAAATTCTTTCCTTTCTTCGCGTAATTTACATCGTAAGGAGGTAATTGAATGGATGAAAGGTTTGGAAATTCCTTCCTTAAAAGTGTTAGTGCGGCACCGTCGCTGACAATAACAGGAACAAAGCCTTCCTGCATTAAGGCATTGATAATAGGAATACACCTGGTGGCATGGCCCAGTCCCCAATTTAACGGCGCAACTAAAATTCTTTTCTTCATTAAAGTGATAATGTGAAACTTGGAATCTAACCTCTTTTCACATCTTTTAAATCAAAAAAATTGATGTCTTTACAAGGCTTGAAACAAGTTGTAAGTAAAATTAAAGATAAACACATTAATGCCCTTGTATATTTCCTTAATTTTACCAAAAAATTAAATTAATAAGAAATAGTAATCAACCTTGGGAAGCAAAAATAAACTGAGAAGATTTAAGGAAAATGAAACTTTTGACAATGTGTTTCAGCCAACTCGAGATGAATTGGTCAACTTTAGTTTCGATTTAAAAGGAAACTGGCGAAAAGATGTTTTTAAAAACCAAAATCCCATAGTTTTGGAATTGGGTTGTGGAAAAGGGGAGTATTCGGTGGCCTTGGCAAAAAAATACCCTGATAAAAACTTTATTGGTATTGATATAAAGGGAGCCAGATTTTGGAGAGGGGCTAAAACGGCCATTGAAGAAAACATTCCAAACGTGGCATTTCTTCGCACTCAAATTGAACTGGTTGACTATGCATTTTCTGAGCATGAGGTTGACGAAATTTGGATAACCTTTCCAGATCCGCAAATTAAATACAAGCGCACCAAGCACCGCATGACTAACAGGGCCTTTTTAAAACGTTATAAGAAAATTTTAAGGCCGGATGGTGTGGTTAATTTGAAAACCGATAGTGAGTTTATGCACGGTTATACACTGGGCTTATTGCATGGGGAAGGACACGAGGTGCTCTACGCCAACCATAATGTTTACAAGCAAGAAGGTAGCCCTGAGGAGGTTACTAGCATTCAAACTTTTTACGAATCGCAATATCTAGAGCAAAACAAAGCAATTACGTATATTCGGTTTAAAATTAAATAAACGTGGACATTACCCTTATTTTTTTTCTCGGACTTGTGTTTGCGCTCTTGGGAGTTGTTCCACCTGGGTTATTGAACATGACAGTGGCAAAAATTAGTTTAAAAGAAGGGCATGTTCGGGGGATAATGTTTTCCATTGGGGTTTGTGTTGTTGTTTTTGCACAAACATACATAGCCGCAATTTTTGCACGTTATTTGAGCAAACATCCTGAAGTGATAAGTGTGTTGCGTGGTGTGGCTTTGGTCATTTTTGTTTTGATAACTGTATATTTTTTGGTTATTGCCAAATCAACTCCAAAACCACAAATTGAGCCCAAAATGAAAAGTAAACATAGCCGTTTTTTCCAAGGTATGTTGTTGTCGGCAATAAATGTGTTTCCTATTCCATATCAAGCTTACGTCACCATTACTTTGGCATCGGTAGGTTGGCTCTCTTTTGAGCAAATTAATATCTTGTCTTACGTGGCCGGAGCTGGCACTGGTACTTTTGTCACCCTTTACATGTACATCTTCTTTTTTGATAAAATAAAGGGCAAGGCTGTAACCAGTCAAAAAAGCATGAACCTCCTTATTGGCGTTATTACGGGCATCATTTCTATTGCTACATTGATTAATATTATTCAGGATTTTTAATGAATGAAAGCAGAAACACTTAATTTTTTCGATAAAGTTTATGAAGTAGCAAAGCTTATCCCTTATGGAAGAGTGACAAGTTACGGAGCTATTGCCAAATATCTGGGTGCGGCAAAAAGTGCGAGGATGGTGGGCTATGCCATGAATGGGTCTTCAGGAAAAGATGTGCCGGCACATCGCGTTGTAAACCGAAAAGGACTGTTGACGGGCAAACATCATTTTGATGGTACAAACCTAATGCAACAGCTTTTGGAGAGTGAAGGAGTGGAGGTAGTTGACAATCAAATCCAAAACTTTAATGAGGTTTTTTGGGATCCAGCAAAGGAATTATAATCAGCTGTTTGTTTCAAAATTCACAATAAATTGAAAATCTTCAATACATAAGAAAATCAAATAATTGCATCAAAAAAACTTCTCGCTTTTGCCTTAAAACTTCTGCCATTATTACCTATCTTTGCACTTAGAATGATTCTTAATAAAGGAAATGAAACTGAATAAAAAAGATATATTAAAGGCACTGGAAAGTATAACCGTTCCAGGCGAAGGACAAAACATGGTTGAAAGCGGTGCAGTTAAAAATGTGGTGACTTTTGGTGATGAGGTTGTTGTAGATATTACCATAAAAAACCCAAGTTTACAAGCTAAAAAGCGTACTGAGGTTGATATTTTAAAAACCATTCACGATCAGGTTTATGAAAAGGCAAAAATAAAGGTAAACATTACTGTTGATGCGCCTGAAAAACCTAAGGTAAACGTCATTAAAGGGAAACCTGTTCCCGGAATAAATAATATTGTAGCTGTGGCTTCAGGTAAAGGTGGTGTTGGTAAATCTACAATAACGGCAAACTTGGCGGTAACCTTGGCTAAAATGGGCTTTAAAGTTGGCGTTTTGGACGCCGATATTTACGGACCTTCCATTCCCATTATGTTTGATGTTGAAGCCGAAAAACCTTTGGCCGTAAATGTTGAAGGAAAATCTAAAATGAAACCCATTGAAAATTACGGAGTAAAAGTTTTATCAATAGGGTTTTTTACACAACCAGACCAAGCCGTAGTTTGGCGTGGACCTATGGCAGCAAAAGCTTTAAACCAAATGATTTTTGATGCCCATTGGGGTGAGTTGGATTTCTTGTTGTTGGATTTGCCCCCAGGTACTGGCGATATCCATTTAAGTATCATGCAGTCATTGCCAATCACTGGAGCAGTTGTGGTCAGTACACCTCAAAATGTGGCCTTGGCCGATGCCAAAAAAGGAGTGGCCATGTTCCAGCAAGAAAGTATTAGCGTTCCCGTTTTAGGAATTATTGAAAATATGGCGTACTTTACCCCGGCTGAATTGCCCGATAATAAATATTATATCTTTGGAAAAGAAGGTGCCAAAAACTTGGCAGAAGATTTAAAAGTGCCATTTTTAGGAGAAATCCCTTTGGTGCAAAGTATTAGGGAGGCGGGCGATGTTGGTCGTCCAGCGGCATTGCAAACGGCAACACCTTTAGAGCAGGCTTTTGAAAAATTGACTCAAAATGTTGTTGAAGAGGTGGTGCGAAGAAACGACAATTTGCCACCAACCGAGGCTATTAAAATTACAACTATGGCAGGTTGTAGTGCAGTAAAAAACTAAATTGCTTTTTACCTTGAATAAGGAAAAGTTAGTACAACTAAATATATGACTTCAGAAGAATTAAGAGAAAAAGTAGAACTTGCCTTAGATGAAATCCGTCCGTTTCTTCAAAGTGATGGTGGGGACATCTCATTGTTGTCCATCGAAGATGACAGGCTTGTAAAAGTTCAATTACAAGGTGCTTGTGTGGGTTGTAGCGTTAACCAAATGACGTTAAAATCTGGTGTGGAAATGACCATAAAAAAGCATGCTCCACAAATTGAACAGGTTATAAATATTGGTTAAATTACTTTTTCTTCCCTTAAAAAATGGTGCAAGCTATCAGCTATTTTATGGCAATTGCTAACTTTTGAAACATCGTTGCAGAATTTATTATCCGTATTTTCTGCCTTACAATTAAAACCACTTAGGTTTACTTTTGAAAAGTCTTTATTAATTTTTTTACATGCTTTGTAAAGGTCTTCAATGGTTTCAAACTGACTTGGCTCAACCTCATGTTTTAAAAGGTAGCCTCTTAAATAATTTTCAATGGCATGTTGCGCATTCTTGCATACAAGATACGATACAATGTCTTCTTCAGGTCTGTAAAGTTCTTTTCTGGCTTGGTTCAACCTTTTTTCCGCGCTTAAAAAATATTTGCTGGGATTGGTTTCCATGATAAGCGTTTTAAATTTTGTTATTTGTTAAGAGATGAACTGCTCCACACTATCTTGACCTAGCATGGAGCATTTCATACCTAATTTCAAACATTTACTTAAGCAAATGTTTTTTCAAAGATGGTTACATGTCTCTGAAAAGTTCTAATCGTTCCCATTTAGTGTCCACTTCTTCTTGAGCTTGTTTTAGGAGTTGTGCGCCTAATTCGGCATTGTCTTTTACAACTCTGGTGAAACGAGTTTCAGAATACATAAAATCTTCTAATGGAGCAGCAGGTGCTTTTGAATCTAGTTTAAACTTCTTGCCTTTTGGTTTTGAAGGATCAAATCTAAATAATGGCCAATAACCTGTTTCCACTGCTTTTTCTTGGTGAATGGCGGCATCTTTAAGATTATAACCGTGGTCTCCACAATGCGAATAAGCAATGATTAATGATGGACCGTCATAAGCTTCAGCTTCTTCAATAGCTTTTAGCGTTTGCATATCTTTAGCGCCCATGGCCACTTGTGCTACATAGACATTGCCATAAGAAACGGCTTGTAAAGCTAAGCTCTTTTTACCTGTGCGTTTACCAGAAACGGAGAATTTAGCACTTGCTCCAAGAGGTGTGGCTTTTGAGGTTTGTCCTCCTGTATTGGAATAAATTTCAGTATCCAATACCATAATATTAATGTTTTCTCCAGATGCCAATACATGGTCTACGCCACCGTAACCGATGTCGTAAGCCCAACCATCACCACCAAGTATCCAAACAGATTTTTTGCGTAAGTACTCCGTTAGTTGCGCTAGTTTTTTAGCTTCAGGTTTGTCTATTGAAGCTAACTTGTTTTTTAAGATTTCAAGATTTTTAAAATTCTCAGCTTTTTCGGCTTCATTAGTTTCTTTATTGTTAAGGATGGCTTCAACCAAATCCTTGCCTACTTCAGCTTCTAAAGATTTTAATAAACTTACTGAAACTTCTTGTTTTTTGGTAAGTGCCAACTTCATACCAAACCCAAATTCGGCATTGTCTTCAAATAATGAGTTTGCCCAAGCTGGGCCTCTACCAAATTTGTTGGTTTTGTAAGGTGTTGTTGGCAAATTACCGCCGTAAATTGACGAACATCCTGTTGCATTGGCAATCATGATGCTATCACCGTATAATTGGGTGAGCATTTTAATATAAGGTGTTTCACCGCAACCTGAACATGCTCCAGAGAACTCAAATAGTGGTTCAAGGAATTGTGAGCCTTTAATATTGGTGATTTGTAATTCGGTTCTGTTGTAATCTGGAAGATTTACAAAGTAATCCCAGTTTTTGTTTTCAACAGCTTCAACATCCAATTTACTATGCATGTTTATAGCTTTAAAGTCGGGGTCTTCTTTACTTACAGCTGGACAAACGGCTACGCACAAATCGCATCCTGTACAGTCTTGAGGCGACACTTGCAATACATAAGATTCAGTTTCTTTATTAAAAGGTCTACCTATCGCTGCCACTGTTTTCAATGATTCTGGTCTGTCAGCCAATTCATCATTGGAAACCACTTTGGCTCTAATGGCTGCGTGCGGACAAATAGCCACACACTTATTACACTGCGTACAAAGGTCTTCGCCATCCCAAACTGGTACAAAATCTGCAATACCACGTTTTTCATATTGCGTCGTTCCTGTTGGGAATGTGCCATCTACGGTGAATGCACTTACAGGTAATTCATCACCTTTACCAGCTAGAATTTTACCTAAAACTTCTTTAACAAACGGATCTTCCGTTCCGGTCATCATTGGTTTTAATTCCTCATGGCTTGTAATTTGTTTAGGATATTCTACTTTTTGAAGATTTTCCAATGATTTGTCCACTGCATTAAAGTTCATTTGTACCACCTTATCGCCTTTTTTAGAATAAGATTTTACAATGGCTTCTTTAATTTTTTGAATAGCTTCATCTTTTGGAAGTACTCCAGAAATAGCAAAGAAACATGTTTGTAATACGGTATTTGTACGTTTACCTAATTTGGCTTCATGTGCTACTTTAGATGCATCAATCACATAAAACTCCAATTCATTCTTGATGATTTCTTCTTGCATCAATTTTGGTAATTTTTCCCAAATTTCATCTTTGTCGTAAGGGGAGTTCAATAGGAACGTTCCACCTTTTTTAACATGATCCAGGATATCATACTTTTCTATAAAATTGAATTGATGGCATGCAACAAAATCAGCTTTATGGATTAAATATGTAGAATAGATAGGGTCTGGCCCAAAGCGTAAGTGGGATACCGTTTGTGCACCCGCTTTTTTGGAGTCGTAAACAAAATAACCTTGAACGTAATTATCTGTGGTTTCTCCAATAATTTTGATGGAGTTTTTATTGGCACCAACAGTACCATCGGAACCTAGTCCAAAGAACATACAGTTAAAGGTGTTCTTGACTGTTTTAAGTGTTTCGCCAATCTCTAAACTGGTATATGACACGTCATCATTAATGCCAATAGTGAAATGGTTTTTAGGTTTGTCTTTACTAAGCTCATCGAAAATGGCTTTTACCATGGCTGGGTCAAACTCTTTTGAAGATAAGCCGTAACGACCACCAATGATTTTTGGCATGTCACGTTCACTCTCGGTAAAGGCGGTCACAACATCTAGATAAAGAGGTTCGCCTAAACTACCAGCTTCTTTAGTTCTGTCTAAAACGGCAACTTTTTTCACGGTTTCTGGTAGAACATTCACGAAATGGCTGATGGAGAATGGTCTGAATAAGCGAACTATTATAGCGCCAACTTTTTCACCGTTTTTAACCATGGTGTCCACAGCTTCCATTACTGGACCTTGACCAGAACCCATTATAATTATAACTTTTTCTGCTTCTGGATGACCTACATAATCAAATAGCCCGTACTTTCTGCCGGTATGATTGTAGAACTCATTCATTGTTTTTTCAACAATGCCAGGAACTTTTTCATAGTAAAGATTGGCCGCTTCACGAGCTTGGAAGAATACATCCGGATTTTGTGACGTACCCCTTACAACTGGATGGTCTGGGTCTAACGAACGTTTTTTGTGTTCTAAAATTTTGTCTTCGGGCATCATGTCTTTTATGATGTCGTCTGTGATGCTATCTATCTTAGATATTTCATGAGATGTTCTAAACCCGTCAAAAATATTCATGAAAGGCACTCTAGATTTTAAGGTTGCTACTTGCGAAATAAGAGCAAAATCTTGAGCTTCTTGTACGGAACCACCAAACAACATAGCAAACCCTGTTTGCCTAGCCGCCATAACATCAGAATGGTCACCAAAAATGGATAAAGCATGGGTTGCAATTGTTCTGGCCGCCACATGTATTACAGAAGGAAGAAGCTCTCCAGCTATTTTGTACATGTTCGGAATCATGAGCAGCAAGCCTTGCGAGGCTGTAAACGTGGTGGTTAAAGCACCTGCTTGCAAAGAGCCATGCACCGCTCCAGAGGCACCGCCTTCACTTTGCATTTCAACAATTCTTGGGATGTTGCCCCAAATGTTTTTCTGTCCTTTTGAGCTATATACGTCTACGTGTTCGCCCATTGGCGATGCCGGCGTTATGGGGTATATGGCGCAGACTTCATTGGTCTTATGGGCAACCCTTGCAACAGCCTCGTTTGCATCACAAATTAATTTTGGAAATTTTTTCATAATTATGTCTTATTTAAATGAACCGAAACCTGCACCAAAGTCATAGAAAATTTCAGGTGCAAAATTTCAAAAATGTACAGACCCTACAAGATTTCTTATGAATCGAACCAAAACCCTTGAGGCCTAAAATAAATCCCTTAAAATTAAAATTTGAATGACGGACAGACTATGATTTTTGTCATGTAATTGAAAAAGAGAAAGAGGATTAAAAAAAATGAGGATATCAAATAAATAGGATATCCTCATTTTCAAAACGGCTAATTTATTGGTTTGTTGAACGTTATAAACTTTGCCGCAAAAGAAAAACAAAAAATTAAATATAGTTTAGTTTGGGTTACTCTGCGTGTAACCAAGCTTTTTTAGCCAGCAAGACTTCTTCTGTTTCAACGTGGTTTTCATCAGGGATGCAACAATCCACTGGGCAAACTGATGCACATTGCGGTTCGTCGTGGAAACCTTTGCACTCGGTACATTTCTCGGGTACGATATAATAGAACTCCTCAGAAATTGGTTCATTCATTTCATCGGCATCAATTTCATCACCACTAAGGGAAGTTACAGTGCCACTTAAAGCTGTTTCATCTGCATAAGCCCATTCTTGAGCGGGCTCATAAATTGCATTATTGGGACACTCCACAATACAGGCATCACAGTTAATGCATTCGTCTGTTATAATAATTGCCATAATTCATTTTGTTTAGAGAAGTAAAAGTAATTTCTATCTCTAAGCATTAATATGACTTTTGTCACCTTTAATTCAAAAAATGAAAATTAAATTTGATTACAGTGCAGAGTATTTAATTTTTTAAATTGATTTGTTATGATAGCTAATAAAACGAGGCAGACCAAAAAGATACAGCACGAAGTTCTGGATGCCGTTGTGATAAGATTTGTTGGTGATTCTGGAGATGGTATGCAGTTAACGGGTACGCAGTTTTCAGATACATCGGCTATGTTTGGGAATGACGTTGCTACATTTCCAAATTACCCTTCGGAAATACGTGCGCCACAAGGAAGTTTATATGGAGTTTCAGGATTTCAGGTCCACATAGGTAGTGTTGAAATCAGTACACCCGGAGACGATGTAGACTTATTGGTTGCCATGAACCCAGCGGGTTTAAAGACCAATTTGTATTCGGTAAAACCGGGACATACCATTATAGTAGATACAGATTCCTTTACCAAAAAGAATTTAGAAAAAGCGCAGTATATCACCAATCCACTTAGAGATGGTAGCTTGGCTAACTATAGAATTATTGAAGTACCAATGTCTTCATTGACCAAAGAGGCTTTGAAGGATGTTGAAGATTTAGATAATAAAAGTATTGCCCGAAGCAAAAACATGTTTGCATTGGGAATTGTGTATTGGATGTATGATCGTTCACCAGAACATACTATTGATTTTTTTGAGAAGAAATTTGCATCAAAACCAAATTTGATTGACGCCAATACCAAAGTTCTTAATGCCGGATTTTATTATGCCGAAACGTTAGAGCTAATTCCTAACGCATATGCTATTTCACCTGCCAAAATGGATTCTGGTGTTTACCGAATTATTGCCGGAAATACAGCTACGGCTTGGGGATTTCTTGCAGCCGCTGAAAAATCTGGATTGGAATTGTTTTTGGGTTCTTACCCAATCACTCCGGCGACGGATATTTTACACGAACTGGTCAAGCACAAGCATTTTGGAGTTAAAGCATTTCAGGCGGAAGATGAAATTGCGGGTGTAACCTCTGCAATCGGTGCTGCATTTGCTGGAGATTTGGCCATTACAACTACTTCAGGTCCAGGTTTAGCCCTGAAAAGTGAAGCTTTGGGTTTGGCCATGATGTTGGAGTTACCCTTAGTTATTGTAAATGTACAACGTGGTGGTCCCTCAACGGGTTTGCCAACCAAAACCGAGCAGTCTGATTTAATGCAGGCCATGTATGGTAGAAATGGTGATAGCCCCGTTATCGTTTTGGCCGCCGATACACCTTCGGGCTGCTTTAATTATGCCTATCAAGCTGCGAAGCTTGCTTTAGAGCATATGACACCCGTTATTCTGTTAACAGACGGATATATTGCCAATGGTTCGGAACCTTGGAGAATAAAACGTGTTGTAGAAATGCCCGAAATTAAAAACAACAAGGTTACGGAACTTAGGGAAAATTGGCATCCTTATGATAGAAATATGGAAACCTTGGCGCGTAATTGGGCTGTTCCCGGAACGTTTGGTTTGGAGCACAGAATTGGTGGCTTGGAAAAAGACCAAATAACTGGTAACGTGTCGCATGTTCCTGAAAACCATGAAGCCATGACCAAAATTAGGGCCGCTAAAATTAAACGTGTACAAAACTACATTCCCGATTTAGTGCCCGAATTCGCAGAGTCTGGCGACTTACTTGTAGTAGGTTGGGGTGGAACATATGGCAGCCTACATTCTGCAGTAAAACAGTTAAATATGGAAGGCCATAAAAATATAGGTTTTGCACATTTTAGCTACATAAACCCATTACCTAAAAACACCGAAAAGGTGCTTAAAAGCTTCAGGAAGATTGTGGTTTGTGAATTAAACAACGGGCAATTTGTAAATATTTTGAAAATGAATTTTAACATCTGCGGATTGTTGCAATACAACAAAATACAAGGATTGCCTTTTGGAAATAGCGAGTTGATTGATGAATTCAAAAAATTATTAAAGTAACTATGGAAACAACTGCTGAAAGAAACTATACGTTTAAGGATTTTGCCAGTGACCAAGAAGTAAGATGGTGCCCTGGTTGCGATGATTATGTTGTTTTACGCTCCGTGCAAAAGGCGCTTCCAGAAATGGGCGTAAAAAAGGAAGATGTTGTTTTTATATCTGGTATTGGGTGTTCATCACGTTTTCCATATTATATGGATACTTATGGCATGCATGGCATTCATGGTAGGGCTCCTGCTATTGCAACTGGCGTTAAACTGGCAAATCCAAACCTGAGCGTTTGGGTTATTACTGGCGATGGGGATTCTATGGCCATTGGCGGTAACCATTTCATTCATGTTTTGCGTCGAAATATTGATTTAAACATCATATTGTTCAATAATGAAATATATGGATTGACCAAAGGACAATTTTCACCAACATCTCTTGTTGGGCAGAAAACAAAATCCTCACCTTATGGCAATACGCAGCCTCCGTTCCAACCTGGTGAATTGGCCATTGGTGCCCAAGCAAGATTTTTTGCTAGAATAGGTGGAAATACACCAAAGGAAATGACAGAGATTTTTATTGAAGCCGAAAAGTTTAATGGAACTTCTTTGGTTGAAATATTACAAAATTGTGTGATTTTTAATGATGGATGCTATACACAATTCACTGATAAAAACGTGAGGGAAGATAAGCAGTTGTTTGTTGAACATGGGAAACCAATGATTTTTGGAAAAGACAGAAATAAGGGTTTAGTGTTAAATGGGTTGAAATTGGAAACGGTGACCATTGGTGAAAATGGCGTGACAGAAGACGATATTTTGGTGCATAATGCCAAAGATGAAGACCCAACCATGCACCAAATGTTGGTTCGATTAAAATACCCATTGGTAACTGGAATTATTAGAAGTTTTGATGATGTAACCTTAGAAGAACGAGAAGATGCACTAACAAAAGAGGTGAAATCGCGTTCAAAATTTGCACAAACTGACGACCTGTTTTTTTCAGGAGAAATATATCAAGTAAATTAATTTAGAAGTGACTAGCTCAAATTAAAAATGCCTTTTTCAACGATGCGAAAAAGGCATTTTTTATTGAAGTGTTATAAACTGGATTTATACCAAAGCGGTAAATCCTAAAAATGCTAAAGATAAAAGGCCGGCCACCAATAAATTAATAGGCACACCTTTCATGCCTTCAGGAATATTGGCAAGCTCCAATTGTTCTCTAATACTTGCAAAAACAATCAAAGCCAATCCAAAGCCTAAAGAGTTAGAAATGGCAAAGAAAACAGCTTTTAACAAACTACTATCTTCTAATCCTAATGCTAAAATGGCAACACCCAAAACCGCACAGTTTGTGGTAATTAAAGGTAGAAAAACACCTAATGCCTGATATAGCGCAGGACTTACTTTCTTTAAAATGATTTCAACCATTTGCACTAATGCCGCAATCACTAAAATAAATGTTATGGTTCTTAGGTAATTCAATCCGCTAGGGATTAAAACGTATTCATGTAATAAATACGTAACCGTTGTGGCAATCGTCATAACAAATAAAACAGCTCCAGACATACCTATGGAAGTTGAAACCTTATTGGAAACACCTAAAAAAGGACAGATTCCCAAGAATTGCGATAAAACAATATTGTTTACAAAAACGGCTGCTATGAGTATGATTAAGTAGTCCATGTTTAAGCAGTTTTAGATGTTAGTCTGTTAAAAACAACAGTTAAGTAAGCCAATGCAATAAATGCACCTGGTGGTAAAATGAAAAGTATAAAAGTGTTTGCGTTTTCTGGAACAAACGATAAGCCAAACAAACTCCCGTTACCAAATATTTCGCGAACCGCACCTAAAACTGTAAGCGCCAAAACAAAACCAAGACCCATACCCAAAGCATCCAAAACCGAAGAAATTAAATTGTTTTTTGATGCAAAAGCTTCAGCTCTACCCAATATTAAACAGTTAACCACAATTAACGGAATGAATATCCCAAGTTGTTCATAAAGAAATGGAATAAAGGCTTCCAAAATCATTTCAACTATGGTAACAAAAGATGCAATAATGATGATGAACGCAGGGATACGGACCTTACTCGGAATTTGTTTTTTTACCAAGGACACCACAATGTTCGACATTAAAAGCACAAACAACGTGGCAACGCCCATGCCCAAACCATTAAACGCCGATGAGGTTACACCCAAAGTAGGACACATACCCAAGAGCATCACGAAAATAGGATTCTCTTTGATTATGCCTTTTAGGAAATTCTGTTTTTGATTTATATCGTTTGCCATAGCTGCTATTCGGATTTATTGATTGAATCTAGGTTTTTTATAAACACCTCATAAGCCATTTCTGTAGCCTCAGTAAAGGCTCTTGAGCTTATGGTTGCGCCTGTTAGAGCATCAACGTCACCTCCGTCTTTTTTAACTTTTAGGCTATAAGCTTTCGGATTTTTGTCTCTAAATTGCTGTAAAAAACTCTCGTCTTTCATTTTTGTGCCCAAGCCTGGGGTTTCTTTCTGCTCTAAAACTGCAATATTTTTAATGGAACCGTCGGGATTAAAGCCAACCATAATTTTAACAAGTCCGCTAAACCCTTTTTCGGAAAAACCAGTTACTGCAGCCCCGACAAATTCCCCATTGCTAAAGGCGGGATAAACTTCAATGCTATCTGTTGCGGTTTCCAGTTTCACTTTTATTAGGTCTTCAACAGGGTTGCTGTTAAACTCGGGTAACACCTGTTTTATGGCGTTTATCTTTTTTTCTAGTTTGGCTTTGGCTTTAGGTTCAATGGTTAAATCGTTTACAAACCCAAGTGCAAAACCAGATATGAGTGTAATCAATAAAAGAGACACGGTCATATTTAAGAATGTTGATTCTTTCTTGCTCATAATTACACGATTTTAGCTTTTATTTTAGAACCAAATCTTCGTGGTTTAAAATATTTATTAATTAATGGAACAAAAGCGTTCATGATTAAAATGGCAAACGAAATGCCTTCTGGATAAGCTCCAAAGAGCCTAATTAAAACCGTTATTATGCCTATACCTATAGCAAAAATTGCCATCCCTTTTTTGGTCATTGGGCTAGTAACCAAATCGGTTGCCATATAAAAGGCTCCTAAAATCGCACCACCTGACAAAATATGGATGATCGGGTTGGCGTATTGTTCCGGGTTAATGGTCCAAAAGATTCCCGTAAAAACAGCCATGGTAGCTAAAAGGATTACTGGAATGTGCCATGAAATGACTTTTCTAGCAATTAAATAAATACCACCAAGTACCAAAGCCAATGCTGACATTTCTCCTAAAGAACCACTTGTAATACCAAACAGCATATCCATTGCTGAAGGAATTCTTGTGCTAATTTCTGTCATGGTATCGCCTGCCATGAGACCTTCTTTTATAGCGCCTAAAGAGGTTGCTCCAGTTACGGCATCAACTAAAGATGTGTTGTTTTCAACAGGTGTTGGCCACATGGTCATTTGTACAGGGAATGAAACCAGTAAAAATACACGGCCCACCAAAGCGGGATTGAAGATGTTAAAACCCAGTCCACCAAACGATAATTTACCTATACCAATGGCAACCAAACCCCCAGCAATAACCATCCAAATGGGGAGGCTTGAAGGTAAGTTGAACGCCAATAAAATACCAGTTAGCAACGCAGAGCCATCACCAATGGTGACTTCAGCTTTTAAGAGATATTTTTGAATGAGATATTCGAATAAAATACAAGATGAAATTGCAACAGCAGTTACAATTAACGCACCTATTCCAAACACATATAAAGAAACCAAAAAGGAAGGCACTAATGCTATGATGACATCGTACATTAGTTTTTTTGAGGTTCTATCGGAATGAACATGCGGCGAGGCAGATACTATAATAGGTTGGGCGCTCATAACTAGTTTTTGGAAGTGTTTAGTTTTTTAACAATGTTTTTTCCGAATCTTATGTAGTCGAGTAGTGGACGGTGCGATGGGCAAACATAACTGCACGAACCACATTCAATACAGGTCATGATATCTTCATAGGATGCCTTTTCATACATGCCTTTTTCAGAAAGGTTCATGAGCAAATGGGGTTCTAGTCCCATGGGGCAAACGTTAACACACTCGCTACAACGAATACAATTTTTGGGTTCACCTCGGCTCGCTTCATCTTCAGAAATCACCAAAATCCCCGAAGTTCCTTTAGTTACTGGAACATCTAAATTCTTGATGGCTTTTCCCATCATAGGGCCACCGTTCACTATTTTTCTTGTGCCTTCGGGTAAACCTCCAACTTCATCTACTAAATCTTTAATTGGGGTTCCAATTTTTACCCAATAGTTTGATGCGTTTTCAAGTTTTTTTCCGGTAACGGTAACGACACGTTCGATTAAAGGTTTGTTATGTTGAATGGCTTGGTAAATAGCAAAAATCGTCCCGACATTATGTACGATGACACCCACATCAAGGGGTAATCCATTTTTAGGAACCTCTCTTTTTAAAATGGCTCGAATTAACTGTTTTTCGCCGCCTTGAGGATATTTTACTTGCAACGCAGCAACCTTAATCGTTTCATCGTTTTTAGTAAGGTTTTTAAAGAGCTCAATAGCATCTCTTTTGTTGTTTTCAATACCGATTATAGCATTGTTAATGTTCAAGGCTTTTAGCAATATTTTTATGCCAACCATTATTTCTTCGGCTTTTTCAAGCATCAACCGATGGTCCGCAGTTAAATAAGGCTCGCATTCTACACCGTTAATAATAAGGTGGTCCAATTTGGTTCCTTCCTTCACCTGCAATTTAACATGCGACGGAAAGGTTGCGCCTCCCAGACCAACAATGCCAAAATCGTTTATCTTTTGAAGAATATCTTTTGCATCTGCTACAATTTCAGTTTTTAAAGGATATTCAATGTCCTCAAAATTGGATTCGTTTTTTAGGTCAGTTCTAATAACGATACATTGTTTTTTATAACCACTGGTATCAACAATCATATCCAATTTTGTAACGGTTCCTGCTACTGGTGAATGGATATTTGATGACACAAAACCACCAGATTTGGCAATAACTTGACCAATTTCAACTTTATCTTTTTGTTCCACTATTATTTCTGAAGGAATGCCAATATGTTGAGCAATGGGTACATAAACCACCTTTGGTATGGGCATTTTTTTGATGCCTTTTGAGGATGTTATCTTATTTTCAGGCGGATGAATTCCTCCTTTTGGAAATGTTTTAAGCATCTGTTTTTGAATTTTCTGGTTGTACATCTGTTTCGGTAACAGCTACTTTTTCTTCTTTAGGCGCTTTTGCTTTCTTTGGAGGGAAATTGGTTTCTATAATAGAGTGTGTTGGACAAACTTCCACACATTTTCTGCAAAGCGTGCACAATGCAGCATCTATATAGGCCAAATTATTTTCCATAGTGATGGCGTCTTTTGGGCAAATATCATCGCATTTAGAGCATCCAATACATGCCACTTCACAAGCTTTTTTGGCTATTCCTGCCTTATCTTCATTTAAGCAGCCAACAAATATTTTGAGGTCGCGCTTGTTGCGTGGTCTCATTTCTAAAATATTTCTTGGGCAAGCTTTTACACAGGCACCACAAGAAGTACATTTATCTGTAATTATTACGGGCAAACCAGTAGCTTCATCCATATACATGGCATCAAAATCGCATACGGCTACACAATCGCCATCACCTAAACAGCCGTATTGGCAATCTGTTTCCCCACTGTAAACCATAGCAGAAATAGCGCAAGATTTTGGTCCTTGGTATTCTGTGGTTTTAGGGCGCACATCGCATCCGCCTTGACACAGCATAACGGCCACGGTAGGGTCTTGTTCTGTCACTTCCTTGCCTAAAATTTCGGAAACTTGCTTCATAACATCGTTTCCGCCGACAGGGCAGAATAAATCTGAAATATCTTCTGTAGCTACTAATTTTTCAGCGAACGCTTTACAACCAGGTGACCCACAACCGCCACAATTTGCAGCTGGCAATGCCTCGTCAACCTTGGCAATTAAAGGGTCTTCATAGACGTAAAACTTCTTGGAAACTACGTACAGAACAACTGCTGCTATTACCCCCAAGGAAGCTAGTAACAAAACACTATTTAATATTGAATCTGTCATGTTCAACTTTGTTTTAATATTGAAATTTTAAAAGCACTTTTTAGGTTGTTTTTAAGAAAATGAAGGGTTAAGTAGTATGGTAATAGCACTAAGATGGATAATACTCCGGCTATCCATTCTGCGAAAAAGGCAGAAGCAATGATTAACGTAAGAAGCATGAGTAAAAAAGGAAAAACATAGGCCCAAAATACAGCCTTAAAACCCAAGGTTTTCTTTAAAATAACCTTTACATGTTCGTTAACAATAAAAGGGTCTGTGGCATTATAAACAGTGACCTCTTTTGTTGTGGACTCCGAAATACCACATGCTGCCTTTGCTTTGCAGGACTCGCAATGTATGTTTTGTTCTAAAGCAACAATAACAGAGTCTCCAGAAATTTTGGAAATAATACCGGAATGAACAAAAGTATCGTTATTGTTAGCTTGAGCGTTCATAACCACTAAATAGTTATATCAAATTCACTTGGTGAAATTAGTGCATTCGTACTGTGAATTTTATGATTTATGTCAGGAATTATTATTGTTTTAGAAAAAATATGCTTAAATTCATTTTAGTGAAATAGAGTGTAAAGGGTTGTTTTATAGTGTAATGAATATAAAACCTATTAATCCTATAAGAATTATAGGAAAATGATTTGAAAATTATAAATTAAGTTTTATTTTTGCCCAGATTTTTTGAGAATATCAGAGATAACGTATAACTAAAGCGTATAAACAAGAGCGGTAGGATGGATATTAGAGTTAACATTACAGACAGGGATGGTGTGAAACATGAGGTATTGGCGCCCACAGATATGGCCATGAACCTTATGGAAGTTGTAAGGTCTTATGAACTTGCCCCAGAGGGAACCATTGGGGTATGTGGAGGTATGGCCATGTGCGCTTCCTGCCAATGTTATGTTTTGAGCAATCATGAATTACCGGAAATGACTGATGATGAAGATGCCATGTTGGCCGAAGCTTTTGATGTGCAGAATAATAGCCGTTTGGGGTGCCAAATTCAGATGACTCCAGATATGGAAGGTCTTGAAGTGGCCTTGGCACCGGAAAGTTAATTGGTTTTATAATCCAACAACTTTCTTGGGCCTTCAAGTAGAATTCTAACTATTTGTAACGTGCCATCGTCCTTTGTGGCAATTTGCCATTTAATCAAAGAAATTTTGCCATTTTCAATTTCAATGCCCGTGATACTTCGAGGATGAACGCAGCTGCCGTCATTGAAAAAGGCAATGTCTCCGGGTTCTGGAAAACGTGGGCGATGGGTGTGCCCAACAACGGTAACTTGATTATTATTTTCGGTAATCCATTTTTTTGTTCGCCGTTCTACTTTTATAAGTTCTTTATAGTTTTTTGCAGGGCTAGTAGGGTCGGCAATACCCATAACGTTTAAGGGTTTCCATAGAATTCTAACCATAAATCGGCTCCATTTCCAAAACAGGAAATTCCACCAATCCGCTTGATGGCCATGGGTTAAAAACACCTCTTGCTCCGTCATACAATGCTTTAAAATAATGCCTTCGTGATAGGCAATGTCTCCAAAAAGTTCTTCGTTTTGACCGGTTTTTGGATCGAAATAGGTTGATAGATTCTTTTTTACGTACTTGGGGTCGCGATAAACCATATCGTGATTGCCCCAAATCATGTGCAGCCGTTTTTCCTCATGAAATTGTTTCATGAGCATATACACATTTTTATGGGCGTTTAAAATGGATTCAAAAGAAAGGTTTTCCCAAAGTTCATCACCATCGCCAAGTTCGCAATACTGAAAACCTTCGGCATAATAATGTTTTAACGCATGAAAATATATGTTTCGGTTGTTTGCAAAGTCGTCGGCAAAACTATTGTCCCCTCGATGACAATCGCTAAATAGAATAAATTTACTATCATCATCAAAATCAATGATTTTAGCATTTTTATAAGCACGATCCAATCTTTTTTTCGACGAAAGCATGAGGTAAATGTAAGTAAAAAAGCGTTTCATTCTGAAACGCTCTTTTTTGTTTTCTTGGGATATTTATTTGAACCTAAAAAATTCAGCTTCTTATTTTCGGCACAAAGGATCAGCCCCAATAGTGCCAACCAAACGTTCTAAATAATCATCAGATTTTACGTCGTTGTACAAGTTTTTTACCGTTTCCAAACGCTTGTTTAGATTCATTTCTTGGGCCACTTCTTTATTATTTGGATCATTCATGAAATTTTCTAAATAAGCAATTTGGGAATCATAGAACCTAATGTTTTTTTGTTGTTTTAGTATAAGTCGTTTCTTGTACCAATCGCTATTTATCACATAATCTCTGTCAAAATATTTTCTTAATTCAGGGTCATTGATGTTTTTGCCTTCGTATTGGCCATAGGCCATAATGTGCAATAGAATTTTCAAAGGAGGAATGGCCGCATCAACACTTCTATCTTCAAAATATCTGAGTGCTACTTTCTGTTGGGCTTCAACAATATTGTTAATACCATCCACATAATCTTCCATGCCTTGAAGTTCGGGCTTCAGCATTTTTTCGTTGAATACAGCTGTTGGCTCATCGAACAGACGATTTAAACATCTTAAAGAGAAAATTTTAGTGATACGATATCCCAAACGACTCGCTAAAATGGTCTTTCCATTATATTCAAAATCTTCCAGTTTTTCTAAAGCGCCATTTTTAATCAATTGTTTCGGGTCTCTATCCTCTGGGGTTAATCGTGCCCAAATTTCAGGGATTAAAATGCTAATGTCATGGTCTACTTTATTCTCACCACCAACATATCCGGCGGCGGTGCTAAAGGCGTTAGATTCTGTTAAAATATGGGATAGAAGGGCATTGTTTAAATCTGTAGTTGGGGTTAACATGTTGAAAGGTCCTTTTGTTAAAGCACCTTCGGAACCTGCACCTGTGGTTGATGGGGATTTACCAGTCAAACTACAAATGAAATCCATAAACAGCTCTGGTGTTTCCTGATAGTGAATTGGATTATAAACCGCCAACGGACGAATGCCCGCTTTTCTGTCAGCAGGGTTGTTTCGCCTACCCGGTAAAACAGCATTCACCGCATGAATTACAGGGTCTTCAGGCTTAATTTTTCTATGTAAACGCACACCAATATCTGCAACATAGGAGGCTTCAGTTTCTTTAAAGAATCTATTTGGTTCCAAGTAACGGGGGTTTTTAGTAGGTTCGCCATCTACAATTCGTGGATGGGAGGGCAGTACAAACTGCGCTTCATCATTTTCACTATTGATAATTTCAAGTATAAAATCCTTAACTGGCTGAGTGTACTTGTCAAAATTTATGGTGTCCTCATAAATGGCTATGGCGTCTTCTTTGGTCAACATTTCATAATTTGTCAAGAATCTGCCATCTGAAATAATATCCAGCTCTGCATTTTTATCATAACCGCGCACTATAGCTTCATCTGGCCTTTGGAATAGATGCGCCTCGCAATTGGTCAATATTTTTACACTTTTGTTAGTGTATTCAGGGTTTAAATTTTTAAACCTGTATTTGGGTAATGTTATGGAAGCGGTTATATCATCTTCAGTTTGAACTTTTTCACTTGCTGAAAAATCAGAGCGTAATTTATTAAGCATCCAGTTACCATGTTGATTGAAACCAATCCTTACGTAACTACCAACCACAGGGGTGTTATTGTACATTAATGAGGTGCCCTGAACGCCATTAATAATTTCAACGGACATCATGTCCTTCCAATTAAGGTTGGCGCCATGTGCTTGCCTGAATAGTCGTTTAACAAAGAGAACAAGCGAGCGGACGTGTACAGGAATTCCCTTTAAAAAAGCATTAAATTCATCTGAGTTTTCCTCCGAAGGCGTTAATAACTTAACAACAGATCCCAATGTTCTTTTTTCACTAAGGAATGATCTAGATTTAGGTCTATTAGGGTCTTTTACTTTCCATCGTGTGGAATAATCGAACTCAATAATTTCATCAGCCTTTTTAAAATCCTCTTCAATATTATGAAGGTTGAATGTGCTGTATGTTATGGCGTTCTGCATCGATTTTGAAATCTCAGACTTTCCGCCTCCCGAAACTGTACAAGGCTTATGGCAAAACATGCCCTCTGGGAATGTTTCAATAATTCGCCATAAATTGATGGATTTGTGTTTTTCCAGTCTAAGTTTGTTTCCCGTAGGATGCACATAAGTTTTAAAGGGCGACAATTTTAACTTTTGTTCTTTTCCCTTGTGTTCCCAGGCAATGCTATTGGTGTTAGTGTTTATATAAGCAGATTCTGGTATATAAACAATGTTCGGGTATTTTATATCTACCGCATAGTTCTCCGGTTTAACTTCAATTCTGTCGGCCAATAGGGCTTTAACGTCTTCAAAATTATGGTCAAGACCGTAAACGTTAGAGTAATCATTGCCGTTTACAGTGTCGCCCATAACACGTCTGGCAAAGGCAATTGCACCTCCGGCGTGTTCTTCTTCTACCAGACCAAATAAGTTGGCAGAATAACTAATTTGGGTTTTGATTTCTTTTTTGGAATAGCCGTAGTAGTTGTCTGCTATCAACGTAACGACAACACCTCTATCGTCTCTGCACGTAATTTTAAATGCGCCACCATCGTTGTATAGTTCGTTTTCGTCCTTCCAACACATGCCGTCATTTCTCTGGCGTTCGGTAGCATCATCGTAATGTGGTAAACCAACATCCTTCTTTTTTAAAGTGATGAGCTGTGGTGCCAGTACAATGCAACCCGTATGCCCTGTCCAATGTTCAGTGTCTAAGGCAGCGTCATTCTTTGCTAAATTTGGATTGCCTGCATTGCCAAAAATATTTTCAACAAAGTCTAAATTACTCACTAGGTTTCCTGGAGCGAAAAAACGAACTTCCAAAGATTTTTTTGCAATAATACCTTTAACCTCAGGGCAAACGGTAGGCCTTAACAACATAGAGACCATAACCTTGGCTTGTTTTTCTTGACTGGAGGTAAATGGTAAAACTTTTAAATCTTCAGGGGGATTAAAGGCAGCATTCAAAAAATGGGCAAAAACAATTTTTGGTACTTCCTTCTTATCTAGAGGTACGGGCAAATCGCCTTCAACAATATGAAAAGTTCCTTTTGTGGTTCTCTTGTCATGTAGCGGGTTGTTTAAAATGCCCTGTTTAAGCCTTTTTGAGTTTACCAAACTACTCTCAAAAGAATTGCCGTCTGGCGGTAAACTGGCTTCTCTAGCCTGTCCTTTTTTTGATAGAATAAGTGTGTCGTTGGGTAATACATACGATTTTTTATAATCGACATCTTTTAAATAATCATTAATGAAATTTTGAATTCGCGAATCTACAGGGGAATGATGTTGCGCCAAAAGCCTTGACTTTTCGCGAAATCCTTGAATTAGCCCTTTTGTTAATTCTTCAAACCTTGGGTCACCGAATTTTTCGGAACTTTCAGGTTTGTCCCTAAATATAGGCTGCCCCAGAGCGGCTAATTGCAGGTTTATGAATTGAATGATGTCTTTTCTGTTTTCTTTTTTGGTTATGTTGCTCACTTTGGATAGTTATTTATATTTAAACGCAATCAATTGTAAATGTTACAATGCAAAAATATTCACTGGCTGAATTAAAACTCCTGTCAAAAGTCAGGAACTATAAAAATATGAAGAATTTTTCCTTTGGAAAACTATCTACTAAAGGTTTTAAGAAAAGAATATTGAAAATCTTGGTTGTTTCACTTGAAGGCGTTCAATCCTGTAATATCCAAACCAGTAATCAATAAATGGATGTCGTGCGTGCCTTCATAAGTAATAACGCTTTCCAGATTCATGGAATGCCGCATGATGCTATATTCTCCGGTAATACCCATGCCTCCAAGAATTTGTCGTGCTTCACGGGCAATATTTATGGCCATGTCAACATTGTTGCGTTTTGCCATAGATATTTGGGCTGAAGTTGCTTTGCCTTCATTACGTAAAACACCCAATCGCCAAGTTAGAAGTTGTGCCTTGGTGATTTCCGTAATCATTTCTGCCAATTTTTTTTGCTGAAGCTGAAATTGACCAATGGGTTTACCAAATTGAGTACGCTCTTTGCTGTATCGTAAAGCTGTGTCGTAACAGTCCATAGCAGCGCCTATAGCTCCCCATGCAATGCCATAACGTGCCGAATCCAAGCATCCAAGCGGTGCGCCTAACCCAGACTTATTGGGTAATAAATTTTCTTTAGGCACTTTTACATTGTCGAAAATGAGCTCGCCAGTTGCAGATGCGCGTAATGACCATTTATTATGGGTTTCCGGGGTTGAAAACCCTTTCATACCTCGTTCAACCAAAAGCCCATGAATTCGTCCCTCTTCATTTTTTGCCCAAACTACGGCAACTTGTGCAAATGGGGCATTGCTTATCCACATTTTTGCTCCGTTTAGTAAATAGTGGTCACCTTTATCTTTAAAATTGGTAACCATGCCTCCAGGATTGCTCCCGTGGTCTGGTTCGGTTAAACCAAAACAGCCTATCCATTCCCCGCTTGCTAATTTAGGCAGGTGTTTTTTACGTTGCTCTTCATTGCCATATTTCCAAATAGGATACATAACCAAAGAAGATTGTACTGATGCCGTACTACGAATACCTGAATCTCCCCGCTCAATTTCCTGCATAATTAGACCATAAGAAATTTGGTCTAATCCCGCTCCACCATATTCCATGGGGATGTAAGGGCCAAAAGCTCCAATTTCAGCCAATCCGGTAATGATTTGCTTTGGAAATTCTGCTTTTTGCGCATACTCTTCTATTATTGGAGAAACTTCACGTTTTACCCATTCGCGAGCAGCTGCACGTACCAATTTGTGCTCATCTGTTAGCAGTTCATCTAAGTTGTAATAGTCTGGAGCTTCAAATAAATCAGGTTTCATTATTTTTATATTGAATAAATAATTCTTAAATAATGCGGTATATTTTTATTAAATATGTAACAGATGTCAAATTTAGCCAAAATAAATTAAAAATTATATTTTTAAATGGTAATTAATTTAAGAATTTATCTGTTCAAAAATTCGGCAATTAATTTATGGAAGTGATGAACCCCTTGTTCTCTTGTTGGTGAAAACCGACCGGTTTTATAAAATGATGAACGTATTCCTTTTTGAACATTTTCAACAATATCTTCATCTTCTTGCTCCACCTTATCTAAGCCACTCCCTGCGCCCTTATTTAGTTTATCTGCATCGTAAACATAAGACATGAAGGAAACTTTTGTTTTGTTAATACTAATAGGCTGAACCAAATTTATGGATAGCCCCCATGGATAAAAATTAAACATGAGATTAGGGAATATCCAATAGTAATAGGCAGCTACATTTTTACCGTGGTCAATGTGGTCTTTTGGCAAATCAAAAATATTTTTACTGTCATTACTAAATCCTATTTGCAGGTTGCAAAATTCATAAATCTCGGTTTTATAGCTTCCGTAGTCTAAAATGGCGTTCAAATCTTTATGCACAAAAGGCACATGAAATCCTTCCAGATAATTATCGCAATAGAGAGCCCAATGTGCATCAACCATAAAATCTTTGTTTAATGATCTATTGGGTTTAAATTCATTTAAAGGAAGAAATCCGATGCGCGAATTCATTGTGTCTATCACCTTTTGAAAGACAAAAGTAGGATTTAGGCTAGCAAACAAAAATGGCCCCCATTGCTTAAAAGGAAGTTTGTGTAAGTTGTCACAGGCACGAGGAAAATCCTGGGTTTTTTCAAATTCGGGCATGTATTCGAATTCGCCTTTTAAGTTAAAGCGTCTACCATGATAGCTACAAATTAATTTTTTTGATGTGCTGGCTTTCGTAACCAATAGATTTCCTCTGTGGGTGCAAACATTTGATAGACAAGATACTTTTCCGCTGGAAGTTTTGGTTAAAACCAATGGTTCGGAAAGATAGCCATCAAGTAAGGCAAATGGGTAAACTGACTGTTTTTTGGCCACCAAGGCTTCATCACCTATGAAATGCCACGATTTCTGGAATATTTTTTCTTTTACAAAATCAAAAAGACCTTTGTCCCTATAGAAATAGGAGGGAAGCGTTTCAGCATTAGAAATATCGGGGTCGATATAGAAGTTATATGCCATTTATTCTATTATAATTGTATATTTAACCGTCTTGTAATTTACATAATTAAAGTTTATCTATTATTAAAACCTTTTAGATGAGTTCGAAACCACAGAAAATAGGATTGATAACCGCTACATCCCTTGTTATTGGTAATATGATTGGTGTTGGCATTTTTGTTTTGCCGGCAGCTTTGGCCAAATATGGGAGCATAAGCCTCTTAGGATGGGTGTTTACTGGGGTAGGGGCACTTATTTTGGCTAAAATATTCAGTAATCTAAGTAAAATTGTAGTTAATAAAAGTGGAGGCCCTTATGCTTATTCAAGAGCTGGATTTGGTGATTTCATTGGGTTTTTAATGGCTTGGGGTTATTGGATATCCTGTTGGGTAAGTAACGGGGCTGTTGCCATTGCCATTGTAGGTGCTTTAAGTTTCTTTTTTCCTGAGCTGGAGACCAATTCTTTCTATTCCGTTAGTATTGGGTTGCTCTTAATATGGTTTTTTACATGGATTAATACAAAGGGAATTAGGGAATCTGGGAAAGTTCAGGTTTTAACTACTGCCCTAAAGCTATTGCCGTTGGCATTTGTTATTGTAGTTGGCGTTTTCTTTTTCAATATTGAAAATTTCCCTGCTTTTAATTTAACTGGGAATAGTGATTTTGCAACCTTACCAGCGGTGGCTGTAATGACATTATATGCGTTTCTGGGAATTGAATGCGCCACCATACCAGCTGAAAGTGTTGAGGATTCTGAAGTTATTGTTCCGAAGGCCACCATGTTTGGAACCATATTAACAACAATTGTATATGTTTTGGCAACAGTCGTTCTTTTTGGAGTATTGCCTACAGAGGTATTACAAAATTCTCCCGCGCCATTCGCTGAAGCTGCAAGACTCATGGCTGGAGATTATGGTGGTTATTTTGTGGCTGTTGGGGTTATTATTTCAGGTATAGGTGTTTTAAATGGGTGGATATTGATTACGGGGCAAGTGCCAATGGCAACTGCCAAAGATGACTTGTTTCCAAGAATCTTCAAAAAAGAAAATAAAAAGGGTGCGCCTGTTATTGGACTGGTTATTGGCAGTTTGCTTTCAAGTGCTGTTATGCTCATGAATTTTACAAAAGGATTAGTGGATCAGTTTGAAATTATAGTGGAAATAGTGGTTTTTGTGGCTTTGCTGCCATATTTGCTAAGTGCTGCAGCTTATGTTTTAATTATCATTGAAAAGAAATTACATGCCAATAATTGGGTAAAAACCTTTCTTCTGGGTGGTCTTGGGTTCGCTTATTCCCTATGGGCCATTTGGGGTTCTGGAAGGGATACCGTATTTTACGGATTCATCTTGTTGCTATCAGGAATCCCTTTCTATTTGTTAATGCATTGGCATAAGCGGAACGACTAGTTGTCTTTCATTTTTAAATAGAAATCCTTTGTCAGTTTAATATAATCTTCGGTGTATAAGTGTCTGGAAGTTTCAATAATCAATGCCTCTTTTTTCAAGTCACTTTCACCAAAAGAAAATTCAATTAAGCTTCGTTTGATTTTCGCTGTAGGGCTGCCCTTAACATGTAAAATGTTGTTTGGAAAGAGGTTGAAATTTGATGCTATTTCAATGAACAAAGATTCTTCCTTAAATGGTATAATTACCGAAAAAATCCCACTTTGAGATAGCAACTTGGCAACGCTATCAATTAAATGATCAAAAGGCATGGCGTCTTGAAAACGAGCCATATCCCTTTGCTCATTTTTAGTTTTGTAATCCTCGACAAAAAAGGGTGGATTGCAAACAATTAAATCGTATTTATCTTCAATTTCATCTGCAAACTCCTCCAACGAAGCATGGTAGCAAAATAGCCTGTCATCCCAAGGCGATTGCTCAAAATTATCCACACACTGTTCATAGGCGAGTTCGTCAATTTCTAGAGCGTCAATAATTTCGGCATGACTTCGTTGAGCAAGCATTAGGGATAGTATTCCTGTGCCCGCACCAATATCCAATACAGAAAATGGGTTGTTTTTTAGGGTTGCCCAAGCTCCGAGTAATACGCCATCGGTTCCAACTTTCATGGCGCATTGGTTCTGGTTTATACTAAATTGCTTAAATCGAAAAGGGTTATTTGACATTATAAAGTTACCGTTAAAATGTGCTAAAATATACTAAACAATGTTAAAAAATGGGTTTTGATTCGTCTCGTTTTTAATTTTGCCACGTATATAATTTATAGTGGCAGAATTTGAATAGTTTGAGATTTTAAGAAGATGAGGAATTTGGAGAAAGTTTTAAAGAAATTAAATGATTTGTTGGTGTCTAACCACGAGCATGAGAATATTTATCAAGAAGCGTTTAAAGCTATTGATGACGAAGAACTTAAGTCGTTTTTTCAAGAACAGAGAAATGTTCGTAAAATGTACAGTGAGCAGTTGTGCTTGGAAATTGAAAAACTGGTTGGTAAATCTAAATTTTCGGAAGCAGTTAGTAAAGAGTCTTATAAGGTTTCCATGAATTTTAGAAATTTAATCTTTCTTAAAGATTATAGTCTTTTGCTCAATGAAGTTTACAGAATAAAACGCGCGACCATTAGCAAGTATAATGCCTTGTTAAATGAGTTGAATTTGCCATTGTCCGTGTGCAAATTGCTCGTTGAGCAGCGTGATGGTATCCAAGCTACGATGAATGCCATTAAAAGGTCAGAAAACTTGATTGCCCAAAACGTTTAAAGCTTAATTAAACGCAAAATTGTTGTTGAAGTTGTTCAGGAAATGCCGATAAAGGGCATAAAAAATTGCTGAAATGCAAAAATATTACGAGAAAATATTGAATTATTGTGAGAAATAGTTTAATTTGAGAAGCTAAACACTTATTTATCAATTTATTGTAATCCTGAAAACCCCAAAACAATGAAAAAATCAAATCCAACTATTACCCAACTAAACGAACTTTTAGCCATTAATAATGATGCGGAAAAAATTTATCTTGATGCTTTGCATCATGTTGAAGACGAAGATTTAAAAAACTTTTTTAGGGCAATGGCTTTTGAACGAAGTGAGTTTTGTAGATTTCTTGGAGCTGAAATTATTCAAAAGGGTGGAAATCCAGAATATCCTGAAGATGAGAAAGGGGCTTTAAACAAATTATGGGCTAGGTTAAAACAAATTATTTCCAAAAATGATGAATATGCCCTTTTTGATGAAGTTTGCAGAATGAAAACCTGGACTATTGATAAATACAACGACACATTAAACAAAATAAAATTTTCTGAGCACATAGCGCAATTATTGCAAAAACAAAGAGATGCAATTGAAAGAAGCTTGCATGCCCTTCAAATTGGGAACAGGCAAATGGCTTAGAAATTAATCAAAAAAGAAAAAACACAAAGGCCAATCTTTAAAGATTGGCCTTTGTGTTTATATATTATGTTCGTCTGGAAATGTTACAAGTATAAATCAATCAATCCCTCCGGTGTTTCAACATAAATGGTTTTGTTTTTGCGGTCTACCTTAACAATAAATTCATCATTCATGGGGATTAAGATTTCTGTTCCGTCCCTGTCAACAACAAATAACGCTTGTGCCGTAGAATCGTTAATGGCTTTAATAGTTCCCACTTTACCGAAATTAATATCTTCTATGGTGAAATTTATGACTTCGTGAAAGTAAAACTTGTTGCCTTCTAGTTTAGGAAGCAAATTCAAAGGAAGGTATAAATCACTTTTCATTATGGAATCTGCGTCGGCCTCGGTATCAACATCTTCAAATTTTATGCGTAGTAATTCCGATTTGTGCAATTGTGAGCTTTCAACAAAAAAAGGAACCAGATTATTTCTCAATTCTAAAAAAATGGCATCGAGGTTTTCGTAAAGTTCAGGCTGGTCGGTGTCAAGTTTCACTAAAACTTCCCCTTTAAAGCTATACTTTTTTATAATTTTTCCTAAGTAAAAACAGTCTTTTTTTTCCATGACAAATTAATTGATTTGTCACCCTGATTTGTCACACTGAGCGCAGTCGAAGTGTTGTTTCAGAGTCTCATTATTTGGATTCTATTTTTCATAAAAAATCCCGCCAAGGGCGGGATTAAAAGTATAAAAAATTAAATTTTTATTCTTCTTCGTTTGACGCTTCAGTTTCTGCAACAGGAGCTTCATCCTCAGTCGCTTCTTCTTCAACAACAGGGGCTGTAGCAGCAATTCTTGCTTCATTTACAGCTTTTTCTGCAGCTAAAGCGTCTGCTTTGGCTTTGGCGCTAGCTTCTGTTAAACCGTCAGCTTTAGCTTGAATTTTAGTTGCTTTTTCTTCTAACCAAGCATCGAATTTCGCTTGCGCTTGTTCTTCAGTAAGGGCACCTTTTTTTACACCACCTGCAAGATGGTTTTTCAATAAAGCACCTTTATAAGATAAAATTGCTTTAGCGGTATCAGTTGGCTGTGCACCATTCTGTAACCATTTTACAGCACCATCAACGTTTAATTCAACAGTTGCTGGGTTTGTGTTTGGATTGTAAGCACCTAATTTTTCAAGGTATTTACCATCTCTTTTTGCTCGTGCATCTGCGGCAACGATCCAGTAATAAGGTTTTCCTTTTTTACCGTGTCTTTGTAATCTAATTTTTACTGGCATAATAATTAATTATTTGAGGTTCTCGACCTCGGTTATTAATGAGGGCGCAAAGATACTATATTTTTTTAATTATCAGATGGTTATTTGTTGTGAAATTTGGTGAAATATTTAAAACAGCAAACATACGGGAGTTGGTGCCTTAAAATCGTGTAAAAAATTGAGTTTTCCATTGGAAGAATTAATGCTAAAAACGGAAATGTTATTGCTTTTTCGGTTGGCAACCAACAGAAATTTTCCCGTTGGGTCTGGTGTGAAATTTCTAGGCCAATCGCCATGAACACTTATGTTCTGTATTTTTTCCAACGTGCCATTTTCTTTATTTCGTTTAAAAACTGCAATAGAGTTTTCGCCTCGGTTAGAGCCATATAAAAAGCGTTCGTCTTTGCTTAAATGGATGTCGGCGCAAGAGCTGTAGCCTTTGTAATTTTCATCTAAAGTTGAATCTTCATCAATTTGTTTAAAGCCAGAATCAGTCTTTTCAATTGATGTTATAGAGCATCCGTATTCATTGATTACATAAATATATGTTCCGTTTGCTGTAATTGTAAAGTGCCTTGGTCCTGGATTGCCCTTTGTTTCAATAATAGCGGGAGATTCAAGTTCATATTTACTTTCTTTCAGTTTATATTGATATAAGGCATTGCGACCCAAATCGGAAACAAACAGGTTGTCTTCAAAGAATTGTGCAGAATGTGCATGCGATTTTTCATCGTCGGTATTATGGTCAAAAACCTGTGATGCTACATTTAGACTTCCATCGGCATTAATGTCATACAATGATATATTGCCTCCTTTATAATTGGATGCCACCAATTTGTTGCCTTCATTGTTGACTGAAATATGACACGGGGCACCACCAAAAGTTTTTTCTCGGTTAATAAACGCCAAAGTGCCATTTTCCATTATTTTGAAAGCAGACACGGTGCCATTTTCACCTTCATCTACAGCATATAAAAACCTTTTGTCAGGAGAATAGGCGATATAAGATGGATTGCTAATGGTTGTTGCCAACTTAAGATTGCTGAGTGCCCCGGTTTTGGTGCTAAATTGTACTTGGTAAATGCCTTCGCTGTCCCCGTCCGTATAGGTGCCGACATACAAAGGAGTATTTTGGCAATTAGCCAAGTTTAAACTAATTAGAGTAAATAAAAAGGCTGATAAGGGTTTCATAAAACAGCTTTTAGTTTTTTTCAAAAATAGGACATTAAATTTATATGATAAAAATGCTTTTTCGACTTGTTTTCAATATCGTCCTTTTTTGTTTAAAACTGTTTATAACTTACATTAAAAAAAGAGGATATTCTATGTATTTTTATAAACTCATTTTCGACCAAACGACGAAACAAATCAACGCATAAACATTTAAGGAATGTTCTTAATTTTCGATACAGAAACCACAGGATTGCCAAAACGCTGGGATGCACCCATAACCGATGTAGATAATTGGCCAAGGTGTATTCAAATTGCATGGCAGTTGCACGACGCTATGGGGAATTGTGTTGAAAGTCAAGATTATTTGGTACAGCCAGATGGTTTTAATATTCCCTACGATGCGGAAAAAATCCACGGCATTTCTACAGAATTGGCCCAGGAGCAAGGTATACCTTTGGCAGAAGTATTGGAAAAATTTAACGAAGCACTAGGAAAGGCCAAATTCGTTGTTGGGCAAAATGTGAAGTTCGATTTAAATATTATGGGCGCGGAATTTGTACGGGCTGATGTTGAAAATCCGTTACAGGAATTGCCCGTATTGGATACCTGTACCGAGCATACAGCCCAGTTGTGCCAAATTCCCGGGGGGCGTTACGGCAAGTTTAAACTGCCCACATTGACAGAGCTTCATGAACACCTGTTTAACGAACCATTTGAAGAAGCCCACAATGCCACTGCCGACGTGGAGGCTACAACCCGCTGTTTTTTGGAGTTGGTTCGTTTGGGTGAATTCACGAAGGAAGAGTTAGACGTACAGCCTGATTATTTTGAGCGTTTTAAGGAGTCTAATCCTGATGAAATCCAACTCATTGGATTAAAACACATCAATCTTAAAAAGGAAAGCTCCAAAATAAGGGAGCGAATAAAAAAGGCTTCTTCGGCACACATTTCTTCCGAAGATTTAAAACAAAATGTGTCGGATTTAGTAGATGTAGATTTTGTGCATCTTCATAACCATTCGCAATTTTCGGTATTGCAATCCACCATGAGCGTGGCCGATTTGGTAAGTGCAGCTGCAGAACACAACATGCCTGCCGTGGCGTTAACGGACCATGCCAATATGATGGGTGCCTTTCATTTTGTAAATGCCGTTAGTAGGCACAATGGAAGTGTTAAAGCGAAGTTGCAAGCAGCCGAAGAAACTGGCGATAAAATTGATGTTAAGGAAATAAAACCTATAGTAGGTTGCGAGTTTTTTGTTTGTGAAGACCATACAGATAAAACCAGAAAAGACAATGGCTATCAAATTGTGCTTTTGGCCAAAAACAAAAATGGATACCACAATTTGGCAAAATTGTCGTCGCATGCTTTTGTTGACGGGTTTTATTACTTGCCCAGAATAGACAAAAAGCTCATTCAGCAGTATAAAGACGATATCATTGTACTTACCGGTAACTTATATGGTGAAGTGCCAAGTAAAGTGTTGAACGTGGGAGAAAACCAAGCTGAAGAAGCCTTGTTATGGTGGAAAGATGAATTTGGTGATGATTTATATGTAGAGCTAATGCGCCACAATCAAGAGGACGAAAATCGTGTAAATCCCTCTTTAATCGAGTTGGCAAGAAAACATAATGTAAAGTTGGTCGCTACAAATAATACCTATTATCAAAACAAAGAAGATGCCAATGCCCACGATATTTTACTTTGTGTAAAAGACGGTGAAAAGCAAGCTACACCAATTGGCCGAGGACGTGGATATCGCTACGGATTGCCAAATCAGGAGTATTATTTTAAATCTTCTGAGGAGATGAAGCAGCTTTTCAAAGATGTTCCCGAAGCCATTTTTAATGTTCAGGAAATTGTTGACAAAGTTGAAGCATTTCAATTGGCGCGTGATGTGTTATTGCCTGCATTCGATATTCCAGATGAATTCAAGCATGAAGAAGATTTGGTAGATGGTGGAAAACGAGGTGAAAATGCCTATTTGGGTCACTTAACCTATGAAGGCGCAAAGAAACGTTATGGCGACCCATTTTCAGAAGAAATTAAAGAGCGCCTCGATTTTGAATTAAGTGTTATTGAAAATACGGGCTATCCGGGCTATTTTTTAATTGTTGAAGACTTTATTCGCGAGGCACGCAAAATGGATGTTTCGGTGGGGCCAGGGCGTGGGTCGGCGGCTGGATCGGTGGTGGCCTATTGCCTTTGGATTACCAATATCGATCCTTTAAAATACGATTTGCTTTTTGAGCGTTTCCTTAATCCTGACCGTATCAGTATGCCCGACATCGATATTGATTTTGATGACGAAGGCCGTAGCCGTGTCATGGAATATGTCATTAAAAAGTACGGTTCAAACCAAGTGGCTCAAATTATTACATACGGTACCATGGCGGCCAAGTCGTCTATTAGAGACACGGCCCGAGTACTCGATTTGCCATTGTTTGACGCCGATAGAATTGCAAAACTAATACCCAACATGTCCAAACTGAACAAGATTTTTGGTTTGGATGAAAAGGAACTTGGTAAAAAATTTAGGGCAGAAGATTTAGAAAAGGTCAATCAATTGCTCAACATTTCGGAAGGAGACGATTTGGAGGCCGAGACCGTCAACACGGCAAGAACGTTGGAAGGTTCGGTGCGAAATACGGGTATCCATGCATGTGGGGTGATTATTACTCCAGATGATATTACCAAATTCGTTCCAGTAGCTACGGCAAAAGATTCCGAACTTTACGTTACCCAGTTTGATAACTCCGTGGTGGAATCTGCCGGTCTTCTAAAAATGGATTTCTTAGGGCTTAAAACGTTGACTTTAATTAAGGATACTGTTAAAATTGTTAAGGCAAAACATGGCATCCAACTAGATCCCGAGAGTTTTCCACTGGATGATGAGAAAACATATAAACTTTTCCAAAGAGGTGAAACCGTTGGGGTGTTCCAATACGAATCGCCGGGTATGCAAAAACATCTTCGAGATTTAAAGCCAACCGTTTTTGAAGATTTAATTGCGATGAATGCGCTGTACCGTCCAGGTCCTATGGAGTATATCCCAAGTTTTGTTAGAAGAAAGCATGGCGACGAAGACATAGATTACGATTTGCCTGCTATGGAAGAATACTTAAAGGAAACTTACGGTATTACGGTTTATCAAGAACAGGTGATGTTATTGTCCCAAAAACTGGCGGGTTTTACCAAAGGTGAAGCTGACGTGCTTCGTAAGGCTATGGGTAAAAAGCAGATTGCGGTACTCGATAAAATGAAGCCTAAGTTTGTTGAGCAGGCCAGTGCCAATGGGCATGATGCCAAAATTCTTGAAAAAGTTTGGAAAGACTGGGAAGCCTTTGCCAGTTATGCCTTTAACAAATCGCATTCCACTTGCTATGCCTGGATTGCTTACCAAACGGCATACCTCAAGGCACACTATCCAGCAGAATATATGGCTGCAGTGCTTTCCAATAACATGAATGATATCAAGCAGGTTACCTTTTTTATGGAAGAGTGTAAGCGTATGAAGTTGGATGTACTTGGGCCAGATGTGAACGAAAGTTACTATAAGTTTTCTGTAAATAAAGATGGCGCCGTGCGGTTTGGTATGGGGGCGATTAAAGGTGTTGGCCAGGGTGCGGTTTTAACCATTGTTGAAAATCGAAAAAAAGATGGCCCTTATAAATCCATTTTCGATTTGGCAAAGCGAATCGATTTGCGGGCCGCCAACAAAAAAGCTTTTGAAAATTTAGCATTGGCTGGGGGTTTTGACAGTTTTGGTAACACTCATCGTGCTCAATATTTTTATGATGAAGGCGATGGCATTACCTTTTTGGAAAAGGCCATTAAATATGCCCAAAAATACAAGGAAAATGAAAACTCGGCTCAGGTCAGTTTGTTTGGAGAGGCAAGTGACGTGCAAATCCCAGAGCCTTTAGTGCCTCCATGTGAAGAATGGGGCACCATGGAAAAACTTAGTAAAGAGCGAGAAGTTGTTGGAGTTTATATTTCTGGGCATCCGTTGGATGATTTTAAAACAGAAATGAATGCGTTCTGTAATGCCACTGTGGGCTTGTTCAATAATTTGCAACCTTTTGTTAACCGAGAATTGGTTTTTGGTGGTGTAGTTACGGATGTGCAGCATCGTGTTAGCAAGCAAGGAAAAGGATGGGCTTTATTTACTATTGAAGATTACAACGACAGTTTTGAATTCAGGATTTTTGGCGAAGAGTATCTAAAGTTTAGGCATTTTTTGTTGAAAAATAATTTTGTGTTTGTAAAGGCTTTCGTGCGTGAAGGTTGGATAAATAAAGAAACGGGTAAACCGAGCGACCCCAGATTGCAGTTCAATAATTTTCAATTATTACATGATGTCATGGAGCAATATGCCAAAAAACTGTCCATTCAAGTTGATATTCATGATTTGAATGAACAGAAAATCATCGCTTTAAAAGAATTAATCCATTTACATCCAGGTAATCAAGTGCTGAATTTCGTCGTTTATGATAATCGGGAAAAGTTAAAGCTAAGCATGCCCAGCAGAAAGCAAAAGGTAAAAGTCTGCCAAGAGTTACTGAATGAACTGGAGGCTCAAGATGTGAAGTTTAAGTTGAATTGATATTATAATTCAACAGCTTAGTAGTTTGAAATTTTATTTAGATTTATTAACCAAGTCCATTAAATCAACATCATTGCCCAACAAAATTTCGTTAGGGTTGATGCGTCCTTCCATTTTCCCGTTTTCCAGTTTTAAAACTCCACGGGGGCATACCGCAGAACAAATTCCGCAACCTACACAGCTTGACCGCACAATATTTTCGCCTTTTTGAGCATAAGCACGAACATCTATACCCATTTCACAATAGGTAGAGCAATTTCCGCAGGAAATGCATTGTCCGCCATTGGTTGTGATCCTGAATTTTGAAAACAAACGTTGCTGAAATCCTAAAATGGCTGCCATTGGGCATCCAAAGCGACACCAAACCCTGCTGCCAAAAATGGGGTAGAACCCTGTGCCAATTACCCCTGAAAAAACGGCGCCAATCAAAAATGAATAGGATGACCTTAACGTTTCTGCTTTAAACAAAAACAGTTTGGTTTCAGAGCTAAGTAAATGCATGCCAATTAAAACCAAAATAATCACAAAGTAACCAATGGCTCCATATCTGGCATCTTTGCCTAATTCTTTTCTTTTGAAAACCATGGTAAGCGAAAAAACCAAGGTTAAAAAGCCAACAACCGAAAACAAAAAAATGTCTCTGGTAAGCCAATATTTATTGGGGTCGTAACCCAAATAGGTGTAAATAACCGCGGCGGTCATTAAAACCACAAACACCAAAACGCTATGTATAACCCAGCGCTCTACCTTCCAAGCAAAAAGACTTTTGTCGCTTAAATGTCTAAAAGAATCCCCAGCAGTTTCTGCCAGCCCACCACAGCCACAAACCCAAGAACAATACCAACGTTTGCCAAAATTATAGGTAAGTATTGGTGTGATGACGAAAACGGACAAAACTCCAAAAACAAGCATGGCAACCCCAATACTTCCAGCGTTGATGAATGAATTTATTCGGTATTGCTCAAAGTTGTAATAGTTAAGTGGCCAAATGTTTTTGAGGTCGTAATAGGGTAATTCTGAATTCATCACATACATGAATTCTGGGATTAAAAAGGCAAATGCCAACTGAAAAAACATGACTGAAATGGTCCGAATTTGCTCGTATCGGTTATGCCTATATTTTAATAAAAACTTATAGCCAAAGATTAAAATGGCTAGTGTGTAGAGTGTTCCGTACACAAACCATTGGCTTGCCGGTCTTCCACTTAATAATTCACTCAATGGGTCAAATAATGAAATGAGTCCGGTATTAGCTTCATCAGATGGTGTTTGCCCTAAATACTGAGGAAAAAAATAAAGCACAATATAAAAACCAGTAAGCACAAGACCAGTAACCCAACCTAAAATACCTCTCGATGAAATAGATTTAAACCAAGTGCCATCATTTTTAATGCCTTCTGACTTCGTTAAGTACAGGTCGTTTGCAAAAACAACAGTGCCCGAGGTGATTAACGCTAAGGATAAAGTTAGAAACAAACCCTTACTAGGGAATTGAGTATTAAACAAAGCCAATACCAGAATGAAGAACCCGACCGTTCCCATAAAAACGCCAATTTTTTGTTTGGTTGTCATAGTAGTGGCATCAGGTTTTGCTAACGACATGCTGTGGTTTAATTTATTGCTCATTGATAATAGGCTTATGCCGTTTGAAGTTGATTTTTATAAACGGACAACATATCCGATTCATAAGTTCTATAAAATTCTGGGTCAAAATTAGCTTCAGATAAATGTTGCATCACATAATCCATATCACGCTTTTCGGTGAGCCATCTATCAAAAACTTCATGGCGCATTCTAATGCCAAAAGTGTTAATGCCTAGAAATTCATTCGTGTTCTTATTAAATGCCACAGTAATGCATTTGGTGTCGTCTTCATGCTTCCAATGGAAGTGGGTTTCGTTTTCTCCGGGCTTATTAAAAACCCAACCATAAGTTTGATATTCAATATCAAAAAACTTTGCCGAATTAAACCAATGTCCTGGGTTGTAGGGTGTTCTATTGCCGCAGATTGTTTGGGCAACTGTCTCACCCATCATGCGCCCGGTATACCAAACGGCTTCAATGTTGCGCCGTTGGCCAATTGGCTCAAGCTGTTCGGCGCAATCACCAATGGCGTAAATATCTTTAATGTTTGTTTCTAAAGAACGATTCACCTTTACACCCTTAGCAATTTCAATGTTAGTGCCTTTCAGGAAGTCAATATTTGGTGAAACACCAACCGTTAGCCCAACCACATAGCACATGATTTCTTCGCCCGTTTCTTCAATAATTACTGACTTTACCTTGCCATTTTTATCGGCTTTTATTTCTTTCAAATTGGTACTTAAACGTAAATCTATATGATGGCTTTTTATATGCCGATTTATCATTTGACTTTCACCTTCGGGCAAAACTCCGTTCCAAAAACTGGATTCACGAACCAAAAAAGTTACCGGAATATTTCTAGAGTTGAGCATTTCAGCAAGTTCAATACCAATTAACCCACCGCCAACAATCACGGCTCGTTTACATGCCAAATTATTCGGTGCGTATTTTTCTAAATTCTCTAAGTCTTGCTTATGGTACATGCCCATAACGCCCTCTAAATCTTGCCCAGGCCAACCAAATTTATTGGGTTTACTACCTGTTGCAATAATGAGTTTGTCATATTTTAGAGCATCATTGTTGTCAAAATGGAGCGTTTTAGCTTTAGTGTCAACCGTTTTTACATAGCCTTTTTTTAAGTCGATTCTGTTCTTCTTCCAAAACCAATTTTCGTAAGGCTGTGTGTGCTCAAACTTCATATGACCCATATAAACATACATAAGTGCCGTGCGCGAAAAGAAATATTCGGTTTCCGCAGAAACAATCGTAATTTTTTTATCGGAAAGTTTTCTTATGTGTCTAGCGGCCGTAACGCCTGAAATGCCATTGCCAATAATAACGATATGTTCTTCCATGTTTTGATGGGTGTTTTGTAATAGGTCGAAGCTAAAGATAATAACTTATAGTGAGCTTGTTAATTTAGAAACACTTTAAATTTTGTTATAGTTGTAAGGTTTCCTGAAATTTGTGGTCATCCAAATCCTTTTTTTCTTGAATGTAAGTTAGTCGTTACGTTTTGTTTCAATTTGTAAAGGGTGGGATTTGGATAGACTTTAAATGTTAAGATTCCTAATCTTATAATATTAAATGGTAAATTAGAAGTTTAAATGTTAATCGTTTATGCACATCCTTAAGTTTCTGTTTTTATGGTTGATTCTAAGTTTTCAATCCTGTGCACCGCAAATCCAAAAGATTAATGGAGTGAGTTTTGTGGCTTCAAGGGAAGCCATTGATGAAAACCACGTTAAGCCAGTAGTGCATTTAAATGCCAACTATGCTGCTGTGATGCCTTTTGGCTTTATTAGGAATTTGGAACACCCCGAAATAGTCTTTAATACAGAAAGACAGTGGTTTGGTGAAACCAAGGTTGGGGCTAAACAGTACATTGAAACTTTGAGAAAGAAAAAAATAAAAATTATGCTAAAACCACAAATTTGGGTTTGGCGTGGTGAATTCACTGGACTTATTAAAATGAATGCTGAAGCCGATTGGCAACTTCTTGAAAATTCTTATTCAAAGTTTATTTTGGATTTTGCCTCATTTGCCCAAGAGATGAAAGTTGATATTTTCTGCATTGGTACAGAACTCGAAAATTTTATTGACCACAGACCTGAATATTGGAACGAACTAATTAACGAAATAAGAAAAGTTTATAAAGGTAAGCTCACCTATGCAGCCAACTGGAATGAATTTAGCCGAACCCCATTTTGGAGTAAGTTGGATTATTTAGGAATTGATGCCTATTTTCCAGTGAGTGAAAGTAAAACTCCAACCGTTGAAGAGTGTTTAAATAGTTGGAAAAATTATAAGCAAATTATTTCTGAAATAATCCAAAAATATGATAGCACCGTTTTATTCACAGAGTATGGTTACAGAAGTGTTGATTATTCTGGAAAAGAACCATGGAAAAGTGACAGAAATATGGACCAAGTAAACTTGGAGGCACAAACAAATACTACAAAAGCACTTTTTGAAACCTTTTGGGGCGAAAATTGGTTTGCAGGTGGTTTTGTTTGGAAATGGCACCATAACCATGAAAGAGCTGGTGGAAAAAACAATACAAGGTTTACGCCGCAGAATAAACCAGCCGAGGCTGTAATTAGAACGCAATACAGTTTACGGGAATGATGTTAGACATTTTTAATATGGAAGAAATAACCTGAATTAAAGGTGCCAGCTATTAGTCCAAAACCATAACCAAATCATCCGCATTTACCATAATTCCTGTTTGCAGAGCAATTTTCTTGACTGTGGCATCCATATTTGCGGTAATTGTTGTTTCCATTTTCATGGCCTCGATAACGAACAAAGGTTGGTTTTTGGTTACTTTCTCTCCCCGTTTAACCAAAATGGTCGACAGCATGCCTTGCAATGGGGCCCCAACTTGGTTAACATCCGCTTTATCAACTTTAACATGCTCAACTTTATCCACTTTTATGGCATTGTCCTTAATTTGGACACTTCGGCCTTGCCCATTTAATTTAAAATAGACGGTTACCATACCATCGCTGTTCGGTAGACCAACAGATTCCAGCGTGATTAAAAGCGTCTTTCCTTTGTCCACCTCAACAATTATTTCTTCACCTATTTCCATGCCATAGAAGAAATTTTTGGTCGGTAAGTTCATAAGGTTGTCATATTTTAAATGCAAGTTGTAAGCATCGGTAAAAACCTTCGGGTACAATTGATAGGACAGAAAATCCGTGTACTCAATCGTTCTGCTTAAATCTTGTTCAAATATCTTTTTAAATTCTTCGTATTCCTTATCAAGATTTAATGGAGGCATATGTGCATTAGGCCTATCGGAATAAGGTTTTTGGTCTTTCAGAACTATTTTTTGAAGTTTTTTTGGAAATCCACCAACAGGCTGCCCTAAATCACCTTTAAAGAAATCAACTACCGATTGTGGAAAGGATAATGTTTCACCCTTTTCCATAACATCTTGGATGGTTAAATTATTACTCACTAAAAATTGGGCCATGTCGCCAACCACTTTGGAGCTTGGCGTAACTTTTACAATATCGCCAAAAAGGGTATTCACATCGCTATACATTTGTGTGATTTCATGAAAACGGTCTTCAAGCCCCAAAGCCCTTGCCTGTGGTTTTAAATTGGAATATTGCCCACCAGGAATTTCATGTTTAAAAACTTCACCGGAACCTGCTTTTAACCCAGATTCAAATGGGTAATAATATTCTCTTACAGTTTCCCAATAGTTAGAATATTCATTTAAAGAATCAATGTTTATATCTGTAGCTCTGTCTTGAAACTTTAACATTTCAACCACCGAATTGAAATTGGGTTGCGAGGTTAATCCTGACAACCCACCAAGGGCAACATCAACTACATCAACGCCAGCTTCAATAGCTTTTAAATAAGTTGCCGCTTGAATGGAAGACGTATCATGTGTATGCAGATGAATAGGAATTTTTAACTCTGATTTTAGTGCGGAAATGAGCTCGAAAGCCGCATACGGTTTCAATAAACCGGCCATATCTTTCACCCCCAAAATATGGGCTCCGGCATTTTCAAGTTCTTTGGCCAGATTGACATAGTATTTTAAATCGTACTTTTTATTGCTGGGATTTAAAATATCGTTGGTATAGCAAATGGAGCCTTCGGCTAAACCTTTGGTCCTGGTCCTAACATGTTCAATACATGGCGCCAATGATTTCATCCAATTTAGGGAGTCGAAAATTCTAAATACATCTACACCGTTCTCCCAAGAATGCTCAACAAACTCACCGATTAAATTATCGGAATAAGCTTTGTACCCCACACCATTTGAACCACGAATAAGCATTTGCAGTAACAAATTGGGCATGGCTTTGCGCAATAAACGCAATCTTTCCCAAGGGTTTTCTTGTAAAAAACGCAGGCAGACATCAAAAGTGGCACCGCCCCAAACTTCCATGCTGAAAATTTCAGGATGGTTTCTTGCATAGCCCTCAGCTACTTTTAGCATATCGAAAGTTCGCATGCGAGTAGCCAGTAAACTTTGGTGGGCATCACGCATAGTAGTATCCGTAAAATGCACCTTCTTTTCATTTTTAAGCCATTCTGAAAATTTTTCGGGACCTAGTTCTGTCAATAAATCTTTGGTGCCTTTTGGATAACCACCATTAATATCAAACTTCGGGACTTTGGGTTTTACAAATGTTTTGTCGTGTTCAATTTTTTTAACATCAGGATTGCCATTTACAATGATTTCACCGAGATAAGTGATTAATTTGGTGGCCCTATTTCTCGGTACCTTAAATTTAAATAAATCGGGGTTTTGCTTAATAAAGTTAACAGTAACTAATCCTTTCCGGAAGGTTTCATGAACCAGAATATTGTCTAAAAATGGCATGTTGGTTTTTACGCCACGAATTCTAAATTCTGCCAAAGCACGTCTAATTTTTCTGCTGGCACCGTCCAAAGTTCGGCTATGTGCTGTAACTTTTACCAACATGGAATCAAAAAACGGTGAAATCTTGGCACCTTGGTAAATGCTGCCCGCATCCAACCGAATACCGAAACCAGAAGCACTTCGGTAGGCAGAAACTGTTCCATAGTCTGGTTTAAAATCGTTTTGGGGGTCTTCGGTGGTTATTCGGCATTGCAAAGCATAACCATTGATTTTAATAGATTCTTGGTTGGTAATTTTTATTTGCTCGTCCGAAAGTTTATAACCACCAGCAATAAATAATTGAGATTTAACTAAATCTATGTTGGTAATCACTTCGGTAACTGTATGTTCAACCTGGATTCTCGGGTTTACCTCAATAAAATAGATGGAATCGTCATCATCTACCAAAAATTCTACCGTCCCAATATTGTTATAATTAACGGCACTACAAATTTTTATTGCGTAGTTGTAAAGGGCATTCTTGGTTTCATCTTTTAGGCCATATGAAGGCGCAAATTCAATAACTTTTTGGTAGCGTCGTTGCACCGAACAGTCGCGCTCAAAAAGATGGACAATATTGCCATGGCTGTCGGCAACAATCTGTATTTCAATATGTTTTGGGTTTTCAACAAACTTTTCCAAAAACACAGTGTCATCTCCGAAGGCGTTCAAAGCTTCACGTTTGCTTTCGGTGTAGGCTTTTTTCAGTTCTTCTTCATTTCGAATAACACGCATGCCACGTCCGCCACCACCCGAAGCCGCCTTGAGCATAATGGGGTAGCCAATTTTTTTGGCTTCGGAAATGGCAATTTTCACATCCTTTAAAGGCTTTTCATTACTTTTTATAATGGGGATTTGGTTTGCAATCGCCACTTCCTTGGCTGTAATTTTATCCCCTAATGCTTTTAAAACCGATACTTTGGGCCCGATGAAAATGATACCATTGTCCTCGCAAGCTTGGGCAAAATTGGCATTTTCAGAAAGGAAGCCATAACCAGGATGAATGGCATCAACCTCATTTTCAAGGGCAATTTTTATAATGGCCTTAATGTCCAAATAGGGTTTTAAAGGTTCATTGTCCTCACCAATTTGATAAGATTCATCAGATTTATAACGGTGAAGGGAGTAACGGTCCTCATAGGTGTAAATACCGATGGTTTTCACGTTAATTTCCGTACAGGCCCTAAAAATTCTAATGGCAATTTCGCCACGATTGGCGACTAAAACTTTCTTTATTTTCATAGGAAGTGCTTTAGATTGTCTGTTAATAGCGTGCTTAAATTACGAATTTAAGTTCGTGATTGTTAATCATTTTTAAACATAATTTAATATTCTTCTTGATTATTATATAGGGAAACCATTAGTTTTGTTGAAAATAAAAATTATGCGGGTTTTAGCAATAGGAGACATTCACGGAGGCTTAAAGGCACTGATTCAGGTTTTAAATAAAATGGAGGTGAAGGACGAAGATACCTTGATTTTTATGGGTGATTATGTAGACGGTTGGAGTGAATCGGCACAAGTTGTTCAGTTTTTAATGGAACTTTCTAAAAAGATAAATTGTGTTTTTATTAAGGGGAATCATGATGTTTGGTGCGAGGAGTGGCTTCGTGATGGCGAAGTGAATATGACTTGGTACATTCATGGTGGAAAGGAAACCATGGAGAGTTACACAGGCTTTACCAAGGAAGAAAAAAAGGCGCATTTAACCTTTTTTGAAAATTTAAAAATGTACCATCTTGATGATAAAAACCGATTGTTTTTGCATGCAGGATTTACCTCGATGCATGGTGTAGAGAAGGAAGTTTTTCAAACCACCTTGTATTTTGACAGAACACTTTGGGAAATGGCATTGACGATGGATAAACGTATTGAAAGAGATTCTGAACTGTACCCCAATAGATTAAAACATTACACTGAAATTTTTATTGGACATACACCCACAACCAACTTTAAATGTGATGTACCGATGCATGCCGTAAATATTTGGAATATTGATACCGGTGCCGCCTTTAAAGGAAAACTAACTGGTATTGATGTTGATACAAAAGAGTTTTGGCAAAGTGATAACTTACCCAGTTTATATCCTGATGAAATGGGAAGGAATAAGTTTTGATGTTAGGAAATTTTTGCTTTATAATAACTGTGTAAACGTCCTGCATCAGCACCAAACCACTTTTTTACATAAATAGACCAATACAGGTATTGTAATTTCCAAATGCCTTGTTTCCGGTACATTCTGGCCGATGTGTATAGCTTTTTGTTTATGACAACAAATTGTTTTCGTTTGTACAATTCGTTGATTAAAATATTATCTTCATAAATAGTGTAGCGTTCATCGTATCCGCCAATTTCATTAAAAAGTCTTTTTGTTATAAATTGACTTTGGTCGCCACCACGGCAGGCGCGCCATTTAAATTGGGTTAACCAGCTGGCCAAGCGCAGCCACCAATGGTTGCTGTCAAATTGCATTCTAAAACAACCAGCTTTGTTGCCTTTTTCTAATTCATCAATAATAAGCTGGTCAAAGTTCTTGGGCGGAAAAGAATCGGCATGTAAAAAATAAAGGATGTTTCCTGTAGCGTGTTTAGCACCAAAATTCATTTGTTTGGCCCGACCTTTTTCAGAACTTAAAAGAATGACGTTGTTAAAGTTTGAAACCAAATGTTTTGAGTCATCTGTGCTCCCGCCATCAACCACGATAATTTCTGAAACATTTTGTTGTTTGGAATTGACTATAACATGCCTGAGCGATTTCTCGATAAATTCAGCTTCGTTTAAAATGGGAATTATTATTGAAATTTTATTCATTCAGGTTCCAGTTGTATTCTTTAAAGGATTTTTTCGCTTCCGCTGAAATTTCAATGTTTGAATACAGATTTAAAAAATCAATCAAGCTGCCGTTTTGTTCAAAATCTTTAGCAAACCATTTGAAGATTTTTGAAAGCTTTAGTTTGTTTTCAGATATTTCATTGCGTTCGGGGTCATTTAAAAATTCCTTTGCAGCTTCGTTCAATTGTTGTTCTAGTTTTGATGCTGCATACGCTTCGTTCAATAATTTTGGGCAGGAATAGGAAGCACAAACAATAGCAAAATGAATTCGGGGTTCATTCATTTTTCTAAGTATATTATGTTCAATTTCATTCAAACTATACATACTGTCGCCTAATTTCCAAAGACGTTGATCCCATGGATCTTTAATATCTTTTATGCTTCTAATTGGGTAATGGCGTAAAACCAAATCAATGGTCAAAGCATTATAAGCGTTTATCCAATAGGCTAGTTTTTCCTCTTTTGATAGTGTTAGAAAACTTTCATTCTTATGCATTAAACTCAAAACATAAATGTAGTCGAGCAATTTTTTGTATTCGGTTTTAAACGATTTGTAATTAACAAAACCATCATTTGAAACATGTTTTTGCAAAAGCTCATCAAACAACTGGTGAACAGGCATAACCCTTTTAGTTAGAATTTGATTGAATTCTAGAGCGGGTTCAATTGAAGTTTTAGCAACTTGTGCACGACTGCTCGCCAAAGAAACAGTAAAAACTATAATAAAGTTGATGTATTTCATTATTAAGTTTATTTACTTCCGCAGCTATTTTTGCAATCTAAAAAGGCTTTTTTAGCAACATCCGCCACCATCGTAATGATAGGTAGATTCACTTATAAAAATATCATCCCTATTTAAACTTGCTAAAGCGGCCGCTGTTTTATCACAAATGGCCAAGGGTTGGTTTTGCAATAAAATATGCCCTTTTTTATCGTCAACAAAAGGGTCGTCACCAAAATAAATGGCGGCTTTTCCAGTAAAAATGCAAGGGCCATCTTCCGGCATTGGGTCTTTAATGGCAGCGACTTCAATGGATTCAATGTAAATCAATTCGTCTGTAGCGTAGTGTTTCGGGGCTAAAACCCTATATGGTTTACGAGCGCGAATTTCTATGGTGCCAAAACCAGCGTCTGTAAGCATTTTTACATATTCTGCAATAGGCAGGCTGCCACTTAAACACAAAGCGCGCAATCTGTCATCATTTCTCAAGGCATCATTCATGGGCTGCTCGCATGTAGGGTCACTCATAACCAAACGTCCGTGTGGTTTTAAAACCCGATACATTTCGGCAATGGCTTTTTTTAAGTCTTCAGATTTAAAAATATTAAATAAGCAGTTTTGGGCGGCCACATCAATGCTGTTGTCGGACACTGGTAGGTTTAATGCATTTCCTTTTTTTAAGGTGACAAATTCCTTTTTAAACCATGGATTTAATTTTTCGGCCTCTATAAAATTTTTGCGAGATGCTTCCAGCATTTCATCAACCACATCCACACCAATTACACCTTCTTTTTGGCGGTTAAAATAAGCGAACTGCAATAGTTCCATGCCACCACCAACGCCAACATATAACATTTTGGGGTTGTTGGTTAAGTCGCGTGCATGCACTGTGGAACCACAACCATAGTTCATCTCTTGCATGATTTTTGGAATCTTCAATCCGGGTAATTCCCAAACGGGGTTGGTGGTACAACATAATCCAACATCTGGAGTTAATGCTGCTTCTTTATAGACGTTATGTGCGGTTTCTAAGTAGCTCATTGTTTTTTTAGATAGAAGAAGCAAGATTTAGGGTCCAAGACACTATAGAGTTTTTCTTGATTCTTGATTCAGAAAATCTTGATTCTATATTGTTTTAATTAATTCTTTAAATAATATAATCATTTCTGGTTCTGCTTTTGCTGCATGGGCAATGATATCATTGATGTCAACAGGTTCCAGGTTGCCTGGGTCGCATTCATCTGTTAAAACTGACACAGCCGCCGCTTTTAATTTTAAATGATTGGCAACAATAATTTCAGGAACCGTACTCATCCCCACGGCATCTGCACCAATGGTTTTCAGCATGCGGTATTCTGCACGGGTTTCCAATTGTGGGCCAACAACGCTGGCATAAACACCTTCATGTAGTTTAATATTGTTAGCCTTGGCAATGTTTTTAAACTTAGTATTGATTTCGGCATCATAAGGCATGCTCATATCTGTAAAGCGTTCGCCTAAAAATTCAACACCTTTAAAGGCCAAGGGTGAACTTCCTTGAAGATTAATATGGTCTTCAATAAGCATGAGCTCTCCTTTTTTAAAATTGAGGTTGATGGCTCCAGCGGCGTTTGAAACCAAAAGGGTGTGTATGCCCAATTTTTCCATAATGCGAACAGGATAAGTAACATCTTGCAAGCTATAGCCTTCATAGACATGAAAACGGCCCTGCATAACAACTGCAGTTTTTCCGGCCAATTTTCCGTAGATGAGTTTGCCTTTATGGAATTCTACAGTAGCTGTTGGGAAATTGGGAATATGGTTGTAGCTCGCTTCCTTTATAATTTCAATGTGCTCTATGAGTTGCCCCAATCCTGTGCCCAAAATGATACCTATTTCGGGGGTTTCAAAGCCTTTGCCTTTTAAATAATCAACCGTTTCTTCTATGTATTTAATCATTTTAAATATTGAATTTTTTCTCGCAATTTATGGTTGGATTGATAGAATTCTGAAGCCATTAAATCTTCAAAAGTGTCTATATCATTCAAAGTCTCTAAAGTAGTAAATGTAAAGCGGTTTTTAGTTAACTCTTGAAGAGTTTCTTGCAATAAATTAGATTGGCTCCAAGGTTTGTTTTCAAAAATGAAATCACACATCTTGTTGAGGCCAATCAAGTAATACCCGCCATCTTGTGCAGGGCCAAAAACGGTATCAGTTTTATTGAGAGCCTTCAAACCTTGATTGATGAGCTTTTCGGACATTTCGGGTAAATCTGTACCAATCAAAACGATACGCTCGTAGCCATCTTCAAAACCATCTTTAAAAGCATTTTTCATACGCTCGCCAAGGTATTTGCCTTTTTGAATGGTTTTTTTATAGCCTTTCCATTCATTGTTCACAATCGAATCTGAGAAATAAACTCGTTTATCTGCCGAAAGATTTTTAGTAGCATTTTTGGCGACTTTCACAAGCTCTTTATAGACATCCAAAGCAGCTTGGTTGCCAATAGATTTGGCAAGCCGAGTTTTTACTTTTCCAAGTTCAATATTCTTTACAAAAACGATAACAAGGGCTTTACTCATATATTTTTATTCCTTTGGAAAGCCATTTGCTCCAACTTTTGGAAAAGGCATGGATGCTATCGGTTTCTTGTCCTTTCTTATTATAAACGGGGAAACCTTGATTTTTCCATTCAAAAATACCGCCGTACAGGTTTTTAACATTGGTGTAGCCCGCTTTTTTAAGTTTTTCGGCAATATCTTCAGATCGAACACCGAGAGAGCAATAAACCACAATGCTTGAATTTTTATCGACTAATTTTTGTTGAACCGAATCTAAACTAAAATTATCGTAGCCCACAAAAATGGCGTTTTTAAGATGACTGACTTGGTATTCTTTTTCTTCTCTAGAATCCAGTAAAATAGTATTTTCTGCTGAAGTTCTCAACGATTCAGCATTGATATAAGGAATGCTTTCGGTGTTGTAATGTTTTAATAATTTTGAAAGCTTTTGCTGTGAAAAACTCGCGGATGACACTAGAATAATAAGATAAAAAAGAAACTGCTTCATATTATTTAATTAGGCAACCGTACCTTGGCAACTGCTTCCGGCACCTGCAGTACAACCATAACAATGTTGAGAAATTACGATATCTCTGCCCTCCAAAAGGGTTTCGTTGTATTCCGAAATATGTTTGGTTTTACCATTAATCGGCAATTCCAACATTTGGTTAAAGTCGCAATCATACAAATAGCCATCCCAGCTAACGGAAAGCGTATTGGTGCACATCACGTTTTCAACGGCTGCAGGGTTGTAGGCTTCAACCAACTCATACATATAGTCCTCGTAATTTTCCGAAGCGATGAGGTAGTCTAAAAACCTGCTAATTGGAAGGTTGGTAATGGCAAACAAGTTGTGGAAATGAATATCAAAATCTTCTTTTAATGCTTTTTTGTAATCCATTTCCATTGAAGCTTGATTTCCCGGTAAAAATGCCCCAGATGGATTATAAACCAAATCTAATCGCAATGAACTATCCGGCATGCCATACCCTACGGAATTTAACATTTTAAGCGCTTCGATGGATGTGTTAAAAACACCTTCGCCACGCTGTTTGTCCGTTTTCCCACGTGTCCAATGTGGCATGGAACTTACTACATGAATGTTGTATTTTTTGAAAAATTCAGGTAAATCGTGATATTTTTTATTGGCCTTGATGATGGTTAAGTTAGACCGAACTATGAAATCCTTAATGCCAACTTTTGCGGCCTCTTCCACAAACCAACGAAAATTAGGGTTCATTTCTGGAGCGCCACCGGTTAAATCCAAGGTATGTGCCTCGGTATTTTTTATAACCTCCAAGCACTGTTGCATGGTTTCCTTGGTCATGATTTCCTTTCGGTCTGGGCCGGCATCAACATGGCAGTGTGCACAAACTTGATTGCACATATAGCCCACATTAATCTGAAGAATCTCCAGTTTTTTTGCTTTGAGTGGAAATTGACCAGTTTCTGCAATTTTATTTTTAAACTTAGGTAAGTCGCCGTTTTGAAAAATACCGTTGGACAAAATTTCCAACTGTCTTTTTGAGTTTGCGAGTGCACTTTCGCGTTTATGTAAGGATTTAATCATTTTTTGATTTTTGATTTACGATTTACGAATAACGATTGATAAGAAACTCTAAAATCGTGCATCGTAACTCTTAAAATCGATTTACATATCCAATTTATTTACTTTGTTCATCATCTGCACGCCATGTACCAAGGATGCACCACCACGAATAGCTCCCGCAACGTGCAAAGCTTCCATCATTTCTTCTTTGGTTATGCCACGTTTAAGGCCATCACCTGTATAGGCGTCAATACAATAAGGGCATTGAATGGTGTGCGCCACGGCTAAAGCGATTAACGATTTTTCTCTGGCGGTAAGTGCGCTTTCCTCAAAAACGGAATTGTAATAGTCAAAGAATTTACTGCCCAATTCTTGGTTCCATTCGCTGATTTTTCCAAATTTTCTTAAATCGGCAGGGTCGTAGTATGTTTTTTGCATAAATGTATTTTGGTCTAAAGATATAAATCTGCTTTGTTAAGTCGGTATGTTTGTTATGACTTAACAAAATTTGTTGGAAATTTTGGGTGAAAGTATTTTTTAGAATTGATTTTAGCTGTGCTCGGTTTTGATGTCTTTTGTTCTAAAATATTCACAACTTAATGCATTTTCTGACTGAATCAGTTCTTTTTTAAACTTGCAGAACAAACTAAGTCGAACTTCTTTTTTATTGATTCTTCTCCTTGAATATCCGGCATATCGACATAATTCACATTCTCTAATTTGAATATTTCTGTAATTTAAATATTCGATTTGATTTTCGGATTCTGTTTTTCTTTCATTATAAAACTTGTCTAAATGATAATCAACAAATTTTATATTCTCTTGATTTGAATAAATTTCAGCTAAAATGCTTTCCAGATAGTATTCTGTGAATTCATAGGAGCCATTTTTATTTAAAATAAAAACTTTCCTATATTCTCTACAACCTTTTTTAGTCAAAGAGCAAAAGTCCCTTGTAGTTGAATTCAATTTAAAATTATAAAATTCAGTATTATTTTGTTCAAAGGATAGTCTTTTGTTTTTTAAGCCAATAACATCTGAATCATTTTTAATCGTAATTTCAATGATTTTATTTCTGGAATTTAACTTCTTTGAAGTTGATTTATGAGTTACGACTATTTCTATAAAGATAACTTCGGTTGGTTTTTTTGTTGACAATAATTGAATATCAGGTTTAAATTCATCAAAGCCTTCTTCAACTTTTATTTTGTCAAAAGTTTTTGTCAAATCGTAAGCTTCTGTTCTTGTTCCTATGTTGCAAAAAATGTCCGTTTGTTTAAAATGTCTATCGCATACAGCTTTAATAGGATATTCTAAGTAAAATGGCACTTTGTTTTCCACTGCATCTAAATACGTTTCTTTAAAGACTTCTTTTGCGGCTTCGTGCAAATAAGTCTCATTTGAAAAATTGACTTTATTTAAATGGTGAAAGTGAGGTTTAAATTTTCCTTCTAAGTAGGCAGTCATTTTTTTGTTACTTATTAAATTGAAAAATGAGCCGTTTTTTCTCATTTCAATTGTAACATCATTAATGTGAACTATCTTGTTGTTGTATTTTGCCCAACTATACTTAACCATTAAATAATTCGTTTAAATTCTAGTTTTAGATGGTAGCTCAACTTATCGATGGTATAATATTTTGATTTCCTTTACTCTTTTATCAAACTCCTAGAAATCACAATTTTTTGAATCTCAGAAGTGCCCTCATAAATCTGGGTAATTTTAGCATCGCGCATTAAACGCTCCACATGGTATTCCTTTACAAAACCATTGCCACCATGTATTTGCACCGCTTCAACGGTGTGTTTCATGGCCACGGTGGAGGCGTAAAGTTTTGCCATAGCACTGCTTTTGTCATAATTGTTGCCATTATCTTTATCCCAAGCTGCTTTCATTACCAACATACGTGCTGCTTCAATGTCGGTGTACATATCGGCCAATTTAAAGGCAATGGCTTGGTGGTTGCAAATTTCGGTGCCGAAAGCTTTGCGCTCTTTGGAATATTTAAGAGCCAATTCGTAAGCGCCGGATGCTATACCCAATGCCTGCGATGCAATGCCTATACGACCGCCTGAAAGGGTTTTCATGGCAAATCTAAACCCAGAACCGTTGGGGCCAATTCGGTTGGATTTGGGAACTTTAACATCATTAAATTGAAGGGTGTGCGTGTCGCTTCCGCGAATGCCCAATTTATCTTCTTTAGGCCCCACATGAAAACCTTCCATGCCTTTTTCAACAATAAAAGCATTGATGCCATGCGAACCTTTATCTCTATCAGTTTGGGCAATAACAATATAAACATCTGCACGGCCACCGTTTGTTATCCAGTTTTTTGTGCCGTTGAGAACATAATGGTCGCCTTTATCAATAGCCGTTGTTCTTTGAGACGTGGCATCGCTTCCGGCTTCGGGTTCACTCAAACAGAAGGCGCCAATAAATTCACCCGTAGCCAGTTTGGTCAAGTATTTTTCTTTTTGTTCTTCGCTGCCATAGGCCTCAATGCCATAACACACCAAAGAGTTATTTACGGAAACAATTACAGAAGCAGAAGCATCAATTTTAGACAATTCTTCCATAATGAGCACATACGAAACCGCATCCATACCGCTACCACCATATTTTGGGTCTACCATGATGCCCAAAAAGCCCAAATCGCCCATTTTTTTGACAAGCTCTTTGGGGAAATGTTGTTTTTCATCACGTTCAATCACACCCGGAAGGAGTTCGGTTTGGGCAAAATCTCGGGCCGCATCTCGAATCATTAGGTGTTCTTCTGAAAGGCTAAAATCCATAATTGACAAATATTTTGTGTTTTTGATAAAAAATATTTACAAATATAGCTTTTTACTGTTAAATATTCAATGGGATTGTTATTTTTGCTTTGTATGATAAAAAGCGAATATCATGTAGTTGGCGTAATGTCTGGAACCTCATTAGATGGTATCGATTTGGTTCAGGTTAAGTTTTATTTTGAGGGTTTTTGGCGTTTTGAGATTCTTGCTGCTGAAACTATTGCCTATCCCAAAAAATGGCGTGATACCCTGAGGAATTTAGTGTCACTTTCGTTAGAAGATTTGAAGAAAATAGATGAGGATTACACCGAGTTTTTGGCGCTTACCATAAAAGAATTTATTTTTAAAAACGACATCAAAAATGTTGATGCGATTTGCTCGCATGGGCATACGGCATTGCACCAACCAGAGAAAAGGTTAACGCTTCAAATTGGCAATTTGCCTGAAATAGCCAAGATTTTAAATGAAATTGTAGTTTGTGATTTCAGGGTTGAGGATGTTAAGCTAGGTGGACAGGGTGCGCCATTAGTACCGATTGGAGATAAACTATTGTTTTCTGAATACGATTTTTGCTTGAATTTGGGTGGGTTCGCCAATATCTCTACGGAGATAAAGCAATCTCGAATAGCTTATGATATTTGCCCTGTTAACATTGTACTGAATCATTATGTGAGCCAATTAGGATTTGATTTTGATGATGGCGGACAAATAGCCTCTTCAGGAAAGTTGGATACAACACTTCTTTATCAATTGAATGACCTTAATTTTTATGCGCAAAAGCACCCAAAATCTTTGGGATTGGAATGGGTTAGAACCAATATTTTTCCACTTATTGATATTTTTAAATTGGAGGTCAAAGACGTTCTAAACACATTTGTTGAACACATTGCTGTTCAAATAGCTTCAGTAATCAAACAAAAAAATGACGCATCGGTTTTGGTTACGGGAGGAGGGGCGTACAACAAATATTTAATGGAAAGAATCAAATTTCATTCAAAAAGCAAAATAATTATTCCTGTAAATCAGGTTGTTGAATTCAAGGAAGCGCTCGTTTTTGGGTTTCTTGGCGTGTTAAAACTTCGTGGGGAAGTAAACTGTTTACATAGTGTAACGGGAGCTTCAAAAGACCACAGTTCAGGCATCATCTATCATCCTTAAATTTTATCTAAATTTAATCTTTAAGGATTTTTAGTTTTTTATATTTGTTACATTAATAATTTAATTTCTCTAATAATGAATCAGCTTTAGCTACGCTTAATTTAATTTCAAAGAAGTTTTTACAGTAGGCAACAGTTAACAAGTTTTACAAATAGAGATGAAAGAATTATTAAAAAAATATGAAAATAAAGCACCCGAAATTGTTTTTAATTGGAAAGATTCCGAGACGGAAGCAGAGGGTTGGGTGGTTATAAATTCATTGCGTGGTGGTGCTGCCGGTGGTGGTACAAGGATGCGTAAAGGCCTTGATATGAATGAGGTTTTATCGTTGGCAAAAACCATGGAAATTAAATTTACCGTTTCAGGTCCACCAATAGGCGGAGCAAAGTCTGGTATTAATTTCGACCCAAAAGACCCCAGAAAGAAAGGGGTTTTGGAACGTTGGTTTATGGCCGTTTCCCCCTTGCTTAAAAGCTATTATGGTACAGGCGGCGATTTAAATGTTGATGAAATACATGAGGTAATACCTATTACTGAAGAAAGTGGAGTATGGCATCCTCAGGAAGGAGTTTTTAACGGTTATTTCAAGCCTACCGAAGCCGATAAAATAAACCGAATAGGGCAGTTGCGCCAAGGTGTCATTAAGGTTATTGAAAACCCTTATTACTCACCAAGTGTTTTGAGAAAATACACGGTGGCCGATATGATAACGGGTTTTGGGGTGGCAGAAGCTGTCAGGCAGTATTACAATATTTATGGAGGCTCAATAAAAGATAAACGAGCCGTTGTGCAGGGTTTTGGAAATGTTGGAGCAGCCGCTGCATTTTATCTGTCCCAAATGGGTGCTAAAATCGTTGGCATTATTGATGTTGTTGGTGGATTGATAAACGAAGAAGGCTTTACTTTTGAGGATATTTCAAAACTTTTTCTTGCGAAAAAAGGAAATACACTAGTTGCTGAAGATTTGATTCCTTTTGAGGAAATAAATAAAAAAATATGGTCATTAAAAACGGAAATTTTTGCACCTTGTGCTGCATCTCGACTGGTTACCATTCATCAAATAGACGAAATGATTGATAGTGGTTTAGAAGTCATATCTTGTGGTGCCAATGTGCCATTTTCCGATAAAGAAATATTCTTTGGACCCATAATGGAACATACCGATTACAAGGTAAGTTTGATACCAGATTTTATTTCAAACTGTGGCATGGCTCGGGTTTTTGCTTATTTTATGGAACGCAAAGTGCAGATGACGGACGAAGCAATTTTCAACGACACATCCAATAGGATTAAGGAGGCATTAGAAAAAATTTACAATAAAAATAAATCCAAAACGGAGATTAGTGCAACAGCTTTTGAAATTGCACTAAAACAACTCATCTAACACAAAAACATATGGAATCAGCAATTATTTTGGTATTTGTAATAGGCTATTTGGGCATTACCCTAGAGCACAGTTTAAGAATAGATAAATTAATACCAGCCTTGGTCATGATGGCTGTCTGTTGGGCGTTAATTGCTTTGGGCCTTGAAACCTTTCCACAATGGTTTGATTCTGGAAACCATGCACTTTTAGAAGGGTTTGGTGATTTAGGGGCAGATGAGAAGATGCACCTTATGGAAGAAACACTGCTTCACCATTTAGGTAAAACATCGGAGATTTTGGTGTTCCTTTTAGGAGCTATGACCATTGTTGAAATTATAGATTATTTTGATGGCTTTTCTACCATAAAAGACTTCGTGAAGACAAAAAAGAAAACAAAAATCCTTTGGATTTTTGCTATTCTAGCTTTCATATTGTCTGCTATAATAGATAACCTTACAGCAACTATTGTTCTTATTTCAATCCTTCAGAAAATTGTTAAGGAAAGAGATGTTCGCATTTGGTATGCTGGCTTGATCATTATTGCAGCAAATGCTGGTGGTGCTTGGTCTCCAATTGGTGATGTAACCACAACCATGCTTTGGATTGGTAAAAAAGTGTCTACAGGTCATTTAATTGGTTATTTATTGGTGCCTTCATTCTTATGTATGGCAGTACCTACGTTTGTTGCTTCGTTTTTACCGGCTTTTAAAGGTGACTTAGACGTTGAGGAGGTTGAAGAGAAAAAGAAATCAAGGTTTAGTGCGACCATGCTTTATTTAGGATTAGGCGCAATTGTGTTTGTTCCCATTTTTAAAATGATAACCCATTTACCGCCTTATGTTGGTATGATGTTGTCGTTGGGAGTTGTTGCTACATTTGCTGAAATTTATAGTAGTTCAAAATTTAGCATGACTGAATTTCATGCCGAGGAAAGCGATGCCCATGCGCACCATAGCCCGGTGCATTATTCATTGTCCAAAATAGAATTACCCAGTATCTTATTTTTCTTGGGTATTTTAATGGCCGTTGCCGCATTGGAATCTTTGGGCATCCTATTTGGTTTTGCCGCCTCATTGCAGGAAAATATGCCAATGCTGGGAACAGAAATTCACCCTGGAGGCCACGAAGGTGTTTCAGACATCGTGGTACTATTGCTCGGGGTTGGTTCTGCGGTAATCGACAATGTGCCTCTTGTGGCAGCTAGTTTGGGTATGTTTCATGAGCCTATGGACAATGAGCTTTGGCATTTTATCGCCTATTCTGCGGGTACTGGTGGAAGTATGCTTATTATTGGCTCCGCCGCTGGTGTTGTGGCTATGGGTATGGAGAAAATCGATTTCTTCTGGTATCTAAAAAAGATAGCCTGGCTGGCTTTAATAGGCTTCTTGGTTGGTGCTGCGGCATTTATGGTAACCAGAACACTCTTTTAAATTTACGGTTCAACGATATTCAAAATGGAAAGATTGGTGTTTTTCACCAATCTTTCCATTTTTATATGGGTAAATATTACTGAAAATGATTTTTATTATACTTTAGCAAAAAATCAAGCGTTATACAGATGCGAATAAATTAATAACATTATATGCTTATAACATTAATACAAAACATACAAGAAGGTACGGAAGTGCCTCTAGAAGGTGAATCTGTTGAAAAAACACTCTCAATCATAGAATTAATAAGTAGTGGAGGTGTTGCAGGACAAGTTATAATTGCTGTTCTGTTTTTGCTTTTGGTAGGAGCAATTTACATTTATTTTGAACGCATTTTTGCCATTAAAGCAGCATCAAATGTTGATGCCAATTTCATGAACCAAATCAAGGATTATGTCAGCAATGGTAAGATTGATTCAGCACAATTGCTTTGTGCACAAGTAAACTCACCGGTATCTCGATTAATTGGGAAAGGCATTTCCAGAATTGGCAAACCACTTGCTGATATTAATACAGCCATTGAAAATGCGGGGCGATTGGAAATTTATGGGCTTGAAAAAAACGTAAGTATCCTAGCGACAATTTCAGGAGCCGCACCTATGATTGGATTTCTTGGTACGGTAATTGGAATGATATTAGCCATATTTGAATTGGCCAATGCAGGAGGAAGCATAGAAATGGATGTTTTAGCAGGAGGTTTATATACAGCCATGACCACAACGGTAGCGGGGCTTATTGTAGGGATTGTGGCCTATATAGCTTACAACCACCTAGTGGTTAGAACAGATAAGGTTGTGTATCAAATGGAAGCTAATTCGCTTGAGTTTTTAGACCACTTAAACGAACCAATATAATATGAACTTTAGAGGAAGAAATAAGGTTACACCAGAATTCAATATGTCTTCAATGACCGATATTGTATTTCTGCTGCTTATCTTTTTTATGATTGCTTCTACTTTGGTGACTACCAATGCCATTGATATCATTTTACCAAAAGCCAGTGGTAAGACCGAAAATAAAAAATCGGTGGCGGTAAGTATAAAAAGCGATTTAACTTATTATATCGATCAAAAAAGGGTTGGTGAAAGCGTTTTGGAGAACGAATTGCTGGCCTTGCTATCGGCAGAAGACAAGCCAACTATTGTGTTAAGGGCTGAAAAATCAGTGCCTGTTGAAAATGTGGTTAAGGTGATGGACATTGCCAATAGAAACAAATTCAAGGTTATATTGGCCGTAAAGCCAAACTAAAATGTTTCCTTGCCGACTTATTTATAGCATTTTACAAAAATTAAGATGAAATTTTTTGAAACCAAACATGAACGAAATTCAGCTAAATTAACGGCGTTAATTACGCTTATTATTTTGTTGCTTTTATTTGTTGTTGGTGCAAAATATATGGATCCACCAGAGGAATATGGTGTTGCCGTTAATTTTGGAAATTCAGATTTTGGAAGAGGTAACATACAACCTTTAAAACCCGTAAAGTCCGAACCTCGAAAGGTTGATGAACTTCCACAACCCGACATTTCTAAGGCTGAACCCGAGCCTGCCAAAACCTCAGAAGTTAAAGAGGAGGTGTTGACCGCGGACAATGCTGAAGAAATAGCCATTAAAAAACAAAAAGAAGCCGAGGCCAAAGCTAAAGCTATTGCAGAAGCTCAGGCAAAAGCAGAGGCCGAACGAATTGCCAAGGAAAAGCGTGAACAAGAGGAAAAGAAAAGGAAACTGGATGCTTTAATAGGTGGTGTAAGCAAATCTGAAGGTAGCGAAGCAGGCAGCGAGGGTAACGATAATCAATCTGGCGATAAGGGCCAATTGGATGGCAACCCTTATGCGCCGAGTTACTTTGGTGGACAAGGCACAGGTAGTGGGGGTGTTGGTTATGGTCTGGGTGGAAGAGGAACGCCATCTAGGTCCATATTCAAACAAGATTGTAATGAGTCAGGACTTGTTGTGGTTAGAATCGTGGTTAATCAAAGTGGCAATGTAATTGAAGCCATACCAGGAATAAAAGGAACCACAAACAATGCGCAATGTTTATTGGAACCTGCTAAAAAGATTGCCTTATCACATAAATGGCCGGCAGATTCAAATGCGCCGGCGCGCCAAATAGGGTTTGTTAGTGTTAATTTCCAATTAAGTCAATAAATTCAATGACTTACTTAGAGACATTGGAGTGGATGTTCGCTCAACTTCCCATGTATCAGCGCCAGGGTAGCGCAGCTTTCAAAAAGGACTTATCAAACACATTAAAATTATCGGAGCATCTTGGTTTCCCTGAAATGGATTTTAAGTCTATTCATGTTGCAGGCACAAATGGCAAAGGTTCAACCAGCCATATGCTAGCATCTATTTTACAGGACGTAGGTTATAAAGTAGGGCTATACACATCACCGCATCTAAAAGATTTTAGGGAACGAATAAAAATTAACGGAAAAGAGGTTAGTAAGCAATTCGTTATCGGTTTTATGAAGCGAAATAAACCGTTTTTTGAAAAGCACCAATTATCATTTTTTGAAATGACCGTTGGCATGGCTTTCGATTATTTTTCAAGAGAAAAAGTAGATATTGCCGTTGTTGAGGTCGGTTTGGGTGGCCGATTGGATTCTACAAATATCATCAACCCCGAAGTATCGGTTATTACCAATATTGGGTTGGACCACACACAGTTTTTGGGAGACACTTTAGAGCTAATCGCTTATGAAAAGGGCGGTATAATTAAACCTAATGTACCAGTGGTTATAGGGGAAACGCAAAAGGAAACGGAAACGGTTTTTAGGGAATTGGCACAAAAGAACCATGCTGAAATTACGTTTGCTGATGAGCAAATAAGCGAAAACTATGTCTCTGATTTGGTTGGTAGTTATCAATCAAAAAACATTAAGACCGTCGTTCAAACCACTAAAGTTCTTCAACAGAAAGGATTTCATATTCCAAAGGAAAACATAAAAGAAGGTTTACTCAATGTGGTTAAAAACACAGGTTTATTGGGGCGATGGCAGAAATTAAGCAAAGAACCCAAAGCCGTTTGTGATACGGGTCATAACAAGGAGGGTTTAACCTATGTCATAAACCAAATTAATGAAGAGCAATTTGAACAACTTCATATGGTTTTTGGGGTCGTTAACGATAAAGATATAACTTCAATAGTGGATTTATTGCCAAAGGATGCTACTTACTATTTTTGTAAACCTGATATCCCGAGGGGATTGGATGCCGTGGTTCTAAAGGAGCGATTTTCAAAGTATGGATTACTTGGTAAGGCTTATGGTTCGGTTAACGAAGCATATAATTCAGCCATTGAAAATGCAAAAAAAGATGATTTTATTTTTGTTGGTGGCAGTACGTTTGTGGTGGCAGAAATAATTTGAATTTTTATTGAAAAAGTTTTTGCAATTTTAAAAACTAGCTTATATTTGCACACCTATTTAAGGGCGCATAGCTCAGTTGGTTCAGAGCACTTGGTTTACACCCAAGGGGTCGGGGGTTCGAATCCCTCTGCGCCCACAAAAGCTTCTAGAAATGGAAGCTTTTTTATTTCCTGTGATTAAAAAATCATATATTTATTAAATCATTTATAGGGTCATTAACTCAGTTGGTTCAGAGTGTTACCTTGACAGGGTAGAAGTCACTGGTTCGAATCCAGTATGACCCACTAGTTTTGAATTAAGTTTTTAAAACTAATTCACGTTTTCGCAAGTTTTTTTATTACATTTAGTAGCGAAATCTCTCGTTCATATGACTAACGATAAAGTTAAGACTACCTACAAAGCAATATTCAAGTCATATTATAGCCCTTCTTTAGAAAAACATATTGAAAAAATAATTGAATTGGATGCCTTCCTTCCTTACAGTTCAACGTTTTTTTGCATCACCAATACCCAAGCCTTATCCTTTGAGTATGTCAGTAAAAATTTTAAGACGTGTTTAGGGTTAGATAAGAGTGAATTGGAGGTAAAGGGCATGCAATATTTTTGGAGTAGGATACACCCTGATGATTTAGAACAGTGGCTTAAAGCTTTGAATGAATTGATGAATTTTACATTGGCTGAAATTGATTTACAGGATAGGGTAAGAATGAGTTACACATGGAACTATCGGTTTAAAAATTCTAAAGACAAATACGTTAATATTATCCAAAACACAACGCCTTTAGAGTTTGATATGGATGAAAAGCCAATAATCGGGTTGGCACATTATACGGTTATTAATGCAGCATTAGAGATGCCAGTATGCGCTTCTGCAAAATTTTTAAACGATCATGATGAGTATGATACCGTTTACTACAATAATTTTTCACAAAAACTATTGGCTGATGGGATAAGTAATAGAGAACGCGATATCATTAGGTTGTTGGCATTAAATTATACCAGTAAACAAATTGCTGAGAAATTAAACATCAGTTCAAATACGGTAGATACACACAGAAGAAACATCTTGAAAAAACTCAATATCTCCTCAACAGGAGAGCTTGTAAGTATGTTAAAACTAAAAAATATGATTTTTTAGTAGAGAGCTTTTTTGCAATTCAATTCAAAAATAACCTAGTTATTTAGGGTTTTATTGAAGATAACCTTTATAAAAATGAGCGTAGTTTCTTAAGATTCCTGAATATTTGTTCTATCTCTTCTGCTTTTTTGTCCTTTTTAAAGGGCGTTTCAACGAAAAATATTAAAAAATAGCTTCAAATACTCAAATTGAGTATTGTTTTTTTGGGATTTCATCTGCAATTTTATCATGCTATTAATTAGTTCTTTGAGAGGGACCAATGATACAAGTGTCCGTTATATTGTATATGGCGGGCACTTTTTAATTAAATAAGTGTGTTTGGAATTTACTTGTGTGACTTATTTAAGTCTTATCTCTCTGATTGATTTTTTTCCAAGTTTACTTTTTACCTAACCTAGTTTCCAATTACAATAAAATCACTTTTTGTAGCTGGTGTACTTGTTGGTCAATTAACTTTTGTAAAATTTTTTAAGGTTAAGAAAAATATTAAACGGCATAATCTGCTATTTAAAAAATCAGGTTTAAATGGCAATAAAACTTTTAAGATAATGAAGTCATTTAAGCTAAATGCATTGCTTTTCTTTTTTGCAACTGGGGTATTTGCCCAACAAGCTACTTTAACTAGCGGAGGAACAGGTGTTGGAACTGGAGGAAGCTCCAATTATACCGTAGGGCAAATATTATATACTTCACAAACTGGCACAAATGGCAATAAGATCTCTGAAGGTGTTCAGCAACCCTATGAGATTTCTACTGTTTTAAGTGTTGCAGAAGCAAAAGGTATAAGTCTTGAATTTCTAGCTTATCCTAATCCTACCAGCAGTAATTTAATTGTAAAAGTGGAAAACTATACAAATCAAAATTTACAATATCAAATTTATAATGTAAATGGAAGTTTACTCCAAACTATTGAAGCTAATGGGGTTAGGGAATCGATAATTAATATGGAGAGCTATCCTAAAGCTGTTTATTTTCTAAAAGTAATAGAAGGTAAAAAAGAAATTAAGGTTTTTAAAATAATTAAAAAATAGACAAAAATGAAACGAATTTGTGCAACTGTAACGTCATTATTAATGACTTTAATATTATGGGCCCAAAGTCCAGAAATGATGAGTTATCAAGCGATAATCCGTAATGCAAGCAATGAATTGGTGGTTAATCAAGGTGTTGGTATGCAAATAAGCATTTTGCAAGGTAGCGCATCAGGAGCCGCAGTATTTGTAGAAACGCACCAAGTTAGCACCAATGGGAATGGGTTAATTACGGTTGAAATTGGGGCAGGAATAACATCTGATGATTTTTCTGCCATTAATTGGGGTGTAGGCCCTTATTTTATTAAAACAGAAACAGACCCCTCGGTTATAGGAGGTGTAAACTACACGATAACAGGGGTTAGCCGGTTACTAAGTGTGCCTTATGCCTTGCATGCTAAAACTGCTGAAGCGGTAACAGGAGTTATTGATGATGCTGATGCCGACCCTGCCAATGAAAAAATAACAAATGTTCAATTGAATGGTTCTATGTTGGAAATTACAGAAGGAGGCCAAACTTATTCTGTAGATTTAGGGTCATTAACATCTGAGGCATATAATAAGGGGTTTGCTGATGGCTATAATGCAGCTTATTCTGATGGTTATTCTGATGGATACACCGATGGTCAAATTGATGGTTATAACGATGGCTATAATGCTGCCTACGGCGGTGGCTATTCTAATGGATACAATGATGGCTATACTGATGGCTTTGTTGATGGAAGTAATAGTAATTAAACCATAATTGCGGATAAATAAATTATTGTCATGAAACCAACCAAAAAAATAATTTTAGTCTTGTTAAGCCTTGTTTTGTTTGCCTGTTCTAAAGACGAAGGAAAAGGTGAAGATAGCGGACAATTGGTTCAGGATAAGTTAACGAGGTATATAAATGAAAATAAAGAAGATAGATTAGTAAGTGAGGCCTTTGTAGCAGAAGATAATGCAACTACCTTTGTTTATGGCAAAACAGATGCCCTAGGAGAGATTGAAAGTGTTTCTTCCTTTGCCTATAGGCAAGTTAATTCTAAAGTTACCTACTACATTTTGCTGGATGATTTATCCCGTGTTACGGAAATATATTCTGAAACAGATGGGGTTAAGAATACTGAGGTTCAGGTTTTTTCATATCCGCAATATGGAATAGCCAATTCAATAGTAAAGGAACGAAATTGGTCAACAGGCGAAGAATCCATAAAACATTTCACCGCAGTTGAAATAGATGGAGACAATTTTAATGCCATTCCCATTTTAGGCAAAAGTCAATCTGCACAGGGCGTTAATTGGAATACCATAAAGGGTTGGTTGGGTATTGGGGTTGGTATTGCGGCGGCGGCAATTACTATTTATATTGCGCCAACAGTTTTGGCGGGCGTGCTGGCAGGCATATTGTTCGCTACGGCAGCATCGGCAGAAGAGCCTCCTTTAGTCAATACAAACCCTAACGCACCCATACCGCCGTTGCAGGTGGCAGACCCTTGTGTGAATTACAGTTTTAACGTTATAATTGGTGTAGACCCAGGAAACGTTCTTACCGCTATAGTTACTAATGGTAATTCTAGTAATTATACGTTTTATTGGTCAACAGGTGACAAAGCAACTACCTTAATAGGCCATACAATTACTGCCCCAGATGATAAAACATATTATGTTTTGGTTGTAGATGAAAATGGCTGTACTGCTTTTGCATCTTCACACCCATATGTTAAGCCTTTGGCTTGGTATAAAGGCACCTATACCTTAACCCCGTTCAGGACAGACGATACTGATTATTCTGAATGTGGTACACAGTTTGATGAAATCGGTCAATTTTATGTTTACCTCGCTGAGATTCAGGGTAAAAAGGAGGCTATAGTCTATTCTAAATCTATTATTGAAGGTATGCCTCATGTTTATAGCCATGCATCATATTGTTCTGATTGTACTACTATCAGTCAGTTTAATAAAGATGATTCCATCAATCCAAGACAATGGAGAGAAGTTATTGGAACAGATCCAAAAACTGGATTTGATATACCAAGGTTTTTCAGGATGTCTGAACTTAGGGTTAATGAAGCTGATAATTCTTTAATAGCAGATTCACCTAGCTGGCAAGGAGATGTAGGAGTGACGGGAAAAGGGGTGCAGACAAGTGATTCAAACATGAATTGTGCCGCGTATGGCTCCAACGCCACTTCTAATAAGATTCTTTTATTCAGTTATGACTTTATTTATAGACTAACAGACGTTAGTGCTTCTTATTTTGGTTTATTCCCCCCAGAAGAAATAACAGCTTTTGATGTGGCTAATATGGAATTTATTCTAGCACATAAAAATGAGGGTTTTTATCATATTGCCGTGGATAATTAATTATGAAGTTGTGCATTTTTAAGCTGGAAGTGTTTAAATTAATCTAAATGTTCTTTCATGTTATCTGTTGTATTCAACACTGTTGAAAACCCTCAATAAAATTAATAAACCGTCAAGAAAGGTATTTTATCGAAAAATATACATGATTGTAAATCTTATTAATAGTTTTAAGGACGCGGCTAAATGTCATTTAAGATTTTTCTCTGCACATAAACAACAACTATCTACAAGGAGGGATTGCCCATGGTAAGAAATTACTATATAGCTCTGTTGCTATTTTTTATGCTGTTTTCAGGTATTTTGAAAGCACAAATTATCTTTACAGAAGATCTCACGGTGCCTTTCGATGACGTCACTCATGGCGATTCTGCCTTTGCTGATGTAGATGGGGATGGGGACTTAGATGTATTAATTACTGGCACAAACAATTCAGGGGTTAGAATAGCTGAACTCTATTTAAATGATGGAGTTGGTAACTTTACCTTAGATGCAGGAGCACCATTTTTAGGGGTATATCAAAGCTCTGTAAATTTTGCCGATGTAGATGCAGATGGGGATTTGGATGTACTTATAGTAGGATTTAGTGTACTTAACACCTACATAGCCCAGCTCTATACTAATGATGGGTTAGGCAACTTCACTTTGGTAGCAGGAACACCCTTTATAGGAACTGCAACTGGAAACAGTGATTTTGCAGATATTGACGGAGATAATGATTTGGATTTAATAATTATTGGGAGTCAAAGTTTAGTAGAAGTGGCCAGACTCTACACAAATGATGGGGCAGGTAACTTTACCGAAGTTTTGGGTACTCCGTTTTCAGGTGTACGTTTCAGCGATTGTAAATTTGCTGATATTGATGGTGATAGTGACATGGATTTACTAATAACAGGGGTAACTTCTGCTCAAGAGATAGCCTATTTATATAGTAATGACGGAGCAGGGAATTTTAGTTATCTATCAAACCTACCGGGGGTTCAAGAGGGATCGATTGATTTTGGGGATGTAGATAATGACGGTGATTTAGATATTCTAATTTCAGGAGCAAGTGCCGGATTGCATTTAGATATTTATGAAAATGATGGTTCGGGACAATTTACTTTATCACCCAATAGTAGTGTTTTGGCAGGGTTATACCGTTGTTCTGTTGGCTTTGAAGATATAGATGGGGATGGAAATTTAGATGTGCTCGCAACAGGCACTGAAACTTCTGGACCTTCAGCATCATTATACTCTAGTGATTGCCATGGGAATTTTACCGAAATTACTGGTTTACCTTTTACAGGGGTAACTTATAGTAATCTTACTTTTGCCGATGTAGATGGGGACGGAGATCAAGATGTCTTGATTACAGGAAATACTGGAGCTGCTTACACTAACAAAGTAACTGCTTTATACTTAAACAACTCCACTCCCCAGGAACCTAGTCCCTTCATCACCACTTGGCAAACCACGGTGACTAATGAGACTGTTAAAGTTCCTATTTGGGGGACTATCACCTCTGTAGATTGGGGTGACGGTACCATAACAACAGATGGTGTACAAACACCTTCACATATTTATGCTAGTCCAGGCACCTATCAAATAACAGTTACAGGTGCTTTAACCAAGATTGACTTTTTTGCTGTTGGTTTGAGTGCTCCTAATATTTTGTCTGTAGAGCAATGGGGCTGTAGCCAATGGACAACTATGAAAGGTGCTTTTACAGCCTGTAGTAGTTTAGTAATAAATGCTCTAGATGCACCAGACCTTTCTAATGCAACGGATATAAGTAGAATGTTTTTGGACTGTACTTCTCTTGGTGGAGGAACAGGTAATTGGAATTGGGATACCGGTACAGCTACTACCATGAATTCTATGTTTTCGGGAGCTTCAAATTTTAATCTGGATATTGGGACTTGGGACACTAGTAATGTGACTGATATGGCCTTTATGTTTTGGAATGCCACCAACTTTAATCAGGATATAGGAGCTTGGGTCACTAGTAATGTAACCACCATGGCAAATATGTTTTATTTTGCATCTACTTTTAATCAAAATATTGGGGCTTGGGATACAAGTAGTGTGACCACTATGCAATGGATGTTTTATTATGCTTCTGCTTTTAATCAGGACATTGGCGGATGGAATACTGGAAACATTATCTATATGATGAGCATGTTTAGTAATGCTATTTCTTTTGACCAAGATTTAGGATCTTGGGATGTAACCAGTCTTCTTTCTGCTGGAAGTATGTTTACGGGAGTTACCTTATCTATTGCTAATTATGATAGCTTACTCATTGGTTGGGATGCGCAAAATTTAAATCCTGGAGTCCCTTTCAGTGGAGGTTTTAGCCAGTATTGTGCTGGAGCTGCTGCCCGTGCCAATATGATAGCCAGTGATGGCTGGAGTATAGCCGATGGCGGTTATGCCGGGGCCACCATTACTGATTTAGCAGACCAAACCGCAGTGGACAGCTTTACGCTTCCTGCTATCACGGGCACTAACCTCTCTGGTAATGAAGCTTATTATACCTTGCCCGGAGGGAATGGTACGATTTATAATATTGGTGATGTTATAAATTATGCCGATTTCCCGAGTTACCCTATCACCCTTTATATTTATGATGAATCCTATCCTGGTTGTGCCGATGAGCAGGACTTTTTGTTGACCTTAACAGACCCTTTATGTGATTTTATTACGACTTGGCAAACCACTACAGCTAATGAAGAAATTAGTATTCCGCTTAGTGGAACTATTTCCAGTATCGATTGGGGAGATGGTATTGTAACCACTGATGGCGTGCCTACACACACGTATGTAAATTCTGGATACTATCAGGTCATTATTTCAGGGCAGCTTAATCAAATAGATATGGGAAGTGATTCCATAGATGCTCTTAAATTAATTTCTATTGACCAATGGGGTTGTAGCCAGTGGACCACTATGCGAGAGGCATTTAAAGATTGTACTAATTTAATTATTAATGCTGCAGATGTTCCAAACCTTGGGAATGTAACAAGTATGAATGCCATGTTTAACAGTTGTAACAGCTTAGGTCAAGGAACAGGAAGTTGGAATTGGGACGTAAGCAATGTAATCGATATGTCTGGCGGTCTTTTTTTAAACGCTGCTTTATTCAACAAAGATATCAGCAGTTGGAATGTAAGCAATGTAACAAATATGGGCGGCTTATTCTACGGTTGTAGCACCTTTAATCAAAATATTGGAAATTGGGATGTAAGTAAGGTTATCAATATGGATAGTGTGTTTCAAGGTGCCAGTGTTTTTAATCAGGATATTGGAAATTGGAATGTAAGTTCGGTTACCAATATGCGCACTATGTTTTTGGCAGCCAGTGCTTTCAATCAGGATATTGGAAACTGGGATGTTAGTAGCGTTACTGATATGCATCAAATGTTCGGTGCAGCTACTGCTTTTAATCAAAATATTGGTAATTGGGATGTAGGAAATGTTGAGACTATGTTTAGAATGTTTAATGCTGCAAGTGTTTTCAATCAAGATATTGGTAACTGGAATGTGAGTAATGTCACAATTATGTATGGAATGTTTTGGGGAGCTAGTAATTTTAATACAGATATTGGAAATTGGAATGTAGTAAATGTGACAAATATGGGAAACATGTTTCGCGATGCTGTGGCATTTGATCAAGATTTGGGCAATTGGAATGTTGGCAATCTTACCTCGGCAGACAACATGTTTTTAGGAGCAACACTTTCAGTTTCCAATTATGATAGCCTATTAATCGGTTGGGATGCTCAAAACCTTAACCCTAGTGTGCCCTTCGGAGGTGGTTTTAGCCAATACTGCGCTGGGGAAGCTGCCCGCGCTAATATGATAGCCAGTGATGGTTGGTCTATTACAGATGGTGGCTATGTTGGGGCTACTATAATAGACTTGGCTAATCAAACGGCTGTTGACAGTTATACGCTACCTGCTATTAATGGTACCAATCTTTCAGGTAGCGAGGCTTATTATACCGGAATTGGTGGCACAGACACCATGTATAATGCAGGTGATTTGATTAATGCAACCGACTTCCCAAGTTACCCAATAACCCTTTACATTTATGATGAAGTCTATCCAGGTTGTGCCGATGAGCAGGACTTTTTATTGACTATAACCTGCAGTACCCTTTGGTATGCCGATGTAGATAGTGATGGCTATGGAGATTCCAGTAATAGTATTGTGGCTTGTACACCGCCACCAGGTTATGTTTCGGACAATACCGATTGTAATGATACAAACCCGTCAATTAATCCAGGGGTACTAGAACTTTGTGATGGCATAGATAATAATTGTGATGGCCAGATAGATGAAGGTTTTAGTGATACGGATGGTGATGGCATTGCGGATTGTATTGATGCAGAAGAATGCGATGGGTTGGATAATGATGGCGACGGACAAATAGACGAAGGCTTTCCTGATACTGATGGTGATGGCATTGCAGATTGTATGGATACAGAAGAGTGTGACGGATTGGATAATGATGGCGATGGTGCTGTAGATGAAGGTTTTCCGGATACCGATGGCGATGGTGTTGCCGACTGTATTGATGTGGAAGTATGTGATGGTTTAGACAATAATGGCGACGGACAAATAGACGAAGGCGTAACCACAACCTACTATGCGGATTTGGATGGCGATGATTTTGGTGATTTCGCCAATCCAATCGAAGCTTGTTCACCTCCCGTTGGATATGTGACAGATAATACCGATTGCGATGACGCCAACAACACCGTTTATCCAGGAGCTGCGGAGCTTTGTGATGGGTTGGATAACAATTGTGATGGCATAATTCCGCCCAATGAGATTGATGATGATGGTGATGGTTTCTCAGAATGTCAGGGTGATTGCAATGATACAGATAATACCATTTATCCAGGGGCACCAGAGCTATGTGATGGCTTGGATAATGACTGCGATGGAGTAATTCCGCCCAATGAAATTGATAATGATGGCGATGGTTTCTCAGAGTGCCAAGGTGATTGTGATGATACAAATGCAACAGTTTACACCGGAGCGCCTGAACTTTGTGATGGACTTGATAATAACTGTGATGGTACCATTGATGAAGGTGTAACCACAACCTATTATACAGATGCAGATGGCGATGGGTATGGAGATGTTAACGACCCTGGCATGGAAAGCTGCACGCAACCACCGGGGACTGTTACTGATAATACCGATTGTGATGATGCCGATGTAACCGTATACCCTAATGCACCCGAGATTTGCGATGGCTTGGACAATGATTGTGATGGTCAAATTGATGAAGATGTAACCACAACCTACTATGCGGATTTGGATGGCGATGGTTTTGGTGATTTCGCCAATCCAATCGAAGCTTGTTCACCTCCCGTTGGATATGTGACAGATAATACCGATTGCGATGACGCCAACAACACCGTTTATCCAGGAGCTGCGGAGCTTTGTGATGGGTTGGATAACAATTGTGATGGCGTAATTCCTGAACCCCAGATACTAGATTTAGAAAATCAAACGGTTATCAACAGTTTTACATTCCCAAGTATCGATGGGTTAAATTTATCAGGTAATGAAGCATATTATACAGAACCAAATGGTAATGGTACGGTATACTACCAGGGGGATAAAATTTATTTCACTGATTTTTCAGGCTATCCTATAACATTCTATATTTATGATATTGGCAGTTCAGGATGTGATTCTGAGGAAAATTTTGAACTCATTGTCATAGAATTGCTTCCGTGTACTTCAATAAATAATCCTGCGCCAAATGAAACAGCTGTTCCCATTGATACTGATTTGTCTTGGCAATCCGTGCCAAATGCCACAGGGTATATATTGTCCGTAGGAACAAGTCCTGAAGGAACAGATATTGTTGATGCATTAGATTTAGGCAATGCCCTAAGCTTTGATTTTTCAGACGACTTGCCTTATAATACAGAAATTTATGTTAATGTAATACCGTATAATGACACACAAATGGCTGATGGGTGCTCTGATAGTTTTGTAACTGAAAGGGAACAAGTTCCCCCACGTTTTTTTACACCAAATAATGATGGTAATAATGATACATGGGTTGTTCCAGATAGATTAAAAATTATCAGTCATATAGATATATATGATCGTTACGGTAAACTTCTAAAGGAGATAAGAGATACTGAATCAGGCTGGGACGGAACTTACAAGAACCGTTTGATGCCTGACAGCGATTATTGGTATGTAATTGTATATTATGATGGTAAGATGTTGAAAGGTCATTTTAGTTTGGTGAGATAAATATCAATTTTGTTTCAACGTACTTTGACCAAACTTAATAAGCTATAAAGTTAGTTTAACAGTTCTAATGTCCTTTCCAAAGCCATGCCACGCGAGCCCTTAATTAAAAGCGTGGCGTTCTCAATATTTGACAAATCGAAATTAGATTCAAATTCAGAAAACGACTTGTATTGTTTGGCTTTTTTAGAAGAGACTATGGCCTGATAAAAATTTTCACCCACAAAAATAATTTCGTCAATTCCCATTGAGGTTGCCAAATCTGCAATATTTTGGTGCTCTTGTTTGGCTTCTTTGCCTAGTTCAAACATATCTCCCAAAATAGCTATTTTTTTTCCTGTTTGTTGTTCAAAATTCAAAAGGGCGGCATTCATGCTGGTAGGATTAGCATTGTAGGCGTCCAAAATAATTTTGGTCGAACCTTTTTGAATAATCTGAGAGCGGTTATTGGAAGAGGTATAACTTTCAATGGCCGTTTTTATAAGGTTGTCTTCAACCTTAAAATAGTTACCTATAGCAATGGCTGCTGAAATGTTATTGAAATTATAGTCACCTATAAGTTGGCTTTTTATTTCCAGTCCATTATAACTACATCTTACAAGGGGCAGGGCAGCAACAAATTCAATGTTTACATCTGAGGTTTGATTGCTCTTTCCAAATGAAAATGTTTTGGCATTTTTGGTTTTTTCAACTTGAATAGCATCATTTGTGTTAATGATGATGGTTTTGTTATGCGCAATGAGGTGGTCATACATTTCACTCTTTCCTTTAATCACGCCTTCAACACCGCCAAAACCTTCTAAATGGGCCTTGCCAAAGTTTGTGATATAACCATAGTCGGGTTTCGCAATATTACATAAAAACGTAATTTCCTTTAAATGATTGGCACCCATTTCAACAATTCCTATTTCTGTTTTGTTGGTCATGGATAAAAGGGTTAAAGGAACACCAATATGGTTATTCAAATTGCCAATGGTGGCCGTTGTTTCATATTTTTGGGAAAGAACGGCGTTTATGAGTTCTTTTGTTGTGGTTTTTCCATTACTGCCTGTTAAGGCAATTATAGGAACGTTTAAGTATTCTCTATGGAATGAAGCCAATTCTTGAAGTGTTTTTAGAACATCATCAACCAAAATGGTTTTGGATGAAGTATTGTAAGCTGCTTCATCAACTATGGCATAATCTGCGCCCATTTCAAGTGCTTTTTCAGCATATTCATTACCATTAAAGTTTTCGCCTTTTAGACCAAAGAACATATCATTTTTTTGAAGTTTCCTTGTATCGGTGCAAACAGCATTGCATTTTAAGAAAAGGCTGTGTAAGGTTTTTAGTTCCAAATGACAATTTTTTTGATTAAAAACTAAATGTATTAAAAAAGTCCTGACTTTAGGCCAGGACTTTTTTAAATTATTTTAAAACTAAGGTTTAGTTTTTCTTTTTGGTTTTTGATTTGCTTTTTGAGCCTACACGAGACATAGCACATCTAAATCCAATATAGTCTGTTGCCATATCTTGTGGGAAGTAGCGTCTTTGAGCTGGGTCTAACCAATATTCTCTATCTTTCCAAGAACCACCTTTATAAACTCTAACCTCATCGTTGATTAGAGAAGATCTATCATTCGCTTTATCGTACTCTCTTACAATATTTCCAAGAGAATCTCTTGTAATACTGTGTTTTGGTGAGTTGTACATCTTTCTGGTTTGAGAAGCTTCACCTTCTTCATTTTCCTCGTCATCGTTAAAACTTTCGTAGTGACGAGATGAACGTTTATCTCCGTCTCTAAAGTTTATTTCATTGCTCTTATCAAAGTTTGTTCTTAAATAAGTTTCGTTTATGTCAACAGGAACCTGTAAAATTTCACCAGGTAAGTTTCTAGCAACAACTTTACCATTCGATAAAGTATCATATACAATATCATCAACAGTAACAACTTTTACGGTGCCGTCTTCATTAACTGCGTTTTTAGTATAAACGTTACCACGGTAGTAGTTAAAGTCGTTAAACTCGTCATCTACAATAGGTCTGTAAACGTCAGCAACCCATTCGGCAACGTTTCCTGCCATGTCGTACAAACCATAATCGTTTGGCTCATAAGATTTAACGGCATTTGTGATATCTGCGCCATCATCAGACCAACCTGCGATTCCGCCGTAATCACCTTTACCTTGCTTAAAGTTAGCTAATTGGTCGCCACGGTATTTTCTAGAACCGTTACGGGTATATTGTCCATCCCAAGGGTATTTTTTACGTCCACGATATAAGTTGTAGCTTCTAATTTCACTTAAACCTAAAGCTGCGTATTCCCACTCAGTTTCAGTTGGTAGCCTATACTTGGGTGAAATAATTCCAGTCTCACGAGTAGCATAAATTCCAGTTTCGTTACCATCAGCGTCAACTCTTACATTTCGTCTTCCACGACCATCTGGTCTTGTAATTTCTTCATTGCCACCATAGGTTAATGACGGAGCGTTAATGTAAGTGTCAGTACTGAAAGTTTGTTCAGCATCTACATCAGTAACTTTGGCATCTCGTTTTAAATAACCAGCTTTTTCCAAATTGTACTCATTAACACGGTCTGAACGCCAGTTTGCAAATTCAACCGCTTGAATCCAACTTACACCAACTACGGGGTATTCTCCATAACCTGGGTGACGTAAGTAGTTGTCTGTCATAACTTCGTTGAACCCTAAACGATTTCTCCAAACTAAAGTGTCTGGTAAGGCCCCTTGGTAAATGGCTCTAAAATTATCTTCAGAAGGTGGATAAACACGTTTAATCCAATCTAAGTATTCCATGTACATGGCATTGGTAACCTCAGTTTCATCCATATAAAAAGACTGAACGTGCTGCTGATTAGGGCTATTGTTCCAATCATGCATAACGTCGTCTTGAACACGTCCTTTAGTAAATGTACCGCCTTCAATAAAAACTAAACCTGGGGAAGTTTCTTGTTCTTTGAAATCGGTATTGTATTGAAATCCGCCTTCTCTGGAATTGATTTGCCATCCAGTAGCTCTGGAGCTGTTCTTAGAACTTGAAGATTTCTTGCAACTAGTTGTAGAAACTATTAGCGCTAAAACTAATAGAAACTTTAATGCTACTACGTTTTTCATATCCATACTTTTAAGTAAGCTAATAAATTTTGGTGGTGCAATATAATAATTAAACCTTACAATGCAAGCTATTTTTTGCATTTTAACCAAAAAAAAGTGTATTTCATCCTATTTTTTAGTCCGTACATCGATGTTTTTGCTGTTTTTCACCGTTGTTTTGTGTTGTATTAACGTGTGTTTTCCAAATTTATTATTGTATTTTTGGCTCAGTTTTACAAATTGTTGTTTTCTTTAATAATAACAAGGTGTTCATGACGTTATTTTAGCAATGAAAAAGAAAATTCTATTAATACTGCTGATGGTATCGGCTGTAGTGTTTGCCCAACAAAAAAAGTATAGCATAGCTTGGGAAGCATCCAAAACACTAGCGGTTGGTAGCAAATCTTTGCAGGTTCCTTCCTTTGAAAAGGATCGTTTTGTTTACAATTTTGATACTGGCTTGCTGTTTGTCGACCAATGGGAAACGAAAAGTTCAATTGATGAAAATTCGGTTTCACTAACAAATATTTCCTATCAATCCATTTCCAAAAACGAACTAAAGGACTTGGATTTAAACAGCATACCGAATGAATTGTCTTTTAGTCTAAAGAATTCTTCTTCTAGAAATAAAACATATGCCATGTTTCAATTATCTCCAATCGTAAAGGATAATAATGGAACATATAAAAAAGTTGTTGGTTTTCAGCTTAATTATAAAATCGGATTGAGCAATGTTAATTCTTCAATTTTAAAAAAAGGATTGAGCAATACGGAAGCATTATCTAATTCGGTTTTAAATTCTGGGGAATGGTACAGATTTTATGTTGAAAATTCGGGAGTTTTTAAATTGTCAAGAGGTTTTTTGCAACAATTGGGTGTTAATGTTAATAGCGTTGACCCGAGAACCATTAAGGTTTTTGGCCATGGTGGACGCATGATCCCTCATTCCAATGCAGTACCTTATCCGTACGATGTCCCAGAAAATGCCATTAAGTTCGTGGGAGAAGAAGATGGTGTGCTAAATAATGAAGATTATATTTTGTTTTACGCCGAAGGCCCAACGGGTTATAACACAGACAGTAAAACGCATATTAATTGCTATACCGATAAGACCTATTATTATATTAATGTAAGTCCGGGTAATGGAAAACGTATTCAGGAGTTTTCTCAACCAACAGGTGCTCCCGATATGTTTATAGACACTTTTGAAGACTACCAGTTTCATGAAATAGATGAACATAACCTAGTTTCCTTGGGTAGGCGTTGGTTTGGAGATCGGTTTGACGTAAGCAATAAGAAGGAGTTTGAGTTTGATTTTCCTGATTTGGTTACATCACAGCCCTTAAAATTGACCGTAATTGTAGCTGCGGCAGCAAAATCGGCCAGTGCCATGAATGTTAGTGTTAACGGAAATAGTCTTGCCACGCTCTCACTTTCAGGGGTAAGTAGTCCAACATATGCCAGTGGTGCTACGTATCCTAACAACAATGTTAGCGTTAGCTCGCCAAAAGTTACGGTTGAGCTTGATTTTGATAACAAGGGAAACCCAAGCACTTTGGGGTATTTAGATTATATTTCGGTTGAAGGCATCAGAAATTTGAATTTCAACAATAAGCAATTTAAATTTAAGAACAGTGAAGTTGCAACGGCATCAGGTATTGTTCAATATAACATTAGTAATGCTCAAAATCTATCGCAAGTTTGGGATGTAACAGATATTTATAATGTATCAAGCGCTGCAAATAATGATAAAAGTGTAAACTTTAGCTTCAATGCGGCACTAGGAAGTTTAAAGACTTATGTGGCTGTGGCGCCTTCGGATTATTATACGCCAAAACTTGATGGAAAAACAACCGTGGCGAACCAAAATATAAAGGGCTCTATTTTACAAAATGAACAAGGAGAGTTTGTTTTAGATTACATTATTGTGGCTCCAGATAATATGATGGCTCAAGCAGAGCGATTGGCTCAAATTAATAGAGACCAATATAATTTAAATGTCATGGTTTTTGCACTGGATGAGATTTATAATGAATTTAGTTCCGGAAACCCAGACATTGGTGCGATAAGAAATTTGGTGAAGTATGTTTATGATAATCCTAGCACTGATAGACCTTTGAAGTATTTGTGCCTGTTTGGTGATGGCTCTTTTGATTATAAGGATAGAACACCAAACAATACCAATATTGTGCCTTCATGGTATTCTTATGAAAGTTTTAGTTTGGCGACTTCATTTGTTTCCGATGATTTTTATGGAATGATGGGCAATAATGAAGGGACAATGGGTACTTCAGATGGTTTGGATATAGCCGTGGGAAGAATTTTGGCCGATACACCACAGCGTGGCAAAGAGTTGGTTGATAAAATTGCAGCATACCATGCCAAGGAGTCTTTAGGCAGTTGGCGAAATAATTTTGTGGTCATTTCTGATGATGTTGATAAGGATTGGGAAGGATTGCTTCAGGAAACTACAGATATGGTTGGTAATTTGGTTTCTGATAATAAACCATTCATCAATGTGGTCAAAATACATTCTGATGCTTTTCAACAAGAGTTCTCAGCAGGTGGGGAAAGATATCCTGAGGTAACCACAGAAATTGCCAATGCGGTTGACAACGGTGCTTTAGTCGTTAATTACTTTGGGCACGGTGGTGAAGATGGTTTAGCGGAAGAGCGAATTTTGCTCAAACCTGATGTAGAGAATTTCCGAAATTACAATAAATTGAACTGTTTTGTTACTGTAACGTGTGAGTTTACCAGGTTTGATAATCCCTACAGGCAAACGGCTGGCGAATTTACGTACTGGAATAAACAGGCAGGGGCCATTGGCTTAATTAGTACCACACGTCAGATTTTTGTGAGCTTTGCCATTTCATTTAACAGTGTTTTAGGACAGTATTTGTTTTCATATAGTGATAATGATGCATATGGGGATTATGAATATCCATCAATGGCTGAAGCACTTAGGTTGGCCAAAAGTGACCCAGGAGTTTCTGGATCTAGTCAAAAAAGGTTGGTGTTTTTTATAGGTGATCCGGCCATGAAGCTGACATTTTCAAAACCGGAAATAAGACTTACCAAAATAAATGATGTGCCAATTGCCCAAGCTGCTGATACCTTGAAAGCCTTGAGTTATGTGAAAATGGCTGGTGATGTTACAGATTTATCAGGCAATGTTTTAACTGATTTTAACGGAACCCTTTCAACAACCATATATGATAAAGAAATTGAAAGGCAAACACTGGCCAATGACGGCACTAGATTAAATGGACAACTCGTTCAAATGGATTTCACGACCCTTGGTGAAATTATTTTTAGAGGTCAAGCATCTGTTAAAAGCGGACAATTTGAGTTCGATTTTGTTGTTCCCAAAGACATTGGTATTCCTGTTGGTTTTGGAAAGGTTAGCTTTTATGCTAAAAACGAAGAATTGACCCAAGACCGGGCAGGAGCGAGTGTAGATATGGTGAAAATTGGGGGTTTGAATGAAAATGCCCCAGAAGACAATACGGGACCGGTTATTGCGCTATATATGAATGATGAGAGTTTTGTGTCAGGTGGTATTACCAATGAATCCCCTACTTTGCTTGCCAAACTTGAAGATGCTAATGGAATTAATACTGCAAGCGGCATTGGGCATGATATTGTGGCCATAATTGATGGTGATGAAACTAACCCCATTATTCTAAACGATTATTATCAAACCGATGTGGATGATTACACCAAAGGTACTTTAAGCTTCCCGTTCAGGGATTTAGAACCTGGTTTGCATACCTTAACCCTCAAAGCCTGGGATGTTTATAATAATTCATCAATTACAGAAATTCAATTTATAGTTTTTGATAAAGATCAAGATTTAGTCATCAACAATGTGCTTAATTACCCAAATCCGTTTGTTAATTACACAGAATTTTGGTTCAATCACAATAGTTCGGAACCTTTGGACGTTTCAATACAGATATTCACAGTCTCTGGAAAATTAGTGAGAACTTTAAATGGACAAACAACAGGTGGGTTTACATCACCTAGTTCGTTGTCTAGAGATATTGTTTGGGATGGAAGGGATGATTTTGGTGATAAAATAGGTAAAGGGGTGTATGTGTACAAAATGAGGGTACGTTCCAACTTATTGAATAAGACCGTAGAAAAAATTGAGAAACTTGTAATACTATAATAAAAATTTATATTTGCTAACTAAAAATCAATTCATGAAGAATAAAGTACTGTTAATTTTGGCATTGGCTTTTTTGATCAAAATTAATGCACAAGAAACTATTGTCTTTCCAAATCAGGAAAGAAGGGTTGTAACAACAGGGGTTCCTTTTTTATTAATTGCGTCTGATGCACGTGCTGCGGGTATGGCAGACATGGGTGTTGCTACCAGTGTAGATGCTTTTTCACAACAATGGAACTCATCAAAATATGCGTTTTCTGAAGCAAAATCTGGTATTGGGGTGAGTTATACTCCGTATTTAAGTAAATTGGTGAATGATATTTTTCTTGGAAATGTGTCTTATTTCAACAGATTGGATGAGCGAAGTGCTTTTGGAGCTAGTTTAAGATATTTTTCATTGGGAGATATCGAATTTGTTGAGAATGCGAATGATCAACCACGAATCCAAAGACCAAGTGAGCTTTCTCTTGACTTATCTTATGCGCTGCGTTTGTCAGATCAGTTTGCCATGTCTGTGGGCATGCGTTATTTACGTTCAGATTTAAGGATACAAGGTGTAGATGGTGATGCTTCTGCAGCAAACACTTTTGGCGTAGATATCTCAGGATACTATCAAAGTGAAGAACAAGCCTATTCTGATTATAACGGAAGATGGCGTGCAGGATTTGCTATTCAAAATATTGGTCCAAAATTCAAATATGATGATGGCGGTTTGGATAATTTCCAACCAACGAATTTAAGATTGGGGGCAGGCTTTGATTTTATTTTTGACGATTATAACAAAGTTGCTGTTACTGCCGAGGTTGCCAAACTTTTAGTGCCAACCCCGCCTATTTACGGCTATGTAGATGCTGACGGAGACCAAACACAGGCTTCGGACGGAAGCGAGCCAACCATTATTGTTGAGGGGAAAGATCCAGATGTTAGTTTTTTAACAGGGATTTTTCAATCTTTCGGTGATGCCCCGGATGGTTTTAGTGAAGAGTTGAAGGAGTTTACATGGGCTTTAAGTGCAGAATATACATATCAAGATTCATTTGCTTTTAGAACAGGTTATTTTAATGAAAGTGAAGATAAGGGTGCAAGAAAGTTTTTAGCCTTAGGAGCTGGCTTTAAAGCCAATGTGGTAAACATCGATTTATCCTATTTATTTTCGGCATCAAAAGTTCAAAGTCCGTTAGAAGGAACTTTACGTTTTTCATTGACATTCAACATTGGTGCAGGCGAATATTATGAGTATTAAAAAGATTTAAATAAATTTATTTTGAAAAACTATTGCCAAACGCAATAGTTTTTTTGTTTCAAAGAGTTTAGTATTTTTACTAAACAAGATTATCAATGAAAGAAATAAAAATAGAGTCTATACTTCAGGTGTTTCAAAGTTTGGACAAATTGCCGCCCGAAGTTTACAACCTAATGAAAAGTGCTGTAAAAGCAAGAGGGCAAGCTTATGCACCATATTCAAATTTTAGTGTTGGTGCTGCCATTTTATTGGATAACGGTGAAATTGTTTTAGGGAATAATCAAGAAAACGCCTCATATCCTTCAGGTTTGTGTGCCGAGCGAACAGCTATCTATTCAGCTGGGGCACAATTTCCAAATGCCAAAATTTTAAAAATCGCCATATGCGCTGGCTCGAAAATTACACCTACAAATAAGCCCATTCCTCCTTGTGGAGCTTGTAGGCAAGCTATTGCGGAATATGAAATCAAGCAAAAATCACCCATCGAAATTTATTTTATGGGTGAATCTGGAGCGGTGGCCAAATCAAAATCCCTAGAAAACCTATTGCCTTTTATGTTTGACAAATCGGTTCTATAGTCAAATCAAATCAGTCTTTTGTAATCGATTGAATTTTGAATAAAAATATCATATATTTAATTTCATTGGCAAATCTTTAAATTAGAAAGAAAGAAGTAAATTATTTGTATTTTTTTAACTTTAATGAAATATGGGTTTTTTCAATACAGCACAATGTCTTACTTTTGTATCTCGCTTGTTTAAACTATAATAATATTCCATGCAAAAAATCACAAAAGAGGTTTACCTCAAATGGTATGAAGACATGTTATTCTGGAGAAAGTTTGAAGACAAACTGGCTGCAGTATATATCCAACAAAAAGTAAGAGGATTTCTTCACTTGTACAATGGTCAAGAAGCGGTGTTGGCAGGAGCATTACACGCCATGGATTTGACCAAAGATAAAATGATAACCGCATATCGTAATCACGTTCAGCCTATAGGCATGGGGGTAGACCCAAGACGTGTTATGGCAGAATTGTATGGAAAGGGAACAGGGACCTCTCAAGGCCTTGGTGGTTCGATGCATATTTTTTCAAAGGAATTCCGTTTTTTTGGTGGCCATGGTATTGTTGGTGGTCAAATTCCTCTAGGGGCTGGTATTGCGTTTGGTGATAAATATCACGGTAGTGATGCGGTAACCTTATGTTGCTTTGGTGATGGTGCTGCCAGACAAGGCTCACTTCATGAATCATTCAATTTGGCAATGCTTTGGAAACTTCCTGTAGTATTTGTTTGCGAAAATAATGGTTACGCTATGGGTACATCGGTTGAAAGGACAGCAAACCACACAGAAATCTGGAAACTTGGTTTAGGTTACAATATGCCTTGTGGTCCAGTTGATGGTATGAACCCTATTAAAGTTGCTGAAGCTTTTGATGAAGCTATTCAAAGAGGTCGTCGCGGTGAAGGCCCAACATTCTTAGAATTGAAAACCTATCGTTACAGAGGGCACTCTATGAGTGATGCACAACATTATAGAACAAAAGAAGAAGTTGAGGAATATAAGAAAATAGACCCAATAACACAGGTTAAAGATGTTATCCTTGAAAAGAAATATGCTACAGAGGCAGATATTAAAGTAATAGATAAAAGAGTTAAAGATCGCGTTGCAGAATGTGAAAAATTTGCTGAGGAATCGCCTTGGCCAGAAAAGAATGTAATGTACGACGTGGTTTACGAACAAGACGATTATCCATTTATTCAACACAAATTATAAACTATGGCAATAGTAGTAAATATGCCGCGTTTAAGCGATACCATGGAAGAAGGTACCGTTGCGGCTTGGTTAAAAAAGGTAGGAGATAAAGTAGAAGAAGGCGATATTTTAGCTGAAATTGAAACTGATAAGGCCACAATGGAGTTCGAATCTTTTAATGAAGGGACGTTGCTCCATATTGGTGTTCAAGAAGGTGAAACAACTAAAGTAGATGAGCTTTTGGCCATAATAGGTGAAGAAGGTGAGGATATTTCAGGTTTGTTGAATGGTGGCGGTAGCGCTTCCGCGCCAGCTAAAGAAGAAAAAGCAGAAGAAGCAGCTCCATCAAATGAAGCACCTGAAACACTAAAAGAAGATTCTGGGTCAGCTGGTGAAGTTGAACTTCCCGAGGGTGTAATCATAGTTACTATGCCACGTTTGAGTGATACCATGGAAGAAGGTACGGTTGCAACTTGGTTAAAGAAAGTAGGAGATAAAGTTCAAGAAGGCGATATTTTAGCTGAGATTGAAACTGATAAAGCGACTATGGAATTTGAATCATTTCAATCAGGAACTTTATTGGAAATAGGGTTACAGGAAGGTGAATCGGCAAAAGTAGATTCGCTATTGGCCATAATTGGCCCTGCAGGAACTGATGTTTCTGGCATTGCAGCTAAATTTTCGGCAGCTGCACCTGCAAAAAAAGAAGAAGCTCCTAAAAAGCCGGAAGCTAAAGCAGAAGCACCAAAACCTGCTGCGACAAGTCCTTCAAAACCTAAAACGAGTGCACCTGCGCCAACTCCAGTTACAGAAAGTGGACGTGTATTTGTATCTCCTTTGGCAAAAAAATTGGCTGAAGAAAAGGGAATTAATTTAACCAAAGTGCAAGGTTCTGGTGAAAACGGTCGTATTGTAAAACGCGATATAGAAAACTACGAGCCAGCGGCAGGAGCTGCAGCAGTAGGTAAGTTTGTTCCTATGGGACAAGAAGATTTTGAAGATGTTCCAAACTCGCAAATGCGTAAAGCGATTGCTAAGTCATTAACCAAATCTAAATTCTCAGCACCGCATTATTATTTGGCTGTAGAGTTTGATATGGAAAATGCTATTGCTTTCCGCACGCAGTTTAACACAATTCCTGATACCAAAATATCATTCAACGATATGGTGGTTAAGGCTTGTGCATTAGCTTTAAAACAACATCCACAAGTAAACTCGCAATGGTTTGATGATAAAATGCGCTTAAACAACCATGTACACATTGGTGTGGCGGTTGCCGTGCCAGATGGATTGGTGGTACCAGTGGTGCGTTTTGCCAATGAACAAAGCTTACCTCAAATAGGTGTAGAGGTTAAAGAATTAGCCGGCAAAGCAAGAAATAAAAAATTAACACCGGACGAAATGTCGGGCAGCACATTTACCGTTTCTAACCTTGGTATGTTTGGTATTGATTATTTTACTTCGATTATAAATCAACCTAACTCAGCAATTTTGTCTGTTGGGGCAATTGTTGAAAAACCTGTGGTTAAAGAAGGAAAAATTGTTGTTGGAAACACCATGAAACTAACATTGGCATGCGACCACAGAACGGTTGACGGTGCCACTGGAGCACAATTCCTTCAAACATTAAAAGGATATATTGAAAACCCGGTGACTATGTTGGTTTGATAAAAAAGGAAAACACTATTTTAAATATAAAGCCCGTTTCATTTTTGAAACAGGCTTTTTTTTATCTTTAGTTTTTAAATCTTAAATATGAATAAAATCAAAAGCTATCTCACTATTATATTATTGATACTAACGGGCGTTTCTTGTAGTAAGGAAGAAAGAAATGAATCTGATTCAAATGCAATCTTAAAATTCGGCTGGTTTGCAAGTTCTACGTGTTCTGGTGATTGTGGTCAAATATATAAGATGAAAGATGGTAAAATGTTTAGAGATATAGATTACAACCAAATTGAAGGCGATGTTTTTGTAGGTAATTTTCAAGAAATGGAAAATGTTGATTACAAGAATTATGTTGAGTTATTTAATTTACCAAGCGAAATTTATAATGAACCCAATGGCTATTTAGAGTGTTCAGGCTGTTTAGAGGTGGATTCAGGTGGTTTTTATATTGAATACGAGTCGAGTACCATGCATAAATCATGGCGGTTTCGCAATGCGCAATATCCTACCTATATTGAGTCTTATAGAAGTTTACTGCTCAGTAAAATAGAAGAATTGAATAGTTTTTAAAAAAGTGTAAATGAATAAGTTTTTAGTTGTAGGGCTCGTTTATTTACTGTTGGGTTGTGGATTCCAAAAGCGGAATTCAGAAAATAGCATCAAAAATTCAGGGGACAAATTGTCGAAAAACGACATGAAATCAACTTTGGAATACTTGGCCTCTGATGAACTGGAAGGCAGGAAAACCGGAACACAAGGTATAGAGAAAGCGGCTGTATATATTGAAAATGTTTTCAAGAAAAACAAAATAAAGCCATATTTCGAGACTTACAGGGATAGTTTTAACCTTGATAGTATTGTCGGTTATAATATTGTGGGCTATTTAGAAGGGAATGACCCTAAACTAAAAAAAGAGTTTATTATTCTTGGAGCCCACTACGACCATATTGGAACAGCCAAAGCAGTTAATGTCGATACTATTGCCAATGGTGCCAATGATGATGCTTCGGGTACTGTTGCTGTTTTGGAGTGGGCAAAACACTTTTCCAAAACAAAAAACAATAAGCGGGGTATACTTTTTACTTTATATTCTGCTGAGGAAATGGGTTTGAAAGGTTCGGAGCATTTAGCAAATAGAATGAAAGCCACGAATACGAACCTATATGCTATGGTAAATTTTGAAATGATAGGCGTGCCACTTAAGGATAGGGATTATTCAGCATTTTTAACCGGATACGATGTCAGCAATATGGCTAATGTTTTAAATGGATATGTTGGGGAAAAGATTCTCGGGAAATCTGATATAGCCATGAAGTATGAATTGTTCAAACGATCGGACAATTATCCGTTTTATGAGCTGTTTAAAGTTCCTTGCCAAACCATTTCATCTTGCGATTTATCTAATTTTGATTACTACCATCATGTAGATGATGAAGCAGATAAAATAGATTATAAGCACATGGCTAATTTCTTAAACCAAATAATTCCTGCATTGGAAGGCATGATTAATGCACCAACAAAAGAAATAAAATTAAACAATGAGTAAAAACGTTATCATAACAGGAACAAGTAGAGGCATTGGGTTCGAGTTAGTTCAATTGTTTGCAAAAGCAGGACATAATGTATTGGCGCTATCTCGGAATGAAAAGCCAATCCGAGATTTGAATTTGGTTAACGTTACTTGTTTTTCTTTTGATTTGGGTGATGAAGGGGCATATTCAAAAGTTGAAATGTTTATCATCGAAAATTGGAAACAAGTTGATATTCTGATAAATAATGCCGGCAAATTGGTGAACAAACCTTTTTCAGAAATTACCATGCAAGACTTTGAAGAAGTTTATAAAACTAATGTCTACGGGGTTGCAGAACTCACACGAACAGTTTTGCCTTTTATGACTGATGGAAGTCATGTTGTGACCATAAGTTCTATGGGCGGTGTACAGGGCAGTATGAAATTCCCAGGATTGACGGCTTACAGTTCCAGTAAAGGGGCAGTGATAACACTTACGGAACTTTTGGCAGAAGAATACAAAGAATCAGGGATCTCATTTAATGTGCTGGCATTAGGTGCGGTGCAAACAGAAATGCTCCAAGAGGCTTTTCCGGGCTATCAAGCCACAACAACGGCCTCAGAGATGGCTGAATATATCTTTAACTTTTCGCTAACGGGGAACAAATACTACAACGGAAAGTTGTTGCAGGTTTCAAATTCTACGCCTTAATTGTTTTAGCGTTTTTTTTAGTATTAAGACGGAAAACGAGAATTAATTTTCAGAACTTTTTTTATTTTAGCTCGAATGAAGAATATTCTTTCTTTTTTGTTACTTATTTCAAGCCTAAACTTATCGGCTCAAATAACCTTAACCCATAATGTTGGAAATGCCCCAATAAATACTGGAATGATGAACTGTGAATATGAAGAATATTGGGCAAGAGCATTTACTCTTTCTGAATTTGGAATTACCACAAATGAGCAGTTTATCATTAAATCAGGGCAAGTAGCTATTAGTAATGCATATAATGGTGCCAGAGTTAGCTTTGGAATTTTAAGTATAGATGACCGATTTCCAAACTCCTCGCCTATTAGTATTGGCGGGGAAACCGTGGTTACGAAAGAAATAGGAAGCACTCCAGAAATAGTTGAAATAGTTTTCCAGACACCAATTGTTATTCCTGCTGGTGTAGAAAAAATCTTGGTTGTGGTATCTCAAGACAGTGACCCATACAATCCTGATTATAGAGAATTTATAATCGCGGGGACAGAAGAAGACAATGATGTCTCTTGGTTTAGTGGTTGTAGGGAATATTACAATTATATATCAACAATAGATTTAGCTGACCCAGTGCCAAATGCTAATTTTTTTATTAATGTTACGGGAGAGAAATTTAATAACAAGAGTTTGGGTGCTGTGACTACTTTAACGCATAATGTTTGTGATGTCGTTGTCAGGACTAATTTTCATTCTTGTTCTTCAGCAGAACAATCGTGGGCTAGACTTTTCGATATGGAAGATTTTGGTATATCGATTAATGAAGAATTTATTGTTAATTCTGGTCAAATAGGTATATCGAGTACAGGAGGTGGGGCAACGATAACTTTTAATATTTATGAAGTTGATGAAAATTTTCCAGATTCTTTTTCAGAAACTAATCTATTAGGGAGTAGTGAGACAATCCAAATCCCCTATATAAGTGGTTCAAATGATGTAACAAGAATTTTCACACTTAATTTTAGTCCACCAGTTGTTGTGGCCGCTAGTGTAAAAAAAATACTCGTGGTTTCCAGTGTAGGAAGAGTATGGGGAGATGGAGTTATTTTTCCAGGAGGCTCTCTTCAGGATAACGATGTTTCGTGGTATAAAGGATGTGCTAATGTTAATGGTGGTAGGCTGTATGATTTTGTCACCACTGAGAGTTATGGTTACCCAGATGCACGCTTTTACATCAATGTAACGGGAAATGTAAACCACGTAACCAACAATTTCGAAATGAATATATCCAATATTTGTTCAGAGTTTTTAAAGGAATTCAGTGTTGAAAAGAAGGAAGATGTAGCATCAGTAGTTTGGAATTTTGGAGATCCAGCTTCAGGTGTAACAAATACCTCAACAGATGTGTCGCCTTTTCATGATTTTTCAGAGGATGGAATTTATACCATAACAGCTACTGTAAAGGGCATTAATGGCATAACTGAAGTGTTAACAGAAACAATACATGTTAAAGAACCTCCAAACGCATATGGAATTAACAATATTTATGCATGTGAAGATAATTTCGCTACAGGTTTTTCTTCGTCTTTTGATGTTTCTACAGTTCAGCAACAAATTTTAGGTGGGCAAACAGATAAGTTGGTTACTTACATTGATGGTTCAGGGAACACATATAACGAATTACCAAATCCTTTTGCTAATACGGTTGCGAACACAGAAACTATTACAGTACGTGTGGCACATACCGACAACCCTTGCTGCTATTCTGAAATTACATTCGATTTAATTGTAAACCCATTACCTAATTTATCTGAAATAGCAGATTTGATAGTTTGTGAAAGCCAAACCAATGGCTTTGCTTTTTTTGATTTACAGCGGGTGAAGGACGATTTAATTGGAGGTAATTCGGGAATTGATATTGTGTTCTTCTATGAAAATGGTCAGCAAATACAAGAACCTTTAAACACTGTTGAAAATTTGGTTGCAAACGAAGAGATTATAACGGTTCGCGCCACAAATACTTCAACAGGTTGTAATAACGAAACAACATTTAAATTGAAAGTAAATCCTTTGCCAATAGCAAGTCCGTTGACCGAACTAGTGGGGTGCGATGATAATAATGATGGTATTTCGGAATATTTTGATACATCTAATGTCGAGGCTGAAGTTTTGGGCAATCAAACAGGTATGGAAGTGTCTTTTTATAATTCCAATGGTGATATGCTCAGTGGCCCTCTGCCTAATCCGTTTACTAACTCAAAACCAAATCAAGAAATCATTACTGTTAGAGTAACTAATCCGGTAACGACCTGTTATGTTGAAACATCTTTAGTTTTAAATACTGCGGCGCAACCTAGAATAGGTAAACCTGATTCAATTTATGCCTGCGATGAGGGCGATGGGTTTGGAAGCTTTGACACATCTTTAATTGAAAGCCAACTTATAGGCAACCAGAACGGACTCAGTATTTTTTATTTTGATGCTAATGGAAATTCGTTGCCTAGTCCATTGCCAATCAACTTCAAAAACTCTCAGTCGTGGATTCAAACCATTTATGTCCGTGTTGAAAACGCATTGAACAATCTATGTTATTCTGAAACCAATTTTGATTTAATTGTAAATGAATTGCCCTTTGTCAATATTGATGAAAAGTATTTTTTATGCAATTTGGAACCTTCGATGCACTTAGGCTTTCCTGAGGATTTTGATACATATAATTTGGAATATCAAGATGGAACAGTTATTTCAAATATTAATAAAGCTGATTTGGTCGAGGCAGGAAATTATGTTTTAACCGTTGGAGAAATCAAAAACGGAGTACAATGCGAAAACAGTTTCAATTTTGAATTAATACGTTCAGAACTTCCAAAAATTACTGATGTTGAATACAAAGAACTGTCCGATGATAATTTTATAAAAATTATAGCTTCTGGGGATGGTGATTTTGAATATTCAATTAATGGACTAGATTATAAAAACGATAATTTGTTTGAAAATCTTATTGGGGGTATATACACAGCCTACGTTCGGGATAAAAAAGGCTGTGGGGAAGATTCAAAAAAAGTCGTTGTGATAGATTATCCAAAGTATTTTACACCAAACGGCGACGGAATCAACGATTTTTGGCAAATAAGAGGTGTCTCCGAATTTCCAAACGCCCAAATACGCATTTATGATAGATATGGTAAACTACTGAAGCAAATTTTTGCAAAGAATGAAGGCTGGGATGGTACTTTTAACGGTAAAAAAATGTCTGCAGCAGATTATTGGTTTACGGTTACGCTTGATGACAACTACAAATTTTCAGGTCATTTTGCTCTGAAGATATAATGCGACTAAAAAAGTGCATTATTAAAGACTTTGTTTTTCATCATGAATCCTAAGCAAGTATATTTCATTTTTTCACTAACCTGGAACAACTACTACAACGGCAAATTGTTACAGGTTTCAAATTCTACCCCTTGATATCGTTTTAATTTAAAGGAAAGGATAAGCCCAAAGCCGCTGCACCATTAACATGTTCCACGGTTGGGTGAACGAAGTAAACAAAAGCAACTTCAACATTGTGTTTTGGGCCCAAGGCTAACCCAATAGTAAAAGGTATGTGGTATAATAATCCCTTAGCTTCTTTGTTGGTATCGGGAGTATAGGTTGTGAACGAACCAATTGAAGCTCCAATGCCAATTTCAACATAAGGAGCTATCCAAGGTATTGGGGCAACAATTCTTGCCTTGGTTCCCAACAGAAAGGCACTAGAGGTTACTTCAAATGCCCTTAAATTTTCTGAAGTTACATCTTCATTTGGCGATGTGGTGATGAATCCGGCGTATGGTCTTAAACCAAACCATGTTTTTAATCCTAAAACATATTCTCCTTGAATATAAAAACCTGAGCCCGCAATTTCGTAATCATCATATGGAACACTTACTCCAAGACCAATATTGGCATTGATGAAATTACCCTTTTGAGGCTGAGCTGTGATGTTGTTAACTAATAATACGGTGAATATTATAGAGATAAATAAGCAGTTAAGTTTTGATACCATGTGCATAAAATAAGAAGTACGAAATATCTCATTTTATTTTTAATCTAAATGATTATCAACATAAAAAAGTATTATTTTTTTCTGGCCTTATATTTATCATGCAACCCTTCGCCATTTAAAATTTTGGGTATGCAATTTTCAATTCTGTTCGCTCGTGTTTTGGCTTGTTTGGGTGCTGAAAAATATAAAATGTAACCTCGTTGTCTTCCCGGAGTTAGTGCCTCAAAGGTTGATTTTAGCGTTGGGTCTTCATCAAATTTTTGTTCCAATTCTTCGGGTATGGGTTCGGGGTTCTTTTTAAATTCAACGTTCAGTCCTGCTTTTTCTATTTCAATGGACTCATAAATATAAGCTTTAATGTTTCCTTCTAAGGTTTTTATTTGTTTGCTATCAGTAAATTTAATCAAGCGCACGGCTTGGGAATTCTCTCCAGGTTTGTCCAAAATATTTTTGGTGTCATCCAATAAAGCACCTTTAAAAAAACTAATAGAGCAATGGTTTTTAAAAGCACTAATCATGAGTACATTTTTTCCATTAAAGGTATAAGTAGGCATGCCCCACTTACATTCCTCGGTTAAACCACATTGCAATACCATGTGTCTTAACAGTTCCAATTCGTTTATCCATGTGTGGACTTTGCAATCTGGTGTTCCACCAAGTGAACAGCGACCGCAGCCTCTAGCTAAATATTCTTCTACACTTTGGGTCATAATGTATAGTTTGTTTTATTTCTAACGAATTTCAACATTTTTTCACACAAAGTCAAGTTTGTCTTTGTTGTAAAACCTTTATTTTAGCGGTAATGCAAAAACAACTTCAAAATTACATCCCAGCGACCTCATTATCCCTGGTTTTAAGTTTATTGGAACACGATAATTTGGTGGTGAAAATTAAAAAGGAACGCAAAACGCGACACGGCGATTATATGCTTCTGCCCAATGGGAAACATCAAATAACCATAAATTCGAACCTAAACCAGTATCGTTTTTTAATTACCCTTATTCATGAAATAGCTCATTTTGAAGCTTATAAAGCTTTTGGTAGATTTATAAAGCCCCATGGGGTGGAATGGAAAAAAACATTTCAGCGTTTGATGCTGCCTTTTTTAAACCCAGAGGTTTTCCCAAATAATTTATTACCTTTATTAGCGAAGCATTTTAGAAATCCAAAAGCATCGAGCGACACAGATGCGCCATTAGCCTTAGCTTTAAAGCAATTTGACGAACCAAGTAATAAAACGTACGTTTTTGAAGTACCTTTGGATAGCCATTTTAAATTATATAACGGCAGAATTTTTAAAATGGGCAAAAAACGTGTAAAGCGTTTTGAGTGTGTTGAGGTTAAAACAGGAAAAATATATTTGTTCAATCCCAACGCAGAAGTAGAATTGATAAACTAAAAAAATGAATAAAAATTATTACGCCATATTAATGGCAGGAGGGGTAGGGTCTAGATTTTGGCCAGTTAGCACACAAGATTTTCCAAAGCAATTTCATGATATGTTGGGAACTGGCGACACCTTGATACAAAAAACGTTTTACCGTTTAGCCCATCTCATTCCAAAAGAGAACATCTACATACTAACCAATGAACGTTACAATGATTTGGTTTTGGTGCAACTACCTGATGTAACGCAAAAGCAGGTGGTTTTGGAGCCAGCTATGCGAAATACGGCACCATGTATTTTATATGCTTCATTAAAAATCCAAAAGGAAAATCCTGATGCGGTTATGATAGTAGCGCCAAGCGACCATTGGATTGAAGACGAGCAAACCTTTTCCAAAAATGTAAAACAAGCGTTCGAATTTTGTTCAAAAAATGATGCGTTGATGACTCTTGGCATACAGCCAACATTCCCAAATACGGGGTATGGATACATTGAGTTTGATAAAACTTCTACCGAAACCATAAAATCGGTAAACCAATTCAGGGAAAAACCAGATTATGAAACCGCAAAAGAGTTTATTGCCCAAGGAAACTTTTTGTGGAATGCCGGAATTTTTATGTGGAGTGTGAATAGTGTGGTGAAAGCTTTTATGAGCAACCAACCCGCTTTGTACAAACATTTTGAAGCAGGAATTTCAGTCTATAACACAAATAAGGAAGATGCATTCATTAAAGAAAATTATCCGAATGCTGAAAATATTTCGGTTGATTATGCCATTATGGAAAAATCGAACAACGTATTTGTTATCGCAGCCGAATTCGACTGGAATGATTTGGGAACTTGGGGAAGCCTTTATGATAAATTGGATAAAAATGAAAACGGGAATGCTGTTGTAAATGCCAGAACTTTAACCGAAGATGCCTCAGGCAATATGATACGAACTAAAAAGGATAAAATTGTGGTGGTTGATGGCATCAAAGATTATATTATTGTTGACAAAGACGAAGTTTTGCTTATCTTTCCTAAGGCAAAAGAACAAGATATTAAGAAAACCCTCCAGAAGGTTAAGGACAAGTTTGGAGAGCAATACGGTTAATTATGAGCGAAGAAAATAAGTTTAACTTTTCAGAGGATGAGGAAGTTAGACAAGAAGTAAACGTCGAGAAATCTAAAGAGGAAATAAAAAAGGAGGCACGGGGCTTATTTGCCAGCGTCAAAAAGTTTTTAAGTGAACTCTTGGATTTTCGGGAGGACACCGATAGAGATGCTACCATATTGGCCATAAAGGGCGATATACCTTTTAAAGGAGCAACAGCCTGGATTTTGGTCTGTTCCATCTTTGTGGCATCTATTGGATTGAACGCTAACTCTACAGCTGTCGTCATTGGTGCCATGTTAATTTCTCCGTTAATGGGGCCTATTTTAGGCGTTGGTCTTTCTATTGCCATTAATGATATTGATACTCTTAGAAAGTCGTTAATCAATTTAGCGACTATGATTTCACTGAGTTTATTGACAGCATTTTTGTTTTTTTGGTTGTTTCCGTTAAGTGAAGATACTTCAGAACTTTTAGGTAGGGTTAAGCCAGACATCCGTGATGTATTAATTGCATTTTTTGGTGGTTTGGCACTAATTATTGCGCGAACTAAGCGGGGTACAATTGCGTCGGTTATTTTTGGTGTGGCCATTGCAACCGCTTTAATGCCACCCTTATGTACGGCGGGTTATGGTTTAGCAAAGGGTAAGTTTGACTACTTTTTAGGGGCCATGTACCTCTTTACCATCAATACCATTTTCATCGCTATGGCAACATTTATCGTGTTAAAGGTGTTGCGATTCCCGATGCTTAAATATGCGAACTCTGCCAAACGAAGACGCATATCCAAATTCGCTACAATTATTGCCATTGTGGTAATGGTTCCAGCGGTGTGGACATTCATTCAAGTACTAAACGAAAGTAATTTTTCAAGAGATGCCAGTAATTTTGTTGAAAAGGAATTGGCCGCCCTGCCCCATGCAGAGTATTTAAAAAAGAATGCTACTTATAAATACATTGATAAGGATAATTCAGTTATAGAGCTAAACACGTTTGGTTTGGATGAAATACCCGAATCTACAATAGCCCTTTTGCAAAGCGATATGAAGGGGTACAGTGCCCTTGTAAATACAAAGCTTATTGTTAACCAGAACCAATCTAAAAATTTAGATAATTTTAGGTATATGGAAGAGTTGCGTACTAGAGATTCCCTCGACTTATTATCGCAAACCCAAAAAATAGCCTTTTTGGAAAATAAGGTTAGGCAGCTTTCAAAACTGGAGAAAAATTATATTGATTTTGATGAACTTACCAAGGAAGTAAAGGTAAATTATGAAACGGTAGAACAGTTGTCTTATGCCAATGTCATTAATTCAAATTTCTCCAAAATGGACACGGTTTCGGTTTTTTCGGTTAAATGGGTTGATTCTTTAACTAAAGAAGACTTTAGAAAAAAGAACACAGAAAAAATTGAAAAATGGCTGAAATTAAAATTAGATTTAGATACGTTGGTGGTAAAGCGTGTTAATTGATTGATGCTAAAGTTATTTCGAAAAATCAGGCAAAAGTTGTTATCTGAAAATAGGGTCAACAAATATTTGTTGTATGCCATAGGCGAAATCGTTTTAGTTGTAATAGGTATTTTAATTGCCCTTCAAATCAACAACTGGAATGACAAGAAAAAGGAAGAAGCTTTAGAAATAAAAATCTTAAAAGAAATTCATTCCAACCTCGGGCATGATTTATTTGAAATTCAGGATGATATTCGAGTAATGGATAGTGTGGATTTGGCATCCAAAAGTGTCATCCATTTTTTAAAAACCAAAGACGAACCCACCGAAGATTTTTACAATGATGTTGCCATCATTAAAGTGGCGCCCCATTTTGACTCCAATAAAAGTGGTTATGAACTTTTGATATCAAAAGGCGTGGAAATCGTATCGAATGATAGTTTACGTGGGGCTATTTCGGTGCTTTATGAATCGGCATATTCCTATTATAACAAGTATGAAGAGGAACGGATTAAATTCAAAGCTGAACAAATCCACCCTGTTTTATTAAAATATTATACTGCCCATGTTAGGCCAGAATTCCTCTGGAAAAGTTCATTTTACATTGCGCCAGAAGACTATGTGCAAATGAAAAAGGAAGGTGAGTTTTTAAGGCTTGTAAATGGTGTGAATTTTGAAAATTATATGGTTCATAATAGGGCAGAGCGAACCAAAAAATACATTCAAGATTTGACGAAATTTATCGAGGAAGAGTTACACAATAAAGGCGTTTACTATTGATTTTCATCCAAGTACATTTTACGTACTTTTTTAAATAATTCTGAAGAATACACAAAATCGGTAACCGCTTGGTTATCAGTTTTAAAAATAGTCTCTTTTGAGCCTTCCCATTCTTTAAATCCGTTTTTTAAGAACACAATTTTTTCGCCTATTTCCATTACCGAGTTCATATCGTGTGAGTTTATGACAGTAATGATTTGGTATTCATCGGTAATTTCTTGAATTAAATTGTCTATAACAATGGCCGTTTTTGGGTCAAGCCCCGAGTTGGGTTCATCACAAAACAAATATTTTGGATTGTTAACTATGGCTCGCGCAATGGCTACACGTTTTTGCATACCGCCAGAAGCCTCGCTAGGCATTTTTTTATGGGCGTCATCAAGATTAACACGCTTTAAAACAAAATCGGCACGATCTTGCATTTCACTTTTGCTCATTTTGGTGAACATTTGTAGCGGAAACATGACGTTTTCTTCAATGGTCATCGAGTCAAAAAGGGCGCTACCTTGAAAAACCATACCTATTTCGGCACGTAAATTCCGTTTTTGGTCTTCCGATAGTTGTGAAAATATTTTCCCGTCATAGGAAATACTTCCTTTTTCATAGTCAAATAAACCCAATAAGCATTTTAAAAACACGGTTTTACCAGAACCACTTTGCCCGATGATTAGATTGGTCTTTCCTTTTTCAAAGGTGGTGCTAATGCCTTTTAAAATATGGGCATCGCCAAACGATTTATGTAAATCTTTAACCTCTATCATCAGCCTAACATCATTTCAGTTAATAAATAGTTCAGTAAAATAATAACAACCGATGTCCAAACAAAAGATGTGGTACTTGCTTTTCCAACTTCAAGAGCACCTCCTTTCATATAATAACCATAAAACGAAGGTATGGTAGCAAGCACAATGGCAAAAACAAATGTTTTTATAAAAGAGTAAAAAACATGAAAAGTATCAAAATCGGTTTGAATACCTAAAACATAATCTTCAAATGATGAATAGCCACCAAAAACACAAGCTGCCATTCCGCCCAAAATACCCAAAAACATACCAATGGCTATAGCAAACGGATATAACATTAAGGCCATGGTTTTTGGGAAAACCAAATAGTTTAAGGAGTTTATTCCCATAACTTCCAAAGCGTCAATTTGCTCGGTAACGCGCATGGTACCTATGCTTGAGGTGATGAATGACCCAACTTTACCGGCCATAATTATAGAAGTAAAGGTTGGTGCAAATTCCAAAATAACAGATTGCCTCGTGGCAAAACCGACCAAGTATTTAGGTATTAAAGGGTTATCTATATTTAACGCTGTTTGGATGGTGATAACACCACCAACAAAAAATGAAATAAAAGCTATGATACCAAGGGAACCAATGATTAGGTCATCTACGTCTTTTAAGATAAGCTGCTTCATAACCGACCATTTAGTTGGTTTACGAAACATTTCAGCAATCATTAAAAAGTAAGCTCCTATATTTTGCAGGTAGGTCATATATCAATTTGTCTGTGCTAAAGTAAAAAAAAGTTAGTGGTATTTAACTTTAATTTTAAATTATGATGTTTTTAAATCAGTATTTTTGAATCAAAATAAAGCTTAAATGAAAAAAGTAATATTGGCTATACTTTTGTTGGCCGTTGGGGTTTCTTGCAAATCCCAAACCCAAATCATTTCAAACAAAACGGAAATGGAGTTTTCAAACCCAAAATTGGTCGTCGGTATTGTGGTAGATCAAATGCGTTACGATTATCTCACTCGGTTTTACAACAAATACGGTGATGGAGGTTTTAAACGTTTGGTAAATGAAGGTTTTAACTGTAAAAACAACCATTTTAATTATGTGACGACAAAAACAGGGCCTGGCCATGCCTCAATTTATACGGGAACAACCCCAAAGTACCATGGCATTATTGGTAACGACTGGTTTGATAAAACTTTAAAAAGGGATGTGAATTGTGTAGAAGACAATTCGGTAAATCCAGTTGGAACGAATAGTAAAGATGGAAAAAAATCGCCCCACAGAATGTTGGCAACCACATTTGCTGATGAAAACCGGTTGTTTACCCAGTTTAGGGCAAAAACAATTGGCATATCCTTAAAACATAGGGGTGCTATTTTACCAGCTGGCCATACGGCAAATGCAGCTTATTGGTTGGATTATGAACATGACGGTAATGGAAATTGGATTACCAGTACATTTTATATGGAAGAATTGCCTAAATGGGTGGACGATTTTAACAAATCGGATATCACGGAGTCTTATTTTAAAGAATGGCAAACCCTATATAGCATTGATACGTATTCAGAAAGTGGCGATGATGTAAGTCCTTATGAGGGTGGATTTAAGGGGAAGGAACCTTCTACTTTTTCTTATGATTTGAAGGAATTAAGAAAAAACAATGGCAACTTCGACGTTATTGCTGAGTCGCCCTATGGAAATAGTTTAATAACCGATTTTGCCATTGCAGCCATTGATGGTGAACAATTGGGTCAAGATGAAATTACCGATGTTTTAACGGTAAGCTATTCCAGTACAGATAAAGTAGGGCATACGTTTGGGCCAAATGCTAAAGAAATAGAAGATACTTATTTGAGGTTGGATTTAGACCTTGAACGCCTTTTTAAAACTTTAGACAGTAAGGTTGGTGTTGGTGAGTACACGGTTTTTTTAACCTCCGATCATGGGGCGCCTTACGCTCCAGGATATTTACAGTCTAAAAGAATACCGGCAGGTCTTTTTGACGAAAGTGCCATGCGCAAGGAACTGAACGCATTTTTATTGAATAAACATGGTGTTTCCAATTTGGTATTAAGCAGAATAAATAACCAAATATTCTTTGACCATGAAGCCATCAATGAAAACAATTTGGATTTAGAAGATTTAAAGGAAGAAGTTGCCTTAAAATTATTAGAATACGAATTGATTGATAAAGTTTATGTAACCTCCGAAATTAATCAATTGGAAGCTCCCGAAGGTTATATTGAAACCCTGCTCTCCAATGGGCATAGCCAAAAACGTTCAGGTGAAGTTTTGTTTGTCTATAATCCTTCTGTTTTTAAAGACACCTCTTGGAACAGAACAGGAACTGACCACCATACTGGGCTAACTTATGACACCCATGTACCCTTATTGTTTTTTGGTAAAGGCATTAAACATGGGCAAACATTACAAAAAACGGAGATTACTGATATCGCGCCAACCATGTCTGCTCTTTTGGGTATTAGTTTTCCAAATGCATCTATTGGTAATCCACTGGAGTTTGTTTTAGAATAGTTAATAAGTTTAATTTTGTTGTAAAACACTAATGCTTCACAATAAATTTCTTAATGAATGATTTTGAATCACTGTTCAGGTTTAAAATATAAATACCATAAGCTAAACTTAATTTAAGTATTACCTTTCTATCTAGATTAGTTTCCTATAACAATTTTTCTTACCGTAGTTTGTTCCAAATCATTTGAAAGTTTTAAAAAGTATATTCCAGACGGGATATTTGACACGTTTATTTCTAAATTGTTTGTGTTTTTCAGGGTTTCATGTTTTATCAATCTGCCGTTTACATCACTAATTGAAATTTCAGATAGATTATTGGATGATGAGCTTATATATAATACATCTTTGGTAGGTATTGGCCATACAGAAATACTATTTTCGAAACTTATATCTTCAGTTGAAAGCGTTCCTTCCACCAATTGAATATTAGGGGCTGGCGGTGTATCCATACCGCCACCAAAATAAAAACCAAGATTTGGAGGCTGGTTATATGAATTCATTTGCCATGCAATAGCTGACCTGTAGTTGGGGTCATGCATTAACGTGTACATTCTTTGGTCAGTCGTGAAAGGCGTCACAAAAACAACCATGCCTGTATTGTCTGAACGTCTAAATATAGCTTCTTCGCGCCAATCACCCAAAATATCAGCCATAAGGCAAGGATTGGATTTAGTTCCATTATTGTCGGAAATAGGTGCTATATTATACAATGTGGCCACCCTGTCTGTCCCACTTCCATTCCATTTGGTTATTACCGTTCTGTCTAGTAATTCACGTTGCAAATCACCATCCCACCAAATGCCAAAATTCATGGTCCATCCATTTCCAGCTGTTGTTGGATATGTTGATGAAATTAAGGTTCCTGTACAGCTACGAAGTCCAGAACCATCCCAACCCCATATTTCCATACCTTTATAGTTTGGGTCTATATCGGCTGCCATACATCTTCCAATATCACCACTTGACCAATTTGCCCATTGCACTGTGCCATCGGCAGCATTTCTTAAGGCTAAACCCGGTACTGTTGTACCATTAGCGCTCTCCATGCAACTATAATATTCTAAACCAGGTATATCAGGATTAATATCTGCTAAATGCGCAGCGTCGCCATGACCAAAAGTGGTAGAGTAAAGGCCATTGCCATTTTCATCAATGCACATGCCTCCATAGGTGATTTCGTCCCTACCGTCACCATCAACATCACCGGCAGCTAGGTTATGGTTTCCTTCCCCGTGGTAGTCAGAGGCTACGCCGTTAGGGCTGCTATCCCAAGCCCATTCCTGTGTCAATTCACCATTTCTAAAATGCCATGCTTCAAGTTTTATGCGTTCATAAATACCTCTGCCAATTACAAAGCTTGGATTTACACCATCCAGATAGGCAACAGCCCACATGCATTTGGTAGCTCTATGGGCAAGTTGAGCAGTGTTTTGACCCGGTAGCCCCCATTGTGCGATTGGCATAAGACTGATGTAAAAATCCCACGCAATTTCAGCACCCGTTTCACCATCAAAAATTGATATATAATCTGGCCCGTAGCTTCTGTACCAAGAGCTATTTTGTACTGCTGAAGCACTATAATCGATGTATCCGTCTCCATCTCTGTCGCCAATATTATTGCCTAAACCGTCAATCATACCATCTGAAGTTCTGGTAGCAACTTCGGCTTTTCCATCATTATCAAAATCGTAAACCAAAAAGTTTACCTCTACCGCATTTATCAAATTAGGGCCCAAATTAATGGCCCACATAAAAGTGCCATCAAGTTCATATGCCTCAAGATAGTGATAATAGGGTCGGGTAGGAGACTGATCATTTGAGAGTCTTTTTACAACAATTTCGTATTCGCCGTCTCCATCCAAATCGCCAACAGAGGCATCATTCAGTTGATGGGTATTATAACCGCCATTTAGCTCTCTAACGGGAATAGTGAAAAACTCTTCTTGCAAACGATCAACACCTGCAGAACGTTCCTGCTCTGTTCCATTAATGACAGCAGCCACACTATATTGACCGGGAAAGAATGCTTGGGTGTCAGTATAATTTGAAACACTTAGGTTGGAAGCAATTAATGATGACCCTCTGTATACATTGTAGGTAGCATTCTGGGCGTATTCAACACCGGTAATTCGCCAACTTATTAATGCTGAACTAGGTCCGTTTTGCAGGGCAATTACTCCTCTGCCAAGGTTTTCCATGTAACGCTGTCCATAAAGTGTTAAACTGCAAAGAGTAATCAGAGCAAAAAGCAATATTTTATTGTATTTAAGTAATTTCATTTTTTGTTTAGTTTTTAAGTGTTAAAATTACACTTATATCAGAGAGCCGCAATTTACAATTCAATTAAAGAAACTCTATCCTGTACTTTCCTGATTTAAATTATATATCCTAAAGTGTCTATATTGGCGCAATTATAAAGATAAGAAAAAAATAAATTAAGGCTACTTCAGAATTCGATTATCGTTCCTTGATCTTAATTTATTTTGAGCAATTATAAAATCAAATCAAATGAAGATTTAAAGTTGTAAATATGCTGTTATTTGATAATCAGTCCAAAATCATCTATTTTGAGTTAAAAACCAAAAGGAGGTTGTTCTTTTATTTTTTGTTGAAATATTCCAGATTCCATTTATTGGGAAAGTCATTATAGCGCAGAACTGCCCATGTTTGTTTTTTGCACTCATTGCTAAGCTTATAATAATTAAACATTAGAACTATGCCTTTCTTAGAAAGATAAAAATCGGGAAATTGAAAAATCTTTTCGTTAGAATAAGAACACTCTGAATTATTTATTTCCTTTGAATAGGAATCATTTATATATTTTTCTATTTTTTTTCCAAAAACTTCACGTCTGTAAGTAAAATATTCTTTAGATCCATTACGAGGGGTTTTTCCTTCTCCCAGCCAAAGTAAATCTTCAAGACTTAATTTTTTAAGTGTTTTTAAATCCAGGGTTAAATACGTAGTAGAAGTATTTGCTCTGGTATTGCTAATATCACTTTTTATTGACTCTACCATACTGATTATATTAGGAGTAACATAGCTAATGTTTATTTTTGTTTCGTAATATTTATAACTATAGCCGTTAAGTATATCATTTATAAAAAACCGTTCAAGGTAATTATTAATTTTAACCATTGTTGAATCTGAAAACCCCTCAATGATTCGGAATAATTTAATTTGGGATCCTGTTTCAGTGAGCCATTCCATTTTTATCCCGTTTTTGAACTTTTGAATCGATGTTGATTCATATTTTATATCACTAAGCAGACTATAATCATACGGCGATAATTCCTCTCTTGTTGTTTCGTTCTTTATGGCATGAGGTTCAGATTGAATTATTTTAATAGGGTGCAGAAAAACCTTATGAATCTTTCCGTCGGGAGTTCTTTGTTCCCCTGACCAATTATTCAACGAATCTTCAGTTATAACAATATGCTCAAGTAAGTCTCGATTTTTTGTGTCTAAATTGTATCGCAACAAATTGAAACAAAAAGTAATAGAATCGTATTCTACCTCCAGATAGTTAGATTTTTTTTCATCACGGAATGAGTATCTGCCACTATAATATCCATCAATATCAAGAATTTCCATAATTATTTCTCTATTACCTATAGTGCCTTCTAAACTGTATACCTTTTCTTTATGAGCTAATGCAGTAACAGGTGTAAGAGTAAATAATAGATATAAAAGAAATACTTTTTTAAAATTTGTCATAACAAATAGTGTAGTGAACTTTAGTTTATAGTTCAACAATTAATAATTAAAAAACAGAGTGGTCATTTTGTTTTAAGCTGAAACTCCAGAGCTTTATTTTTATTGTTCATAGATGGTATCAAGGTTGGTGCTTTAGCTAACCAAACTTTTTTAACACCCCTTTCCTCCGCAAATTACTGATAAATTTACCTTATTCATGATTCATAAATGCTATTTGAAAAATGGGTGGTTTGTAATTGGAAGTTTGGCCATAGGGTGAAAATCTCCAGTTAAGGCTTCTGGTTTTGTATGTCTTAAGTTATATGCTAGTTCTAACGATTTCAAGGTTTCGGAAACATTGAACCCATTCCCTGAGAGTATGTTTTTGTAAGATAACGTGTGTAAGTCTGTAAAACCATCACTAAATTCAAATTTTTCACTATCAATGGTTATTTCTCTGAAGGTGCGCTTTCCATTTTTCTTAGCCGATTCGGGTAAAACCTGTTCATTTATAGACAAAAACCAGCGAATGTTGGCGTTTTTCAATTGGAGAACTCCAGAGGCTCTATCGTGTTCCATGAGGTGAACAGTGTTTTTAACAACATCACCAAAAATCCAAATAAGCATATCAAAAAAATGTATACCTATGTTCGAACAAATACCGCCAGATTTTTCCAGAGAACCTTTCCATGAGGCATAATACCAATTGCCTCTTGAGGTAATGTATGTCAAGTCAATGTCATGAATTTTTTCATTGGATTGGTTGGCAATCTTTTCTTTTAAGGCAACTATTGAAGGATGTAAACGTAATTGCAAAATTGTATTTATTTTATTCGAAGATTGCTGTTCCATAACCATTAACTTCTCTGCGTTCCATGGATTCAAAACCAATGGTTTTTCACAGATGGCATCGGCATTATTTCTTAGGGCAAACCTAATATGGGCATCGTGCAAATAATTTGGTGTACAAATTGAAACAAAGTCAACAGGCTCTTCTTTTTCCAGTCTTAGTTTTTCCAGATGCCTATCGAAACGCTCAAACTCAGTAAAAAAATGGGTTTTTGGGAAATATGAATCTATAATGCCAACACTATCATTTGGGTCGAAAGCCGCAACAAGTTCATTGTTGGTTTCCTTAATTGCCTGTATATGTCTTGGAGCTACAAAACCTGCAACTCCCATTAAAGCAAACTTTTTCATATTCCTATGGGGGTAATTGTAGAATTATTCAGTTGATATTTTTCTCCACTTTCTGGGCAAGCAGCTACATCGTTATTTTCAAAAAAAAGTCTATGCCCATTTTTGCTTACCCAACCTATTTGTTTACCGGGGTTTCCAATAACGAGGGCATAGGGAGCAACGTCTTTGGTGATGACCGAACCTGCCCCGATCATGGCATAAGCCCCTATTCTGTTCCCACAGACAATAGTTGCATTAGCTCCTATTGTTGCGCCTTTTTCTACATAGGTTTCCATAAATTCTTCTTTCCGAACTATAAAACTTCTTGGGTTAATGACGTTGGTGAATACCATTGAAGGGCCCAGAAATACATCGTCTTCGCAAATAACTCCAGTGTAAACAGAAACATTATTTTGAATTTTTACACCATTACCAATAATAACTTTGGGAGAAATGACCACATTTTGGCCAATATTACATTGGTTTCCAACTATGGAATCTTTCATGATATGTGAAAAATGCCAAATTTTAGTGTATTCACCAATTATGGATGATTCCTCTATGACAGCAGTTGGATGTGCAAAATACTTTGTTTTATTGCTCAAGTTAAAATGATTTTTAAATAAAATGATTTTTGGTTACAAACCCTAAAAGTACGGAACTTTTGTAAAAGTTGTGGGTGAGTTTCTCTGTTGGAAGAGAACTTTTTTAATTTTGAAAGTAACGGAGTTATTTATCTGTATATCTTTAAAAATTGCCTGTCTACATTATTGTTGTAGAGTTCCAATAATTTCTTTTTGCCATTTGCTCCCAATTGACTTCTAAGTTTTTGGTTGTCCAGTAATTTTGAAAGTTGCTCGTTAAAATCGTTTTGGGTTTTATATAGCAAACCACATTCAGCACTTTCAATAAGGTCTTTTTGCGCTTTGCTTTTGGTGGCCAATATGGGAATTTCGCCATACATATATTGAAACAATTTATTGGCAACGCCAGAATCATGCTGTGGATTTACTTCAAAAGGGGCTAACCCAATAGATATTTTTTTAAGGTAGGATGGAAGATATTTAACATCAGACCACGGAATATACGTAATGTTGTTCTTTAATATGTTGTGATTCAAGTACAACTGGAAACGGGTTCTGTCTGCCTTGTCAATCGGACCTATTATAAGAGTATGGAATTGTTTTCCACTTTCTAGAATATCAATGATCCATGGTAAAAGTTCAATTATACCACGACGTTTAGCAACTACACCAAAGTAGAATAAGGTAGGGGATGGAGGTTCAAATTCCACTGGAAAATCATTTTTTTCAAAATCCTGAAAGCTCTCAAAATCGGGCATATTTGGGTGCACATATATTGGTATGTTTTTTAACGCAGGCATTCGCTCTTTTAAGTTTTCTTTAAAAGAATCACTTAAGACTACAAGATTGTCGGCATATTTCAAATATTCCTCTTCTTTGGCGTACCATTTTTTTGGTTGAACAACATATTTTCGCCATCCCTTTGTAGCCCATAAATAAGAGTTTATGGCAGCCGGATAATTTTCATGAAGGTCCAAGGTTAAGGGGATACTATAAAGACTTTTATTAATGCCTTTTTTGCTAGCTCTTGCCATGTAGAGGTCATGAACATGAAGCGCTTCTATCTTATTTTTATTTATAAAATTGGTAATGTTTTTTTGCCATAAACGTTCATAAAAACTAAAGTTTGTATGAAGAAGGACAAGAAGATCTTTAAATTTTTTAAAGATTTTTATTCTTGTAACTTTTATGTTGTTATAGGTTTTGTAATCGTTGTTAAAATCGAAGCACAAAACAAAAATAGAGTGGCCCTCGTTCAATAACAAACGTATTTCTTTTTGCACCCTGTGGTCGTTATCAAATTCGTTATCGACTACTATTCCAATATTCATGTAAAACTATTAGAAATCATTATTGCGAGAATAGGTTTTATTGATTTAAAAGTAGAAAAGATGCTCAAGGCTTAAATCCGTTCTGCATATACAATGTAATATCTTGGGGTAAACCACCTTAAAATAGGACGAAAACCAATTTTTCGGGTCGGATTAGTCCATTTTTTTCTATCAATAATCTTCCATCCGGTTTTTTCCAAAAGCCAGTCAAATTGCCAATCTTCAAATTCATGATAATGTCTGTCTAACATGTCCGTTTTGCTTTTGTAAGCTGAAGAAAACCATAATCTTAATGGGATACTGGCAACCAATTTGTCCGATTTTATGGATTTTAAAACGGTAAATGGAGAAAGTAAATGTTCAAAAATTTCAAAAGCCGTAACAATTTCTGCTTTAGAATGTTCAATAGTCGAAGTGTCAATATCTAAGTCTTCTCCTTTAGTGTTTTCAACCTTAAAACCATTTTGTTTCATGATGTCTGAAAAATGATTTTCAACTCCTAGGTCTAAAATGGTTTCTTTGTTGGAAACGTGTTCTTTCAAAAATTCTAAAGTGTATTTAAAACGCTTTTTATAAGTTCTATCGTACATTGTTTTTACTAAAATTGATACGTTATGGCATTGATATGCATGCCAGCACCAACACTTGCAAAAATAACAATATCTCCCTTATTTAGATTATGGTTTTCAAGTTGGTTGCGTTTTACCAAATCAAGTAATGTAGGTACTGTGGCCACCGAACTATTCCCTAGTTTTTGAATGCTCATGGGCATTATATTTTTGGGAATCTCAGTTTTGTAAAGACGATAAAAACGCTTCAAAATGGCTTCATCCATTTTTTCATTGGCCTGATGTATGAAAATCTTTTTAACATCTTTTATCCCAAAACCGCTGTTGTCCAAACAAGTTTTCATGGCTTGAGGCACTTGTGTAAGAGCGAACTCGTAAATTTTTCGCCCGTCCATTTTAATGTAACGGGTATCTTTGTCCAATTGAGGATTATTGGATTTTCCGAAGAACAAATAATAAGCCTCGTCATAGGTAAAGCTGGCCGTTTCATGTGCCAATATGCCTCCTTCTTCTTTAGTGGCTTCAACTATTGTGGCACCTGCACCATCGGAAAAAATCATGGCGTCTCTGTCGTGCTTATCGGTTACACGTGATAGGGTTTCGGTACCAATAACCAAACAGCGTTTTGCCATGCCCGCTTTTATAAAGGCTTTGGCTTGTATAACACCTTCCACCCAGCCTGGACACCCAAACAAAATATCATAAGCTATACATTTGGGGTTTTTAATGCGCAAACTATGCTTAATCCTTGATGCCAACGAAGGCAACATGTCACTTTGTATGGTGTTGTATTTTACATCGCCAAAATTGTGTGCGACGATGATATAATCTATGGTTTCGGGGTCTATTTTGGCGTCTTCAATGGCTTTTTCAGCAGCAAAAAAACCGAGGTCTGATGAGTTTAAATGATTCTTAGCATAACGACGTTCAGCTATACCGGTAATCTCTTTAAATTTTTCAACAATAACTTCGTTGGGTGAGTTTATTTCTGAACCATCAGTATTTAAAAAAACATGGTTATGAAAAGCCGTGTTCTTCTCAACAGTGCTGGGAATGTAGCTGCCAGTACCCGTTATCTTAATATTCATAAATCAATTTGCCTTAAATATTTTAGTACAGGGCAAGATAATTGCTTTTTACAAAATGCCAATTTGATACTATTGGAATTTACGATGTTCAACTCTCGTTTTATGCCTAGGCATAAGCCTCAATTGGTGTGCACGAGCAAATTAAATTCCTGTCTCCATAAGCGTCATCAACACGTCGAACGCTTGGCCAAAATTTATTATTCTTAATGTATTCTAAAGGAAAGGCTGCTTCTTCTCGCGAATATGGGAAATGCCAATCGTTGGCGGTTACCATGGCTAAAGTATGCGGTGCATTTTTTAGTACATTGTTCGCGTCTTCTTTAGACGCATTATCGATTTCTTTTTTAATTGAAATCATGGCATCGCAAAAACGGTCCAGTTCAGCTTTGCTTTCACTTTCAGTGGGCTCAATCATGAGCGTTCCGGCTACGGGGAAAGAAACTGTTGGTGCATGGAATCCGTAATCCATCAATCGTTTGGCAATATCGGTCACTTCTATGCCATTGGCCTTAAAGGGACGACAATCTACAATCATTTCGTGAGCAGCTCTGCCTCGTTCACCAGAGTAAAGAGTGTTATAGCTTCCTTCCAATCGGTGCTTGATATAGTTGGCATTTAAAATGGCTACTTTGGTAGACTCTGTTAAACCTTCAGCCCCCAGCATTTTTATATATCCATAGGAAATCAAACAAGCCAAGGCCGAACCAAACGGCGCTGCAGAAATTGCGGCAATGGCTTTTTCGCCTCCCGTTTTTAAAACTGGGTTTCCAGGTAAAAAAGGAACGAGTTGTTTGGCCACACAAATAGGGCCAACACCCGGACCACCACCACCATGTGGAATGGCAAAAGTTTTGTGCAGGTTAAGGTGGCACACATCGGCACCAATATTTCCTGGGTTGGTTAATCCTACTTGCGCATTCATGTTGGCGCCATCCATGTAAACTTGCCCACCATTATCATGGATGATTTTTGTGATTTCTTTTATCGCTGATTCATAAACACCGTGCGTGGACGGATAGGTTACCATTAAAGCCGATAAATTATCTTTATGCAATTCTGCTTTTTCACGTAAATCGTCAACATCAATGTTGCCTTCGTCGGTTGATTTGGTTACGATGACTTTCATGCCCGCCATAACAGCACTTGCGGGATTTGTGCCGTGTGCCGAGGATGGAATCAAACAAATATTCCTATGGTGGTCTCCACGCGATTCATGATAGGCTTTTATAACCATGAGTCCGGCAAACTCACCCTGAGCACCAGAATTTGGTTGCAAAGATGTGGCTGCAAAACCAGTAATTTCGGTAAGTTGATCTTCCAGTTCTTTTAGAACGATTTGATAACCTTTAGCTTGTTTTAACGGAGCAAAAGGATGAATGTTGGCCCATTTGTAAATACTTAAAGGCAACATTTCTGATGCGGCATTCAATTTCATGGTGCAAGAGCCCAATGAAATCATGGAATGGTTTAAGGCCAAATCTTTGCGCTCTAAAGATTTGATGTAGCGCATCAATTCGGTTTCAGAATGATAAGTGTTGAATACGGGTTCGGTTAAAAACTCCGTTGAGCGTTTTGAGGACGCTTCAATATGGTTAGCTTCAGTAATTTCAGAAATGACAATGGTTTCCTTTTTTGCGCCTTCAGCAAAAACAGCAATCAAATAATTAAGATCTCTTATTGAGGTTGTTTCATTCACTGAAATGGTTACTGTTTCCTTATCAGGATAATATAAATTCACCTTTTTTTCAGTGGCAACCTTCTTTATTTTTTTTGCCTTTGTTTTTATTTGAAGCGTATCAAAGTATGAGGTGTTGATTTGTTTGTAACCCAATTTTTCCAAAACATGGGCTAAGGTTACAGTTTTGTTATGGACTTGATTAGCAATAAACTTCAACCCTTTTGGGCCGTGGTAAACGGCATACATGCTGGCCATAACGGCCAAAAGCACCTGAGCAGTACAGATGTTAGAGGTGGCTTTATCTCGTTTTATATGCTGCTCTCGCGTTTGAAGCGCCATACGTAGTGCACGGTTGCCATTCGCGTCTTTGGTGACTCCAATAATACGTCCTGGCAAATCACGTTTGTAAGCTTCTTTAGTCGCAAAATAAGCAGCGTGGGGACCGCCATAACCCATAGGAATACCAAAACGTTGGGTAGTACCTACCACAACATCAGCTCCGAATTTACCTGGTGCCTCGAGCTTTACCAAACTTAAAATATCGGCAGCAACAGCAACCTTTATTTGGGCATTGTTGGCTTCCTGTATAAACGATTTAATATCGGTGATTTGTCCGTCTTTGCCTGGATATTGTAAAATGGCTCCGAAGAATTCTTTGGAGAAATCAAATTCATCCTCTTTACCAACTACCAATTCAATGCCAATTGGGTTTGCTCTTGTTTCAAGAACGGATAGTGTTTGGGGTAAAATGTTTTCGGAAACAAAAAACTTATTGATGTTTTCCTTTTTCTGTTCGCGCTCCCGAACTGCAAAAAGCAAACTCATGGCTTCAGCGGCTGCTGTGCCTTCATCAAGCAAAGAAGCGTTGGCAATTTCCATACCGGTTAAATCGATGACCATGGTCTGGAAATTTAAAAGGGCTTCCAATCTGCCTTGGGCAATTTCAGCTTGGTATGGCGTGTAAGCCGTATACCAACCCGGATTTTCAAGAATATTACGCTGAATTACGGCTGGCATTATGGTAGGGTGGTAGCCCAAGCCAATATATGTTTTATACGCTTTGTTCTTTTTTGAAAGTTCATGAATGTGCAATAAATATTCATGTTCCGTCATGGGTTCGTCAAGATTCAAGCTATTTTTTAATCGAATGTCGTCTGGGATGGTTTCATAGATTAATTGGTCTAAACTATCTAATCCCAGTGTGTTTAACATAAGTTTTTGGTCATCTTCTCTAGGGCCTAAATGACGCAGTGCAAAAGCGTTTGTGTTCATTCAAAAGTCGATTTAAAATACAAAGTGCAAAAATACACAATATTTAATGCTCATAATCAAGTGCCGAGATAAGTTTTTAACGGTTTAAAGGCTTTATCAACACTTTGATTACTTTTGCTTTATGAAGGTGCTGAAACAGCTTTTTAATTTTTACATCAATAGTAGTATTCATGTGGCTTTGGCCGTTGTTTCCTTGGCTTGCGTTACTTTTTTTGAATTTGACATTTCCGTTGATAAAGCTACATTGCTATTTCTGTTCTTTTCGTCCATTACCGGATATAATTTTGTTAAGTTTTTTGGGTTGGTTAAATTTCATCATAGAAGTCTAACAAATTGGTTAAAATATGTTCAGGTTTTCTCTTTTTTCTCCTTTGTCTTTATGTGTTTTTTTGCTTTTGAAATGCAGATGAAAACCTTGTTGAGTGCCATTGGTTTTGGTACTGTTACATTTTTTTATGCCATTCCATTTCTGCCAAAGGATTGGTACGTGGGTAGCAAGTCGAGCTTAAGAACGGTTAGCGGCCTTAAAATTTATTTAATTGCAATAACATGGAGTGGTGTTACGGTGCTATTGCCCCTGATAGAAAATGACTGTCCTATAAACATGGATGCGCTAATAACAAGCATACAGCGCTTTGCTTTGGTGATTGTATTCATGTTGCCATTTGAAATTAGGGACTTGAGGTACGATAGTTTGGCACTAGCCACGGTGCCACAGAAAATAGGTGTTAAACGGACAAAACAATTAGGTATTTTGTTGTTGGTTTTTGTTATCCTTTCGGAATTTTTTAAAGATGAAACGTCCGTTAGGTTTATCATCCCATTAGTCGCAATTTGTATGGTTACAGCATTATTTGTGCTTTTTTCAAAAATGGAACAGGGGAAGTATTACAGCTCTTTTTGGGTGGAAGCTTTGCCAATTTTATGGCTAGGGTTGTTGCTTTTTTTTTTTAGGCGGATTGTTCTTTTATGGCTTTGTCCACCTCTTTTTTCATGGACTCTTTGCAGTTTTTGTCCAGGCATTCTATTTTTGAAGTTCTAACCGATTTGGTCAATTTGGTATTGTTTTTCGTGTATTCCCGACAGGCTTTACAATAAATTAAATGGACATTTAGTTTTATCTTTTCCCAAAGGGAGGCTTCTTTATACTGTGTTTTATCGCAAACATGGTTTGCTTTTTCGCAAGGAAGAAACACCTTAAATTTTGCACTCATAATTAAAACCAGTTTTCTTTTAGGCAGTCTGCCAGAGCAGTGCGCGCTCTGTGAATTATTACCCAAAGGTTAGACGCTGTAATATTTAGTTCATTACAAATTGTTTCGGTTTCATGGCCAAGTATGGTTTTCATTTTAAAAACCTCAGCCTGTTTTTGAGGTAATTTTTCCAAGCAATTATAGATGGCTTCCCCAAGTTCCATGTTTTCCAATTGGTCTTCGGCTGTTTTGTCAAAGGGGTCTGCCACGCGCTCTTCCAACCAATCGCCATCAGATTCATCATCTGAATTATAGGTCATTCTAACTTCGGCCTTTCCTTTGTTCGAATTTATTTTTCGATAATAATCAATGATTTTTCGTTTTAAGATGGAGATGAGCCAAGTGCGTTCGCTTGCTTCCCCTTTAAAATTTTTCATTGATTTTAAACCTGCCAAAAATGTATCCTGAACCAAATCTTGCGCAATAACCCTATCGCTAACCCGCGAAATGGTGTAATTGAAAAGATAGTCAGAATAAAGGTCAACCCAATTATTTGGATTTATTTCATGGCTTGGCATCAACGTGCAATTTTTCTTTTCTCAAAAATAGGATAAATAAATGGATTTTTTAGTCATTCAAATAGTTGTGCAGTTTGAATGTATGATGATGATTTCTCACTAAAATTAATCAATCAATTATTTTGATTAAATTTAAGAGAAAAAATCCCGTTTATTAAATTATTAAGTTTGACTTCTGAAAGTTATAATAGAAGAGATATTTTGAAAATCTATGGTCTATCAGGCCTAGGCTTAATGGCATACCCCATATTTTTTTCGTTTATGGAAAAAGAGCAAATTTTAGAACGCCCCATTCCTTTAAGTAATCAACGGCTGCCTGTTGTTGGTTTAGGGACTTGGCAATCTTTTGATGTGGGCAATTCTGTTGAAAAACGAAAAGTGCTCGCCGAGGTCTTATCGAAAATGAACAATTACGGTGGGCGAGTTATTGATTCTTCACCCATGTATGGAAGTTCAGAAGCCGTTGTTGGAGATTTAACTTTTGATGCAGATTTCGCAAAAAGCTTTTTTTACGCTACCAAAGTCTGGACGGTGGGCAGGGATGCTGGAATTAACCAAATGGAAAATTCCTTAAAACTTTTAAAGCGCCAACAAATGGATTTAATGCAAATCCATAATCTGGTGGATTGGAAAACCCATGTAAAAACTCTCAAATCTTGGAAAGAACAAGGGAAGATTAAATACTGGGGCATTACCCATTACACCGATGTAGCCCATTCAGATTTAGAGAAAGTAATAAAATCTGAAAATCCAGATTTTGTGCAATTTAATTATTCAATATCATCAAGACACGCCGAAAAATCCTTGTTTGACGTAATAAGAAAACATAGAACAGCTGTTTTAATTAACCGTCCATTTGAAGGTGGCAATTTGTTTCGGATGGTAAAAGGGAAACCTTTACCATTATGGGCAAAAGACTTCAATATAACAAGTTGGGGACAATATTTTCTTAAGTTTATCTTATCCAACGAATTGGTTACCTGCGTTATTCCCGGAACTTCAAAACCCCACCATATGATCGATAACATGATGTCTGGTTATGGTCCCATGCCAGATAAACGTACGAGGGAATTAATGGTTGCCTACTTAAAAAAGTTGTAAGTGTTTGACTTAACTGCTTTGCTGCCTTATTTGTTTAACTCAATTAATCCCGCTCGTTTCAACAAAGCTTCTGGTTCTGGTTCTTTTCCGCGGAAGCGTTTATAAAGCGTCATTGGGTTGTCTGTTCCACCTTGCGACAGTACATTATCCTTAAATTTATTGGCAACGGTTTTGTTGAATATGCCTTCCTCCTTAAAATATTCAAAGGCATCGGCATCTAAAACTTCGGCCCATTTATAACTATAATAACCTGATGAATAGCCACCTTGAAAAATATGCGAAAAGGAGGTGCTCATGCAATTTTCGGCAACATCAGGATAAAGTTGGGTGCTTTTAAAGGCTTTGAGTTCATGGGCTTTTACATTTTTTATTTTATCTGGGGACTCACCTGCGTGCCAGCTCATGTCCAACAATCCAAAACTAATTTGGCGTAGAGTCTGCATGCCTTCGTGGAATGTAGCCGACTCTTTTATTTTTTCAATCAAATCCATGGGGATTACCTCGCCTGTTTGATAATGCGTGGTAAATAATTCAAGGGCTTCCTTTTCATAACACCAGTTTTCCATAACTTGGCTAGGCAACTCAACGAAATCCCAATAAACACTAGTTCCCGATAAGCTTGGGTAAGTGGTATTGGCCAACATGCCGTGCAACGCATGGCCAAATTCATGGAATAAGGTGGTTACTTCGTTAAACGTTAATAGCGATGGTTTGCTTTTGGTAGGTTTCGTGAAATTGCAAACTATGGAAACTTGCGGTCTGCTATTTTCACCATCTTTTATGTATTGCGATTTGTATGATGTCATCCAAGCACCATTGCGTTTACCAGGTCTTGGGAAAAAATCGGCATAAAAAATGGAAACCAAATTACCTTTGCTATCGGTTACTTTATAAGTTAAAACATCTTCATGATATTTGTCAATATCATGGATTTCCTCAAAATTCAAATCGAATAATTTATTGGCAATAACAAACGAACCTTTAATTACATTTTCCAATTTGAAATAAGGTTTTAGTAATTCGTCATCAAGATTGAACAGCTTTTGTTTTAATTTTTCAGAATAATAAGCGCCATCCCATTTTTCAAGATGGTCTATGCCGTCCAAACCTTTTGCGAAGTTTTCGAGGTTCTTAAATTCACGTTCTGCGGCTGGCTTCGCTTTTTCCAGCAGTTCATCCAAAAACGATTGAACCTTTTCAGGTATCTCTGCCATACGTTCTTCAAGAACAAAATGTGCGTGCGTTTTATAGCCTAACAATTGAGCGCGTTGATGTCTTAACTTTATAATGTCGAGCACGATGTTTTGATTGTCCAATGTATCACCTTTAAAACTTTTTGCACCTGCGGCCAAAGCCAGTTTTTTGCGCAGATCGCGATTATCGGCATAAGTCATGAACGGAATATAGCTCGGGTAGTCCAATGTGAATAACCAACCTTCTTTGTCTTTGCTTTCGGCCAATTGTTTTGCTGCTTCAATAGCGCCTTCTGGAAGGCCAGATAAATTGACTTCATCTGTTATCAGCATTTCAAATTTGTTGGTTTCGGCCAAAACATTTTCACCAAATTTCAATTTTAACTGACTTAATTTTTTATCAATTTCCCTTAGCTCTTTCTTTTTGTCTTCCTGTAAATTAGCACCGTTTCTTGAAAAACTTTTATACTTTTTATCGAGCAGCGTTTCTTGCTCAGTAGTTAAATTTAGAGTGTTTTTTGAGTTGTAAACAGATTTAACACGTTTGAATAAATCTTCATTTAAAGTGATATCGTTACTGAATTCTGATAATAAAGGAGAAACTTCTTGAGCAATTTTTTGGATGGTCTCATTGGTTTCGGCAGAATTTAAATTGAAAAAAATGCTTGATATTCTATCCAATTGCTCACCAGAGAAATCTAAAGCCTCAATGGTATTTTCAAATGTAGGAAGCTCTGGGTTGTTGACGATGGTATCAATCTCTTCTTTGGCCATTTTGATGGCTTCTTTAAAAGTAGGAAGAAAATCATCGTTTTCAATTTTTGTGAACGGAGGCGTATTATATTTGGTTTTAAATGGAGTAATCAGCGATTTTTTTATCATTTTTTCAAATAATGTGTTAAATATTGTGTTTGCTGTGCGCGCATAATAAAATTTTTCTATTTTTGCCCGCGACAATAAGAAGAGTGACTAACTCATGAGATTTATTTGTTAATAGCTGGAAAGCCCTGAATTTTATTCGGGGCTTTTTTATTTCAAATCCTTTGCAGATTCGTGAACTTTAATTTTGAGGCCTTCTTTGTAAGCTACAATTTTATCGAGTACATATTTATCGCTTGCACCAATAATTTGCGCTGCCAAAATACCAGCGTTTTTTGCACCATTAAGGGCAACAGTGGCTACAGGAACCCCACCAGGCATTTGCAAAATAGATAAAACGGAGTCCCATCCATCAATAGAATTGCTGCTTTTAACAGGAACACCAATAACAGGCAAAGGAGATAGCGATGCAATCATGCCAGGTAAATGGGCGGCACCACCAGCGCCAGCAACAATAACTGAAAAGCCGCGAGTGTGGGCATTTTTACCATAATCGAATAATTTTTCTGGTGTACGATGTGCCGAAACAATATCTACCTCAACTTCAATATCAAAACCTTTTAAGACGTCTATGGCATCTTGCATAACAGGAAGATCGCTTTTGCTTCCCATAATAACTCCTACTTTACTCATAATTATTCACTTATAACTTTTATTGTGCTCTTTACCTGTTCGGCAATTTTTCTGGCTTCATTTAAATCCTCGTTAACGATGGTTACATGCCCCATTTTTCGGAAAGGCCTTGTTTGTTTTTTACCGTAAATATGTGGGGTAACACCATCCATGTGCATAATGGTTTCAATGTTTTGGTAAACTACGTTGCCTTTATAACCTTCAGCTCCTACCAAATTTACCATAACACCACCAACTTTACTATCGGTTCTGCCCAATGGCAAGTTTAAAATGGCTCTGATGTGCTGTTCAAATTGCGATGTGTAGCTTGCCTCAATACTTTGATGCCCTGAGTTGTGAGGACGTGGCGCTACTTCATTTATTAAAATTTGGTCATCTTTGGTCTGAAACATTTCAACAGCCAAAAGCCCAACATGGTTAAATGCCTGTGAGGTTTTTAAAGCCACCTCTTGAGCTTTTTTCGCGACGTTATCATCTATTCTTGCTGGGCAAATAACATATTCCACTTGGTTGGCTTCAGGGTGGAATTCCATTTCTACCACTGGATAGGTTTTGGTTTCACCTGATGCATTTCGGGCAACAATAACGGCAAGCTCGTTTTTAAATGGCACCAAGGTTTCAGCAATGCATTCACCCTTTGGTAGTCCTTCCAAATCTGAAAGTTTTCTAACAACCTTCACGCCATTGCCATCGTAACCAAACTGGGCAGCTTTCCAAACAAAAGGAAAATTTAGGCCTCCGTTATTTATGGCATCTTCAATTTCTGATAAATACGCAAAACGTGAAAAGGGTGCTGTAGGCAAATTGTGGTCCACATAAAACAGCTTTTGTTTCGCTTTATTTTGAATGGTTTGTAATGTTTTAGAAGATGGGTATACCTTTACGCCTTCCTTTTCAAGGTCTTCCAAGGCATCAACATTTACATTCTCAATTTCAATAGTCAATACATCAACCTGCTTTCCAAAATTGTAAACAGCATCATAATCCAATAAATTTCCCAGATGAAATTCATCGCAGGCAATTTTACACGGTGCATCTTCAGCGGCCTCTAAAACACAGGTATAAATATCAAATTTTCTAGTGTTGTAAAGTAGCATTTTACCGAGTTGGCCACCGCCAAGAATACCAAGTTTAAAATTTGAGGAGAAATAATTCATTTGAACAAAAATTAACTAAAATCGCGTAAATGTTTCGCAAAAATACACTTAAATCTTAAATTAGTTCCCAAATCATAAATCAAAAAAGAGATAATCGAGATTCTATTGATTATCTTTGCAACTTTCAAAAAATAGTAACCGTGATAAAGCTACATGATAAATATTTTAAGCCATTTATTTCGGCTAAGCAAATAGATGAGGCTTTGCAGCACATGGCAGACCAAATTGCTAAAGATGTGGGTGATGAAATCCCAGTATTTGTAGGCATTTTGAATGGATCGTTTATGCTAACCAGTGATTTTGTAAAAAAGTATCCAAACACTTGCGAGGTTACTTTTATTAAATTGGCGTCTTATGAAGGTTTGAAATCGTCTGAAGACATTCAGCGTTTAATTGGCCTGACCCAAGATTTAACTGGGCGCACTGTTATTATTTTAGAGGATATTATTGACTCTGGAAAAACCCTGGCCGAAGTGCACCGCATTTTTAAGAACGAAAAGGTGAAGTCCTTGAAGATCGCAACACTTTTTTACAAACCAGAGGCCTACAAGAAAGACTTTAAACTACATTATGTTGGTATTGAAATTCCCGATAAATTTATAGTCGGTTACGGATTGGATTATGATGGATTGGGAAGAAATTTACCAGAAGTATATCAAATTAAACAAACGCAACACATGACAAACTTAGTACTATTTGGTCCTCCGGGAGCAGGTAAAGGAACACAAGCAGAATTTTTAAAAGAGAAGTATAATTTAGTGCACATTTCAACAGGTGATGTTTTTAGATTCAATATTAAAAACGAAACCGCGCTAGGCATGTTGGCCAAATCTTATATGGACAAAGGCGAATTGGTTCCGGATCAAGTAACTATTGATATGTTGAATGCTGAGGTAGAAAAAAATGCCGATGCCAAAGGTTTTATTTTTGACGGATTTCCGCGTACCAATGCACAGGCCGAAGCTTTAGATAAACTTATGGACAGCAAAGATTCGCAAATAAATGCCATGGTTGCTTTAGAGGTTGATGATGAAATTTTAGTGGAGCGCTTGCTGAAAAGAGGACAAACCAGTGGAAGGGCAGATGATGCCGATGAATCCATCATTAGAAATAGAATCAAGGAATATTACGATAAAACTGCCATTTTAAAGGAATACTATTCCGCACAAAACAAATATTTTGGTGTTGACGGTGTTGGTTCCATTGAAGATATCACCAAGCGATTGAGTGGTGTTATTGATGCTCTTTAGTTAAAAAGTTTATTCGCTATTTATATAGCTGAAACTCACGAAAACTTGATAAAGAAGATACTAATAGGAGTTTTAATAATCGGACTTTTCTCCATATTCGGAATTGCTATTTTCATGGCAAACTTTGATATTTTCGAGGAATCAACAGAAATAGAATTAAATGCTGAATGCGATTTCGAAGGTTTGCGTAAAGTAAAAATGACTGAAATGAGTGGGAATGCAACTGTAAATAGGTCAATTCACATTTACGCAACAGAATGTAACAGTGACAATAATGTTGAACCAGAACCAATTTTTGCCGCAAGTGCTGGATTTATAAAGCCTAAAGATGTAAGTTTTGAATGGAAAAATTTTGACACCTTAACAATTAAGTACAATAAAAAGTTGGATATTTTCATACAGAAAGGAAAATCGGAACAGGTAAAACCGAAAATAATATTTGAGTATAAAGCGGAATAAAAAGCCAGTGAGCAATAATGTTGAATTACAATTACAGGGATTAGACTACGTCCAAATCTACTCGGATTTGCTTACTTCTTTGCTAAACCTAAAATTATTAACTTTAATCCAATAACTGACGGTTATACTAGGGCTTGTTTAGAAAAACTCAACTAAACAACTCCACAAAAAAAAATAAACACAGAAAATGACCGAAGGAAATTTTGTAGACTACGTAAAAATGTACGTGGCATCCGGAAACGGAGGCAAGGGCTCTGCACATTTACATCGCGAAAAATATGTTGCCAAAGGAGGCCCTGATGGTGGTGATGGTGGTCGTGGCGGTCATGTTATTGTTCGTGGAAAAGAAAATCTTTGGACGCTTCTGCATTTAAAATTTAAGAAGCACATTCGCGCTGGCCATGGCGAACACGGCAGTAGTGGCAGAAGTTTTGGAGCTGATGGCGAAGATGTTTACATAGACGTGCCTTTGGGAACTGTGGTTCGGGATACGGAAACCAACAACATCATTTTTGAAATAACCAAAGACGGTGAAGAAAAAATACTTGCGGAAGGTGGTAAAGGCGGACTGGGAAACTGGCACTTTAAAACGGCCACAAACCAAACGCCTCGATATGCACAGCCCGGTTTGCCCATGGAAGAAAAGTACATTACCATGGAACTTAAGGTACTTGCCGATGTGGGATTGGTGGGCTTTCCAAATGCCGGAAAATCAACGTTGCTCTCGGTAATCACGTCTGCTAGGCCTAAAATTGCCGATTACGAATTCACCACCTTAAAACCCAATTTAGGTATTGTGAAATACCGGGATTTTCAAACCTTCGTCATGGCAGATATTCCCGGAATTATTGAAGGTGCTGCGGAAGGGAAGGGGCTAGGACATTACTTTTTACGCCACATAGAGCGCAATTCGGTACTTCTGTTTTTAATTCCTGCTGATGCCAAAGACATTAAAAAGCAGTACGATATTTTGTTGGATGAACTTCGGCGCTACAACCCAGAAATGTTGGACAAAGAGCGCTTAATTGCCATTTCAAAAAGTGATATGCTTGATGATGAACTAAAGGCGGAATTGAAAAAAGAATTGGACAAAGAACTGCCCATTCCGTATTTGTTTATTTCATCGGTAGCACAAAAAGGGATTACCGAATTAAAGGATACCCTCTGGAAAATGCTAAATGATTAAATTTAGAATTTAATATTCAGCTCTTTTTGCATAACGCCTCCATCGGTATTGAACTCATAAAACCAAGAGTCTCCTTTTTTGTAAATAATGGCGTTTTCACCTTCAACCAAAAACAAGTTTTCCTGTCCTGTTTTTTTGATTTTATAAACCACTTTTGGTGTCATGTCCACCAACTGATAACCGTTTTCAATTTTTTGTGCATATAAAACTGTTGGTTCTTCTGTATTAATTTTATCATCGGTAACGGCAACAACTTTTTCTTCAACTACCGGTTTTGTTTCAGCAACTTCTTTTTTGATTTCAACAACTTCAGTCTGTTTTTCCTCTTTTAAGGTTTTGATTTCCTTTTTTAATTTTTCAATCTCGGCAGCCGTTTCTTTGTTTGAAGAAGCGATGGGAGTGGTTTTCGATACCATTTTCTCGTTAGGTTCGTACTTGTAATTTTGTGCTTTAACCGATTCAAAAGCATCCCTTAAAGCCAAATTATAAGCCGTGGCATATTCTTTCTCTCTACTTTCTCCTATTTTTGAAGTAAAAACCATATTCCCGTTACAATCTTTAAGTTCTATTGTGAGCTTGGTTTTAAACAATCCAGAGTCTTTTAAAACATCTGTGGTTAGAGCAGAACAACGATTCATGCTCAAATCCTGTGGGTAGTCTTCACCTTCCATGTAAGCTTCAAAACCATATTTATTAAATAAAAATTGGGTTAATGAGTTTAACTGGTATTGGTCTTTTTCCTTTAAAAAATCATATTTTTTCGGAACAATAATGTACTTATAATCATTCAACTGGTTTTGGGAAAAAATTGAAATTGTTATAAAAAAAGAGACTAATAATGTGAAAAACTTGGTGTTCATTTTTAATGAATTAATTTAAAATCTGAATGTAAATATACGTTTTTGAGTTTTGGTAAATGTTAAATTATAAAACTTACAAATAGTTTTTTAATTGTATGAGGTTATCTATTTTTTTAATGCCGTTGTTTGTCACTGTTTGGCTCAAATCAAAAAACACAACATCCATACCAATATTTTGTGCGCCCAATATATCGGCTTCATAACTATCGCCTACCATAATGCTTTTTTCGGCAATAGTATTGGCTTGCTGCAGAGCATAGTTGAATATTTTTGGGTTTGGTTTTTTCACTCCAACCATTTCGGAATTGGTGACCGTTTTAAAATATTTATGAATGTTAGATTGGTTCAATTTTTTGCTTTGTACTTCTTCAAAACCATTGGTAATGATATGCAAACGGTAGTTGAGGCTTAGGTATTCTAAAATTTCGAAGGTGTTTTCAAAAAGGTGGTTAAATGTGGTTAAATGGGTGATGTAATCTTCAGAAAGTTTATAAATCAATTCGTCCTCAGCCAAATAGCCAACAATCTGAAACGTTTCATTTAATCTGGCATAGCGAAGGGCACTTTTTTCAATGCGTTCCTCTCTATACAATTTCCAGTATTTTAGGTTGATGGGTACATAATGTTCTAAGAATACATTAACATCCAAATCGATATTGTTAATTTGAAAAATCCTTTGAAAAGTCAACGCAGAATTTTTGTCGAAATCCCACAGTGTATGGTCCAAATCAAAAAAAACATCTGTAATGCCGTTAATCTTCATTTGGCGAATCTATTATAATGTTAAATAATTCTTTAAAGCCTTTCCATCTATCATGGTCGCTAAACGTATAATTATGAAATATGGGTACAAATTGGCCATTCACTTGCTTGATTTCATCCATAATTTCACTTAAAACCTTCTTCTTGTCAAGCTGTGAATGTTGTTTCAAAAGGGCATAATCCATAAGATGATAAGGGACAATTTTTAGAGGCGTTTGCACTTCATAGTCCAAATCATAAAACAAAAATGGGGTGCACGAACCCGCCCTAAAACCAATGTGATCTACATAGCCCATAGTGTAATCTTCCTTAATCTCAAGTGAAATGAGGTTTCTGTAGGATTCGGGCAAATTTAGTTTTGAAAACGATTGTCGGGTTGCAATTAAATTGGTGTTCATTATTTCCTCAATCCTTAATTTTTCCTTTTTTAAGATGGACATATCCTCAATGGCAAAAAAGGAAGCTTTTAACCCAACATTGCAATAATCGCCCACATGTTTCATTAGCGAAACAAATTTCTTTTTGTTGGGGTTGATGCCTTTATCGTAGGTAGTATAATCACCAATTAAAAAGAAAAACAGGAATTTGGAGCTAGAGTGTTTCTGTCGGTTTATAATATATTTAAAAGTATCGTATGGGTCGTGAATGAAACCAAACAACACCAAAAGCCGAGTGTATAAACCTTTAAGACGCAATCTGAAAACATCTTTTATCATACCGCCAAACGAACGCATGATGCCCTTTAATTTATACTTGTAGGCACTAGGCACGTCAATGATGGGGACAACGCGATATGACTTAACGGGAAATTCAAATTTTGGAAATTGCTTTTGCAAGGCAGCCTTAAATTTGTAGGCCCAAATATCCACTACGGGCTGATGTAAAAACCCTTCTTTGTAGGCCAAACTTTCTTTGGCAGTAAACCGGCCGTAATCATCTTTTAAATGAGGCAAATATTCCTCATAACGCGACAATAGGTAAAAGGAAGCCGAAAAAATATCAAAAGGAATGGCACTTTTTTCACCAATGTGAAAGAAACATTTTGTGTTTTCCCAAGGGTGTAAGTGGATATCTAAATCGCTCAAACCCTGTTCAAACAAAATATCGTGACTTTTCACAAAAAACTCGTTGCCAAGTTGCTTGGTGGTGTAAGACATCTTTAAACTATCGTGTGCAATAAATTCCTCAATTTGGGTGGTGAAATTGACCTCAATACCCAATATCCTTTTGCAAATATGTTTAAAGACATATTTTAAACGTGGCGATATTTTATGGGTGTAAACTAATAGCATATATTCAGTAAGCAGTTTTCAGTCTCAGTAGGCAGTTTTCAGTTTTTGAGTTTACAATAATTAGTCCCGTTTTTGGAATTTGATATTTTGATTTTTTAACATCTATTCTTTAAAATTACAAAATGCCTTCATCTGCAAAACTAAAGTATGCTTTTTCTGTTATAATGAGATGGTCCAAAATTTTTATATCCAGGCTCTCTGATGCCAATTTTAGTTTTTCGGTAATTTGCTTGTCGGCCTCACTGGGCTTTAAAGTTCCCGACGGATGGTTATGTGCCAGAATGAGCCCGACGGCACCAACTTCCAAAGCATTTTTTAGCACCAACCTAACGTCAACCAAAGTGCCCGTTATGCCACCTTTGCTCAATTGGTTTTTTTGGATGACCTTATTGGAATTGTTCAAATAAATAATCCAGAATTCCTCGTGTTCCAATTCGCCAATAATGGGTTGCATTAATTCAAAAACCGATGTGCTTGAGGTTATCTTTTTTCGCTCAAGGGCTTCTTCGCTACGTCGTCTTCTGCCCAATTCCAAAGCAGCCGCAATGGTTATGGCCTTGGCTTCACCAATGCCCTTAAACTCCATAAGTTGCTTAACGGAAAGTCGCCCTAAGGCACTCAAATTATTATCTACACTCGCCAAAATACGTTTGCAAAGGGCTACAGCACTTTCATTTCTGCTGCCCGAACCAATTAATATGGCAACCAATTCGGCATCACTTAAAGCCGTTTTGCCCTTGTAAAGCAATTTTTCGCGAGGTTGATCGTCCTGGCTCCAGTTTTTTATGGAAAAGGACGCTTGTTTTTCTGTCATGCACTAAAGATAAATATTGTAAATTACAGGAGCAATAAAAAATTAATCCTATGAAGCCATTAAAAAAAGAAGACATTAGCCAAGAGGTATTTGACCTGTACGACTATTATGCCCACAACAAAATTGACAGACGCCAATTTGTAGAAAAACTTTCCATATATGCTGTTGGAGGCGTTACGGTTTCCTCTTTATTGAGTTTTATATCGCCAGATTACATAAATACCGCCATCGTGAAACCCAATGATGAACGTTTAAAATCTGAATATATTGAATATGAATCACCGAAAGGTGGTGGCACCATAAAAGGTCTGTTGTCAAAACCTGATGAGTTTAAAGGAAAACTGCCAGGCATTGTTGTGGTGCACGAAAATAGAGGCTTAAACCCTTATGTTGAAGATGTGTGCAGACGCGCAGCCTTGGAAGGATTTATCACCTTGGCACCCGATGCCTTGTCCCCTCTGGGTGGTTACCCCGGAAACGATGATGATGGACGTGCAATGCAACGCCAGCGCGATAGAAATGAGATGCTCGAAGATTTTATTGCTGCCTATGATTATTTAAGTAACCATAAAGATTGCAATGGAAAAATTGGTGTGGTTGGCTTTTGTTTTGGTGGTTGGATATCGAATATGATGGCGGTTAGAATACCAACCTTGGGCGCTGCCGTACCATTTTACGGTGGACAACCAAGTGCTGAAGACACAGCCAACATAAAAGCCCCATTATTGTTACAATTTGCAGGATTGGATACTCGAGTAAACGCTGGTTGGCCAGATTATGAGGAAGCTTTAAAAGCGAACAATGTGGAATATACCGCTCATTTTTATGATGATGTAAACCATGGTTTTCATAACAATACTACGCCACGTTATGATGAAAAGGCGGCAACTTTGGCTTGGGAACGTAGCATTGCTTTTTTTAAGGAAAAGTTAGGGTAGGTTTATTTAAAATTTTTGATTTTGTAAATAATTTCATCTATATTCGTTTTATTGACTTATAGCTAAGTTAATTACTATGTATTTTACCAAGCTCATAGTCAAAATGTAAATACCCATAACTTCATAACAAATAATGATAACTAAAAGTTTTAATTTTTACAGCAATCCTTCAATTAAGTTCATTTCTATAAAAAACGGAGTATTAATATTCGTTTTTGTTATGACTTTATCATATATTCATTCTCAAACTAATATCCCCGGCGGATTAGTGGAAGGAACTTGGACTAAATCTAATTCTCCTTATATTATCGAAGGAGCGATTCTGGTTGCTGACACAAAATCTTTGACCATAGAACCAGGGGTAAAAGTTGAGTTTCAAGGCGACTACAAGTTTTCTGTGTTAGGACAACTAATTGCAATAGGAACTGTGAACGATACAATTACTTTTACAGCTAGTAATCCTTCTCTTGGCTGGCTTGGAGTTAGATTTGAAAACACTTCGAGTACCAATGACACTTCAAGTTTTTCTTATTGTAAATTTGAATACGGTAAAGCAAACTGGCCTTCCCCTCTTAATAGTGGAGGGGCCTTTTTTATTGAGGGGTATTCAAAAGTTAATATTTCTAATTCTTTAATTGAAAATTGCTATGCGGAATTGAATGGAGGAGGAATATTTTGTGATAATGGGAGTTCTCCAAATATTAAGAATAATACTATACGGAATAATACAGCCAAAGGGGGTGGTGGTGGAATTTATGCTGGTGCTTTATGCAGTCCCGTAATTGATAATAACAACATAAGTTCAAATGTTGCATTAGAGTTGTCTGGAGCTGGTATATACACTTATGATTCTGGAGGTTCAGGTAGTCCAATAATAAAGAATAATAAAATATCTTTCAATATTTGTGATGGGGGTCGAGGTGGTGGAATACGTGTTTTATCCAAGTCAGCTTCAATCACGGGTAACATTATAACATATAATGAAGCTTCAGGTGATATTGGAGGCGGTGGATTATATATAACTAAAGTAGGAACTGGAGGAACAGGAAATATTGTTTCTCATAATGTAATTTCTAATAATAAAACATTTAACGATTTAGATGAATATGGTGGTGGTGGAATTTATTGGAGTTCTAATGGGGCAAATGATTTGATTTCCAATAACTTGATTTCAAATAATTCCACATCCAAAGATGGTGGCGGAATTCATTTTTTTGCTTCAAGCCCAACAATGATTAACAATACTATCGTTAACAATATGGCTAGAAATGGAGGTGGATTGTTTTGCAAAAATTCATCTGACCCCAATATTAGTAATTCAATTTTTTGGGGTAATGAGGCATCTGGTTCAAGAAATCAAATATACTTGGAAGATGAAGGTAGTGATCCCAATATATACTACTCCGATATTGAAAATGGCTTGTTAGGGGTTCAATCTGCTCAAAACACTTTTTATTTAGGCGAGTATTTAAACAATATAAATTTAGATCCGCTTTTCAATAATCCATCCTCAGGAGTTGGTTCTAACTTTGATGGTTTTAATTCAGATTGGACTTTAAACTCATCGGTTCCGTCTCCGTGCATAAATCAAATTAGTCCATCTAGTAATACCTCTCAGTTTGATTTGGCGGGTAACCCACGTGTTCATGAAAATTTTATAGATATGGGATGTTATGAATCTCAAGAGGCAACTTTAGGTTTAAAACGTATAAACGAAAATACTTTTTCTATTTATCCAGTTCCTGCAACTGATTATCTTAGGATAAAGGGCAAAACACAAATTAGCAGTCTTGTGATTTACAACTCAAAAGGACAAATCGTTAAGTCATATTCTAAAATAAATAATCAAGAAAAAATAGATGTTTCAAACCTTGAATCTGGCATTTATTTAATTAGGTTAAATAATTCTATTTCTTATAAAATTTTAAAAAGATAAATTTTGAACGAGATGCCTTATTACCCAAAAATAAATCAACTTAATCAGAGTTTTGGGTTTAGATTAAAGACGTTTTTTATATCTCCAAGAGTAATCCCGAGCATTGTTCAATCTCTTTACTAAAAAAGTTTTGGACAAGAGTTAATAACCTACCCAACCAACCCCTTAACAGCATCAAAATCCAGCCCACCATAATTTCCGGAACTCATTAAAAGCAATGCTTTATCATCAAAATTCTGTGAAAACAAAAAGTTTTTGAAATCTTCTGGGTTGGTGTATATGATTAAATCGTCACGCTGAAAGGCATCGGCAATTTGCTCGTGGGTCACTTTCTCCAGTTTTTTTATTTCAACGGCATGCGGTGAGTAGAATACCACGGCAACATCGGCAGAATCCAAAGCGCCTTTATATTCTTTTAAAAATTCAGCGTTTAAACTACTGTAGGTATGTAGTTCCAAACAGGCTACCAATGTGCGGTTGCTATATTGTTCTTTCACGGCGTTGGTGGTTGCTTCCACTTTACTAGGTGAGTGGGCAAAATCTTTATAAGCCACACTTTGTTTACTTTCGGCTATTTTTTCCAAACGTTTGTTGGCACCTTTAAAAGTCGCAATGGCTTCGTAAAAGTCATCTTCATCAATGCCCATATGCTGGCAAATCCATTTGGCACCAGCTAAATTGTTGAGGTTGTGCTTGCCAAAAACTTCAATTGGTAATGGCCCTTCAGGGGTTTCCAAAAGGGTTTGTCCGTTTTCAACGGTATAATCAGGCGTTCGGTAGGCTATTTTTCTAATGGTGTTTTCGCTGGCCTCAACCACACTTTTTACTTCGGGGTCTTCTTCATTGTAATTAATGCTTCCACCGCTAACAATACTATCTACAAAAATGCGGAACTGCTCCACATAATTGTCATAGGTTGGAAACACGTTAATGTGGTCCCAAGCAATGCCGCTCAATAAGGCAATATTGGGTTTATATAAATGGAATTTAGGTCTTCTGTCAATTGGCGAACTTAAATATTCGTCACCTTCCAAAACCATAAAATCGTTGTGTTCGGTAAGTTTTACCATCACATCAAAACCTTCCAATTGGGCGCCCACCATATAATCAACATCCCGGTCATGGTAGTGCATCACATGTAAAATCATGGACGTTATGGTAGTTTTTCCGTGGCTGCCACCAATAACTACACGGGTTTTATTTTTAGATTGTTCGTACAAAAACTCAGGATAACTGTAAATTTTAAGTCCCAATTCCTGTGCTTTTAAAAGCTCGGGGTTATCAGCTTTGGCATGCATGCCCAAAACTACGGCATCTAAATTTTTGGTGATTTTGTCTGGAAACCAGCCAAAGCTTTTGGGCAAAAGTCCTTTGGCTTTCAATCGTGATTTTGAAGGTTCAAAAATAGTGTCGTCGCTTCCGGTTACCTTGTAGCCTTTGTTATGTAATGCCAAGGCCAGGTTGTGCATGGCTGCACCGCCAATGGCTATAAAATGTACGTTCATGAATTGATTTTGTGAGCTGTAAATATAAGGATTGCGCGTTTTTAAAGTACCATGGATTGTCTTTAAATTTCTACCGCTGGTTTTCTTTGATGCGTTCTATTTGAAGTAATAAATCTTTTTGCTGATGCTTATTATAGGCATCTTGAAGATTTGCAATGGCCTTTTCAGGTTCATTTTGCGCCATATAAAACTTAGTGAGTTTATCATAACACACTAAAGAACCGCCTTCAATTATGGCCATTTTATAATATTTTTCGGCGAGTTCAGGCTCTTTATCATATTCATGAATATAGCCTTTGGCCAAATAGCCATCAACTTTTGAAAGTGTATCCATCTCTTGGGCAAATTCCAAGGCTTTATTTTTACTTCCTCCAAAAATGCCGGGCAATTGCATGTATAATTCAACCAAAGCCCAACGTGCATCAATATGGTTTTTGTCCAGCTCTGCTGCCTTTAAAAATGAGGCTTTTACATCGCCAATAAGTCCAATGGCCTTGAATTTGTTTTCGAGTGCCTTCATCCCTAAAACCCCACCATATTTATAATGGTAATTGGCATTATCAGGATTAAGTTCCACTAATTTTTTATACTGAATGAGCGCTTCATCCCATTTCTTTTGGTGTCCGTAGGCATCGCCCAACAACTCAATCGCTTTTACATTTTGGGGCTCAGATTTTAAAATTTGAACGGTTTGTTCTTCAGCCTCGGTAAACTGTTTTTTTTGAAATAGCAATTCAACTTGGTCAAAACTGGTTTGTCCAAATGCCAATACAGGAAGTAAAAGTAGGATGATAAACTTCTTCATGTTTTTTATTTCGAAAGGCAAAGTTAATCTTTATAAATGACTAAAAAAATGGCTAACTTCACTCATCAAAACGGATGTTTTACGCAATGGCCATTTGTTTGGTATGGCTTTTGAAACTATTTTAGAGTTAAAACGTCAATTAAAGTAAATCATTATAGTTGACATTTTTAATAGATGTAAAAACAAAGTATATGAAACGCATACTACCCATACTTATGATATTATTTTTTGCCAATTTTTCACATGCTCAAGCCAATGATTTTCAAAATTTGTGGGCCAAGGTTGAAAAATTGGAAGCCGATGGTTTACCGCAATCGGCCTTAAAAATTGTTGAGGATATTGAACAGCAAGCCCGTAAATTGAATAACGAAAACCAGATTATTAAAACCATATTTTACAAAAGCAAGTATGCACTGGTTTTGGAGGAAGATGCGCAATTGAGGATTGTTAACGATTTTAAAAATGAAATTGAAACCCAAGAATTTCCAACTAAAAATATTTTGGAAAGCGTTTTGGCGAATCTGTATTGGCAATATTTCAACCAAAACAGATGGAAGTTTTATAACCGGACAAAAACTTCTGAAAAAGTTGATGCCAATGATTTTAGAACTTGGGATTTACATACGCTGTTTGATGAAATTCATTCGCATTTTCAAAATTCGTTGGAAAATGGGTTGATGCTCCAGCAGGAAAAATTGAACAAATACAGCGTTTTGTTGAATGAAGTGAAAGGCTCTAAAAAGTTCCGACCAACCTTATTCGATTTTTTGAATCACCAAGCTTTAAGTTTTTACAAAACAAGCGAAACCCAAATTACCAAACCGGCATATAAATTTGAACTTGACGATAAAGATTATATAAGTGATTCCAAATCATTTTCAGAGTTAAAAATCACCTCAAAAGATTCCACTTCTCTTCAACTCAATGCCTTGAAAATCTATCAAGATTTGATTCAGTTTCATTTAAAGGACAAAGAACCCTTGGCATTGGCAGATGTTGATATTGAACGTTTAAAATTTGCAAATCAATACGCAACATTTAGCGATAAACAAGCCTTCTTGTTGGATGCTTTGAAAACTGAAAGCAAACGTTTTAAATCTAATGAAGTTTCAGGATTATATGATTTTGAAATGGCTTCAATTTATTTCCAACAGAGCCAAAACTATCAGCCCAAGACATCAGAGGAAAATAGATGGAAAGCAAAGGAGGCTTTGGAAATTTGCAATCGTGTGATTTCAGAATTTCCAAAAAGCACAGGTGCCGAAAAATGTGAAACCCTAAAATCGCAAATTGAATATGCCACGTTTCAAATTACGGCTGAGGACTTTTTGCCCATTCAAATGGATTCAAAAGTTTTGGTGCGCTATAAAAATTTGAACGCCCTTCAATTTAAAATCTATGGCATTTCAGAAAATGAGTTTGAAAAATTCAGCAAAATTTACAAAAAGGAAGACCAACTAAAATTCATTAAAAAGCTTGATGTTGTTGAATCTTGGGATAACCAATTAAAAAATGAAAGCGATTATCAGTTGCACACTACTGAGGTACTAGTACCTAAATTGGACAACGGTAGGTATGTCATTTTAGCAATACAGAAAGATGACGAAAATGTATTTGGCTTTGCGAATATTCAAGTGACCAATTTAGCTCTGGTTGAAACGGAAACGCCAGATTATAAAATATTTCAAATTATAAATCGAAATAATGGTGCTCCTGTTACTAAAGCAAAAGTTGAATTGTCTTTTACCGAAAACTACGATAACAAAACGACAAAACAAACCCATACGCCAGATGCCAATGGGCAAATTAAAATAGAAAAATCAGGCGACCGTTACCGTAACATTACCGCCAAGGTTACAAACGGAAACGATGTGGCTTATTTTGGTGACTATTACATCAATAGGCATTACAACGAAAGGGAGGAAATTACCAATTACGGGGCTTTTGTTTTTACCGATAGAAGCATTTATAGGCCTGGACAAACGGTTTATTTTAAGGCTATAGTTGTAAAATCCAAAGAAAATAAATCTGAAGTTTTGGCTTCAGAAAAAGTTTCTGCCGCACTTTTTAACGTAAATGGTGAAGAAGTAAAAGAACTTGAACTGGTAACCAATGAATTTGGTTCTGTTTCTGGAGAATTTATTTTACCCAATAGTGGTTTAACAGGTCAATATCATATTCAACTCGATGGCGACAAAAAGGATTTGAATGGCAGCCAATATTTTTCGGTTGAAGAATACAAACGCCCAAAGTTTGAAACCAAGTTTGAACCGGTAACCGAAACCTTTAAGGTAACCGATTCCATTACTGTAAAAGGCAATGCTTTGGCTTATGCCGGAAGTTCCATTACAAATGCCAAAGTGGTGTATCGAGTACACCGTAAAGTACAGTACCCAAGGTGGTATTTTTGGTATCGCCCTTGGTTTAATAGCGAACCTCAGGAAATAACCCATGGTGAAAGCATGACGAATGAAAAAGGTGAATTTGAAATAACCTTTAAAGCCCTGCCAGCCCAAAGTGTAGACAAAAGTAGTTTGCCGATTTTCAATTATGAAATAACAGCCGATGTTACAGATTTAAATGGTGAAACCCGAAGTGCCGCAACTACGGTACATGTGGGTTACCATGCCTTGGTTGCCAAAATGGATGTTGATTCACAGTTGGACAAAACCCAAAAAGGCCATGCCATAAAAATAACAACCGAAAATTTAAATGGTGAGTTTGTGCCAGCCAAAGGTGTGATTAAAATATATAAATTAATAGCTCCAAAAAGGGCCTTGAGGCAGCGTCCATGGCCTGCGCCAGATTATCAGGAATTCTCTGAAGAAACATTTAAAAATCTGTTTCCGCATGAGGCCTATACCAATGAACATCTTGATGAAAACTGGGAAAAAGGCGATTTGGTTTTTGAGGAGAATTTCAATACTGAAATAGCAAAGGAAGTCAACCTCGGCAAAATTAAAAAGTGGAAATCGGGGCAATACTTAATTGTTTTGGAAAGTAAAGACAAATTTGGGCAATTGGTAAAAGACCAAACCAAAACCACACTTTTTAGTAACGATGATGATTCTTTGGCCGACAATCAATTATTCAGTATCAGCATAGACAAAGAAACCTATCAAATTGGAGATGTTGCTAAAATTACCTTGGGTTCTTCCGCCGAAGATTTATCGATTACTGTGTCTGTTGAAAAGGATGGAAAAATCTTAAAAACTGAAATTATCACCTTGCAAAACGGCAAAAAAGCTATCACCGTTCCTGTTGAGAAAAGTGATGTAGGTGGTTTTGCGGTACATTATACCTTTGCGGTTTTTAATAGTTTTCAATCCGGTTCTCTGGCTATTTCAGTGCCATATCCAAAAACCGATTTAGATATTGAAACATTGACGTTTCGAGATAAATTACAACCGGGAACTGACGAAACTTGGAGTTTTAAAATCAAAGGGCCACAAGGCGAAAAAGTAAGTACCGAACTATTGGCAAGCATGTACGATGCCTCTTTAGACCAGTTTAAACCGCATGCGTGGAATTTCAATCCGTTGCAACAGCCGTTGTATTATGCCCGCACTTATAGTCAATCCAACAAAAGTTTTGGCACGCGTAATTTTAGGGTTTACAACAGCAAAATGCGTTTAAGCTACCCACAGCAACAATATGACCGATTGAATTGGTTTGGGTTTGGTTTTGGCTATTCAAACAATCTATTAATTCGTGGTTTGAGTGGAAGAGTAGCAAGTGTGCAAATGGTTGAAGATTCTGTTGAAGCAGAAGAACCTGTGGCATTTGCAAAATTAAATGATAGTGCTTTGGAAGAGGTAGTCATGGTTGGTGCTGCTCCTGAAATGATGAAGGAATCAAAATCTATTTCTCAAAATAAGGAAGAAAAAAAAAACTTCGATAACATTCAAATCCGCAAAAACCTTCAAGAAACAGCATTTTTCTTTCCAAAGTTGCAGACCGATGAAGTAGGAAATGTAAGTTTCAGTTTTACAACACCCGAAGCCTTGACCCAATGGAAACTGCAGTTATTGGCACATACCAAAACTTTGGAAAGCACCACGAAAACTTTAACAGCGGTTACCCAAAAGGAACTTATGGTAACACCAAACGCACCACGCTTTTTACGAGAAGGGGACAATATTACAATAAGCACTAAAATTTCAAACCTAACGGAAAAACCGCTTTCAGGCCAAGCCAAACTCATTTTAACTGATGCAATTTCTGGAAGCGACATCACAAACTTACTTGTCAGGTTGAGCGCAGTCGAAACCTTTTCCATAAATGCCAAAGGTAATACCCAAGTTTCTTGGAATTTAAACATTCCCGATAATGTAGGTGCCATTCAATACAAAATAATGGCCAAATCGGAAACTTTTAGTGACGGCGAGCAAAACGTTCTTCCTGTATTGAGCAACCGTATGTTGGTTACAGAGACATTGCCCATGTGGGTGCGTTCCAACGAAACGCGAACCTTCACCTTAGATAAACTAAAAACGAACAATTCAACGACTTTAAAACACCATAAGCTAACCTTAGAAATGACTTCCAATCCGGCTTGGTACGCCGTTCAGGCCTTGCCTTATCTTATGGAATACCCTTACGATTGCAACGAACAAACCTTTAGTCGCTACTACGCCAATGCTCTGGCCAGCCATATTGCAAACAACAATCCTAAAATCAAAGAGGTTTTCAATCAGTGGAAATCTCAAGATGTGCTGATCAGCAATCTTGAAAAAAACGAGGAATTAAAATCAATCCTTATTCAAGAAACACCGTGGCTTCGGGATGCGCAAAGTGAAACCGAACAGAAAAAACGCATTGCCCTATTGTTCGATTTAAATAAAATGAACAATGAACTGCAATCAGCTATCCAAAAACTGCAAAATAACCAAATGCCTTCTGGCGCATGGCCTTGGTTTAATGGCGGTTATGAAAACAGATTTATTACACAGCATATTATTTCTGGCTTCGGACATCTTACCAAGCTCGGTGTCACCCTGAGCGCAGTCGAAGGGTCTCATAATAAAATGATTGAAAAAGCCATCAGTTATCTCGATTCAGAATTCATTAAAGAATATGATGACATCAGAAAATATGATGCTAATGTAGATTTAAGCAAAGACCACTTGAGCTATACCCAATTGCATTATTTGTACATGCGAAGCTTTTTCCCCGAAATTAAAAGGAGTAAAAATGTTGAGGAGATTACAAGCTATTATCAAACCCAAATTCAAAAGTATTGGTTAAAAAGACCGTTATATGCCAAAGGATTAATGGCTTTGGTATCGCACAGAAATAACGATGCAAAAATGGCCTCAAAAATCATGAATTCCTTAGAGGAAACAAGTGTAACCTCAAATGAATTGGGCATGTACTGGAAAGCCAATGCCAATTCATGGTTTTGGTACCAAGCGCCCATTGAAACCCAAGCGTTGTTGATTGAAGCGTTTTCAGAGGCCGGATCTGTCATTCAAAGCAAAGAGAAGAATCTCGAAACCATTGATAATCTTAAAATATGGTTGCTTAAAAACAAGCAAACCAATCGTTGGAAAACCACCAAAGCCACTACAGATGCTGTTTACGCTTTGTTGCTTCAGGGTAGAGATTGGTTAAGCGTTACCGATATGGTTGATGTGGTTTTGGGCGGAGAAAAAATTGACCCTTCAAAACTTGAAAATGTTAAGGTTGAAGCGGGAACAGGCTATTATAAAACCTCTTGGAATGCTTCAGAAATTAAACCTGAAATGGCCGAAGTAAAAATTTCAAAAGAGGGAAAAGGCATTGCCTGGGGAAGTTTATATTGGCAATATTTTGAAGACTTGGATAAAATTACTTCAGCAGAAACGCCATTAAAATTAAATAAACAACTATTCTTTAGAACGAATACGGATACCGGTGAAGAAATCACTGAAATAACTTCAAGTACAAATTTAAAAGTGGGTGATTTAGTAAGGGTGCGAATAGAGTTGCGAAGTGATAGAAACATGGAATTCATTCATATGAAAGACATGCGCGCTTCAGGATTGGAGCCCATTAACGTTTTATCCCAATACAAATGGCAGGATGGTTTAGGTTATTATGAAAGTACAAAAGATGCTTCAACCAATTTCTTTTTTGATTATTTACCAAAAGGCATTTATGTTTTTGAGTACGATTTACGTGTAAACAATGCTGGTAATATGAGCAATGGTATTACAACCATTCAAAGCATGTATGCGCCCGAGTTTAGTAGCCACAGTGAAGGAAGCAGGATTTTGGTTGGCAATTAACACAGGGGTTCCTTTAAATTGATTTTGAAGTTAAGAAATCATTACCTTGCATCAGCTAAAATTTGAAGTTTGAAAAACTAATGCCCCAAAATAATTTTTATAAAAGCTTTGCACAGGTATCATTTTTTATGTTTGCACTATTAAGTCTTGCTTCCTGTGGCTCAAAAAGGAGTATTCCGCAAGCAGATGCGCAATCTGAGGCGAACCCAAAACTTATTTTTTTAAATTATACCATTTCAAAATCTGATGATGGGTTTAAGCAAGTTCAATTCATCAATAAAACAATCACAGACGGAAAACTAAAAAAAGCATCTTCAAATTACTTGAATTCTGGCAAAATTGGGGATTTGAAATGCGCCCAGTTAGATAAGCAATCCAATGAACTTCAAGTGGTTATCATTCAAAACCCTTTATCGAAAAAAGTTGAATTTGTTAATGATTCGCTTATCTTTGAAAAAAAACAAATCGATTTAGAAAATGGTGCCCTTTCTTTAAGGCTACAATTAAATGGTAAAACAAAATATATTGAAATCAGTGAAATTGTAGATAGCTTAAAGCAAAGTAAACCCCTAATTAAAACCAAATTGAATTAAAATGAAACACCTACTTTGCATAGCCATTCTATTTTTATACACCACAACAATTTTGGCTCAAGTTTTTGAGGTTGAATCCATTAAAGTTTCTGGTGATGATAATAACCGAATTAACTTGGTTATTTTAAGTGAGGGGTATCAATCTTCTGAATTGCCTCAGTTTATTACTGATGCCACAAACTTTTCAAATGATATGTTTACCCAATCTCCCTATTTGGAATATGCCGATTATTTTAATGTTTACGCCATAAAAGTACCTTCCAATGAAAGTGGAGCGGACCACCCTGGAACGGCTACTGATGTTGTTGAACCGATATCACCAATAGAAACAGTAGATACTTATTTTGATACTTCGTTTGATAGTTATGGCTTCCATAGATTGTTGTACACGAGTAGTTTTGCAACAATCAATAATGTAATGGCAGATAATTTTCCCAATTACGATCAAATAATCATTTTAGTAAATTCTAATGTTTATGGTGGTGCCGGTGGCTTTATTGCAACGGCTTCAAATGGTGCAAGTGCCAATGAGATTGCAATCCATGAATTGGGGCATTCTTTGTTTAATTTGAAGGACGAATATTATCAAGATGATATTTATGCGATGGAGGGTATAAATATGACTCAAGAAACTAATCCTAGCTTGGTGAAATGGACGAACTGGATGGGAACAAATAGCGTTGGGATTTACCAGCATTCCGATTTTTCCGGTAATCCAAAACCATGGTATAGGCCACATCAAAACTGTAAGATGCGCTATTTGGGGGCTCCTTTTTGCTCTGTTTGTAAAGAAGCAATGGTCGAAAAAATACACGATTTAATATCTCCTATAGATAACTATGTCCCAAATAATAGTACCGTGGAAAACCCTTCTAGTTTTCCATTGGATTTTCAACTCGAATTGATCAAGCCAATACCAAATACTTTGGAAAGTGTTTGGACATTAAATGGCTCTAATTTTGCCAACAATGTTGATGATGTTACACTTTTAGAGACCAGTTTGATAGAAGGGGAGAATATCTTAACAGCAGTTATACACGATAATTCACCTTTTCAGAGAGTAGATAACCATGATAATTTTCATGTATCTCTGGTAAACTGGAAAATCAACTATACTACTTTGGGTGTTAAGGACATAGAAAGTAAAATGGATAACTACAGTATTTCTATGTTTCCTAATCCTGCAAGTACAACGGTGACTTTTATGTATGAAGGTGAAGCCAATTCAAAGCTGAATATTGAATTGGTTAGTTTGGATGGAAGAATGGTAAAAGCACTAAAAATATCAAACCTTGAAAGTTGTCAGTTGGATATAAGTAACTTAAATACAGGTATTTATATTACTAATTTCTATTCGGATAAAGTGCTTATAGCCAACAAGAAATTGGTAAAACACTAATTACTTTTTCGGCGGCATACTTGGTCGAACCTCAATTTTGCTTGGCAGCGTTCTTGGGTTCATTTTGATTAAATCAACCACCAACTCACCAATATCCTCAATTTGAATTTTCCATGCATCGTCGGCATCTGGTGTATTATTGTTAAAATATGTCGATACAGAGCCAGGCATAATCGTGCTTACTTTTATGCCATGGTTTCTTAAATCAAGCATTACTGATTGGGTAAATCCTGTTAAGCCAAATTTACTGGCATTGTATGCCGATCCTTTGGCAAAAAAATTAGTACCAGCCAAACTTGAAATGGTGATGTAGTAGCCTTGCGATTTTTTTAATGCATCTACACTTGTCTTTATGGAATAAAAAGCACCCGTTAAATTAGTGTCAATGGTTTCCTGCCATTGCTCTATGGATAAATCTTCAATAGAAGCAAAGTGTCCCAATCCTGCATTGGCGATTACAATGTCCAATTGATTGAAGTGCTTCAAAACGGTTTCAACTGCCTTTTGCTGACTTTCAAAACTGCGAACATCAGCCTCAATGCCTATAGCTTTAGCGTCTGTAAAATTATTGGAATTTAATGTTTTGGCTGCCTCATCCGCTGAGGATTGGCTTCTACTCGTCACGGCAACATGGATTCCTTCGTTCATTAGTGATTGCGCAATACCGAAACCAATTCCTTTAGAACCGCCAGTAATTAGGGCGACTTTGCCTTTTAAGTTATTCATAGTTTTATTGATTTTCATAAAACTACAAAATGTAATAACGATTAACGTATTTTAAATGTTAGGATATTTATAAAATTTGAAGGTTTATTGATTAGGCGGATACTGTGACAGCATTTTTTTTGCAATGGCATTTAAATGTTCTTCACGTTTTTCTGGTGTAGCATTTGGGGAATAACTTGATTCTGCAACAGCTTGCCAAAAAAGTTGTTTTTTATTTTCATCTACAAAGTCGATGGTGATTTGTCGGTTTACATTGGCTTGCCCTATAGGGATTCCAATTGAAATTCCCCCACCAACATTTCTACCCGTACCACCAACGCCAACGCCAACAGTCTGTCTAGGTGGTTCTTGGTATGATGAACTTTTTATGTCAATTAAAAAATCTGGGTTTTCAGAAATCCCAAAACCTTTGGCAGTCATTTGTGCATCAATGGCATCTAAAAACCGTTTGGTATCCAGTTCGCTAAGTCCTGTTTCCATGTCGCCGTAATACTGATAGGTTTTATAAACGTTGAAATTGACCGTATGGTCAAAATCATAGCTTACCCGAATAGGGGCGCACGATACAATAACTAAAGCCAAAAGGGTAAATTTTAAAGCTTTCATGGGGTTAAATTTTAGATAAATGTAATCAAAAATTATTCCAACATCTTTTAATTAAGTTGCTAATTGCATTAGGGATTGAACCGTTCGACTGCGTTCACCACATGCTAATTGTTTGAGTTTCCCAACGTAGGAGGGAGTGAGTATTGAAATATTTATATTCATGAATTCAATAATTTAAAATAGGAATCAACGAATAATGCCCGACCCTTGTGGTAATGCCCAAAAAGATTAGTAGTTATATTTATCTTTCCAACGTTGCTTTAAAAACTCACGGTGCGCATTCTCTCTGGCATTGTTGCCAGGGTCGTACAGTTTCGTATTTTTAATTTCGTCTGGCAAAAACTCTTGGTCAGCAAAATTGTTTTCGTAGTTATGGGCATATTTGTAATTGTCGCCATACCCCAATTCTTTCATAAGTTTTGTCGGTGCATTTCGTATTTCAAGAGGAACACTTAAATCGCCCGTTTCCTTAACCAATTTTTGTGCACTGCCAATAGCGGTATAGGCGGCATTGCTTTTAGGGGAGCAAGCCAAATATGTGGCGCATTGGCTTAAAATAATTCTGGATTCAGGGTAACCAATGGTATTTACAGCTTGAAACGTGTTGTTTGCAATAACCAAGGCCGTGGGGTTGGCATTGCCGATATCTTCGCTGGCTGAAATAAGCATTCGACGGGCGATAAACTTAACGTCTTCGCCACCTTCAATCATACGAGCGAGCCAATAAACGGCGGCATTGGGGTCGCTGCCACGAATGGACTTTATAAACGCCGAAATAATATCGTAATGTTGCTCGCCAGTTTTGTCGTAACGAACGGTATTGTTCTGTACTTTCTTGAGTACAATTTCATCTGTAATGGTAACAGAATCTGTATTGAAAGAGTTGACAATAAGTTCAAAAATATTGAGCAATTTTCGGGCATCGCCCCCCGAAAGTTTTAAAAGGGCATTCGTTTCCTTTAATTCGATATTTTTTTTTGAAAGCAGCTCATCTTGTTTAATGGCACGTGTTAAAAGGGTTTCTAAATCCGTTTTGTCAAAAGCATTTAAAATATAAACCTGACAACGCGATAGTAGGGCAGAAATAACCTCAAAACTGGGGTTTTCGGTTGTTGCGCCTATAAGGGTAATCCAGCCCTTTTCAACAGCCTGTAATAACGAGTCTTGTTGCGATTTGCTGAATCGATGAATTTCATCTATGAATAAAATTGGATTTTTGGTGGTAAACAGCCCGCCACTTTGCTTGGCTTTTTCAATAACGTCCCTAACATCCTTAACGCCAGAATTTATGGCACTCAATGTATAAAATGGTCTTCCAGATTCTGTGGCAATAATGTTGGCAAGTGTGGTTTTTCCCGTTCCAGGAGGCCCCCAAAAAATCATTGATGGAATCAAGCCTTGTTTAATATGCTGCGAAAGTGCGCCACCTTCACCCACTAAGTGTGTTTGACTCACATATTCGGACAAGGTTTTTGGACGTAATCGTTCGGCTAAGGGCTCATTTACATTCATATGCGTAAAATTAAAACAATTCCTTTGTAAAATAGAATGTTATTTTGAACTTAATTTCATCAACATTAAAAAGTAAAATTTTTGTAAAGTGATGGATATGACATTTTAGCATCAAAAACAAAGTTGGTCGATTATTTGCTATCTTAAGCTCAATGAAAACCCAATCACATTTTAAATTTTCAACTGGGGTAGTGGCCTACCCTATATCTTTAGTACTGCTCATTTGGTTGGTATTTTGGTTTGAGGTACGTTTTGGATATAACTTTAACAAGTATGGCATCTATCCGCAGACTTTAAAGGGGTTGAGGGGGGTTGTGTTAAGCCCTTTTATACATGGCAGCATTAAGCATATTTATCATAACACCGTGCCATTATTTGTGCTATCCGTGGCATTATTTTATTTCTATAGAGCTATTGCTTGGAAAGTCATTGTTTATGGTATTTTATTATCTGGTTTTTTAACGTGGTGGATTGGTCGACCTTCATATCATATCGGGATAAGCGGACTCATTTATGTTTTAATAAGTTTTACTTTTTTTAAAGGGGTTTTTGCAAAACATTTTAGGCTCATTGCCTTGTCTCTGTTGGTCGTTTTTCTTTATGGAAGCATGATTTGGTATACATTGCCTATTGAAGAAGGTATTTCATGGGAAGGTCATACAGCGGGTTTAATTACGGGTTTCCTTTTTGCTTTAATTTTTAGAAAGCAAGTTGCTAAGCCAAAAAAATATGTTTGGGAACAGGGAAACTATAACGAAGATGATGACCCGTTTTTAAAACACTTTGATAAAGATGGGAATTTTATAGAAAATATTGAAACAGAAATAGAAGACGAGCCAACTATTAATTATATCTATAAACAGGATAAATCTAAAAATCCAAAAATCTAGTAAGTCTAAGAAAGTCTTTGTCTAACAGCTTCATACAAAAATGCCCCACAAGCCACTGAAACATTTAAAGATTCAATGGTTCCAAGCAGAGGTAATTTAGCCTTGGCATCCACAACTTTTAAAATTGAGGGGTTTATACCACGACTTTCAGAACCCATAATTATAGCACACGGTTCACTAAATGAAACATCGTATAGGGTGTCATTTGTTTTTTCCGTTGCGGCTATGACCTTTATTCCAGAAGCTTGCATATAAAATACGGCGTCTTTTATATGGTCTACCTTACAAATAGGCACTTTAAAAACAGCACCCGCACTTGTTTTAATGGTGTCCCCATTTACAGGAGCACCACCTTTTTTTTGAATTATTATACCATCAACACCTGTGCATTCGGCAGTTCTAATAATTGCCCCAAAATTCCTGACATCACTAAGTTGGTCCAATAATAGAAACAAGGGGTCTTTGCCAGATTCAATCACATTTAAAACTAAAGTTTCCATATCGTGGAATGCAACAGGAGAGATTTGGGCAACAGCACCTTGGTGGTTTTTATTGGTCAGTCTATTGAGTTTTTCAACAGGCACATAAGATTTGTTGATGGATTTTTTATTGACTAAAGATTCCAACTCGTTGAATAGTTCACCGCTTAAGCCTTTTTGAAGAAACACTTTATCAATGGTTTCACCGGCGTTAATGGCCTCAATTATGGCTCTTATGCCAAATATTTGGGTTAGGTTTTCCATGGGTTAAAGGTATAAAAAAACCACCTCGAAATTGAGGTGGTTTTTTAAACAATTAAAATATTTTAAAGGGCATATATGTCATAAGTAACATTTCCTTCTCCATCAGTTGTTTTAGTAAATCCTACAGGATCTACGTAACCAATAGTAGGATCTACAGTGCCTTCAAAAACTTCTCTGGTCCCATCTGGATGAGTAAACGTAAGTTGATAAGGTATTGGGCTATCATCAACACTGGTATATACACCTATCTCAACAACGTAATCTCCATCAGGATGATTTTCATTGGCAGGATTATTAAAGAAATCACCCTCGAATCGAGATCCAGATTCCGATGATTCATATAGGGTTGTAAACCCTGAATCAATGATATATAGGTCTATATCATTTTCACTATAAGGGCCTTGCCAATCTAAGCTTACCATTAAAGTTTTATCGGTAGGAACTGTCCAAGAGGTACCAGCTATAAATTGAAAGTTTACCGCTTCAGAAGTCATAGTGTATGGATCATCAACTGGTACATAGGGATTTATTGGGTTTCCTTCTTCATCTTCTTTTGGAGGTTGCACAAGGGCAATACCCGTAATATTAGCCGTTAAAAAATCTGCTACACCCAAGAAAGGTATGTCATTACCGAAAGATGATGCGTCATAAGTCCCTGACAAGGAAGTTGTACCTTTAGGGATAGTAACATAAACTTTATCGATATTAGAAGTAAGTGCTAGTTCGTTATAAGACGATTTAAACGTAACCTCCACTTTAGCATCTACTTCAAAGGCTTGAGGTACTTCAACAATAAAGGATATAGCATCACCAGTATAAATAGTTGTCGATGGATTTGTAATCGTCAGCGTACCAGTTAGCGCTACCTTTTGCTCATTGTCAACATAAGCAATTGAATAACTGTCGTCTTCACTACAGGAGAAAAGCCCGATAGTTAATATGGAAAATGTGATATATATTATTTTTTTCATAATCTAACTAATTTTGAGTTAATTTTTTTGGGCTACAAATTTTCCTGGACCAAAGGTAAACGCAGTTGGTGGATTTCCAGCAAGACCTAAGCCTGTATCGAAATTAAGACTAATGTATCCAATACATGAAAGGGCAATAGAAACAACCGCATTTGATTCGAAATATGTGGGCGTATAACCCGCGCAACATATTTCTTCGGTTAATACACCCATTTGATTTTCAAAAGTGGCAATACCCAAAGGGGTAACATCAACTGTAATGTTAAAGTTCCCTGCAGAATCGTAAGGATTAACAAGTATTATTTGGTTAGCGGTGGGACCGGCAATAATTTCAAATTGCGTATTACCTGTTGCTGAAAAACCATCATCTTGAAGAATGGTATAGGTACCTATCATATCTGCCTGATTAAAAGGGCATGAAATGATAGTCCCAAATGTCATGGCATTTTTATAGGCGGGTGTTTCTAATTGTGCTTCAGTGGTTCCAATGCCTATTGACATGGTGTCATCATCATATGAAGGTTGCAAACCATTAAATACCACACCGTCTGCTCGGGTTGCGGTACCTAGGAAATTAAATTGGTCACCAAATCCGAATGTGTTGACATCAACACCAATAGCATCGGCGATAAGTTGGCTGGTTATTGTAACCGTTCCAGGGAAACTGGTTAGGGTAATAATATCGTCAGCAACATATTTTACACCTCCAACTATTGCGGTTATCCCCAGATTGTATTCAATAACATTGTTATTTGGATCCCAAACTTCTGAAGTAAAAGAAATGTTTTGAGCGTCTTCAAATGTAGCAGGCATAACATTACCTGAGAATCTAATAAAAGCACCTTGCTCCAATTCGTGGTGAGAGGGATTTCTAAACGTGCTTTGGTCTGTACAAGTGAAACTTACCGCTCCAAGTACAAAATAGGCTAATAAATATTTTATTTTTTTCATAATTATCTTTTTTTAATCAATAAAACCAGCAGGATTGGTATCCCAAAAAACTTGGTCGGTTAATTTTTTCTGATCTAAATCCGGATCAAGATTTGCGTTCGTGTTTAACTCTGATGCAGGCAAGAAGAAACTTCTTGGGAATGCTCCTCCACTACTCAAAACATGAGGCTCAAGAGTTGGATATCCTGTTCTTCTGTATAAGTTATAAGCTTCTATACTATTACCGAAAGATGCAATATAGAATTCGCGTGCAATAACTTCTAATTTACCTTCATTGTCAGCGGCATTAAATTCTGCCATAACCTCGTCAATATAGTCGTCAACGTCGGCCGATGGCATTGGTATACCACTCACATCAGCTACTTTATCAAACGATAGTTGCATTGCTTTTTCAAGTAATGTAGCGCTGTTTCCGCTAGCTCCCATACCCTGTGGGGCAGGTAAAGCAGCTTCAGCCAATAGGAAATGAACGAAACAAGCTGTAAGAAATGGACCTACACCAGCTCCACCATTATTAGTACTGTTTACTGTAGATGGGTTTACCGTACTAAGGTGTGTGCTTATATGAAGTGCTCTTTGCTCAGCTTCTGTTCCAGAGGCACTTGGGTCATAAACAAAAGTGGAGTTGGCAACGGCAATTTCTTCCGCTTGAGTTCCTGCACTGTCATAAGCACCACCACCTGGATAAATACCATAAGCAACACGTTGTAGACCATCGTTTTCAATACCTTCGTCATCACCGTGGTCTCTACCATCATAGCCATCACCTAAATAGCAATACAAAAAGGAAGGCGTACAATGGTCATAATCTTGAGCTGGTGGATCGTTTAAATCTTGTCTGTAGAAATAGTATGGCGTTCTAGGATCTGGAGCAGATTTAGTATTGAGCAATAGATTCATGAAATCATTGCTTTGAAATACGTTACCAGCATCTGTTCCTTGGCCATATTGCTGTTGGAAATAAGGATGTCTGTTATCCGGATTGGTTTCATTCGTTCCAAAAAGCACTTGAAAATCATCGGCGGGGTCAGAGATAAAATTACCGCTGGCAACGATGGCATTTAAGCTAGCTACCATTGCTGGTGTAGCTACTAACTTACTTTGCACATACATTCTTAACTTTAATGAATTAGCTAATTTTATCCATTTACTTGCGTCACCGTTGTAGTATATATCGTTAAATGCAATTGCGTTTTCCTGGCTCAAGTTCACGATAGCTTCATCCAATTGGTCATACATGGCGTTGTAAATGTCTTCACCCTCATCCAATTTCGGATTTGGAAATTCAGCGTTAACAGCTTGACTGTATGCTGCCGTACCAATAAAATCCACTAAAGTAATGTAGGCAAAAGCCTCAACAACTTGACCTACGCCAATATGTTGTGGTAAACCTCTTGCTTCAGCTATGGGTTTAATAAAATTTAAATTGGTGGTTATGGCATAGGTTTGTTGCCAAGCCGCATTCATAGTTTCGGTTCCCGCACTATTTGCATAAGTTCCAAACAAATGGTTATGTCTCATCATTGGTTCAACGATGGCATTCAATCCAAAGTGCTGAAATCCAAATGTGCCTTCAATTGAATTAAGAACAAAATTAGGGTCTGCCGAGCTCTCCCCAAGTTCATTGGGATCCTCTTGTAATTCTAAATTTAAGGTTTCACAAGAGTTAAATAGCATCGTTACCATTAACCCCAGTAAAACAGAATATTTTGTTATTCTTTTATATGTTTTCATTGCGTATTTTTTTTAAAAAGTTAATTTGACGCTAAACGAGTATTGTTTGTAAGAAGGAGCATTTTGGAAATCAACTCCAAATGTGTTTCCTTGTCCTGTGGCCAATACTTCTGGGTCAAGATTTAATCCTTTTGGTAAGTTAGGTGTTGAATACCACAAGTTATTACCTGAAAGTGTAAATGATATTGATCCAAACGGTGTCTTTTCCAAAAACTTTTCAGACATTTTATAGCTTAGGGAAACATCTCTTAAGCGCACCACAGAAGCATCATAAACCAAGTTTTCATCAACGTCTTGTAGGTTTATGAAGTAAACGTCGTTTGGTCCAATTTGTATGTTGTTTTTAATCTTATCTCCATTACTGTCTGTTAAAGGCTCACCTGTTTCAGGATCTCCCAAAACCCCAGGAATGATAAAAGAACCTTCTCTGCTTTGAGTATCAATCGTTACACCTCGTCTTAATAAATTAGAAGCCGTATTTGAATAAATATCACCTCCATGTACATATTCTAATTGAGCACTTAAACTTAGGTTTTTGTATGAAATAGTGTTGATTGTAGAAAATCTAAAATCTTCATTGGGGTCTCCAATAATTTTGTCAGGAAGACCAACATTGTCACTAAAAATAATTTTTCCAGTAGTAGGGTCAATAACTAAATTACCTGCATCATCCTTTACAGCATATGTTCCTCTGAATACACCAAATGGTTCTCCATTTATTGCATGGTTAATATCAGCCGAGCCGATGGTTACTAAATCAACTGGAAGGTTTTGCACCGTAGATTCGTAAGCGGTGAAGTTATTGTTAATGGACCAAAAGAAATTTTCTGATTTAAGCGGCGTAACGGTTAAACCAACCTCTATACCTTTAGTTTCAACATCACCCGCATTAATTTGCGTTAAAACGAACCCTGTTGAATTTGGTAGATCTGAGTATAAAATTTGATCTTGAATTGTTTTATGGTACAAAGACACATCAAACGTTAAACGGTTATTAAAAAACCTACCTTCAGTACCTACCTCATATTCTTCCAAAAACTCTGGACTTAAATCTGGATTGGGTAAGAACGTATTAACCGAGTTAAACGTTACTATGGAATTGGTAAAAGGATTAATCCATCCATTTGATTGAGAGCTAAGCGCCGGACGTGTTAAGTATGCTACAGGGAAACTAGCTGATGATCCGTAACTAGCTCTAAATTTCAAGTAGTCTCCTCCAAATCCTTCAAAAGCAGATGATGGGATAAATGATAGAGCCACACTGGGATAGAATATTGATTGGTTGGCTTTTTCAACCGTAGAGCCCCAGTCATTTCTGGCTTGTAAGTTTAAGTAGAGATAATTTTTGTAAGCAAAATCAACCGCGCCAAAAAGACCGATCCTATTTTGCTCTGAAGGAGTAATGGCAAAACCATCCAAAGTAGACCAACTTGTAATTGGGCTGTATTCCCTATAATTGTCTAAATCAAGAAAACCATAAACTACCTGATCTGTACCTTGAACACCGTATACATCCCTAATGGTATTTTTTGTTTCAAAACCTAATTGACCATTCATAGAAAATGAATCATTAAAATCTATATTGTTAAAATTTAAGATAAATCTGTGGTTTTGTACTCTATTGTAATTATCAAAACTTTGAATGAACCCGAGAGGGCTATCAATACCACCTTTATTAACGTAGTTGAAGTTTAACTCGTTATATAAATCAAGACCATAGGTATATCTTAAACTGGTTTTTTCCGAAAAATCATAAGTTAAATTGACACTACCTATAAAACGATCGGTATCCAAATTATATCCTGAGTTCTTAATGGTCCAAATCGGGTTTGTAACGTCTGTTCTATAATAAACACTTTCTCCCGTTACTGGATGTTGGTAAGGCAAGTTATGGATGTCCAAGTTTCTAGGAATCCAAGTCAATATCTGGAAAGCGTTTAGACTGGGTCTATTAGTATCTGTGTTGCTATAATCAGCTTTGGCACTAAGCGAAAATTTGTTGCTCAATTTTATGTCTCCACCAAAGGACAGGTTCAATCTTTTTAAGGAGTTTGATTCCACAAAACCTTTTTGGTCCGCATAACTCACATTAAAAGCGAAAGATGCATCTTCTACTTTTTTGGAAACCAACACAGAAGTTGTAGTTGCCAACTCGGCATTAAAGAAGTCTGAAACGTTATCAGGAACAGCTTTATATTCCACCATTTTTCCCTGAAATTCAGGAAAAACGTCAGCATATCTTCCAAGGTTTAAATGATGGGGAACCATTTGGCCATTAAACGCAGCACCCCAGTTTCCAAAGAAAGTTGTATTGATGGCATTATCTGCTCCTTGTCCGTATTTGTTTTGGTATTCCGGCAAGTTTGCAACATCTAACAAAGAAGTAGTCTGTATAATTTCAATTTCAAACTTTTTATCACGCTCACCTGAAGCTCCTGTTTTGGTAGTAATCAAGATTACACCGTTTCTACCATCCTCACCGTATAAGGTGGACGCCGCTAAACCTTTAAGTACACTAGTAGATGCAATGTTATTTGGGTCAAGGTCAAAAGTACGGTCTCCAGTAATAGGAATACCATCCACAATATATAGAGGTTGGTTGTTGCCGGTAATCGAGTTTTTAGATCGGATGATAACGTTAGGAGATTGTCCTAAGAATCCACCAGCCGTGTTAACCTGAACACCCGCAACCTTACCAGTAAGTAATTTGGCAACATCTGTTTCCGGTTTGTTTTCGATGGCGTCCGACTCAATTGTAGTTACGGCATAACCAAGTGCCTTTTTTTCACGTTTAATACCTTGGGCTGTTACAACCACTTCCTCCAATGCTTGCGCATCTTCCGTCAAGGTAACGTTAATAATGTTAGAGGAGCCTACCGTAATCTCCTGAGTGGTATATCCAACAAAACTAAACACAAGAATTGAGCCTTGGCTAGTTCTAATTGCATAATTACCATCAAAATCAGATGATGTACCATTTGTAGTACCTTTAACTAAGACAGTTGCTCCAGGAAGGGGCAGTCCAGAACCATCTGAAACTGTACCTGAAATTGTCTTTTCTTGTGCAAAAGTTATCTGCACAACAAACGCTAGTAATAGCGTTAGAATTCCACTAAACTTTGTTTTCATTTTATAATTATTTGAATTAGTCAACTCCAAAAATCCTAAAATAAAGTTAATAAAACAATAATTTCCCGTTAAAATTTTTGATTAAGTTTAAAATTGATTGTGCTTTTTGCAATGAAACCAAAGAATGAGACAATAAAATTTAATGAATTTTTAAGTTTACTATGAATTCTTTTGTTTGAAAATCATTTAATTATGCATGCATAATTGTTTTGACTTGCTTGAATTTATAATGATTTTCGGTTTCAAAAAAAAATAAAGTCTTCAGCCTAAAAAAAAGGGAATAAATTCTAAAAACTGGCTTTCAAACTGATATGAACTTTAGAATTGGACAGTTTAAACTCAGAATCCTCGTTTTTACCGTTCGCATAATTTAATTTAAAAAGCCCTGATTTTGTCAAGATTCCAAAACCAAACCCGTATCCAAAAAGTTTTTGTTGGGTGTCTGTTATTTTGTTTTCAAAATAGCCCGTATCAAATATGGAGTGAATGTAAATGCCATTGTTAAGTTGAAAACGGTATTCCGTATTAATAATACCAAAAAGTGATGCAAACAGGCTGTTTTCTTCGAAACCTCTTATAGAGTTAATGCCTCCAAACCTGAGCAGTTCGTTTTCAAAATAGTTGCCCGAAACCAAATTAGCACCGTTGGCTCTAATAAAAATGCTATTTTTTTGGTTTAAATTGAAGATGTTAGATGCGTCAACACTGAACAATGATTGCTTTTCCGTATTTGTTTCTGTTTTCCGGTTTCCAAATCCCGTTTCCAAATCGATTCTTGACTTTACACGGAAAAGTAGATTGTAGGGTTGGGCCTTCTGGAATTGGTATCCAGTTGTGAAAAACTGTGTTTTATAGTCCTCAATGCTTAATGAAGAGTTTGTTGATAGCAAATTGTTTGACTCTGTAGCAACAATACCTGAGAATATTTTATGTTGTGCATTTATTTGGTAATGGATTTTGGCAGATTGATTTACCGTTGTAAAGGAAGAATCTCTTTTAAATATCCTCAACAGTAAATCGACTCCTATGGGTGAATCGAATAAATAGGGCAATGACGCATCCGCTTCAAATGTTTTTTGGTCGTTTTCATCACTTTTGTATAAAAGCCTGAACGATTCGCCAAAATTCAAATTATTTATCAAATTCAAGTTTAAATAGCCGTCAAATTCCAACCGATTGGTTTCTTCGTTCGTGCCAAAGCCCAAAAACCCATCAAAGGTGTTGCTTCTCGATTTTTCAAGGTACAGATAAAGCTCCGTCGAGTCTTTCAAAAATAGAACCTCTGGGGGTTTTGTTTCATTCGCAAAATTTAAATTTGCAAGCAGCTCGGTTTTCTTTTTTATCGCTGCCAAATTAAATGTTTGACCAGACTTGACCTTTAAATAATGTTTCAAAAAGGATTTTGGGAATTTTTGATAGCCCTTTATCACAATATTATTGATGTTTCTTTTCTGTGTTGAAGATTCAATAGTTAATTCGGCATCCAAAGTATTATCATTTTTGGCCGTGATATTGGACAGCTGTAATTTTGAAAAAGGAAATCCTTTTTTTGAAATTTCAGAATTGATGAAATTCAATGCGTTTTCAATTTGTGAAAATTCAAGAACAAAATATTCATCAAAAACATGGTTTGATATCGTCTTTAAAACTGCTTTTTCAACATCTTCATTTTTGTAGTATATATATATGGTATCGGATTTTGTTTTCAGAGCAATTTGGGCATGAAATGTCGAGTCATTTATTTTTTCAATTCCATTAACCTTATTTTCAATATAACCAATTTTATAAAGGGTGTTTTGGGTCTGCTCAACCTCAGTAGTAATGGAATTAAAATCAACGTGTTTTTTTGAATAGCCCAAAGAATCCACAACCCTTGTTTCAGTTTCAGTTTCACCCAAAATTTTTAATGTTAGATTTTGGCAAAAACCTTTAAAAGAAAAAAGGACATATATAATAAGGTATAAACAGGACGTTTTTTGCACGTTATTGGGTTGATTTAATGATGTAAATCTAACGGAAAATATATGCTAATAATATCCTCTACATTATTATTTTCAAATTCACTTGAAAATTAATTAATTAGGATTTGAATTATTCATTTTAATTTCTACCTTTGCAGCCCTCTAATAAGAGGATTATAAAATTTATATTAATATTTATGCCAACAATTTCGCAATTAGTAAGAAAAGGAAGAGCCAAAATAACCAAGAAGAGTAAATCGGCTGCTTTAGATTCTTGTCCGCAAAGACGTGGTGTATGTACTCGTGTTTACACAACAACTCCTAAAAAACCTAACTCAGCAATGCGTAAGGTAGCTAGGGTTCGTTTAACAAACGGAAACGAGGTTAACGCATACATCGGTGGTGAGGGGCACAATCTACAAGAGCACTCGATAGTATTGGTTAGAGGCGGAAGGGTAAAGGATTTGCCAGGAGTTAGATACCACATTGTGCGTGGTGCCCTTGACACAGCAGGTGTTAACGGTAGAACACAACGTAGATCTAAGTATGGTGCTAAACGCCCTAAAAAGTAATTAAAACTTTAAGAAGAAGACATGAGAAAAAGAGCAGCAAAAAAGAGACCGCTTTTGCCAGATCCACGTTTTAACGACCAGTTAGTAACTCGTTTCGTTAACATGATGATGTGGGACGGAAAAAAGTCTGTCGCTTTTAAGGTATTCTATGATGCTATTGACATTGTAGACTCGAAAAAAACTGACGAAGAAAAAACAGCTTTAGAGCTTTGGAAAGATGCGTTGTCAAACGTGATGCCTCACGTAGAAGTACGTAGCCGTCGTGTTGGTGGTGCAACATTCCAAATTCCAATGCAAATTCGTCCTGACAGAAAGGTATCTACGGCAATGAAATGGCTAATCAGCTATTCACGTAAAAGAAATGAAAAATCTATGGCTTTGCGTTTAGCTTCAGAAATTTTAGCAGCAGCTAAAGAAGAAGGAGCGGCGGTTAAGAAAAGAGTGGACACCCACAAGATGGCGGAAGCTAACAAAGCATTCTCACACTTTAGATTTTAATAAGAAATGGCAAGAGATTTAAAATTCACAAGAAATATTGGTATTGCGGCTCATATTGATGCTGGTAAAACAACAACAACAGAGCGTATACTATATTATACAGGAGTTTCTCATAAAATAGGTGAGGTGCACGATGGTGCGGCTACTATGGACTGGATGGAGCAAGAGCAGGAAAGAGGTATTACCATTACTTCGGCTGCAACAACTTGTACTTGGCAGTTCCCATTGAAAAATGGTCAGCCTACCGATGAAACCAAAGGTTATCACTTTAATATTATAGATACTCCAGGTCACGTTGATTTTACTGTTGAGGTAAACCGTTCATTACGTGTATTGGATGGTTTAGTGTTCTTGTTTAGTGCGGTTGATGGTGTTGAGCCACAATCTGAAACTAACTGGAGACTTGCAGACAACTATAAAGTACCACGTATTGGGTTCGTAAATAAAATGGACCGTCAAGGCGCTAACTTTATGGCAGTTTGCCAACAGGTTAAAGACATGTTGAAATCTAACGCGGTACCAATCGTTTTGAACATTGGTGACGAAATAGATTTTAAAGGTATTGTTGACTTAGTAAAAAACAGAGCTATCGTTTGGCATGATGAAACTCAAGGGGCAACTTTTGATGTTATTGAAATTCCAGATGAATTAAAGGCTGAGGCTAAAAAATACAGGGCTTTACTTATTGAAGAAGTAGCAACTTACGATGAGAACTTATTAGAGAAATTCATGGAAGATGAAGATTCTATTACAGAAGACGAAGTGCACGCTGCGCTTAGAGCTGCTGTAATGGATATGGCAATCATTCCTATGATTTGTGGTTCTTCATTTAAAAACAAAGGCGTACAATTTTTATTAGATGCTGTATGTCGTTATTTGCCTTCTCCTTTAGATAGAGACAACATTAAGGGAATCAACCCTGAAACTGAAAAAGAAGAAACACGTAAGCCAGATGTAAATGCGCCTTTTTCTGCATTGGCGTTTAAAATTGCTACCGATCCTTTCGTAGGTCGTTTGGCATTCTTCCGTGCTTATTCTGGTCGTTTAGATGCTGGTTCTTACATCTTAAATAACCGTTCAGGTAAAAAGGAGCGTATCTCTCGTATCTATCAAATGCATTCAAACAAGCAAAATGCAATTGAATTTATTGAAGCAGGAGATATTGGAGCAGCAGTAGGATTTAAAGATATCAAGACTGGTGATACCATGTCTGATGAAAAACATCCTATCGTTCTTGAATCAATGAATTTCCCTGATCCAGTAATTGGTATTGCTGTTGAGCCTAAAACTAAAGCTGATGTTGATAAGTTAGGTATGGCTTTAGGTAAATTGGCTGAAGAAGACCCAACATTTACTGTAAGAACTGATGAAGCTTCAGGACAGACTATTATTTCTGGAATGGGTGAGCTTCACTTAGATATTATTGTTGACCGTCTTAAACGTGAGTTTAAGGTTGAAGTTAACCAAGGTCAACCACAAGTAGAGTACAAAGAAGCTATCACACAACGTGCTGAACACAGAGAAGTTTACAAAAAACAATCTGGTGGTCGTGGTAAGTTCGCTGACATTGTATTTACGTTGGAGCCAGCTGAAGAAGGAAAAGTTGGTCTAGAATTCGTTTCTGAAATTAAAGGTGGTAACGTTCCTAAAGAATTTATCCCTTCAATTGAAAAAGGATTTAAAATGGCTATGGTTAATGGTCCATTGGCAGGATATGAAGTTGATGCGATGAAAGTAACATTGACTGATGGTTCTTACCATGATGTGGATTCTGATCAATTATCATTCGAATTGGCTGCAAAACTTGGATTTAAAGCTGCTGCAAAAGCTGCAAAAGCTGTAATCATGGAGCCTATTATGAAACTTGAGGTAATTACTCCTGAAGAAAACATGGGTGACATTGTAGGAGATTTGAACAGACGTCGTGGTCAAGTAAGCGATATGGGTGACAGAGCAGGTGCAAAAACTGTAAAAGCTACTGTGCCTTTATCAGAAATGTTTGGTTATGTAACTACATTAAGAACCTTATCATCAGGTCGTGCAACGTCAACAATGGAATTTTCACATTATGCTGAAACACCTTCAAATATATCTGAAGAAGTGATTAAGGCAGCTAAAGGTGTTGAAGCTTAAAATCTAAGAAAATGAGTCAAAAAATCAGAATAAAATTAAAATCTTACGATCACAACTTGGTAGATAAATCTGCTGATAAGATTGTAAAAACAGTAAAGAGTACAGGTGCCGTTGTAACAGGACCAATTCCGTTACCAACGAACAAGAAAATTTTCACTGTTTTACGTTCACCTCACGTAAACAAGAAATCAAGAGAACAATTTCAATTAAGCTCTTACAAGCGTTTACTTGATATTTACTCTTCGTCATCAAAAACCATTGATGCGTTAATGAAGCTTGAATTACCAAGTGGTGTTGAAGTAGAGATTAAGGTATAATTTCAATTTCGGTTAAAAGCCGAAGTTAACATGTCCCACCGATGCGGTCGCGGGAAAAACGGAAAAATACATTTCAGGGACGAAAGGTATTTTGTCCCTGAAATTTTTTAAATAAGTAATAAATTAAATTAATAATTATGTCTGGGTTAATTGGAAAGAAAATCGGTATGACCAGCATCTTCGATGAAAACGGGAAAAACATTCCTTGTACAGTAATCGAAGCTGGACCATGTATCGTTACCCAAGTCAGAACTAAAGAAGTTGATGGCTACGAAGCTGTTCAGCTTGGTTTCGATGACGCGACAGAAAAAAGCGCTACAAAAGCAGACTTAGGTCATGCCAAAAAAGCGGGTACTTCTGTAAAACGCAAAGTTGTTGAATTCAAAGGTTTTGAGGAGGAGTACAAATTAGGTGATGCAATCACTGTTGAACATTTTATTGAAGGAGAGTTTGTTGACATTTCCGGAACTTCAAAAGGAAAAGGTTTCCAAGGTGTTGTAAAACGTCACGGTTTTGGTGGTGTAGGTCAAGCTACCCACGGTCAGCACAACCGTTTAAGAGCCCCTGGTTCTATTGGTGCGGCTTCTTATCCTGCAAGAGTGTTTAAAGGCATGAAAATGGCCGGAAGAACTGGTGGAGAAAAGGTTAAAGTTGAAAATTTAAGAGTTTTGAAAGTAGTTGCTGAAAAGAACTTACTTGTTGTTAAAGGTTGTGTGCCTGGACACAAAAATTCTTATGTAATTATTAGAAAGTAATGAAAGTAGCAGTTTTAGATATAAACGGAAAAGACACAGGTAGAAAGGCAGACCTTTCTAAAGATGTGTTTGCTATTGAGCCTAATAATCACGCTGTGTATTTAGATGTTAAGCAATATTTGGCCAATCAACGTCAAGGAACTCACAAATCTAAAGAAAGAGCTGAGATTTCTGGAAGCACTCGTAAGATTAAAAAGCAAAAAGGAACTGGTACAGCTAGAGCTGGTAGTATTAAGTCTGGTGTATTTAAAGGTGGTGGGCGTATGTTCGGTCCAAGACCAAGAAATTACAGCTTCAAACTTAACAAAAACCTTAAGCGTTTAGCACGTAGATCTGCATTAAGTATCAAAGCTGGTGATCAATCAATTACAGTTTTAGAAGACTTTAATTTTGATGCGCCAAAAACAAAGAACTTTACAGCAGTTTTAAAGGCTTTAGAGCTTGAAAACAAAAAATCTCTGTTTGTGTTGGGTGGGTCAAATAATAACGTATATTTGTCATCGCGCAATTTAAAAAGCTCAGAGGTTATAACTACTTCAGAATTAAGTACTTATAAAATCATGAATGCTAATCAAGTAGTGCTTTTAGAAGGAGCTTTAGAAGGAATTGAATCAAACTTAAGTAAATAAGAAACAGATGAGTATCTTAATTAAACCTATAATCACAGAAAAAGCGACTGCAGATAGCGAGTTAAGAAACTGCTATACTTTCGCGGTTGATACAAAGGCGAATAAGATAGAAATCAAAAAAGCGGTTGAGGCTGCTTATGGTGTTTCTGTTGAAAAAGTTCGTACTATAAATGTCCGTCCAGATAGAAGAACCCGTTACACAAAAACAGGTATTCAACATGGTAAAACAAACGCTGTTAAAAAAGCGATTGTACAACTGGCGGAAGGTGAAATGATTGATTTATACAGTAACATGTAATTAGACAACAATGTCAGTAAGAAAATTAAAACCAATCACACCAGGACAGCGTTTTAGAGTAGTAAATGGATTTGACGCCATAACTACTGATAAGCCGGAGAAAAGTTTATTAGCTCCGAACAAAAAGTCTGGTGGTAGAAACAGTCAAGGAAAAATGACCATGCGCTACATTGGTGGTGGTCATAAAAAGAAGTATCGTATTATCGATTTTAAAAGAGACAAAGCAGGAATTCCTGCTGAGGTTAAAACAATTGAGTACGATCCAAACAGAACGGCTTTTATCGCTTTATTGAATTATCAAGATGGTGAAAAAAGATACATCGTTGCTCAAAACGGATTGCAAGTTGGGCAAAATGTAGTATCTGGTAAAGAAGGTATTGCTCCAGAAATTGGAAATGCTATGCCTTTAGGTGAAATTCCATTAGGAACCATTATTTCTTGTGTTGAGTTACGTCCAGGACAAGGTGCTGTTATGGCACGTAGTGCCGGTGCTTTTGCTCAGTTAATGGCAAGAGATGGTAAGTTTGCCACTATTAAATTGCCTTCAGGCGAAACACGTTTGGTGTTAACCACTTGTATGGCAACCATTGGTGTGGTTTCAAACTCAGATCACCAATTACAAGTTAGTGGTAAAGCAGGTAGAACAAGATGGTTGGGCAGACGTCCAAGAACTAGACCAGTAGTTATGAACCCAATCGATCACCCAATGGGTGGTGGTGAAGGTCGTGCTTCAGGAGGACACCCAAGATCTAGAAACGGTATACCAGCTAAAGGTTATAGAACACGTTCTAAAACAAAAGCAAGTAATAAATATATTGTAGAACGTAGAAAGAAATAAGACATGGCAAGATCATTAAAAAAAGGACCTTACGTTCATTATAAATTAGAGAAAAAAGTGGCTGCAAATGTTGAAGCTAACAAAAAAACTGTAATCAAAACTTGGTCTCGTGCTAGTATGATTACTCCAGATTTTGTTGGACAAACCATAGCAGTACACAATGGCCGTCAATTTGTACCAGTTTATGTAACTGAGAACATGGTGGGCCATAAATTAGGAGAATTTTCACCAACACGTTCATTCCGTGGGCATGCAGGTGCTAAAAATAAAGGTAAAAAGTAGTAAGCTATGGGAAGTCGTAAAAAACAAATGGCAGACGCTATTAAGGAAGCAAAGAAGGAAGTTGCTTTTGCAAAACTTAATAATTGTCCTACGTCACCAAGAAAAATGCGCTTAGTAGCCGATTTAGTAAGAGGTGAAAAGGTGGAGAATGCACTTAATATCTTAAAGTTCAACCAAAAAGAAGCATCTAGCCGTTTAGAGAAGTTGTTATTATCAGCTATCGCTAACTGGCAAGCAAAGAATGAGGATGCTGATGTTGAATCTGCAGAATTATTTGTAAAGGAGATTAGAGTTGATGGTGGATCTATGTTAAAGAGATTGCGTCCAGCACCTCAAGGTCGTGCACACAGAATTAGAAAACGTTCAAACCATGTAACATTAGTGGTTGGAGCAAACAATAACACACAAGCTTAATAAGAGTATGGGACAAAAAACAAATCCAATCGGAAATCGCTTAGGAATTATCAGAGGATGGGAATCTAACTGGTACGGAGGAGACGATTATGGCGACAAACTTGCCGAAGACGATAAGATTAGAAAATACGTTCACGTACGTCTTTCTAAAGCTAGTGTAAGTAGAGTAATCATTGAGCGTACTTTAAAACTTGTAACCGTTACTATCACTACGGCTCGCCCAGGTATCATTATTGGTAAAGGTGGCCAGGAGGTAGACAAGTTAAAAGAAGAGCTTAAAAAGATTACCGGAAAAGAAGTTCAGATAAACATTTTTGAAATTAAAAGACCTGAACTGGATGCATTTTTAGTAGCATCAAGTATTGCTCGTCAAATAGAGAATCGTATCTCTTACCGTCGTGCAATCAAAATGGCTATTGCTGCTACAATGCGTATGAATGCTGAAGGAATTAAAGTTCAAATCAGTGGTCGTTTAAACGGTGCCGAGATGGCACGTAATGAACACTACAAAGAAGGACGTATTCCTTTATCAACCTTTAGAGCCGATATTGACTATGCTTTAGTTGAGGCACACACTACTTACGGTAGATTGGGTGTAAAAGTATGGATCATGAAAGGTGAAGTATATGGTAAAAGAGAGCTTTCTCCGCTTGTAGGACTATCTAAAAAGCAAGGTGGAAAAGGTGGAGCCGGACGTGGAACAAAAGCACCACGTCGTAGAAAGTAATTTTTTATAAAGTAAAGAAAAATGTTACAGCCTAAAAGAACAAAATTTCGTAAGCAGCAAAAAGGACGCATGAAGGGTAATGCCGGAAGAGGGCATCAACTATCAAGCGGAACTTTTGGAATAAAAGCGTTAGATTCTGTGTTTATCACATCAAGACAAATTGAAGCAGCTCGTATTGCCGCCACACGTTACATGAAAAGGGAAGGTCAACTTTGGATTAAAATATTTCCAGACAAGCCTATCACAAAAAAGCCTCTTGAAGTGCGTATGGGTAAAGGTAAAGGTGCTGTTGAACTTTGGGTAGCAGTAGTTAAACCAGGAAGAGTACTTTTTGAAGTAGGAGGTGTGCCATTAGACATTGCTAAAGAAGCATTGCGTCTGGCTGCACAAAAACTACCAGTAAAAACTAAGTTTTTAATCGCTAGAGATTACGAAGCATAATTTATTTGATATTATGAAACAATCAGAAATTAAAGAATTATCTGTAGCTGAGTTACAAGAGAAGCTTAGTGAAACTAAAAAGAGTTATTCAGACCTGAAATTGGCTCATGCAATATCTCCTTTAGAAAATCCAATTCAACTACGTACCATCAGACGTACCGTAGCTAGAATTGCGACTGAATTAACTAAAAGAGATTCACAATAATTCTGCTTAAATATGGAAACAAGAAATTTAAGAAAAGAACGTATAGGTGTTGTTACTAGCAACAAAATGCAGAAATCTATTGTGGTTTCTGAGGTTAAAAAAGTAAAACATCCTATGTATGGTAAGTTCGTGTTAAAAACTAAGAAATATGTTGCGCACGACGAAAAAAATGACTGCAACGAAGGAGATACTGTAAGGATCATGGAAACTCGTCCTATGAGTAAATCTAAATGTTGGAGATTAGTTGAAATAATTGAAAGAGCGAAGTAATCATGGTACAACAAGAATCAAGACTTAAAGTAGCGGACAACACTGGAGCAAAAGAAGTATTAACAATACGTGTTCTGGGTGGTACTAAAAGAAGATATGCTTCTGTAGGAGACAAAATAGTTGTTTCAGTAAAAGACGCAACACCTAATGGTAACATTAAAAAAGGTGCTGTTTCTACTGCAGTAGTAGTACGTACTGTAAAAGAAGTGCGACGACCAGACGGATCTTACATAAGATTTGACGATAACGCATGTGTATTGTTGAACCCAGCGGGTGAAATGAGAGGTACGCGTGTATTTGGTCCTGTTGCAAGAGAACTTCGTGACAAACAATTCATGAAGATTGTATCATTAGCACCAGAAGTGCTTTAATACAAAAATATTAAGATGGGAAAGCTTAAAATAAAAACTGGAGATACCGTAAAAGTAATTGCTGGAGACCATAAAGGTGCTGAAGGTAAAGTACAAAAGGTATTAATAGACAAGAACAAAGCGATTGTTGAAGGTGTAAACTTGGTTAAAAAACACACTAAACCAAGTGCTCAAAACCCTCAAGGAGGAATCGTAGAGAAAGAAGCTGCCATTCATATTTCTAACTTATCGTTGTTAACCGCAAAAGGAGAAGCAACAAGAGTTGGTTACAGAATGGAAGGCGATAAAAAAGTAAGATTTTCAACAAAATCTAATGAAGTAATTTAGTTATGGCATATTCACCTAGACTTAAACAAGAGTACAAAAGCAGAGTAATTGCAGCTCTTACAGACGAATTTGGATATAAAAATGTAATGCAAGTGCCTAAACTTGAAAAGATAGTAATATCTAAAGGTGTTGGTGCTGCAGTTGCAGACAAAAAGTTAATTGACTACGCTGTAGAAGAGTTAACCTCTATATCTGGACAAAAAGCCGTAGCTACAATTTCTAAAAAAGACGTTGCATCTTTTAAATTACGTAAAGGTATGCCAATTGGCGCTAAAGTAACTTTACGCGGAGAAAGAATGTATGAGTTTTTAGATCGTTTGGTTACTTCAGCACTTCCGCGTGTTAGAGATTTTAACGGAATTAAAGCTACAGGTTTTGATGGAAGAGGTAATTACAATTTAGGAATTACCGAGCAAATTATATTCCCAGAAATCAACATTGATAAAGTGAACAGGATTTCTGGTATGGATATTACATTTGTAACTTCTGCTGAAACTGATAAGGAAGCAAAATCATTATTAACCGAATTAGGATTACCTTTTCAAAAGAACTAAGATATGGCTAAAGAATCAATGAAAGCCCGTGAGGTAAAAAGAGCTAAAACAGTAGCCAAGTATGCTGCAAAACGTAAAGCTTTGAAAGAAGCTGGAGAGTACGAAGCATTACAAAAGCTGCCTAAAAACGCATCTCCTATTCGTATGCATAATAGATGTAAGTTAACAGGAAGACCAAAAGGTTACATGCGTACGTTTGGTATTTCTCGTGTTATGTTCAGAGAAATGGCCAACCAAGGTCTTATCCCTGGCGTTAAAAAAGCAAGTTGGTAATATTATTTAAATAATCAGGTTTAAGGTTCGAAACAGTTCGAAAACCAAAACCACAAAATCAATTCATTATGTATTCAGATCCAATTGCGGATTTTTTGACAAGAATTAGAAACGCGGTACGTGCCAACCACAGAGTGGTGGAGATTCCAGCGTCTAATTTAAAAAAGGACATCACTAAAATATTATTCGAGCAAGGATATATTTTAAGTTACAAGTTTGATGATTCCACGGTACAAGGCACAATAAAAATTGCGCTTAAGTACAACAAAGAAACTAAAGAGCCAGTAATTAAGAAACTTCAAAGAATCAGTACGCCAGGTTTACGTAAGTATGCCAGTGCCAAAGATTTACCTAGAATTCTTAACGGTCTTGGTATTGCCATTGTTTCAACTTCTCATGGAGTTATGACAGGTAAACAAGCCAAAAGAGATAATGTAGGTGGTGAGGTTTTATGTTACGTATACTAATTTTTAATACCCAAAGAAATGTCAAGAATAGGAAATAATCCAGTAGCCATTCCAGAAGGTGTAACAGTTGATGTTAACGACAACTTAGTAACTGTAAAAGGAAAATTAGGCGAGCTAACACAGGAGTTTGATTCTGTTGAAATAAAAGTAGAAGGAAGCAATGTGTTAGTAACACGTTCATCTGACACTAAAGATCAAAAAGCAAAACACGGTCTGTACAGAGCGTTGTTGAACAACATGATCAAAGGTGTTTCAAAAGGATGGACCAAAGAACTAGAATTGGTAGGTGTAGGTTATAGAGCATCTAACCAAGGGCAAAAATTAGATTTAGCATTAGGTTTTTCACACAACATCATTTTAGATTTAGCTCCAGAAGTTAAAGTTGAAACGGTAACTGAAAAAGGTAAAAACCCAATAGTTAAATTAACTTCTCATGATAAACAATTAGTTGGTCAAGTAGCAGCGAAGATTCGTGGTTTTAGAAGACCTGAGCCTTACAAAGGAAAAGGAATCAAGTTTGTTGGTGAAGTAATAAGAAGAAAAGCAGGTAAATCAGCTTAATAATTAAGTTATGGCATTGACAAAGAACGAAAGAAGACTAAGAATAAAAAACAGAATCCGTAAGGTTGTTTCTGGTACAGGAGCAAGACCAAGATTGGCTGTTTATAGAAGTAACAAAGAAATTTATGCTCAGTTGGTAGATGACGTAACTGGTAACACAATCAGTGCTGCATCTTCAAGAGATAAAGACATTAGTTCTGCAAAAGCAACTAAAGCTGAAGTGGCTAAATTAGTAGGTAAAGCACTTGCTGAAAAGGCCTTAAAAGCTGGTGTAGATACAGTTTCTTTTGATAGAGGCGGGTATTTGTACCATGGAAGAGTTAAACAATTAGCTGAAGGAGCTAGAGAAGGCGGACTAAAATTCTAAGATATTATGTTTCAAAAATATAAAAGTGCAGAGTTAGTAAAACCAGGTGGATTAGATCTTAAAGATCGTTTAGTTGGTGTACAAAGGGTTACTAAAGTAACTAAAGGTGGTAGAGCATTTGGTTTTTCAGCAATTGTTGTAGTTGGTGATGAAGCTGGTGTTGTTGGCCAAGGTTTAGGAAAATCTAAAGACGTTGCAAGTGCAATTGCAAAGGCCGTTGAAGATGCTAAGAAAAACCTTGTTCGCATTCCTTTAAAAGGAAAAACATTACCTCACGAGCAAAAAGGAAAATATGGTGGAGCAAGAGTAAACATTATTCCTGCTGCCGAAGGTACAGGTGTAATTGCCGGTGGTGCTGTAAGAACAGTATTAGAGGCCGTTGGTGTACACGATGTATTATCAAAATCTCAAGGGTCTTCAAACCCACACAACGTGGTAAAAGCTACTTTTGATGCCCTATTGCAGTTAAGAGATGCTAATACCATTGCTAGAGACAGAGGTATTTCACTTGAAAAAGTTTTTAACGCTTAATACAGACAGAAATGGCAAAGATTAAAGTAACAAAAGTTAAAAGCGCAATCAATCGCACACAAAGACAAAAAAGAACTTTAGAAGCTCTTGGTCTTAACAAGATTGGTCAAGTAAAAGAGCACGAAGCTACACCAAATATTCTTGGTATGGTTGCTAAAGTTTCACATTTAGTTTCTGTTGAGGAAGCTTAAAAATATAAAACTGAAAATGGATTTAAGTAATTTACAACCTGCAGAAGGTTCAGTAAAAAGCCAAGGGAAAAGAGTAGGTAGAGGACAAGGTTCTGGAAAAGGTGGCACAGCAACTCGTGGACACAAAGGAGCTAAATCTCGTTCAGGATACTCTAAGAAAGTAGGATTTGAAGGTGGACAAATGCCACTTCAAAGACGTGTTCCTAAATTTGGTTTTACAAATATTAACCGTGTTGCTTACCAAGGCATTAATTTAGATACCTTACAGCAATTGGTTGATGACAAAAAGATAACAGATACAGTTGATTTGGAAACCTTGTTTGCAAACCGTTTGGTTGGCAAAAACGACCTAGTTAAAATTTTAGGTAGAGGTGAATTAAAGGCGAAATTAAAAGTATCTGCTAATAAGTTTACTGCTTCAGCAAAAGCGGCTATTGAAGCTGCTGGTGGAGAAGCTGTAACTTTATAAGACTTATTATAAGTATGAAATTTATAGAATCAATAAAGAATGTTTGGAAAATTGAGGAACTAAGAAACAGAATCATTGTTACTTTGAGTCTGTTATTGGTTTATCGTTTTGGTGCCCAAGTGGTGTTACCAGGTATTGATGCAGCTCAGTTAAGTGGTTTGGCCGATAAAACCGATAGCGGTTTATTAGGTTTGCTTAATGCCTTTACTGGTGGTGCATTTGCCAATGCTTCGGTTTTTGCCTTAGGTATCATGCCTTACATTTCTGCTTCTATTGTGGTACAATTAATGGGTATTGCCATTCCTTATTTGCAAAAGTTGCAAAAAGAAGGTGCTAGCGGACAAAAGAAAATAAATCAGATTACGCGTTGGTTGACCATTGCTATCTGTCTATTGCAAGCTCCGGGCTACTTAGCCAGTTTGCCAGCTCTTGGTATTCCTCAAAGCGCTTTCTTGTTAGGTACTGGTCCTTTATTCTATTTCTCTTCAGTTACTATTTTGGTAACAGGCTGTATCTTCGCGATGTGGTTGGGAGAAAAAATTACTGATAAAGGTATTGGTAATGGTATTTCCTTATTGATTATGGTTGGTATCATTGCTACGTTACCTCAAACATTTTTACAAAATGCTGCAACTAGACTTGAAGGTGGTGGCAATGGTGGCTTGATGATGATTTTAATTGAATTGGTAATCTGGTTTGTTATCATCCTTGCTTCAATTATGTTGGTAATGGCCGTGAGAAAAATAGCTGTACAATATGCTAGAAGAACAGCTAGTGGTGGTTATGAAAAAAGTGCCATGGCTGGTTCAAGACAATACATTCCATTAAAGCTAAATGCATCTGGTGTAATGCCAATTATCTTTGCTCAGGCTATTATGTTTGTGCCAGGTTTGATAGGTAGTAACTTGCTAAAAGAAACGGCATTTGGAACATGGTTGCAAACCAATTATTCAGATATTTTTGGATTGGTTTATAACATTACATTTGCTTTGTTAATCATAGTGTTTACTTATTTTTATACGGCAATTACGGTACCTACCAATAAAATGGCAGACGATTTAAAACGTAGTGGAGGTTTTATTCCTGGCATCCGTCCAGGTTCTGAAACATCTGAGTATTTGGATAAAATAATGTCCCAAATAACCTTGCCTGGATCTATATTCTTGGCACTTATTGCTGTGTTCCCAGCATTTATTGTAAAGCTTATGGGTGTGCAACAAGGATGGGCTTTATTCTTTGGAGGAACCTCGCTATTGATTATGGTTGGAGTTGCAATTGACACGATGCAACAAATAAATTCTTATTTGTTGAACAGGCACTATGATGGTTTGATGAAGACTGGTAAAAATAGAAAAGCAGTAGCTTAATATTATATACTATGGCAAAACAAGCAGCAATAGAACAAGACGGAACAATTATAGAAGCATTGTCAAATGCTATGTTCCGTGTGGAATTAGAAAATGGTCACATTGTGACGGCACATATTTCTGGTAAAATGCGTATGCACTACATCAAATTGTTACCAGGAGACAAAGTAAAATTAGAAATGAGTCCTTACGATTTAACTAAGGCTCGAATAACTTATAGATACTAAGACTCATGAAAGTAAGAGCATCAGTTAAAAAAAGAAGCGCAGATTGTAAAATTGTGCGTAGAAAAGGAAGACTTTACGTAATTAACAAAAAGAATCCTAGATTTAAACAAAGACAAGGGTAATTATGGCAAGAATTGCAGGTGTAGACATACCGAAAAACAAAAGAGGAGTTATTGCTTTAACCTATATCTATGGGATAGGTAAAAGTAGAGCACAGGAAATTTTAGCTACTGCTAAAGTTGACGAAGGTACAAAAGTTCAAGATTGGACTGATGACCAAATTAGTAATATACGTGAGGCTGTTGGAACTTACACTATTGAAGGTGAGTTGCGTTCTGAAACACAATTGAACATTAAACGTTTAATGGACATTGGATGTTACAGAGGTATCCGTCATAGAGCTGGTCTTCCATTAAGAGGACAACGTACCAAAAACAACTCTAGAACCAGAAAAGGTAGAAGAAAAACAGTTGCTAACAAGAAAAAAGCAACTAAGTAATAATTAGAAATATTTAGTCTTTAGTATTTAGACGTTGGAAAGAATCTGTTTGAAATTACGGTTTAGGATTCTAGCGACTATCACTAATAACTAAGCACTAGAAAATATGGCAAAAACAAGCACAAAAAAACGTAAAGTTATTGTTGATTCTGTAGGTGAAGCGCACATTACAGCATCTTTCAACAACATTATTATTTCACTTACCAACAAAAAAGGAGATGTAGTTGCATGGTCCTCGGCTGGTAAAATGGGATTTAGAGGTTCTAAGAAAAATACGCCTTATGCTGCTCAATTAGCTGCTGAAGATGCTGCTGCTGTGGCTCAAGAAGCTGGTTTAAAAAAGGTAAAGGTTTATGTAAAAGGACCAGGAAACGGAAGAGAATCTGCTATCCGTTCAATCCATAATGCAGGTATTGAAGTAACAGAAATTATAGACGTTACTCCACTACCACATAATGGTTGTCGTCCTCCAAAAAGACGTCGCGTTTAAAAGATGTATATAATAGAATGAATATCAACTGTTTTTTGCAGTTGATATTCATTTTTTATACGTACATTTGCACACCGAAAAAATAATTAACAAGTATCACGGGGAGATTAACGATTATCGAAGGATAAGATTAAGACCTTAATTCATAATCACTCCCACAAACAAATTTAAAATGGCAAGATATACTGGTCCTAAAACTAAAATAGCTCGTAAATTTGGCGAAGCTATCTTCGGAGACGATAAGTCATTCGAAAAAAGAAATTACCCTCCTGGGCAACACGGAAACAACAGAAGACGTGGTAAAAAGTCTGAGTACGCAATCCAATTGCAGGAAAAGCAAAAAGCAAAATACACTTACGGTATTTTAGAACGTCAATTCAGAAACTTATTTAAAAGTGCAAGAGCTGCACAAGGTATTACTGGTGAAGTGCTTTTACAACTTTGTGAATCTCGTTTAGATAACGTAGTATTCAGAATGGGTATTGCTCCTTCTAGAAGTGGTGCAAGACAATTAGTATCGCACAGACACATTACAGTAAACGGGGAATTAGTAAACATTCCATCTTACCAATTAAAAGCTGGTGATGTTGTTGCTGTAAGAGAGAAATCAAAATCGCTTGAAGCTATTGAAAAATCACTTTCAAACTCAAGCCACGTTTATGAGTGGATTACTTGGAACGATGCTACCAAACAAGGAACTTATGTTTCTGTACCAGCGAGAATCCAAATCCCTGAAAACATTAATGAGCAATTCATCGTCGAATTATACTCTAAATAATAAATTAACAACATTGGTATTTAGCCAAAGGGTTTATTCGTACTTCTTCAAACTTATAAACCGCGCAACTAAGTAACAATTAAAACGAAGAAAAAAATTATGGCAGTATTTAATTTTCAAAAGCCTGACAAAGTAATCATGATTGATTCTACTGATTTCGAAGGCAAATTCGAATTCAGACCTTTAGAACCTGGTTACGGACTAACAGTAGGTAATGCATTAAGAAGAGTTTTATTATCATCTTTAGAAGGATTCGCTATTACATCGGTTAGAATTGAAGGCGTTGATCATGAATTTTCAGCAATTGCTGGAGTAGTAGAGGATGTAACTGAAATCATCTTAAACTTAAAACAAATTCGTTTTAAAAGACAGATTGAAGATATTGATAACGAATCAATATCAATTTCAATTTCTGGTCAAGAACGTATCACAGCTGGAGATTTCCAAAAGTTTATTTCAGGATTCCAAGTATTGAATACAGAACTAGTTATCTGTAACTTAGATCCAAAAGTAAGCCTTAACATGGAAATTACCATTGAAAAAGGTAGAGGTTATGTGCCGGCAGAAGAGAACAAAAAAGCTTCTGCGCCAATTGGTACCATCTTTACAGATTCAATTTACACGCCAATAAAAAACGTTAAGTACAGTATTGAAAACTATCGTGTTGAGCAAAAAACAGATTACGAAAAATTAGTTTTTGAAATCATTACAGACGGTTCCATTACACCTCAAGACGCTTTAACTGAGGCGGCTAAAACCTTAATTCATCACTTCATGTTGTTCTCTGATGAGCGTATAACATTAGAAGCTGATGAAATTGCACAAACTGAAACTTATGATGAAGAATCACTTCACATGCGTCAGTTGCTTAAAACTAAGTTAATCGATATGGATTTATCTGTTCGTGCACTTAACTGTTTGAAAGCTGCAGAAGTTGATACTTTGGGTGACCTAGTATCATTCAATAAAAATGATTTAATGAAATTCAGAAACTTTGGTAAAAAGTCTTTAACAGAGCTTGAAGAACTTGTGAACGTTAAAGGTTTAAATTTTGGAATGGATTTAAGCAAATATAAATTAGATAAAGATTAATTATTTCTAACTCTTCTATAATTTGCTCCTCATAAAGAGTGCAGTAGCAAGATAGAGGTTTAAAACAAATGTCATGAGACACGGAAAAAAAGTAAACCATTTAGGTAGAAAAACAGCCCATAGAAAGTCAATGTTGGCTAATATGGCATGTTCATTAATTGAGCACAAACGCATTAACACAACATTAGCAAAGGCAAAGGCGCTAAAACTTTTTGTTGAGCCAATGATTACAAAGTCTAAAGAAGACACGACGCACAACAGACGTATTGTAATGTCAAGACTAAGACAAAAAGATGCAGTAACCGAATTGTTTAGAGAAGTTGCTACAAAAGTTGGTGACAGACCAGGTGGTTACACTAGAATCATCAAACTAGGTAATCGTTTAGGTGATAACGCTGATATGGCCATGATAGAGCTTGTAGATTACAATGAAATTTACAATGCAGGAAAAGCTAAGAAGAAAACAACTAGAAGAAGTAGAAGAGGTGGTTCTAAACCAGCTGCTACTCCAGTTGAAACTCAAGCATCAAACGAAGAAGAATAAATGTTAATAAGCATTTAAATATAAAGGATAAACTATTTTAGTTTATCCTTTTTTTTATGCAATTTTGTAAAACTTTTCGAATTTATGAAATATCAAAAAAGACAAAAAGCCATCATTTTACTCGCTGATGGAACAATTTTTTACGGTAAAGCAGTAGGTAACAAGCAAGGAACTTCATTTGGAGAGGTGTGTTTTAATACAGGAATGACAGGCTACCAAGAAATTTTTACTGACCCATCTTATTTCGGTCAGATAATGGTGGCCACCAATGCACATATTGGTAATTACGGAACAAATGCAGATGAAGTAGAATCAGATTCAGTTAAAATTGCTGGTCTCGTAGTTAAAAATTTTAGCTATGACTACTCAAGAGCAGCCGCAGATGATTCATTGGAAAATTTTCTAGATAAAAACAATCTTTTAGCAATATCAGATGTTGATACTAGAGCCTTGGTAAGTTATATTAGAGATCACGGTGCTATGAATGCCGTAATATCTACCGAAGTTGATAATATTGAAGGGTTAAAAAAACAATTGTCCGAAGTACCAAATATGGAAGGTTTAGAGCTGGCATCAAAAGTTTCAACTAAAGAACCTTATTATTTTGGTGATGAAAATGCAACCTACAAAGTTGCTGCTTTGGACATTGGAATAAAAAAGAATATTCTTAGGAACATTGCCAAAAGAGATGCATATATAAAAGTGTTTCCATATAACGCTAAATTTGAAGATTTGGCAGCTTTTAATCCGGATGGTTATTTTTTATCAAATGGACCTGGAGATCCAGAACCTTTGGTCGATGCTCAGGATTTAGCGAAGGAAATTATAAAAAGAGATTTGCCTTTATTCGGAATTTGTTTGGGGCATCAAGTCATCGCATTGGCCAATGGAGCTAGTACTTACAAGATGTACAATGGGCATAGGGGAATTAATCACCCTGTAAAGAATTTAAAAACCGGGAAAGGTGAAATAACCTCTCAAAATCATGGGTTTGCTGTAGATCGTGAGTCAGCCGAATCCAATGCAGATTTAGTAGTAACGCATATACATTTAAATGATAATACAGTTGCTGGATTGGCCATGAAAAACAAAAATGTATTTTCGGTGCAATATCACCCAGAAGCTAGCCCAGGGCCTCATGATTCATCTTATTTGTTTGACCAATTTATGGATAACGTAAAAAAGAGTAAAAAGGCCGTTAAATCTCAAGTGTAGGTAACTACATTTAAGGCTTATGTTTACTAAAACGTTATAGCCGTTATTTGGTTAAATTCTTAAAAAACATCTGAAATAAAACAAGATTTAACCGTAAATTTGAATTAACAAAAAGTATAAAAAACTAACTAATTATGAGTGCAATTATAAACGTTCACGCAAGACAAATTTTAGATTCAAGAGGGAACCCTACAGTTGAAGTAGATGTAGTAACAGAAAACAATATTTTAGGTAGGGCAGCAGTACCGTCAGGAGCGTCAACAGGAGAGCATGAAGCTGTTGAATTACGTGATGGTGGAAAAACTTATATGGGAAAAGGTGTTCTTAAAGCTGTTGATAATGTAAATACCGTAATTGCTGAAGAATTATTGGGTGTTTCAGTATTTGAACAAAACCTAATAGATAAGATAATGATTGATTTAGATGGTACGCCAAATAAATCAAAATTGGGTGCTAATGCTATTTTAGGCGTGTCTTTAGCGGTGGCTAAGGCAGCGGCTAACGAATTAAACATGCCTTTATATAGATATGTGGGAGGTGTTTCAGCTAACACGCTACCTGTGCCAATGATGAACATCATCAATGGTGGTTCTCATAGTGATGCCCCGATTGCATTTCAAGAATTCATGATTATGCCTGTAAAGGCAAAGAATTTTACCCATGCTATGCAAATGGGAACTGAAATTTTCCATAACCTTAAAAAAGTATTGCACGATAGAGGTTTAAGCACAGCTGTAGGTGATGAAGGCGGTTTTGCACCAAATTTAGCAGGAGGAACAGAAGATGCATTGGATTCTATAAAATTAGCCGTAGAAAAAGCTGGCTATACATTTGGTGATGATGTTATGATTGCCTTGGATTGTGCTTCCGCAGAATTCTATAAAAATGGTAAATACGATTATACCGAGTTTGAAGGAAATAAAGGAAAAGTAAGAACTTCTGCAGAACAAGCTGATTACTTGGCAGAATTGGTTGCTAAATACCCTATTATTTCAATAGAAGATGGTATGGATGAAAACGACTGGGATGGTTGGAAATTATTAACCGAAAAAATTGGCGATAAGGTACAATTGGTAGGCGATGATTTATTCGTAACCAACGTTGAGCGTTTATCAAAAGGTATTGAAAAAGGTATTGCCAACTCTATTCTTGTTAAAGTAAACCAAATAGGGTCTTTAACTGAAACCATTGCTGCTGTAAATATGGCTAAAAATGCTGGATATACCTCAGTGATGTCTCACCGTTCTGGAGAAACAGAAGATAATACTATTGCTGATTTGGCCGTAGCATTAAATTGTGGACAAATAAAAACAGGTTCCGCTTCACGTAGCGACCGTATGGCAAAATACAACCAATTACTTAGAATAGAAGAGGAATTGGGAGATGTTGCATATTTCCCAAAAGAAAAAGCTTTTAAGGTTAAGTAATTACTTTAAAAATTTATACAAAAGGCGGTTATTTTTTAATAATCGCTTTTTTTTTAATGTGAATTTTGTTAATATGGTAATCGATTAAATCAATCGAAATATTCCTTAAAAAATAGGGGGATATTTCGTAATTTAGCGTTCTTCTAAATCAAATTAAACGACTAAAAAATAATGGCAAACAATACAGCTACTATCGAAATTGACGGTAAAAAACACGAATTTCCTTTAGTAAAGGGTACAGAAAATGAAGTTGCAATAGATATTACTAAACTGAGAAGCGATTCAGGAGGTGTAATCACACTAGATCCTGGCTACAAAAACACAGGCTCATGTGAAAGTGCCATTACATTTTTAGATGGAGAGAGAGGTATTTTAAGATATCGAGGATATTCCATTGAAGAATTGGCGGAAAAAGCAGATTTTTTGGAAGTAGCATATCTTTTAATTTTTGGTGAATTGCCAACAAAAGCCCAGAGCGAGAAGTTCCATAATGATATTAAAGCAGAGGCGGTAGTAGATGAAGATGTGAAGAAAATAGTTGATGCGTTCCCAAAAGCGGCACACCCAATGGGCGTGATTTCATCTTTAACCAGTGCCTTAACAGCATTTAACCCTTCTTCGGTAAACGTAGAATCTGAGGAGGATATGTATAAGTCTGTAGTAAGGTTATTGGGAAAATTTCCAGTTTTAGTGGCGTGGACGTTCAGAAAAAAGGTTGGTCGCCCTTTAAATTATGGAGATGACACGATAGGTTACGTTGAAAACATCTTAAAAATGATGTTTAAAAAGCCCAATGGCGAATATGAGCAAAATAAAATTTTGGTTAATGCATTGGATAAGCTTTTAATTCTTCATGCCGATCACGAGCAAAACTGTTCAACCTCTACCGTTCGTATTGCGGGATCGTCACATGTGGGGTTATTTGCTTCCATATCTGCCGGTATTTCTGCACTATGGGGGCCACTTCATGGTGGGGCTAACCAAGCGGTTTTAGAAATGCTGGAAGCCATTAAAGCAGATGACGGAGATACCAAAAAGTATATGGCCAAAGCAAAAGATAAGAATGATGCTTTCCGATTGATGGGCTTTGGGCACCGCGTTTATAAAAACTTCGATCCGCGTGCTAGAATCATCAAAAAGGCAGCAGATGAGGTATTGGGCGATTTAGGTGTGGAAGATCCAATTTTGGGTATTGCCAAAGGTCTTGAAAAAGAGGCGTTGGAAGATTCATATTTTGTTGATAGAAAATTATATCCTAACGTAGATTTCTACTCTGGAATTATCTATCGAGCCATGGGCATACCAACAGATATGTTTACCGTAATGTTCGCTTTAGGTCGTTTACCAGGCTGGATAGCGCAATGGCGAGAAATGCGCTTGCGTAAAGAACCAATTGGAAGACCAAGACAAATTTACATCGGTGCAACCGAAAGAAAGTTTGTGCCAATAGAAGAAAGGTAAAATCTTATCTGAATAAAAATGAAAAGCTCTGTAAGTAAAACTTGCGGAGCTTTTTTATATTTACAGCATGTTACAACTAAATGTAAAAAACGAAACTTCACGATTGCGAACGGTTATTTTGGGAACCGCCAAAAGTAACGGGCCTATACCAAAAGTAGAAGACTGCTACGACCCTAAAAGTATTGAGCACGTTTTGGCAGGCACATACCCAAAAGAAGATGATATGATAAAGGAAATGGATGCCGTTGCCGCTGTTTTTAAAAAATATGGCGTAGAGGTGTTTAGGCCAAAAGTCATTAAGGATTGTAATCAGATATTTTCGCGAGACATTGCTTTTGTAATAGAGGACAAAATTATTCGTGCCAATATTTTGCCCGATCGTGAAAGGGAGGTTGAGGCGATTAGATGTGTTTGGAACCAAATAGATAGAAAAAACAGAATCCTGCTTCCTGAAGAATGCCATGTTGAGGGTGGCGATGTTATACCTTGGAACGATTATATTTTTATAGGTACTTATTCAGGAGAAGATTACTCAAATTACATTACAGCCCGCACCAATTTGGATGCCGTAATAGCCATTCAGGAGTTGTTTCCAGATAAGATGGTGAAATCTTTTGAGCTGAGAAAATCCAACACCAATGCGAAAGAAAACGCCTTGCATTTAGATTGTTGTTTTCAACCGATTGGAAAAGGAAAAGCCATTATCCATAAAAATGGATTTTTGGTTGAACGCGAATATGATTGGTTGGTTAATTTCTTCGGCAAAGAGAATATTTTTGAAATCACCAAAGATGAAATGTATGAGATGTATAGCAATATCTTTTCCATTTCAGAAGATGTTGTTATTTCCGAACGAAACTTTACACGATTGAACACTTGGCTGCGACAACAAGGCTTTACTGTTGAGGAAGTGCCTTATGCCGAAATTGGAAAACAAGAAGGTTTGTTGCGTTGCACAACTATGCCTTTGATTAGGGATTGAATTTATCAGTTATTTCATTGTTTTATTCTGATAATTGATAAAGAGAAACCTACAAAAACTAATCGATTATTTCTGTTTTCATAAATTGACGCACCAGCGGTATAGGGTCTCCCATTTTTTTGGTTTTCGAAGTTCCAGTTGAAATATCGGTAACCCTAACTTTATTTTCAGAAATCAGTGAATCATTTTTGTACTTTTTCATAAGCCATTGATTAGGATTTTCAGTTTTAAAACATTCAGCAACCAATTTATAAATTTTGTCCTTTTGAATAAAAGATTCATAATCCAAGTAACCTCGACTTGTTTTTGTGAATTTTCTTTCAAAAACTTTACAATAACTCAGGGTTGCATAGTCTAAGGGCTGATCGTTCAAAATTTGCCTATGTTCTTTGTCAAACCAGAAACAAATTCTTGTTAATGTGTCTTTTTCCACTACTGAAACCTGTGTAGGTCTCATAAAATCAGGTATTTTTTCAACTGAAGGTTGGTTCTGTCCAAAAGTAAGAGAAGGTAAAAATAGGATTGATAAATAGAGAAACATCAAATTTTTCATATGATTGGGGTTATTTTAAACAAAAATCAAATTTACCTCTTTTTCTTACAAATTCAATTTTGATTTATTCAAATCAAGCCATTTATCGAAATCCTGAAGATCCGGATTTAAGGATAATGATTTTTCAATACTGCGGATGTTACAGAAATCATCATTGAAATCCCTTTTAAACTGGAACATATTCCCTAAGTCATCGGCACCGGGGAATCCAAAATTACGATAAACTTCTGGCTCAACATTGTTATACATAACCTTAACACCTAAAGCTTTTGAGAATTTATCAGCCATTTCTTGGCCACTTAATTTTTCTCCAGCAATGCCTATTGTTTTACTAGCTTCTTTTGGGCCATTTTTAAAAATACCGTAAGCACATTTTCCTATATCTTCGGCAGCCATTCCTGGCAATTTTTTATCATCCATAGGGAACGTAATGTAGTAATTGCCATCTTCGGCCTTTGTTGGGCCCATGCCAAAATGTATAAAATTATCCCAATAAAATGAAGTCCTTAAAAATGTAGTTGGTAAACCAGCTTCCTTAAATAGTTTTTCAGCATTTCCTTTTTCATCAAAATGAGGCACTTTGTATTTTCCTTGTAATGTAGGCATACGGTTATCATCCAACGGAACCCAATTTCTGGTGTCTTCTAAGGTTGACCAAATCATATGTCGTAAGTTGGAGGCTTTGGCAGCAGCTACAAAATTCTTTACCTCTTGGTATTCTTTTTCAGCAGAAAAATGTTCCCAAAAGAATGTTACAAAATAGGCTCCGTATGCATCCTTTAAGGCGTTTTTGATACTTGAAACATCGTCAATGTCAGCAGTTGTTATTTCTGCTCCAAGTTGCTCCAATGCTTTGGCTTTATCAGATTGCACATTTCGAGTCACAGCTCTCACTTTGAATTCGCCAACTTTATCGTTCAATATGGCTCTAACAAGTCCACCTCCCTGGGCACCAGTGGCACCAAATACGGTAATTATTTTTTGATTTTTCATTTTAGTAAAGGGTAATTCTACTAAGTTCGACAAATATTCCTTTAAAGTCAAGTTTTCAAATGATTAAAAAGAATTCACTACATTGAATTTATCACTGTAAATAGCTTTATTTTTGTATTATAATTAACAATTTATGCAGCAAACCACAAATACTATTTTAATGGTACGTCCGGAAAATTTTAGAATGAACGAACAAACGGCCGTAAACAATTATTACCAAAAAGTGTTGGATGGCATATTGCCTGAAACCGTTAATGTTAGGGCCCAAAATGAGTTTGATGCCTATGTGGAAAAACTTCGTGGTGTAGGGGTGGATGTAATTGTGGTTAAAGACAAGGTTGAGACAGATACGCCCGATGCCATTTTTCCAAATAACTGGGTGTCGTTTCATGAAAATGGTGATGTTGGACTTTACCCTATGTTTGCAGAAAATAGGCGGTTGGAACGTAGAGAGGACATTTTAAACATCCTTGAGGAAAAAGGTTTTCAAATAAATGATATTATTGACTACACAAGCGCTGAGGAAGAACATGTGTTTTTAGAGGGAACTGGAAGCGTAGTTTTAGACCGAATGAACAGAATAGCTTATTGTGCCCTTTCCCCAAGGGCAGATGAGGATTTGTTTATTGAGTTTTGCGAGGATTTTGAATATATGCCTGTCATATTTACTGCAAACCAAACAATAAATGGCAACCGAAACCCTATTTACCATACCAACGTAATGATGTGTGTGGCGGAAACTTTTGCCGTAATTTGTTTGTCTTCTATTGATGATAAAAAGGAACGCAAAAATGTGATTAAACACTTAAAGGAAAGTGGTAAGGAGATTATAGATATTACTGAAGATCAGGTGAAGCAATTCGCCGGTAATATGCTTCAAGTAAAGGGTTTTAATAATGAACGTTATTTGGTTATGAGTCAAGCGGCTTTTGATAGTTTGACTAAAGCCCAAATACAAACCTTAGAAAAGCATAATAAAATACTTTCTAGTTCTTTGGATACGATAGAAGCTTGCGGAGGAGGAAGTGCCCGCTGTATGATGGCTGAAGTTTTTTTGCCAAAAAATTAATGTATTCTATTCTGAAGGCCTAGATTTTGGTAACTGTACGTAAAAAGTACTGCCTACCCCTTGGGTGCTTTCAACCCAAATTTTGCCATTGTTGAGTTCAACAAGCTCCTTGCAGATGGATAAGCCTAAGCCCGTGCCTTTTTCGTTATCGGTGCCCATAGTGGTAAACGAACTATTTTTGAATAGCTTTTCCATATTTTGCTTAGAAATACCAACACCCGTATCGGCAACACTTACAATGCAACTTCCGTTACTAATATGGTTTGAAATGGTAATGGTATCGCCTCGTTTACAGAATTTTAAGGCATTGGCCAATAGGTTTTGAATAACGATTTCAAACATACTTCTGTCAGCATAGGCAAAATCGCGTAAAGAATGATCTACCAAAGTGATGCCCTTATTTTCCATGCGAGGCTCAATAAGTTTTACCTTGTCCTCAAATACTTCTTGGACGTCGAATAAACTCGGTTTAGGCTCTAGAGATTGCATTTGCGATTTAGACCAATTCAATAAATTGAATAATAGAAGTGAGGCATTATTTGCATTTTCGCTCAACTCAGGAATTAAATTATCAAATTCCTCTCTTGACAAGGATCCATCTTTTAGTAAATCTATAAAACCATTTATTGAGGATAGTGAATCTTTTAAATCGTGCGATACAATTGAGAAGAGCTTATCCTTTACATTATTTACGTTTTCAAGATGTTTGGTTTGCTCTAAAAAGGCTTCGTTTTGCAATTCTATTTTAATATTCTTCTCTTCAAGTTCCTGCATATACTTAATGTTGCTGTTACGCTTTAAGTATATTAAGATTAAAAAGGTGGAAACAATGGCAAGTGCAGCCAATAGTCCGTAGAATATTAATTTATATTTGCCTAAGCGTTCATCAGATTTTGTTTTTTCAGCTAATTCTTGTTGCTTGTTGCTTGTTGTACCGACTACTTCAGGTTCTATTGCATTGGAACCAAAATCAAAGCCTTCTAGTTCAGAATTTCTATTAAAATTTGTCTTTTCATCCTTTAATTCATTGCTTAATTCATAGTATTCGCGCTGCCAAATAAAAGCTTGGTCAAATTGTTTTCTTGTAGAATCAAGCGTTTTGAGCAATTTATAATGCTTCAGCAATTCGGTTTTGTTATTTAGGTCCTTGGCGATTTGTCCAGCTTCCATGAGTTGCTTTTCAGCAGTACCCAAGCGGTCTTGCCTGATGTTTAAATCGCCTAAATTGTTTAATGTTAACAGCATACCTAACTTATCGTTGGTTTTTCTATTAACATTGTAGCCATCTATGAGGTATTTGGTGGCATTGCCATAATCGTTGAACTTTAAGTATTCACCACCTAATTTAGGTAAAACTAGTCCTAGTAGCGAATCATTTGCAGCTGCATTGCCATTTAAAACTTTTTGATAGTAATCAATGGCCTTTCGGTGTTCTTTTCTGTTCGAATACAGTTCGGCTAGCTTTAAGTTAGATTCGTTGATGCCCTTGGTGTCTTTTAAAAGTTTTTGCTTTTCCAATGCTTTAAGGTAGAACTCAGTGGCTTTGTCGAAATCATTGATGTTGTAGTAAGCTTTCGCTAAGTTGCTGTACGCTAAATTAAGGTCTTTGTTAAGGTCTCTTTTTTCCAATTCATTTATGGACAAAAGAGAAAATTGTAAACCTTTAGTATAATTGCCACGTTCTATTTCAATCAACCCAATGCTGTTGTTTACTTTTGCAACACCTAACGTATCTTGTAATTTATTGAAAAGGTCTTTGGATTTGTTATACCCACTAATGGCATTTATGTAATCTCCTTTATGGGCATAAATTAGTGATTTGTAATAGGTAATTTCTGCAATGCCTTCCGTGTAATTTAGGGTATGTGATAATTTTTCACTTTCAATAACATACTTTAAGGCACGGTCGTAATCATTAATATTGTATAACGATTTTATAAGCTTCAGGGAAGTATCAACTTTTAAGGAGTCTTGATCTTGAAAAGCTAGTTCAATAGATAAACTATCTATATCATTGGTTTGTGCAAAACCAAGAGATAAAGATAGTACCATCAACAAAGTAATTATTCTCCTCATATAACAAGTTAAATCACAGCGGTAACAAAGCCACACTTTAAAAGGTGTCTTATAATTTGAGGGAAAATAAGAGAGCTTTCTTAAGCTATAATTGTTTGTTAGTTAATTTTATCCAACCTAGATTGGAAGTAATAGCATTACCACGCAAAAGTTGAAAAAAGTGATTTTATAATCTAATTTCTGCGTTTTAATACCAATAAATTAGTTGAAACGACATTGAAAAAAAAGGACCAAAATCGACCAATAGACGAAAGGCAAAAATCATGGAAAAAAGGAGCATTTGTCGATGAAATGCACACTTTTTCTTTTATTGTTTTTAATTAATTGTAACTAATTGAAAATGTGTATTTTATAATTTTTTAAATTTCTGTGTCGATTATAGCCTTTGTTTCTAAATAAGCGGAATATAAGTCTTCGAATTTATATAAATCCTCAGCATTATGAAGTAGTAATTGTGATAAGCCCTAAGAAAATCTACTTAAGAAATCCATTAAAAACTTGATTTAAAAATTCTATCTTTGCACACTTAATAAAACGAGTAGAATGGGCCTTCAGGAAACCTTATCAGATTATGTGAAACAAGCTGTAAAATCAAGTTTCAATGTTGCATTGGAATCTGTTGAATTTCAGTCTACTAGAAAAGAGTTTGCAGGCGATATTACAGTTGTTGTTTTTCCCATGTTGCGTTTTATAAAAGGAAACCCAGTGCAGATTGGTGAAACCATTGGTAACTATTTGGTTGAAAACGCAAAGGATGTTAAGGCATTTAATGTTGTAAAAGGGTTTTTGAACATTGAGATAAGCGATTCATATTATCTCAATTTTTTCAATGGAATTAAGGATAATGAAACTTTTGGATTTTTACAGCCAAGTGCCAATGAAAAGGCCATTATGGTTGAGTATTCTTCACCAAACACAAACAAACCTCTGCATTTGGGGCATATCCGTAACAATTTGTTGGGCTACAGCGTTGCCGAAATTTTAAAGGCTTCGGGTAAAAAGGTGTATAAAACCCAAATTATAAACGACCGTGGCATTCATATTTGTAAAAGTATGTTGGCGTGGAAGCTTTTTGGAAATGGTGAAACACCTGAAAGCACTGGTTTAAAAGGCGATAAATTGGTTGGTAATTATTATGTGAAGTTCGACCAAGAATATAAAAACCAAATTCAAAGTTTGTTGGCCGAAGGACGTTCAGAAGAAGATGCTAAAAAAAGTGCGTCTATTTTATTGGAAGCGCAAGACATGTTGCGTAAATGGGAAGCTGGCGATAAAGAAACAGTTTCCCTTTGGGAAAAAATGAATGGTTGGGTGTATGACGGTTTTAATGAAACTTACAAAAATTTAGGTGTTGATTTTGATGCGTTGTACTTCGAAAGTAATACCTATTTATTGGGAAAGGAATTTGTTGCCGAAGGTTTAAAAACAGGTGTGTTTTACAAAAGAGAAGATGGTTCGGTTTGGTGCGATTTAACTGAAGATGGACTCGACGAAAAAATAGTGCAACGCGCCGATGGTACAGCGGTTTACATGACCCAAGATATTGGTACGGCAATACAACGTGTAAAGGATTATCCGGATGTTGGCGGAATGGTTTACACCGTTGGCAATGAGCAAGATTACCATTTTCAGGTTTTGTTTTTAATTTTAAAGAAATTGGGTTTCGATTGGGCTAAAAACTTATACCATTTAAGTTACGGGATGGTGGATTTGCCTAGTGGAAAAATGAAAAGCCGTGAAGGAACTGTGGTTGATGCTGACGATTTAATTGCCGATATGGCCAAAACCGCCGAAGAAATCTCTGAAGAACTTGGGAAACTTGATGGTTATTCAGAAGAAGAAAAACAGGAACTCTATAAAATCATCGGTTTAGGCGCCTTAAAATATTACATCTTAAAAGTGGATCCCAAAAAGCGCATTTTGTTCGACCCAAAAGAATCGATTGATTTTCAAGGAAACACAGGGCCATTTATTCAATACACCTACGCCCGAATCCAATCAATATTGCGTAAAAGTAATATTGACGATGCGGTCACCCTGAGCGCAGTCGAAGGGTCAATAGAGTTACATTCAAAAGAAAAGGAACTTTTAAAACAAATACAATTATTCCCAGAAGTTGTTCAAAATGCCGCAGAAAACCATAGCCCAGCCTTAATTGCCAATTATACCTATGATTTGGTGAAGGAGTTTAATTCCTTCTACCAAAATGTGTCTATTTTAGGAGCAGATTCCGAAACAGAAAAAACATTTAGGGTACAACTTTCAAAAACTGTTGCAAACACCATTAAAAACGGTTTTGGGCTTTTAGGTATTCAAGTGCCCGAACGGATGTAAGGTTAAATACTAAAAGTTTCCGGTCTGTATTAGCTCGTCGAGGTTGCCAAGTGCCATTGTAAATCCTTCTTTAAAGCCCATTGCAATTATTCTTTCTAGTGCTTCAAGGCTTTCGTAAGTGGCAACAATAGACACTAATGTTTTATTTCCCTTTTCGGTAAAGGTGTTGGTCCATTTTGTTCTGGGCATATCCATGTTTTCATTTCCGTTTTCATCACAAAAGGCATCCAAACCCGTATAGCTTTCTTTTGGATTAATTTTTAAATAATCATTCTTACACCAGTGAATGTCATTTTCAGGACTTATCATGTAATACAACCACGTGCCACCTTCCCGAAAATCCATAGACTTGGTTACGGTTTTGTATGGTTTTGGTGCCCACCATTGGTCTAGTATCTCAGGTTTGGTCCAAGCATCCCATGCTAGATTGAGGTTAGCCGCAAATTCACGCTCCACATTTACCGTGTTGTTTTCTTTGTTTACAATGAAATTGAATAATAAGTTGGTTTGCATAATTATTGTTTTTTAAGGGTAATGTTGTTTTTCAATATTTTTTTAAGAGATGTCTGCTTTAAAGTGTTTAATTTTTGGTTAGTTATGTTGAAAATAGAAATCAATTATGATTTTTTGTTTTGAATTTTTGCAAAATAGTTGTCGAGGTTATCAAAGCGATCTTCCCAAATTCTTCGCAATTGATCCAGCCACAAATCAACCTCATTCATTTTGTTCATTTTAATATGGTAGTAAATCTCACGACCTTGTTTGCTGGATCCTATAAGTTCGCATTCATTTAAAATTTGAATATGCTTGGAAATGGTTGGCCGTGCCACATCAAAATTATTGGCAATGGCACCAGCGGTCATGGTTTGTGATGCCAAAAGGATTAATATTGATCTTCTTGTTGGGTCTGCAATCGCTTGGAAAATATCACGTCTTAATTTCATTATGAAGTTATTTGACTACAAATATATATGAAGTCATTTGACTACGCAAATTTTTCTATGAGTTTTTTGTTTTGAAATAAATGTGGAAATTAAAATCTCACCCTAAAACAAACATTAGGTGTAATACCTAAGGACTCATTTTCAACCTTATTCACTATATTTTCGTTATCAAGTGTGTAGTAGGTATTGATGATGTTTCTTTTGTTGAGCACATTCCAAACGGATGCTCCAATAGTAGCATGTGCGGAGTCCGAAATATTAAAGGCATATGTAGCCGAGCAATCAGCGCGTAAGTAATCGTCTAGATTGGTGCTGTTTGGGTCGGCATAGGTAATGACGTCATCATTTGGGTCGTCATCAATACTAGGTTCTGTGTTGGGTTTTCCGGAGTGCCAGTTCAGTCCCACAGCCAGTTTGATGTTGTTGTTGGTGTAGGTTCCGGCGAAGGTTACGGCATGGGTAATATCAACGTTGTTTGGAAAGGCTTTACCATTGTTCAAATTGTCAAATTTGTAATTGTTTGTGCTGTACGAGTAGGAAATCCAACTGCTTACAATATCACTAAATTGTTTGTTAATCAGTACATCAACACCTTTAATTTTGTAACTACCTATAGCGTTAACAAACTGAAATTGGTTTTGGAAACCCTGACTTCGGGTGGTTATGCCATCAACTTTTTTAATGTAAGTTTCGGCACTGACCAGTAATTTGTTTTTGTTGAAATGAATACCCGTTGAAAGTTGTTTGCTCTTTAAAACCGGAATAGGGTAAATGGTTTGGTTGCCATTAACAATTACTTCTGTATTGTTGTTTGAAAGCACCCACCGGCGTTTTTCAATTCCCAAAAAGTCATTTTGCAAATCGATAATCTGCGAGGTTGTCTGACTTTTATATTCGCCCAAAACTTCAAATCTAAAATTGCTTAAAAAACGTTGACTAAAACTCAATCGGGGTTCGGGCAAAATCATGTTAAATTTGCTGATATAGTTTAAACGGCCACCTAGGTTAAGACGTGTTTTTGCATTATCCGATAAAAATTGACTTTCGGTATAAATGGCATGTGTTCTTAAAACTTCCTTTACATAGCTTCTAAAGTTGGGGTTGTTAACATCTTCTAAATTGCTTATACCCACTTCGGTAAATTGGTAACCACCATTAAAATTGAAATTTAGATTGGCAGTGTAGTTAATGTCCAATTTCGCTGAGCCATCATAAACCTCATTTTCTTGGATGAGGCGTTGATTGTTTAAAATATCGAAATTTGTGGCATCCAAGTCGTAATTGGAAACATAAATTTGTGATGTGGTTGAGAGCTTGTCGCTCCAATCTCTAGTATATGTCAACCCTAAAGCTAAATTGTTCTGTACTAATTTGCTGTTTAAAGCCTCGCTTTGGTCATTTATGGTAGACTGCTCATCATAGTTCAAATTGTTGTTCACATTTAAAAAATGAAAGCGAAGATGGTCTTTTTTAGAAATATCATAGAGGAATTTGGCTGTGATATCATAAAAATAAAACGATTCATTTTGTGAAATAAAATCGTCACTTTGTTTTGCAACATTAAAGTCTGAATCCTGAAAAATTCGCTTAAAATATTGGTCATACGTTGAAGTGTTTATCCAATCGGTAATAGAACGCCGGGTAGATAGTTGCAACTCGGTTTTATTTGTCAGCGGAATTTTAGCAAAAACGTCGCCATTAATTAAATTGAAGCCTATTCCAGCGTCAAATTCTTGGTCAATGTAATCAGGCAATTGCATGTCAATAATACTCGAAATACCATCGCCATACTTAGCCCGAGTGCCATTTTTATAAACGTTTATGCGTCTGGTAATGTAGGGGTTAAAGGCAGAAATGAGCCCAAAAAAGTGTCCGGACTGGTACATTTTTATGCCGTCCCAAAGCAATAGATTTTGGTCGTGCGTACCACCACGAACGTTAATGTTCGAAACCGTTTCATCGGCACTTAAAACGCCCGGAATAGCTTGTATAGTCTGCAGAACATCAGGTTCAATAAGACCTGGTAGAATACCAAAAGTTTGTGGTTTTATGGTAAGCGATCCATCATTTAATTTTGTGATACCTGTGGTAAGGTAATTGGTTACAACCACCTCTTTAAGTTTTTGTCTTATAAAATTTGATTGGCTTTCTTTTTGTGTTTTAATGACGATGAACCTATTGTCCAAAATTTCAAAATCCAATTCGGTTTCAATTTTAAGGAATTCCAAAGCTTCTTCCAAAGAAAAACCTAGAGGTGGCATGAGCGCTTCTTTGCCTTCTATGGTTTCATCAACATAAGAAAAGCTTACGTCAAATCTCTCTGAAAGAACTTTTAAAATGGCAATAAGCGGTTGCTTTTCTTCCTGAATGGTCTGGGCCTTTAACATGGCAACATTCAAAAAAATTAGGGAAAAAATAATAGAAAGAATGTAGCTTCTATTCACGCTTTAATGTAATAGTATTGTTGGTTTTACTATAGGTTACATGTAAAGGTAAGGTAATTGATTTTAAAGCAACATCAATATCTTCGTGTGTAAAACTACCTGTGAACAATTGGGTGGAATCTATGCCCAATAAAGTAATATCAACATTGTATTGTCTTTCAAATTCGGCAATGACCACTTTGTAAGGTAAGCTTGTAAATGTACTGGCGTTATTTAACCACGAAGGCATGGTGAGGTGCTCTTTTTCTTTAGCAATTGTTTTCCCATCAATAATTAAAAAACTGTCTCCAGGTTTTAATTTTGTTTCTTGAGAATTGTAGGTTACCCCAACAAGTCCTTCGTAGCAAATAACCTCAAAATAATTGTCCCGATGTTTTACATTAAATTGAGTTCCGTAAACCGTAACGGTTCCAGATGTTGTGTTTACCTTAAATGATGATCCTTTGGCAACATTAAAAAAGGCTTCTCCTTGAAGTTCAACTTCACGGTCAAGTTTCCAGTCCTTTTTATTAAACACCAAAATGGATTTAGCATTGAGGGAAACACTAGATGCATCAGGTAATTCTATGGTTGTTTTTTGAGCATATTCTGTTGAAATGGTCGTATCTAAAGTCGTCGTGTAATAATACAAGCCAAAACAAATGGCCAATATGGCAGCAACGCGCATGAGTGGCTTAAACCAATGTGTTTTGGTTTGTTTTTTGCTTTTAATAGTAGATAATACGTTTTCCAGTTCTTTGGAAGTATCGTAATTATCTACTTTAAAAGCCTGCAAACTAGTATCTAACTTCACTAAATCATCATAGTTCTCAAGGTTTTTAAACGCCTTAAGTTCTTGATCATTTAGGTTGTTGTCCAACCATTTCGATATGAGTTCTTCTCTATTCATCATTTGCTTATTCAACTATATAACAGTTAACTTTTATTTTTTCCTACCCTACCTTTAAAATTTTTTTTCTTTTAAAGAGTTAAAGTGGAATTTGGAAATTATTTCCCAAGTTTCAAAATACGCATGGCTCCTTGAATGACCAATATCAATACAATAGTGCCAATAATTAAATCAGGTTTGTTGGAATTGAGCCAATTAACCAACAGCCCAGCGCAAATAACACCTAAATTTATTATTATATCGTTTGAGGTGAAAATCATGCTGGCTTTCATATGTGCTTCTTTTTTACTTTTTGATTTTTGCAACAGGTAAAGACAAATGCCATTGGCCAACAGTGCAAAAATGGAAACGACAATCATGGTAGAAAAGTTTGGGAGTTTTTCTGTTCCAAAAAAGCGCCTCAAAACCTCTAAAAAGCCAATGAATGCTAGGACAATTTGAAAATATCCTGCAAGTTTTGCTATTTGTTTTTTTCTTGAAAGTGTTCTACCTACTGCCAAAAGACTAAGTCCATAAACAAAAGAATCTGCCAACATATCTAAGCTGTCTGCAACCAACCCCATGGATTTGGAAAAAATTCCGGTAACCATTTCTAAAACAAAAAACAGAAAATTAATTCCTAAAACCGTCCAAAGTAGTTTTCTTTGATTTGAGTTTTCGGCAAAATTGATTTCTTCGGTTTGTTCTGTTTTTATTTTTTTATCACCTAATTTAAGCTCACCCAATAATTTTTCAATTTGGTCAATCCCTCCAGAATGATAAATGGTCAATTTTCTGTTGGGAATATCAAATAGCATATTTTTAATATCAGAAACTCCCTGTAATTTCATCCGGATTAAGTTTTCTTCCGAAGGGCAATCCATTTTGGTGATTTCAAATAATGTTTTTTCCACTTTTTATAGTTCCTTAATGTCTTGCCTCAATTTTTCTAAAGCACCATAAATACGCTTTTCTACGGCTTTGGTTGAAATATCCAAAAGTTCGGCTATTTCCTTAAACCGTTTCCCTTCAACACGGTTCATCATAAAAGCTTCTCGTTGGGCTTCGGTTAAATTGCTCAATGCTTTTTGCAATTTGTCATTATATTCAGCTTGCTGCATTAAAAATTCCGGGCTTTCGTTGGTGCTCGTTTTTGGTTTGGTTTGCTGATGCTTTAAAACTACCTTTTGGTGCGCTGCTTCGTTTAGCATTAAGTTATTGGCTGTGGTAAATACAAAACTCTTGGCTTTATCGGGTGTTATTTTTGAACAGTTTTCCCAAAGTTTAATGAAAGCTTCCTGTACTTTGTCTTTTGGGTTAAGTAAATCGCCAAATTTATAGTAAAGAAAATTGTGTAAGTCTTTTGAATATTTATTGAATATGGAAGAAAATAAATGCTCTTCACAAATATTTTCATGCAGCTGTTTTTCCATGGTTATTGGTAGTTGGTGCCACTAAAATAGGCTTTTTTTGAAGTTTGGGATTTAGAGATTTTAATTTTTTTTAACATTTGGGGTAGGAATTTTTAAAGTTATCCTGTTTTATAATAAAAAAGCTATGTTTAACCCAAAATCATTTACCATGAAAACTAACATGAAAACGTTATTATTAATTCCTTTTTTTGCCCTTTTATTGTTCACATCTTGTCAAGAGGAAGTTGTAGACATTACTCCTGCTGACGAAAGTGAAGCCCTCGCACCCGATTCTGAACTGACCACCTTAATGTTCTCCACTTCTATCATGGACGGATCTGCCGACAATATTATTGACGGTGCCAGTTGTCTGTCTGTTGAGCTACCGGTTACCGTTATAGTTAACGGGCTTGAAATCATTATCGACTCTAGAGAAGATTTTAAAGTTATTGAAGCTATTTTCAAAGAATTTGACGATGACGTAGATAGATGCGACATCGTGTTCCCTATTACCATTATTTTATCCAATCACGAAGAAATTGTGATTGAAAATCGTGCCGCCCTAGATGAACTGATTAAAGAATGTCGAGGCGAGAACGAGCCAGATGATGACATTGAGTGTATCGATTTTCAGTACCCTATTTCATTTTCAGTATTCGATAAAGATTTTCAAATTATTGATGTTGTACAAATAGAAAACGATAGACAATTATACCGTTTCATAAAGCGTGTAAAAAATGCAGAAGTTATAGCTAGCCTTAATTTCCCTATCACGCTTGAATATGCCGACGGTACAACCGTTGAAGTTAATAGTAACCAAGAATTGGCTACAACGATTAGAGAAGCCAAAGATGCCTGTGATGAAGATGATGATAATGATTACGGCGATGATGATTTCACAAAAGAGCGCTTAGACGAATATTTGAAAATGTGCCCATGGGTTGTTTGGGAATACAAGAGAAACAACCAAGACAATACAGCTGAATATAAGGAGTATGCCCTTAACTTTAAAGAAGATGGCGTGGTTGTTATGCGTGCCAGAGGTGGTGATATTTTAACCGGTACTTGGAGCACACGCGTTTCTGACAGAGGAGCTTTATTAAAAATGGAGTTTGACAATTTAGCTGACTTTACCCTAGAATGGATTGTTTACGACATTGAGGACGGAAAAATAAAACTTTATGAAGAAGGTGGTAATAGAATCATCATGAAGAAAAATTGTGATGTAATTATTGATATTACAAAAGAACGTATCGAAAACTTCTTGCAAGCATGTATGTGGCGTGTAGCTCGCTTAAATGTTGATGGCGTTGATAACGTATCAGACTATATTGGCACACCATTAAAATTCTATGCAAACAATGTTGTAAAACTAAGAGTAAACGGTGAGTTGGTTGAAGGTACTTACGAAATTGGTATCAGAAATATTGGGTTCATCTTGCAAATCACTTTGGACGGAAGACCTAATTTGAAACTAGAGTGGTTAATCACCTTCTTACAAGAAGATTTGATTAAGTTGGAAAATGCAAACAATCAAATGATACTTGAAAGACACTGCCCAGACGGCGATGGCGATTTAAATTACATTGATGACGTATTGACGAACGGATTGTGGGAAGTGGCCGCATATCATGTTGCCGGTAATAACAACCCAGAACCATTCTACATGTACACTCTAGATTTTAAAATATCTGGTAGAGTAGTGGTTACCGATCCTAACAATGGTACTTTTGGTGGCGCTTGGTTGTCCTACAGAAAAGAAGGTTTAAATCTTGGGTTATATTTTGGAAATAACGAACCATTTAACTTGTTAAACCACAGATGGAAAATCAGTGAAATCACACCAAACAGAATTGAAGTGAAAGACTTAAACGCCAGTGGCGAGATAGAAAGAATATTAGTATTGGAAAAGAAAGTTTAATTAGTTAAAAAGGGTACTTGCCTCATTCGGTTGGTTAGGTTAATTAGTTGAGTGTCCTTTTATAAAGGCTGTCAAAATTTGGCAGCCTTTTTTTATATACACATAATGTTATGTTTCTTGCCATAATACGCTTCAAATCATTAAATTTGCAACTCTAAAAATGAAGAAGAATTATGTTCAATAATTTAAGCGATAAATTAGATAAAGCCTTACACGTTTTAAAAGGTCATGGAAGCATTACGGAGGTAAACGTTGCCGAAACCTTAAAAGAAGTGCGTCGTGCGTTACTTGATGCCGATGTTAACTTTAAAATTGCGAAGGATTTTACCAATAAGGTTAAGGAAAAGGCATTGGGTCAAAATGTATTGACCACACTTCAACCAGGGCAATTAATGGTTAAAATCGTTAAAGACGAATTAACTGAACTTATGGGTGGTGATGCTGAAGGTATAAACCTGTCTGGCAACCCGAGTGTTATTTTAATGTCTGGTTTACAAGGTTCTGGTAAAACAACATTTTCTGGTAAGCTTGCTAATTATCTTAAAATTAAAAAGACAAAAAAACCATTATTAGTAGCTTGCGACGTGTATCGTCCAGCTGCGATAGACCAGTTACATGTTGTTGGAGACCAAATAGGGGTTGAGGTTTTTAGCGATAAAGGAAATAACGATCCCGTTGCTATTTCACAAGCGGCCATTGCCCATGCAAAAGCCAACGGATTTAATGTGGTTATAATAGATACCGCCGGTCGATTGGCTGTTGATGAGGCTATGATGACTGAAATATCAAACATTCATAAGGCTATCCAGCCCCAAGAAACCTTGTTTGTTGTAGATTCCATGACGGGTCAAGATGCGGTTAATACGGCAAAGGCTTTTAACGATATCTTGAATTTTGATGGGGTTATCCTAACAAAATTAGATGGTGATACCCGTGGCGGTGCTGCAATTTCCATTAAATCTGTAGTGAATAAACCCATTAAGTTCATTGGTACGGGTGAGAAGATGGAGGCTATTGATGTGTTCTATCCATCGCGTATGGCCGATCGTATTTTGGGTATGGGTGATGTGGTGTCTTTGGTTGAACGGGCTCAAGAACAGTTTGATGAGCAGGAAGCCAGAAAACTTCAAAAGAAAATTGCCAAAAACCAATTTGGGTTTGACGATTTCTTGAAGCAAATCCAGCAAATCAAAAAAATGGGAAATATGAAAGACCTTATGGGTATGATTCCTGGTGCTGGAAAAATGCTTAAGGATGTGGATATTGATGATGATGCCTTTAAAGGTATTGAAGCCATCATTCATTCCATGACTCCAGAAGAGCGTTCAAATCCATCAATAATAAATGGAAGTAGAAAAAAGCGAATAGGCAAAGGTTCGGGTACTTCGGTTCAAGAAGTGAACCAGCTTTTAAAGCAATTTGACCAAATGAGCAAAATGATGAAAATGATGCAAGGCGGTGGCGGTAAAAAGATGATGCAGATGATGAAAAATATGCGCTAATCAAGTTAAAAGTTAAAAGTTTCATGTTGAGCGCAGTAGAAGCATCTCAATTAAAAGAACCTATAATTTTTGCCAAACATCAATAAATAAGCAAAATGACCATTTTAGACGGTAAAAAAGTAAGTAACGACATTAAAGAAGAAATTGCTGAACACGTAAAGGCGATGGTTTCCAAAGGTGAAAAAGTGCCTCATCTGGCTGCAATTTTAGTTGGATCTGACGGTGCTAGTATGACTTATGTGAATGCCAAAGTAAAGGCATGTGAGCGTATTGGCTTTAACTCTACACTCATAGAATTGCCAGAATATACTTCTGAAGAAGAATTACTCGATAAAATTAATGAGTTAAATACAAATGACGATATTGATGGTTTTATAGTTCAATTGCCTTTGCCCGAACAAATTGATGAGCAAAAGGTACTCATGGCTGTAGATCCAGATAAGGATGTTGACGGTTTTCACCCTGTAAATGTTGGAAGAATGGCTTTAGATTTGCCTACTTTTTTGCCTGCAACACCCTTTGGAATTCTTGAATTGTTGGAGCGTTATCAGGTTGAGACTTCTGGTAAAAATGTTGTTGTTATGGGAAGAAGCCATATTGTTGGCCGTCCTATTAGTATTTTAATGAGTCAAAAGCGTAAGGCCGGTGATGCCACGGTAACTGTGGTACACAGTCGTTCAAAAAATTTAAAGGAAATTACCAAAGAAGCCGATATAATTGTTGCTGCTATAGGGATTTCTGAGTTCTTAACAGGAGATATGGTGAAAGAGGACGTTGTTATTATCGACGTGGGCATTACCCGAGTACCAGACCAAACCAAAAAGAATGGATACCGATTGGCAGGAGATGTGGAATTTGAAAGCGTTAGCAAAAAAGCAAGTTACATTACGCCGGTACCAGGTGGTGTTGGACCAATGACGATTGCTATGCTCCTAAAAAACACACTCTTGGCCAGAGAACGCAAAAGCCATCGAGACTAGGGTTATTTCTTTTTTTAGAATAGTTTTTTTATCTATTATAATTAACTATCTTTTTAAAAATTTCTGTTTCTATGAAATCTTTAAAATGTATACTGTTAATTGTAAGTTTCTCTTTTTTTAGTTGTAAGTCCGATACTAAATCCAAACTCACATTCAATGTTAGCTTATCAGACAGTTTATCAAGTCAAAAATACGATGGTAGGCTGCTGTTAATTATTGCTGACAATGATGCTTCAGAACCTCGTTATCAGGTAAGCGAAGGATTAAATGCGCAACCAATTTTTGGGTTGAATGTTGAGGAATGGAATGGAAATCAATCCTATAATTTTGATGATTCAGTATTTGGTTTTCCCTACAAACAATTATCTCAATTAAAGCCAGGAGAGTATTATGTTCAAGCTGTGTTGAATAAATATGAAACGTTTAATTTGTCCACTGGTCAACAAGTAAAGTTGCCTATGGATAATGGCGAAGGACAGAAATGGAATATTTCTCCAGAAAATTTATACAGTGAACCAGTTAAAATAACGGTTTTAGATACTGAAAATCAATCTTTTGATATTGTTTTAAATAAAGTTATTCCCAAAATAGAAGAACCTGAGGATACGGATTGGATAAAGCATATAAAGATAAAATCTGAACTGCTTTCAAAGTTTTGGGGGCGTGATATGTATTTAGGGGCTCATGTTCTTTTACCAAAAGGCTTTAATGAGCATCCTGAGGCTAAATATCCGTTAATGATTTTTCATGGTCATTTTCCATCAGATTTTGGTGGGTTTAGAACCGTTCCCCCGGATAAAAATTTAGAGCCTGACTATTCTGAAAGATTCCATGTTAATGGCTATAATAAGATTCAGCAACAAGAAGCTTATGATTTTTACAAGAGATGGAATGAACCGGATTTTCCAAGGTTTTTGATTATTGAAATACAGCATCCCACGCCATATTATGACGATTCCTATGCAGTTAACTCGGCTAGTCAAGGTCCATTTGGTGACGCCATCACCTATGAACTCATCCCATATATTGAAAGGATGTTTAGGGGTCAGGGACAAGGGTGGTCGCGCTTTTTGTATGGAGGCTCCACTGGTGGTTGGGAAGCTTTGGCAGTTCAGGTTAAATATCCTGACGAGTACAATGGCTGTTTTGCAGCTTGCCCAGACCCCATAGACTTTAGGGCTTATTGCCTAACTAATATCTACGAAGACGAAAATGCCTACTATGCTAAAAGTAAACACAAAAGTCTCGAGGTTCCGGGGCATAGGGATTATTTAGGTAAAGTGTCAGCAACCGTTAAAGATTATAATCACATGGAATTAGTGTTGGGAGATAAATCTAGGTCTGGTGGACAATACGATATTTGGGAAGCTACCTATTCACCACAGGGAGAAGACGGTTACCCTAAAAGAATTTGGGATAAAATGTCTGGTGAAATAGACCATGAAGTTGCGCAATATTGGAAAGAGAATCATGATTTGAGATATATTTTGGAGCGCGATTGGTCTAAATTGGGAGATAAATTAAAAGGTAAAATTCATATCTACTGTGGCGATATGGATAATTTCTATTTAAATAACGCCGTGTATCTCATGGAAGATTTTTTAGAAAGTACCACGGATCCTTATTATGACGGTGAAGTAGATTATGGAGATAGGGCAGAGCATTGTTGGAATGGTGATCAAGAAAACCCAAACCATATTTCAAGATTGCGCTATAATAGTATGTATGTGCCCAAAATCATGAAGCGTATATTAGAATCTGCCCCTCCTGATGCTGATTTAACCAGTTGGAGGTATAAGTAAGAAGGCACCAATATTTTTGAGCATCAAACTTACCTAGCCTGTATCTGTACGTGAAAAATTTATTTATTTTTTCGTTTCCCTTTTTGAGGCTTATATTCTTTTGAGGAATTGGAGATATGTTCACTTAGAATTTTGAATTCATCCTCGGTCAGTTCTCTATGTTGGCCTATAGGAACATCAAGCTTAATGTTCATTATTCTCACCCGTTTCAGGGTTTGTACTTCGTAGTTCAAATAGTCGCACATGCGCCTGATTTGACGATTTAGGCCTTGGGTAAGAATAATTTTGAATTTATAGGTCCCAAGTTTTTCAACCTTGCACTTTTTTGTGGTTTTTTTCAAATCTTCAAGATAAATTCCACCGGCCATTCGTTCAATAAAGGTTTGCGAAATGGGTTTGTCAACAGTAACGATGTATTCCTTTTCGTGATTATTACTAGCGCGCAAAATTTTGTTTACAATATCACCATCGTCAGTAAGAAGAATTAAGCCTTCACTAGGTTTATCCAATCTCCCAATAGGGAAAATGCGTTTTGGATAATTTATAAAATCAATAATGTTGTCTTTTTCAACTGAAGTATCTGTAGTACATACGATACCTATGGGCTTGTTGAAGGCCAAATAGACAAATTCCTCTTTAGTGTTTTTTATCTCCTTACCATCAACAGCAACCACATCGTTTGGGGCAATTTTGGTTCCCATTTCTGGAACAACGCCATTTATAGTAACCCTACCGGCATCAATAAGTTTGTCGGCTTCTCGCCTAGAGCAATAGCCAACTTCACTTAAATATTTGTTGATGCGTTTTAATTCGGTTTCTGCCATGGCTCAAAAATACAATAAACTTAAGCGTTTAAAAAGTCTAAAATATGTTGGTAGACTTTTTCAGATCGCAACCTGTGGCCATATCCGTTGGTTTTAACCAATACAGAATTCTTGTAAACACGTTTAATATCCAAAGCTTCCCTAAAGGAAATAATTTGGTCTTTTTTATCGTGAATAATGAGGCCTTTTGCATTAATGTTACTAAAGAAATTTTCAACGCAATAATATTCCGGTAAATGGCCAAAATATTTCAAATAATAACGGTTCATGGCCTCTGCAACTCTGTGGTTATACCCCATCATCGTTGTATAGTTTTTTACTGAAATGCCAAGATTTGAAGGGGCTCCCAATAAAACCAACTTTTCAATGGACGGAAGATTGTGCGTTTCTTGGGCAATAACAATGGCTGTTCCTCCAACGGAATGCCCAATAACAATTTCAGGCTTATATTGATTTATAACCACGTCTAGGCACTTGGCATATAATGGTGCGTTGAATATTTTGCTTCCTGATGCACCATGGGCAGGGGCATCAATAGAAATGATGTTGTAGTCGTCTTGTTTTAAAAGTTCAATTAAGTTTTTCCATCTAAATGAATTACTATCCCAGCCATGCACCAATAAAACAGTTTTGTGGTTGCCTTTCCATTGGTAAGTTTTTACCTGAAAGCCATCACATGTTACATCCATTTGTTCAGCTGAGCTTAAATATTGAATGCCTTCTTCGTTTAACTTGGCATTTCGAGGGGTAGAAAAGATTTTAACGGCAAGTTTGGCGGCTAAGTCTGATGAAAAATAACTTAAGGTGTTAATGGCCGACCCTACAATTTTTATTTGGTTCATTAACCTTCTCTGTTTACTAAATCCATAGAAAATGCAGGTGTGCAAATGGCAATATATTCGCAAACTTCAGTAAATGGGTTGGAATATTGAACCCTAGTATTCTTTTCAATCTTAATGGATTGTCCCGCTTCTAAAACAACGGTCTCACCTTCAATGATAAATTGTTTTTTCCCTTTAATGACAAAGGTGTATTCGTCAAATTCTGGGCTTTGAAAGGGTTCTCTCCATCCTGCAGGAGCTGTCATATGGGCAATGCTTATTTTTGAATTCCCGTCCGTGGCCAAACCAAAATGTTCTTTAATTATTTTTCCATCTGTTGTAGGAACAACAAACGGAGCATTTTGTATGGTGTATTTCTTTTTTGTCAAGATATTCTTTTTTGTCTATAGTCAATCGTCAATGATCTTTCATGGGTTTTCTTTTTATCATGCCACCCTTTAAATCTTTAACTATACCCATGATGATAAACGCTTTTTTGTCAATTTTGTCAATCTCTGTTTGCAGCCTTGGGAGTTCCAATCGAGTTACTACGGTATAAATGATGTCTTTGTCATAACTTTTTCCATGGCTGCCAAATCCACCCTTTCCCGCATAAATAGTACAAGCCCTACGTAACTTTTCAATTAACATAACCCTAATCTCTTCATGGTTATTTGATATGATTGTTACGCCAACATATTCCTCAACGCCATCAACAACAAAATCGACTGTTTTGGCAGCGGCCAAATAGGTTAAAATGGCATAAAGTGCTGTTTCAATAGATAAAATATAAGCGCCTGCCGAAAATATTATAATATTGATGATTAAAAGGACATCTCCAATGGTAAGTGATAGTTTCCGGCTTAAAAATATGGCCAAAACCTCGGTGCCATCTATAACGCTTCCGCCACGCATGGACATTCCTATTCCTGAACCTAAGAAGAACCCACCAAAAACAGCGATTAGCAGTTTGTCGTCTGTTATTGTTGGGTACTCTACAAAATGAACAACAATAGCCAAAAGTGCAATAGCAGCTATACTTTTTAAAGCAAATTTGCTTCCAATGGTTCTATAAGCCAAAATTAGAAAAGGCAGGTTAACCACTACCAGCAAAAGGCCCAATTCCAACGATGTAATGTTTTCTAGCAAAAGTGAAATACCAGTTGCTCCACCATCTATAAATTTGTTAGGTAATAAGAATCCTTTTAAGCCAAAGCCTGCTGAAAAAACTCCAATGACAATGAAAATATATTCCTTAATGGCATGAGCGAGCTCCACTTGAAACCTTCTCACCAAAGGCACTATTTGTTTTTTGCTCACGGGCTCTCCAGCTTGTTTTTTTTCAAGCCTTTTACGTGCGGCATCAACTAATAGTTTGGCTAAAAATGGATTCATTTAAAAGTTTTTCAATTATTCCAATTTATAAAAAAGTATTTAATTTTTGCATTATCAGGAATGTGTGTGGCTTCAAATTTTAAATCCATATCAAACCTTAAATTGGCGGGCAGTTCTTTTTTGTCTATGGTAAAGCTTGCGTTTATACCGTCGATGGTAACAACAATCGAATTGATTAAGTTACTGATTTTAGATATTTTGTAGCTGTCCTTAATGTCCTTAAAGGTACTTAATGTGCCAATGTTTTTTTCGGTTTTAAAACGTTCATCAAGAATACGGACACTTCTAATGGTTGAGGTAGAATCCAAAGCATGTTTGGGTGTAAGCGTCAAAAGCTTTTTGCCTCCTTTTTCAAAAATTTCAATAGTATTGGTACTCCCAGCAAATTCATCACCACTTATAAATTTAGAGATGGAGTCTGTAGCAAAAACAGTTTTTAAGTCTTTAACTTGGGTAGAATCAGTTAAAAAACCAATATGTTGTTTCCCAATTTCAAAAGGGTTTTGTTCTTTTTTGCAGCTGGCGAATAAAATGATTATCGCCATTGAGCCTAAAATAGATAAGCGCATAAAATGGATTTAGGTTTGTTAATTGTTAATTAGTTTTAGGTATGTAATGAAATCGAAAATTCTTAAAACGAGTGCCTTCTGAGGCTTTTCCTGCTGGAATTAGTGTAATATGCTCGGATTGTAAATCTGTTATTTTTCCATTAATTTCTCCATCCTTACGTTTTGTATAGATAACTTTTTCATCTGTATTATACTCCCAAGTCCCAATTATAAAGGAGTTGTCTTCATTATAGAGAAGATATTCACCATTCTGTTTGAATTCATAGTCGTTATTAGGAGATTGTGGAAGTCCTTCAATTTTTTTTCCATTAGCTGTTCCATAATCCAATTTCCAACGTTGGAAAAATTTTTCTGGCAATTCGGAATTTTTCTGAGCTTTACAAGAATTTGTAAAGACTAAAGCTCCTAATATTAATATCAATTTGAATATTTTTTTCACAACTTTAAATTGATTTCAAAAAACCTATTTTTTCATCACTTTGGTTAAAATACCAAAAACACTTCTAATAAAGGTAGCACTGGTCAAAACTTTAACCACAGGATTCATTCTTGTGCTTCTTCGAGTTGAAGAAGTTTTTTTGTTAGATTCCGCTTTTTTCAATGCCTCTTTTTCTTGTCTAGCCTTTTCTTTGGCCTCTTCAGCCTCGGCGCGTTCTATTTTATCGTTCAGCATCTCATAGGCACTTTCCCGATCGACAGTTTCGTTGTATTTTTTTACCAATTTTGACTTTGAAAGCAGTTGACTCAATTCGGCATCGGTCAATACATCCATTCTGCTCATTGGGGCACGCATCATGGTTGCAGCCAGTGGGGTGGGGCGACCTTTTTCATCCAAAGTGGAAACCAAAGCCTCGCCAATACCCAATGAGGTTAAAACATCGGTGGTGTCGTAATAATCTGAATCTGGATAATTTTGGGCAGTTAGCTTAATGGCCTTTCTGTCTTTAGCGGTAAATGCCCTAAGAGCGTGTTGTATTTTTAAACCTAACTGACTTAAAACGGCTTCTGGTACATCGGTTGGGTTTTGGGTGACAAAATACAGACCAACTCCTTTACTTCTAATGAGTTTTACAATGCTTTCAATTTGATTTAACAATGCTTTTGAAGCTTCGTCAAAAATTAGATGGGCTTCATCAATAAACATGATGAGCTCCGGCCTGTCGGTATCACCTTGCTCAGGGAATGTGGAATAGATTTCCGCCAATAGGCTCAGCATAAAGGTTGAAAACAGTTTTGGGCGATCCTGTATATCGGTCAGTCTGATGATATTGATATAGCCACGTCCGTTTTCATCAATGCGAAGCAAATCTTGAACATCAAAAGAGGTTTCGCCAAAAAATAAATCGGCACCTTGTTGTTCAAGCTCTACAATTTTTCTTAAAATGGCACCTGTTGAGGCTGTGGAAATTCTACCATAAGCATCGTCGAATTCTTTTTTGCCTTCATCAGTGGCGTATTGCAATATTTTTTTGAAATCCTTTAAATCTAAAAGAGGCAGTTTATTGTCGTCACAATATTGAAAAATAACGGCAACAACACCAGATTGGGCTTCGCTTAAATCTAAAATCCGTGATAGCAAAACTGGGCCAAATTCACTTATGGTGGCCCTTAACCTCACGCCATCTTGTTCCGAGAGGGTTAATATTTCAACAGGAAACGATTTGGCTTCAAAAGGCAAGCCTATTTTTTCGTGGCGTTCGTCAATTTTTGGATGTCCCGGGCTTGGCTGTGCTAAACCACTCAAATCACCTTTTATGTCCATCAACAATACGGGAATACCTTTATCACTTAAGTTTTCGGCCAAAACCTGCAACGATTTTGTTTTTCCGGTACCAGTTGCCCCGGCAATTAGCCCGTGGCGGTTCATGGTTTTTAATGGGATTTTTACATGCGCCCCAGTAATAGTTTCACCATCCAACATCGCGGCACCAACAGGTATAAAATCGCCTTTGGTTGTATTGCCCTCAGTTATATATTTAAAAAATTCTTCTGTTTTGCCCATACGCGTAATTTTTTATAAAAATAGATAATAAACTCATCAAGTTCCAAAAAATCAAAATCCAAATTCCAAAGTAGGTGCTCAATAATAAATCTTCAGGCTTCGTGCTTCTGTCTTCGGTCAAAAAAAGTATCTTTGCACACTTATGAATTTACAGATACAAGAATTGGTAAACAAAGGCGAAATGTTGCCGCTTATGGAAGAGTTTTACACCATACAGGGTGAAGGATTCCACAAAGGCACTGCGGCCTATTTTGTTCGGATTGGCGGTTGCGATGTGGGCTGCCATTGGTGCGATGTTAAAGAAAGTTGGAATGCCGAATTGCACCCACCCACCGAAACTTCTAAAATTGTTGAAAACGCCAAAAAATATAGTGATACCATCGTAGTAACAGGTGGCGAACCGTTGACTTGGGACATGACTACGCTGACCGCAAAACTAAAGGCCGAAGGCATGCAGATTCATATCGAGACTTCAGGAGCTTATAAATTAACAGGTACTTGGGACTGGATTTGCCTGTCTCCCAAGAAAATGAAGTTGCCCACAGAGGAAATTTACAGTAAGGCCGATGAACTAAAAATGATTGTTTATAACAAAGACGATTTTCGCTTTGCTGAAGAACAGGCTGCCAAAGTAAACAAAAACTGTATTTTGTATATGCAGCCCGAATGGAGCAAACGTGATAAGATGATTCCTGAAATTGTGGATTACGTGATGAAACACCCCAAGTGGAAAGTGTCGTTACAAACCCACAAGTATTTAAATATACCATAAATGAAAAGCCCTGAGAATTCAAGGCTTTTTTTATGGTCATGCTGAACTTGATTCAGTATCTCATCAAATATTTCTATTTTAAGGGAACAGCAACTCTGGTCGTACCCCAAGCTAAATACATATTATCATCGGCAAAAGCAATTGAAAACGCTTCAACTGCATCTCCACTAGAAACAAGAGCTTTTACACGCAAGACATCATTGTCTTCTTTATAGCCGTAGGCTCCCCAAACATCAGTGTCTTTGCTCAATATTATTGTCCATTCGGTTTCGCCGGGAATGGTATATAGAGAGTAAGTGCCTGCCTTTACTTCCTTCCCTCCAAATTTAGTGTCCTTATAAAATTTAATTTCGGTGGCCTCATTTGCTCCAGTTCTCCAAACTTTTCCCATTGGAGCTAAGGTACTCATGTCTCTACCATTAAGTTGCGGACGGCTGTAAATAACTTTTATCATGGGCGGTGCATTGCGGTCTGTTTTATAATAGGCAATGTCTAGCGGACTTTTATCAAGTTTTGCAAACTTTTGGGCATTGGCCTGAATTGAAAATACTAAGGTAAATGCTAAAACAATGGTTGGGATAAGCGCTGGCTTTTTCATATTCTTTTAATTATTAGTTTAAGTTTTAAAGTTAATGGTTAATTGTCTTAAAATAACGTTAAAGCTGTATGCAAGTGTTAAATTTTGCTTTTTTGACCGATTTTATGGATTGTTTCTTAAAATCCCTAATGAAAAAGACCTTGATGTAAAGTAGAAGATATGTTCCCTAGAAAATTGCGTATTTTTATAGGTGAACTTTAAAAGTACACCTTCTGATGAAAACACCGGTAAAGTTGAAAAAAATGAAACTTCTACGTTTTGGGCGCGATTTTAAACCCGACCAAGAAGTTATTTTAAGAGATTATTTGGCCATAGAACGTACCCGTTTGGCCAACGAGCGCACTTTGTTGTCTTACATCAGGTCTTCATTGTATTTGCTTTTAGGAAGTATTGCGCTTTTTCAAATAAAAACTTACCCTGATTTTCAGTATTTAGCGGTTACGGCTTTGGTTTTTAGCATTATATTTTTTTCTATTGGGGTGTACCGGTTTGTTCTATTAAAGCGAAGTTTGAAAAAGCTTTACTACATGTCTGAGGTCATTGAAAATGAAAGTAAAAAGGAATAGCTGATTTTTTGCGTTTTTACCATTCTCTAATTTTTCCTCGATGCCAAAAATGGCCACTTTCAGGATTGCTAATTAATAAATTTCTAATATCCTTAGCAACATCTGTTGGTTTTCTTGAAGCATCACTTCCACCCATATCTGTTTGAGTCCACCCTGGGTCAAAAGAAGAAACAATGATATTTTGTTTTTCAAGTCTTTTTGCCAACAGCTTTGTGTACATATTCAATGCGGACTTAGACATTTTATAGTGTGGTTGAAATTCATCAAAATTCTTTTCGCTGAACGAACCCCAATCTGAAGTAATATTGATAATTTGTCCGTTATCATTAAAATTAGAAATTAGCTTTTCAGTAAGCTCAATAGTTCCGAATAGATTCACATTAAATGTCTGTTTTAAATGGTCTAGGTTTATTGCAGATTCATTCCAGTTTTCCAATAAAATACCAGCATTATTAACAAGAAAATCAATTTTTATATTTCTAATGTCCTTAATGAAGTTGGCTATCGATTCACTTTCAGAAAGATTTAGTCTATAACATTCAAAGTTTGGCTTTGAAATGGAACAATTACCTGAAGTTGAGGTGCCAATAATTTTTATATTATCATTGGTCAATAAGTCAACCGTGGCTAATCCAATGCCCCTGCTACATCCAGTTATTATTCCAGTTTTCATTTTCGTTTAGGTTTTTCAATATGCGAGTTTAAATGAATTATATATTGTCTCCATCCTTTTTATTGTTTGTCTAAGCCAGCATGCCAAGTGTCCATGCATATTTTCCAAATGCCATTTTCTTGTTTTCTCCAAGTGGCCACATATATTCCTCGATTATGGGAGGTGTCTTTTGTTTTTCTGTTTACAAAATATTCATTGTAACCTCCAATTGTAATAACTTGATTTTTACTAATTATCATTTCTGGTTCATCAAAACTCTCTAGGCCTAATGAAAACATTTTTAAATAGTTATTCCATTCAATCTTTCTGTCTTCAACACCTTTCTGTAATTTTCCAGAAGGTGTGAGTCTTAAAAAGTCGTCTTCAAAATATTTAAAAAATTCATCTGTACCCTCTCCGTAAGAGTAATACATTTCATTGTATGTCGTTAAAACTTGATTCATAATATCTTCCTGATTAACCCTTTTTTCAGAACAACTCGTCACAATAAGAATTCCTATAATTAGTGCCGTTAATTTTTTCATAGATTTTATTTTTTGGTTAAAAATTATTTAAATGAATATACATGTCATTATAAAATGGTTTTCTTTTTCATTTTTAAATTAAGGGCAACTGTCCAAGAGAGTATCAGAATGAAAGCTGCTTTTTGTACCAAAGGCGAGTATTCTATCAAGTTTTCATTATAGTAGAACAAATTATTCATGCCCACAATTGCCATACAGAATATTCCAAATACTTTGAAAAAAGTGAATTTGTTTTTATGAAGTGCCCTAATCATTCCAATAATAACCACAACACCGCATATACTTAGAATGGTAGTCATGACGTCATGAAATTTTGTGAAAATGAAAACTGCCGACAACATTCCCAACGCACCAGAAATTTTTATAGTTAAATTCCAATTTCTGTTTTTTTCAAAGTAGTCTGCAAATTGAAAGAAGAAAAATGTCATACTGATGCAAAGCATACTTATTGCACCAATGGCAACCGGTCTTGCATTGTTTTTGAGGCCATTTATACCATTTTCGCGCATTAAGTTACACCAATAGTTATTGCTCCAATCAAACCCTACAGAGTTTACATCAAATTGTGAACCTCCAGGATATAATGTAGCAGCATAAATGTAAAGTATGATGAAAATCAAAATCCCTATAGTGGGCAAAAATCTAAATGATTCTTTGGCGTTTATCATTTTTTTTTCACTTTCAATAAATGTGTTCCATCTCGCTATATGCCAACTTTTATTCCACTTATCTGGAAAATAAAAAGGGATATCCCAAGTTTTAGGCTGCGTTCTTCTGTAAATATAACCTATAATTTGCTATAAAAAAATCCCGACAAAAACGGTCGGGATTTTTACTTGGTATGGTTTTATGCGAATTAAGTGATCTACTTGCGTATTACTTTTACATTCATTTCTTCTACCTTTTTATCGGACAATAAAGAAGGTGCGCCAAACAACAAATCATCGCTCGTACCTGTTTTTGGGAACGCCATCACTTCCCTAATTGATGATTTTTTCTCTAAAATCATCATCAATCTATCTACACCCCAAGCAATCCCACCGTGCGGTGGTGCCCCATAATGGAAGGCTTTGTACATGGTGCCTACGCTTTTTAGCATTTCTTCTTTATTGTAACCCATGTTACGGTAGGTGGCCTCTAAAATTTCAGGTTTGTGAGCCCGCACCGAACCGCCGCCAATTTCGTAGCCGTTTAAGATTAAATCGTATTGCTGCGCGATGATACTTCCGATTTCTTCCTCTTTGCCATTCATATGTTTTTCAATGTCGTAAATGGCTGGCATGGAGAACGGGTTGTGGGTAAAGGTCCAACGGCCTTCATCGGTTTTTTCAAACATTGGAAAATCAATAACCCATGCAGGTCTCAATTCCTTCGGGTTGATTAATTTCAACATACTACCCAATTCCTGACGAACGGCATCCAAGGCTTTGTTGGCCGTGGCATAATCGGCAGCCGAGAAAAACACAATATCACCTACTTGAGCGTTGGTGGTTTTAATGATTCCTGCGGCAATATCTTCACCTAAAAACTTGATAATGGGCGACTGCAAATCGTTTTCGTTTACAATAATATAGGCCAAACCTCCCAAACCGTGTTGTTGGGCTATGGCGGTCAGTTTTTCAATTTGCCCTTTTGATAAACGCTTTTTGCCTTGGTCTTCAGCCGAAACTTTAATGCATTTTACAATACCGCCATCGTCAATAGGTTTACTAAATACTTGGAATGTGGTATCCTTTACAATTTCGGTAATGTCTTGAAGTTTTAAACCGAATCGTAAATCGGGTCTATCACAGCCATAGCTGTCCATAGTTTCTTTATAGGTCAATACTTCAAACTGACGCAAAATCCATTTGTTTCCATATATTTTGGTGACAATTTCATTAAACATTTTGGTGTTTAAATCTATAATTTGCTGCATACTGGCAAAGGCCATTTCAATATCCAATTGCGTGAATTCCGGTTGGCGGTCGCCACGGGAATCTTCATCCCTAAAACAACGGGCAATCTGGAAATACTTTTCGTAGCCACTAACCATCAACATTTGTTTAAACTGCTGTGGTGCTTGTGGCAAGGTATAAAACGCACCTGCCTGTTTTCTTGATGGCACGATGAATTCGCGTGCACCTTCATCGGTTCCAGCACTTAAAATTGGCGTTTCAATTTCCAAGAAATTTTCTTCATCCAAAATGTCGCGCAACAGTTTGATGACTTTGTGGCGGTTTACAATCACACGGCGCACATCGTCATTTCTGTGGTCTAAAAACTTATACTGGAAACGTACGTTCTCGTTGGACTTGGTGGCTCGTTTTATTTCAAAAGGAAGTGTTCTAGATAGGTTTAACGTATCTAAATTGGTGGCTTCCAATTCAATTTTTCCTGTTCTTAACGCAGGGTTATAATCGTCCTCTTTACGTTGAACGATGGTTCCTGAAACACTAATAACCGATTCGGGTTTTAGTTTTACCAATTCGTCCAAATTTGGGAACGATTCCCTGCTCAAACGCACTTGGAATTTCTCGGTACTTGAATCGCGCAAATCGATAAAAATAAGTTCACCATGGTCGCGCACACTTGATACCCATCCTGAAAAAGTTACCTTTTCAGAAATACTTTCATCGGAAATATCGGTGATGAGATGTGTTCTGTATTCGTCTTTTACAACAATAGGAATTTGCGGTAGAGCCTCTTCCTCTTTTTTTGTAGTTTGTTGTGGAGTTGTTCGTTGTTCAGTTGTACTTCCGTTTTGCGTCTTCGGGCTTATATCTTCCCCAGAAAGCGCATCCAAAATTCCCTCGCGAATCACTTTTCCAGAAGCCCCCTTACCAATAATGCCAATTACTTTTCCAACTAAAATGCCAGCTTTTCCTTGATTGCCCGCTTTAATGTCGTTGGCAATGGCTTCATTTTCTAAAATCACCTTGGCAATGGAAGCCTCTATTTTTTCTTTGGAAATGGTGTTCTCTTCAAAATATTGGTTGTAATCAAAGGTTCTATCTTTTAGGTATTTGGTAATTGCATTTTGTACCAAAACCGACGTGATTTTTTCCTCTTTGAACAACTGAAAAATTTCAATTAAATGCTCAATACGGTGAATATCGCCATAATCATCTGCACCAATATTGTTCACCAAGGTTTTGGCTACAAACGATGGATCTTTTAGCTCATCATTTATTTGCATAAAGGTTTTTGAGCGCAAGGAATCTGCCGTAAAAAACTTGGCATCCTGCGGTAAAACACCACCTTTTATTAAAATAGATTCCACAGCAAAAGGCAGTGAACTTACATCCACATCAATAGATTCTACAACGCTTTTTATATTCACAAAAGGTAAATCGGGCTCCGAAATAAAACGGTAATCGGCCTCAAATTCCTTTTTACGCATCGTTTTTGTTTGCTTTAAATCGGCATCAAAAAGTACGGTGGTTTGTTCGGGCCTAAACTCCTTGTGCTCCAAATAGTAGTTGAGTTGTTTTTCAACTTCCTCCTTTAAAGCCTCGACCATAAACTTAAACGAGTTGAGGTTTTTTATTTCGGTACGCGGATTTAAATTGTAGGTATGTTTTTTACGAAGTGAAACTGAAACATCCGATTTAAATTCCCCTTTTTCGAGGTTGGCTTCGGAAATTTTTAAATTTTGAACAATACGCTGAATGTATTGTGCGTAGGTTGAAGCATCCTCAATGTGGCGAATACAAGGTGTGGTTACAATTTCAATTAGCGGCACACCAGCTTTGTTGAAATCGACCAAAGAGATTTTCTTTTCGTGCATCAATTTTGCGGCATCTTCCTCAATATGAACTTGGGAAAGACTAACGGTAAATTGCGAGCCGTCGTTTCGGAAACACGAAATCTGCCCATCAGGAATCACTGGATTGTGAAACTGCGTAATCTGAATATTTTTCGGGTTATCTGGGTACTCGTAATGCTTTCTGTCCCAAGAAATCACTTCATTTTCAAAAGTTGATTTTACGGCTTTTCCAAAATAAATGGCTTTTTTAACAGCCTCTTTATTTACGGCAGGTAAAACGCCCATTTGCCCCGTGCAAACCGAACAGATGTTTTGGTTTGGGATGTCGGTTTCTTCGTTCGCGCACGAACAAAACAATTTTGTTTTTGTGTTCAATCGAACGTGGGTCTCCAGACCGATTACTAACTCCAGTTCGTGAGTTTTTAGTAACTCATTTAATTGTTCCAGTTCCATTATATCGTGTCTTTTAAGAAGTTAGCAAACTTCAAAACAAGTTCGTCGTTATTTTTTGCGGCGGTAATTTGCATGCCTGTTTCGGTACCTTGTGGTACGGTTAATGTTGGTAGTTGACCCAAACTAAAACCAACCGTGTAGGCATCGCTTAAATACATGGCCAGCGGGTCTTTTAAGCTGTCCCCAATTTTTGGCGGTGTACTTGGAGTTACAGGTGAAATGATGATATCCACCTCGTTAAAATCTTTTTCAAAATTGTTGGAAATGGCGTCGCGAAGTGCCAATCCTTTTAAATAAATTTCATCTGAAAATCCTTGGGAGAGCACTTGGTTTCCACCGACAATTCTGCGTTTTGTTTCTTCCGAAAAATTTTCAGAGCGTGTTACTGCATAGGTTTCTTTTAGGTTTTCAGATTCAATACGGTTGCCGTAATTAGTGCCATCCAACCGTGATAGGTTAGATGCCGTTTCAGCCATGGCTAAGGTATAATATGTCGAAACCAAGGTGTTTGATTCAAAGAAATCCAATGCTTTTACTTCAATGCCTTTGGCTTTTATTTTTTCAATGGCGGCTAAAAAGTCAGATTTCACCTTGCTGTCAATAGCTTCACTTTCAATAAAGTTTTTAAAGTAACCAACTGTTTTAATGCCCTCTGAAGTTGCTATGCTCTCTTCCGAAATAGACTCAGAAGCATAGGTGGTTTGGTCTTTGGCATCTTGTCCGCTCATCACATTCAAAACAATGCGAATATCTTCAACCGATTTGGCAATTGGGCCAACGCAGTCGGTTGATGAAGCATAAGCCATCAATCCGTAGCGGGAAATACGTCCATATGTAGGTTTCAAACCATAAACATGGTTGTATCCAGCAGGTTGTCGCACCGAACCTCCCGTATCGCCACCGATGGAAAATACGGTGTAATCCAACGCTACATTAACCGCAGAACCACCACTGGAACCACCACCAACCAACTCTGGTTTAATAGCGTTTTTAACGGCACCAAAAATGGTGTTTTCACTCGAAGAACCATGACCAAAACTATCGCAGTTTTCTTTCACTACCGGAATGGCGCCGGCATCCAACAACTTTTGAATGGCCGTTGCGGTGTAAGCCGATTTGTAGTTTTTAAGTAATTCTGAACTGGCAGTAGTGATGGTGCCTTGAACCATATACACGTCTTTTATGCCAAAAGGAATACCTTCAAGCAACCCGATGGTTTCGCCATTTGCAATTTTAACATCTACTTTTGCGGCCAAATCCAATGCCATTTTGTCGAGCAGAGAATTGACCGTGTTGTGTGTGTTCTGTTTTAGAAAGTTGAGTTTCTGCTGTACTAAATCCGTACATGTGATTTCCTTGTTCACCAATTGTTGATGAATCTTATGTATTTGAGAGGCCATAATTATTCTTCTATAACTTTAGAAACCACCAAGTAGCCGTTTTTTTCTTTTGGAAAGTTTTCGATGATGATTTTCTTTTCGATTTCTGAACTGTGAATTACCACATCGTCTCGTAAACTATCAAAAGACACGCTATTACGATTAATGGATGCATTATCATTTGACGCGTTGGCATTTTTAATTACTTCAAATAACTTGTTTACCGCCTCACTGGGCTGTGCTCCTTTAATGCTCGACAATACATCGACTGTCATAATTTTGCTCATGTCTTAAATTTTTAGATTAAAAAAAGCCTTCCACATTAGGAAGGCTTTTACATATTTTATAAACAATAACCTTCCTGACCCTAAAAATTAGGATTATTGAAATTATTATTGTTATTATTGTTTTTCATCTTGTTGCGCCTCAAAGATATGCAAATATTCATAGTCTGCTCAATTTTATTTGCATGCTATTTCACAATTAACAATTTCACAAAAAAAATGATTTTAATTTTAAGGTTTTAAAAGGAATCAATCTATTTGTTCGTTTTATATTAACCTATGAAATAATAAATTGTAAGTAAGTCAAAGGATTTAATGGTTTTTACAAGGTTATTTAGTCAACCTCATTGTGCTCATAGTAGAACAATCTTAGCAAGTCTAATACATATTCAATAAACGAAACGGCACCAATAAAATGGTGCCGTTTCGTTAAAAAATGCGCATATCAAACTATTAATTTATCGCTATCCTTGCTTCAAAATTTGAAACACAAATGGTCTGTTGTGTTTCATAATTATAAAGTGTCACGTTTGTAGTTACTTTTATAGTTACTGTAGAGCCATCGTTCGAAATGTCTACCACACCTTCAAGATTGGTGTAGCTCACATATTGATTGCCTTGGGCATCAATATAGTAAACAAATACTGAGTTGGCGGACCATGAATCCCCAGTAATGGAATAGTCGCCGGATTCCAAGTCGGCGTTAAAAATGTTCATGCCCAAATCGGGTTCTTCATCAACTGCATTGGCAGGGTGAGCGCCTACCTGCCAATAAGTGCCAATATAGTCATCATTTACTTCGTAACCATAGATGTCGGTACCTGAAAAGTTTTGGTCATTGTTGCAATTAGTGTGAATTGCTGCCCTTAAGTATACTAGGGTAGCACCGTCGTCCTCGCTACAATTGTAAAAGGAAAAAATAAGAAGAATTGAGAGTGAGAGTAATAGCTTTTTCATTTTTGTTGATTTTAAGATTAAAACATGTTGGTTAATAGAATAATCTAGTTAAGTTAGCCAAATTACCCCTAAAATGCTCCAGTTTTTTGAGGATGTCAATTATCTGGACTTTATTATGGGATGCGAGTAATCCCGGTGAATTCTAAAAAATGGGGGACCTGAAAAATCATAAATCATTTTTAAGGTATTCCTTTTTGTATTGAAAAGGTGTTTTTCCTGTTTCTTTCTTGAAGATGTTAAAAAATGCCGATCTAGAATTAAAGCCAGCTTCAAGACCAATGGCCACCATAGTGTATTTTGAAAACTCTGGATTTGATAAATAGTTTTGAGCTTCCTTTGCCCTTAAGCTGTGAACGTAATCTGAAAAGCTTGTATCAAGATGGCTATGAATGATTCTTGACAAATAGCTGGGGCTTAATTTGAGATGGTCGGCCACACTTTCCAACGATAAATTAGAATCCAAATAAGCCTTTTCGTTTATCAGATAATTTTCAAAATCTTTAATATTTTGGTTGGTGTGCGATGCTTTTTTGTCGTTTTTTTCATTGGTGTTGATGTAGTTCCTAATTTTAAGCCTTTCTTTTATTATGCCATGTTTATAGACGCCAATATGCCCAAAAAGGTATATCGTTACTGCCATTGGAATCCAGAGGTAATAAAAGTGATTTTCTTTAATGCTCGAAGTGAAAATATTTACATAAGTCAAATACCCCCAAACAAAAACAAAAACGTAAATGAAGATGAGCATAGTTTTTAACCAGGTTAATCCTGGACGAATAAATTTTAAATCAAACTTTTCTTTTGAAGCGCCATACTTAAACACTTTAACCATTAAAATTCCTATAAGGACTATGGAATAAAAAACAGAAAAAATTTCGTTGAAGTAAATCCAAAATTTAAAGGTAGAGGTAATTGTCTCCATTGCTTCTATGCCAAACAAAATGAAAGCCTTGTATGCAATAAAAACTGAAAGAAATAAGACAAAAGGCAAGAACAGTAGCTTGTCTGTTAGCGAAAATTTATAGGACGGATTTAAAAAATAAATCACATAAAAATAAATGAGGACAGGGATAATAGAGGCAAAAGGTAGAAAAAGGTACCTATAGGCTTCTGTTAATGATATTAGACCGATATCTGGAAGAATATAGATGAGTATACTCGCTGAATAACAGAAAATTAAGCCAGTAAGAAATAATGTGCTTTTCGATTGGTATTTTTTGGAGCATAACACAACGGCAACAAAAATGAATCCTTGCAAAATACCCGCTATAATGATAATATTATAAATATTGAAATTCATGGTTGGTTAAATTTCATATTAAATATACATAATTAATCGTGCAAGTATCTGGAAATCACCCAATGAACTTGTTTTTTTGGGATTCATATATTTACATGAGTTGAATTATTTTTATTGAAACAGATACCGTTTCACCGCCTAAAATTTTATACTTTTCCTATTTTTAAAACATGAAATTCAAGCTGTCAACCACCCATTTTCAATTGCCGTTAAAACACCCATTCACCATTTCCAGGCATACCATAAATGTTCAAGACGCTCTCATCGTGTCAATTTCAGATGGTATAACAACAGGATTTGGTGAAGCAACGGTAAATGCTTATTATGGCACTACTATCGAAGATTTAAAATCTTCAATCGAAAATGTGAAGACCGAAATTTTGACTCAAATGGGGAAGCATCCAGAAGTACTCTGGCAACATATTGAACCCAATCTAAAACATAACTATTTTGCTCTTTCAGCCATTGATTGTGCTTATTGGGATTATTTTGCTAGAAAAAATCAGCGAACACTGAGAAGTTACTGGATTACAAAAGAAAGACGTGAGCCAAAAACCAATTACACCATCGGTATTGATGGTATTTCGGTAATGATTGAAAAAATCAAGCAAAAACCATGGCCGATTTATAAAATTAAATTAGGGGTTGGTAACGATTTGGAAATAATGAGGCAATTGCGACAAGTGACTAACGCCGTATTTAGAGTTGATGCCAATTGCGCTTGGGAAGTGGAGGAGGCCATTCAAAATTCAAAAACATTGAAGGAATTGGGTGTTGAATTTATAGAACAACCGCTTCGTGGCGATAATTGGGAAGGGATGAAGATTTTAAGAGAAAAAGGAGCGCTTCCAATTATAGCAGATGAAAGTTGCCAAAAGGTAGAAGATATCCAAAAATGCGCTGAATTTTTTGACGGTATTAATATCAAATTAATGAAATGTGGCGGCATCACCCCGGCCTTAAAAATGATTCAAAAGGCTAGGGAGCTAAACTTAAAAATCATGGCTGGTTGCATGACAGAATCTTCAATAGGCATTTCAAACTTGGTACAACTAGCTCCGCTTTTGGATTATATAGATGCGGATGGAGCCATGCTTTTGGCAACGGATATTGCTTCAGGGGCTCAATTTCAAAACGGTGAAATTATATTTCCAGAAGGTTATGGCTCTGGATCTGAATTGCTCTAATTGATGTCTAGAACGGATTAATTTAACGAAATCTGGTACTGCATTACTGCCATTCCCTTATAGTCTTTTTGTTGTAAAGTGTTCGCATCAAATATTGGACGATGTTGGTAACCAAGGCTTATCTTGTCTTTATGCGAGCCGTTCACAAAAAAGTTAACGGTAAAATCATAAACGGTCATGCTATCATTCAAAGCGTCCCAATCAGAATGCTGTATGGCAATATTGGGTTGAATCACCGCCATGTGGTTGAGAATTTTGGTTTGCTTAAACGCATAGCCAAACTGTCCGTACCAAGTGGTGCCTGTGCCAATCATTGGAAAGGCTACACCGGAACCATTAAAATCTGTTCCGCCGCCCGTTGTGGGATTGTTGGCACCAACATTTCTAATGTAGTCTTTTCCAAAATCATAACTGTAATAACCTAAATAAGCGGTTATGGCATTACCGTTGGCCAATGGAAGGTTTAAAAAAGAGTCCGCGGAAAAATGTGAAATATCATAAATATTTGTTTCAGGAAGATTGGCATCTCCATCACTCATAGCATCGGGTTGAAATTGAAATCCAGCCCCAATATTAAAAACCTTTTTAGTTTGCATGTACGTACCAACTTGATAGGCAGATTTGTTGGATTCGTGTTCAAAGAACTGATATTTTACATAAGCCGATGTTTTTACCCTCGGTTTGTTATTTGCAAAGTTTACAACACCGTTTGGAATGGCGGTTACAAAGAAAGGCCTATTAAAGGCCATTCTATAATCGAATTTTCCTGCTTGACCTTTAACCCAAAAACCGAATAAGCGCCCTATATCATCATTTATCTCAACAGAGTTTAGGGTGAAAAGTGGCGAATCAAGGCCCATTAATGTACTGCTAGATCGGATGTTCCAACGGCTCAAGCCCTGCCAGCCCGATTTGCCCAGCCCGATTTCAAAATATTTAGCAAAGGAGTATTCGGCATATAAATCTAAAACTTCAAGTGGGAAATCCTTTCCTTTAAAGTTATAGTTATTGCCACCAAAAATGGCATACACATAAACTTTAGGGGAAATCTGTGAAGATACGGGAATTCGCAATCTTCGGATAGATATATCAAGAAACTCGGATGTGGGCTCGCCATGGATTACAGAGCCATCGTTTAGCTCAGAATATCTCAACCAAAATTGAGAGGTGAGGTTCCATTTGAAGGTTGGTTTAAATTCTTCATTTTGACCAATTAGTAGCGCCGGGGAAATTAGAGCTATGGAGAATAACCATAGTATTAAAGCTCTTTTTTTTAGTATCATGTAACGTTTATTTCTGAAATTCAAGGCAAAGTTAGGCGGAATGAATATACTAAAAAGTGACATACATCATGTTAAAGAATAAATTTCCAATTATCAAAGCTTGAATTAAAGTTGCGTTTTTTTATGATTTTTGAGGTAGGTTTTTCCTGATTTTTTAATTGATAAAAACTTCGAAAAAGCCGCTGTGCCGATTTTTGTTAATGTCGGTGTTTTGTTAAATCGTTAAAAATGGTCAATATCCATTTTAAGGTACTTTTTAGACGATTTAAGACATTTTCAAGTAATTAACAAATGTTGATAATTTTATACTTTAGTCGATAAAATGCTTTATAATGGGGTGGAAATTTCGTATATTTGTTTGTGTTCAAGGGTCCCGAAAACGGGATTTTTTTGTGAGATACAACTAAACTTAAAATAAGATAAAATTTAGGATATGAGCGAAGCAAAAGAAGAATTTAACAAGCATAACTATTCGGCAGATAGCATTCAGGCTTTAGAGGGCATGGAACATGTGCGCATGCGTCCGTCTATGTACATTGGAGACGTTGGTACGCGTGGTCTGCACCATTTGGTTTATGAGGTGGTAGACAACTCTATTGATGAGGCTTTGGCTGGGCACTGTAACAATATTACGGTCACCATAAATGAGGACAACTCTATTACTACTGAAGATGACGGACGTGGTATCCCTGTGGATTTGCACAAAAAGGAAGGCGTGTCTGCGCTCGAAGTTGTAATGACCAAGATAGGTGCCGGGGGTAAGTTTGATAAAGATTCTTATAAAGTTTCTGGTGGATTGCACGGTGTAGGTGTTAGTTGTGTTAATGCTTTGTCCCAACATTTAAAGGCTACCGTTTACAGAAATGGGCAAATTTGGGAGCAAGAATATGAGCGTGGAAAGGCGCTTTATCCGGTAAAATCAATTGGTGAAACTGAAAAAAGAGGTACAGTGGTTACCTTCAAACCGGATCCGATTATTTTTACCCAAACACTTGAATATAGTTATGATACTTTAGCGAGTAGACTTCGCGAGTTGGCCTTCCTTAACAAAGGCATTACGGTTCATTTAGTTGATAAGAGAACGAAAAAAAGTGATGGTACTTTTGAGGGTGAAACATTTCATTCAAAAGAAGGTCTAACAGAATTTGTGAGATATCTTGATGCAACCAGAGAACCTTTGATGAAAGATGTTATTGCGTTTGAAGGTGAAAAAAATGATATCCCTGTTGAAGTAGCGATGGTTTATAATACCTCTTATGCAGAGAACCTTCATTCTTATGTAAATAATATTAACACCCATGAAGGTGGTACACATTTGTCTGGTTTCCGTCGTGGTTTAACTCATACGCTTAAAAAGTATGCTGATGAGTCAGGATTATTAAAAAACTTAAAATTTGAAATAGCGGGTGATGATTTCCGAGAGGGATTAACGGCTATTATTTCAGTAAAAGTTGCAGAACCGCAATTTGAAGGACAAACCAAAACCAAATTAGGTAACCGTGAGGTTTCAGCTTCGGTAAGCCAAGCAGTTTCAGAAATGCTAACCGATTATCTTGAAGAACATCCTGACGATGCCAAGACCATTGTTCAAAAGGTGATTTTGGCTGCACAAGCACGTCACGCAGCACAAAAGGCACGTGAGATGGTGCAACGTAAAACTGTTATGAGCATTGGTGGTTTGCCGGGTAAATTATCGGATTGTTCAGAGCAAGACCCTGCAAAATGTGAGGTGTTTTTGGTAGAGGGTGATTCTGCAGGTGGTACTGCAAAACAAGGTAGGGATAGAAATTTCCAAGCTATTTTACCGCTTCGTGGAAAAATCTTGAATGTTGAAAAGGCTATGACCCACAAAGTGTTTGAGAACGAAGAAATAAAAAACATTTTTACGGCTTTGGGGGTTACTATTGGGACAGAAGAAGATAGCAAAGCGTTGAACCTTTCTAAACTTCGCTATCATAAAATTGTCATTATGTGTGATGCCGATATTGATGGTAGCCATATAGCGACTTTAATTTTAACGTTCTTTTTCCGATATATGAAGGAGCTTATTGAAAATGGGCATGTGTATATCGCAACTCCGCCATTGTACTTAGTCAAAAAAGGCAACAAAAAAGCTTATGCTTGGAATGACAAGGAACGTGATGCACTGGTTGAGGAATTTGGAGGGTCGGCCAACATTCAGCGCTACAAAGGTCTGGGAGAGATGAATGCCGAACAACTTTGGGACACTACCATGAATCCTGAGTTCAGAACACTGCGTTCGGTTCAAATAGATAACGGATCTGAAGCCGATAGAATATTCTCTATGTTAATGGGCGATGAAGTACCACCACGAAGAGATTTTATTGAAAAGAACGCTATTTATGCAAATATTGATGCATAGATAATAAAGAGTAATATATAATTTAAAACACCCTTGATAGAAATATCAAGGGTGTTTTTTTGTGGCATTAATATCTATAATATCGTTAAAATGCAAATAATTTCGATTAAATGTTGTTTTTCGTGATTTTTTTCCTATGTTTGTAAAACCAAATCGAAATTATGAAAAAGATTTTTCCACTTGTCCTACTAAGTTTGGTTGGCTTTGTGTCCAAAGCACAAGACATTGATGCACTTCTTGCCGCAGGTATTGAGGACGCTCAAAGATTTGCAAATGGTTATTTAATGCCCGGTACCAATGGCTTAATGCACAGCATGAATGCCAACTGGTTTAATACGGCCGATGCCAAGCCTTTAGGTGGATTTGAGATTTCAATTATAGCCAATGCATCATCTGTAAAAGATGATAATAAGATGTTCAACTTGAACACGGCCGATTACAATAACATTACTTTTCCTGATAATTCAGCATCCAAAATGGTTTCAACTGTGCTTGGTGAAAACGACCCAGTAATTTTTGTTGAAGTGGAATATGAAGACCCCATTTTTGGAAATCAAACAGAGATTATAGAATTACCAAACGGTATTGGGTCTAGTAGTGCTGATTTATTGCCTACAGCCTTTATTCAAGGTGCATTAGGGCTAAGCAAAGGGATTGAAATAAAAGCCCGTTTTGTGCCAAAAATTGATGCGGAAGAAGTGTCTTTAAGCATGTACGGTGCTGGATTACAATTTGAAATGACCAAATGGTTGCCAGCAGATAAAGTTCTACCAGTAGCCATTTCAGGATTGGTAGCATATACTCATTTAGATGGGTCTTATGATTTAACAGATTCCTCAGGAATTCAGGGTGACAACCAACGCATTGAAAGTAAAACCAACACATGGCTATTTCAATTAATAGCTTCAACCAAACTTCCTGTTATAAATTTTTATGGAGGTTTGGGTTATATCAAAGGAAAATCAGAATCAGATTTGTTGGGAACGTATATAGTTACGGATGGTATTTTAACCTCCCAACCGATAGTTGACCCTTTTTCAATTTCAAGTGAGGTGTCTTCTGTTAGAGGAACCATTGGAACAAAATTAAAATTGGGCTTTTTTAGGCTCAATGCCGAATATCACTTATCAGAATTTAATGCCTTTTCAGTAGGATTGAATTTTGGATTTAGATGATACGGCGAATTTAAAAATGGATTTATTTAGTTTTAGTTAGTTATATTTAATTTTTGTTGAAAAGTGCGAGATTTTTATCTCGCACTTTTTTATTAAACGCTTATTAATTCGTAATTTCGCATGACCAAAATCATATAATTTTTGGTGTGAAACCGAGAATTTTGTTCCGTAAAAAATAATAACAAATATATAACTAAACACAAATCAAATGAAAGTAACAGTAGTAGGTGCTGGAGCAGTAGGTGCCAGTTGCGCAGAATATATCGCCATTAAAAATTTTGCCTCAGAAGTTGTATTGCTTGATATAAAAGAAGGCTATGCAGAAGGAAAGGCTATGGATTTAATGCAGTGTGCATCATTAAATGGTTTTGACACAAAAATTACAGGGGTAACAAACGATTACAGTAAAACGTCAAATAGTGATATTTGCGTTATAACCTCAGGTATTCCTCGTAAACCGGGTATGACACGTGAAGAATTAATTGGCATTAACGCTGGTATTGTAAAAGCCGTTGCTACTAGTTTATTGGAACATTCTCCAAATATGATTTTAATTGTGGTGAGCAACCCAATGGATACCATGACTTATTTAGCGCACAAATCACTAAACTTACCAAAAAATAGAATTATTGGAATGGGTGGAGCTTTAGATTCTGCTCGTTTTAAATACAGGTTAGCAGAAGCTTTGGATGCCCCTATAAGTGACATTGATGGTATGGTTATAGGAGGACATAGTGATACTGGTATGGTACCATTAACATCCCATGCAACAAGAAACAGTATCAAAGTTTCAGAATTTTTAAGTGAAGAGCGTTTGGCTCAAGTTGCGGAAGATACTAAAGTTGGAGGCGCTACACTTACAAAATTATTGGGGACTTCAGCTTGGTATGCGCCAGGTGCTGCAGTTAGCGGATTGGTTCAAGCTATTGCTTGCGATCAAAAGAAAATTTATCCTTGTTCTACCTTATTGGAAGGTGAATACGGTTTAAGTGATATCTGTATAGGTGTTCCTGTAATTATAGGAAAAAATGGTATTGAAAAAATAGTTGACGTGCCATTAAGTGATGCTGAAAAAGCACACATGCAAGCCAGTGCAGAAGGTGTTAAAAAAACAAACGACTTGTTGGAAGTTTAAACAAGTTTCAGCAAAATACTTAATTTTATAAAGACTGTAGCAATACAGTCTTTATTTTTTTATATTTGGCGCATGATTGCTAGATGGTGCATTAGTGTTTTAATTTTTACGCTTACTTTATTTGGTGTTGTTAGCCAACAACAAGTTACTTTACCAAATCAGGAAATAGTATTGCAGTTTTCAGATGTTGCTTTAACTTCTGATGATACGCAATACGCCATTGCTTCGGTTAAAAAGCAACTTCAAGATTTAGGGGCGGAAAACATAAAAGTAAAACACCTTGAAAATGGAAGCATCAATATTGAATATTTCAGTGATGCTGATACTGCAAGTATTAAAGAAATCCTCTCCAATAATGAGGTTTTAGCATTCGACTTTTCCGATAACCCTACAAAAGAAAATAAATCACACCTTCCTTTTAATGATAAGGTTTATTTCGACCTTGATGTTTATGAAATTCAAAATGGGAATGATACCAAAGGTGATTTAAACGGAGCCATTGTTCTAGAGGTTGAGGTTAAAAGTAACCGTTCGTTAGAGCCTAATATCAATCTGTTTTTTAACCCAACGGATTTAAAAGGGGAAGCAGATTTTACAAAACGGCCAAATACAATTCGCAAAAACATTGCGATAGCTATAAAGAATACTTCACATAAAATACCCGAAGGCAGGGCAGGGCCTGTTTGTTAAAAAAAGAGACTTGTTTAAGTTTCATAATTCCATAAAATTCAATTTAAAAGGTGGCTTTCGTTGTTGAAAAAGCGTGGCTGCAAATTCATATTAAAATAAAAATTGTCAAATCTTGAGGTAAATGATATATTTGCCCGTTTTAAAAATTTGACCAACTAAATTTATACACATGCAAAATAAAGGATTAGTAAAATTGTTTGCTATTTTGTTTGGTTTGGTAAGTATTTACCAGCTTTCATTCACATTCAAAGCAAGTTCAATTGAAAAAGAGGCCGAAGAAATGGCCATCAACAAAATTTCTGATACTGAGGATGATTACCGTGCAAAGCGTAGTCAAGAAGAGGCTAATTATCTTCAATCGATTGCTACCGATACGGTTTTTAATATCGGTGTTGCAAAATTCACTTATAACGAGGTGAAGCAAAAAGCCATGAACCTTGGCTTAGATTTAAAAGGAGGTATTAATGTTATACTTCAAGTTTCTGTAAAGGATATCTTAAAAGGCTTGGCCAATAATACTAGCGACCCTGTTTTCAATAAGGCTTTAGATGATGCTTCAGAACTTCAAAAAAACAGTCAGAATACCTATTTACAAGATTTTTTCACCGCTTTTGATGCCATAAAAGGTGATACAAAATTGGCTTCTCCAGATATTTTTTACACCAAGGAATTGGATGGCGAAATTGATGGAAGCATGAGTGATGATGAGGTTAAAGGCATCATTGAAACTAAAATTGATGAGTCCATCGTTTCTGCTTTTGAAGTATTGCGTAAGCGTATTGATGAGTTTGGTGTAACCTCACCAAATATTCAGCGTTTAGGAACATCGGGCCGTATTTTGGTTGAATTGCCAGGTGTTAAAGATGTAGAAAGAGCAAAATCTTTATTGCAAAGTACTGCACAATTGGAGTTTTGGGATGCTTACAAAGGTGAGCAATTCTATCAATTTTTAGGTCAAGCGGATGCAGTTTTAAAGGATATTGTTGAAGATGAGGCTAAAACTGAAGAAGTTGAAAGCCAAGATCAGGAAGATGCCCAAGATTCACAAATCGATGAATTGTTGGGGGATAGTCAAACCGATTCAACTGCGGTAAACACCAATAACAACCCATTAGGGAAATTAATAAAAGGAATTGGCTACCAAGGTGGTCCAATCATCGCAAAGTTTGCTATTAAAGACAAACAAACTGTTCTTGATTATTTAAACATGCCAGAAGTAAGAGCATTGCTTCCAGCGGAAATGCGCTATACAAAGTTCGTTTTTGGCAAACCTGAAAAGGATAGCGAGTTGGTTGACTTATATGCTTTGGTTGGTAATAGAGAAGATGTGCCACCATTAAGCGGCGCCGTAGTAACCGACGCCAGCAACGAATTTAGCCCTGTGGGTAACAGACCAGAAGTGGCCATGCAGATGAACTCTAAAGGTGCTAAAATTTGGGAGGAAATGACGGGCAATGCCTATCAGCAAGGAAGCCAAATCGCCATTGTATTGGATGATGTAGTGTATTCAGCTCCGGGTGTAACTTCAGGCCCTATAGCGGGAGGACGTTCTTCCATTTCTGGAGATTTCACCCTAAATGAAGCCATCGATTTGGCCAACGTTTTGCGTGCAGGTAAATTGCCAGCTTCAGCAGACATAATCCAAAGTGAAGTTGTTGGTCCATCATTGGGTCAAGAAGCTATTGATAGTGGTACAACATCATTCATGATTGCATTGGCTTTAGTATTGCTTTGGATGCTTTTTTATTACGGAAAAGCGGGTATTTTTGCCGATATAGCCATGTTATTAAACATCCTTTTAATCTTTGGGGTTTTATCTGGTTTAGGTGCTGTGTTAACATTACCAGGTATTGCGGGTATCGTGCTTACTATAGGTATGTCGGTTGATGCCAACGTACTTATTTATGAGCGTATTCGTGAAGAATTGTTAAAAGGAAAAGGGCAGCTGGAATCTATTAAAGATGGATTTGGTAACGCCTTATCGTCCATTTTGGATGCCAACATTACAACAGGTTTAACAGCGCTTATCCTATTTGTATTCGGTACAGGCCCAATCAAAGGATTTGCTACAACCTTACTTATAGGTATTTTAACTTCTTTATTTACTGCAATTTTCATAACTAGATTGTTAATCGATTGGTATGTGAATAGAGGAGGTAAACTGGATTTCTCTACTGGAATAACCAGAAACCTTTTCAGAAACATCAATATTGAATTCCTTAAAAAACGTAAACTTGCTTATATCGTTTCGGGAGCATTTATCGTCTTAAGTTTAGGGTCTTTGTTCACAAAAGGATTGGATCAAGGTGTAGATTTTGTTGGAGGTAGAACGTATCAAGTTCGTTTTGCCCAAGATGTTAGTGCAGAAGAAATCACAAATCTGTTATCACAGCCTGGCGTATTTTCAAGTGCAGATGCCAAAACTTTTGGAGATGCCAACCAATTGAAAATTACAACCAAATTTAAAGTAAATGAATCTGGTGCCGATGTTGATGAAGAAATCAGAAAAACACTTTACACTGCTTTGGTGCCTCATTTAGAGGGTATTTCATATGAGCAGTTTATCGATTTAAATGACGAAAATAAACAAGTAGGGTTATTGGAATCTTACAAAGTAACACCAACCATTGCCGATGATATTAAACAAGCTTCAATCTGGGCTATTTTAGGGTCATTGATTGTGGTGTTCCTTTATATTTTATTCCGATTTAAAAAATGGCAATATTCATTGGGTGCCGTAGTCGCTGTATTCCATGATGTATTGATTGTGTTGGGTGTATTCTCAATAACATACAGTTTTATGCCATTCAATATGGAAATTGACCAAGCTTTTATTGCGGCCATTCTTACGGTAATAGGTTACTCACTTAACGATACGGTGGTAGTATTTGATAGAATTAGAGAGTATTTCAACGAGCATACCAGCTGGAATTTCAACAGAGTGGTGAATTCGTCATTAAGCAGCACATTAAGTAGAACATTAAATACCTCCTTGACTACCCTTGTGGTGTTATTGGCCATCTTTATTTTTGGTGGCGATTCCATCCGTGGGTTTATGTTCGCACTTATTGTGGGTGTAATTGTAGGTACCTATTCATCATTGTTCATTGCAACACCGGTAATGTACGATACCATAAACAGACTTGAAGAAAAAAAGAAGAAAAACTAAAACTAACTCATTTTTCTTTGAAAAGGAGCCCGTTAACTTTTGTTGACGGGCTTTTTATTTTCCATTCAAAAAAATCACTTTAACAAATCTTTAAAAATAAAAATGGGGTTTTAGTCAAAAAGACTTAATATCTTCACTAAAACTAAAAAAACATCCTAATTTTAAAAAGATGATTTCAAGGTACTTGAAGCTTTTATTTTTAGTGGTCTTTGTCCATTTTTTTGGCGGGACGAGTTTAGCCCAAACCATTGAAATAAAAGGCAAAGTGGTTGATGAAAACAGCAAGCAGCCCTTGGCTTATGCCACAGTAATGGTTGCTGATAATGAAACCCAAAAACCCATTACAGGTTCTGTAACTGCTGATGATGGCTCTTTTGTATTACGAACCGAAGCCAAAAACTTTTATATCGAAATCAGTTTTATTGGGTTCGTATCTAAAACTATAAGAGATTTCGGCATTTCTAATAATATGATTGATCTGGGCACAACTTACCTTTCGGAAGATTCCCAGCAACTAGACCAGGTTGTGGTTCAGGCCGAAACTTCACGTACGCAGTTTAAGCTGGATAAACGGGTGTTCAATGTGGGTAAAGATATCGCCAATACCGGAGTTAGTGCATTGGAGGTTCTCAATAATGTGCCGTCAGTAAATGTAAATATTGAAGGTGTTATTAGTCTCCGTGGTAATTCAGGCGTGCAAGTACTCATTAACGGAAAGCCCTCAATTTTAACAGAAGATGGCGGGGCATTGGGCAGCATCACCGCCGATATGATTGAAAGTATAGAAGTCATCACCAATCCCTCTGCAAAGTATGATGCTGAAGGTACATCAGGAATCATCAATATCATCATCAGGAAAGAGGAACGAAAGGGTTTGAATGGCTCGGTTAGTTTAAATACTGGTTTACCGGATAATCATAGCGTGGGGATAAGTTTAAATCGTCGGTCGGAAAAGTTTAACCTATTCACGCAGCTTGGCTTGGGACGGAGAAGCTACCCTCGTGATGGTGAAAACGCAAATACAGACCTTGTGAACAACACAGCTCTTTACAACGTTGGCACAGACTACAGAAACGAAAAGTTTTATAACATGACCCTTGGCACTGATTATTACATTACCCCAACAGATGTGATAACGCTATCTGGTAATTTCGCCTACGAAATCGAGGACCAACCCTCAAACAATAACTTTAAATTGTTTGATGAAAACGATGATTTGGTTTCTGAATGGAATCGCTCCGAAGCCACTGAAGCTACAAACCCCAAATGGCAATACGAACTGGTTTATAAAAAGGATTTTGAAGATCATGAAGACCACGACCTGTTGTTCAGTGCCATAGGAAATTCCTTTGCAAAAGATTTGTCTTCCTTGTTCAATGATGCAACAGTTTCGGGTAATGACCAGGATGGCACGCAAAGAACCCGATCGGATTTCGCAGAGTACATTTATACCTTTAAGTTAGATTATACCAAACCTTTTTCAGAACAATGGAGTATGGAAACAGGTGCTCAATATGTGCTGAACGACGTAAGCAACGATTATGAAGTTGCCAACTTGGTGAATGGGAATTTTGAGCCCGACACTGGTCTGACCAATATCTTTAATTACGACCAAAAAGTTTTTGGAGTCTATTTTTCGGGTGCTTATGAAGGCGAAAAATGGGGATTGAAAGCAGGACTTAGATTGGAGCAAACCGATTTAAAAACCTTTCTGGAGACCACCAACCAAAGCAACAATCAAAATTATACCAATCTTTTTCCTAGTGTGCACACGTCCTATAAATTTTCAAAGGTTGTTTCGCTTCAGGCGGGCTATTCAAAGCGGGTGTTTAGGCCGCGACTTTGGGATTTGAATCCATTTTTCAACATTCGTAACAGTTTTAATATCCGTCAAGGAAATCCAGAATTGATGCCCGAGTTTACAGATTCTTATGAGCTGACCACCATTTTGGACATCGGCAAAACCTCATTAAATTTTGGGGTTTACCATCGGTACACCACCGATGTTATTGAACGTATTTCCACTTCCGAAAATAATGTCAATACCACAAAACCCGAAAATATTGGAACCAACAGCACCATCGGAATTGAATTTAACACCAAATACACCCCAATTAATTGGTTGATCTTTAATGTAGATTTTAACTATAACGGATTTAATAGGGAAGGTACTTTTGAATCTCAGGTTTTTGATTTTAAAGGTGACCAATGGACGTCTAAACTCATGGCGAAATTTAAATTGCCCGCTAATTTCGATTTTGAAGTCACTGGCAATTACGAATCCGAATACAAAACAGTGCAGGGCAGCATGAACGATATTGCTTTTTTAGATTTGGGCCTGCGTAAAAAAATATTGAAAGGCAAAGGCGTTTTTAGTGTTGGTGTTCGCGATGTATTTGCTTCACGATATTTTGAAAGTTTTACTACTCAAACCAATTTTACCAACTACAGTAAAAATACGCGCGGACGCTTTGTAAGCTTCGGTTTTAGCTATGGCTTTGGAAAGGGTGAGGCTATGGAATATAGCGGTGGAAGGCGGCATTGATTTAGTTTTTTTGAGGGGTTTGCTGAACTTATTGACAAAATCAGTTTTTGTAATCCCAAAAAAATTAGAAGCTTAAGCTATCACCAACACGAAGGTTCCAGGTATCGGCCAAACCAGCATTAACCTCCAAAACATATTTTGCTGGCGCATTTGAGGGTAGAGAAGATTCATCAAAAGGCTTGGCGTTTTTTTGAAAACTTACAATTTTTTTGTTGGCAGCAACATATATCAAGTCCAATGGAATCTCGGTATTCTTCATGTAGAAATTGCGAGGACGTTCATCTTCAAAAACAAACAACATGCCTTGGTTGTTTGGCATATTATGACGGTACATAAGGCCCGTTTCGCGATCAAACTCGGTATCGGCAATTTCAATATCCAAGTTGATTTGTGTAGAATCGACACTTTTAAAAATGGTGAGTTCACCTTCCTTTTTAAAGATTACTTCCGTCTGTTTAATGACTTTTTTGTCATTTTTACATGACGATAAAAGCATTGAAAAAACAAGACAGACAAGTAAAAGGAAAGATTTAAAACGCATGTTAGTTTACTACATTTTTGGGTTTATAAATAAACATAAAGTACAGTCCAATCAAAATAAAAGGAATACTCAGCCATTGGCCAGTGTTTAGTCCTAACCAATTGATGTACTCATCGCCCTGTGGTTCTTTAACGAATTCGACAAAAAATCTGATGGTCCAAAGTAGGATTAAAAACAGCCCAAATAAAAATCCAGTTTGGTCTTTTTTAGAGGTTTTCGAGTAGAAATACCATAAAATCAAAAACACAAAAATATAGCAAAACGATTCGTACAATTGTGCTGGGTGGCGGTAGGGCACTTGTTCCACTAATTCGGGGTTGGCAGCAATGGCATCGTAGGCTTTTTGTACGTTTTTGGTGCCTGCAATACGCATGGCGTCGTACTTGTTGTAATAATCTTGTATAAAACGTACGCCCAAAGGGAAATCGCCCGATTCTTTTCCAATAATTTCAGAATTGATAAAATTTCCAATCCTAATAAAAACAGCCCCTGAAGCTACTGAAATCACCACTCGGTCTAAAATCCAGAGCAGTGATTTGTACTTGTATTTTCGTCGGTAGAGGTACATGCCAATAATAATGCCAATGGCTGCACCATGGCTGGCAAGACCTTGAAAACCTGTAAACTCAAAACCACCTTTAAATTTAAACGGTAAAAAGATGCTGAAAAAATCTTGGGTAATCAATTCCGATTGGTAAAACAACACATGGCCCAATCTTGCGCCCAGCATAGTGGCCAAAACGGTATAGATAAAAAGTGGGTCGAGGTAGTCCAAAGATATTTTTTCTTTGGTGAAAATGCGTTTCATAATGTACCACCCCAATATAAATGCAACCACCCACATGAGGCTATAAAAATGGAGTTTGAAATTTCCAGAAATATCAATGCCCGTAATGGGGTTCCAATCAAATTTTAAAAGTTGCATGTGCTTTGTTTTATGCCGTAAATATAAAGGTTTGTGCTGTGTTTAGTGTTAAAATTTATTTAAGAAGTTCTACTATTTCAACTTCAAAAATTAGGTTGGATTGCGGTGGAATACCACGTGTGCCAGATTCCCCATAAGCCAGATGATAGGGTATAAACAAAGTAGCCTTATCCCCAACGCTAAGCTGTTTTAGGCCTTCTTTAAATCCAGGAATCATTCGTGCATCAGGGCCTAATTCAGCAGAAATGGGCTGGTATCCGTCTGCTGCTTTTCGTCTTGGATTAACGGCATCCAAAGCTTCTGCAATTTCCAATTTGCTGGTTTCCAATAATTTTCCGTTTTCAAAATACACGGCATAATGGGCTAAAACTTCAGCGTCTTCTGGTAATTTTTCGCCTGATCCTTTTTCTGAAATATAGTATTGTAAACCAGATTCCATTGTTGTGGCTTGTACCTGTTGTTTGTCAAATTTTGCTTTTGACGCTTTTATGATGGCTTCTGCTTTTGCTTCTTTTTCTTTTTCAAGACGTTCGGCTTCAACAAAATGATTTTTAAAAACCTTAGGAGCGTCAAAATTTTTAGCAGCTTTCCCTTTTCTAATGATTTTTACTTCTTGCATCACATCATCCTGTTGAATGGAATCAATAACCTCAAGCCCAAGAACCACTTCTCCAAAAACAGTGTGACAACTTACACGTCGATCCTCACAATTTTTTAGATGGCCTTCTTCATCATAGGCATCAAGCCAAGGTGTGGCCTTATGTGTGATGTAAAACTGACTTCCATTGGTGCCGTAACCAGAATTGGCCATGGCCAAAATCCCTTTTTTGTCGTGTTTTAAGCTAGGGTCAAATTCATCATTAAACCTGTATCCTGGGTTTCCAGAACCATCACCGTTTGGATCACCGCCTTGTATCATGAAATCGGGTACTACACGGTGGAATTTCAGCCCATTATAAAATTTCTTGTCTTTCAGCGAATCGCTTACCAAAGTATTTGTACCTTCAGCCAACGATACAAAATTAGCCACTGTTGTTGGTACTTTTTCTTGTTCCAGTTTGGCTACCATAATACCCTTATCAGTAGTGAATTCGGCATACATGCCATCCTCCAATTCTGGATATGGGGCTTTACAGGAAATGAATGAAAAAAGTAGTGCTAAGGTTAAAAGTTTAACGGCGTTTTTCAGGGATTTCATTTTAATTGGTTTGATTTGGCGTAATGGAGTTTATGGTGACTTCGCAAATTAAAGGCGTATTGCTACCTATTTTATTCTCGTCGCCGTAATATCCGAATGCTTTTTGCGATGGAAATAAAAATGTGACTGTTTCACCTGTTTTCATCAATTTTAGGCCTTCACGCAACCCGGTAAAAAGCTCTTCCTTATCCATGGCATAGGTTTGCGTTTTTAGGTCTTCAAAAGAATAAATAGTATGTCCTTTTAAGGATTTTACGTCATAATTAAAGTTGACAATATCACCGAAATCAGGTGTTTTTAAAGTATCGTTTTCAGTTTTAATATTGTAGTAGTACCAAAATCCGCTCTCTGAAGCAATATAATCTTTCTGTTGTTGCTCCATTATTTTTTCAATGGTAGCTTGTTCTTTGGCGTTCAATTTTTTGTTTCGCTCGACGGAAGCATCAATGAAAGAGCCCGTTTTTACAGAAATTGGGCGTCTTGCTTCGGGCGTTTTGCAGTTAAAAAGGAGCAAAACAAAAGCTATGGTTAATAGTTTATTCATCATTCAGGGCTTTATTATAACTAGGCAATATACTAATAAATTTTTCAACTGTGTCTTTTAAAGGCAAATAGCTCTTGCCGCCGGCAGCATTGATGTGCCCGCCACCGTTGAAATGCGCCCTAGACATTTCATTAACCGAAAAATTGCCTTTTGAGCGTAACGATATTTTTATGATGCCCTCTTGTTTGTCTTCTATGAAAATAGCGGCCAAAATAACACCTTCAATGGATAGGCCATAATTTACCACACCTTCGGTATCTCCCTTTTTGTAATTAAAGCGGTTCAATTCTTCTTGTGAAAGCGTGATATAGGCTGTTCTAAATTCTGGAATGACCACTAAATTGCTAAGCGCACAACCCAATAGCTGTAGCCGCTCATAGCTGCTGGAGTCGTAAATGTTATTGTGTATTTCTGCATTATCGGCTCCTTTTTCCATTAAATTGGCAACAACATTGTGCGTGGTGCTGCTGGTAGATGAAAACCGAAACGAACCCGTATCGGTCATAATGCCAACATACAAACATGTGGCAATATCTTTATCGATTAAATCAATATCGCCGAGCATATCAATAAAGTGGTAAACCATTTCGCAAGTTGAACTCATATGCACATCGCTGTAGGTATAGAGTGCGTAATCATCTGGTGCTTGATGGTGGTCTATCATGATTTTGACACCTTTGTTTTCTGCCAAAACTTGTTCCATTTGGTCGGTTCTATGAAGGGCATTAAAATCTAATGTGAAAATTATATCGGCATCTGCAATTAGGCCATTGCACATTTTTGTTTGCGAATCGTGCCTTAAAATGGAATCGCTTCCAGGTATCCATTTGAGAAAGGAAGGAAAATCATTCGGCACTAAAACATGAACATCATGATTTCCTTTTAAGAGATAGTGATACAAACCTAAAGAAGACCCAATAGCGTCACCATCAGGATTTTTATGGGGTACAATAACTATCTTTTTTTTTGTGGCCAATAGCTGCTTAACGCTAGCAATATCTTGTTTTGTCATAGATTGCGAATATACAATATTTTTAAAATTGGCAGACTTGCCATTAAGCAGAAATACATTACTTTTGCACGAAAATCAACGAAAAGGTTTTGTTGGTTTTATTAATTATTGAATACATTAAAACAATATAAATGGCAACAAACAGAACATTTACCATGATAAAGCCGGATGCGGTTGAAAAAGGGCACATAGGTGCTATATTGGAAAAAATTGCAGCTTCGGGTTTTAGAATAGTGGCAATGAAATTAACCCAAATGACAAAAGCAGATGCACAGGAGTTTTACGGCATCCATAAAGCGCGTCCGTTTTTTGGCGAATTGGTAGAATATATGACGCGCGGTCCAATAGTGGCTGCTATTTTGGAAAAAGACAATGCCGTGGATGATTTTAGAACTTTAATTGGAGCAACAAACCCAGAGGAAGCTGCCGAAGGCACCATCAGAAAAATATATGCCAACTCCATAACTGAAAATTCAATTCACGGAAGTGATAGCGATGAAAATGCCGCTATTGAAGGCGCCTTTCACTTTTCAGGACGCGAGATGTTCTAAGATAAAAACATAAAACTTTAAAAACGGACGGAAAGTTAATTGATATTTTCCGTCCGTTTTTTTGTCTGTAATCTTTAGAGTCAAAAAAATAGGTGCAAAAAAAAGCCTATCAATTTTGATAGGCCTTACTTGTAATTGTTAAATAGTATATGGTGTTAGACTACTTTTACGTTTACGGCGTTTAATCCTTTTCTACCTTCTTGTAGATCGAATTCTACAACATCACCTTCACGAATTTCATCGACTAGTCCGGAAATGTGTACGAAATGTTCTTTTTTGGTGCCTTCTTCAATGATGAATCCAAATCCTTTAGAATCATTGAAAAATTTTACTGTACCTTTACTCATTGTATTTTGTATTATAAAAATTAAAGCACCAAAGGTAATGTAAATAATAATACCTTGTTGCATTTAGGGCAATTATTTCAATTTAATTTTAAGTTGTAATTATCTTAAAACCAGTTTTTTAATAATTTCTTTGCCCAGCTCTTCATTTAGCATGTCAATAATTTTTTGTTTGCCATAACTTAGTTCTTCCCTCAAAACACTAGAACTTAGCTGTACATAAAGCGTCTCTCGTTCTAGGCTAACCGAAGTTGTGTAATTGTTAACACCATTGCCCATAAGTTTTGCCCAGGCCTCTGCAACATTTACTTTGTTAAGTCCCTTTTCAAGCTTGTTGGTTTCTATAAATTCTTTTAGGGCATCGCTTATACTGATATGTTCATTGTTGCGTTTTGGCATGTTGTTTAATTTTTTTGGCGTTACCACAAGGGTCGGGCTTTCCGCTGTATCTTTTTAAAAACGTCATTGCGCGGAGGTAGCCTGCACTGAGCGAAGTCGAAGTGTGGCAATCTGTTAAATCTAGGTCCTCACTAAAATCAATACGCTTTTTAAATTTTAAAAAGGATATCGCTTCAATCCCTAACGCAATTCATTTTATACTGTGTTATAAGTAGTTTTTTATAATTTCACTTTAGATATTTTTTCATTACCGTAGTATAATTCTAAATCTGGATTTTCGGCAGAATTTAAAATTGCAAAAAAGAATAAAGATTTAAAATCGTGAAATCCATGAGATTGGAAATATATAACTGTTTTTTTTGGTTTCTTGTTAGTTCCAAAATCAGAAGGTATTTCAATATTGGTATAGCCTTCAAAATAATAATCAGTATACGAGTCTTTAATTTCTGGTTTATATGCAATATTTGCTTGATGCATATACATACTACCAAGTTTTATATCAGTTTTTAATAATTTCTTATAAGCAATATATCCTGTTGAAGGTTGAAAAGAAACATCTATTGGTCTATATCTTAATTTATTTTTATTATCAATTAATGAAAACTTATTAATATCAACATCTACTTTGTTTAGTGACTCAATTTTGCATTTTACACTTATTTTTTTTAATTCGTTAGATTTTACTTTTGATGATGAATTTAAATTAAATGTATTAGAAACTTTTTTCGCCTTTAAGAATTCAATATATAGCATCCCGTTTTCAACCTTTTTTTCTTGTCCAAAACTCAGTATTGTTAATAGGGTAAGAATTGAAATTGATAATTTTAATTTCATTTTATTTGTTTTTAATTACTTGCAACTTGGTGATATGCGTCGACTTAATGACTTATATCTGTCGTTAAACGAAAGTAGTTGAAATTTTGTACAAAGTCAAATAATAATAAATCAACTATAACCTAAAAATCTCATAACTTTGGTGCACCTGTTTTACGGCATTTTCAGTGCGTTCGGCATGGGTGTCGCTGATAAAAAGTTGACCAAAGTTTTCGTTATCCACTAATTTAATAATTTGTGCCACACGGTTTTCATCAAGCTTATCAAAAATATCATCCAACAATAAAATGGGGTTTACGCCACTTTGTGCTTTTATAAAATCGAATTGTGCCAATTTCAGCGCAATTAAAAACGATTTTTGCTGCCCTTGGCTACCAAATTTTTTAATGGGGTGGTTTTCAATGTTAAAAAGCAAATCGTCTTTGTGAATACCGACACTTGTATATTGTAAAGCTTTATCCTTGTTTATGGCTTCCTTTAAAAGTTGGTTTAGCTGACCATCAAACAAATCGCTTTTATAAACCAAATCAACATCTTCCTTGCCATTGCTAATAGCCTCATAACGCAACTTGAAAATTGGAATAAATTCCTTTAAAAATTCATTGCGTTTAGTAAAAATTTGGTTGCCATAATCTGTTAATTGGGCATTGTAAACATCCAGGGTGTCTTGGTTAAACGTGTGGTTTAAAGCAAAATATTTTAGCAGGGCGTTGCGCTGTGCCAGTATTTTGTTGTAATTGATTAAATGCCCAAGATAGTTTTTGTCGCTTTGTGAAATGACACTATCAATAAACTTTCTCCGCGTATCACTGCCCTCAATAATTAAGTCCCTGTCAGCCGGCGAAATAATAACCAAAGGCAAAAAGCCAATGTGGTCGCTAAATTTTTCGTAGGCTTTACCGTTTCGCTTGATTACTTTTTTTTGCCCGCGTTTAAGGCTAACGGCTACTTTTTCGGTTTTATCTTCCTTTTCATAATCACCGTTAATCACAAAAAAGTCCTCATCATGCTTAATATTTTGCAGGGCCACGGGGTTAAAATAGCTTTTTCCGAAGGATAAATGGTAAATGGCATCAAGTACATTGGTTTTTCCAATACCGTTATTGCCAACAATACAATTTATTTTATCATTGAAAATGAATGACTTACTATCAAAATTTTTGTAGTTAAGTAACGAAAGTGATTTTAAAATCATAAAAAAGCAACTTATAGGGGCGTTAGAGCGCAAACTCCTAAAAAGAATTGCAAATTATTGAAAAATATCAAATAAATACCCTTTTAGTTATGAAGAAAAATTATATTTTTGCGCCACATTAATTGAGAAAAATAAATGGCAACGTACAAGAAGAAAGGTTATAAACCAAAAACAAAAGTAGAGAAAGAGCACAGTATTGAAGAGGGGTCTACAACTGCTGAAGTTTTTAACACACTTGATGAAACGGCTTCAAAAACAGAGGATTTTGTAGCAAAAAACCAAAAATATATTTTCATAGTCATAGGTCTTGTAGCACTTGTGGTTCTTGGCTCTTTGGGGTATAAAGAATTTATTTCTAAACCAAAACAAGAAGCTGCAATGAACGATATGTTCCAAGCGCAAAAGTATTTTAACGATGCCGTAAACGGTGTAGAAAAGGATTCGTTATACAATTTAGCCCTTAATGGCGGCGAAGGTAAATTTGGTATGCTAGACATTATTGAAGAATATAGCGGTACGCCATCTGCCAATCTTGCTAACTACTATGCGGGTACTGCCTATTTAAGATTGAAGGATTACAAAAATGCCATTGAGTATTTAAGTGATTTTAAAAGTGATGATGAAATTTTGGCACCTTTAGCTAAAGGAAATATTGGTGATGCCTTTGTGCAATTAAACCAACCTGAAGATGCTTTGGGCTACTATGAACAAGCTGCCGAAATGCGTAACAACGAATACACAACACCAATGTACTTGTTTAAAGCGGGAACAACAGCTTTGGACTTGGGACAAGCTGATAAAGCTTTAAATTACTTTAAAAGAATTAAAGACGATTATTCCAATTCTACGGAAGCTTCAAAAGTAGAAGTGTTTATAGGAAAAGCACAGGTGTTGGCAAATAAATAATATGGCTACGGCGAATAAAAATTTATCCGATTACGATAAAAATACAATCCCAAACGCGAAAGGTTTTCGGTTTGGGATTGTTGTTTCAGAATGGAATGATAATATTACGGAAGGGCTCTTTCAGGGGGCCTATGATGCCTTTATTGAAAATGGTGTTTTGCCCGAAAATATTATCCGTTGGAATGTGCCCGGAAGCTTTGAGCTTATTTACGGAAGCAAAAAAATGCAAGAGCAATATGTCGATGCCGTTATTGCCATAGGTAGTGTTATTCAAGGAGAAACCAAGCATTTCGATTTTGTTTGTGAAGGCGTTACCCAAGGGATAAAAGACCTAAACGTCTTGCACAATACACCAGTTATTTTTTGTGTGCTTACCGATAATACCATGCAACAGGCCATTGAGCGTTCTGGCGGAAAACACGGTAACAAAGGCACAGAAGCAGCCATTGCTGCCATCAAAATGGCTGAGCTTCGAAAAAACAGTTAGTTTTTTTATACTTCTCGCTTACATCTTCCTGCTTTAAACAGGTTTTATTTGTTAACATATTTTAGCATTACACGCCATGCTTTCTGCCTATTTTTAAGTACTTTTGAGGGGTAACAGATTAGATTTTGTTTAAGCAACGCAAACATAGAACCTTTAATTATCAGCCTAGATTTTCTGAGGAAAATAAAGCAGATTATAGTTTGAATGACAATGACAAAACCAAAGATTTTATTTCGAAATGGAGAGCTGGTAGAGATAGTAAAACTAAAGTTCGTGGCATGATGTCTATGAGAATCCTGATTTTGGCTTTGGTATTATTATTGATTTGTATGTATTTGTTAGAAAAAAAATACATGTAACGAAAAACTGGAAATCATGGGACTTTTAAAATTGCGAAAAAACAAAAAATTTAGTTACACCCCCCGATATTATGATGATAAAGGGGAAGGCAATCCGTTTGAAATAAAACACAAATTTGATGAATACCGAAAAACGGTTGGGGCAAATAAAGGTATAAAAGCAAAGTTTAACGATGCATGGGACGACTATAAAAATCCAGATAAAGCCGCCAATAGACGTATATTGATTATTGTTGCCATTCTAGTTTTAATTTTTTTATTTATCATCGAATTCGATTTATCCATTTTCTTACCCAAATAATATATGGCAGACATCATACAGCTTTTACCCGATCACGTAGCAAATCAAATTGCCGCTGGAGAAGTTGTACAACGTCCCGCCTCGGTAGTTAAGGAACTCCTTGAAAATGCCATTGATGCTGGCGCAGATTCCATAAAACTCATTATAAAAGATGCGGGCAAGACCCTTGTTCAGGTGATTGATAACGGCAAGGGCATGAGCCATACCGATGCTCGTTTAAGTTTTGAGCGTCACGCCACCTCTAAAATTAGAAATGCCGAGGATTTATTTCAACTACATACCAAAGGCTTTCGTGGTGAGGCCTTGGCAAGTATTGCCGCCATTGCCCATGTTGAATTAAAAACCAAACAGCCCGAAGACGAAGTTGGCAATTGTTTGGTTATTGAAGGGAGTAATGTGGTTTCACAAGATGTGGTGGTAACGCCAACGGGAACATCGGTTTCCGTGAAAAATCTGTTTTTCAATATTCCGGCACGGCGTAATTTTTTAAAATCGGAAGCGGTAGAGTTGCGTCATGTTATTGATGAGCTCCATCGTGTGGCTTTGGCGCATCCAAATATTGCTTTTGCCATGTACAACAATGGCAGCGAAACATTTAATTTACCTGTCAGCAATTATCGTCAGCGTATTGTAAACATTTTTGGCAGTAAAACCAATGAAAAATTGGTTCCAGTTGAAGAAGATACAGAGGTGGTTAAGATTTCAGGTTTTGTTGGTAAACCCGAATATGCCAAAAAAACCCGTGGCGAGCAGTATTTTTTTGTCAATAACCGTTTCATAAAAAGTGCGTATTTAAACCATGCTGTGGGTTCGGCTTTTGAGGGGCTGTTAAAAAACGGTACACATGCAAGTTATTTTTTGAATCTTTCTGTTAATCCGCAAACTATAGATATCAATATCCATCCAACAAAAACTGAGATTAAGTTTGATGATGAACATACGCTTTATGCGCTGTTGCGTTCTGCAGTAAAGCATAGTTTGGGACAATTTAATATTGCGCCGGTGCTTGATTTTGAACGTGACCCGAATTTAGATACACCTTACAGCTATAAAAGTAGCGCTGCCAATGCACCTAAAATTGAGGTGGATAGAAGTTTTAATCCTTTTAAAAGTGAACCTAAATTTTCTGGCCGACAAACAGCTGCTTTTAAATCTACGCCAAATAACTGGGACAGCCTTTACGTTGGTTTAGAGTCAAAAGGAAATGGTTCGGAACAAGATTTTAGTGAAGTTCAGTTTGAGAGTGAAGAAGAAACGGCTTCCATGTTTCAAAATGATAATCAGGTAGAAACGGCAAATACTACGTATCAACTGCATAACAAGTATATTGTTAGCACGATAAAATCAGGTATGTTGGTGATTGACCAGCATCGTGCCCATGAACGCGTTTTGTATGAAGAGTTCCTTCAGAATTTAACCATTCATGAAGCCACAAGTCAGCAACTGTTGTTTCCCCTTCAACTTCATTTTTCATCACAGGATATCACTATTGTCAATCAATTGAAAGATGATTTGGAGCATACCGGTTTTGTGTTTTCAAATATTGAGGAAGGCACGGTTGAAATTACGGGTGTACCCATCGGTGTTCCTGAAAGTGAAGTCTCCATTATATTGGAACAATTAATATCTGATGTGGAAAATGAGGTGCCAGATAGCAACTTCAGCGCAACTGATCTGTTGGCAAAATCTATGGCAAAGAGTTTAGCTATTAAAACAGGGCAGTCCTTAAAAAGAGACGAACAAGAGCATTTGGTAAATAAACTGTTTGCCTGTAAAGAACCCAATATGTCGCCCGCAAACAGAACAACATTTGTTACGATGAGTGTTGATGAACTGGATAAAAAATTTATTTGATAAACAATTATTGTGATGTCACCTTGAGCGCAGTCGAAAGGTTTACAAACAAGAAAATTAAGTTATGATGCAAATTTCAGAAACCGTTAAGCATTTAATAATCATTAATGTGATTATGTTTGTTGGAACATTGGCCATAGGGAATGGTACTTTGTTTTATGAATGGTTCGCGCTATACTTTCCAAAAAATGATGCCTTTCAACCTTGGCAAATAGTAACCCACATGTTTATGCACGGTGGGTTTATGCATATATTCTTTAATATGTTTGCCCTTTGGATGTTTGGTACCCCTGTAGAGCAAGTTTTAGGGAGCAAGCGGTTTTTGTTCATTTACTTTTCGGCTGGTTTGGGCGCGTTTTTATTTCAACTAGCGTACTATTATGTTCAATATGTGCCTAATTATAATGCTTTGATTGAGTCTGGTCTGTCTCCAGAAAAAATTAAACAAATGCTTACGACTAACGAGGTTATTTCTGGAACTACCAATGCACAGGTTTCAATGCTAAAAGATATCTTTCCGGCATATAACGCCTCTATGGTTGGAGCTTCAGGTTGTATTATGGGTGTTTTGGCCGCTTTTGGAATGATGAATCCAGAGGCCAGGTTAATGTTGATATTTTTGCCCATTCCAATAAAGGCCAAATATTTCATTCCTGGAATTATTATTTTAGATTTGATTTCTGGCTTAACGGGTCAGTCTTTTTTCAGTCCAAGCAATACAGCATACATGGCGCATGTAGGTGGAGCGTTAATTGGCTTTATTATTATGTGGTATTGGAAAAAAAATCAGTTTAATAATAACCGTTGGTATTGATGGGTTCGTTTTCTCAAGACATAAAATACAAGTTTTCTAGGCTTAATGCGCTAGAAAAAATAATCGTCGTAAATGTTCTGGTTTTTGTCTTAGGATTGTTATTAAAACCATACATGGACTGGTTTAAACTACCTAGCGATTTTGGCGATTTCATTTTAAAACCGTGGAGCCTTATAACCTACGCTTTTCTTCATTTTGATATTTGGCATATCTTGTTCAATATGCTTTGGTTGTATTTTTTAGGGCGTATGTTTTTGAATCTTTTTAGTCCTAAGATGGCATTGAATGTCTATTTTTTAGGGGCCATTTTCGGTGGTTTGCTGTTTATGCTTGGTTATACGTTGTTACCAAGTTTTTTTGGTAACTATTCCAAGTTAGTCGGTGCTTCGGCCGCCGTTAGGGCCCTGTTGATATTTTTATGCGCTTATATGCCCAATCAAGAACTACGTTTTTTTACTTTCAATTTAAAGCTTTGGTATATTGGGGCAGCTATAGTTGTATTGGATATTATTGGGGTTGTTTCAGGGATTAATAACCCTGCTGGAAACGCAGGAGGAAATTTGGCTCATTTGGGCGGAGCTTTGTTGGGTTACATTTATGCCAAACAATTATTAAAAGGACAGGATGTAGGTAAGGGTTTTGAGAACGTTATGGATACTTTATCAAGTTGGTTCAAGCCTTCAAAAAAAGGTCCGCTTAAAACAGTGCATAAAAATAAAAGTAAGGTTGGTGGCTATACTAAAGCTGATTTTAATGAGTTTAATAACCAAAAGAAAATTGATGTTATTCTGGATAAAATCAGTAAAAGTGGATATGATAGTTTAACTTCTGAAGAAAAGGAATTTTTATTCAGGGCAGGGAAGTAGTTCGTTTTTGTTAGAAGACGGAGGACAGAAGACAGAAGCAAAAGAGGAATCTAAGGTTAAAAATGGAGTTTGAATGTAATGGACAAGTTTAAGTTTGAAAAACTATTGATATGGCAAAAAGCCATGGATTTAGGAGAAGATATTAATTCATTAATTAAACATTTTCCAAATCATGAAGTTTACAATCTTTCAACTCAGATATTAAGGGCTGTAGATTCCGTTGCTTTAAATATTTCTGAAGGCTCAATAGGTCAATCCAATCCAGAGCAGAATAAGTTTATTGGATATTCTGTTCGTTCTTTGGCCGAAGTTGTAACTTGTCTGCATAAAGCTCATAGAAGAAATTATATCAATAGTGAACAATTTCAAAAATATTATGATGAATCGTTTCATTTGATGAATATGATGATAGCATTTAGAAAAAATTTGTAAACAAACTTCCGTCATCGGTCAACTAGCTTCAAGCAAAATATGGGTAAACTGGGCATAGTCAATAAAATCATTTATTTTATAAATGTAGTTGCTGCGGTACTGCTTTTATTGTCTTTTATTTTGCCCTACTTGCCCCCAAAAACCTTTGCCATATTGGCCGTGGTTAATTTGGGCGTTTCCTTTTTAATCTTGCTCAATATACTTTTCTTTCTTTATTGGCTCATTAAATTCAAAAAGCAGTTTATTCTTTCGCTTGTCGTACTCATTTTTGGGTATTTTTGGTTTGGTTCACTATATAAATTTTCATCATCTAAAAATGTTGAAGACCCAAATAACTTTAAGGTGATGAACTATAATGTGAGGCTTTTTAATCTATATGAATGGATTCCCGAAAAGGGCATAGAAACAAAAATAAGGGATTTTATAAAGCTAGAATCTCCAGACATTCTATGCCTTCAAGAATACCATCCACACAAGAATATCGATTTGTCATTCTTTCCTTATAAGTTCGAAAAGCTCTCTGGAAAAAGAGATAAATACGGACAAGCTATATTTTCAAATTTTCCCATTGTGAATTCTGGATCTGTTGAATTTCCAAATACCTCAAATAATGCCATTTTTGCCGATGTGGTAAAGGGTAGTGATACAATAAGGATTTATAATGTTCATTTACAGTCATTGAGGATAAACCCAAAAGCCGAAAGCCTTCAGCATGAAGATTCTGAAATGCTTTTAAAACGGGTTGGCAATTCCTTTAAAATGCAGCAGTTGCAAACCGAATTGTTTTTGGTCCATAAAGCAAAATGCCATTATAAAATGGTCATTTGCGGGGATTTTAATAATACCGCGTTTTCGTATGTGTACCGAAAGATTAGAGGCGATTTAAATGATACCTTTAAAGAGGCTGGACATGGTTTTGGTCGTACTTATGACTTTAATTCTTTCCCGGTTCGTATCGATTTTATTTTAACCGATGAAACTTTTGAGGTAAATGGTTTTAAATCCTATAAAGAACTGTACTCAGACCATTATCCAATTTCTGCCACTTTAAATTTAAGCAATTAGTCTTTGCAGCTTTGTAACTTTCAGGCTTAGTTACTTTTTAAAACGATGCTACATAAAACTACAGTCCACAAGATCGGCAATGATATGTGCTACAAGTCCTAGAGCTATCAATCTAGTTTTATTTGGAAAAAGCAATACAATATAAATGGCTATGGCATAATAGGAATGCAAGGGGTGAAAATTTATGCTGCACCTGTTAGGTGCAAAAATAGGACTTGCCAAAAGGTGGTCAACGTCTATCCACATGCCGGAAATCATGATCAAAAAAGCTATTTTCCATTCGGGTTTATACCAAATTAGCGCTAAGCCTAAGGGAAGCAGAATATGGCATCCATAATGGGCAAACAGTTGGAGCATTACGGTGTTTTTATGGTTTGCGATTTTAAATAATTCAATGCATTTGGGCCTTCATTAAAAAGTAAATCCAATATACTCAAATTGGGAATAAAACCGTGCTTGTTGCCAAAAACCTGTGTGTATGGTTCAAAGTCTTGAGGTATTTCTTTTTTTGCCTGCACCAAAAACCGAAAATCGGTTTTGCCTTCGGATACTTTTTCGTAGGTCTCGGTTTCTGAAATATTCAAATCCAATTGCAAACAATCGCAAATTACGTTCAAGCATTTCAAATTAAAATCTAATATGTAATCTACTTTTTGCTCAAACAACGGCCGGATGTCATCTTCATAATACTCAAAAAAAGGTGAGGTTCTATATGACGAAAGCAAGGATTTTAAGTGAATATCCTGCCATTTTTCTTCGTTGAAAATCTTAACATCTCGGTACTTCTGTCGATTTTTTTGCGAATGCACCACTGGGATGTTTAAAGCCAATTTGCCATTTGCTCCGTAAATGTAGGCTCTGTTTCGGTAGGTTTGTTTCAGGAAGTTGTCCTCTATTTCAAAAACTACTTCCGAAGCTTTAATCATAGCAACAAAATGAGCAATGTTAGGGAAATATGTGGGGTGGACAATTACGTTCATTTGTTAAGTTGTTTGTTGTTAAGTTGAAATTGGCTCAACAACTTAACGACTTCACATCTAACTATTCGCCTTTTTGCGTTTTCTCCATTTGCTGAAACCAATCCAACCAGCCAACAAAATTAAAAAAGGTATTAAGTACGATGTCGCTTTTCCTTTTCCGCTAACAGTAGTAAAGAAACGTTCCCAACGTGGAGATTTTCCATCCCAGCTCATCCAGATGAACACAGGTTTACCAACTACATGGTTAAATGGTACAAACCCCCAAGCACGTGCATCAATGGAATTATGACGGTTATCACCCATCATCCAATAGTAGTTTTGTTTGAAGGTGTAGTTGTCGGTTACTTCACCATTAATTAAAATCTGGTTTCCTTGTACCTGCAAGCTATTGCCCTCGTATTCCGTTATAACACGTTTGTAAAGCGGTAAGTTTTCTAAATTAATATCAATGGTTTTTCCTTTTTCAGGAATATACAGTGGCCCAAATTGATCCACATTCCAATTATAATTGGGGTCATGCGGAAAAATATTTGGGTCTCTTGTCCCTTTTTCTTTAATGTTTGGTGTTATGCTAACAACGTTTGGATGGTCTTTAAATTTAGCGAGAGCTTCATCTGAAATCGCCGAGAAATAATAGGTATTTTGCGCATTGATTATTCCAAAACCATCCGTAATATCATAGCGTTCTTTAAGGAACTTCGGATTGAATTGATGCGTTTTAGGTTGCACGTAATAGCTGAATTGTAAGTGTGCCCTATCGGGTAATTCGTTTTTCTGTCCATTGATATAAACAAAGCCGTCACGAACTTCTAAAGTGTCTCCAGCAATACCAACACAACGCTTTACAAGGTTTGTTTTTTTGTCTATGGGCTTGTAGTAGTTTCTGTCTGGATGAAAATCGTTCATATCCAAAAGCGTATCTGCCGGCTGATTGAATACTACAATATCATTTCTTTCGATATCTTCAAAACCCGGCAAGCGTAAATAAGGAAGCTGCAATTTGTTTTTCCATGAACTGCTGCCTTTATGGTCATCAAATAAATAGGATTTGCTTTTTAAAACAGGAATGGTATCGTGAACCATGGGTGCACCAACCGTAGTCATAGGCACTCTAGCACCATAATGGAACTTGCTTACAAAAAGGAAATCACCAACCAACAATGATTTTTCCAATGATGAGGATGGAATGGTGAATGGTTGAATGAAATAGGTATGTACAATTGTGGCGGCTACAATGGCAAACAAAATAGAACTTGTCCATTCACCTGAACTAGATTTTGGATGAATGCTTCTGTCAGAAATATAGCTTACATCGGCCACATAGTTTAAGTAGAAATTGTAGAAACCAAGGGAAACAACAGCCAACAATGTGTCTAAGGTTTTGTTTTTTCCAAAACTTCTGGCCGTTTCAACCCAAACCACAGGAAACATGATGAGGTTAACAATGGGCAAAAACAATAGAATCACCCACCACCAAGGACGATTGATTATTTTCATTAAAATAACCGCATTATAAACAGGAACAAAAGCCTCCCAAGCTTGTCTTCCAGCCTTAATATAGAGTTTCCAAGTTCCTAAACCATGAATAACTTGAATGATTAAGATGAAAATAAACCACTGTGTCCACGTCATAATCTTGAAATTTTAATTTTTTGTTGGTAGTAACTGCCTTTCTAACGTTACGTTTTTAAATAATATTAACCAATATTTAACACGTCCTTCATACTGAACACACCTGTTTTGCCCACAATCCATTCTGCGGCAATAACTGCTCCTAGAGCAAAGCCTTGCCTGTTATGGGCTTCATGTTCAATGGTTATAGTGTCCACTTCACTTTGGTAGGTTACCGTATGTGTTCCTGGAACATCAGCTATACGTTTAGCCACGATGGGAATTACCAAATCTCCATTTTCGTCCAATTTCCATGCATTGAAATTTTCATTATTTGAAATAATGTCATTGGCCAAAGAAATAGCCGTTCCACTTGGTGCGTCTAGCTTTTGGGTGTGGTGTATTTCTTCCATAGAAACGTTGTACTGTTTCAATGAGCTCATCATTTTTGCCAAAGTTTTATTAAGTTCAAAAAAGATGTTTACACCCAGACTATAGTTTGAAGCATAGATAAAAGCACCTTTGTTTTCTTTACAAAGCGCCACAGCATCGTCATATTTATCCAGCCAACCTGTGGTTCCAGAAACAACGGGAACATTATTGTTTAAGCAGTTTGATATGTTGTTGAAAGCAACCGTTGGAATACTAAAATCTATGGCAACATCGGCTTTTGTAATATCGTAATTATGGTCGTCTTTATCAATAGTCAATACTACATCGTGCCCACGTTTAAGAGCAATTTGTTCGATGGTCTTTCCCATTTTACCGTATCCAAGTAGTGCTATTTTCATCTGTTTATTTTTTTAATTTTAGCTTAGAATTTAAAATTTAATGTCAGTCCTAGGTTGCCGGTTGCATCAATTTCGTTAAATCTATAATGCGGTGCCAAAGATAAGTTTTCATCCACATTATATTGCATTAAATGGGCATCAACATTGGCATCAATAATATTTAGTGCATATAGGCCAAAAGTTACCAACAAAGATATTTCTTTGTTTCTTCGGTAAAATTTTTGTGCGTCCTCAAGCCTACTGGTGGTGATTCTGGGCGTTGTAAGTTGATTGCCGTTGGCATCAAAATAGAACTCATCATTTTTAAAACCAGCCAATCTGCTTTTGTAGGCATCCCTGTAACGATCATATTCTTTGCTGTTGTTAATGTAAAAGTAAATACCGGTACCAATAGCCCCATAAACAATAGGTATTTTCCAATATTTTTTGTTGTAAGCCTGACCCAAGCCTGGTAAAATAGCAGAATAAAAAGCTGCTTTTGCAGGGGACAAAGGATTTATTCGTTCTCGAGCTAATGAAATAGTATCAACAGCAATAAGCGGTTCCGGAATAATCTCTTCTTCAGGTTTTTTATCTTGGGCTATTAACGTAAAACAACTCAAAAAGGTTAAAGCTAATGCCAATAAGGATTTATTTGGAATCACCTTGAACTAATTTTTTTATGCGATTAAAGTCTTCTTCTGAATGGAAGGGAATGGTAATTTTCCCTTTTCCATTTTTAGAAACTTTAACGTCAATTTTATGTCCAAAGTATTCTGAAAATGCCGCAATGCCTTTTTTGACAAACTTTGGCAGTTCTTCATTTTCTGATTTTTTAGCAGGAACTTTAAGGTCTTCTGAAGCATTAAAGTCGCGTATCAAATTTTCAGTTTCCCTAACCGAAAGTTTATTTGAAAGTATTTTTTCGTAAATATCCAGTTGGATGGATTGGTCTTCAACCGCAATTAAAGCACGTCCATGTCCCATGGAAATAAAGCCATCACGCATGCCTGTTTGAATAATGGGGTCTAACTTTAACAAGCGCAAATAATTGGTAATTGTAGAGCGTTTTTTACCCACACGCTCGCTCATTTGTTCTTGGGTCAGGTTAATTTCGTCAATTAATCTCTGATAAGATAGAGCAATCTCAATGGGGTCTAAATCTTGTCGTTGAATGTTCTCAACCAAGGCCATCTCTAATGATTCTTGGTCGTTGGCAATTCTAACGTAAGCCGGAATTGTTTCTAAATCAATTAACTTTGAAGCTCTGTATCGACGTTCACCAGATACTAATTGATATTTATTTTGACCAACTTTTCTAACCGTAATGGGTTGAATGATGCCAAGCTCTTTTATGGATGAAGCCAACTCACGGAGCGATTCCTCGCTAAAATTGGTTCTGGGTTGAAACGGATTTACCTCAATAAAATCAATATCTAATTCAACTATATTCCCAACAACTTTATCGGCATTTTTATCATGAACCGATTGAATATCGTTTTCAGGGTCTTTCAACAATGCCGATAAACCTCTACCTAAAGCTTGTTTTTTAGTTGCCTTAGCCATAATTAAGCGTTTTTATTGATGATTTCTTTAGCCAAACTTAAGTAATTATCAGCACCTTTACTACTGGCATCGTAATTAATTATGCTTTCGCCATAGCTCGGCGCCTCGCTTAAACGGACGTTACGTTGAATGATGGTTTGGAAAACCATATCGTTAAAGTGTTTTTGTACCTCTTCAACCACTTGGTTTGACAAACGTAAACGCGAATCGTACATGGTTAACAATAAGCCTTCAATATCCAATTCTGAATTGTGTATTTTTTGAACGCTTTTAATGGTGTTCAATAATTTCCCCAAGCCTTCAAGGGCGAAATATTCGCATTGAATAGGAATAATTACAGCATCCGATGCTGTTAATGCATTCAATGTTAATAATCCCAAAGAAGGAGCGCAATCTATCAAAATATAATCGTAATCATCTTTAATATCGCCCAATGCTTTTTTCAGCATATATTCACGTTCATCTTTATCAACAAGTTCTATTTCAATAGCCACTAAATCGATGTGGGCAGGGATAATATCGAGATTGGGTGTTTCTGTTTTAACAATAGCTTCCCTAGCTACATTGGAATGCTCTAAAAGCTGGTAAGTTCCAATCTCAACGGACTCTACATCTATACCAATTCCAGAAGTTGCATTTGCTTGAGGGTCAGCATCTATAAGTAGCACTTTTTTTTCTAGAACACCGAGTGAAGCTGCTAAATTAACTGAAGTTGTGGTTTTTCCAACACCACCTTTTTGGTTAGCAATTGCAATTATTTTACCCATTAATTGTTATGGTTTGATGAGCCGCAAAAATACGATTATTTAGTTGGAATAAAAATGGAAGAAGTTAATAAATCGGTAAAGTGAAATCAATTATATTATTGATAATTATTCGGTTAATCTATTAGGATTTCTAAAATTTTAATTGCTGCATCACTAATTTTTGTACCGGGTCCAAAAACGGCCACGACACCGGCATCAAATAAAAATTGGTAATCTTGTTTTGGAATAACGCCACCAACAATAACCATGATATCATCGCGACCATATTTTTTTAATTCCTCAATAACTTGCGGTACCAATGTTTTATGCCCCGCCGCCAATGAAGAAACCCCTAAAACATGCACATCGTTTTCAACGGCTTGTTTTGCAACTTCCTTTGGTGTTTGGAACAATGGGCCAATATCTACATCAAAACCAACATCGGCGTAACCTGTAGCAACTACCTTGGCGCCGCGGTCATGTCCATCTTGTCCCATTTTTGCAATCATAATTCTTGGGCGTCTGCCGTCTTGCTCTGCAAAAACATCAGCCAATTCTTGGGCTTTTTTGAAACTGTCGTCTTCTTTAATTTCTTTTCTGTACACGCCTGAGAATGATTTTATTTGTGCTTTATATCTGCCAAAAACGGCTTCAAGTGCATCACTGATTTCACCAAGTGTTGCCCGCTCACGAGCCGCTTCAACAGCTAAAGCTAATAAATTTTCTTGTCCTGACTTTGCTGCTTCGGTTAATTTTACCAAAGCTATTTTTACCTTTTCAGAGTTCCTCGTTGCCTTAATGCTTTTTAAGCGCTCTATCTGTGCATTTCGAACGGTTTGATTATCCACTTCGAGCGTTGCAATTGGTTCTTCTTTTTTGAGTCTGTATTTGTTTACGCCAACAATAATGTCTTGCCCAGAGTCTATCCTAGCTTGTTTTTTGGCTGCCGCTTCCTCAATTCTCATTTTTGGGATTCCAGCTTCAATGGCTTTGGTCATTCCGCCAAGTTCTTCAACTTCTTGTATGAGTTTCCAAGCTTTTTCGGCAATATTGTGGGTTAACTTTTCCACATAAAAACTGCCTCCCCATGGGTCCACGGTTTTAGTGATTTTGGTTTCTTCTTGCAAAAATATTTGCGTGTTTCTAGCTATTCTTGCTGAGAAGTCTGTTGGTAATGCAATGGCTTCATCCAGGGCATTGGTATGTAAACTTTGTGTGCCGCCAAATGCCGCTGTCGCAGCTTCAATAGTTGTTCTGGCAACGTTATTAAAAGGGTCTTGTTCAGTTAAACTCCAACCACTGGTCTGGCAGTGCGTGCGCAATGACAACGATTTTTTATTCTTAGGGTTGAATTGTTTTACCAGTTTTGCCCAAAGCATTCTTGCGGCCCGCATTTTGGCAATTTCCATAAAGTGGTTCATGCCAATGGCCCAAAAGAACGATAGACGAGGCGCAAAAGAATCGATGTCCATACCGGCCTTAAGCCCTTTTCTTATGTATTCCAAACCATCAGCCAAAGTATAAGCCAATTCAATATCGCAAGTGGCACCAGCCTCTTGCATATGATAGCCAGATATGCTTATACTATTGAATTTCGGCATGTTTTTACTGGTGTATTCAAAGATATCTGAAATGATTTTCATGGAAGGCGTTGGTGGATAAATATAGGTGTTTCGCACCATGAACTCTTTTAGTATATCATTTTGAATGGTTCCTGCCAATTGTTCGGGTTTGACGCCTTGCTCTTCGGCAGCCACGATATAAAATGCCATTATGGGCAAAACCGCACCATTCATGGTCATAGAAACAGACATTTTTTCAAGTGGAATTTGGTCGAAGAGTGTTTTCATGTCCTCAACCGAATCCATGGCTACCCCAGCTTTGCCAACATCTCCAACCACACGTTCATGGTCTGAATCATAGCCGCGGTGGGTGGCTAAATCAAAAGCGACGGAAAGTCCTTTTTGACCTGCTGCCAAATTGCGTCTGTAAAAAGCGTTGCTTTCTTCAGCAGTACTAAAACCGGCATATTGCCTAATTGTCCAAGGCTTTTGCACATACATTGTGCTGTATGGTCCACGAAGGTTTGGTGCAATGCCAGCCACAAAGTTTAAATGTTCTAAACCTTCAACATCTTCTTTGGAATATATAGATTTAATCTCAATTCCTTCGGCAGTCTGGAAGGTAGAAACTTCAGGTTTCTGTTTTCCATCTTCTGTATTTAATGCTATATGTTGAAGATTTCTTCTCAAACTTTATTTTTTGTTATGGCTTTGGTAGGTTGTTAAAATCAACATTTTGAATGGGTTTGTTCAAATCTACAGCTGAAAAATCTATTCCAAATAGGTTGGCATAAAACAAATCTAAGGCAGTATAAAGTGCTAAATATTTATCGTTTTGCGTGTCCCTAAGTTTTGCGCTTAGTGGTGCTCCAAATAATTTGGGGCTCATGCTATTTGTGGTTAAGAGGGCATTAAAGGTTGTTTTTAAATCTTTATCTTGAATGTTTTTGGAAATGCAACTAACCGCCGAGCTGTTATAGTTTAAGTTGCTTTTAGGGTTATTGGTATCCCATAGGTCTGTTTCATTTTTTAAGGCCTCAAAAACATCAAGCGTGTGTTTGGAAATAATATCTTCATATTTTACGGTTGAGTATAATGCCGATCTTAAGTATTGCGAATAGGCTTGAAACAATGTGGTGTTAGGTCGTGCTCTCCTATAATAATTTATCATGTCGTTTTCAAAACTATACAAGGCTTCATTATATAATTTTGAATTTAAACCGTCGCAATTTATCAGTGTAGGTTGGACGGTATATTTATAATCTGTAAACGAGTTTTTATTATTACAACTGAATAAAATAAGTGCAAATAAAAATGTGGCAAGTGTAATTTTTGGGTTCATTTTAAAGTTCATTTTTTAATCGTTCTTGTTCTGTATGTTCCGCCAATCTTTTTTCTATGATTGGTTCAATTAGTGTTTTTCTCGGATTGTTTTTTGTGAATGGATAGAGTTCCAATTCATCTTTCATCCTGTCCTTGGGGTTGGCGTATTTGTTGGTTCCAAGCAAAACAATTTCACCAATGTCAAACTGCTGCTGTTCTTTGGAGGCACTTTCTTTTATTTTTCTTTGGATGGTACCACTTTTAAGTTGTTTTAAAAAGCCACCTTGAATTTCGATATCCTTGAAGAGAAGCAAAGCTTTTTCGGCAAGTTGATGGGTTAAACTTTCAATATAATAAGAGCTGTCGGATGGATTGTCAACTGTATCAAAATAGCTTTCATGTTTTAAAATCAAAAGCTGATTTCTGGCTATGCGTTCTCCAAATTCATTGTTTTTATGATAAACGGAATCATAAGCCAGATTGCAAATGGTATTTGCCCCGCCAAGTATGGCACTCATGCATTCCGTGGTGGTGCGCAACAAGTTCGTGTTAAAATCGTAAATGGTTTTGTTACGTTTTGATGGAACTGCAAAAATATGGCAATTCGGATTTATGTTATATTCAGCGGCCAAGGTTTTCCAAAGTAAGCGTAATGCCCTAAGTTTGGCTATTTCAAAAAAGTAGTTACTGCCAACTGAAACTTTGAAATTTATTTTTAGAGATTGCTTAGCTTCGCTCGTAAAGACATTGTCTAAATGATTTAGATATTCGTTGGCATGGCTTAACCCGTAGGCCAATTGCTGAATCATATTGGCTCCTGCATTTTGGTAAAGGGAAGTGTCAATGGAAAAAGAATTTGTGGTTTTTATGATGTTTTCGAATTTTTGAAAATCATCATTTAGATTTTTATGCCAATTTCCTGTTTTGGCCAAGTTGCCAATAATATCGGCGTGAATATAGATTCCCGCTATTGAACTGAATTTTGCAAGATTTTGAATGAATTCGTCCGAAAGAAAGAGCAGTTTAAAATGAAGGGAAACAAAATTCAAATCGATGTTCTTAAGTAAATCATCGATTGAAATATCTTCAGAAGGAATTATGAATTCTATGCTTTCTGCGCCACGTTCAATAACATCAATGGCATGAAGGTTTGATTTTTCTATATTGGCCACAAAAATGGATTGGCAGATTTTCCATTGCGTGGCTTTGGTGTCTGATATTTCTGGGAAATCATCAAAATCATCAGCGTGATAAAAAGGCTTTACGGCAATGTCTTCATTCGATTTCCAAATCAGGGTATCATTGTAATCAGCCCCTTTTAAATCGAACTGTATTTTTTGCTTCCATTGTTTTGAAGAAACGGCATCAAATTCGCTGAATAACGTTTTATTCATTATCCTTTGTTTTTAAACTGTCTTCGTATTCAATGATGTAAATTTCTTCGTTGTCGCGCTTCATATAATACTCTTCACGGGCAAATTTTTCCATGCCTTCTTCAGAACTCAATTTTTTCAGGTCTTTCTTATCTTTTTCTATCTCTTTTTGATAGTATTCTTTTTCATTTTCCAGATCGTCAATTTCGGTATTTAATTCATGGTGGATGAGCCATGAGTTGGCATCAAAAAATATCATCCAAACCGCAAAAACTGCCAAAATGAGCAGGAATATATTCTTGAATGGTTTTAAAAGTTTCTTTTTTGAAAAGCCCATAGTTATAGTTTTTGGGTTATGATGGTACGAACAATATCTATGGCCACGGTATTGTATTTGTTGTTGGGGATTATAATGTCTGCGTACTCTTTCATGGGTTCTATAAACTGGTCGTGCATGGGTTTTAAAGTGGTTTGGTATCTGCTCAAAACTTCATCTAAATCTCTGCCCCGTTCAGAAATATCGCGTTTCAATCTTCTGATGAGTCGTTCATCACTATCGGCATGTACAAAGATTTTTATATCGAACATGTCTCTCAATTCGGCATTGGATAAAACCAATATGCCTTCAACAATCATAACTTTTCTGGGGTGGGTTAAAATGGTGTCGCCCGTTCTATTATGTTTAACGAAAGAATACACGGGTTGGTGTATGGGCCGTTCATTTTTTAGCTCCAGTAAATGCATTGCCAAGAGTTCGAAATCAATAGATCTAGGGTGGTCAAAATTTATTTTAATGCGTTCGTCGTAGCTTAAGTGTGAGGTGTCTTTGTAATAGGAATCTTGGGATAGAATGCCCACTTCGCCTTCCGGAAGCTCATTTAACAATTGATTAACCACTGTGGTTTTTCCACAGCCGGTTCCACCTGCGATTCCTATAACTAACATGAATTTGGCTTTTTACAAAGTTAAATAAATGAAAAAATCAGCAAGGTAGAAATGCCATTATTTTTCAATTTTTGAAACTTCTGCTTCCGTAACCATGTTGTCGTTTTTGTTTCCCCAACTGTTGGAGATGTAGTTCATCACATCGGCCACTTCATCATCGGCTAAACCCATTGGTGCCATAAACCCATTGTATTTTTGACCATTCACAACAATTTCTCCTTGTTGGCCATATTTAATGCCTTTTATGCTGGCCGTTCTGTTGTTAATTAAATAATCTGATTTTGCCAGTGGAGGATAGGTTTTTCTGATGCCTTCACCAGTGGGTAAATGACAAGAAACGCAAAAATCTTGGTATATTTCACTACCTCGTTTTATGCTCTCTTCCAAGGGTGTGGTCTGGGTGTAGTCATCATTATTGGAAAAGAATTGTAATGCTGATGTTATTAAAACAATTAAAAAAATAACTACTGATTTCATAACTCTAGTTTTTAGGGACAATTTTATAGATACCTTTTCCCTCTACTCCAATGTAAATAATACCGTCTGGCGCTTGAATAACATTACGTAATCTGCCAATGCCTTCAAACAATTTTTCGCGTTTAACAACTTTGTTCTTTTCTAAAACAAGTCGCTCTAAATATTCAAATTTTAACGAGCCAACCAATACATCGCCTTTCCATTCAGGATAATTAATTGAGGATACTATGGCCATGCCACTTGGTGCGATGGAAGGCACCCAATAGAACAAAGGCTGTTCCATGCCTTCCTTTTCGGTAATGTCTGTAAACGTGGTGCCGCTATAGTTAATACCATAAGAGATTACAGGCCAACCGTAATTTCTTCCTTTTTTGATGACATTTATTTCATCTCCTCCTCTCGGACCATGTTCATTGACCCAAATGGCTCCGGTAAATGGGTTTTTTGTCATACCCTGCGGGTTTCTGTGTCCATAACTATAAATCGCTTTTTTGGCGTCTTTATTTTTATAAAATGGATTGTCCTTTGGAATGCTTCCGTCATCATTCAAGCGGTAAATTTTACCACAATCTCTGGTAATATCTTGTGGGTTTACATCGCGCTCACCACGTTCCCCAATTGAAAAATATAAATAGCCTTTATTGTCAAACTCAATTCTTGAGCCAAAGTGTTGGCCTTTTCTGGTATTTGGTTCAGCTTTGTATAGTACCTGTTTTTCAACAAATTTGTTGTCTTTTAATTTGGCTCGCATCAAAGCTGTGTTGCCACCATCACCATCACCTTCGGAGGAACTGTAAGTCATGTAAATCCATCCATTATTTGCGTAATTTGGATGCGTTTTTATATCCATTAAACCACCTTGACCACGAACATAAACTTCTGGGCCGTCTTCAACAGTTGTTTTCTTTCCATTTTTAAAATGGATTATTTCACCTGTTTTTTCCGTAATCAGCATACTGCCATCAGGTAAAAAAGTCATTCCCCAAGGGATGTATAAATCAGGAACAACCAATTCGGTAGTGTAATTTAAGTTTTCAGGTTTTTCAGCTTTAACTTCAGATTCTTTTTGTTGCCCGCAGGCCGAAAGTGCCATTAAAACAATGGCTAGAAAAGTGTGAATGTATTTCATAACACGATTTTTTTTGATTTAAAGTTACTTAAAAACTATAACTCACATTGATTCCCGTGTAAAAATTAGCGGGATTGCCAGGATAATAATATCGTGGCGCATTGCCTCCAAAACTTGGTGCATTTATTAATATTTGGGAGGCATATGCTTCATCAAAGATATTGTTTACACCGAAGAATGCATTGGACTTTAGCTTTTTGTTAAGATTTGTTTTGAACCCAAATTTCAGATCTGTAAGGCTGTAGCTTTCTGAATAAATGCTGTTGCTGTCGGTCATTGGCATTTTACCAACATGTTGAAAGTTGATGTTTCCATAAAACCCAATTTTAGAATTAAAGTCAATGCCCATATTGAAGATTTCAGCAGGTACGCCTGTTAAATCGTTTCCAGAGTAATCGGTCGTGTCGTCTACAAATTCTTTAAAGGTAAAGTTGTTTAATGTGTAGCTAATAAAAGTGCCGATTGAAAAATTCTCTTGAGTTCTAATTTGATAATCCAAACTTGCTTCAAGTCCGTCATGTTGGGTTTTACCTGCGTTAATGCCAATGAATTCATCTTGAGCAGTCCTTCTGGGCACCAACAGATTTTTGATGTTCAAGCGGTAGATAGACAAACTATATTGCAATCGGTTTTTAAATGAAGTACCCCGAGTACCCAGCTCAAAATTCCAGCCAGTTTCTGGTTTTAGGTCGGTGTTTATTTGCCCATCTGGCAGTAAAGTTTCATTTAATGAAATAGGTGAGAAGCCATGGCTGGCATTGGCAAAAACGGTAGAACTTTTACAAATAATATGTGAAATGCCCAGTTTTGGAGATACAATGGTTTTGAACTTAAAACTTCCAGATTGGTCGGGATTTGAGTTGGATGCCGGAAATCGGTCATCTAAAACATACCCTGTTTTATTCAGATTAAGCCCCAGGGAAAATGTGGTTTTTTCCGAAATCTCATAATTGCCATCAAAAAAAAGATTGAAATAATGCCTTTTTTCTGAAAAGCTAGACAATTTATTGCCGGCAACACTGCCCTTGTCTGGTGGAAAATCTGAATACAAATTCTCGAAAGTTTCGTAATCATAATTATCTTTAAAAATTTCCCCACCGAATGTGTAATTGAGGTTTTTGTTCGAGATATCTATGTTCCCAAGCAGCCGAGTCCGGATTCCAAAAGCCAAAGTTTCTTCTTTTAGAATATTGAACGGTCTGGGTTCGTAAGCATTTCTAAAAGACATAAAAACACTAGTAATTTGTTTTATTTTATTGGTGAAATCATGGTTCCACGTTATACCAAAAATGCCACGTTTAAAATCTTCATAACCTTGCGCGGCCTTCCAGTTTACATCGGCAGATTTTGGGCTATTTAGATAAGTTGTTTCGTTTATTGAACTCGGTATAAAAGCCCTTAAATCAACATAACTGGCCAAAAAGTATAAGCTGTTTTTTGCATTTAAAAAATGATTTGAATTGAAGGTAATTGTTTGTCTGTTATAGTTGTTGTTTTCTCGAAATCCATCGCTACTGGTATTGCTGTATACAAAACCCAAACTGTTTTTTGATGAACCATAGCTTCCATTTAAAACGCCTTTCCTCAAACCAAATGAACCTATTGAGAATTCTGAATTCACCTGCGATTCGTTTAAAAATGCCAGTTTTGGAGATATGTTTATGGTGCCGCCAAGTCCAGCGCCATAAATACTTGAAACGGCTCCTTTAGTTATTTCCATTCGAGAAATGGATGCCAATTCAAAATCTTCAATATTGGTTTCGCCACTACCATTTGTTAACGGAATATCTTTAAAATATGCCCTTATTTTTGATGAGCCAAAAAGGTTTCTGGAGCCAATGCCGCGAATGGTAATTCTGTTGGTGTTAAGGGCACCACTTTGCATAAAAACGCCGGGAACTCTATTTAAAACAGAGTTAAAATTTACGTGATTGTAGCGCTCAATATCCTTTGAGGAAATAATACTTATTGCCGTTGTTGCTTTTTTTAATTTAGTTGGAATTTGGTCAATTTTAATAATAATCTCGTTTAATTGTGACGTGCTGATTTCCAATTCAATAATCGAAAAAGTATTTCCTTTAAACTCAATTTGTTTTGGGGAATACCCTTCTTTTTTGAATAAAAAAGTTCCCAGACTGACTTCAAAAATTCCATTTAAATTTGAAAGAACAGAATCGTTGCTTTTCAAATTAATAATTAAAACCTCTGGGATAGGTAATTTGTTTTCCTTGTCAATTACTTTGCCGGTTATTGGGTTTTGCCCAATGGAAAAAGTGCTGATAAGGGCAAGGCACAGAAAGGATAGATGGGTTTTTATTGAAAACACAAATTCTAAATAATTGATAAAAGGCGAATTTATGATATTAAAAATAACTAGGGAATCAACGGCCATAAATATTTTTAAAAATTATGATTTGCCAAATGAATAAAAGAAGTATATTTGCAACCCGTTACAGATAACCAAAATCGGGGTGTAGCGTAGCCCGGTTATCGCGCCTGCTTTGGGAGCAGGAGGTCGCAGGTTCGAATCCTGCCACCCCGACCAATAAAAATTAATGAACACTGCGAAACTCGATATTTGCAGTGTTTTTTGTTTTTTTGGGACTTTATTTAAGATTGAATAAAAGCGTCTATTTCCAAAAATGTTTACATTTTAATCAAATAATGAGTTTACATCTATTAGTTTGTGGTTTATAAACCAACGATAATTACTTAAAAAATGTATATTTGATATTATTTCTTACCATAGATGGATAAGCACGTTGAAGTTACAATTTATGATATTGCAGAAAAGCTAAATTTAGCTACCTCAACAATTTCAAGAGCTTTAAAAAACCATCATAGCATCAGTAAAAAAACTATTGAAAAGGTTAAAAAAACCGCCAACGAAATGGGGTATCGACCCAATAATTTGGCGGCAAGCTTGCGAAGTAAAATAACGAAAACCATTGGAGTTTTATTACCTACAATTACACAGCCATTTTTGTCCTCATTAATTAGCGGTGTTGAGATTGCTGCCAGAAAAGCTGGTTATAGTGTTGTAATCATGCAGTCTCATGATTCTTATAAAGAAGAGGTTGATTTAGTTAAAGCTCTATACGATAATAGGGTTAGTGGTGTAATTTGTTCCTTGGCTATGGAAACCGTTGACACATCTCATTTTCAAATGTTTATGGATAGTCAAACCCCTCTTGTTTTTGTTGATAGGGTGCCAAAAGGGTTTAATACTTACCGCGTGGTTATTGATAATTACACTGCGGGCTACAGAGCTACAAAGCACCTTATTTCACAAGGTTGTAAAAGAATAGCTCATATTACAGCTGGATCGGAGTTTGGCTCAATTTACTTTGAAAGAAAACGAGGATATTTGGATGCGTTGAAAGAACATGGTTTGCCAGTGGATGAAAATCTCATTGTACGAGTTAAATCTATTACCTATGAAGATGGTGAAAAGGCCTCAGCTAAATTGTTGGGCATGAAAAATCCACCAGATGGCATTTTTGCGCCGGGTGATATTTTGGGTGTAAGTGCTATTCAAGTTGCCAAGAAAAAAGGGTTTAAGGTTCCTGAAGAACTGGCGGTAATTGGTTTTAATGATGACCCCATATCCCATATAATAGACCCTAATTTATCTACCGTAACCCATCCTGCTGAAAAAATGGGTCAAGCTTCGGCTGAAATCATTTTAAGCAAATTAAAAAACCCTAAAAAAGACGAAATACGGGAAATAGCCTTTTTAAATACCGAAGTGCTTATTAGAGAATCTTCATCTAGAAAACAATAAGTTTTATTTTTTTACTTCAAAAGGTGAAGCTGGTAAACCTTCTTCTGTGAATAAATTGGCAGTATCAGGATTGTCTCCCCAAGCATATCTTACAACAGTTGGATTTTTAATGGCATCATGCCAAACCACTACTTTATTGCCGTCAATTTTAGCTTTTGCCCAAACAAAATGCTCGCCGTCATTTGAAATAGAGAAATTTTGCAGCGCATTACCTTGTTTAATTTTAAGGCCAGAGCCCGTGTTTTTAAAGGAAATAATGGCCTGATTTTCTTCAAATTTTGATTTATAAGGAATGGGGCTTTCGGCATGAAGATGCTTTTCGCCATAAACCATTTTACGGGCCACAAGGGCCAATCGTACACCAACATCTTGTTTGTTTAATGGGTGTATGTCGTTCCACTCGCCTAAATCAATGGTAACGGCCATTCCGGTGCACGGAAGTTTTAAGGCTTCTAATTGTGCTTGCCTCAACGTTGCCCATTGGCTTTCACGAGGTTCAGGGTATGTTTCCATAAAATTGGCTAACTGCACATAAAGAAAAGGCATTTTGGCTTGTTTAAATTTGTCTCTCCAATTTTCAATAAGTTTTGGAAAGGTTTTGAAATATGAATCAGGGTCTTTTGTGTTGGATTCACCTTGATACCACAAAGCCCCCTTAATTTTTAAATTTAACAAAGGAGCAATCATAGCTTTATATAGCCCTACGGGTTTCCACCGAATAAATGTAGGGCCATCTAAAGGAGGCATTGCGGCACCTACTTTGTATTTCCAAGTCCCTTTTAAGTCGATAGTGTTATTACCAACTTGCATTAAATATGGCTTATCCATTACAAATCCACCGCTTCCCGAATTATTAATGACCCTCACAGCAACGGTATTTTTACCTTCTTTTAAAATTCCTGGTTTAATCTCATATCTACGAGGTGGGTATTGATAGCCTATGGTGCCTACAAAAGAGCCATTAACATACACCGAATCTTGGTCTACAATGCGACCCATGAAGAATTTTACAGGTTTGCCAACCATTTCCTTTGGCACGATTATATTTTTTCTAAACCAAAGAGATCCATTTAAATGTCCGATAGGCTCATTTTTCCAATAACCGGGAATTTCCATGGTGTCCCATTCGCTATCATCTAGGTCTGTTTGACTCCATTTTAAGCTATCCACTAAAATGCCTTTATCCTTGGCATTTAACTCACGGTACCAATGGTCATTCCTTTTTTTATCGCTCTTTACAATGCTGTCAATAAGCTTATCGTTTTTAAATTTTTGGGCTTCATTGTAAGCCTCTGGAAATTCCAAAAGCCCATCTTCACTCATCCATGCTTCCACTGGGGAGCCGCCCAAGGCGCTATTAATCAATCCTATGGGAATATGGTGTTTTTCATAAACCTCTTTGGCAAAGAAATAAGCTACTGCCGAAAAATCCAGAACATTTTCTGGGTTTGCAGATACCCAATGGCCAGATTCAAAATCCGTTTCATTTTGTTTAAAATTATATTTATCCGGCACCAAAAACTGGCGGATGTTCTTATTTTCAGAGTTTTTAATGATTTCACCATATTTTTCTTTAACGCGTTCCATGGGCAATTCCATGTTAGATTGCCCTGAACAAAGCCAAACATCACCAAATAATATGTCTTTAATTCGTATTTCGTTACTGGCTTTAATGAGTATTTCATGAGGTCCTCCAGCTTTTTGTTTAGGTAAAATGATGTTCCAATTCCCTTGAATATTGGCTTGTGTGGAATATTTTTGTTCATTAAAAAACAAATCTATTTTCTCATTTGGAGCCGCCCAACCCCAAATTTTTACTTTTTCGTTTCTCTGAAAAATAACCCCATCACTAATGAGTTTAGGAAGTCTAATTTGTGCTATTAAAGTATTGAAACATACAACACATAAAACAAAAATTATGGATTTAAGTTTATACATTAGTTAAATTATTTTACCGTTATCTGAATATCAGATAGTTTGGATGCCCCTAGTTCTGAACTTCTAGGCATTGGGCTCGAGCCTCCCACATATATTTTAAAAGTTCCAGATTCCACAGTTCTTGTACCATCATGAAGCACAATTTCAAAATCTTTTGGTGCTAATTCGAAATCCAAAATCTTGGATGCTCCTGATTTTAAATGGATTCTTTGGGTTTTAACCAATTGAAAATTGGGAACATCTACCGATGCTTCTTCATCTGAAACATATACCTGAATGACCTCATCAGAGTCTGTATTTCCCGAATTGCTTACCGTTATTTTTATCTTTAAAGATTCATTTTTTGAAATCGTGGAGGTTGAAGTTTGGATATCTCCATAGCTGAAGCTCGTATAACTTAAACCAAACCCAAATGGATACAGGGGATCTTGGTTCATATATTTATAAGTCCTTCCTTTCATGGAATAATCTTCAAAAGTAGGCAATTGACTTAATGATTTTGGGAATGTAATGGGCAGTCTTCCCGAAGGTGATATGTTTCCAAAAAGTACATCGGCCACGGCGGTTCCGCCTTCTTCGCCAGGATACCATACAAACAAAACGGCATCGGCCAGTTCTTGCACTTCTGTTAAATTTATGGGGCTTCCTCCAGTAATAACAGCCACAATAGGCTTTTTGTCACTCGGGTTTTTATCCGCTGTTTTTCTTAAATCGCGTAAATAATCTATTTGGTTTTTTGGCAAGTCATAATCCAATCGGTCGCCAGCAGTGTTGGAGTCGATAGAGTCGCCTTCTTCTCCTTCCAATTGACTGGAAACACCCAATACTACAATGGTGACATCACAGTTTGCGGCATTACCCGTTGCATAGTTTATGGGGTTTATAGAAGGTTTGTTCAACATAGCACCCAACCTAAATTGCAGTTGGCTTACGGGGCTTATTGCATCGCTAATGCCTTCTAAAATAGTGACCAAATTAGGGTTTACTCCATAGTAATTGCCTAAAAGTATTTCAGTACTTGCCGCGTTGGGACCGGTAAGAAAGTATTTTGGCAGGTTGTCTTTTAAGGGTAAAATTCCATTGTTTTTCAGTAAAACAATACTTTTTTGGGCGGCTTCTTTAGATAAGTTTCTATGGGCTTGGCTGTTCACTACATCAAACGGTATATTATCGTATGGATTGCTGCCTTTTGGGTCGAACAAGCCTAACTTAAAGCGCGTTTTTAATAACAAAGCTAATTTTTCATCTATTTCATCTTCGGTGATTAAACCTTCTTTTACGGTTTCAGGTAATTTGTTAAAAACACTTCCACAATTTAGGCTTATACCTCTTTTAACAGCCATTGCAGCAGCTTCTGCCTCTGTTTTGACAAAGCCATGGCCGCCTTCATTGGGTTGATTGTATAAATCCTTTAAAGCGCCACAATCGGTTAAAACATGCCCTTTAAAATGCCAAGTATCTCTTAAAATATCTGTAATTAAATAATTGTTGGCGCAACAAGGCTCTCCATTGGTACTGTTGTAGGCGCACATTACAGCTTCAACATTTGTTTCAACCAAAGCTTTGAAAGCAGGCAAATAGGTTTCCCATAAATCTTTTTGTGTGGCCTCGGCGTTAAACTCGTGGCGCAACTTTTCGGGACCACTGTGTACGGCAAAATGTTTGGCGCAGGCAGCCGTTTTTAAATAATTTGGATTATCACCTTGCAAGCCATTTACAAATGCTGCTCCCAAAACGGACATTAAATAAGGGTCTTCACCGTAGGTTTCTTGCCCGCGCCCCCACCGAGGGTCTCTAAAAATATTGATGTTGGGTGTCCAAAATGTCAAGCCATTATATCTATTGTAATAGCCTTTGTCGCTGGTTGCGTTATAAATAGCCCGAGCTTCATCAGATATGGCCGATGATACCCTATAAACCAAATCGGCATCAAACGTTGCTCCCAAGCCAATGGCTTGTGGAAATACAGTTGCTGCACAAGTACGGCCCACACCATGTAGGGCTTCATTCCAATAATCATAAGGAGGAATATGTAATCGTTCAATGGCTGATGTAGCATTAACCATTTGACTCGCCTTTTCTTCCAAAGTCAATCTTGAAATCAAATCTTGAACCCGCTCATCTATAGAAAGTTTAGGGTTATAAAAAGGAAATGTATCAATAACTTGAACTGTTTTATTTTCAGGACTTATCTTGTTGTCACCTTTTTTTGAGTTGCACGAATGAAAAATTGCTATTAAAAATATTGGCAACAGGGATTTTATCAATGACTTTGTCATGAGCGGTAAGGTTTTTAGTTAGTTGGATAGTAGATTAAAATATAAATCTATTCAAAATAAATTATTTAGAACAGTTTTTTAATTTTACGCAATCGGTTGCAATTTAAAATATTTTTTTTATCTTCACAATTTATTAGAGCACTTATTGTGGTCAAATATTTTAACCAACACTAAAATTGAATTTAATTAAACTTAAAGATTACCTGATTTAAAAGGAATAATATTAATGAAAAAAAAATTACTTCTTCTGTTTCTGCTATTGCTTCTGTATAATGGTTTTGCCAACAATGGTTACAAATTATGGTTGCAATATAGCTATATCGAAAATGACTCTTTGCGCGAGGTGTATCATTCACATATTCAAGATTTGATGCCTTTGGGTGGCTCTGAAACCATTAAGGCAGCAACCAAAGAACTACAATTGGGCCTAACAAATATGTTGGACATCCCTTTTTATGAAACAGATAGTATAAAAGGATATACGCTTATCTACGGTACAAAGTCCTATCTGAGTGATAACATTTCAAGTCAATTGATAAATGAATTTAATGCCGTTAACGATGAAGGCTTCATAATAAAAACTATAACTGTAAAAGGGGCCAAACAAACCATCATTACAGGTAAAACAGATGTTGGTGTACTATATGGGGTGTTCCATTTTTTAAGGCTGCTTCAAACATATCAACCTATCGAAAACCTAAACATCATTGATTCACCAAAAATAAAAGTACGTGTTCTAAACCATTGGGACAACCTAGATAGAACAGTTGAAAGGGGATATGCTGGGTTTTCAATTTGGGATTGGCATCGCTTACCAGATTATTTGGATATTAGATATACAGACTATGCTCGTGCAAACGCCTCTATTGGTATTAATGGTACGGTCTTAAACAATGTAAATGCCAATGCCTTAATTCTTACACCCCAGTATTTAGAGAAAGTGGAAGCATTAGCTAATGTTTTCAGGCCTTATGGGATAAAAGTATATTTAACGGCGCGCTTTTCAGCACCCATAGAGATTGGTGGATTAAAAACAGCTGATCCGTATGATGCCGAAGTTATTGAATGGTGGAAGGAAAAGGTGAAAGAGATTTATGCCAGAATTCCAGATTTTGGAGGGTTTTTAGTGAAAGCCAATTCCGAAGGACAGCCAGGGCCACAAAACTACGGTCGAAACCATGTAGATGGAGCTAATATGATGGCCAATGCCCTAGATCCTTTTGGAGGAATTGTTATGTGGCGTGCTTTTGTTTATTCGGAGCATGATACAACAGATAGAGCCAAACAGGCTTATTCGGAATTTGTGCCTTATGACGGTCAGTTTAAAGATAATGTTTTTGTTCAGGTTAAAAACGGCGCTATCGATTTTCAACCCCGAGAGCCATTCCATCCCATGTTTGGTGCTATGCCCAATACACCCCTCATGATGGAGTTTCAAATTACACAAGAATATTTGGGGCAGAGTACACATTCCATTTTTCTTCCAAAACTATATGAAGAAGTCTTAGAATCCGACACGTACAGAAAGGGGAAAGGCTCTTTGGTTGCCAAAGTAATTGATGGATCCTTGAATAGTAAGCGAATAACGGGTATTGCAGGTGTAAGTAATATTGGTAACGACTTAAACTGGACAGGAAACCCCATGTTGCAGGCCAACTGGTATGGCTATGGCAGGTTGGCATGGAATCCTTATTTAAGTGCAGAAACTATAGCGGACGAATGGCTTAGGCAAACATTTGCCAATAATGAAGCGTTTGTTGAACCTGTAAAGCAAATGATGCTTAACTCCTATGAAGCAGTTGTTAATTATATGACTCCCTTAGGTTTGCATCATATTATGGCTACGGGTCATCACTATGGTCCTGGACCGTGGGTATCTAACCTCTCAAGGCCAGAGTGGAACCCTGTATATTATCACAAAGCGGATACAGAAGGTATTGGTTTTGACCGTACGCCGACTGGGAGCAATGCTACCGAACAGTACGCACCTGAGGTTGCCAAAATGTTCAATAATATTGAAACCTGTCCAGAAAAGGATTTGTTATGGTTTCATCATTTGTCATGGAATTATAAATTACAAGATGGCCTTGCCCTTTGGGATGGATTAGCATTAAAATACCAGGCGGGTGTAGACCAAGTTAAATCGATGATAAAAACATGGGACGCTGCCAAACCTTATTTAGATGAAACGCGTTACGATGAAGTTAAGATGCTATTGAACATTCAATATAAAGAAGCCCAGTGGTGGCGTGATGCCTGTTTGCTTTATTTTCAGCAGTTTTCGGGCAAGCCTTTACCAGATGGTGTTGAAAAACCAACTAAAACATTAGAATATTTCGAATCTTTAAAATTTCCTTTTGCTCCTGGGAATTGATTAGAGTTTAAGTTCCATAAATGAATACCAAAATTAAAATACTAGCCTTCGTTCTTCTGCTTTCAATGTTGGGTTGCAACCATAAAGAAAAGAAGGATGCCATTCTTTTAACACCATCACTTAAGAACGAATTTAAGGCCAATTTCCTTATTGGAACTGCCTTAAGCGAAAATCAAATACTGGAAAAAGACACGATGGAAATCGCACTGATATCTCATGAATATAACAGTATTACTCCAGAGAATATTATGAAATCGATGTTTATCCATCCGCAAAAGGATACGTTCAATTTTAAAATAACTGATAAATATGTTGCCTTCGGAGAAAAGTACAATATGTTCATTCATGGACATACTTTGATTTGGCATAGTCAACTTTCATCTTGGTTTTCAGAATTAAAAGATAGTACAGCCATGGCTAATGCGATGAAAAACCACATTAAAACTATTGTTGGGAGGTACAAAGACAAAATGGGTTCTTGGGATGTAGTTAACGAAGCATTAAATGAGGATGGTACATTACGAAAATCTGTTTTTTTAGATGTTTTGGGTGAAGATTATTTGACTTTGGCTTTTAAGTGGGCAGGTGAAGCTGACCCAAACACAGACTTATATTATAACGATTATAATATGACATATCCTGAGAAAAGACAGGGTGCCAATAAGCTAATAAAACAGCTTCAAGAAAAAGGAATTAAAATTGATGGTGTGGGTATGCAAGGGCATTGGGGTTTAGAAAGGCCATCTCTTGATGATATTGAACAAAGTATTATTAATTATGCTGCTTTGGGAATAAAAGTAGCCATAACCGAGTTAGATATCAATGTATTGCCTAGTCCTTGGGATTTGGTAGGTGCCGATGTAAATCAAAATTTTGAAAGTGATGAAAAAATGAATCCCTACAAAAATGGACTTCCAGATTCTGTACAAACTAAATTTACCAAACGCTATAAGGATATTTTCAACCTGTTTTTAAAGCATCAAGATAAAATTAGTCGGATCACTTTTTGGGGCGTGGGTGATGGTCAATCATGGCTAAATGATTGGCCTATAGAAGGAAGAACCAATTACCCTTTACTTTTCGATAGAAAGCTACAACCCAAACCAGCTTATAATGCCATTTTCAATCTCAACCCACTAAATAACTAATATGAACATATCTTCTCAAAAACTATCTGTTAAAGAAAAAATTGGCTATAGTTTAGGAGACCTCGCGGCAAACTTGGTTTTCCAAACATTAATGACCTACCTGGCCTATTTTTATACAGATATTTATGGTCTGGAAGCACATCATGCATCTGCGATCATGCTAACTGTTGGACTTGTTGCCGCTTTTGGTTTTAACCCTATAATTGGGGCTTTAGCAGACAGGACAAATTCAAAATGGGGAAAATTTAGGCCATGGATTTTATGGACTTCCATACCATTGGGTGTAGTTGCATTATTGGCATTTACCACCCCAGATTTTGATTATAAAGGAAAGGTTATCTACGCTGTTGTAACCTATACCTTATTGTTGCTTTTGTATGCCGCAAATAATTTGCCTTATTCTGCTCTTAGTGGGGTTATTACCGGTAATATGGCTGAACGTAACAGTTTGTCGTCTTATAGGTTTGTGGCAGTTATGTTTGCCCAATTTTTTGTGCAGGTGTTTATGTTGGCTATTATTGAATCCGCTGGTGGTGGAAATAAAGCTGAAGGCATTGAAATAGTAATGACTTGGTTGGCAATTATAGGAACCATCATGTTATTGATTACCTTTTTTACAACACGAGAGCGCATCGTTCCAACACTTGAGCAAAAATCCAGTGTTAAGGAAGATTTAGCTGATTTATTTAAAAATAAACCATGGGTTATCATTTTGGTTTCAACCACCTTAATATTTGTAACACTTGCCATGAAAGGGGGTTCATATGTGTATTATTTTGAAAACTATGTTAACGAGGAAAAGTTGACACAGTTTATTATGCCCATATTAGATTTTCTTTCGGGCATTGGTATTAACTTTTTTGGAGAAAACCCAGTTTCTGCGGGCTTTGGTTTGTTTAATGCTGGTGGTATCATTTTTATGATAGTGGGTATAACGCTTTCAAAAAGATTTGCCGATAAGTATGGGAAAAGGGATGTTTTTAAAGTAGCCTTATTTATTTCCACATTGTTTATTCTGGCTTTTTATTTCTTTTCTCCAACTTCGGTGGAACTCATGTTCACATCACAAATTCTACATGGTTTTTTCTATGGCTTGACCATTCCATTACTTTGGGCTATGATTGCCGATGTGGCCGATTATTCTGAATGGAAAAACAACCGTCGCGCCACAGCTATCATATTTTCTGCTATGATGGTTGGTTTAAAAACTGGGCTTAGTTTAGGAAGCGCTTTTGTAACCTGGATTCTAGGTTTCTACCACTATGTGACTAAAGAAGCAGCACAGGCCGGAGAACTTATTGTTCAGCCAGAGAGTGCTGTACAAGGCACCAAAATGTTAGTAAGTATCTTTCCTTCCATACCATTTTTAATTTGTGTAGGCTTATTGTTCTTCTATGAGATCAATAAGAACATGGAGGTTCAGATAGAAAAAGATTTAAAAGAACGAAGAAAATAAAAAATTGAAAAACATGCCGGAAGATAATATTGAACATATCGACTTTAAAAGATTAGAAAAAAAGGCTATTTCTCAGCCCTTAGTTACTCATATATACACTGCAGATCCATCTGCACATGTCTTTAATGACAAAATTTACATTTACCCATCTCACGATATTGATGCGGGCATTCCTTTTAATGATAATGGCGACCATTTTGGTATGCAGGATTACCATGTAATTTCTATGGATACTATTGATAGTGAGGCGGTTGATAACGGTGTGGCTTTACATGTAGATGATGTGCCTTGGGCAGAAAAGCAAATGTGGGCGCCAGATGCCACAGAAAAAGATGGAACTTACTTTTTGTTTTTTCCTGCAAGAGACTATGATGGCATTTTTAAAATAGGGGTAGCCACAAGCCAGTATCCAATAGGGCCTTTTGTAGCGCAACCAAAACCTATTCAAGGAAGTTACAGTATAGACCCTGCGGTCTTTAAAGATGATGATGGCAGTTATTATCTCTATTTTGGTGGTATTTGGGGCGGGCAATTACAAAAATTCCGTAACAATATTTACGATGAAAATAACGAACTACCTAAACCAGATGAACCTGCCTTATTGCCTTTGGTGGCTAAGTTAACCGATGATTTGTTCAAGTTTTCTGAAGAAGTGAAAGAAGTTAAAATAGTAGATGAGCATGGTAATTTATTATTAGAAGGAGATAATGAGAGACGCTTTTTTGAAGCATCGTGGATGCATAAATACAAAGGCAAATATTATTTCTCATACTCCACGGGAGATACACATTTTATATGTTACGCCATAGGCGATAATCCTTATGGGCCGTTTACTTACACTGGACGAATTTTAAACCCTGTTGTGGGTTGGACGTCACATCACTCTATTTGCGAAGTAGAGGGGAAGTGGTACTTGTTTTATCATGATTCCAGTCTATCAAAAGGTGTAACGCATCTACGCTCAATAAAAGTAGCCGAAATATCTTATAACGATGACGGTACAATTAATACCATTGATCCTTATGCGTAATGAGGATATAATCAGATTAATAAAATAGCACCTTTAAGTATAAAAAACTATACTTAAAGGTGCTATTTGTTGATTTGCACCATAATCTATTGTGTTTATTTTTTCACTATAACTGTTGTTATGCTTTTTTTTGGGACAAAACTAAATTGAACGTTGTCTGTATTAGTGGTTAATGCAATTGGTTCTCTATTCTTTTCTAAAGTACTTTGGTAAGCCATAGCTGAACTCATTGAAGGCACTTTAAATTGTACTTTATCGGTGTTTAATGAACTGGTATTTAAAATTTCTATAACAATTTCAGTGTTGCTTTCGTAAGCAGTTACTTTTAAATCCACGTTATCTTCATTGTTTACTTGTACTCTAACATAGCCTGGTCTTACATATTTTGAAAAGTGGGAAAATGCATAACCACGCTTTAGAATTTTACCACTTTCTGTGCCTTGGGTGCCATCTCCTATAAATGAATAATACCGTTTAATGTACCACCATATATATGCGTTCCAATTAAAATCCATGGCTTTATGGATGGTTTCTAGCATCGTTAAAGTTTCATTCCATATAATATCTTCACCATATAAACTCCAGGCTGGTGCTCCGGCATTTCCAGTATTTAAGTTTAAGAGATATTCTGTCATCCAGATTTCTTTATCATTTTGTTCTGCCTTAGATATAAAGTCCAATCCAGAACCATAAATATGGCCTCCAACTATATCTAAATTATTGATAACTTCAGTATCGTTGAATAACGCATTAACATAAGATTGGTCAAATTTAAATGATTCTGGGGCAACTATTTTTGCATTTATTTGGCTACCATATGCTTTAATGTAATCTGCCATTTGCGTAGCTGTCCAATCGCAGGATTCATAGGATACCTGTATGTCTGGTTCGTTTTGAATTGAAATGGCGTAAATGGTAACACCATTATTTGCCATAAAGCTTATGTAATCATTTAAATGGTTTTTGTAGGCTTCGTAGTTTTCTGGCAGAAGATGCCCACCAACTAAATCATTATTGCTTTTTAAGTTGGCTGGAGGTGACCAAGGCGATGCTAAAATTTTAATACCTTTGGCTTGAACGGCTTTTAATGTTGGTAACATTATAGTCCAATCTGCCTGGACAGGTGGTATTCTTTCCCGAAAAATAGTTAAGCCAAGTTCTGTATCGGCTGTCCCAAATATGTTTTGGACTTCTGAAGTACTTAAGTTTTCTGAGGTCCACATTCTATTGGCCCCACCAAAACCAGTTATGGTTTGATATTTAATGCTTGTGTCAATTGTAAATACTTTTGCAGGGGTGACTCGTGTGTCACCGCCTTCATCATTTGAATTGCTACAACTATTTAAGAAAAAGCAAGAAGTTGCTAAGCATAAAGCTATTAAAATCATTTTTGTCATAATTGTTTTTAGTTTTTACGTGGTGGTTATAATTAAATAAACCGCCTTGTAAAGGCGGTTTATCAAACTAAAACAAACAACTTAATTAAAGTAAACTATACGTACATTGTCTATATCTACATCTACTAAGCCATCATTGGGAACTTGAATCTTAAATGTAGCTAAATTATCAGAATCTTCCGGTCTCAGCTCGTTTTGAGGGTAGTCGGCTGCTGTTTTATCTACATGGTTTCTATAACGTGGGCCAAAATCGTAATACTGACTCCATGCTATGGTCTGCCATTCACCCGTTGCGTTTTCAGGGTCAATAGGTATTGAGCTCCAAAACATAGGGTTTGCTGTATACTCGGGTAAATCATCTCCATAAAAAATAACTTGCGGATCGGCACCTTCCAATTGTATGATCATATAAACTCCAGTCGCAGAGGTGTTGTTAAACTTCATATCTGCCAAAACATAAAAATTTTTGCCTCTAACTCCTTCTGGCAAGCCGTAGCTTACACCACCAAACTCATATCCGCCTCCCCAAGATTCTCCGCTTGAGGTCATTTTTAGGTAGGAACCGGTTGGTCCGCTGCTTTTTACACCTGCATCTGTGGTAACTCCACTGTGTGGTCCATCCCAAGTTGCACCAACGCCATTCCCATCCCAATCTTCAATTACCGAAGTACTATAAGAGCCTTCCTTGAAGAAATAAATTTTATCTCCAGTGTAAACGTATTTAAAGTTTTCAAAACCATCTAAGTTTGAAATTTTAAGGGTGCCCGAAAGCTTATTTTTCACACCAGATGGAGGCATAAAGCTTAATTGAGTTTGGTTGCTATTTACATTAGGTGTTACTTCTTCTCCATTTAATGTTATGGTTAAATCGAAAAAATTAATGCCTTCAAATGAAATGTTATTGGCGTCTTGAACGTTTGCATAGCTTGTTACCGTAGGTGGTTCGGAAACCAAAACGTTGAAAGTTGCAGAAACTCTTGCATTATCGCTATATACTAACGTTATCAATGCGTCACCTACAGGTGTTCCGTTGGGTACAGATAAATTTATTGTGTTATCGTCAACCAATGCAAAATCCAAAACTTGTGTGTTGTTAAAGAATACTTCTTTTAAGTTGCTAAACCCATTACCACTTAAAGTTATAGGGTAATTTGGTTTTGCTTCAGAAGGTGTAACACTGCTTATTGCAGCATCAACAGAACCTTTTATGTTTATATCATCTTTATCTTCGCAACTTGTAAGGGTTGTTAAAGAAAATATAAAAACAATCAATAATGTTAAATATCTATTATTCATTTTCTTAGCTTTTATATTAATAGTTTGTGTTTTGATTAATACCTGTTAAATCTATAAAAGATTGTGGTATTGGCCAACGCTCGTTTTTGTCCTGCATTCCTGAAGCACTAGGGTTGTACAAAACGGCACGCTGACGGAGTATGCCTAGGCGTTTTAAGAATGCCCAACGGTGCCCTTCGTGCCCAAGTTCTCTGGCATGTTCTTCGATGATGGTCTCCATATCCACTGAGGCAAAGTTGTGCGCGTTGTCTCCATATGCGCGTTCTCTTAAAGTGTTCAGCCTAGCAGCAGCTGTACCTATTTGATTGAGCCTCCAATAGGCTTCAGCAGCCAAAAGATAAGCGTTCGATAACCTGTATACAATAATGTTTCTCCAGCCTTCACCTTCCGCGATAGATCTGCCATATTGGCTGTCTTCCCAAAATTTTGTAGGAACAGGATCTAAGTAATGTATTCTAATTGGGTCATTGCCAAATTGATTGATTAAATCTTGTTCTGTGGCAATGTCTCCTAACGCTCTTCCGCTAGGCAAATTGGCAGCATCATCAAAATAGTATTCCAATTTGTGCCAGGCTTGTAAGCGGCCATCTTCATTGTCAAAAAGCGACCAATAATAATCTGTAGGAGAGAAACGTCCCCATGGTCTTCCCCCTTGTGCCATGGTACGTGCAATTCCATCTAACCTGTCATAAAGTGAGTTGTAATGTACCGATGTATATTGAAAGATGTCTGGAACATCTTTAGTAAAACCCCATGAGAACACCAATTCTGTATTGTTTTCTTCTCCAGATTTGCCACCTTCCAATCCGAAGATATAATCTAAATTTTGTAATTGATAAGACCCTTCGTTAATTACAATATCTGCCGCTGTAGCTGCTGCTTGCCAATTACCCATGTCTAAATTGGCTTCTGCCAATAGCATGTTGGCCAATCCTTTTGAAGGAGCTAAAACGTTGCCATTTTCAGATCTCTTTTTTAAGATGGGTATAGCGGTTTCTAAATCTGATATTATAAGAGTATATAAAGCTTCTTTGGTCGCTTGAGTTGCTGAAAATACAGGAGGTGCGTTGGGGTCTGTAGGTTCACTAATTACAATGTTGTCCCAACGTCTAACAAGTTCAAGGTAGGCATACGCTCTTAAAGTGTAAGCTTGTCCAAGATAATCCAATAAAGTTGCGCTAGGTTCTTGTACCGAAGTAACACCCACAACAACAGAATTACATTTTGCAATTGCGGTATAATAAGTGTTCCATAGTGTTTCAATAGATTCACTAACTGCCGATAAACCCTCGGTATATTCATTCATGCCACGCATTGCATGAGCAGGCACGTCGCCCATATTGGTGCCAGATCCAGCTATATCTGTACCACATTGTTTATACAATGATATGTCCGGATTACTATGTATGGTTTTAAGTCCTTCAAAGGCTTCTGCTAACAATGCTTCTACTCCTTGTTCTGTTCCAGCTAAAATTTCTGCAGGAATACCATCTCGTTCTTCTAGGTCTAAAATCGCTTCTTCACAACTAAATGAAGAAATTAAGACCACTAATGCTATTGTGTATTTAATATATTTTTTCATAGTTGCTTTTTTTAAAATGAAATTTTAGTCCCTATTGTCCAAATTTTGCTTACTGGATATTGTCCTGTAGTCGTGTTTTCTGGAGAATATGCATTCTTAAAGTCTGTCCAATATTTCAAATTATTCCCTCTGACAAAGAAAGAAATACTTGTAAAAGGTGTTTTCTTAATAATATTATCATCTAAAGAATAACCAAAAGATACGTTTCTCAAAGCTACAAATGATGCGTCTTGAACTCTAATGGCGTTTGCAAAAGCGCCAGAGAACGGAGAATTTGCACCAACTCTTGGAAACTCATTGCTTGGGTTGGTTGGGGTCCAGTAATCTACTGCGATTGCATTATATCTGGCTTGATCGTACCTTCCATAAAGGGAATTTCTTTGTGTAGCACCTTGAACGGTTTCAATAAGCACGGAAAGTTCGAAATTTTTGTATTTAAAAACGTTGTTGATGCTTCCATACCATTCTGGATTTGGACTTCCTATAAATGTTCTATCATCAAAATCTATGTTGCCATCGCCATTTACATCTCTAATTTTGGCATCGCCAGGTTCTGGAACTTCACCAAATTGGGTTAAAGAAGGTGTTTCACCAGTTTGATAAACTCCTTCGTAATCAAAATCATAAATTACTTGCGGGTCTTGGCCAATGAACCATCCGTTAGCTGGATTATCAACTGGTTCTCCGTTAGGACCAACTTCATTCAACCTAACAATTTTAACCTTATTGCTCGTCCAATTAATTCCTGCATTCCATGAGAAATCACCTTTGTCTAATATGTTAGCCTTAAGGCCTATTTCAATACCTTTGTTTTCTGTTTCTCCTATATTTGAAGGATAGCTTGTAATACCGTTGTTTAGTGCCCCAGGAATGGACTGAAATAATAACAAATCGGTAGTTTTAGTTGAATAAGCTTCAATAGAGCCAGTTACAATATTGTTGAATAAACCAAAATCTACACCAACATTTATTTGCTTACTGGTTTCCCATTTTAGGTTTGGGTTTGTGCCAATATTAGACGTTGTAAAAGTGGTGTTTCCGTTGGTAAGCGTTACCACTCTGGATCCCTGTCTGTATAAGTATGTTGGGATATTGTCGTTACCCAAGGTACCGTAGCTCAGCCTTAGTTTTAGGTTGTTAATTTTGTTGTTGTCTCCCCAAAATGCCTCGTTATGGATATTCCAAGCACCAGAGATTGAAGGAAATATACCATATCTGTTATTAGGGCCAAATTTGGAAGATCCGTCTCTTCGTATTGTTGCGGTAATACTATAGCGACTGTCATAGTTATAACCTAACCTACCTACTTGATAGTATTTTCCCCATTCATCGGTGTAATAATCTAATGCTTGTTCGTTTTGAGGAGCACCGCCTATAGCATTGTAACCAAGTAAGTCGGATGGTAAATAGTCTGCGGTGTTGTCTGAGCCTTGCATCTCATACTTTTGGAAACCGAAAACCAATGTTGCATCAATGCCATGGTCGCCAAATTCTTTTTTGTAGTTGAAAATATTATCCAATAAATAGGTTGTGCCTTCTTCGTTGATTATTTGCCCGTGGTTTGGTTTGTTGTCCTCATAATTTGACGACCTAAAAAGACCATAAAATTCATTTCTGTTTTCGGCATAACTGTTCAAAGTGTATTTTAAGCCTTCAAACAAATCAATTTCAATATAAGGATTGATGTATGAACGCGTTACTTTTCTATCGGCGATTGATTCGTTGAATTTATGCAATGGATTTAAAGCAAATAAATCGTTTGTTACAAACTTAGTGGTATTACCTTCACTATCGTAAATACTTCCAAGAGGGCTGGCTTCCAATAATGGCGCAAAGGCTGCGTTTTCGTATCCATCAATAGAGCTGAGTGCTTCAGAGGTCTCATCTGCAAAGCTTTTTGAAAGCTGTACTCTCGCACCAATTTTTATTCTATTGGTAGCTTGTAAATCGGCATTAAATCTTAAGGAATATCTTTTATAATCAGATTCCCTAAGAATACCTTTTTCGTTATACATGTCTGCATTAAGGTAGAAAGTGGATTTTTCGGTACCTCCTGAAATTGCTAGTCCTACATTTTGTTGAGAACCAATTCTGTCTACCAAATCTAGCCAATTTACATTATTGCCAGCAACATAATTGGCCAACTCAACTTGATCTAAAACACTTTGTGTTGTTGGCATTGGGGTATTAGGATTGCCATCTACAACAACGTCTTTTCTAAACTGAACGAAGCGATCAACGTTAAAGGGCTTAACCTCATTGGCCAACTGAACAAAACCTGTGGATGAGCTTACTTCAAATCGGGTCTTGCCACTTTTTCCACTTTTGGTTGTTATTAAAATAACACCGTTGGCTGCACTTGACCCGTAGATAGCACCAGCTCCGGCATCCTTAATGATGTTTATACTTTGGATGTCATCCGAATCAAGTTCAGACATATTGCCTCCCACAAGAGGAACACCATCTACAACAATTATTGGTTGGTTGGAGCCATCTACATCTCCCGGGGTGGCCCCAAGGGAATTTGTTCCTCTAATTTTAAAAGTTACACCCGCACCTGGTTTTCCTGAAGTTTTGGTGATATTCAAACCAGATACTTGGCCTCGTAATGATTCAACCACGTTTGGCACGGGAACTTTAGAGGTTTCCTCAACGTCAACCGTAGTAATGGCTCCTGTTACATTAGCGCGATCCATGCTTCCGTAACCAACCACAACTACTTCATCAAGAGATTGTAGATCCTCAACCATCACCACATTAATTGTAGTTCTGCCATTAACAGCAACCGATTGTTTCACATAACCAATATAGCTGAACAATAAATTGCCATTTGAAGGCACATTTGACAGGGTGAATTTCCCGTCAAAGTCTGTAGCACCACCGTTGGTAGTGCCATCTAAGATAACGCTTACCCCTGGTAAGGGCCCGTTTTGGTCAGATACGACCCCCGTCACCGTTATTTGAGCATTTGCAACGGCACAAAACAGAAACATTAGGGCTAAAAACCCTAGCTTTTTTGTCTGTTTATCTTTGAAAATTAAAGATTTTGTCATAAAAATTTAGTTTAGTTGTTCTTTTAATTTGTATTCTATATTATCCTAGATAGATAGAATATTGACCAAATGTATAAAATAAAAACAAAAAACACAACCGATTGCGTAATTATTTTGATTTGTTTGTGTTTTAAGGTTTTAGTTTATTTATTAAGAAGGCTATTTAAGTCCATATTGTAAGTGCAAACAGTTGTGTGGAATTTGATCGAAATCACAGTGAAATTTGATTTTCAAATTTTCAACAGGATGGAGCAAGATTGGTTATTTTGATGTCTCTTGTTTTTTATTTGATACCACATTAATAATATAATGCTGGATATTCTTAATATCTTCTTCTGTTAACCTGTCATCGAATCTTGGCATACCATTGGTCAGCAAAGCACCGTTTAAAACCACCTCTTTAAAGGCATCATTACCAACCATAAAACTATATCCAAGGTCGGGAGCCACCCCACCGCCGCCTTCGGCCACAACATGGCAAGTGCCACAATATTGCCAAAAGAGAGTTTCACCTTCGACAATTTTACTTTTGTCCAACTCCCAGAGAGGGTTTATAAGTTCGCGTTCGTATAATGGATATGCTTCGGGTAATTGCTGCTTACCTCCAATTTTAAATGTATATATTGTTCCCGGCAGAACCAAGTTTGTGTGTTTGTTTTTCATGCCATAACCACCGCCCCAACCGGTAATAACGGTAATATATTGTACGCCGTCAACTAAATAAGTAATAGGTGGTGCCAAGATACCAGTTTGAAGGTTGGCTTCCCAAAGTAATTGTCCGTTAATGCCATTATATGCAGTTAGCTTACCATCTGCGGTGCCTTGAAAGACCAAGTTTGATGCGGTTGTCAATAAGCCACCATTCCAAATATTATCTTGTTTTACACTCCAAACTTGCTTCTGCTTTATTGGGTCCCAGGCCATTAGCTTTCCTGAAATTGTTGCTTTTTTATCTTTAATTGTGGGTCTGGAGTCTACACTACCTATAGCCAAATTCCAACCTACGCCAGTGCCAAATCCTTTTTTGTTGTATACCCAGGTGCTATCCTGGCCATAGTTTGAAAACGTTTCCCTAGCAGGGATGTAAACTAAGTTCAAATTTGGATTATAAGCCATTGGTTGCCAATTGTGTGCGCCATTAAAATTGGGAGCTACATCAACATTTGCTTGTCCGTATCGTGCCCATTTTGTTTCTACGGGTCGGCCAGTTTCAATATCAATACTGTCCGCCCAATTCACATAAGTTATTTTTTCAGCTGAAATTAATTCGCCATTGGTTCTGTCCAAAACATAGAAAAAGCCATTTTTGGGTGCTTGCATAATGACTTTCCGATTTTTTTCATCAATTTTTAAATCGGTGAGAACCATGTGCTGGGTAGCAGTGAAATCCCAAGAATCACCTGGGGTTGTTTGATAGTGCCAAATCAACTCGCCAGAATCTGGATTTATTGCAAGAATTGATGATAGGAACAAATTATCACCGCCTTCAGGACTTCTTTTATTTCTATCCCATGGCGAACCATTTCCCGTGCCTACGTATAGCAAGTTTAATTCGGGATCGAAGGCCATTGCGTCCCAAACGGTGCCCCCTCCACCAAATTTCCACCATTCGCCTGTCCACGTTTTTGCAGCTTTTTCCATGGCTTCATTTTCGAAGGGTTTAGACGGGTTTCCGGGTACTGTATAAAATCTCCATTTTTGCTCACCAGTATTGGCGTCATAAGCTGTAAAGTAGCCTCTAACTCCAAATTCGGCACCTCCGTTGCCAATAATTACGTTATTGTTAACTACCCTTGGCGCACCTGTAATGGTGTATGGTTTGGATTGGTCAACTGTTAAAACGGCCCATATTTTTTTTCCAGTTTTACTGTCTAATGCAATTAATCTTCCATCAAAAGAACCAACGTAAATTTTGTTATCATATAGGGCAACACCTCTGTTTACGACATCGCAACATCCTTTTTCTCCAAAACTTTTGGGTACTTCGGGGTCAAATTTCCAGATAATTTCATGGGTTCGAAGGTCAATTGCAAAAACAATACTCCATGGGCCAGTCAGGTACATAATGCCGTCTTTTACAATTGGCGTGGCTTCAATGCCTCTTTTCAATCCTAAATCTAAGCTCCAGTCTAAACCCAATTCGTTGATATTTGTTGCGGTAATCTGGTTTAAAGGGCTATATCTTGTTTCAGAATAATTCAACCCATGTAATAGCCAATTTCCATCAGTACCGTCAGCTAACTCAAGGTAGCTAGAATGATCTGTTTTACAATTAAAAAAGCAGAAGCCAATTAAAACTAGTAAGTGTATTTTTGTTAATATATGTTTCATTCTTATGATGTGCGTTTTGAATGTTGAAGACTAGATGTTTTGCTTAAATACCGGATAACTATTTAGCTGTAATTTCGGTAAATGTGGTTTTTAAGTTCTCAGATTTGGCGGTAATGCGAATAGTTCCCGTTTCATCTTTTTTAGAACGCACAATAACCAAAGCTAATCCATTAAAAGCTTTACGTTGTAGTGAAGGAAAAGCGACCAAATCTGTTGGGTCTCCATTATCTGTAGCAATAATGTCTCCGGGGCCTTCAACTGAAAATGTAATTAAATTGTTCGCCGTTGGTGCCATCAATCCGTTTTTATCAACAACTTTTATGGTTACGAACGATAGATCGCTGCCGTCGGCATTGATGCTGATTCTGTCTGCCGAGGCGCTTAAAGCAGAGCCTTTATCGGTTGTTTTAGCACTATTTTCTGCCCATTTTTCCCCGTTTTTATAAGCAACAACTTTGAGTTCACCAGGTTCATAGATTACATCATCCCAACGTAAACGGTATTGAAAGGCGTCTTTTTTCTTTTTTCCGAGCGATTTTCCATTAAGGAAAAGTTCAGCTTCATCACCAGACGTGAACACATGAACGGGGGTAACCTGTCCAATTCTGCCAGGCCAGTTCCAGTGTGGTAAAATATGTACCATGGGAAGGTCAGGTCTCCAACGGGATTGATACAAATAAAACCGGTCTTTTTTGAATCCGGCCAAATCTATGATGCCAAAATATGAGCTTCTAGATAAGTAATAGGGTGTAGGCTCTCCCAGATAATCCCAACCTGACCAAACAAACTCACCGGCCACAAAAGGGTTTTGGTCTTGTGCGGAAAAAACTTTGTCTGCTGAAGACCCAAAATTGGCTGTGTAAAGTTCGTAAGCACTAACATAGCCTTCTTTTTCAATGCCACCAATACCTTCTGAGATGGGAGAACTTTTTCCTTGCGTTACGGGAAACAAGTAAGTGCCACGAGAACTCAATGCAGCAGCAGTTTCGCTACTGATAATGACTTTTTCTGGAAAGGCATCTTTAAAATCTTGATATAATGGAGGCGTGTTTATGCCTTTTAAATGGGCATATTCTGGTGCATTTCTAATACCTTCGCCTTGATAATTTAAACTAATTGCATCCAGGCTATTTGGAAAAGGCATATATGGTTTCGCGTAATTCATTGAGGCCGTGGTAAGTCTTGAAGGATCCTCGTCTTTTACAATATCACTTAAAGTTTTGGCAAGCTTAGCTCCGTCTTCATCAGTGTATTGTTCACCTACCTCATTGCCAAAACTCCACAATATGACTGAGGGATGGTTTTTGTCTCGGCGCACAAAAGATCGCGTATCCGCCTCATGCCATTCAGGGAATATTAAATGAAAATCGTGTGGTGTTTTTTTTCGTTCCCAACAATCAAAAACTTCATTGATGACAAGAAAACCCATTTGGTCTGTCAATTCGAGTAATTCTGGAGCTGGTGGATTATGTGCTAATCTTATGGCGTTACAGCCCAATTCTTTCAATAGTTCTAATTGTCTCTCAGCAGCTCTAACATTAAATGCAGCGCCAAGTGCTCCCAAATCATGATGTTGGTTTACGCCCTTGATCTTTATAGGTTCATTATTTACCAAAAGGCCTTTATCGGGGTTGAATTCAATTGTGCGAATTCCAAAGATGGTCTCATATGTATCAACAGGTTGATTATCTAAGGAAATGGTAGTTATTGCTTTGTAAAGATTTGGTGTTTGAGCTGGTGGAGGCCCCCAAAGTTTTGGATTGTTTATGTTGGCTTTGCTCTCTACGGTTGTGGTGCCATGGGCATTGATTTTTGCTGTTAGTTTTGAAATAGTTGCCACAACGTTGGCCGAAAGTTCACCTTTTTCATTTATGTAATAAATATCTGTAGCGACATCTATTTTACTTTCAGAATCAGAATTGTTATCAATTGAAACGGTAAAATCTACAGTAGCATTTTCTTTAGATGCCTCGGGTGTAGTGACATAGGTTCCCCATTGGGATACATGTATTTTATTGGTTTTGGTCAACCATACGTTACGGTAAATGCCACCTCCAGGATACCATCGCGATGAATGGTTGGGGTTATCGACTCTTATGCTTAATTGATTCTCTCCCCCAAAAGTAAGATAAGGTGTTAAATTTAAACGCCAGGAGTTATAGCCATAAGGCCAGCCGCCAACCAATTGTCTATTAATCCAAACCATGGCATAAGACATAGCCCCATCAATATCCAGGAAAATGGATTTATTTTTGTCCGATTCAGGGATGTTCAATTTTTTTCGGTACCAAGCCACGCCATGACTGGGCAAACGTCCCATACCGCCTCCAACTTCAGCATCCCAACCAGAGTAAAAAGGGCCTTCAATAGCCCAATCATGAGGTAGGTTGACTGTTTTCCAATCATCATCGTTAAACTCGTTTTTCACAAAAGGAAAATCTTTTCCAGGCTGCCCTTCAGGTCTTTTGTAATGTTTGTTTGCATTTTTTATAAAAGCATTGGCAGTTGGTAAAATATAAGGTTTAAGGGCATTTTGTGTTGATACAATTTCTATTGCTTCGGTTGGCTTACTATCTGCTTCTTTCGTATCATCTGTATTTTCAATAATGGGGCGTACGTCATAAATTAAATTGTCAGCATCTTCAATAGTTTTATATTTAAAGAATTTCCAGTCTTCATTTATCAAAATTCTTTCTCTATTAATTTGATTAGTGTTTAAGCCTGAGTTGCAAGAAGATAAAAAAAGAAGGCAAAAAGATATTGGGAAAAGAAGAATTCGGTTGAAATTATAATAGTACATGTATCTAGTTTAGTGGTTGGAGAATAGCAAATGTAACAAATAAAATCAAATTACGCAATCGGTTGCTTTATTTTAGTTTGTTTGCCAATTCAAATTCAAAGACTTTTTTAATATAAAAAGTCAATATTTATTCTAATTTAAGGACATGTTCATTAATGGGCCACAGTTTAATGGTTTTCTGGGTCAATATACCCTTTGATATAGTAAGGTAATGCCTTTTGATGGCCTAAAGTGTTAATTTTAAAGTCAGATTTGTAAGGCCTCATATCAACTGGGATTTGCGCTTTTATGTTTTCGACCAATGTTTCTAATCTAAACTACGACAAAAGGATATAAATTAAAACGGTAAGAAATATTAATAATGAACCAAAAAACTTGACGTGTTTCCAGAATTTTTCTTCTTGTCCTTTGTATAACTCTGGATGATATTCCTCTGATGGGTAAAACCTTGATACAGCAAACATAATAATGAAGTTCAAAACAAATTCAATGCCCCATAGGTGGACAAAATGAATGTTTAGTTGTAAAATAAAAGTTGTTAATATATAGAAAGCAAATCCAAAGAACAATCCGGCTTTGGCTCCTGTGGTGTTTATTTTCTTAAAAAATATGCCTGCTATAATTATTGATGAAATTGGGATAAAAAATATACCGTTTAGTTGCTGCAACAATTGGTATAGGCCTTCTGGTGCATATGCAACCAAAGGAGCCACAGAAATGGCTATTATTGCCAAAATTACTGATGATAACTTGCCATATCTGACTAATTTATAATCACTGGCGTCCTTGTTAATGAGCTTTTTATAAATATCTAAACAGAAGATGGTACTTGCAGAATTCAAGACACTGTTGAACGTGCTAAGTACTGCCCCTAAAATTACAGCCGCAAAGAACCCGTAGAGATATGTTGGTAAAACCTTTTTTACCAGTAAGGGATAAATCAAATCCGGATTGTCATAATATTGGTCATGGAAATAGTAGAAACCAATCAATCCTGGTAATACAATAATAACTGGTACAAATAGCTTTAGTGCTCCTGTATAGATGAGTCCTTTTTGCGCTTCAACCAGATTTTTAGCACCAAACGCTCTTTGTATAATTGCCTGGTTCATTCCCCAGAAGTACAATTGATTAATCATTAAACCAGTAAATAATACTGAAAAAGGCAAGGTGGAATCCGATTTGCCAATAATATTAAATTTTTCGGGGTTAAATTGATATACTGTGTTTAGTCCGTTTAATATATGTCCATCTCCAATTTGATAAAGCGCAATTAAGGGAACTAGCAATCCCCCGAGCATCAATCCAATACCATTTAATGAGTCGGAGTAGGCCACCGCCTTTAAACCACCAAAAATGGCATACAATGAACCGATGATGCCTATAGTTAGAACGGTATAAATTAGTGACTGAGCTTTGGTAATACCAAACATAATAGAGAAGTCAAATATACTTTCAATATTAATTGCTCCTGAATATAGGACAATTGGCAATAGTGTAATCACAAAAGAGCACATCAACAAAAGTGCCACTACTGATCGGATTGTTCCATCAAAACGTTTTTCCAAAAATTCAGGAATTGTCGTCAATCCCATTTTTATAAACTTGGGAATGAAATAAATGGCAGCAATAACTAAGGCTATGGCAGAAGTTACCTCCCATGCAATTACAATTATGCCATTCTTATATGAGTTTCCATTCATGCCTATTAGATGCTCCGTTGATATATTTGTAAGAATCATGGAGCCTGCAATAATAGGTCCGGTTAGGCTTTTGCCTGCCAAAAAATAACCTTTTGAGGTTGTGAATTTATCTTTTCGGAGTTTGTAAGTAGTGTAAATGATAACGAACAAAGTAAATCCAAAAAACCCCAAATAGGTATAAACCATAGTGAATTATTTTAATTAAAATTTTAAAGTATCTGGTAAATATTTTTTCACTAACTCCTCATAATAAGGTCTGAGGCGTTTTGAGTCCGGTTTTACAGGAGCCTTTGTATATAAATCATAGGGATTAAATTTCTTAACCCATTCAAACATTTCAATATCTTTTTTATTCATTAAGTGGGCGTAGGCGTTTTCTCTATGTTGCGCGTAAAATGAGTGGTATCTAATTATGTAAAGTGCTGGCACAGGCAAATAATCCTTCATTATTTGGTATAAATACTCATCGTGGCCCCAACTCATTTTCACTTTGTCCAATCCACAATTTGGAGAATAAACACCAAATTTTGTATTGTATCTTTCATCTTTTGAATCGGGATTTTCATCAAAAAACTCAGGATATACTATTTTTTCTGAAAACTTACATCCCACAGGAAAGGTGTCTCCAACTACTGCCCATTGGGGTTCTCCGAACAAGCAAAGGACCTTGCCTACATCGTGTAAAAATCCAGTAAGCACAAACCAATCTGGGTGGCCATCAGCTCTAATGGCTTCAGAGGTTTGCAGTAAATGCTGAAGTTGGTCTAAGTCTATGTCTGGGTCGCTATCATCTACTAAGGTGTTGAGAAAGTCTATGGCTTCCCAAAGCGACATTTCCTTTCTGTCAAACTTTAGAAACTCTTGCTCCTTTTTACAAACAAAATCATAAGTTTGATATTTATGGTTGATTTTATAAAACTCTCTAACGGTCTCAGCACGTTCTGAATCCACATAATTTCGAAACTCTTCCTTTTCTTTTGAAGGTTTCTCCGGGTTGGGATAACGCTCAATTAAATTGTCCTCCCAGTCATCAATATTATGCATGGGGTTTGCCTTGTTGTTTTCAGGTGAAGTATCCATAATTTTATTATTTTTTGTTTCTTCCGTTAGTTAGTTGTTTTACATCCATATTGATATAACACCCTTGAGTGCCAGAAACTGTTTTAGTGTTATTCAAACACGCTGATTCAACAAAATTACAAAAGAAACAGATTTTTATAAATGGATGTTTTCTTCAAAAATATGGATAGAATGCAGTCTTTGTTTTTCAGGCCAATGTAATTGAGGATTTTATGAATAAGACATAATAAATAATCAGCAAAAATTGCAAGTTCCATGTTTTTGAAGAAAAAATCCATTTGTTATTTGTGCTGAAGCGATAATTTTAAAAAAAAATGGAGGTAATACTTTTTTGAGAATTTAAACCTATTTGGTGTGTAAAATTGAGGTGTTGGAAAAGAAAAGTGAGTTTTTTAATGGTTAGTTGGTTTAATGAGTGGGTTTTATTTCTCAACTTTCATAGAGTTGATGGGTAAATTTGAGGATGTTTTTGAGGTAAAAAAGATAATATTCAGCAAAGATTATATGTTTAGTATTTATTTAGTTTAATTAAATTTTAGTTTGATATAGGCAGGAGAATAATCCTGCTTATATTTTTATGTCTTGGAATAAAGTATTTTATGGAGTTAAGATTTTTAATCACATCGTTTTAATTCAAAATGAGCTTGAACAAAACTATTTCTGTTAAAACAATTGCTTTACTGGTGATTGCAATTCATTTTTTTTCTTGTCGGGATAAAAATGAACTTGTTAATGAATACGAGCAGAGAATTGATTTTGTTGAAAAGGTTTATCCGATTTCAGACACAAATAATTCTAGATGGTTTTTCTTTTCTTCAGCAAGCAGGCCATTTGGGATGGTAAACCTTAGCCCAGATACTGAAATTAATGGAGCTTGGGATAGTGGTTATAGGTTTAAAACAGACACAATTAAAGGCTTCAGTCATATTCATGCATGGCAAATGTCTGGTTTATCAATTATGCCAGTAATAATTAATCAAGAAAATAGTAACTCTATTTTTACAGACTTCTACTCTTCGTTTTCTCACGACAAAGAAGTTGTAAAGCCAGGTTATCATTCGGTTGGTTTAGAAAGATACGGTATTGATGTTGAGTTGACTAGCACCAAAAGGGTCGGATTTCATAAATACGGTTTTCCAAAAAATAAAGATTCAGGTATACTCTTCAATTTAAATACCATGTTAGGGCCTTGTGATAATGCTGAAGGAGTCTTGGAGCAAACTGGGAGAACTTCATTGGAGGGTAAATTAGTTGCAACCCCGACGCATAGGCGACCAAAACCTTTGACAATTTATTTTAAAATAGAGTTAAATGTACCAATACAATCAATTGAAAAGGATAGCAAAACAGGTAATTACTTAGTTCTTCTCGAACCTGTAAATCAAGCAGTTCTTTTAAAAGCGGGTATTTCATATACCTCGATTCAAAATGCGGAAAATAATATTATAAAGGAATTGCCTCATTGGGACTTCAACAAAGTAGTAATGGATTCTAAAGAGGAATGGAATGAATTGCTAGGTAGAATAAAAATTAAAGGAGGTACAGAAAAAGAACAAAGGAGGTTTTATACAGATTTATGGCATTCATTACAAGGAAGAAGGATTATTAATGATGCAAATGGCGAATATCCTGATAATACAGGAGAACGATTTAAGGTGGGTCAGCTACCTTTAAACAGTCGAGGAGAGCTAATGTTTAACCATTATAATTCAGATTCATTTTGGGGAGCTCAATGGACATTAAATACGCTTTGGGGATTGGTTTACCCAGAAATAATGGAAGAGTTTTCGTATTCATTGTTGCAATATTACAAAGATGGGGGGCTTATGCCTAGGGGACCCTCAGGAGGTAATTACACTTATGTTATGACAGGCGCTTCATCAACACCATTTGTAGTAAGTGCTTTTCAAAAAGGTATATTGGATAGCAATTTAGATTTGTTTTATAAAGCTTTAAAAACTAACCATATGCCTGGTGGAATTATGGAGAAGGCTGGTTATGAACACGATACGGAAAAAGGTGGTGGCCTTAAGTACTATTTGGAAAAAGGTTTTGTGCCTTATCCAAACCCCGATGGACAATATGGTAGCCATCAAGATGGAGCAAGCTTGACTTTGGAGTACGCTTATCAAGATTGGACTTTAGCTCAATTGGCAAAGAAATTAGGCAACGATGAAGATTATAAATATTTCACAAAAAGATCTGAAAATTATCGACATATTTACGATGCTGTTACTGGTTGGATGCGTCCTAAGGATGTTGATGGAAAATGGTATAAAAATTTTGATCCCTACCAATACCAGCATGGATTTATAGAGGCAAATGCAGCTCAGGTAACTTGGTTTGTGCCTCATGATATTGTTGGTTTGGCAGATTTAATGGGTGGGGCAGCAAAAAGTGTGAATAAATTAAATGCGCAGTTTGTTGAAGCTGAAAATTTAAGGTTTAGCTCCGGAGATTCACATGCCGCGGAACTGCATCCAGAGTTTAGCAGGATTCCTATTAATTATGGTAACCAGCCTTCAATACAAACTGCGTTCATTTTTGAAGAATTAGGAAGACCAGATTTAACGCAGTATTGGTCGAGAAAAATTGTGAAACAAGTTTTTTCAGGTCTAAGCCCTAATACGGGATACAACGGAGATGAGGATCAAGGACTTATGGGAAGTTTAGCCGTACTAATGAAAATAGGGTTATTTCAAATGAATGGAGGAACAGAAGAAAACCCGAATTACCAGATTGGAAGTCCTGTTTTTGATAAGATTATCATTCAGCTGAATAAAAAATACTACCCAGGAGAATCTTTCGAAATTATTTGTTTTAATAATAATGAAGACAATGTTTTTGTTGATGATATAAAATTAAACGATAACCCATTGAAATCATTTAAAATCAGTCATAAAGACATTGTGTCTGGAGGTGTTTTAGAATTAAAAATGAAAAAACATAAAGACACAACGAATTAATTAAATTATAAATTAAGAGTTATATTTAAATCAGACCAACGAGGTTAAGGATTATGGAAAATAAAGTAAGTCGCGCAGAATTCATTAAATTGGGAGGTTTAACATTATTGAGTGCTTTCACTAGCGATTTGGCGTTTGCGGGTGGAATTCCGTTTACTGACAAATCAACTAAAATGGATTCCGTGTTGATGGAAAAGCTATTATTGTATAATGATTTGGAAGCTGAAAAAATACTTAATGGAAATGCACTTGAAGGAATCGACAAACTCAGTAATTTTCGATTTTTAGCGGGCCATATATCAATAATGTCGGCCGCAATTGGCCATGGTGCTTCCAAGTACTATAAATCGAAACTTTTGGAGGAAAAGATAGACGACTACTTGAATGGTATGTTGAATGTACAATATGATGACGGAACTCTAGATGCTGGAGGAAATAGGCAATCACCTCCAGATACGGCATTTGTTTTGGAATATATGTGTGCTGCGGCAACTATATTGAATTCGAAGAACTTGAAGAAGTTTCATGTTCTAAGAGACAAGTTAAAAAAGTTTATTGTAAATGCCGGTGAGGCTATGGTTACTGGAGGTGTACATACCCCAAACCATAGGTGGGTTGTTTGTGCTGCCCTGGCAAATATTAATTCGCTTTATCCAAATGAAAAATATGTTCATAGGATTGATGAATGGTTGGCAGAGGGTATTTATTTAAATAAAGATGGACATTATTCTGAACGCAGTGGAGTATATTCCGCAGTAATCAACAAGGCCTTTATTACCATGGCACGGTTATTAAATAGACCAGAGCTATTAGATAATGTAAACAAAAACCTAATAACCTATTATTACCATACTGAGACAAATGGCGATATGATTTCGGTTGAATCTCGAAGACAAGATCAATTTATGGATTTAACCATTACTAAGTTTTATATGCAGTATCGTTATATGGCAATACTTACTGAAAATCCAATGTTTGCTTACATGGTTAAGGTTATAGAAAACCTGCCGGATTTTAAAGGCACCATTCTTTCAAAGGACTTGGCATTCTTTATGGAAAATGAAGCTCTTAAGGAGCAAATAACTGTTGATGCTGAAATTGTAAACGATTTTGAAAAGTTTTTTACGCTGTCAAATTTAGCCAGAATACGTAGGGGAAATAAGTCTATTACTCTTTTTGGTGGTAATGACAAACCTGTAATGATTGTTTCTGGTAGGTCTTCAAATCCAAATTTTTTAATGTACAGAAAAGGAGAGGCTATATTAAAATATATGCGTCTTTCCACGTCGTTTTTCAGGATGGGATACTTTAGTAGCGAGGGTATTACAAAAGATGGAAACAAATATGTGTTAAAGGAAACTAAGGTGGCCGATTACTACCAGCCCTTAGCATTAGAATACCGAAAGGAGGACGGAGATTATGAATTGTCGCCATCTTTGGATGGAAGGTTTTGGAATAAAATGAATTTTGGGTCGCGCACCAAAAGCAATGTTAAAGAACAGAATGTAATTATTGAAATCAAGGAGCATGGTGGGGTCTTGGATCTAGAATTTAACGTTGATGGCCCACCCAATGTTGAAGTTACTATAGAAATGTGTTTCAAAGAAGGAAGCCAATTTACAGGAGGAGAAAAGGATGTAAACGGTAATTATTTATTAAAATCTGGCTTTGGTGAATTGAAAATGGGCTCAGATTCTATTAAAATTGGGCCAGGAAAGACTGAGCATACAAATGTGGATTTATTGGATAGTGAAGAATACACATATCACCAAGGAAGCTTAAGAACGGATGGAGTGCATGTATACATTACTGGTTTTACGCCGTTTCAGCATAAAATGACCATTAGCTGATTTTGAATAATTTCAATTATTTATTGGCTAATTAAAAACTTCATCCTTGTTATTGTTAAAATAAACTTGATAATGAAAAAGAAAGGTGTACAATTAATTATTTGTTTCTTCTTTACTTTGGTTCTAACCTCCCAAAGTAATGTATGGGAGAATCCTTTAATTAATCAAATAAACAGATTGCCCGCTCATGCCAACTTCTATTCATATGAGAGTGAAGCATTGGCTAAAGAAAATATAAGGGAATCCTCGAAAAATTATAAAAGTTTAAATGGAGATTGGCAATTTTATTGGGTGCCGAGGCCAGAAGTTTCATTGAACACTTTTCATGAGCCAAGTTTTGATGCATCTAATTGGAAAGTAATCGATGTGCCGTCAAATTGGGAAATTAGGGGTTATGGAAAGCCTATTTATACTAACATAAATTATCCTTTTTTTAACAACTATCCTTTCATTAATCAAAGTGATAACCCGGTCGGGCATTATATTAAGAATTTCAATATTGATGAATCATGGGCAGATAAAGACATCATTTTGCATTTCGGCGGAGTTTCATCAGCTTTTTTTGTTTGGATTAATGGAAAATTTGTAGGATATAGTGAAGATACTAGATTGCCTTCTGAATTTGATATTACTCCGTATGTGGAAACAGGAACTAATAAAATAGCTGTAAAAGTATATAGGTGGTGTGATGGCAGTTATTTAGAAGACCAGGATACATGGCGTTTAAGTGGAATAGAAAGAGAGGTTTATTTGCAGGCATTACCTAAAGTAAGAATGTCTGATTTTACCGTTAGAACAAAACTAGATGCGTCTCATCAAGATGCGGTTTTGCAAATCAGACCAGAGTTTGTTATCAACCTTGAGGATAAGTTTGTTGAAAAAGTGGGGCATTTTAGCACTACTCCTTTACAGACGTTTGCGGATAATTGGACTTTAACGGCACAATTGTTAGATGCTGAAGGCCATTTGGTAGTCCCTTCCAAAACTTTAAAATTAGATGTTTTTTTAGCTGAGTCTCATCCAGCTAGAGACCAAGTTCATTTTGGAATTATGGAAATGGAGGTTGAAAATCCACAAAAATGGTCGTCAGATGAACCTTATCTATACACTTTGTTACTTTCATTAAAGGATGTCAATGGTGTCATGGTGCAGGCCACGAGCATCAATACAGGATTTCGAGATTTAAAAATAGATGATAGAGGAAGATTTCTTGTGAATGGAAGTGTTGTGAAATTGATTGGGGTCAACCGTCATGATCATAATATGCTTAACGGTAAAGTCGTGTCTAGGGTTGATATGGAAGAGGAGGTGCAAATTATGAAGAAGTTCAATTTTAATGCTGTTAGAACTTCTCATTATCCAAATGACCCTTATTTTTACGATTTATGTGATGAATATGGTTTATATGTAATTGACGAAGCCAATTTAGAAACTCATGGATTAGGGGGAAAACTATCTCAAGATCCTGTTTGGGCCCAAGCTTTTTTGGAGCGGGGAGTGCGAATGGTTGAGCGTGATAAAAATCACCCAAGTATTGTCATTTGGTCATTGGGAAATGAATCGGGAATGGGCCCAAACCATGCCGCGATGTCTGGTTGGATTAAAGAAATGGATCCTACTCGTTTTGTGCACTACGAGGGTGCGCAAGGTCTTCCTGAAGACCCAAGATATATAAAGTATTTTTGGCCATCCGATCGAGGGAATCCAACCGACCCGGACTGGGTGGATATGCTTAGTCGAATGTATCCACAACCAGAACAGCTGGATGCTTTAATTAAAGACACGAATTTTGATAAGCGTCCTGTTTTAATGTGTGAATATGCACATGCCATGGGCAATTCTTTAGGGAACTATCAAGAATATTGGGATGTTATTTACAAGCACGACAGAGCCTTAGGGGGATTTATATGGGATTTTATGGACCAAGGATTACTGCAAACTACGCATGACGGAAAATCCTATATTGCTTATGGAGGTGATTTTGGTGACAAGCCAAACGATGCGAGTTTTTGCTTAAATGGTATAATTGCAGCAGATAAAACACTTAAACCAGAGATTTATGAGGCAAAGAAAGTAAACCAGCCTGTGATAATCTCTGAAATTGATGCTGAACATGGAATTTTTGAAATTAAAAATCGTCATCATGTTTCTGATTTATCAAGATACAAATTAGTGTGGGAGTTAACAGAAAATGGACAAATAATTCAATCAGGGGTGTTACCAAGTTTAAAAACTAAGCCCGACAATACTGAAAAAATTATAGTGCCTTGTAAAAATGTTAAACCCAAAGCGGGCTATGAGTATTTTGTCAACATCAAAGGATTGTTAAAGGAGGATATGCTATGGGAAAAAGAAGGCTATTTGGTTTTTGAAGAACAATTTGCTTTAGATTTTAATTCAGATGAAGAAATTCACTTAACCAAAAGTAAAGATATGGTATTTCTAGAAAATACGGATGCCACAATTGTTGTAAAAAATAAAAGATTAAGCCTTACAGTCGATAAAAGTACAGGATTCATTAATACATATGTGGTAAACGGAATTCAATTAATGTCCAGCCCCCTAAAACTAAATTTTTGGCGTCCAGAAACAGAAAATGATAAGGCATACAGGCGCTCAATAGGAAAAACTAATGAGTTGGCATGGAAAAAGGCAGGAGACAATTTTAAACTTTCTTCTATTGATTTTGATAATTCAGATAAAACAAAGGTTATAGTTAAAGTTTCTGGTATCATAGAAAGTCCAAAGACTATAGTGAATCTTAGGTACTCGGTTTTGGGAAATGGATATGTGAAAATAGATTATAATGCAACAATAGATAAAGATGCCCCTGATGTTCCAAAAATAGGAATGCAGTTTGATGTTTCTAGTGCTTTTGAAAAAGTGAGCTACTTTGGTAAAGGCCCACAGGCCAATTATCAAGATAGAAAAACAGGGGCCTTTGTTGGCTTGTATTCTGGAAATGCACATGATATGGATTATATCTATGCTGTACCCCAAGAATATGGAAACCATATGGATACGAGGTGGTTTACTTTATTAAATGGTAAAGGAAACGGATTGTTTGTTAAAGGGATTGACCTCATTAATTTTAGTGTTTGGCCTTATGGCACGGCAAATATAGATGAAGCTACGCATACCCATGAATTACAGGACAGAGAAGTTTTGACGGTTAATATAGATTTAATTCAAATGGGTGTTGGAGGAGACAATACATGGTCGTTTAAAGCAGAGCCGCATGAGAAATATAAAATTAAACCGGGAACCTATAGTTATTCTTTCTATTTAGCTCCAACAAATAACGGTTCATATAAAAGATTGAATCTCAATTTTTAATTATAAGGGTAATCAAGCCAGAGATAAAATATGATTTTTACAAAACATCCAAATTCTAAGGGCAAAGCAGGAGTATTTTCATTATGGTTCATAGGGTTTTGGATTTTTATGGTTTCATGTTATCAAGAACATGGTATAAAACTTAATGATGTTCAAGTTATTGGAAGCCATAATTCGTATAAAATTGCGATTGAAAAACCTTTATGGAATTATCTCTATCAAAGAGATTCGGTAATGGCCAAATCTTTGCAATACGAACATATTCCTATTGAAGAGCAATTAAACCTTGGCTTAAGAAATTTAGAATTGGATGTTTTTTATGATTCCATTGGAGGGCATTTCACTAACCCCAAAGGTTTGGACATAGTCAGGTCCCTAGGTAAGGATGTCTCAGCATTTGATGAGGAACACAAATTGAAAAATTCTGGGTTAAAATTATTTCATATTCAAGATATAGATTTCAGAAGTCATTATCTGTTATTCAAGGATTGTTTAAAAGCATTGAAATCATGGTCTAATAAAAGCAAAAATCATACACCTATAATTGTTCTCATTAATGCAAAGGACAAAATGATTGAAGATCTGAAAAAGCCTTTTGTGTTTTCTGAAGAAGCCCTTGTGAGTATTGATCGAGAAATTCTTTCTATTTTTAGTTATCAAGAATTGATTACTCCAAATTTTGTGCAAGGCGATTATAAAACTCTGGAAGAGGCTATTTTAACCAATGGTTGGCCAAATTTAAATAGCGTAAAAGGAAAGTTTTTATTTGTACTTGATGAAAATGAAGAAAAAATCAATAGATATTTAAAAGGGCATTCAAACAAAAAGGACGTTGTAATGTTTGTAAACACAAAGGAGGGTACAAACAATTCAGCCTTTAGGATCATAAATAACCCTATTGAACATTTTGATTATATCAAGCAACTTGTTTCTAAAGGCTATATGGTAAGAACTAGGGCAGATGAAGGGACAAATGAGGCCAGATTGGATAGTTACGAAAGATTTGAGAAGGCAAAATTATCAGGAGCACAAGTAATATCCACAGATTATTACCTGCCATCAAAGTTGTTCAAATCAAGTTACAGAGTGAGTTTCAATGGGGGTGGTTTCGAAAGGATAAAATAATTATTTGAACAAATTAAATGCTTTATCATGTCACATTTCACTGTTTTAATAATAGCCGTTCTAAATTTAGATATATTCGGTTTGTCTAAATTAAAACTAAGTTTCCAGTAAAAACCTTTAAGCATAATTATTAGCATGTCAAATCAAATTATAAATAAGTCAAATCGGTTTTTGTCTCTGGATGTATTTAGAGGTTTAACCATTTGCTTGATGATTTTGGTCAACACGCCAGGCACTGGGGCGGAAATGTACCCTTATTTGGTGCATGCCGATTGGTTTGGCTTTACCCTAGCCGATTTGGTTTTTCCATCTTTTTTATTTGCAATGGGAAATGCAATGAGTTTTTCTATGGTAAAATTTAAAAGTTCTTCGGTAAATCTATTTTGGAAGAAAATAATTAAACGCACTATAGTAATTTTTTTGTTGGGCTATTTAATGTATTGGTTTCCATTTTTTAGATACCAAATCGATGGAGGGTTGGAATTGATACCTGTTTCAGAAACTCGGGTGATGGGCGTTCTGCAGCGCATTGCTATTTGTTATTTTTTAGCTTCCGTATTCGTTTACTATTTTAAAGAGAAAATGGTGATTGTAATATCAATTACAATATTGTTTTTATATTGGGGAATTCTTTATTTATTTGGACAAAATGGCAATGAATTAGGTATGGCAACCAATGCAATTACGCGTTTAGATTTAGCAGTTTTGGGCGAAGGCCGTATTTATAAAAAGGACGCCATTCCGTTTGATCCTGAAGGGATTCTAAGCAGTTTTCCTGCAGTAATTAATGTTGTTTTTGGATATTTAGCTGGGACATTTATTCAAAAAAAAGGAATGACCTTTGAGGGTATTTCAAAATTATTGATTGTTGGTTTTTTAATGGTGACTTTTGCTCTTTGGTGGGATTTAATTTTTCCAATAAGCAAAAAACTCTGGACCAGTTCATTTGTGTTGTATACGGTTGGGACAAACCTGTCCGTTTTGGCCGTGTTGGTTTATTTCATTGAAATGAAAAAGCAAACTCTGGGAGTAAACTTTTTTAGCATATTTGGAAAGAATTCTTTGTTTATATATCTGTTTTCAGAATTATTTTACATCTCACTAAGATTAATTCCTGTCGGTTCAGGTATGGATGCTTTTGAATGGATTAGTGAGCGTGTATTTCAACAAATATTTCATGGAAGTTTAGGAGCATTGGTAACAGCCATTATGTTTGTACTTGTATGTTGGTCCTTAGGCTGGTTGTTGGATAAAAAACATATATATATTAAGGTTTAGAGTAAGACATAAATAAAATTCACAATGAAGTATTGGAGTATTATTCTGGTATGTGCTATAGGTATATTTAATAGGGGTTATTCCCAAGATAGTTTTGCCATAGCGTCCAGTAAACAGATGCCAACTGTAGTAATAGACCCTCAGGAAGCAAAAGTAGTGAGCATTAGTGCTCAAATGTTTGCTGAAGACGTTTTTAAGGTAAGCAACAAAACACTAAAGGTTGAAAGCCAACCCAATGAGGAGCATGTTATTATACTTGGTACAATTGGTCAAAGCAAATGGGTGAATAAGCTTGTTTCTAGCGGAAAGATAGATGTCTCTGACATAGAGGGGAAATGGGAGAGCTACCAAATTCAAATTGTAAATAAACCTTTCGAAGGGGTTGATAAAGCGCTTGTGGTTGTTGGTTCAGATAGAAGAGGTGCCGCTTTTGGGGCTTTAGAATTATCCAGGAAAATAGGCGTGTCTCCATGGGAGTGGTGGGCAGACGTAACTCCAGAAAAACAAGACAGCATTAGCCTTTTTTTTAATCGAGAGGTTTTTGGAGAACCTTCCGTAAAATATAGGGGCATATTTTTAAATGATGAAGATTGGGGGTTGCAAAGATGGGCGGCCTTAACTTATGAGCCTGATACAGGAGATATCGGACCAAAAACCTATGCCAAAATTTTCGAGTTGTTGCTACGATTACGCGGAAACACTATTTGGCCTGCTATGCATAAATCCACAAAGGCCTTTTATTCGTTCCCAAAAAACAAGCAAGTGGCTGATGACTATGCCATTGTAGTTGGCAGCTCGCATGCAGAGCCAATGTTGAGCAATATCAATGTAGAATGGAATCATGATACTATGGGAGAATATCGTTATGATACCAATTCTAAAACAATTAAAAATCTATTTGAAAAAAGAGCCAAAGAAACTGCAAATTACGAAGGAATCTATACCGTTGGAATGAGAGGTGAGCACGATTCTCCAATGATTGTAGGTGAGGATGATACCGAATCTCAAGTAAAATTGCTGGAGCGAGTCATTACAGACCAAAGGGAAATTTTAAAGGAAAACTCTAAAGAAGGAGAAATTAAACCGCAAGCTTTTGTGCCCTACAAAGAAGTGCTCCATTATTATCAAAGCGGATTGGAATTGCCTGAGGATATTACTTTAGTTTGGACAGATGACAATTATGGATATGTACGGCAGCTAAGTAATCCCAAAGAACAAAAACGTAGTGGAGGCGCTGGTGTTTATTACCATACCTCATATTGGGGAAGGCCACATGACTATTTGTGGTTAAACTCAACAAATTCCATGCTCATGTGGGAAGAAATGTCAAAGGCCTTTGAATTTCAGTCGCGTAACATCTGGATTTTAAATTGTGGCGATATCAAGCCTCATGAATACAATATAGAGTTGTTTTTGGATATGGCTTGGAATATATCCAAGTTTCAAAAAAGTAAAGATGTAATTCAACATAGAACAGACTGGGCAAATAGGGAATTTGGTTCAAAAAATGCTGAGAGAATAGCAAATCTTATGGGACATTACGATGATTTGGCTTTTAAAAGAAGACCAGAATTTATGGCGTGGAGTCAAGTGGAGCCTGTAACAAAGGCCAAATCAACAGAACTTACACAATTTAATTATGGAGATGAGGTTTCACAACGTATTAAGGCTTACCAAGACTTAATAGATTCTGTGAATAATATAAAAAAGGAAATACCTGATTTTAGAAAAGATGCATTTTATCAATTGGTCTATTATCCAGTAATTGGAGCCGCTAGTTTAAACCATAAATGGTTGTATGCCTATAAAAACCAATTTGTGGCGCTCCAAGGAAGAGCAAGCTCTTCGTATTATGCAAAAAAAATGCAAGAATCATTCAACCGAATTATTTCGGAAACTAATTATTACAACAAGACTTTGCAGAAAGGCAAATGGAACCATATCATGAACTGGTCGCCTCGGTATTTACCTGTCTTTTCTCAACCCACTTTTGAATTAGCGCAGCCTCAATCAAAGGCTTCATTGGGACTAGCTTTGGAAGGCTATGAGATGGAATTGAACGATAAGACCATAAATTCTTTTGCAGACGTTTTGCCAGTTTTCAATGCGTATACCAAAAACACATATTTTATAGATGTGTTTTTAAAAGGTGAAGCAAGCTTAAATTGGAATGCTGTACCTAAAGCCGACTGGATTAAGATGTCTAAAAGTTCTGGAACATTGCATACAAGTATGCCAGAAGAAAGAATATGGGTAACATTAGATTGGGATAAAGTTCCCAAGGGGAAAAATATTAAAGAAGCGCCTCTTGGACATGATTATCAATTGATTCCTCCTGGTTTCAAAGTGAACTCAACAATAGAATTTATATCTGAAAATAGTGTTTACAGTGTAGGAGTATCAGCCTTTAACCCTAACTTAGAGGATTTAAAGAATTTTAATGGGTTTGTTGAAGACAAGGGATTTGTGTCCATAAATGCTGAAAATTTTACCCAAAAGCAAGATGGGACAGAAGCCATTTGGGCTTCTTTTGAAAATTTAGGGTATACAGGCAACGTTGTTGTGGCTTTGCCTAGAGACGCAAAATCTCAAGTTTTAATTCCTGAGATAATTAAAAACAGCCCAGTTTTAACCTATGATTTTTATACATTTAATTTTGGTGAAGCAGATGTTAATTTGCAAGCCATACCAACGCATGCATTTAATAATGATAGAGGGGTGCGATGCGCTGTTGCCATAGATGATGCTAAACCAGTAATTGTTGATTTTCAAACTTTTGGAAGAAGTGGGCCATGGATGCAAAATGTAATGAAAAATGCTGCAGTGCGATCGGTAAAGCAGATTGTTAATAAAGCAGGTATGCATACTTTAAAGATTTGGATGGTGGACCCTGGAGTAATGGTAGACCAAATTTTAATAGATTTAGGGGGTTGGAAATCATCTTATGCATTTCCCCAAGAAACAAAAATGAACAGAATTGAATAGATTGTCCATTAAGATAACATTATTTATAATCCCACTTGTTTTTCTAGTAGCATGTAAGAAACAAAATGAAAAACCAAATGGAAAGCCTTTGCAGGTGGCATTTTTATCCGATGTGCATTTACTTGATATTTATGGAAAGTTTTCAGATAATGATTATCGGGGCGTATTGAATCCAACTACTGGGAAATATACCCTTGCCCGAACCATGCAATCTCAGTTGGAATCTACGAGGTTGTTTAATGAAAATTATTTTGCATTCAAGGCGGCCCTAAATGATTTGGTTAAAAGAGGTGTTAAGTACGCTGTGTTGCCAGGAGATTTTAGTGATGATGGTCAGAAGGTTAACGTTAGAGCTTTGAAGGATATACTAATTAGTTATGCTAACAAGCACAATATTAATTTTATTCTAACCACAGGAAACCATGACCCGGTTAAGCCATTTTATGAAGATGGTGGAAAAAAGGATTTCTTAGGTGAGGAAGGCAAACAACAAGCCATTTTCAGTAGAGAAAATATATTTATTTCAAAAGATTCTGGTGCTTTGCCTGCAGTCATTACTAAAGATATTGGTAAGTTAGGATATAAGGAAATTTTACAAGAACTTAAGTTTTTTGGTTTTCAACCTAATGAAGAAACTGTTTATTGGGAGACGCCTTTTACCAATTATTTAAATGGTACTTACAGCTATCAAAAAGCCTTAAGTAAAGCAGACATATCCAACAGGACTTATAAAATTCAACCAAATCTGGCAGAAGTGCCAGATTTAAGTTATTTAATAGAGTTAGGCAATAATATTTGGTTTTTGGCAATTGATGGAAACGTTTATCTTCCTGGTTCTGAAGAGATTTCATATAGTCCAAACGATTTTAAGAATGCCAGTGTTGGTTATAATAACGTTTTAACCCATAAAGCATATTTGCTGAATTGGGTACAATCGGTAACAAAGAGGGCGCACAAATTAGGAAAAACTTTAATTGTTTTTAGCCATTATCCAACAGTGGATTTTAATGATGGGGCAACAAATGAAATTCGTAGTTTATTTGGTGAAGATAAAATGCAGTTGGATCGTGTCCCTACAGATGAAGTGGCTAAAGCTCTAAGTGAGGCCGGAGTTAAAGTTCATTTTGGGGGGCATATGCATATTAACGATACAGGATTAAAAAGATTTAGTAAGGAAAGGAGTTTAATTAATATTCAAGTGCCGTCTTTGGCAGCTTACATACCTGCGTATAAGCTGCTAACTTTAAAAAGTAATGAACTTTTTGAAGTAGAAACTATTATTTTAGATTCGGTTGCAGGCTTTAATGAGTTATTTTCTTTATACAAAGAAGAATATAATTTTTTAAAAGAAAATAATGAGGAGGATATATGGAACCAAGATATATTAAAATCTTCGTCCTATAAAGAATTTACAGAATGGCATTTAAGAGAGTTGGTTAGATTTCGGTTTTTAAAAAGTGATTGGCCTGAAGGATTAAAAAACATTTTAATTAATAAAAGAGGAAAGGAGCTCATAACATTTGCTGAAAGTGAACAAGGTGATATCGAGAGTTTTTATAGTGAATTACTGAAACAAGACATAAATTTGAATGATTTTGAAGAATGGACAGGTTTAGACATGGTTAATGATTTTTACAAAATTAAAAATGCAGATAATTTGGCAATTATGGATGTTGGTAAAATCAGAATAAACCAATACATAGCATTGTCTAAGCTTTTTAAAAGCACGGCTCATAGAGAGTTTAGTTTATTCGGAACGATTTTCTTAAAGTTTTGTAATGGTCAACCAGCCAATCATTTTCAAATAGATTTAAAGTCAGGTGAAATTATGGCTATAAATCCTTTAAATCAGTAAATGAGTATAATGCAAATTAACAATTGTTGTCTCTTTATGGGAAAGTATTATGTTCTAATTATTTTTTCATTTATTTTATTTCCTGCTCGAGGACAGCAAATAAAACTTGAACACTACAATGATAAGGATGGGCTTTCACATAATTCAGTAAGGCATATAGTTCAGGATAATCAAGGTTTTTTGTGGTTAGGTACTTTTTCAGGACTTAACAGATTTGATGGTTATCAATTTAAATCGTACTTAAGTTCATCTCATGAAGGCCATGGTATATTAAATGATGATATTACGGACTTAGTATATGATGAAAAGTCAAATAGTATATGGATTGGAACAAGAAAAGGGTTGACGCATTTTAAAACTGATACAAGAGAATTTAAAACATATGTGCCAGATAAAAAGAAACCAGATGCCTTACCAGATGAGGAAATCCGCTCTGTACACGTTGACAAATTTAATCGTGTTTGGGTAGGTACAAAAACAGCCGGAGTCCATTTGTTTTATCCGGAAAGTGAAAGATTTGAAAAAATAAACTTGTCTGGTTTCGAGTATGTAAAGGAAATATTTGAAGACAAGAAAGGCAACATTTGGATTGGTAGCTTTGAAACTGCTTCGGTTGCCAAAATTGTAATGGACAATACAGGCAATTTTACTGAAATGAAAACCTATACGCTTTCAATTCCTAAATCAAACAAGCTTAATCCTTACTTAAATTTTGTTTTTGAAGATTCTAAATCAGATATGTTTGTTGGCACGAGGGAAGGTCTTTATAAACTTGATAGAAAATCGAATACTTTTATAAATCTGTTTATTGAGGATGATTCAGTAAGGGAGAAGTTAGGTCCATATTTTTTGTCAGTTGCTCTGGCACCCGATGGAAAATATTGGGTTGGAACTTTGGGAGGATTATTGGTTTGTGATTATTTGGAAGATATTGCAAAAGGAGATTATAAGTGGTATTATTCAGTATTATCTGATGATACTTCTTTGGTCGATAATCTAATTTCCTCGCTTTATTTTGATCCTTCTGGGGTATTATGGATTGGAACTGAAGATGGTTTAGATAAATACGACCCTTATGAAAATCAGTTTAATTTAAATAAGGATATATCAACGTATATTGGTAACCAAGCTCCAAGAATTAGGGGGTTTTCAAAAACATACAATGATAAAATAATTATAGCAACTTGGCACAATGGGCTTTTTATTGCTGAAAAGGATAATCGTATTGTGCCATTGTTTAATAATAAAACTAATATTTCAAGTATTTATTCCTCGGATGGAAAAATATTTTATTGTGGCTTATGGGATGGGAGAGTTTTAATTTATGATTATTTAAAAAATACGGCAGATGTCATAGATGTTGGGTTTGTTAATGCGCCTGTCTTTTCATTTTTAAAATTGAATCCTACTACATTAATTGTAGGGTCTTTTGGTGAAGGAGCAATTGTACTCGATTTAAACTCGCTTAAGCAAAATCCATTTTATGGCAAACTCGTTCCAGAATTCGAAATTAACAAGATTAAGAATGATGGTGAGACTTTATGGTTTGCTACTGAAACAGGTTTGGTTAAGTATGATTTTTCTAAGCGAACGACCAAAATTTATTCAAGTCAAAATAAAGAACTTTATGGTTTGCCCAACAACAATATTAGTGATGTTTTAATTGACCGCGATAAAAACATTTGGGCAGCTACCCGAAACGGACTCTCCATGCTTAATCCAGATAAAGATGATTTCGAGCCCATAACTGAGTTTCATGAATTGAACGGAAAATGGATTACCGATTTGACTTTAGACGCCGATGGTGTTCTATGGTTAAACATAAACAATAATAAAATAGCTAAATATGATATAAAACATAAAATTGTTAATGTTTACCATGTTGATAGTGGTAATAGATTAGATGTTTTTAGTTCAAGTGGTTTTTTTAATTTAAACGATTCGCAAATATATATAGCTGGCAAAGAAGGGATTATTTATTTTTCAATTAGTGGAATTAAAGAAAATAGCTATTCTCCAAAACCTGTTATTACCGAGTTTAAAATAGAAAATAAAGAAATACTTCCAGGAACATTAATAAACAATCAAGTTCCTTTTAAAAAGGATATCAATTTTAGTAAAGATGTTGTTTTAAGTTATAAGAATAGAAGTTTTTCAATACAATTTGCATCACCATCTTTTACTAATGAACGGCAAAACAAGTTCAAGTATATGTTGGAAGGTTTCAATAAGGAATGGATTGAAAGTTCTAGCGAAACAAGAACGGTGCAATATACCAACCTGTACTCAAAGAATTATATATTTAAAATAAAATCCTGTAACAGTGATGGTGTTTGGAGTGAAGTTAGTGAATTTAATATTAAGGTGTTGCCAACGTTTTGGTTGACTTATAAAGGTGTCGCCATTATTCTATTCATTTTGTCTTTGTTAATTTATCTTTCCAGAAACCTGATAAAATCACGATTAAAACTGAAACAAGAGCTATTAATGGAAAAGGTAAAAAGGGAAAGGGATGAAAAGCTCAATACTGAAAAACTCCGTTTTTTTACAAATATATCTCACGAATTAAGAACACCATTAACCCTAATATTAGGGCCTGTTAAACAATTGTTAGAACAAAAAACCACTGATAAATATGAAGAAAGTAGGTTGAATTTAATTTACCAGAATGCTAATAGATTGCTTCGGTTGGTAAACCAGATCTTGGATTTTAGACGTGCAGAAACAGGAGCGCTTAGTTTAAAAGTATCTGAAATTGATGTTATTGCACCTACAAAAAATATTTTCAATTCTTTTATTGAATTGGCTCAAACCAAGAATATTACTTTCAATTTAAATATTGAAACAGAACCTTTGGAGTGTTGGATTGATCTTGATAAGTATAACAAGATACTATTCAATTTACTGTCAAATGCCATGAAGTTTACGGATAATTATGGTAATGTAGATTTGTTTATTGGGCTTAAAGAGGAACATCAAAAAATGCTGAAGATTGAGGTAAGCGATGATGGTATTGGAATTCCTTTAGAAAGTCAAGAAAAAATATTTTCAAGATTTTATCAGGCGCAAAACAGTAAATCTAGTACAACAGGAACAGGCATAGGCTTGTCTTTGGTCAAAGCTTTAGTTGAAATTCACAAAGGAAATATTGTTGTAGATAGTTCGTCTAACAAAGGAAGCGTTTTTACTGTTGAGTTGCCTGTAGGTAGAGAGGCCTACAATGATGATGAGTTGGTAGAGTTTACACCCAGCCCTGGTAATGGCGACGCCATACCGTTTAAAATCAAAGAGTTGACACTTCAGGATATTGAGGTTAAAAAGTCAAAAACAAATACTAATATCAAACATAAAATATTGGTTTTAGATGACAATACTGAACTCAGAAGGTATGTGGCGGAATATCTTTCCAGTTACTATAAAGTTTATGAGGCTGAAAATGGAAAGGAAGGATTGGAGATTTGCCGGAAGGTAAAGCCTGTGCTTTGTGTTGCGGATGTTATGATGCCAGTAATGGATGGATTTCAATTTGTGGAACAATTAAAGGCAGATGAAAATTTGAGTCACATAGCAGTCGTTTTATTGACAGCTTTAGCCGAAAATGAGAATAGAATAAAAGGGTATTCTATAGGTGTTGACGGCTATTTGGTAAAACCTTTTGATCCGGCCTTGCTAAAAACAAGAATAGATAATATCATAAAAATACATTTTGATTTAAAACAGAAATTTTCAGGTGAGGTTGAAAGCGATATTGTAACCTTGGCACATTCTCAAAGAGATGTCGAGTTGGTTTCCAAAATAAAGAACTTAATTGATGAAAATATCAATGAGCCCAACTTAACACCTAATTTCTTGTGTGAAGAATTAGCAATGAGTTCTTCTAAATTATACCGGAAGATTACCCAACTAACAGATTTGTCACCTAATGAATTTATTAGGACTATCAGATTAAAAAAGTCGGCTCAGTTGTTAAAGACTAAAAATTATAATGTGTCTGAAGTAGCTGATATGGTTGGATTTAATGATCCGTTGTATTTTAGCAGATGTTTTAAAAAGCAGTTTGGATACTCGCCCAGTACTTTATTAAAATAACCCTTTCGTTTCTGCCTTATGGTTACTAAGCAGTTCATGTACATGTTTTTGAATAAAATGTCATGGTGGTTTTTATAAAAAAGGTCAATATTTGATATTACATAATCAATATGAGCTGTTCTAAATGAAAAATATTCAATCTATACCAGTAGTGCCTAAAAATATGATTTTGCCTTTTATTTTGGTCACGTCATTATTTGCATTATGGGGTTTTGCAAATGCGGTTACTGATCCAATGGTACAATCATTCAAGAAGGTTTTAGAACTATCCAATTCTCAAGCTGCATGGGTGCAAATGGCATTTTATGGGGGTTATTTTTGTATGGCTTTACCTGCGGCCATTTTTATGAGGAAGTATTCCTATAAAGTTGGAATTTTAATTGGATTGGGATTATACGCAATCGGTGCTTTACTATTTTATCCTGCAGCCATAACCGAGAAATTTTGGTTTTTTTGCCTTGGGCTTTATATTCTAACATTTGGGTTGGCATTTTTAGAGACAGCTGCAAATCCCTATGCTCTTGCTATGGGAGATAAAAGAACCGCGACACAACGACTAAATTTGGCCCAAGCATTTAATCCGCTAGGTTTAATAGCAGGTTTGTTTGTTGCACAGCAATTTGTCATGAAGAGACTACAATCTGACGACATAGAAAACTTTAGTTCTTTAAATGAAGCATCAAAGTTGTTGGTAAGAACATCAGATTTAATGGTTATACGAAGTCCCTACGTTATTTTGGGTTTGGTGATTACGGGAGTTTTTGTTCTGTTTTTGGTTTCTAGAATGCCACAATCTAAAGAAGAAGGGCACATGCCAAAAATTAGAGAGACCTTCCATGAACTTTTTAAAAATAGAATATATTTATTCGGGGTATTGGCACAAATAGCCCATACAGGGTGTCTCATTATGTGTTGGACATATATATATCTATATGCTGAAGCCATTGGCATAGATAGCGTTGCCGCCGGGTATTTTCAAATGGCAGCTTTTGTTGTTTTTACCTTGGGACGTGCTGTGGGCACTTATTTGTTGAAGTTTGTAAATTCAGGAACCTTGCTAATGGTTTTTGCGGTTATGGGTGTTTTTTTTACTGGTATAGCCATTTTTATTACAGGAATTATTGGATTATACAGTTTGGTTTGTGTTTCTTTTTGTATGTCATTAATGTTCCCAACAATTTATGGTATAGCTTTAGGACCATTAACAGAAGAACAATCAAAAGTTGGCTCTGCCGGTTTAATAATGGCCATTGTTGGTGGTGCTTTAATGCCTAAAGTTCAAGGAACAATAATAGATATTGGAGGTAGTGGTGTGTCAGACATAACCATATTAGGGGTGTCTGAGGTTAATTTCTCATTCTTTTTGCCTCTTTTATGTTTTTTGTATATCGCCATGTACGGTTTGAAAGTTAGTCGTTGAATTAATAAGTTTAAATCAAGCTTTTGCCCATTTTAAAATGGGTTAAAGCATATATTACATTAAATACAATATAAAATGAGTCGGAAAACAAATTACAATATTGTTATCGCAATTCTAACGGTAACAACATTGTTCAGTTGCAATAAAACAACAACAAAAGTAGTCATAAATAATCCTGTTGTAGATGGACACTTTGCAGATCCATCTATTGTTAAATATCAAGGTAAGTTTTATATATATGCAACGAGAGATCCTTGGGGAGGACAGGATTTGGCAGTTATGGAATCTCCCGATTTTAAAAATTGGAAACAAAAGCAAATACATTGGCCCACAAAAACATTGTGTGTTAGTCCAACATCAAATGATAGCCGTGTCTGGGCTCCGTCGGTCATTCAGGGAGCAGATGGCAAATTTTACATGTACGTGTCTGTAGGAAGTGAGATATGGGTTGGGGTTAGTAGCCATCCGTTAGGGCCATGGAAAAATGCAAAACCAGATAATACTCCTTTGATCGTAGGAAATATGTTTCCCGAGTATCATATGATTGATGCGGAAGCCTTTATTGATAGCGATGGTCAGGTTTATTTATATTGGGGATCTGGATTAAATTGGGTCAATGGTCATTGTTTTGTAGTAAAATTAAGGGAAGACATGATTAGCTTTAACAAAGAAGAAATAAAGGATATAACCCCGCCTAATTATTTTGAAGCGCCTATTATGTTAAAGAAAAGTGGAAAGTATTATTTAATGTATTCCGATGGGAAGTGTACTACCGAAACTTATAAAGTACGGTATGCCATTGGAGAAAGTCCTTACGGGCCTTGGATTGAGGGTGATAACAGTCCTATTTTAATCACATCAGAGGATAAAACTACTAGAGGTCCTGGGCATCATACTGTTTTTGAAGAAAACGGCCAAAATTACATTTTATACCATCGCATAACAGATAATATTACGGAGCTTTACAGGGAATTAGCTATTGATAGTTTGAATTTTAGCGATGATGGAAGGATAAAAAAAATTAAGCCTTCCGGCATTGTACTATCTCTAAAGTGATTCCATATTGAAGCAAAAGTAAACGAGATTGACATTTCATTTGCAAATTAAAGTAACCAAGTTTTAATTGCAAGGCTTAAAAGGATTTGATTTTTTCGTTTGAAAATGTCTGAATAAAAATCTGTTTTTAGTATATAAGGCTATATTAAAAAACATTTCAGCGTTTGTAGCTTATCACATTTGGTGAAAAGACTTCTACTCGCCACAAAGAAGTATCTCTATTCTTTATAATTGCCTGTTTTTTAGCCCTATAAAAAAATAGGAATTTTTAATGCTTCATCAAGTAAATTAAAGTTATTGTCACATCCATACGATGTGTTGATTTAATGGGGCCTATAAATTCAATTGGACAGAGTACAATATAGAAGAGCCTTATGACCATTGATCATAAGGCTCTAACAAAAAACTAAACTCAAATACTAAAAACCAGTTTTATTCATAACCAGGATTTTGTACCAATCCAGGGGTTGTTGCCAAGGGTCCTGGTGGAATTGCAAAAATCCTATGGTTTGGGTCTGTATCTGTTTTATCTGTCCAAGAATCTTCCCAAGTTCCAAAACGGATTTGATCTGTTCTTCTGTGGTACTCCCAATAGAATTCAAATCCACGCTCATTGTACACATCATTTAAATTTGCACTTGTTAAAGCGAAACTGGCACCTCCACGGGCTACTCTAACAGCATTAACGTCGGCTAATGCATCTCCACCCGATCCAGATCTTAATATGGCTTCGGCTCTCATTAGGTATATCTCTGCCAATCTAAATATAACTATATCTACTCCAGTATCATCTCTATTGGTGCCAATATCATCAATTCCCCATTTAGAAACCCTAACGCCTACAGATTGGTTTTCTGCAATTAAGCTAACCTCGCGCGTGTGGTTTGCCAGAGATTGGTCTCTTGTCCAAAGTTGTACAGGAACGATGTCGATGGTTTGGTCGGCATTTATAATTGGCGTTCCATTATCATTTTTAATACCGTATAATTGACCTTCTAAGAAACCGCGGTGTACTTTATATTGAGATAGCGGTATTGTGCCTTCTTGGTTAGGGTAACTAGCCTTAAAATATCTAGGGTCATTGGCTGAGTCCCAAGTGTCCAAGAAGTCAGGTAATGTGCAGCCTGCATCTGAACCTGTTAAGAAGTCACCGTCCGGAGAAAGGTAAATATATCCTCTAGAAAGTCCATTTGTAGTGTTTCTTGTGATGCTTCTGCCACCAATAACAACAGAATTTTTTTCATTTTTTACGGCCCAAATAATTTCTTTATGGTTTTCATTATCTGGATCGAATAGGCTAAAGTAGTCGTCAGTTTCCAAAGCATGTGTTCCACTATTAATTATCTCGGTGGTGAGGCTTATTACTTTTTGCATATCCTCATTGGCAAAATTGAAACTTGAGGCATAACGGTTTTCATAAACCGCTCTGTTTAAATAAACCCTGGCCAAAAGTGATTTCGCGGCATCTTGAGTGAAACGTACCGTGTTTTTACCTGTAGGTAGGTTGGGCATAGCAAATTCTAAGTTGGTAATAATTGTATTTACCGCATCTGCTCCGGTTAAAATCTGAGAATCAGCATTAAAATCAATGTTCTCGATGCCTCGATAAGGTACTTGTCCATATGCATCTAAAGCTACCCACATGAAATGCGATAACAAAGCTACAGCCTCTGCATGCTCTTGGGTACCTGTCTCCAAGAAATCTACCGCTAATGTGGCATTGGCCAATCCAGTTGTAACATGCTCCCAAGTTTCCCTGGTATAACGGTGTTCTGGTTTCCAATCATGCCTATGTAGTTCTTGAAATGTACCGCCATCAAACCAGTCACTTTGTCTCGTGGGGACCATGCCCTCATCAGCAGAAAAAGTTTGTAGGGCAAAAAACCATCTATGTCCATAAACCCTTCTCATAGAGTTATAAGCTGGCGCCAAGAGACTTAAGTCGTCTGCATCATTTAATAAGTCCTCTCCTCGGGCCTCATCAATTATTTTTTCCTCTATATCACATGACTGGTATCCAAGAATTGAAACCAACATGACAATTAGAATAATAAATTGTTTTTTCATATTTTATATTTTAATTTTTATTAATTAAATACTTTTCCAATTTTAGAATGAAAGGTCAAGCCCCAATATAATCGTTCTTGGACGTGGATAAGCTGAAAAATCTACACCGTAAGTATTCCCACCAGCCGTATTTACCTCAGGATCATACCCAGAGTAATCGGTTATAACGAAAAGGTTTTGTCCTGTTAAATATAGTCTCAAATTGTCAAGAAAGTATGCGTCTTGAATATTCCACCCCAACGTAGCATTGTTTAATCTTAAGAATGAACCATCTTCAATAAACCTTGACGAAGATACGGGTGCAACCAATGGGTTTTCGTTTACATCAAGGTAAGAACGATAAATATTGTTTCCATTTTGTGCTAAGGAAGCTGCGCTTGAATAAGCTCTAGCGGTATTGTTGAAAATATCCACACCACCTATACCATTAAAGTTCAACGCTAAGTCAAAGTTTTTATAGCTTGCGTTTATGTTGAAGCCATAAATAGTTTTAGGAAGTGCATCGCCAACAATCTCACGATTAGCAGATAAAATTTCATTGCCACTGGCATCAAACCCATCGAATCTATAAAGATAAAAAGACCCTGCAGATTCTCCGTTGGTAAAAATACTACTGAACTCACCAGATGCACCCGGACCAGAAATGCCTCCCACAAAGATATCGGTTTGTAAACCTTCAATTGTATTGTTCAAGAACGATATGTTACCTCCAAAGTCTAGAGAGAAATCTTCAGTTCTTAAAATGTTGGCATCAATACCAAATTCAATTCCTTTGTTAATAATTTCTGCATCAGAGTTTACGAAAACCGTATTAACCGAAGAAGGTGCGGCTGCCGAAACTTCTAAGAAAAGATCAGTAGTGGTTTTGTTAAAATAGTCCAATGTGCCACTAATTTTACCATTAAGTATACTCCAATCTAAACCTACATTAAATTGTTCTGTTACCTCCCATTTTAAATCTGGGTTTGGAGTTCGGCTAATGCCTAATCCATTTACAACTGTTGTGCCGTTAAATACAAAGCTGTTGTCAAATGAGATATTAAATGATGGTTGTGTAACTCTTACGGGAATTGCTTGATTACCAGTTTGTCCCCATCCAACTCTTAATTTTAAGTTGGAGAAAACATCAGAGTTTTTAAGGAACTCTTCTTCACTAATTTTCCACCCCAATGCAGCGGAAGGGAAATAGCCATATCTGTTGTTTTTACCAAACACAGAAGAACCATCTGCCCTAAGAGAGGCGGTTATTAAATATTTATCAAGGAAGCTTGCATTGGCTCTTCCAAAGAATGATTGTAATTTTCTTTCAGTATTACTTGAGCCAATAACAGCATTTCCTTGTGCAATACCTAAATTGAAAATTGGATCTATTTCGGTAGTACTGAAGTCATCTCTTCTAAACCTCACGTCTTTATTGTTAAAAACTTGATAAGAATGTCCTGCAAGTACATCAAAATTAAAAGTTTCATATTCCTTGGTATAGGTTAAATAATTCTCAATTAATTTATTGGAATCCTCTCTAGCGACAAGAGTTACCTGTTCGGTATCAATTGAACCACCATCAGCTGCATTGCTAAAAACCCTTAAATAACGATCAGTATCGGCACTTTCGTAAGCTAAATTTATCTTATAATCCAATCCCTCTAAAATGGTATAGGTTGCAGACAGGTTGGCCAAAAGCCTTTTGCTTTCAGCTCTATCGCGATACAGGTCAAAGAATGACACAGGGTTATCTGTAGCTCCAGTCCTGGTAACAACATTGCCATTGCTATCCCATGGTGCGGCTGTAGGATTGGCCCTCAAAGCAGATGTGATTAAGTTTCCATCTGAACTAGCAGATCCACCTGTGGCCTGACTTTCATCGGTTAAGTCGGCAGCGGTAAGGTTCAATTGTAATTTTAAACGGTCATCCAATGCAGAAGTACCTATGTTAATTCTTCCATTAACTTTTTCATGACCTGTTGTTCTGACCAGTCCTTCTTGGTCTAAGTAGCCTAAGGATACACTATAATTGGTTTTTTCGGATCCTCCCGAGAATCCAAAGTTGTAATTTTGTGTAATGGCTGTTTGGTATATTTCATCTTGCCAGTTTGTGTTGGCGTTAGCAGCATCAATATAGCTATTTGGGTCTCTGCCAACAATAGTTGCCAAACGCGCAGTTTGCTCACGGTATTCACTCGCACTTAGCAAATCAATTTCACGAGCAACATTAGCAAACCCAATCGATGAACCAAATGTAATTGTTGGTTTACCTTCTTTACCTTTCTTGGTTTGGATTATAACTACACCATTAGAAGCTCTGGTTCCGTAGATTGCAGTTGCAGATGCATCTTTTAATACAGTAATACTTTCTATGTCCTGAGGATTTAAAAAGTTTAAAGGGCTTCTTGATCTTGTGGCTCCTAGACCAGAAATGCCTTCTGTTCCTGAGGACCCGCCGTCGAGGGGAACTCCATCGACAACAAATAAAGGATTGCTATCGCCTCTAACTGTATTAACACCACGAATGTTAATGTCGATGGCGCTTCCGGGTTCACCTGACCCACTAGTTACATTAACACCAGAAATTTTACCTTGCAGCAATTGACCTGGAGAATTATTGATTCCCTTGTTGAAATCTGTAGCCCCAATAACTTTAACTGAACCTGTTAAATCTTTGCTTTTTACTTGTCCATAGCCAACCACAACTACTTCATCTAGTAAAGCAGAGTCTTCTTCAAGTTGGATTTGTATACTTGTGCGGCCATTTACAGGAACTTCGAGCGTTTTATAACCTAAAAAAGAAACCACCAAAGTTGCGTCTCCACTATCAACAGTAATCTGAAAATTACCATCAAAACTTGTTACGCTTCCATTAGATGTTCCTTTTTCAACAATACTTGCGCCGGGTAGGGGCACACCATTTTGATCTGTTACGCTGCCTGTAATCGCGAGATTCTGCCCATAAGCGGTTAACAGTGATCCAAGCATTAAGCAAATCATAAAGAAATTTTTCATCATAATTAATAAGTTTAGATTAGTTGTGGTAAAACTATTTACAACCTTCGCTTTTAATATGGATAATTATGTCAAAAACATGGATAAAAACTTCTGCATCTTTTGTCATGGCTAATATTATTAACCCAGATATACACAAGGTTTCCTTTCTAATGTAATTAAAATTTCATTTCGGGTTAGTATTAATTTTAGTGTAAATGTGTTAAGTTTAAAATCTTATCTTCTCTTTTTTTATACTATTTTCGTAACCAAATATTCCTTGTTGAGGATCTATTGGTTCTATTAAAATTTACAAGAGTTACTCTTTACATGGAATGCTTAAAGTTTTTAATAAATAGAAAACAATGAATTTATTTGACATATCAGACAAAGTAGCATTAGTTACTGGTGGCGGTGGTGCTCTAGGAGGAAGTATGGCAGAATATCTGTTGGAAAATGGTGCCATTGCAATTATTCTGCACTACAAACAAAAAACGGTTGATGAAACTGTTAAAAGGATGTCTGCTATTAGCAAAAAAGTGGATGGTTTTGTCTGTGATGTTACTGACCAAAAAAGTGTTGAAGAAGTTTCCAATGCTATAATTGATAAATATGGCAGGATAGATATTTTGATTAATGCGGCCGGTGGAAATATGCAGGGAGCAACCATTGGGCCAAATCAATCTTTTTTTGATGTCGATTTGAATGACTACCGAAAAGTTGTTGATTTAAATCTGTTTGGAAGTGTTATACCCTCTATTGTTTTTGGTAGGGAGATGGTAAAAAATAAAAAGGGTGTCATTGTTAATATATCTTCAGTAGCTGCTGATAGAGCTCTTACACGAGTTGCAGGATATTCCTCATCAAAAGCAGCTATTGACAATTTTACCAAGTGGTTATCAGTTGAGTTAGCTGCCAAATATGGAGACGGTTTGCGCGTAAACTCCATAACACCTGGATTTTTTATAGGAAACCAAAACAGGGATTTGTTGCTTAAAAATGATGGAACTTACACCGATCGAGGAAATACAATTATACAAAATACGCCAATGAAGCGTTTTGGAAAAGCTGATGAGCTTAATGGGGCATTGCATTATTTGTGCAGTGATGCTTCAAAATTTGTCACAGGAATTACCGTAACTGTTGACGGTGGATTCAGCGCTTTTAGTGGGGTTTAAATTTTATTTAAAAAATATGAAAGAAACATTTAGATGGTTTGGAGTATCAGATTCAGTCAAGTTATCTCACATCAAACAAGCTGGGGCTACTGGGGTTGTAACAGCATTACATCATATTGCCAATGGTGAAGTTTGGGAAGTTGAAGAAATTCTGAAAGTAAAGGAAGCAATTGAATCAAACGGTTTGGAATGGACCTTTATTGAAAGTATTCCAATCCATGAAAACATAAAACTACGTAAAGGGGATTATTTGCAGCGTATTGAAAATTATAAGCAAAGCCTCAAAAATGTCGCCACTTGTGGTGTAAAAAATGTTTGCTATAATTTTATGCCTGTTTTGGATTGGACACGTACGCAATTGTTTTGGAAACTTAATGACGGAAGCACCGCGCTTCGTTTCGATAAAGTTGAAATGGCCGTTTTTGAAAAGTTCATCATGAAACGGGAAGGTGTTGAAAAGGCCTATACTCCTGAAATTTTAGACCAAGCCAAAATTCGTTTTTCCGAAATGACTTCAGATGAAAAACAACAATTGGAAGATAATGTTTTAAAAGGTTTACCAGGTACGGTTGATGATTTAACCATTCCTGTTTTTAAAGACATGATTGCCCAATACGATAATTTATCGCATGCCGATTTAAAAGCCAATTTATCTTATTTTTTAAATGAAGTCATTCCCGTTTGCGAGGAACATGGTATTGTTATGGCCATTCATCCAGACGACCCACCAATCGATATCATGGGGCTGCCCAGAATTATAAAGTCGGAAAAGGATTTAGATGATTTAATTGGTTTCGTTGATAGCCCTTCAAATGGCATTACATTTTGTACAGGGTCTTTGGGTGCAAATCCAGATAATGATTTGCCTAAAATGATTAGAAAGTTTAGTGACCGTATTCATTTTTTACATTTACGGAATGTGAAACGTGAAGACGACGGTAGCTTTTTTGAAGATAATCACTTGGAGGGTTCGTCAGATATGTATGAGGTTGTTAAGGCGGTTTTGGATATTGAAAAGGAACGGGGAGTGCAATTGCCTATGCGCCCAGACCATGGGCATCAAATGTTGCAAGATTTAGATTCTAATAGCGCCTATGCGGGCTATACCGCTATTGGCCGATTACGGGGTTTAGCGGAAATACGAGGTTTGGCTATGGGTATTTCGCGTAGTTCATAAATCTACTAAGCATTTACTACATTTTTGGGTTTTCCGCTTAAAAATGCTTCTAAATTTTCAACGGTTGTTTGCATCAAGCGTATGCGTGCTTCTTTCGGTGCCCAAGCAATATGGGGCGTGATGATGCAATTCTTTGCACCTAATAATGGGTTGTCTTTTTCCATAGGCTCTTTTGAAATAACATCTAGTGCGGCTCCAGACAATTTGCCTTCATTTAGTGCATTGGTAAGGTCTGTTTCATTAATCAAAGGCCCACGGGATGTATTGATTATCATAGTGCCATCTTTCATTTTTGCAATGCTTCTGCTATTTATAAAACCTTCGGTTTCTTTGGTTAATGGGCAATGAAGACTTATAATGTCCGAAGTTCTTAACAATTCTTCTAGGGCGACAAAATTCAAAGTATCATTTTCAAATTCCGTGTAAACTGTTCTGTTGTAAACCTTAATCTTTAGACCAAAAACTTGGGCAATTTTAGCCATAGCTTTACCAATTTTTCCAAAACCAATAATGCCCAAAGTTTTTCCAGATAGTTCAATGAGCGGGTAATTCCAAAAGGAAAAATCTTTGCTTTTTACCCACTCTCCGTTTTTTACAGCTGTGTCATGCGCCCCAACATGATGGCACATTTCCAATAACAAAGCCATAGTAAATTGGGCGACAGCACTTGAGCTGTAGTCGGGAACGTTGGTTACAATAATATTGTTTTTTTTGGCAAATTCAATATCAACAACATTATAGCCTGTAGCTAAAACACCAATGTACTTCAAATTGGGCGTTTTTGCCAAAATTGAACCATTAAGTGGTGTTTTGTTGGTTAAAACAATTTCTGCGTCATCAATGTTGTTGATAATATCCTTGTCATTGTAGGGTGTTCTATCAAAAACCGTTAGGTCTCCGTATTGCTTGATGCTTTCCCAATTTAAGTCACCTGGATTAAGGGTGTAACCATCCAGTACCACTATTTTCATAAGTAGAATGCCAGTTTAAAATATAAAATTTGTAAGTGAAAATATTTATTTAACTCTATGGTATATTTCGCCGTAAATAGGGTTTCCTAGACTATCTCTTTCCGTTTGCATATAGGAATCATTGTCAATGAAGACAATGCTTAATCTGTGTATGCTATCTTTCTCCAGAACGTTAATCAAAGCTTCTGAGCCGTATACGGTACGTTCGGTTAACGTATCGTTTTTAAAGGTGTATTCTCCGCTTCCAAACCATTCAGATGGATGGTAAGTAGTAAACCTATTCCACATAAATTTTGTTTCGGAAAACATTTTCATCTGCATGAATTTTTCAGATGTCTTAATGGTATCCACAGAGCCGTCACCAGTATAATTAAGATAACTGGTCATTTCCCAAGTCCCTTTTATGGAAGGCTCATCTAATGCCTCCTCTATGGCTTTTTGGGTAGTAGATTCAGTGTCGTTTTTACATCCAATAAAAAATAATGATAATGCCAGAACAAAGAATAGATTTTTTCTCATGACTTGTTTAGTTTGTTGATTACATCAAATAAATTTACAAAAAAAAACAACATTAAATTTTATCACCATAGATTTTAAATATTTGATCATAGTAAAGTGTTAATAACTTATAGGTAAGGTTTTGATCAAAAATTCTACTTTTGTTGTTCTAAAATGAAATGATTATGTCTAATGATATCGAAAGAGTAAAATGTCTCATTATAGGATCGGGGCCTGCTGGTTATACGGCTGCAATTTATGCGGCAAGAGCCAATATGAGTCCTGTTTTGTATCAGGGTTCACAGCCAGGGGGACAATTAACCACGACTAATGAGGTTGAAAATTTTCCAGGTTACCCTGATGGTATTACTGGTCCAGAAATGATGATGCAATTACAAGCCCAAGCGCAACGTTTTAAAACAGATGTGCGAGACGGATGGATTACCAAAGTTGATTTTTCCGGTGATTTACACAAAGTTTGGGTTAATGGCGAAAAGGAAATTCATGCTGATACTGTGATAATTTCTACAGGTGCTTCCGCAAAGTATTTAGGTTTGGATTCTGAGCAAAAATATTTGAAATTAGGTGGAGGTGTTTCTGCCTGTGCTGTTTGCGATGGGTTTTTCTATAGAAATCAAGAAGTGGTTATTGTAGGCGCTGGAGATTCTGCTTGCGAAGAGGCACATTACTTATCAAAACTTTGTAAAAAAGTAACCATGTTGGTAAGACGCGATGAGTTTAGGGCATCCAAGATTATGGAAGCGCGTGTTAAAAACACTAAGAATATTGAGATTTTGTTTAATACTGAAACTGATGAGGTTTTAGGCGACGGACAAGTGGTTACAGGCGTAAGGGTCTTTAACAACAAAACCAATGAAAAACACGAAATTCCAGCAACTGGCTTTTTTGTGGCCATTGGGCATAAACCAAATACTGATATCTTCAAAGGTTATTTAGATTTGGATGAAACAGGATATATTATAAATGTTCCAGGAACGTCAAAAACCAATGTGGAAGGCGTTTTTGTTTCTGGTGATGCTGCCGACCATGTTTATCGTCAAGCCGTGACAGCTGCGGGAACAGGTTGTATGGCTGCATTAGATGCAGAACGCTATTTGGCAGCCAAGGATTCCACTTTTGAAGTGTCAACATCTACTTATAACTAGGTAAATAAATAATTGAGTTAAATAAAACCGAAGCGAAAGCTTCGGTTTTATTTTTTCGGAATATATTTTTAAAATATGTTTAAAATTGTTTTCTTTGAACCCCAATTTTAAACGGGATGTGGCGCAGTCCGGTTAGCGTACACGGCTGGGGGCCGTGTGGTCGCAGGTTCAAATCCTGTCATCCCGACATCTGTATCGTAAGATACCTTCTAAAAGCTTATTGAATGAATCGTAACAGTAATTTTTTTTTACTTATTTCATTTAATAAGCTTTCTTATTTTAAAAAAGCCTTTTTGGTCATACATTTTTACCTAGCATTTTATAGATTTTAATTAAGACTAACTACAAAAGAATACCCAGAAAAACTTAAGGTTTAAAAAAATATTTAATTTTTTTTCTTGAAGTTGTCACCCACTTATTAAATTTATTCGTCCTGTTAGTATAACGTTCTAATCAATCTGTAATAAGAAACAGATTAAAACATATTAATTAACTAAAACTTCAATTATGAAAAAACAATTACTTTCATGCTTGGCATTGGCTTTAGCTCTTACTGCTGGTGCACAAATTACCCTAGTAAAAGATATTAATGATGGGTCTTCAGATTCAAACCCAAACGACTCGTATACTTTTAACGGTAAAACTTACTTTCAGGCTGATGATAGCTCAGGAGTTAACACTGGTGGTGTAGATTTCGGTGACGAACTTTGGGTTACCGATGGTACAACAGGTGGAACTATGCTGTTTAAAAATATAAGAGGAACTGAGGATACAGGCGGTGGATCAACAAGCTCTCAACCGGAAGGTTTTTTTGAATATAATGGTTCTTTGTATCTCAGTGCGACCACAGATGCTGGAGGTCAATTATTCAAACTTAATGCTACCGAAGATGACTTAGAAGAAGTTACTGGTGTTCCTGGCTTCAATAATTCTTGTGAACTGGGCGGTTTAATCTATTTTGTTTACGCACAAGGTCCTGGTTTGGATAATGTTCTGTATGTTTTTGATGGCACTGGTGCTTCTGCTGTAACCAACAATAGTGTTGGTACATTGGGTACAGAGCATATAAGTAGCAATACCTCTGCTATTTCATCTTCTTATATAACTGCATATAATGGTAAAGTGTATTTTTATGGTATAATGTCTATAGATGCTGCCAAAGATGCTACTGATCCAACACAAATTGGTTACGAACTTTACAGTTACGATCCTGCCTCTGGTATGTTTGAATTGGTAAAAGATATTATGCCAGGATTAAACACTACAGGTTCAGGCCCAGGTAATAGCGGTGTGAATAACCTTAATGTGCTTAATGGGAAACTATATTTTAAAGCTGAAACTTCTGGATATTTATATGAATCTGATGGTACAGAAGGCGGAACTATACCTGTTGCGGCAGCTACAACTGCAGGTGTAGATGGTTGTTTGTCTTTTTATGTTTGGAACGATAAAATTTATTTTGAAGGCGATGCTGATGGAAGTGACCAACTTTGGGTTTTTGACCCTGTTGCAGATACAGTAACCCAAGTTAGTAACGTTACAGGTTACAGTTCACACGACCCAAGATATTACACTGGTGTTGGTGCCGATTTATTTTATGTAGGTAGAAATGGTGTTAATAACACGGATTGGCATATTTACAGATTGAAAAATGGAACAGATTGGTCATACATTGATGCTACTGATGATCTTGATTGCGAGTGGTTGTTCGAGTTAAACGGAAAACTGTATTTTGAAGGTGATGATGACGGGTCAGCCAATGCATATGGTACTGAATTGTATGAGTTGGATCCAACAACACTTTCAGCTTCTGATGTGAGACTTAAAGGTATTGCCGCCGCATATCCTAACCCTGCAAAAGACTATATTACTGTAGATAAATCATTGGTAAACGGTGCTTACAGTATTTACGATGTTACAGGAAAAGCTGTTAAACAAGGAGTGCTTCAATCCCAAAAAATCAATTTAAACTTGAATACTGGGTTCTATATATTTAAAGCCCAAACAGATTCTGGTTTCTATACACAAAAGCTTATCGTGAAATAAGTTAACTTGTTATAAATTTTAAAAAAGCCACTTATAATTATAGGTGGCTTTTTTTATATGATTATCCTAATTTTTAATATTCTAAATTTTTATATTCAAAAAATAACATAGCGTATTATGGTGAATTTTTAAATTTTCTTTTAATAATTCATTAAATAATGGTTTTTGTTCAAAAGTTTACAAAATATGTTATATTCTCTATAACTTTGTTGAATACTCAGTTGGCTTAAAATCAAATTAAGCAAACTCCCTGGGGATTGTGTGATAATGAAAGTATCTGGTAAAACCATTCAATATAATAGCTTAGAGTTCAAGGGCATTTTTGAGCGTCTTTTTCCTCATATGTGTGTACTTGGTTCCCGGATTTTAGGAAGCGATGACAAAGGAAAAGATGTGGCCCAAGAAGCCTTTGTTAAATTATGGCAAAGGGATAACGAAGATTTTAATAGTGAAAGGGCACTTCAAGCTTATCTTTACGTTTTAGTGAAAAATGCCTGCATCAGTCAGCTTCGAAAAGATAAAAAATACAATAGCACAACTTTGGACGAAGGTCTTACCGTCAGCCAACAGTCCGTTTTAAACGAAATATTAAGAGAAGAAACGTACAAGCTATTGTACGATGCTATAAAGGAACTCTCACCCCAAGCTGAAGAAGTTGTAAATTTAGCACTAAAGGGCTATACCAATCAGAACATCGCAGACGAACTGGATATCACTATCAATTCAGTAAAAACAGTAAAGAAGCGGGCTTATTCAAAACTTAGAAAAACGCTTGGAAGCCAATTTGTTACCATATTGCTAACAAATTTCATTCAATTTTTTTAGAGATTTTTAACAAACCTGTCACCCTTTGTAGTAAAAGTTGCGTCCTTATTATGTACAACGTTCTAGTTTGTTGTAATTTAATGGTAAAATGGAAGAAATAAACAATCAAATAAAAAATTCAGAACTTTTAGCAGGCAAAGTGTTGGGCTCTTTAAACGAAGCCGAGCAAAAAACGTTACATGAATGGGAGCAAATGCCTGGTAACAGGAAACTCGCCGAAGATATTCTGAATCCAGAGGCTTTTACGGCCTGGAAATACAAACTCAGGCAGGTTGACACCGAAAAGGAATGGAAATCTTTTTTAGCGCATATGGAGGGCTCTACTGATAACCGCGCTAAAGTTATAAGATTAAAAGTAGTAAAATGGGCGGTGTCAGTAGCAGCAATATTCATATTGGGTATTGCAGTGTTCTCTTTATATGAATATTCAAATCCAGAAAATAATTATCAAACCGTTGAGGCGTCAACCATTGCGCCTGGTTCTTCAAATGCAGAATTGGTATTGTCTGATGGGGCAGTTGTGAACTTAGAACAAGCTTCAAAGAACAAAATTAATGAAGGTGAGGTTCTTGCTGAAAATAACGATGGTGTTCTTCAGTATACCAATTCAAAAGAACAAAAGGAAATAGTCAGCAAAACAAATACGCTAAAAGTGCCTAGAGGTGGCGAGTATCAATTGGTACTTTCAGACGGCACAAAAGTGTGGTTAAATTCTGAAACCGAATTAACCTATTCTGTTCCTTTTGTTGGTAAAGAAAGAAGGGTAAGCTTAAAGGGTGAAGCTTATTTTGATGTTGCTCCGAATAAAGATATGCCTTTTATTGTGGCTTCAGAAAATCAAGAAATACGAGTGTTGGGTACTGAATTTAATGTATCGGCATACCCAAGTGACGCCAATGTGGTGTCTACCTTGGTGGAAGGAAAAGTTCAAGTTCGTAGTACACAAGCCGGGCATTTGGAATTCTTATCACCAAACCAACAATCTATCTTCAATAAAACTTCGGGGAATATGAACAAGCGTACTGTTGATGTTTATCCTTACATAGCTTGGAAAGATGGGCGTTTCGTACTAAATAACGTAACGTTGGAAGATTTTCTGTCTAAAATGTCCAGATGGTATAATGTTGAAGTTGTTTTTAATGATGAAAGCTTAAAAAGCATTAAGTTCTCTGGAGATCTTCCAAGATATAATGATATGACCAGTATTTTAAAAATTATTGAAGCAGAAATGTCCGTGAACATAAAAGTAGAGGATAACAAGAAAATACATGTGTTTAAATAATCTTGCCGTCTGCCAGATTAAGTTGTATATCAAAAGAAAATTACTAACCTCTTTTCTGTTATTTGAAAAGACACATAAGAATAAAATAAATATGAGATTGTCAATTGTTTTTATGATGACCGCTATGCTGAGTTTAAATGCAAAAGCGTATTCTCAATCTAAATTTGTAAAGATAAATTTAACCAATGTGAGCTTTTCGGAGTTGTTTGAAGTTATCAGGCAACAAACAGATTACAGTTTTTTCTTCAATGATGAAAAAATAGCCGAACTGGATAAAATCTCTGTAAACAAGGAAAGGGTCACCGTAAAAGATTTGCTGGATGAGATTCTAGCCGGAACCAATTTGTCCTATAAATTAGTTGACGGTGTTGTGGTTATAGTAGAAGACGGTAAGGTTGTTGAAACCCAAACCTTAATTATATCAGGAAGCGTAGTTGATGCAACAACAAACGAACCTATTCCTGGAGTAAACGTATTGTTGAAAGGAAGTAGGTTAGGCTCGACCACAGATTTTGATGGCAATTTTACCATTAAACTTCCTGGGAATGAAGCCATTTTAATATTTTCTTATTTAGGTTACAAAACGCAGGAGATAAAGGTTAATAAAACCATGGAGCTTCATGTTAAAATGGAAGTTGAAAACCTAGGTTTGGATGAAATTGTCATAACAGGTTATCAAACTATAGATAAGCGCGAGCTAACCAGTTCCATTGCTTCAGTAAGTGCCGAGGACTTAGATATTGTTAGCGCGGTAAGTGTTGATAAAATGCTTGAAGGTAAAGCAACAGGTTTGATGATTACAAATTTAAGTTCAACTCCTGGTGCCGCCGCAAAAATACGTGTTCGTAACGGAAGTACTTTTACGGGAAACCAAAGTCCGTTGTGGGTTGTTGACGGTGTTATTTATGAAGACCCGGTGCCTTTAAATGCAGAGGATATCAATAGCTTTGACAATGTAAATATAATTGGTAACGCGCTTACTGGAATTAACCCTTCAGATATTGCCAAAATAGATATCTTAAAAGACGCATCGGCTACGGCTATTTATGGTACACGAGCTGCTAATGGGGTTATTGTAATCACTACAAAAAGAGGTAAAGAGGGAAAACCTGTTATGAGTTACTCAAACGGTTTGAGCTTTGTGCAGGCGCCTGCATATTCCGATATGAACTTAATGAATTCAAAAGAGCGAATTGATGTTTCGCGCGAAATGTACCAACGTAATTTAGGATACAGCCAATCTTACGATAATATTGACAGATTGGGTTACGAAGGCGCCTTGTTGAATTTATGGGACGGTACATGCAATTTTCAGCAATTTCAAAATCAAGTAAGTTATTTGGAGTCCTTAAATAGTGATTGGTTTGGGGCTTTATATCGCAATTCATTTAGTCAAAGACATTCACTAAGTGCATCTGGTGGTGGTGAAAATGCTAAATATTATTTTTCACTCGGGTATGACGACCAAAAAGGAACCGAGCAAAATGTAGATTTAAACCGTATTACAGCGCGTTCAAATCTTGATTTAGACGTTCGAGATAATGTTTTAGTGTCCTTCAGAATTAATGGATCTATTCAAAAAGGGGCCTATAACCATACTTCTGTGAACCTATTCAATCAAGCTTATTACACAAGTAGAACAATTCCTATTTATGACCAAAATGGAAATTATTTTAAGCAAAGCCAGCGCATACTTTCAGATGCCAATGGTATAGCTTATGCCGGTTATAATGTTTTGAACGAAATGGCCAATTCAGAGCGTAATATTACCAATAAAGACTTTTCGATTACGGGTTCTTTACGTTGGGATTTCTTAGACCATTTTAGATTTACAACACAAGCCAGTTACAGAAATACAACAAACTTAACCGAAGAGTGGATTACGGAAGACACCTTTTATGCGGCACAACTTCGTACCTTCGATGCTTTCGAGGATTTAATTGAAAGTCGAGTGAACTTAGGGAGCACACTTCCATTTGGTGGCGTATATTCTGGCGGTATGGTAAGCCAAGATACTTATGCCATAACCAATCAATTAAATTATAACTTAAGGGTTAATAACCATTCCTTTAACTTAAATCTAGGTCAAGAAGCCCGTTCCATCAATTATTGGGGGGCTACTGGTTTTACAGTTCCAGGTTATAACCATTATCAAGGTAGAGGGTTTGTTGCTTTGCCTAGAGTGTCTCCCATACCAAGTGATAATGGAACTATTTTGGATTTCGATTCGTACGATTATGATGCCATGATTAACTGGTTAACTGTATCGGGGAACAATAATGTTTATCCGAATATCACCGATAGAGTACAAAATTTCATGTCGTATTTCGGTATTTTCAATTATGTGTATGATAATCGATATGTTCTTAATTTCAACATGAGAAGTGATGGTTCCAATGCTTTTGGGCAATATGAGCGGTATAAATTTAAACCTACGTGGTCCGTTTCTGGGCGTTGGAATATCCACAACGAAAATTTCATGGTAAATTCAGAAGCTATTGATGAGTTGGCTCTCAGGGCGTCCTTTGGAGTAAGAGGCACCATGCCTAATGCCAGTCCTTATTTGATTATTACCAATTATGGTAGAAACGATGTAGTTTATTATCCTGAAAATACGGCAAGTTTAAGTGAATTTCCTAATGCGAATTTACGCTGGGAAAAAACCGAAACCACCAACTTAGGGCTAAACTACAGTCTGCTTCAAGGAAGAATTAGTGGCGCATTGGATTTTTCATATTCAAAAAGTACTGATTTATTGCAGGGTAGACCGGTGTCATTGGTTAATGGTAATGCGGTGCAAATGTTCAATTCGGGTAGTAAGGACGTAAGCAACTATGAGTTTTCTATACGAACCATAAATGTTAAGAACAAAAATGTATCGTGGAGCACGCATTTTAATTTTTCTTATGCAAGGGATAGAGTATTGAAAGGCTTTGAAGATGGTGCTGTAGCAGGCTTAACGGTTAGCAATTATCTACAAGGTAATATTTACCGAGCAGGGTTTCCAACCAATGGTTTTTTCTCTTATAAATTTGCCGGACTAAACGAACAAGGCTTACCGACATTTGAGCATCTGGTAGAAGAAAACATGACCGCTGAAGAGCAATTACAAGCGGCATTGGTTTATCAAGGCAGTAGGGTACCGCTATATTATGGTGGTTTTGGAACCCAAATAAGGTCTGGAAATTTTACATTATCAGCTAATTTTACTTATAAATTAGGGTATAAAACTAGATTACTGAGCTTGTATAACGGCAACCAAAATTTACCATTGCCCTATGAAAATATGAGCTCTGAGTTTAATAACCGATGGAGGCAATCTGGCGATGAGGCTCTTACCGATATTCCAACGCTTTCAAATTACAATCAAACATTTACATCAAACCCGACTGCCGACGGACTTAATACTGTTTATGTAACGAATTTCAGAAATGTAGTGCCTCAAGGTAGAAACGCTTGGTGGATGTATGATAACAGTGATGCCAGGGTTGTAAGTGCGAGTCATTTCCGATTCCAATCGTTAACACTATCCTATAATGTGCCAAAAGAATTTGCTGAAACCATTGGCATAAACAATATGAACATAGGCTTACAAGGAAGTAACCTGTCTTACTTTGCCTTTGACAGGAATTTAAGGGGTCAAGATCCTGAACAGGTTAATGGTATTGGCTTGCCAACCTCCCCAACCTATAGTTTAAGTGTAAATATGAGTTTCTAAAAAAGATGAAGATGAAAAAATTGATATACATACTGCTGTTGGTTCCATTTGTTGGATGCAGTGATTTTTTAGATGAGGTTGATCAGGATAAATTGATTCCTGAAAAAACGGACCATTATTCAGCACTTTTGCTTAAAGAGTTTAACGGTCAGTACCCAATTTTTAGGACGGTTGATTATATGACGGATAATGTTACCGAAGATCCCAAAGCCTTTACTTCTGTAAAATTTCCTGTTAAAACAACTTATGCTTGGCAACGCGAAATAGAGATTGATGAAGATGGCAATAGGGTTAATAACATCAATAATGCATGGGAACAAATGTATGAGGATGTAGCCATTGCCAATTATGTAATTGAACTTGTGGACGGAGCCATAGGTGACGAAGAGGAAATAGAATATATAAAAGGAGAAGCATATTTTATCAGAGCCCTTAGTTACTTTAATCTGCTTAATTTATACGGTCCGCCTTACGATGCCTCAAGTGCCAATCAAGATTTAGGCGTTCCCATTAGGGATAATATTGGGGTGGAATTGAGTTACACTAGAAATACAGTTGCAGAATGCTATGCTTTTATCGAGCAAGATATTGAAACAGCAACAAGCCTTATTGCCAAGAGCGGTGTTGAAAAAACAATTTGGCATCCTAATACGGCTACGTGTAATTTATTAATGTCCAGAGTTAAATTGTACCAAAAAAAATGGGATGAAGCCATACAATATGCCAATGAAGTAATGGGAGTAGCTGGATTATCAAAAATTTCTGCAGACTTTCCATTTATTACCGAAAACAATTCCGAGGTTTTATATTCATACTACACAACAAACCCAGTGTTTGGTCTGTATTCTATCGGTACATCATTAAGAGAGGTGTTTTACAGGGCAAATCAAGAATTGGTTGGCCTGTATGATGATGAAGATATTAGAAAAGAAGCCTTCTTTTTGCGTGTTTCAGACGGTACAGGAAACTTTTATTACCGGACAAAAAAATATCAAACAGGTTTATATACCAATTTAGGATTTGCCAATTTTAGGGTAGCGGAGGCCTACCTTAACAGGGCAGAGGCTTATGCTAAAAAGGGAGAGGTTGCAAATGCCATCAATGATATTAAAGCATTACACGGCAAGCGTTATTCTGATGCTTCCCAAGTGGCATATCCATCAACTGATGCTGAGGTGCTAAATTTTGTTTTGGAGGAACGGAGAAAAGAACTGTGCTTTGAAGACCACCACAGATGGTTCGACCTGCGTAGAATGGAAAACCGTCCAGAAATAAAACACGAGTTTACATTAATTGAAGACAATGGAGCAAAATTAGGTAAGGAAATTTTTACCCTGTTGTCCAACGACATAAATTATACTTTGCCACTTCCGCTTAAGGAAAGAGAGAACAATCCGGTCATTAGAAATAATGAACGTTATGAAAAGATACCAATAATTGAATAATAGGCTAATTATGAACAGGAACGTATTTGTATATCTGGTTTTTTTAACTCTAGGGTTTTCATCATGTGAAACGGAGGCAGAGTTGTACCCCACAAATTTGGATGAGGATAGGGTTGCTTCACAGATAGATTTTTCCAATTCCGATGTTAAAAGGTTGTACACCGATTTTAATATGGGGATTTTGTTTGAATACAATCAGATTCTGGATTTTGCTTATGCAGCTTCGTCGGATTCTGAGGCCGCCCAATGGGGAAGTGTTGAAATTCCCCAAGTAAGTACACTGTTTGATAATGATGAAACTGGTATTGTTCCATCTGAAAATCAAGATGATTATCAAACATATAAAAATGCCGTGGTTGATTTATTGGATGATAATCTATTTAAATACTTTAAGCCCAATACTGCCATAGCACAATTAATGCCCTACAAGGTATTGGTAAGCCACTCAATTTTCACATCGAGAAATGTACCAGGAGAAGCGTCAAATGTCATCATCGAGACAGAATCGCGTTTCAGCAGTGAAGCAACAAACGAACTTCGTACCGTATATAATGACCATTCAATTGTTTTTTCAGTCAATTTAGATGACATAAGTGATGTGGAAAAGTTTGCTAAGGACAACTTCTACATACTTTTATGCAGAATCATCGGGATGCACAACCTTTACGACCAAATTCCTAATGAATTTTATGGTGTTAAAAGTAATTACTATGGTCTAGAAATAGAACCAGTTTACAGGGACGAAGAAGGTATTGACGAAGAAAAATTGGTTTTTGTCATCGACAAAGATTGGTTTTATGAAAAAGGATTTATTGATTCAAAATATTTTTTCGATTCTGAAATAGGAACCATTTACCAATATTATGATGAAGATGGGAATTATCTTGGGGTTATTGGGCGCATTACACACTTAAAGGCTATTGCACCAGATGATGAATTTGTTAATAGTAAAGAAAAAGACGTGCGAGCTTACTTAACTGAGATGATACATAGGGATGCTGATGAAATTCTGGCTTATCCTCAAGTGGTAAGAGACAATATGAAAATTTTATTGGATGTGCTTACAGATTGGGGCATTGATATTTTATCACTCAATCCCGATTTGGAAGTATTAAATTAAAATCAAAAATGTATGAAAAAGGATTTTATCTATAGCATTATAATTGGCTTCAGTTTGTTGCTCATGTTTCAAGCTTGTCAAGAAGATCCCATATTCCCAGATCCTGGTTTTGAGATTGAAGATCAGCGTGTAGAAGTAAGACGAGATACGGCTGACCATTACGACATCAATATGAAAATGGATGTCCCCAATGGCGTGAATGAAATTTTGCTATTGAACGCTTTGGATTATAATACATTGGAAACTATTGATGGTTATACAAACCAATCAAAATTTGATTTCACATACTCGGTAGATTTAACACCTTTTGAAAAAGACACAGTGCTTAATTACATCATTAAGGTTACTGATAATGACCTAAGAACTTTTAACCGAGGAATAAGAATTTCGGTTAAAGGGTTTTCTTTTCCAGAGGTTAAGTTGGTAGGAGGTAATAATGTGGCTGTAGCCGCTCCCGCATATTTGTTAAAAGGAACCATTTCTACAGGGTTAAACACCATAAACACGGTTCAAGTTATTTTTCAAGGCGAAGTACAATATAGTTTTGAAGCTGGCCCTAATGATGAACTCTACGAAATGCCATTGGAAGCTTTGGTGTTCTTAGGAAATTTGGAACCCGGAGAAGTATACCCAATCCAGATTATAGTAACTGATAATATGGGACAGGAATCTACCACCATTGTGAATGTGCGTAAAAGTACTTCAATTAAAAAACCAAACAGGATACTCTATACCAACCGCTTAGATGTTCAAACAGAGATTTTAATTGAGTACAATGATGACGAGAATATAACATCGTTTGGCATAAATTTTCCAAGTGGTGTAATTTATCTTGCTAGGTTTGAGTATAATGAGCTTAATATGGTTTCAAAATATATATATAGAAATATTGCTTCTGACGGCGCTTTTGATCGCGATGCCATTCACTTCTTTAACTACATTGAGGGCACAAAACAGTTAATAGATATAGAAAGGCAGGATTTAGGGTACGACGAAGCTGGAAACCTCATTTCTGAAAGTTCTCTAACCAAGGAGGCCAGTGAGTTTGTATACGAGGGTGCTACTACAAAAGTACTTTCTTTCAGAAGAAGCTCTACCTGTAGCAATATTTATTATAGCGATCCTTTTGGACTGGGAGAGAATATTTTTGGGGAATATTTCCAGACAAACAGTTATATGGGCAGTAATACAGTTAGAAGACAACACAGGGAGGATTATGATCCTGTGCTCATTCCAACATATCAAGAAAATTTACCACCATTTCATGATGCAGTAAGTTCCGTTATGTTTACTGTATTTCAAGATATTTTGTACAATAAGTACATGATGACTAAAACAGTACCGACAGACCCAACCTACGATGGTTCTTATTTGTATCAACCTAGTTTCAGTTATGAAACAGATGAAGACGGAAATATATCACTTATTACAAAACTGCTTACAGATGGGGCTTTTGGCTATAAAGGTGAAACCGAAACGTATGCTTTCTTCTATAATTAGCAACAATAGATTAAACTGTTCAAAAAAGCTGTTATTCATCATAATAGCTTTTTTGTTTTATAATGTCACCCCAAACTTAAAAAATTACGTCTTATTAATATAAACCTTTTTTGAAGCCTATAAAAAATGAGATTCCTCCATTTAAACTTAGACAATCATTTCATGAAAAAAAATCTACTTGTGCTATTGGTACTGATGTTTGCAAACATTATTAGTTCAAGTGCACAAGGCATCGAGTTTCAACACATTTCACTTGAAGAAGCCCTTGCTAAAGCCAAAGCCGAGAACAAATTGGTTTTTATTGATTTCTATACCGTTTGGTGTGGCCCCTGCAAAGCCATGGCAAAGAAAATATTTCCGTTGCCCGAGGTTGGTGAGGTTTACAATCAAGGTTATATAAACATCAAATTGGATGCAGAAAAAGAAGGGCTGGCCGACGCAAAAAAATATCAAGTAACAAGCTACCCCACATATTTGTATTTAAATGCTGATGGAAATGTGGTCTATAAAGAAACGGGTATGAAACCGGCAGAAGATTTTATTCAATTGGGGAAAGATGCCTTAAAATCTGTTGACAGCGAATATAGTTTAGAGCGTTTGCAAGCCGATTTTCCCAACAAACAAAACGATGCCGATTTCCTTAAAATCTATTTCAATAAAATGTTGGAATACGGCCAAAACCCTGCCTATGGTATTGATGCTTGGTTAAAAGTACAAACCGAAATTGAGGAGGCCGATGTAGATATGATGGAGTTTTTGTTGAAATATCAAAATTATATTTTAATGGACTCCAAAGGTGAAGAAATTCTTCTGGCCAATTTTGATGAGTATATGGATATTGCCACCCAAAAGGAAGAAAAGGATTTAGAGCGGTTTAAAATATTAACCGTTCAAAACACTAAAAATTTAGCCTACGATACCAAAAATGCGGAGTTATGGCTCGCTTTTATGGAGCGTTTTCAAACCTTGCCGGAGCACGTTCAGAAAAAGGGCAACCTTCTAGAGTATAAAATGATTTATTATTCCATGATAAAAGACGATATAGCCTATAAAAATGTTGTAGAACAATATGTTGACAGTTTAATGAAGGCCAACGTTGTAAGTGAAATTAAAACAGATGACGAGAAGTCTTACCAACAGCGTATTAAAGCTCTTGACGGTAATAACTCTCCAGATGCCGAGCGCTTAAGGGAAGCCTATAAAAATGGAATAACAGGTGGTAGAATTGTAAAAGACCTACATGAAAAAGGCAGTGCTTACCTTCATCGAATTAACAGCAAAAACGATTACAAAACCCTTGAAAACTGGATAGATTACGGTTATCAATTCGGTTCAAGCGCCTATTATATGGATAACCTCATGGCCGATATGTATTATCAAAAGGGAAAAACTAAAAAGGCAATTGCCTTAAAGCAACAAGCTGTGGATAATTGGCCTGAGTATGACAAAAAAAGGGTGAGTAGGGTTTACGAGTTAGAGCAAATGCAGAAAGGTGAGGAAATTTAAAGTATTAAAAGTTAAAAGTAGGTTCATGTTACATAAAATAATAATCGGGTTTTGCTTAACTATATTGCCTTTTTTTGGAGCATCGCAAGGCATCAATTTTGAAAACGGAAGTTTTCAGCAGGCCTTCAATAAAGCAAAAAAAGAAAATAAGGTGTTGTTTGTAGATGGGTACGCCGATTGGTGTGCACCATGTAAAAAAATGGCAAAAACTGTTTTCATGGAAGACGAAGTGGGCGCTTATTTCAATGAGCATTTTGTGTCTTACAAATTGAATATTGAAAAAGGTAACGGACCAAAACTAAAGGAAAAATATGGTATTCAGGGGCTACCGAGCTATGTTTTTATAGATACGAATGATGAGGTGGTTTATAGATCGTCAAGTGCTATGCCTGCTGATGAGTTTCTGAATGAAGCAAAGGCGGCTATGGCTTCAGCTAATAACCCTAATAGTGTAGCACGTTTATCTGAACTTTATAATAAAAATAAAGAAGACGAAACTTTATTGGCAAAGTACTTAGATAAGTTATTAGAAATAAAAACGGATAAAAACTACACAGATATTCTGGAACAGTATTTAAAAGTTCAAAATAATATTGCCGATTCAAGTCAGGCTATGGTGAACTTATTAGCAAATCATCATAAGCAAATTGTTTATGGAGGTGAGGCAGATCGTATTATTAACGAAAATTTAAAAACCAAATCTTGGAAAAAGTATGTTAGAAAAGATATTAGAGAAATCTATCAATCCATTCCCAAAAGTATGGTGAAAACATCTACCGAATATGCCATTATTAAACGTGATACAACATTAATAGAGTTAACTTTGAAAAGAGCACCGGAAACTGGGATTACAGTGGATAATGCGCAAAAAAAGCGAATTTATGCTTACTACTATTTGAATACTAAACAGGGAGAAAAATATAAAGCCTTAATGCATGATGACATTGTTAATTATGTGGCTGAAATTGATCAAGAAAGTTTGAGAATCTACTATCAGGAATGGTTGGTTAGAAAAGCTGAGGGAGATTCAAAAGCCCAAAGAGAAAGACCTTTTTCTCTTCGCAAGAGTGCAGAAATTTACGGTATGGTTAAAGATTATGTGACTTTCGCAAATACTGAAGCGGAGAAAAAGGAAGTGTTGTCTTGGATGGAAGTGGCCTATTACATTCGTCCCAATTCAGCTGAAAACACAAGCAATTATGCGAACATTCTTTATTTGATTGGTGACAAAAACCAGGCTATTGAGCTTAAGGAAGAAGCCTATGGTCTGGGCCAAAAGGAAGGTTTAAAAAGGCTTTCAACCATCAAAAGAGATTTAGACTTAATGAAAGCTGGTGACGATATTTTGTTTTAACATTCTAAATTTTACTTGATTTTCATGTATAGGTTTTAGATGCGTAAAATTTAAAACAATTACCCTAGTGTTTAATTTAAAAAAGTTTAAACGAATTCATATTATAATCTGAATAAATCAGGTAAACCATTAACTTAATTATTATGAGGCATTTTTTAAAACCATTTTTTATAGTATTAATACTTATAGCAACTACTGTACATGGTCAGGAATTATACAAAAATAATATCCATAAATACAAAGTAGCATTAAAGGTTGAGGCTGGGAAGTTGATCGATAAAGGTAATGTTGTGTCGGGAGATTCGCTAAATACAATGTTTAAAGAAAAAGGTTATAACTCAATCGATGTTAACCTTAAATCCATGAAAAAGAAAAAACTAAGCCCAGGAAAGATATATGATTTAGTCTCAGAAGCAGCGGTAATTGTTTCTCCTGCCGGACGATCTGATGAGGTAAATGAGGAAGGAGAAAAATCTAAGAAAGTTAATACTTATCCAGCATCGGGGTATATAATAGATTCAGAAGGTATTGTTGTAACTAACTATCATGTGGTAAGTGGTTTTGTATACCGTAAGAATACCAAGGCCCGAGATGTTTTGGTAGTTATGATGAAAGATGGCACTATTTTTCCGGTGAAAAAAGTGTTATCGGCAGATAAAAATAACGATTTAGCGATTTTAAAAATTGACCCTAAAGGAGTTGAGCTTCCAGCATTAAGTGTGGCAACAAAAGATGCCGAAATTGGGGATCTAGCATATATAGTAAGCCATCCAAAAGGATATTTTTATGCTTTTTCTTCAGGTATGGTTACCGATAAATTTTGTGAACTTAAAATTGGGGGATATAGAAATATTATGGCGATATCAGCCGATTTCGCTGCTGGATCAAGTGGTGCAGCTATTATTGATCAGTTTGGTAATGTAATGGGAACAGTTACTTATACTAAAACCTTGCAACACTCAGATGATGCTGATAAAACTCAAATGGTATTGAAGGCTACAATTCCTGCTTCCAGTCTTTTAAAATTAATTAAGGAAGGCAATTAAAAAGTTGAAATTATTTGTAGAAAATAAAAGTAAACGGCTTAGCAAAAAGAATATATTGCCAAATTATTTGCCATATTTAGCATTTTGTCCCTCTTCTCTTGTGTTAAGGCGTCTTATATATGTATGACAATGATTGTCTTTTCCATTAGTGATATATTTTAAAATTGAATTTTAACATTTTATTAATAGGGGTAAAGTTTAAATAGAACATCTAGATATGTAAAGACTATGCTTTTAGTTTTATTCATATTTGAATTAGTCACTCTATATATGAAGAGAAATCAAGAGGAGGGCTGGACAAAGCGGTCCTCTTTTATTAAAAGTATCTTAAATAAAATGATACCGACAGTTAAAAATTTATTTTTACCCATTAAACAATTAATTCAATGAAACGTATTCTTGTTTTTACATGTTCTTTTTTTGTCGCAATAGCCTTAAATGGTCAGGCGCAAAAGCTTAATTATGAAGATTTATTGCCCACAGACACAACCATAAAAAAGGGTGTATTGCCCAACGGAATGACCTATTATATTAAAAGTACCGATGTGGTTAAAGGGGCAGCAAGTTATTATATCATTCAAAATGTGGGCTCTATTTTAGAGAACGAAGACCAGCAGGGTTTAGCTCATTTTTTGGAGCATATGGCTTTTAATGGTACTGAAAGTTTCCCTGGAAAAGGTATTTTAAACACACTTCAAAAGCACGGGGCTGTATTTGGAAAGGATATTAATGCATATACCAGTTTTGATGAAACGGTTTACAACCTAAACAATATTCCAACTAAAGATAATTTGATTGATACCTGTTTAACAGTTTTGCGTGATTGGTCCAATTATTTATTGTTAACCGATGAAGAAATTGACGCAGAACGAGGTGTAATAAAGGAAGAATGGCGTTCGGGTCAAAGTGGGCAAAGACGATTATGGAAAATTTCAATGCCCATTTCGTATAATCACTCCAAATATGCCAACAGAATGCCCATTGGGTTAATGTCTGTTGTTGAAGGCTTTGAATATAAGGCGCTCCGTGATTTTTATCACGATTGGTATCGAACCGATTTGCAGGCTATTGCTGTAATTGGTGATATAGATGAGGAAGAAGTAGAACAAAAAATAAAGGATAAATTCTCAAATATTCCAGCCGTTGAAAATCCTAAGGAACGTTACATTGTTGACATACCCGAAAACACCAAAATGGGTTTCAGTTTGGGTACAGACCCCGAAGTGTCCTCAGCATCCATAAATTTTGGCATTCGCCACAAAAAATCTTTGGAAAATGAAACTATAGCGGATTTAAAACGTAGTTTATTACAGTCTATGGCAACCAGCATGTTATCATCTAGGGTTTCGGAGATTGCCCTAAAGCCAGAAGCCACGTTTTTGGCTGGTAGAATTGGTTTCACAGGTTTATCAAGAACATCAAACTATTTGTATGTTTCAGTTTATCCTAAACCAAATCAGCAAAAGGAGGCCTTTAAAGAGGTGATGACCGAAGTGCAACGAGCCGTTAAGTTTGGTTTTATTCAGGCTGAACTCGATAGGGCCATTGCCAATTTAAAGACGTCTTATGAAAACGAAATTGCCAAAAATGATGATAAAAATCACGGGCAAATAGAACGAGCGATTCAAAACAATTTCTTGGAAAATCGTACCATAACAGATATTGAAAAAGAATATGAGATTGCGAAAGAAATTTTCGCCAATATCACCCTCGAGGAATTGCACAGCACTTTATTGAAGCTTTACACAGAAAACAACAGATTTTTAAATGTTACAGGGGTTGAAGGGCAAGATAACTTAACCGAGGAACAAGCAAAGGAAATCATTCAAGCTATAGAGAACGATGAGGCCTTGCAACCTTATACAGAATCTTTGGCAGGTAAAACTTTAGTGTCAGATTTAAACATTGTACCAGGTTCAATCGTAAAATCAGTGCACGACAAGGTGGTTGGTTCAACCACATTTACACTGAGCAATGGTGTGAAAGTGCATTATAAATTTGTGGACAAAGAAAAGGATAAAGTGGCCATGCAGGCCATGAGTTACGGAGGTATATCACTTTTAAGTGATGATGATTTACCATCAGCTAATTTGGTTGGAAGTTTGGTGCAAATGTCCGGTTTAGGCGATTTTAGTGCAACGGATTTAAAAAAGGTTTTAGCAGGAAAAACTGCAAGCGTTAGAATAGGTTTGGATGAGATAGGAGAATCACTTTCTGGTGGTTCAAACACCAAAGATGTTGAAACCATGTTGCAAATGGCACATGTGTATTTTGTAAAACCACGCTTTGATACTGATGCTTTCAAGGTTTTGGAAAGTAATATAGATAGTTATTTAATCAGAAGAAGTAAAAACATCAATGAGCAAATGCGCGATAGTTTGGTTGTTGCATTGTATGGTAAAAACAATCCAAAGGAACGTATTTTCAATCAAGATTATGCCGAAGAAATTTCATTTGAAAAAATAAAAGCCATATATCAAGATAGATTCGCCGATGTTTCCGATTTTGAATTTTTCATTGTTGGTGATGTATCAGAAGAGCAATTAAAGCCATTGTTAGAGCAATATATAGCAAGCATACCAACAAAAGCCAAAAAAGAGAATTATAAAGACAATGGTGCCGAATGGATTGCAAACAATATGGATAAAGATATTTATCTAACGATGGAAGACCCGAAAGCTCGAGTTGATATTGCCTATAAAAAAGAGATGCCATTCTCTAGAAAAAATGTAATTTACACAGGAGTTTTGGGAGATATTTTGCAGTTACGCATTAATGAAACTGTGAGGGAATCTGAAGGTGGTGCGTATAGTCCATACGCAGGGGCAAGTTTTAGTAGGGAGCCAAAATCGATGGCTTATGTGTCTTTTAGGTTTGATTGTAATCCGGATATGGCCGATAAATTGGCAGATATTGTGAACGGTGAATTGAAAAAAATAGCTGATGGCATAATCAATGATGACGATTTAAATAAAACACGAACAAACTTTTTAAAGGAACGTGAACAAGCTGAAGATAAAAATGGGTTTGATATGCAGTTGCTTACAAGGTATTTCAGATTTGGTGAGAACTTGAATGACCCCAAAAACTTTGAGAACATTGTAAGCAAAATGACAAAAAAAGATGTTCAGAATATTGCGAAGCAGGTGCTTGAAGGCGGAAAATCGTATGAAATAATCTTTAAACCAAAACAAAAAGTTTAAAAATAATTAACTTCAAAAAATGAAAAAATTAATTTTAGTTATAGCCTTAATCACAACTTTTGTTGGTCAGGCACAAATATTGGAACCCGTAAAGTGGACTACCTCTGTAAATAAAATTTCAGATTCAGAGTACGAACTTGTTGCAACAGCTACAATTGATTCGGGTTGGCACTTGTATTCACAAGATGTACCCGAAGATGGACCTATTCCAACAAGTTTTAGCTACCAAGGAAGCACCGATTATTTAAAAAAGGGAAATACCTCTGAAGAAGAAGGACATACGATTGATGACCCCATTTTTGAAATGAAAATCAAGTATTTTGAAACTAAAGCCGATTTCAAACAACGTATAAAACTTAAATCAAAGTTGCCATTTATAATTAATGGTTCAGTGGAATTTATGGTGTGTGATAACAGCAGATGCTTACCGCCTACGGAAGTCGATTTGAAGTTCAACGTAGAATAAATTAGAACAGCACGTAATGAAGAAGTTTCTTTTTGTACTCGCAGCATTTATATTTTCGGTTAACGCCATTGCGCAAGTATTTGAGCCCGTAAAGTGGTCAACCGATGTTGAAAAAATCTCAGATACAGAATACAACTTAATTTCTAAAGCCACAATTGATAAAGGGTGGCATTTATATTCACAAGATGTACCAGAAGGTGGGCCAATTGCAACATCTTTTATTTATGATGACAGTGAAGGCACATTCAAAATCGTTGGCAATACAACGGAAGATGAGGGGCACACCGTCAACGACCCCGTGTTTGAAATGGAGATTAAATTCTTTGAAGGAACTGCTGTTTTCAAACAAAAAATTAAAGTTAAGGAAACCATTGAAATTATTAACGGATTTGTAGAGTTTATGGTTTGTGATGATACAAGATGCTTGCCCCCAACGGATGTTGATTTGGTTTTTAAAGTTTCAAATAATTCAGGAGCGAATGTGACTGAAACAGTAAGTGCGACAGAGGATTCTGGGAATTCCAACGAACCACAATCAAAAAGAGGTTTGTGGTCTATTTTTATTGTAGCTTTTTTATCAGGATTTGCAGCACTGTTAACACCTTGTGTTTTCCCAATGATACCGATGACAGTTAGCTTTTTTACCAAGCAAAGTAAAAATAAGGCTATTGGTATAAAAAATGCCATTATTTATGGAGTTTGCATCATAGTTATTTATGTGCTTCTGGGAACGGCAGTAACAGCAATTTTTGGAGCAGATGCCCTGAATGCTATGGCGTCAAACCCTTGGTTTAATCTGGTGTTCTTCTTGTTGTTGGTGATTTTTGCAGTGTCATTTTTAGGAGCTTTTGAAATTATGTTGCCAAATTCTTGGGCGAATAAAGTAGACCGCCAAGCAGATAGAGGTGGGTTGATAGGTATTTTCTTCATGGCATTGGCGCTGGCCATTGTATCTTTCTCGTGTACAGGGCCTATTGTTGGAACTTTATTGGTGGAAGCTGCTTCAAAAGGAGGGCTGGCACCAATTATCGGTATGTTTGGCTTTTCTTTAGCCATTGCGTTGCCATTTGCTTTATTTGCGGCATTCCCTGGATGGTTAAATTCACTTCCTAAATCAGGTGGTTGGTTAAACACGGTTAAAGTTGTGCTCGGATTTTTGGAACTGGCACTGGCATTTAAATTTTTATCAAATGCCGATTATGTATTGCAATTACATTTGCTTGAAAGAGAGGTTTTTATTGCTATTTGGATTGCCATTTTTGGAGTGTTGGCGTTTTACCTTTTTGGTAAAATTCAATTGCCACATGATTCACCATTGAGCCATATTTCGGTAGGAAGGTTGAGTTTAGGGTTGCTTACATTAGCCTTTACCATTTATATGATTCCAGGACTTTGGGGTGCACCACTCAACCTGATTAGTGCTTTTCCTCCTCCACATGATTATAGTGAGTCTCCATACGGGGTTGGCTCAACAAAGGCTGCAGGAGCATCAATTTCCAATGCCCACGAAGGTTTGCCAGAAGGAGCACATTTGATGGCGCCACATAACATAATGGCTTTCAGAGATTATGAAACAGGTTTGGCCTATGCTAAAAAAGTGGGTAAACCCGTAATGATAGATTTTACAGGGTACACGTGTGTAAATTGTAGAAAAATGGAACAAAATGTTTGGGTGAAGCCAAAAATATTGGACGTTCTAAAGAACGATGTCGTATTGATATCTCTTTATGTTGATGACCCTAAAGCTTTACCAGAAGACGAAATAAGGGAATATACTCTAAAACCTGGAAAGTATTGGAAGGACTATGGAGATAAATGGGGGGATTTGCAAGCATCTCGATATAATGCCAATTCCCAGCCTTTTTACGTTTTAATGGACCATAATGAGGAAAACTTGATAGATCCGGCAGCCTACACGCCTGATGTTGATGAATATTATGATTGGCTGACGGAAGGTATTTCAAAATTTAAGTAAAACAAGGAACGATGAGCGTTACTGAAAATTCTTTGAAAAAGTCGAATCCTTGGGAAACAAAAACTTCCAAACATGATTTGGAAGCCTATTTTGAACCTTTTCGAAAAAATGTTGTTGGATTGGATTTGAGCTTCGAATCGCCTTACGGAAAACAGAAAATCATATATGCTGATTGGACAGCAAGTGGCCGCTTATATCGTCCCATAGAAGAAAAGCTCTTAAATGAAATAGGTCCCTTTGTTGCGAACACCCATACTGAAACGTCTATTACAGGCAGCGTTATGACACATGCCTACCATGATGCCAGAAACATCATCAAAAAGCATGTTAATGCATCAAAGGATGATGTTTTAATTACCGTTGGTACTGGTATGACGGGAGCTATAAATAAGTTTCAGCGCATTTTGGGCATTAAGCTTAATGAAAACCTAAAAGACCATACCGAAGTTCCCGAAGAAAAGAGACCGGTGATTTTTGTGTCTCACATGGAGCACCATTCAAACCAAACGTCATGGATTGAAACTATCGCTAAAGTTGTGGTCATTCCGTCGAATAGTGAAGGTTTGCCCTGCTTGGATAGTTTAAAGAATTTGCTTGAGGAACACAGTCAAATACCTATAAAAATTGCTGCGATAACCGGTTGTTCCAATGTTACCGGAATTAGAACAAATTATCATGAGGTTGCAAAAATCATGCATCAAAATAACGGTTTGTGTTTTGTTGATTTTGCATGTTCGGCTCCTTATGTGGAAATAAATATGCATCCAGAAAACGAAGAAGAATATTTGGATGCCATTACCTTTTCGCCCCATAAATTTTTAGGTGGTCCGGGTACATCTGGCGTATTGATTTTTAATAAAAAATTATATAAAAACTTAGTGCCGGACAATCCAGGAGGTGGCACGGTAAATTATACCAATCCTTGGGGTGACCATGATTATATTGACGATATTGAAACTCGTGAAGACGGAGGAACACCAGGTTTTTTACAAGCTATTAGAATAGCACTTTCCATTAAATTGAAAGAAGAAATGGGCGTGCAGAATATTTTGGATAGGGAACATGAATTGGTTTCCATTATTTTTGATAGATTATCGAAAATAAATAACTTGAAGATTCTAGCCCCAGACCACAAAGATAGGCTGGGGGTCATTTCTTTTTATATTGAAGAAGCACATTATAACTTGGTGGTGAAGTTACTTAACGACAGGTTTGGTATACAGACCAGAGGTGGTTGTTCCTGTGCGGGTACATATGGGCATTATTTGTTGAATGTGGATCAAATAACCTCAAAATCCATAGAGAAAAAAATATTGGAAGGTTGCCTCATTGAGCGTCCGGGTTGGATACGCATGTCCATTCACCCCACAATGACCAATAGCGAAGTACGATTTATTTGCGATGCCATTAATCAAGTAGCTGAAAACTTCAAAGAATGGGAAAACGATTATACTTATAATTCGGCCAAGAATGAGTTTGTGCACAACAGTAACAAATCTATTGAATCTGAAATTACCCAAAGTTGGTTCAATTCCGGCAATTCTTAAATAGTTATTTTATGATAGGCATGAAGAACCTGTTTTTTGTTTTCATCTTTAGTATACTGTTTTCATGTAATACGCAACCTGAAAATGAGGCGTTATTAGTTGAAGGCGTTTCGGCAGAATTGGCAACCTTTAGAAAAAAGCAAGTTTCTGATGTTATTTATAATTTATCATTCCACATTCCCTTAAAAAAAGAAGAATCCATTGCTTCAAAACTTGAGTTGAATGTGAATTTATCCAATAATAAGAATCATTTAATCTTAGACTTTAACGAGGACAAATCGCATATAAAACATGTACAGGCTAATGACGATAGCATTCCAATAAACCATCAAAAGGAGCATTTAATTATTGATAAAAAGTATTTGAAAGAAGGAGAGAATACAGTTTCCGTTTTATTTGATGCCGGGGAAAAATCGCTTAATAGAAACGAAGATTATTTGTATACTTTGTTGGTTCCCGATAGGGCGAGTACACTGTTTCCATGTTTTGACCAGCCCGATATTAAGGCTAAGTATGTGTTGGATATTACGGTACCAAAATCTTGGAAGGTTTTAAGCGGCGCACCTTTAGCCCAAAAGGAAGAGCAGGCTGATTTTACAAAGTATATTTATGGCGTTTCAGACAAGATGAGTACCTACCTATTTTCATTTGTGGCGGGTGAATTTCAAGAAGTAGCCAAGAAGCCTGATAGCATGGAAATGAATTTATTATATAGGGAAAATGACCAAGCTAAAATTGATGCAAGCATTGATGAAATTTTTAAGCTGCATCAAGAGTCGGTCGATTTTTTAGAAGATTATACCCGATATAATTTTCCGTTCCAAAAGATGGATTTCGCCTCAATTCCGGGGTTTCAATACGGGGGAATGGAGCATGTGGGAGCAATTCAATACCGAGAATCTTCACTTTTTTTAGATGAAAGTGCCACACAAGAAAGTCTTTTGAATAGGGCAAAATTGATTGCCCACGAAACTTCGCATATGTGGTTTGGAGATTTGGTGACCATGAAATGGTTTGATGATGTTTGGCTAAAAGAAGTGTTTGCCAACTTTATGGCCGATAAAATAGTAAATGGTTCTTTCCCAGAAATAAATCACGATTTACGTTTTTTAACGTCCCATTACCCAAGTGCTTACAGTGAAGACCGAACTCGGGGAGCAACACCAATTCGTCAAAAACTGGATAATTTAAAAAATGCGGGTACACTTTATGGCAACATTATCTATCATAAGGCACCAATTATGATGCGTCAACTTGAAGCTATTATGGGTAATGGTTCATTCAAAAAAGGCATGCGCAATTACATTAAAACTTATGCTAACGATAATGCCGATTGGAATGATTTGATGGACTTATTAAACAATGAAACGCCCATTGACTTAAAACAATGGAGTGAGGTTTGGGTAAACCAACCAGGGCGACCGATAATTTCGGATAGTATTAGTTACAAGAACGGTAAAATCGAAAATTTTGAAATCTATCAAAAAGCGGAAGATGGGATTGATAAACTATGGGCACAGGCGTTCAGTTTAGGGTTTGTTTATCCAGATTCCGTGCACACAGTTTCCGTTGAAATAAAAGATAAAAAAACAATTTTAAACAAATTTGTTGGCATGGCCAAACCTTTAGCCATCGTCTATAATTATGATGGTTTAGGTTATGGCGTCTTTCCTGTTGATCTTTCCAATTTAAGTATTTCTAACATTAAAGATGATCTAGCCCGTGGTTACGCATACATTAATTTATACGAAAATATGCTGAACGGAACTATCTCTCCAATGGTAGCACTCAATGAATTTATTAATGGATTTAAAGTTGAAGATGAGGACCTAATTGTTAATCTGATATCAGGTAGAATAGGAAGCACTTTTTGGAAATATTTGTCAAATGAACAGCGTGATGAAATGCAACAATCTTTGGAGGTCATTTTAAAGGAACGTTTATCTGAAAACCTGAGCCCGAGCATTAAGAAAACAGTGTTCTATTTATATCAAAGTATAGCCTATTCTGAAACAGGAAAGGATTTTTTATATGATATATGGAATAAAACCACAACCATAGATAGTCTAAAACTAAATGAAAACGATTATACAGGTTTGGCAGGTACTTTGGCTATTTATAAACATGAGAAAGCTGACGAAATTTTAAATAAGGCCAAGGAAGATATTACAAACGCTGACAGAAAAAAACGTTTTGAATTTTTGCTTCCTACACTGTCAAACGATGAATTGGTACGCGATGATTTTGTGAAATCACTTTCAAAACCAGAAAATAGGGAAAAGGAATCTTGGGTTTTATCGGCCTTAAGTAATATTAATCATCCGTTGCGACAAGATTCAGCTAAAAAACATTTAAGGTTTTATCTGGATTTGGTTGAGGAAATACAACTAACGGGCGACATCTTTTTTCCGAAAGGTTGGCTAGATGTTACCATTGGTTATTACACTTCCGGAGAGGCAAATCAAGTGCTCAAAGAATTTTTGAACGATAATCCAGATTTTAGCCCAGTTCTTAAAAATAAACTTTTGCAATCTACAGATGGTTTATATCGTGTTCAGGAATTATGGGAAATGTGATTTTTAATTTTCGAAAAACTTATTTTACTTTTTTCTGAAGTTTTGACGTGTCCGTCATTTTGTTAATCAAGATTTTCGGGTTTTCGTACAGATAAATACTGCTGTTTCCCGAAGCCTCAATGGTTATATTTTCCATCACTTCAAGGTAGGCATCACTACCAATATTGCAGGTAACATCACAAGAATTTATGGTGAAGTTCTTACCGTTAAACAGTGAACTGTTATCCAAATCTATTTTGGCTAAGTCGCAAGAGCCTTCTATTATGGCATTTCCGCGTTGATACAGCGTAGCCATAAAGTTTGGTGTGTTTATCAAGGCTTCAAGCTTACTATTTCCGCTCATATGAATAGAGCAGTTTTCACTTGTTACGTTTAGTTTAACCTTGGATTTATCGTCCGCTTCAAAGTCAAAATTAGGAGTTTGAACCGTAAGGCCTATTTTTGAAGAACCTTTTGCATTCACCTTCAAGCTAGGTAAATCCATGGTTGCCAATGCCAGAATTTCAGCTTCATCAGTAGTTTTAATTGATTTTAATGCATTGTTATAACCGACCTTAATGTTCAATGCTTTTTTTGAAGTTATCTTTGCTTTATTGTTAAAGGTAAGCACGCTATCAATAACTTGAAATTTAATAAACTCATGTAGGTTTTCATCGGTTTCAATTTCAACAGTAGGATTATTGTTAAAAATAATTTCAATGTCAAAATCTTCATCCAAAGCAATGGTGTGAAATGCATTTATGTCAGTTATTTGCTTGGTAACATTTCTATTGCCTTTAACCTTTTCTTGTGCTGTAATGGAGTTAATTACTAGCAGCAGCAATAAACTTAGTAAATAATTTTTCATATTTTTATATTCAAGGGTCATTATAAATTTAGACCCATTCTGCATAAAAGTAGTCACTTTACAATCAAAACGCCAAATAATGAATACTATTTTAGTTCCAAAAACGTAAATATTTTCTTATATCTTGTTGCTTTTTTGAAACATTGTTTAATCTATGACAAAAATCATATTCTTTATTACGTTTGGTGTCGAACTTTGCATTATAATTAATAAATGAATTTGAAATGAGCATTATTAGAAAAATAAACGAACCAATTTTAACCATACTTGCTTTTTTGGCAATTTCGGTCAATTTAACCCAAGCACAGGAGTTTAAATTGAACAACCCAGAGTCCTCTCTAAAGGTTTTGGGTACTTCAAGTTTGCACGATTGGCATGTTACAGCAGAACAGCAAAGTGGTAAAATTAACTTTTCAGATATTGAGGCAGGAAAAATTGAGAGCCTTTCAGTATCTATAGTTGCAGAGAGCTTGAAAAGTGGAAAATCCTCAATGGACAAAAACACTTATAAAGCATTAAAAACTGATGACCATAAAAACATTTCGTTTCAACTTACCGAAGTAAAGGACGTTGTTGCGAAAGGAAATGGAGCTTTTTCAGTAAAAACAATGGGAAACCTTACCATAGTAGGCACCAAAAAAAGCATTTCGCTCGATTTTGAGATGAATTTAGTGGGGTCAAAAATTAAAATTTCGGGAGATAAAAAAATTAAAATGACCGATTTTAACATAGACCCACCCAAGGCCCTATTCGGTACCATTACCACAGGAGACGATATAACAATTGAATTTACAACAGTATTTAAATAAAAACCAAATTAACAAACAATAAAAATTAAAAATCATGAAAACAATATTTAAACATTCAATTTTAGCAATAGCTTTATTTACTGGCCTGAGTTTTTATGCTCAGAACAGAAACTTAGACAATTACAGGCAGCCAGATAAAAATGGCGTAAATGTATTTGAAGCCCCAAAAGATACCGTATCTACGTTTGACGGAGTTAAGGTACGCGTTGGTGGTTCATCAACCCTTCAATATCAAGCATTAGATCATGAAAATGGTGTAGCTCAAAGTGATATAGATGCAGGTACAGTAATGGCATTAAAAAGCATAGGTTCTAACTTTAACTTAGCAACTGCCAATTTAGATTTAGATGTAGCGTTGGCCAAAGGTGTAAGAATGCACTTAAGAACTTATTTGTCATCTCGTCACCACCCAGAACCTTATGTAAAAGGTGGTTATTTCCAAATTGACAATTTAGACTTTATTAGCGAGGGTTTATTGTCTGATTTAATGGATAATGTAACCATTAAAATTGGACACATGGAAAACAACTACGGTGATGCCCATTTTAGAAGAACTGATAACGCCCAAGCCATCTATAACCCATTTGTAGGTAACTTGATTATGGATGCCTTTACAACTGAAGTTGGTGGTGAAGTTTACTACCGAGGTGAATGTGGTGTTTTGGCTATGATTGGAGTTGCAAATGGTAAATTAAATCAGTCAGTTGCAAATGGATCAAATGATAAAACAGGTGGAGCATCTTTATTGGCAAAACTTGGTTATGACAAACAAATAACAGATGACTTTAGATTCAGATTGACAGGATCTGTTTTAAATACTGGTTATGTTCCAAGAAACTACCTATATACTGCAGACCGTGCAGGTTCTAGATACTACTTTGTAATGGAAGATGTTGATGCAGGAGCAAGTAGTCCTTTTAGATCTGGTCGTTTTGATCCAGGTTTCACAAATAGAATTACTGCTATTATGATTAACCCTTTCGTGAAATACCAAGGATTGGAATTCTTCGGAACTGTTGAGCTTGCAAGCGGTGGTGCTATGGCTGAGTCATCTGACCGTAAAACAACACAATTGGCTGGTGAAGTAATTTATAGATTTGGTAATACTGAAAACTTTTACATAGGTGGTCGTTATAATACAGTGTCTTCAGAACAATCATTTGGAGATGTTGATATAGATAGATTCCAATTGGGTGCAGGCTGGTTTATGACCAACAACATCCTTGCTAAAGTTGAATATGTAACTCAAAGCTATGATGGCTATCCATCAACAAGTATCTTGAATGATGGTAAATTCAACGGTTTGATGGTAGAAGCAGTTATTAGCTTCTAGTTATTAAACCAAAATACACAAACAAGTCTCTTAGTGCGCCAATAAATAAAATAATGATCCCTAAAATTGCACTTTGAGACTTGTTTTTTTAATTTTATAGTATAGAAACATTATAAATATTGGGTGATGAAACGAGGTTTGTTTTTTGTCTTTGTTATTGCTACTCTGGCCTTTGCCAGTAAGGATGATTTCTTTATTAGCACAGAGGTAAATATTGAGCCAGAAAGTTCCTTGTTTGTAAAAGGAACAACCAACGTAAATACCTTTAAATGTATTTATAATGTTACCAAATTTAAAAACCCGATTCCGGTAAACTATCATTTGGAAAATGGTAAAATGGTATTTAACAAAACCGTTTTGGTTTTAAATAACAACTGTTTTGATTGTGGTGGAAAAGCGATAAACAATGACTTTCAAGATATTTTAAAATCTCATCAATATCCTCAAATTAATTTGGTTTTAAAAGAGATTAAAAGCTTGGAAGAAAGTACCAATGTTGAAGTTTTTGTAGATATTGAAATTGCTGGGGTAAAAAGACCATACGTTATCCCGGTGAATTTGAACGAACAAGACAATATGTTCATAAACGGCCATGTTGATATTTGTTTGACCGATTTTCATATCACGGCGCCCAAGAAATTTTTCGGACTCATTTCGGTAGATAACGAAATTGAAATAGAGTTTAAATTGGTAGTACAAGAAGAAGAGAGTTAAACACTTTGCTTACTCATAAAATAAAAGGCTCCAAACATTTGTGTTTGGAGCCTTTTTTAATGGTTGGTTTTGTGTTATTTTCTCTTGATGTGTCCGCCAGATACATCCTTGTTTTTATCAACCGTGCTGGGGTTTCCATAATATGAAATATCTCCGCCACTGCTTGTTTTAGCGGTTAACGAATTTTTAGTGTTTACCGTAATATCGGCGCCACTTGTTGCTTTTACTTCACTGGAGTCCGCTATTAAATCGGCCGCTTTAATGTCACTGCCACTGTTGGCTTCGGCAAAAAGTTTTGATGTTTTTCCAGATAAACGCATATCGCTCCCACTTGTTGATTCACATTTTAAGATAGACGTGTTTACATCAAGATTCATATCGCTTCCGCTCGTTGATTTTAATTCTAGTTTTTCAGCGGTAATGGTGTTTGTTGCGTACACATCGCTCCCACTTGTTGATTCGATTTTAGAGATGTCCTTGAAGCTCACCTTTACCTTTTTGGAAGTGGCATTGCCAATTTGTTTTTTACAATGGATTTTTAATACCCCATTTTCAATTTCAGTAAGAATAAGGTCCTGAAGGTTTTCATCGGCCTCAACGCTAATGCCTTCATTGTCACTCTGTGTAAGGTAAACATCGAGACCTTCATTGACTTTTATGGTTGAAAAAGGTTCATTTACAGGTCTTTCTGTTGTAATGACTTCTCCATTTCCGCGCACACCTGAGTTGAGGTTGATATCGAAATTACATGAAAAAAGCGATAGGCTTAATATGGTTGCTACGATGATTTTGATTAATGTTGTCATAACTGTTTGTTTTTTGATTTGATTTTTATTTTGATTGATGATGGGTTATTATTCCGATTCTATTTTAACACCATCTGAATTGATGTTTACTTTTACTTCTTCAGATTCTGCTTGAAAACCTTCTTTGTCAATTTTAAGATGGGTATCTTCAGCGTGAACTTCCAGACCATTGTCGTCTAGTTTTAAACCAGGCGTATTTACTTTTATGCTAAATTCTTCTTCTGGGCAGTCCAAACATTCGCTGTCTTCATCAAGAATCTTAACATGGTGGTTTAGGTATTTTGACGAAACTAAATTACCATCATATTTTCTGTAATATAAGTAGCGTTTTGTGCTGTTATTTAGATATAATATGGTGTTTTCGGGCAGATACAAAATAACGTTAACGCTTTGGTCGCTAAATTTACTTTCAGGGTTTGTGGTTAAATATGAATCTAGTGATAATATGTTGTTTTGAAATCCATACTTGTAATTTATGTTTTTTGCCCGCTCAATAGCCGTGTCGTAATCCCTGCCATCTGCACTTTTTTCAATCACAATTTTTGCAATTGAATCGGTTGTAGATTTTACAAGTAAGTCTATATCTTGAAAATAAATAACCTTATTTCCATTTTCGTCATGTGCTATTTTAAAGTCATGTCTTCTGTTTTGAAAGTCATAACTCAAATTCGAATTACTAACCATTTTTACGGTTAATGTGTCATTGGCCATAACCGGCAATTCTGCTTTTTCAATATAAGCTTCGGTAAATGCATGCTCGCTGGCTTGACGGATTCCAATCACAATCAGGGCTATTATCGACATAAACCATAATCCCAACAGAGTGAATTTGGCAATATTACCTATAGATTTTAGGTGGTTGATTAGAATTTTCAATCCTAAGTAAAAAAGGAAAAAGAATGGTATGCCAACTGCAAAAAATGCCAATAAGGATATTAGCCAAAGTGGCGCGCTACTGGAGTTTACTATCTCAACAATATCCAACCCCGGAATATGTACAATGTCAGCAACCCCAAAAGAAAATAGGCCAATAATTAGAGCTATTAAAGCCGAGGCTCCAACAAAAATTAAAAATACGCCAACAAGTTTTGCAAATACACGAAGGAAGAACATTATAATGTCTGCCAGCGTGTCAAAAAATGTTCTTGACGATGATTTTATGGAATTAGCGCTTTTTTTTACATCTACTTTTTTTGCCGCATTAGATACTGAGTCTGACACGTTTTTAGCAACGTCGCTTACCGTTTCGGTTACAGAATCAAAACCGTCTTTTATTTTTTTTTCGATGTTGCTAATGTTAACAGGTTCTCCCGTCATCATCAGTTTTTCGGCAGTTGTTTTAGCTTCGGGAACCAAAATCCAAAGTAAAATATAAAGCAATACACCTGTTCCGGCACCAAATACCAATAGAATCCAAGCTAAGCGAATCCAAATGGCATCAATGCCAAAATAGTGTGCCAAACCTGATGAAACTCCGCCTATATAGGAGTTGTCGGTGTCTCTGTATAATTTTCTGGATGTGGAAGATTTTTTTGAGTATGAAGTGCTTGGTTCATCCTCAAAAATTTCGTCATCAACCAAATAATCTTCAGGTTGCCCCATTACGGAAATGATTTCGTCTACTTCCTTCAGGCGAATAACTTGTTTGTTGTTCTGAACGCGTTCGTTAAAAAGCTCGGCAATACGTGCTTCAATATCTGCTATAATTTCAGAACGACCTTGAGAGTCTGTAAATGAACGTTTTATAGCCTCAAGATAGCGCTGTAATTTTTGGTATGCATCTTCATCAATATGAAAAAATATACCGGCTAAATTTATGTTGACTGTTTTATTCATTTTTTTGTTGTTTTTTGGCTTGTTACAATGTTTACTGCGTTACGTAATTCGTTCCAAGTAGTATCTAATTCGTTTAAAAATAATTTGCCTGTTTCGGTCAATCCGTAATACTTTCTTGGAGGTCCAGAGGTACTTTCTTCCCATCTGTAGTTCAATAGTCCAGCGTTTTTTAGCCGCGTAAGTAACGGGTAAATGGTGCCTTCAACCACAAGCAATTTTGCGTCTTTTAGCGTATCTAAGATTTCTGCAACATACGCGTCGTTATCTTTCAATACCGAGAGTATGCAGAATTCTAAAACGCCTTTTCGCATTTGTGCCTTTGTGTTTTCTATCTTCATAGTATCATGCGTTTAATATGGTGAAACTGTTCATTTTTTGATTGATTTGATGATTATTTTGATGAAATTTTAATTCTAATTATGTTCTGGGCGTTGCGCCTCCTTGGGTCGTCGCCGGGCTTTCCGCTACAAGTCCTCGGTCGTGCCTCCCTGTGGGCTTTCCACTACAATCCCTAACGCGGTGCGCAACTCCATTCATGTTATTTTAAAAAATTAATGGTTAAAGGATATTTATAAACTTCGCCTTCTCGGGCTTTTAAGCTTGCAATAACAATAAGTACCAATTCTACGATAAAGGCAATTATGGCAAGTGCCCCCAAAAAGCCACCCAAATAAAGGAGTGGAGATGGCTTGCTCATATTAATGTGAAAATCATGAAAGCCATGAAAATCTACAAAATCAAGACCATTTAAAACTTTAAAAATGAAAAATGGAATGGTGAGTGTGCCTAAAATAACAGCGTATAAAAAAATACTCAGTTGAAAGTTTATGGCCTGCTTACCATTTGCATCAATAAATTCCGATTTGTCTTTGTTGGCAATCCATAAAACGATTGGGCCAATAAAGTTTCCAAACGGGATAAAAAACCTTGTAAAGGTGGACAAATGAATGAACGTTGCAATGTTTTTTTGATGATTATCTAACATGATTTCTTGATTGATTTAGAACATATAATAGTTTCTTATGCAAATATATGTCTAAAATAAGGTACTTTGTTACGCATAGTACTTAAAATTAACATATTTTTAACATATTTTGATGATGTATAATTTCATAACTTAGAGAAAAATTTAAAGCTTAAAAATGAAACTAACACCCAGAAAATTAAATGCTTTTACCATGTTTAAGCTTCCTTCCGCTTACTTGTGTGGGGTGCGCACCAAATATATTGATGCCAACAAATGTATTGTTGCCGTAAGACACAGATGGATAAATCAAAACCCATTTAATTCTATGTTTTGGGCAGTACAGGGTATGGCGGCAGAGTTTTCGACCGGTGCTTTGGTTACGGCTAAAATCCAAGAATCTGGAAGAAAGATTTCCATGCTCGTTACTTCCAATAGTTCTGTTTTTATCAAAAAAGCTACAGGAAGAATCACTTTTACGTGTAATGAAGGACACCTAATTGATGAAGCTATAAGAAAAACCATCGAAACAGGCGAAGGGCAAACAGTATTGATGACTTCGGTTGGCGTGAATGAAGAAGGTCTCGAAGTTTCCACTTTTAAGTTTGAATGGAGTATTAAGGTTAAAAGTTAAATTGTTTGTTGTTAAGGTGTACAGTTGTATGGAGACTTAACATCAAACATCTAAACAACTAGCAAAGTACTGTAACAAAACCCAAAACAAATCAACAAATAAACGAATCAACAAAAAACATTAAAATGACAGCACACGAAATTGACTATAGAATATATGGTGAAGAAATGCAATATGTAGAAATAGAACTCGACCCGCAAGAAGGGGTTGTTGCCGAAGCAGGAAGTTTTATGATGATGGACGACGGCATAAAAATGGAGACTATTTTTGGTGATGGTTCGCAAAAAGATACAGGTTTTTTAGGGAAAATATTAGGAGCAGGAAAACGAATCCTAACCGGTGAAAGTTTATTTATGACAGCTTTTTACAACAACGTGGTTGGGAAACGCAATGTGTCTTTTGCATCGCCTTATCCCGGAAAAATAATTCCTATAGATTTAACGCGTTTTGGAGGTAAGTTTATCTGTCAAAAGGATGCTTTTCTCTGTGCGGCTAAAGGCGTGAGTATTGGTATTGAGTTTTCCAAAAAATTAGGCCGAGGGCTTTTCGGTGGAGAAGGGTTCATTATGCAAAAATTGGAAGGTGATGGCATGGCCTTTGTTCATGCTGGCGGTACCATGGCCATGAAAGAACTTAAAGCTGGCGAAATACTTAGGGTAGATACTGGTTGTATTGTAGGTTTTGACCATTCCGTTGATTATGATATCGAATTTATAGGCGGTATAAGAAACACCATTTTTGGCGGCGAGGGATTATTCTTTGCTAAATTGCAAGGTCCTGGTACAGTGTATATCCAATCGTTGCCCTTTAGTAGGTTGGCTGGTCGAGTATTAGCATCTGCACCGCAAGGTGGAGGTAAAGATAAAGGCGAGGGTAGCATTCTCGGGGGCTTAGGCGATTTACTGGATGGGGATAACAGATTTTAAATGTTATTTAACGAAAAAATAAGATTGTTTTTCCAATTTTTTAGTAAATTGCCTCGTTATTAAAACAAAAGCCTATTAACAAAGATCTACAATTATTCAAACCTTAAACCTTAACAAAGATATGGCGAGAGCAATGCTTGAGTACACCAAAACGGTACTTAACAAAGTTAGTTTTGATGTTACTTTGTTTTGCAGAGAAGTACAAAAGGCGCTAAATCGTTTACTGCCTTATGAGATTGAAGAGCTTAAAATTTTTATTCATTCTCTGATTCAGCAAAACCCAGAATTAAATCAGTGTTTAATTTATTTAAAACCATAAAAAAAGCGACCGATTATCGGTCGCTTTTTTTTTTATGCCCTTTTAGGTAAAGGACTAATGATTTTTACATCCTGAAATTTAATGGCTCCACGGATAATCCCTGAAATGACATCCTGTAAGGCCTCAATAATTTGCATCTTTAGCTCACTTTTGTGATAAATGATGCTAACTTCTCTTGCCGGCGAAGGTTCGCTAAAATAATGCAGGTTTTCTTTTTCTTTTTCGTGAATATCCAATGTATGCAAATAGGGTAAAAGGGTCATGCCTAAGCCTTCGTTCGATAATTTCACCAAGGTTTCAATACTGCCACTTTCCAATTGAAACTGATCTTCGGAATGGCTTTTAAAAACTTTGCACAAGTTAATTACACCATCTCTAAAGCAATGGCCGTCTTCAAGCAGAAGCATATCATCAATTTCTAAATCTGAAACCTCTATTTTTTTGTTGGTATGCAACCTATGGCCTTTAGGAATATAGCTAACGAACGGTTCGTAATACAGTACACGTTCCTTGATGTTTTCGTCTTCTAAAGGCGTTGCTGCTATGGCAGCATCTAAATGCCCTTCGTTAATTCTGGTAATGATTTCATCTGTTGTTAGTTCCTCAATCTTGAGTTTAACTTTAGGGTGCTTCCGTATAAAATTCTTAAGGAACATGGGCAACAGAGTAGGCATAACCGTTGGAATGATGCCCAGTTTAAATTCACCGCCAATAAAGCCTTTCTGCTGGTCAACAATATCTTGTATTCTATAGGATTCGTTAACAATGTTTCTGGCCTGGGTTACAATTTTTCGGCCAACATCTGTCAATTCAATGGGCTTTTTGCTTCGGTCGAATATTTGAATGTCCAGTTCGTCCTCAAGCTTCTGTATTTGCATGCTCAACGTGGGCTGCGTCACAAAACATTTTTCGGCTGCTTTAGTAAAATTTCGGTTTTCGGCAACTGCCAAAACATAATATAATTGGGTAATTGTCATGAGTATAAATTAAGGCTATAAAAATATAAAAACTATCAATAAAACTTATGGAAATAACCATTAATTATAAATTAAATTTGTAGTAAATAAGATAGATTATGGGAATGACATTAAATAGTATTGGATTAGATACAGAAAAAACAAAGGTTTTAGCCAAAGATTTAAATCATTTATTGGCAAATTTTCAAATATATTATCAGAATTTAAGAGGTATTCACTGGAATATTAAAGGGAAACGCTTCTTTGATTTACATGTGAAGTTTGAAGAATTATACACGGATGCCAACATTAAGGTAGATGAAATTGCCGAACGGATTTTAACATTAGGCGAAACGCCTCTTCATACATTTGAAGATTACTCTTCTAGAGCTCAGGTGCCTGTAGGAAAAAACATTTCCCAGGATGAAAGAGCGGTTAAATTAATTGTAGATTCTTTAACTGAGTTGTTGAAAATTGAACGTGTTATTCTTGAAAAATCTGATGACGCCAATGATGAAGGTACCAACTCTATGATGAGTGATTTCATTACCGAACAGGAAAAAACGGTTTGGATGATGAAAGCTTGGCTGGGAGAACCCATTTAAAATTAAGATAGATTAATAGCAAGAAGGGCATCCGTGAGGATGCTTTTTTTGTGGCTTATCAAAGTAATCCCCTGGCTTTTATTTCCAGATATTTATTAATCGTGTCTATCGTTAAATTTTCGGGTGTGGTAAGGATGGAATGAATACCGTACTTTTTTAGTTCATTTACAATCAGGCGTTTTTCAAATTCAAATTTTTCGGCAATGACTTTGTCGTAAACTTGTTGAATGGTTTCGGCTTCGTTTTTTATCAAATTGTCCAGTTCAGTATTTTTAAAGAAAATAATAACCAATAAATGGGCTTTTGATATTGCTTTTAAATAAGCAAGTTGCCTTTCCAAACCATCCAAAGTCTCAAAATTGGTATACATTAAAATGAGGCTTCTATGGGTAATATGGCGTTTAATGTTGGTGTACAAACGGCTGAAATCGCTCTCAAAAAAATCGGTTTTAACATTATAAAGGGCTTCCAGAATAAGTTGCATTTGCGAGCTTCGTCTTTCGGCAACAACCACGTTTTCAATGCGCTTTGAAAATGACATCATCCCGGCTTTATCATGCTTTTTTAAAATAACGTTGCTTATCACTAATGCAGAATTAATGGCGTAATCCAAAAGACTTAATCCGCTAAAAGGCATTTTCATGATGCGTCCTTTATCGATAATGGAATAAACAGGTTGTGATTTTTCATCCTGAAATTGGTTCACCATCAACTGATTTTTTTTGGCCGTTGCTTTCCAGTTTATGGTGCGCAAATCATCACCCAAAACATACTCTTTTATTTGCTCAAATTCCATGGAATGCCCTAGCCTACGGACTTTCTTCAACCCATATTCCAGTGAATTTTGATTGATGTTCAAAAGTTCAAACTTTTTTAGCTGCTTAAAGCTTGGATAAGTTGGAACCATAGTGCCGTCTTCGAAAGTGAAGCGTTTTGCAACGAGGTTTAAAATGGATGAAGCATAAACATTCAAACTACCAAAATGATATTCACCACGTTCGGTTGGTTTTAATTGATAATTGATGGTTGTGCTTTTTCTTGGAGAAATGGTTTCTTTTATTTTGAAATCACGCACTTGAAATTGTTCAGGTATTTCGTCAATGATTTCTAACTGAATTAAAATAGGGTAGTTGTTGGCGATGTTAATTGAAATTTGGTTTTTATCGCCATTCGAGAATTTATCGGGTAAAATTCTTGAAGCTTCAATTTTGTTTTTTCCGATAAAGATGATGAGAAAATCCAATGCAAATAGCAAAGTTAAAACCAGAATAGAAAGCTGCGCAATATTGAATAAAAGCGGAATGAAATAGCTTAATGAAAACAGCACCACAATGCCAATGCCGGCATAAAAGAATCGTGGTTGTATGTAAAAGGGTTTAAGGAATTTCAATAGATTTGTTTAGATGTTTAGATGTTTAGATGTTGATTGCATACTGGTTACTGCCTATGTTGACCATTAACGAGGTATCTCAACCGTTTCAATAATCTGTTTTATGATTTGCTTGCTGGTAACTCCCTCCATTTCACGTTCAGGGGTAACGATAACTCTGTGATGTAACACTGGAATGGCTGCACGTTTGATGTCCTCTGGGGTTACAAAATCGCGTCCGCCCATAGCTGCAAATGCCTTACTGGCTTTTAAAATGGCGATGGACGCCCTTGGGGAAGCCCCTAAATACAAAAACGGATTGCTTCTGGTGGTTACAATTAATTGTGCGATGTAATTGAGCAAATGTTCCTCAACCAAAACCTGGGTTACCAAATGTTGGTATTTTGAAATTTGATTAGCTGTTAAAAACGAAGCTATTTCATCGGTTTTTAACTTGTCTTTTAGTTGATGCTCTCTGGAAAGAATTTCAATTTCATCTTCCAAATTAGGGTAATCAACATCTATTTTAAACAGAAATCGGTCCAATTGGGCTTCGGGCAATCGGTACGTGCCTTCCTGCTCAATTGGGTTTTGGGTGGCCAAAACCATAAACGGAGCATCCAGTAAATATTTATTCCCGTCAATGGTAATTTGTTGCTCTTCCATAACTTCAAATAATGCCGCTTGGGTTTTGGCGGGTGCTCGGTTTATTTCGTCAATTAAAATCATATTTGAGAAAATGGGGCCTTTTTTAAACTCGAATTCAGAGTCCTTTAAATTGAAAACCGATGTTCCTAAAATATCGCTGGGCATTAAATCGGGCGTAAATTGAATACGGCTAAACCCAACGCTCAGCGATTTTGCCAACAATTTTGCGGTAATAGTTTTAGCAACGCCAGGAACGCCTTCAATTAGTGAATGCCCTTTTGCCAAAAGCGAAGCGATAAGCATATCCACCATGTCTTTTTGACCAACAATGACTTTGCCGATTTCCTGTTTTATGGTGTTGACGCTTTGTTGCAATTCCGATAAATCCAATCGGTTTTTAAACTCCAACGTGTTGCCGTCTTGCAAAGCGCTATCATCAATTGAAGATATAATATCGTCTTCCTTTGGGGTTTGGTCTTTTGGGTCTTGAGGCTGTGTGTTTTCTTCCATAATTATTTGGTGTAAAATGCTTCAATATGTCTGTTGAGTTTTATGAGGTTGTCTTCAAAAAACTCATTTTTTGTTCTAAGCCAATTTATAAAATCGATTACTTTTTTTACGTCTTCTTTTTTCTTTCCTGTTTTTGAGGCCAGTTTTTTAATGAATTCTTCGTTTAAAACAGAAGTATCTATGTTGTAATCGGTTCTGATTTTTTCTAAAAAGTACGTGATTTTTTTGTGGACTAAATTTTTGTGGTCTTGGGTTTCAAAATACAAGTTCGAAACGGTTTTAACAAAACCAATCGTGGTGTTTTGTAATGGTTTAATGATTTTTATAATACGTTGTCTGCGTTTGGCATTAAAAATCATGAATAAAACAGTAAAAATAAGCGCCGTGTACCAGGCCCACCGAAACGACATTTGCTCCAAAAACCAACTGAGGTTAGATTCTTTTTCAACGTCGCCATCATAACCCGTTTGTATTTTTACATATGAATCAAAATACACATTATTTTCTGGTAAATATGATAAAATACCCTCGGCATATTTGTACCTATCTTCTTTTAAAAGGTTGTAATTGGTAAAGGCTTTTGGCTCTGTATGCAGAAAAATATTGCCTTCTCCGAAAGGAATTTGAAGAAAATTAACGTGTTTGTAATCTATTTTTGAATGCCCCAAAACGGTGTAGTTTATGGAGTCGAATTTTCCAAAGTAATTATCGCCTTCGTTTCTGTCTATGGCAATTTCGTCAATGTCGATATATTTTAAGGATTCATATGAAATGCTGTCTTTTTCGTTTAAAACATAATCGATATCAAGGCTTAAGGTATCGTGAAGCTTTTGTGGATAGTAGTAATCCGAAATGAAAAGCGTATTCCCGTCGTTGACGAATTTCAGCAATTCATCAACAGAATCATCGGTTAAATAATCGGAATTTCCAATAATGATATAACTGCCTTCAGCCACATGCTCGCCATAGCCGTCTTCAGAATTGGCACTCAAATAACTAGAAGGTTGATGGTAAACTGTCCTCACTTTATAATCTTCAAACATTTTTGGCAACTCTTTATACAGAATGCTAACGCCGTAAGGCCTGTTGCTTTTTTCATCAAAAGACTCTTCCCAATCCACAGTCTTAGTTCGTTTAATACCGATAACAATGGCCGCTGTTACAACTAGCGCAATTAAAACGAGGATAACAGGCAATACTTTTTTCATGTGTTGACCTGTTTTAAAAGGGTTGCGAAATTGGTTTTTGCGAGCTGGTACTTGTCGGCATTTAGCGGAAATTCGCCATACCAAATATAATTGTAGAGGTAGGAGGTGTATTCAAAATCTTTACTGAAAGGCTTATTGTAAATCTCATTGAGGTACTCGCTATTGGTTTTATCGTCCTCAAATTTAATATGATTTTTAAGACTTAAAGTTTTTAGAACCAAAAGGTAATAATACCGGATGGCAAGGCGATAATTTCCTTCTCTTTCGGCATTAAGAATAAAGGAATCAATGTCTGTTTGCTCGATGTTTTCGGCAGTTATTTCTTCATAAGAATTAATGGCTTTGTTTCTGTTGGCTGAGAACAAACCAGCTCCACCTTCGTTAAATAAAATATAAGCCAAGTAGATTACAGCCAAGGCAATAGCTAGATAAAATATCCATTCTATGGGGCCGAGGTTTAAAGAAAATGCATCCGAATTGTTTCGCTCTTTCCGTCGGTCTTTGGCGTTTTTATAATCTTCGTAATTTCCTGCGCCTGCAGGTGTTTGGGTAACAATGTCTTCACCTTCATAATTGTATTTGCTTCCCGAATAATGTTCTTTAAAATCGTCCTCAAAATGCCTGATTTTTCCAGGTTCTTGTACAGTATTCAACCCGAAAAATGGCTGAACATTGAAAACCATTAAAAACAGAAAAAAACAAATATGTAAGTTGAAAAGTTTCAAGAATGGTCAGTGACTAGGAATGGGGTTTTTGTGATTTGCCTTTGCATAACATATGGGTGAACCAAGTAATAATAACTGATGATGCCCAAAGTGATGAGGATGATGCCCACCGATAACCAATGCGGCATAACATTAGAATAGCGTGTAACAAAACCTTCTAAAAAGCCGGCTGCAAATGTAAAAGGGAAGGTGCTGATTAAAATTTTAATGCCCGTTTTGGCACCCATTTTAAAAGAGGTATATCTGGAGTGCGTTGCCGGAAACAAAATGCTTGCACCCAAAATCAAACCCGCCGAAGCTTCAATCACAATGGCAAAAATTTCCATGGAACCATGAATCCAAATGCCACGAACACTTTCCCAAAAAACACCTTTTTCGTAAAAGAAATACTGAAACGAGCCTAACATAATGCAATTATTAAACATAATATAAAGTGTGCCAATGCCCAGAAAAACACCAAGTACGAAGGCAATAATGCCCACCTTTAGATTATTTATGGTTATAGCTATAAAACCGCCCCAATTGCTTCCACTTTTGTACACGGCAACGGGGTCGCCTTTTTCAATATTTTCCAAAGACATGTTTACGTAATTATCGCCCAAAATGGAGCGCACAAATTCACCATCGTTGGCCGCTGAAATCACGCCAATAAAGGTAAACGCGAAAAAAATAATGAAGGCTACGTAAATAAATTTCCGGTATTGGTAGCAAATTAAAGGTACTTCGGTTTTCCAAAAACCAATTATTCTATTGGTGTCTTGGCGTTTGGTTTTATAAATTTTCTGGAACGCCTTGGCTGCCAGCTGGTTTAAATAGGTAATCACCTTACTTTTTGGGTAGTAGGTTTGAGCGTAGGCAAGGTCGTTTATCAAATGGATGTATTGCGAGGCCAATTCATCGGGGTCTTTGAAATCATTATTAAAGACTGCTCTTTCAAAACTTAACCATTTTTCCTTATTTTGCTTGATGAATGAAACTTCCCTCATATAGTTGTTAAATTAAGATATAAAATGTCAGAGTTACAAATTAACACAACACAAAATGTAAAAATTTCGTTCAACGCCGCAGGGGCGGGTGAGCGCTTGTTGGCATTCATTATAGATTGGGCCATAAAAATTGGTTATATGATGGTAATGAGCTGGACTTTTGGGGCTTACGATAACATGGACCAATGGTCGCAAATAGCTATAAATACGGTACTGAGTTTTCCGGTAATGTTCTATACTTTGGCTTTGGAATCGTTGTTGGAAGGACAAACAATTGGTAAGCGTATTATGAAGATTAGGGTGGTGAAAATTGATGGCTACCAGGCTTCTTTTTCAGATTATGTGGTGCGTTGGTTTTTTAGGATTGTAGATGTTTATATTTTCGGACTAGGGTTTTTCGTGATGATGTTCAACAAGAAAACCCAACGCATTGGTGATATGGCTGCCGGAACTGCGGTAATTGGTCTAAAGGACAGTGTAAATATTAGCCACACCATTCTTGAAAATTTGCGAGACGACTACAAACCAACTTACCCCAATGTCATTAAATTGTCTGATAACGACGCACGTATTATAAAGGATACGTTTAATTCAGCTAGGGCTTCGCGAGATTACCAAACCTTAATAAAATTGAGAAAAAAAATTATTGAAGTGGTTGGCATAAAAGACGTGAAGCAAAAGACCGATATGGAGTTTATTGATGTGATTTTAAAGGACTATAATTTTTATACCCAAGATATGTGAGTAGTGAGCCACTTTTTTTTTTTTTTTTTTGAAAAAGTGTGCGAATCACTCATTCCGAGCTCGTCTTGGAATCTTAAAAAAAATAAACAACCTTATGCTTTACACCATCGATATTTTAGGAACCATAGCCTTCGCCATCTCAGGGGTTTTAGTAGCCTTTGATAAAAAAATGGATTTGTTCGGTGTTTTAATCATAGCCTTTGTAACGGCTGTTGGTGGCGGTACATTACGCGATTTACTGATTGGAAATACACCGGTAAGTTGGATGCAAGACATGAACTATACATACGCTATACTTGGGTCTGCGATTTTTGCCATTGTTGTACGGAACAAAATAAATTACTTGAGAACATCGCTGTTTTTGTTCGACACCATTGGTATTGGACTTTATACTTTGGTGGGTATTGAAAAAGGATTGAGCGCCGATTTGCATCCTATAATTTGTATTGCGTTGGGCACAATTACAGCCAGTTTTGGTGGTGTGATACGTGATATTTTATGTAATGAAATACCCGTGATTTTTAGAAAGGAAATTTATGCCACCGCCTGTATTTTAGGAGGTGTTGTATATTTTGTTCTTCATGAATTTCCAATAAAAGACGACTTTGTGTTTATCATTGCTGGGCTTGTGGTAATCACCACCCGATTATTGGCCGTAAAATTTAAGATTGCTTTGCCCAATATTTACAGGAACGCTGATAAAAGTTGAAGCTTTTAATTATGTAACATGGGTTATTGTTGATTGATTTTTTTTTAGAATCTAAATATCAAAAAAATTAATATTGAATGTCAGGTTGAGCGTAGTCGAAACCTAATCCAAATTCTTCATTTTAAGACCTTTCGACTCCGCTCAAGGTGACAAATAGGTGAAATTTGAGTGATTATTTATTTGCTTGTAAAAGGTATATATGTAATTATTTATTGTTCACCTTAATAGTTTCAGGATCGAAGTCAAGATTTATTCCGGTAAGTCCTTTTTGACTGTAATCAATTTTGCTGAGTACGTATCTCATAGATTCTTTCCGCGCAAGGTCTTTATTGTTACCCTTAACAACAATCCATGGTGAATTTTCAGTGCCCGTTTTTTCAAACATAAGTTCCTTGTACTTCGTAAAATCATCCCATTTTTGTTGGGCCTGAGCATCAACGGTACTTAATTTCCAGCTTATTAGGGGGTTTACTTTTCGTTCTTCGAGTCGCTTTTCCTGTTCTTTTTTATCAATGGAAAACCACAATTTGACGAGGATTAGCCCGTCTTCAATAAGCATTTCTTCAAATTTAACCACTTGGTTAATAAACAAGTCGTACTGCTCTTGGGAGCAGAAGCCCATCACAGGTTCTACAACGGCCCGGTTGTACCAGCTTCTATCGAAAAAAACAATCTCACCCGGGCTTGGAAAGTGTTTAATATATCTTTGAAAATACCATTGTCCCTTTTCCTTTTCGGTAGGTTTGTTTAATGCCACAACCCTGTAGTGCCGTGGGTTAATGAATCTTATAAAGCGCATTATGGCACCACCTTTACCGGCACTGTCTCTTCCTTCGCAGATAATGATGAGTCTTTTGCCCGATTCAATCAACCAATTTTGCATACGAACCATTTCGGTTTGCAGCTGTATAAACTCGGGGTCGTTTTCTATGGAATGTAGTAACATGTCTTTTTAAGTTTTTGAATGATTTGTTGCACTGTGGTTTTTATTTTTCTGTTTTAAAAATCAGATTATCTAATTCCAAATATTTTTCTTTCATTAAACTCAAGGCGAATGCTGCAGCAGAAGCAGTAAAAACGGAAAAGTCTAACGGGCCTTTAATTCCAGTTGAAAAGGACATGGACAATGCGAATATTAAAAGCAGAACCCCACTGAATTTTGCAAACAGTTCTGTTTTAAATCCGATGATTAGGAAAATCGCAAAAACAACTTCTGCGGCAGTTACTAAAATTCCAATTGTCGGGATTAATGATTTTGGAAACCAAGGATTTATTATTTCGGTGTAGCTTAAAAAACTATCCCAATTACCCCATACAGAGACTTCATTGCTCCAAATACCAAATCGGTCTGCCGCCGCAGATAAAAATCCAATGGAAATTGCTAATCGTAAAAAGAGTTTTATTAGTTTTTTGTTCATGTCAATTCGGGTGGTTTTTAGAAGCAGACTAAGCTAGAACAGTCATTTACTTATCCATTTTGTATGCAGTTTCTATATTTCTTCAACCTCTCTAAATTCAAAGTCGGTAATTTCTATAAAATTCCCATCAATTTTGTTTGCCTCCAATTCAAAATCCGCATAGATTAAAGTATTAACTGAATACATTTTAGTTTCACTTATTCTTTCTTCTCCCCACCAAACTCCATCTTCTTTATCATAATAAGCCATTGATAAATCTGTATAATAAGCTTCAACAGAGAAAATAATGTTCATTTCAATTTCATAAGAAAAGGTTTCATCTTCGATTTCATTGATTACACCTATCTTTAATTCAAAATCATTGATTTCCAAAAAGTCTACTTCAACATCCTGATAATAAGCATCATTTTCCAATTCGGAATAAGCTAAACTTGACAAATCTTCAGATAGTTCTTTTTCAATTGAGACTTCAATTTCCCCAATCGATTTTTTGTAAATGGCAGTTATAAATTCATATTGAATATCACTGTTTTCTGTGAATAAGAATTCGAGTAAACCTGATAGATCGTGAGAACAATCAATAGATTCTTCAGCATATTCATCAAAGTCTTTGTCGTTTGATAAATGAATTGCTGTATTAGATGTTTTCCCACACCATTTTTTTATAGCGTTTATACTTAATGCGTCTGGGAATTCATTTTTCTTTAATCCATCTTTAAATGGCGGCTTTGTTTCAAAGTAGTCTTCAAGAACTTCCTTGATGTCAACAATGCTAGTATCAATAACTTCGACTCTGAACTCAGCGATAACTTGATGAAATTTTTCTTGAATTTCTCTTTTAGCTTTCTCTTTAAGCTCCTTAAAATCTACTCTTTCGAAATGCCCACTTAAAACATTTGTGTTTCGAAGAATTCTTGCTTCTCTCTCGAAATTAAGCTTATCTTTTTTGTAAATATTAACCGCTTTCACTGCGTGGTTTTCGATTCTATTAAGTATTTCTCGATAAACAATATCAGTCATTTTTAGATGTATCAATTCCTCTTTGGCTAGATTGAACAGGATATTGATATTTCTTCCCTCAAAATAGTTTTCAGATTCAAAAACACTTGTGTCTAAAAATACAATTTTGTCTTCGACGATCATTTTCTTAAATTACTTGCACTAATTAGGCTAAATGCAATAACGTTTATTTCTATTTTACAACCCACTCAAATATATACAAAAGTTACTTACAAATTTGAGCGTTTAGTAGGGGATTATTGTTCTATACCTTTATTTCTAGATCGAACAAAATATTTTATTTATAAACATTGCACTTCGTCCAGTTACAAAAAGAGATGTAAATTAATATACCAACAACGGAAAACACTAGTGCCCATATAATTTCTAACCCTAAAGAAACCATAAAAATAGGGATAGCTGCAACTAAAACACTGGTGAACAGGGCTAGCCAATTATATTTTGAATGGTCTATAAGTAAAATTCTCAAAATACTTGTTGTAATAAGGTAAATGCCAATACTCAAAGAAAGTGCTGTTATGGCAAATAGAGGTGTTACTGGGTGTTCTGTAACTTCGTTGGGATTAAAGTGTTGTTGTGTGGTGTCTGCAATCAATTCCAGACTGCTGCCAACAGCGGCTAAGGAAGCAAAAACCAAAAAATGGGAATAGCCAAAAAGAAAACCTACTTTCCGGTTTCTTTTTTCCTCTAAAACTCTTCCCCAGGGCAATTCAAAATACGTCCACCACAAAGCAAAGATTAGAGAAGCTGCCGCTAATCCCAAAGGGAAAGCTGCTGCCGACCAATGTGTTTCGTCTTTCAATAGGCCAGAAATAGTATTGGCGGTTCCAAGAAGCCCTTCGCCTAAAACAATAATGGTCAACAAACCATAGCGTTCAGCAATGTGATGGGGGTGCCAATTGGTTGCTAATTTTTTGCCCTCAGCATACAGCGGTACCGATAATTCAATGAGCATAAAAACCAAAAATGCCCATAGTGCCAAATCCTTTGGGATGAACAACCAAGCTACCCAGCATAGTTGGGCGAAAATAATACCAAGGGCGTAACGAAGGTTTGTTTTTTTGTTTTCAGGGTGTTCTTTAGCTGCCCTAAGCCAATGAATGGACATAGCAATACGCATGATAACAAATCCGAAAACAGGAACATAAGGTCGTGAATTTCCTAAACTAATATCATTCACACCCACGGCAAATATCAGCGCACCGAACATTAGCAAAAAAGTGGTTAGCCTAAAAGGGGTATCATCGGTATCGTAAGCCGAAGCAAACCACGTAAAATTCATCCATGCCCACCAAATGGAAAAAAAGGCCATAAAAAAGGCAATAATTCCATTTAGTGTATGATGTGCCGCCAATTCATGATGCAAGTTGCTCGCCGCAGAAGCAATGGCAATAACAAATATTAAATCAAAAAATAATTCTAATGGGGTGGCAGCGCGATGACCTTCGGTAAAACTGCGTCCAGTCATTTTTATTTTATTGATTCTCAATAGCATATTTTTTATGGTTTAATAATCTAAAAAATCTAGGAACTATTCTATAATTTCCACATTACGAATATAAATGTTTCGCAATGGCCAATCGGCTTCATCGGTTTCAACAGCAGCAATTTTGTCAATCACTTCCATACCTCGGGTTACATGACCAAAAATGGTGTAATCGCCATCCAAATAATGGGCGCCTCCATGCTGTTGCACAATAAAAAACTCAAAAGGCGAGGCCAATTTATGTGGATTTTCAATTTCGCTACTTGGCATGGAAATAACACCACGGTCATGCTTAAAACCGCGTTTGGTGTCTGGTGGTAACAGGTATTGGCCAATACTGTTCCGTTTTTCTATGGTTTTTTTATCGTCGCTGTGGCCGGCCTGAACCATAAAATTGTCAATAACGCGGTAAAATTGGGTGCCGTTAAAATATTTTAGCTTAGTCAAGAAAATAAAATTGGAGCGGTGGAATTTGGTTTCATCATACAGCAACACATCAAAAGAACCAAAATCTGTAGTAATGCGCACCTTATTTTCCTTATGTTTTTTATCGTATTGCAAGAAGAATTCCATAGCGTTTTTTGAATCCAGTAATGGGAACTCGCGCTTTGGTTCTTCGGTAAGTACCTCAGGGGCGTTTGTGGTGTCTTTTTGTTCAACTTCGGTTTTGGTTGCACTATTGTTCTTAGTTTTTTTATCTTCACAATTCAGAAAGATGAAAAAAACGCATAACATTAAAAAGAATCTCATTAATTAAAAATTTAAGTGCCTTTTTGGGCTTTTTCAGATGAATTTTGATGAATTTTTACAATCGCTACCAAAAATAAAAAATATACCGCTTCCAGCCGAAACATCCCATTTTAAAATGATGCCTCCTTTCCGTCAAGAACTCCTAAAAAAGCAGGAGGAGGCCATAAAAAGGGCGAAACATGCAGGTGTTTTGGCATTATTTTATCCTGATGAATTTGAACAAACGAAGTTGGTGTTCATTTTAAGGAAAACCTATAAAGGTGTGCATTCTGCCCAAGTTGGATTTCCTGGAGGGAAGCTTGAAAAATATGATAATTCATTAGAAGAAGCTGCTTTAAGGGAAACCAATGAAGAGATTGGTGTGGCCATCAATCAGATGGAAATTGTAAAGAAATTGACAAGGGTTTACATTCCGCCCAGCAACTTTTATGTACAACCCTTTGTTGGAATCACCAAAAACAAACCGCAATTTATCAAACAAGAAGATGAAGTAGAAGACATCATTGAAGTTAATTTAGACCATTTTTTGGATGACCAAGTTTTAATCACTAAAAGGTTGACCACTTCTTATAGTATTGAGGTTGAGGTACCTGCATTTATATTGAACGGGCATGTGGTTTGGGGTGCAACGGCCATGATGCTCAGCGAAATTAAAGATATACTGAAACAGCTTTGGTAATTTATTTTGTTTGTTACTTTTGTAGGCTCAATTTAAATGGGTTTTGCTGGAATTTGTTTAAATTGTAGGACTAACCAAATTTTGAACGTGCGATTTTATGGGATTGTTTAAAAGAAATCCATTCGGACACATATTGATCATAAAAAAGTGGCTCATTAGAGTTTTGGGAGCCATGACGCATAGGCGTTTTAGGGGGTTTAACGAGTTGCAGATAGATGGCTCTGAAATTATAAAAGACCTTCCGGATACCAACGTGCTATTCATTTCAAACCATCAAACCTATTTTGCGGATGTTGTGGCCATGTTCCATGTGTTTAATGCAAGCCTGAGTGGTCGTGTGGATTCCATAAAAAATGTGGGCTACCTCTGGAATCCCAAACTCAATATTTATTATGTGGCTGCCAAAGAAACCATGAGGGCGGGTTTGTTACCAAAAGTGCTGGCCTATGTCGGCTCTATTAGTATTGAGCGTACATGGCGTTCTGAAGGAAAGGATGTGAACAGACAGGTTAGAATGAGCGATATCTCCAATATTGGAAGGGCTTTGGAAGACGGTTGGGTCATCACTTTTCCGCAGGGTACAACCACGCCTTTCAAACCCATCAGGAAAGGAACGGCACACATCATTAAGCGTTATAAACCTATTGTAATTCCCATCGTTATTGATGGTTTTAGAAGATCTTTTGATAAAAAAGGATTGCGTGTTAAGAAGAAGAACATCTTACAATCTATGGAAATCAAAGCGCCATTGGAGATAGATTACGATAATGAAACCACCGATGAAATCGTAAAAAAGATTGAATATGCCATTGAGCAGCATCCTTCATTTTTAAAAGTGATTCCGCAAAAAGAATTGGAAGCCCAAGAGGAACTTAACAAACAAAGGGAATGGTAAGCCATTAATGGTATGGTTTTAGAGAACAAATTCAAACGTTTAATTTTTGAAATAAAATAAATGAAATCAATAAAGTATTTTTTCACTCTGGTTTTTTGTGTTGCTATTTACAATGTAACATTTTCCCAAGACATTAAGTTTGATAACCCTTTAGCTGAAGAACGAGCAGACCCTTTGGTACATAAATCGGATGACGGAACTTATTACTTGATTGCAACGGTTCCAGAATACGATAAAATTGTATTGAGAAAATCGGAAACCATCAACGGTCTAAAAGAAGCCGAAGAAAAGGTAATTTGGACAAAGCACGAAAAAGGTGTAATGGGGCACCATATTTGGGCGCCAGAACTTCATAATATTGATGGCACTTGGTATATTTATTTCGCTGCTGGAGAGGCAGAAAATATTTGGAACATTAGAATGTGGGTATTGTCCAATAGGTCTAAAGACCCAATGAAAGGCAAATGGAAAGAAGAAGGGCAGATTAAAACCAGCATTGAATCGTTTTCCTTAGACGCCACAACTTTTGAGCATAATGGTAAAAGATACCTCATTTGGGCCCAAAACGTAAGAGGAGGAGCCCATGGTACAGGTTTGGTTTTGTCCGAAATGGAATCACCAATAACACTAAAAGGCCCTGAGGTAATCATCACCGAACCAGAATTCAGTTGGGAGCGCATGAAATACAACGTTAATGAAGGCCCAGCGGTTATTAAACATGCTGGAAAGATTTTCGTTAGCTATTCGGCCAGTGCCACGAATCACAACTACTGCATAGGGTTGCTTTGGATTGATGAAAATGCCGATTTGTTGGATATCAATAATTGGCATAAATCGCCCGGACCTGTTTTTTACACCAACGAAGATTTAAAACGTTATGGCCCGGGGCATAATTCGTTTACTACTTCAGAAGACGGAAAAACGGATATTATGATTTACCACGCCCGCGATTATAAGGAAATTAAGGGGCATGAGCTTTCCGATCCCAATCGGGCTACGCGTGCAAGGGTTTTAAAATGGACCGAAAGTGGCTTTCCAGACTTTATGCCAAATGAAGGTGATTGAACACTCTTGCATTGGTTATTATATAAAGCACAAAAGTTTTAATCTCAAAAACAAAAAGTTTATTTGATATTTGTTGAAAATTAAATATGTTCATCCCAAATTAATCAATGTGAGAATTAATATTTCAATATTTTTATTTTTGATGATTTCTATGTTAGGGCATTCTCAGATGGGGATTGGAACCGTTATGCCTGATGAATCTGCACAATTAGATGTCGTTTCAGAAAATAAGGGTGTGCTTATTCCAAGAGTGCAACTTAGCAACTCCTTAGATACTTCTACTATTGATGCTAATCCATCAGATAATCCAAAAAGTTTACTGGTTTATAATATTTCTCCGTCTGGAGATTTAATCGAAGGGTTTCATTACTGGAACGGGCAAAAATGGCTAAGAATAATTAGTACTGGAGATTCAACAAATGAAGTTACTGTTTTGCAAAATAATGGAGACGGTACGTTCACGTATACATCCGAAGACGGCACTAAAACAACCTTTGACACTAATAATGAAATTTTAGATAACAATAATGGTACTTTTACATTTGTCAACACATTAAACGAACAAATTGTATTTGATGCAAAGATTGCGACTATAGTTGATAATGGAGATGGCACATATACTATAACGGATGATTTTGGGGTGAGTGTAACCTTAGGAGGTGCTAGTGAGACTGTTACAACTTTAAACGATAATGGTGACGGTACATATACCTATACCTCCGAGGATAATACACAAACCATTATTCAGGCATCAAACGCTTCTTTTTTTGGGCCATGGAATGGGGCGGATGATAACGCTCCGGCAACTAGCAATACTGAAGATATTTATTCCTTGGGTAATGTTGGTATAGGAACAGTGTCTCCATCAGCGACTTTAGAAGTTAATGGAGATATAATTATAGGTAATGGTGGTACTGCCATAAAAAGGTCTTTAAGTATGGCGGTAGTATTGGATTTTCCTTTTATGTACTGTTGTAGCGGTGTTTTTAAATACAGAGATTTAGTAATGTCTTTTCCTGGTGCTAAGGTTGGGGATGTAGTAAGTCTGGGTATACCACATTCCGCAATAAGTAGTATGCCTCTTTTATTTAATGCTTGGGTTAGTGCAAATGATGTAGTAACAATTCGTGCGGTTAATATTTCAAATAATATGACTGCTGATCCCGGACCAAATACCTTTAGGGTTACAGTATTTCAATATTAATAGCGTGCTAAAGTTTGAGAGTAAAATGGGATTTAAATTTCCTTAGAACGTTGTCTTCAAGTGTCTTGTAATTAACTAAAAACCAGTAGTCCGAATTAGGTAGCTGTTTGCCATTGAATTTGCCGTTCCAACCAACTTCACCAGAGCCAATTTGTTTTAATAGTTTTCCGAATCTATCAAAAATTTGAATAGAGAGAATTTCTATGTTGTTAGGTTTTTTAATGTTCCATGTGTCATTATAACCGTCACCATTGGGAGTAAAGAATTTAGGAAAATCTATTTCTTTAGTTTCATTTACTTTTGCTAATGTAACCACTCCTAGATTTTCTACTAGTGCGCTTACCGATTGATTTTGCGGATTTTGAATACCACCTTGGTCAATCCATTTTTTTAAAGAATTGTCCCAACGGGCAATATGAATAGATTCGATACTACCATTAAAAATTTCTTGAGGCGTGGTTTGCTCATTCCAGGTAAGGGTGATATATACTTGATTGGCATTATTGGAACTTTCAATAGACCAATGTTCGGTTTTGTCAATAATGTTCAAATTTGGTCCTAAATTGTTTACAGGGTAATTTATATTGGTTTCCTCAAAAAAATATTCTCCTATAAACATATTATCTATTATGGTAGGCGAAGATATGCCCGCCATTCTGTGAAAAGTTCCATTTCCAATAGGAAACTCAAATAATTCAAAGCCATCTTTTATAACTGGGCCATTGACGTGAGAATGGTTGTTCGCGCCAAAAGAATCTGCATTTTGCTCAAAAATAACCGTGCCTCCTGAAAGTCTATTTTCAATAACACCCGATGTAAATACCGCCTCGTTATAAATACTTATGTCGCCAAAAAGGTTAAATGCGGACTTGACGGTTGGGTTATTGAATGTTACGTCAAAAAAATGGCTGAGACTGAATCCTAAAATAATTTGTTCTTTTTCTCCATTAAAATGAATATGACCTTCATTCCTATCAAAAATTGAAAAATCTACTATCCCGTCATTATTCCAGTTTTTTCGAACATAAATGTCTCCATTATACCAAAATTCACCTGTACTTGTATTGTGAAAATCATCAGTAAAACTCACAAATGTGTTAGGGCTTATGTAAACCTGTCCAATGTTGGTTGTCTGGCTACTCAGGATGTTGATTAAACATAGAGAGAGAAGTAATGCGAGTCGATATTTTATCATTTTCGATTATACAAAGTTATCTTGATGCTCGAAAATAACCAAAACCAATGTACTATGATTGTTTTGTTTTTAAAAAATTTAAAAACAGGTAAGTCACTTTCTATTTTTTAACCAATATTTCATGTAAGTTGTAATTTTAATGAGCAAGTGGTGGCAGTTAATAACTCATAAAAACTTCACTTCAAAAAACACATCAAAATTTCTATTTTGCAGGACTTTTTTAAGAATTTTAAGTGAAAGTCTGTATAGCTGAAAAACCAAGTGTTGCCCGCGAGATTGCTTCTGTTTTAGGAGCGAACACTAAACGTGATGGCTATTTTGAAGGCAATGGCTATGCAGTAACCTATACCTTTGGGCATTTGTGCACCTTAAAGGAACCCAACGATTACAAACCTTATTGGAAAAGTTGGGATTTGAACAATCTCCCCATGCTACCCGAAAAATTTGAAACCAAAGTGGTGCAGAATTCGGGTATTCAAAAACAGTTCAAAATTGTAAAAAGCTTGTTTGAAAAGGCCGAAGTGGTTATAAACTGTGGTGATGCCGGTCAAGAAGGAGAGCTCATTCAGCGTTGGGTGATGAACGAAGCCAAGTACAAAGGTGAAGTCAAGCGGTTATGGATTTCGTCATTGACAACCGAAGCTATAAAAGAAGGTTTTGAAAACCTAAAACCGGCTACCAACTACGACAATTTATATTACGCTGGATTTTCGAGGGCTATCGGCGACTGGTTATTGGGCATGAACGCCACTAGATTGTACACCTTAAAGCATGGTGGTTACAACCAGGTTTTATCTATAGGAAGGGTGCAAACACCCACTTTGGCCATGGTGGTCAATCGGTTTAAGGAGATTGAGAATTTTAAACCACAACCTTATTGGGAACTGCAAACTACCTATCGCAATACCCTTTTTAGTTATGAGGAAGGTCGTTTTTTAAAGAAGGAAGAAGGGGAAGCTTTAGCTGAAAAAGTCAAGGAAAGCGATTTTGAAATTGAGTCTATCACCAAAAAGGAAGGAACGGAATACGCACCCAAGTTATTTGATTTAACAGGCTTGCAAGTATATTGTAATACCAAATTTGGGTTTTCGGCAGAAGAAACCTTAAAAATCGTTCAGACGCTTTATGAGCGAAAAGTGGTAACCTACCCAAGAGTTGATACCACATTTTTACCTAGCGATATTTACCCTAAAGTTTCTGGAATACTTCAAAAATTAACCAATTATGCAACGCTAACCCAACCAATTCTAGGAAAGAAAATAAAGAAATCCTCTAGGGTTTTTAATGATAAAAAGGTAACCGATCACCACGCCATCATTCCAACGGGTTTGCAAACTCAATTGAATTCAGCCCAGCAACAGGTGTATGATATTATTGTAAAGCGTTTTATTGCGGTTTTTTATGACGATTGTATGGTTTCAAACACCACCGTTTTGGGGCATGCTGCCAAAGTGCCTTTTAAAACCACAGGGAAAGAAATTTTGAAAAAGGGCTGGCGAATTGTTTTTGAAGGGCCCAATACTAAAGAAAAAGAATCGGACATTTTACCAACATTTACAAAAGGCGAAAAAGGACCGCACGAACCATCGTTTTTAGAAAAAGAAACCAAACCACCAAACCAATTCACCGAAGCCTCATTGTTACGTGCCATGGAAACTGCAGGAAAGCAGGTGGACGATGAAGAATTGCGTGATTTAATGAAAGAAAATGGTATTGGGCGACCGTCAACTCGGGCCAATATTATTGAAACACTTTTTAAGCGGAAATACATAAAGCGCAACAAAAAGCAGGTATTGCCAACTATTACAGGCATTCAGTTGATTGATACCATTCAAAATGAATTATTGAAATCGGCAGAACTTACGGGCTCTTGGGAAAAGCAGTTAAAAGACATTGAAAAAGGCGCATTTAGTGCAGCAGCTTTTATAAAAAACATGAAGCACATGGTAGATGCCTTGGTTTACGAAGTGCGAAGCGAAACAACACGCGCGAACATTTCCCAAGCCAATGTAATTAAGCATAGAGAGGCCAAAGCTAAAGCCAAAGAAAAGGCGGGCATAAGTGCCGAAAAGTGCCCAAAATGTAAGCAAGGGCATATTTTAAAAGGAAAAACGGCTTATGGTTGCAGCACGTTTAAATTAGGATGCGATTTTGTAATGCCTTTTAATTTTAGTGGAAAAAGAATATCTGAAAAGCAGTTTGTACGCTTGCTGCAAAAGGGAAGTACAGTTAATTTAAAGGGGTTTGAATCCGAAAGTGGAACCGTTGCAGGGCTTGTACGTTTTGATGATGATTTTAAACTAAAATTAGAGCCCAAGAAGTCTTCGAAAAAAGTGTTGCCAAACGAACCAAAGTGCCCAAAATGTAACAAAGGAACCATTTTGAAAGGTAAGACGGCTTATGGCTGTAGTGAGTACAAATCGGGCTGTGATTTTAAAATGACCTTTGAAGTAGTTAAAGCTAAAATCAATGGTCAAAAACCAACAAAGGAACTTGTATATCAAATTTTGAACGGAAGTGTTTAAAGAAAATCACAGACATTTTTTAATCTACAAACCCTACGGCTATTTAAGTCAGTTTTACAGCAACTCCAAACAACAAAAAAACAAAAGGTTTTTAGGTGAACTGCACGATTTTCCAAAAGGTATTATGCCCGTTGGTAGGTTGGATGAAAAATCGGAAGGTTTGCTGTTGCTCACAACAGATGGTAAAACTAGTAACTTTATAAATAGCCAAAAAGTTGAAAAGGAATATTATGCCCAAGTTGATGGCGATATTACCGATGAAGCCATAAGCAGGCTTAAAGTTGGTATTGAAATTGGTTTTGAAGGGAGAAAATACACAACTAAGCCATGCGCCGTTTTTAAGCTTGGATATATTCCTGATTTACCCAAGGCAACACAAAAAATTCGTGACGATAGACATGGGCCAACAAGTTGGGTTTCGATAACGTTGACCGAAGGCAAGTTTAGGCAAGTTAGAAAAATGACTTCGGCAGTTGGGTTTTCAACTTTGCGTTTGATACGTGTTAGAATTGGAACTTACCAAATAGACAATATGTTGGCAGGTGATGTTATTGAGTTGGCTGATTTACGCGTTAGGGATTGAAGTGGTTAGCTTTTGGCGAGGTTTGCATCGAGCCAAAACTATAAACGGAAAGCCCGGCCACGCCAGCGGTGTGGTAACGCAAAAAAGGTATCAATTATTGAAACCTAATGGCTTTAACTGGCGATATTTTGGTGATGATATATGAAGGGATTAAAAGCATGAGTAGACATAAAACCAGTGTACCAATATTTAGGGCAAATACATAGCCAAAATTGATGTAAACTGGGGCTTCGGTAACATAATAAACACTTGGGTCGAGTGGGAAGAGTTTAAAATATTTTTGCGCAAACAGAAGGCCCAGGCCTATGAGGTTTCCCCAAAACAAACCGAGTAAAATAAGGTAGGACGCATTGTAAAGAAAGAGTTTTCGGATACTCCAATTGCTGCTGCCCATGGCTTTTAAAATACCAATCATTTGGGTTCGCTCAAGTATTAAAACCAGGAGTGCCGTAATCATGTTGATGCCGGCCACCAATATCATGATGCCAATAATCCCAAAAATATTTTTGTCGAAAATTTTTATCCATTCAAAAATGGAATAGTATTTATCGGTTACGGTTTGTGTGTTGAATGTTGATGGGGTGTTTTGGTAAATTTCGCGTCCTTTTTGTTCCAGTTCGCTGTAGTCATTTATAAACACCTCAAAATTCCCTATTTGGTCGTTTTCCCATCGGTTTATGCGTTGCAAATGTCTAATATCACCAATGATATATTGGGCATCCAAATCTTGAAAGCCAGAACTGTAAATGCCCACTACGTTGTAGGTTATAATATTGGGGAGTTTTTCGGGATCGTCTTTAGCAAATACCATTTGAAAGCTGTCGCCCACCTTAAACTTTAACCTGTTGGCCAGATATTCTGAAATAAGCACGTCTTCGTTTCTTTTTCCAGTGAACTCTGGGAGTCTTCCATCAATTAAAAATTCCTTAAAATACTTCCAATTATAATCTGACCCAACACCTTTTAAATACACGCCTTCAAAATCGGTTTCAGTACGTATAACACCAAATTTAGATGCCACACCTTGAATATGGTCAATACCCTCAACCGATTTAAATTCCGGGTAAAACTCTTGGTTTTTGGAAATGGGTACAAGGCTTTCCTGTGAGTTATTGCTATCGTAATTTGAAATGGTAATATGTCCGTTGAAAGCCACCACCTTATCACGAATTTTTTGTTGCAAGCCGATGCCCGTTGCTATGGCTATCATCATCACCACAATACCTATTGCAATAGCAACAATGCCAATTTTTATTATTGGTGCCGATATGCTACTTTTATACGCTTTACTGCCAATAATGCGTTTGGCTATAAAAAACTCGTAATTCAATCTTTAAATGAAGTTTATTGTGTTCAAAAATACAGTTTTATTATTTGTTTTGATAATGATTTCTTGCGGAAACGTGAGGAAGGGGGAAGGAATGGCTTCAAAAGAAAATTCAAACCATCTTGATGAGACCCTGAAACAAGTTCAGGGTGACACGAACATTGTTGTGGGTGCCAATCAAATTGAAAAGTATTTGCCAATTTTGGAAGGAAAACGAGTTGGGGTGGTGGCAAATCAAACTTCGGTAGTTTTTAAAGGAAAAGATTCTCTTTTTTGGATTGACCCAGAAACTAGAGAAACAGGTTTTGAAAAACTTGTTTTTAGAAATACCCACTTGGTAGATTCACTTCTATCCTTAAAAATTAATATAATTAAAGTTTTTGCACCCGAACACGGTTTTAGAGGAATGGCAGATGCTGGAGAAATAGTAAAAGATGGTATAGACACCAAAACTCAATTACCTATCATTTCACTTTACGGAAACAACAAAAAACCTTCAAAAGAGCAGTTACGAGATTTGGATATTATGGTTTTTGATATCCAAGATGTGGGGGCTCGTTTTTATACTTACATTTCTACGTTGCACTATGTTATGGAAGCCTGTGCCGAAAATAATATTCCTCTTTTAATTTTAGACAGACCAAACCCCAATGGACATTACGTTGATGGACCAGTTTTGGAAATGGAACACAAAAGCTTTGTGGGCATGCATCCTATTCCAGTGGTACATGGTATTACCATTGGCGAATACGCCCAAATGATAAATGGGGAAAAATGGTTGGCTAATGAAGTGCAGTGCAATCTTACTGTTATTCCTATTGAAAATTACAGTCATAATTCATGTTATAGCTTGCCTATTAATCCAAGCCCCAATTTGCCAAACGATAAAGCCATCAATCTTTATCCTAGTTTGTGTTTTTTTGAGGGGACTAATGTTAGCGCTGGACGCGGCACCAATAAGCAGTTTCAAATTTTTGGAAGTCCCTTTTTAAATCCCGAACAATTTAATTTTGAGTTTACAACAAAACCCAATGAAGGAGCTAAATATCCCAAACATGAAGGTAAATTATGCTACGGAAAGGATTTAACCCAATTCGAAAATTTGAATGCATTGAATTTGGCGTGGTTAATTGAAGCGTACAATAATACCGATAAGAAATCTGAATTTTTCAATAACTTCTTCGTGAAATTGGCCGGTACAAAAAAACTGCAACAACAAATTGAGCAAGGTTTAACTGAAGAACGAATTAAAGCCACTTGGACAGAGGGTCTAAGTCAATTTAAAAAAACACGCCAAAAGTACCTGCTTTACCCTTAAAACATTATTCACGGGTAGATGGATAAATGCCAACTTTCAAATTATTGCTTAAGTAAAGGGTTTTGATAACAAAATTTGCATGTTAAATGCTTAAAACATTAAATTTACCCCGCAATAAATCAGCAAATAAATCATGAACCCATCTTCGGCAGGTTGGATAAAAAAACTGGTAAAGGAGGTTGAAAAAAACAACCGCTTTTTAAAGTATGGAGAGGAAGATTTTTATGATTCCTTAAGGTCTTGCGGATTTATTTATGGTAGTAATTTGGATGTGGTTGCCCAAGTATTTCCAAAAAAAGACCTCACTGAAGAGGAACTCTGTAAAACAAATTTGTGCCTTTCATTTCTCTATGCTCATTCACATTCTAATTGTGAAACACCATTTGTAGCCAGTGTTATAAACTTCTACGCGGCCATTAATGAGATTAAAACCTCTTTTTTTGATGGGCTTTTGGGAGGAAAGAAATCTAACGAGCAGTTAGAGAAGATTATTCACAAGCGTGTTCAAATAGATGCTAATGTACTGACCAAAAACTTCAACTATTTTATTATCAATGCCCTTTTGTATATTGATGTTCTGGCTTACATGGAGTACTTGAAGAAAGAAAGCATAGATGTTAAATATATCAAGAATCTTGAGGCATCTATAGTGGCAATTTCTTTGGATGTGCTCAATTCAAAAGCCGATAAAAATCAATATGACTACAGTTTAATCAGATTGTTTGAGTCTTCACTTCGCTATCAAGACAATGCGCAACTTTCTTATAACAAGGCATTAAAACATATAAGAACGCCACAAGAAAAATACTATGTTTTAGATATATCCTGCATGGCTACTTGGAGCGACCAAATGATTGACGTTAAAGAAGAACAGTTTTTGGAAAAATTGGGGCGAGATCTAAAACTTGATATTTCCAGAGTATTTCAATCCATAAAAACGGTTAACCATTTTTACACCACGCATAAAAACAATATAGCACTTTTAAGCTCTAAAAACGTGGTGCAGAGTTTTTATAATAACTCCAGCAAAATGGTGCATAAATTGATTACAAGAAATAGCAAACGTTTGTATCAAGAGTTAAAGGACAGTAAAGAACTCATGGTTTTGTTAACACAATCTACGGTCCGGGATTTAACTTCCGAGGAGCAAAAAAAAGTACAAGAACAGCTATTGGATATTTTTAAATCCATACCGAGTTTGGCCATTTTTTTATTGCCTGGTGGCGCAATATTGTTGCCTTTGGTGATTAAATTTATTCCCAAATTGCTGCCTTCCGCTTTTGATGAAAACAGAATTGAAGAATAAAAAATCTGTTTTCACATTTTTTTCCAGTAGCTTTACAAACACTACGAACTTAAATAAACTATATGGCAGCTTACTCCATTCAAGAAATTAATGATCTTTTAAAAGGTGAATTAGTTGGTAATACCACACAGCAAATTGAAGGTCCTGAGCAATTACAAAATGCCAAAAACAACCATATAACCTTTATAGGTAGTACGAAATACATTAAATATTGGGAAACTTCGCAAGCATGTGCTGCCTTGGTAAATAACAACTTATCGGTAGAGCCCGGTGAGAATAGAGCGATTATTAAAGTGAAAAATGCTGATTTGGCCATGGCAAAAATCTTAGAGATGTTTAATCCTCCACCTCCTGAGTTTGAAACTGATATCCATCCCACAGCCGTAATTCACGAAACTGCTAAAATAGGAGGTGGCTGTAAAATTGGAGCAAATAGCTATGTGGGGAAAAATGTTGTTTTTGGAAAAGGGGTTGTTCTATACCCTAATGTCAGCATTTTTGATGACACCACGATTGGCGATAATACCGTGGTATGGTCAGGAACTGTTATTCGCGAACGTAGTGTTATTGGCAGCCATTGTATTTTCCATACCAATGTGAGTATTGGTGCGGATGGTTTTGGCTATCGCCCTAGTGATGATGGAAGAGGCTTGGTTAAAATTCCACAAATAGGAAACGTTATTATTGGGCATTATGTTGAAATAGGAGCCAATTCTTGTGTTGATCGGGCAAAATTTAGCTCAACGATTATTGGAGATGGCTGTAAAATAGATAATCTGGTGCAAATAGCACACAACTGTAAATTGGGGAGTTCCTGCATAATGGCCGGTCAAAGTGGCCTTGCTGGCTCTGTTACCTTAGGTGATGGGGTAATAATTGGAGGTGGAGCAACCATAAAGGACCACACGGTTATCGGTTCAGGAGCTACCATTGGAGGTGGTTCTGGTGTGGTTGGTGATGTTAGGGCAGGTCAAACGGTTTTGGGTTATCCCGCACAAGATTCAAGGGAAATGCTCAAACAATGGGTGGCCATGCGCAAATTGGTTAAAAAATAGTCAAATTACCGCTTCTAGCCTTAGTTTAAAAAAACCAATATTCTAACTAGGCCTGAACTTAAAGTAAATGGGAACAGCATAAGATACTTTTACTGGTCGGCCGCGTTGCATGCCGGGTTTCATTTGGGGCAGTAAGTTAATAATGCGTTCTGCCTCTTCCTCTAAAAGTCTATCAGGGCCTCTGGAACGCACATTGATGGTGTGCCCTTTGGTGTCAATTACAAAAACAACCGATACCCTGCCTTGTATGCCCATCTCTAAAGCTGTTTTCGGATATTCGAAATTATCCATGACATGCTTTTGAATTTTGTTTTGAAAACATTCCTTTGTTTCGGCTCTCGATTTTCCCTCACAACCAGGGAAAACGGGTACGCTTTCAATAACCGCAAAGGCTACTTCAACATCCTCTTCATAATCTTCAACGTAAACATCACTTACGCTTACCACGCGTTCCTCAATGGCATCATCTTGGTTTGTTTCGGTACTTTCAATTACAGTTTCTTCAATATCAACAACATCTTCAACAATTTGTATGTTTTGTTGGATTACTGCTGGAGGTGGTGGAGGTGGCGGAGGCATATTAATGTTTAATATTGGAATTTCTTCTTCCTCTTCCTCAGCTTCAACGTTTAAAATATCAATTTCTACATCGCTCTTTTCGTAGGTTCTATACTCTAAAGCTTGCCATGAAAGGAATAACATTATGTTTAGCCCAATAGCAAAATAGATGCTGCTATTTCTACCTATTTCTGTTTGTGGGTTCTTTTTAGCTTCCATGATACTAGATTTAATAGTTATCTAATTGTATTTTTAGATATATTAAAGCTATTATTTTCCGAACGGAATAACAATGATATTTGTCATGTTGAGTGTAGCTACATAATAGGTTAAAATATTGTAAATAAAGTTTTTATGGGATAAAAGGTAATAAAAAAACCTGCTTATCAAGCAGGTTTTTAAAAGCATTAAAAATTTTCCTTGGCTTAAGAAATTTTAATATTTCTTGGAGGTTTTTGTTTGGCCTCTTCTTTTTTAGGAAGATGAATGTTTAAAATACCTTCATTGTAGGTGGCATTTATCTTGTTGTCCTCAACTGTTTCGGGTAAAGTGAAAAGTCTTTTGAATGAAGAATATCCAAATTCTTTGCGTGTATAGCCTTCCTCTTTATGTTCATTATTTTCATTAAGTTCAGCAGAAATGGATAGTGTATTGTTTTCTAAGTTTATGTTGAAATCGGATTTTTTCAATCCTGGTACCGCCATTTCTACAACAAAAGCATCGGCTTCTTCTTTGATATTTACTTTAGGAACGGTCATTCCTGTATTAAAGTTTGACGAAAATAATGATGGAAATTCGCCTATTGAAAAATCATCAAACCAGTTTGATAATGATGGGAAGTTTGATGATGTTTTTTTATGTGCTAAACCTCCATTTTTTGGTAATGTTGCTAAATTGCTCATAATTAAAAAATTTAAGTTAAACATTTATTTTTCAATCTACTATAGGCAAATTAAATGCCAGAACATAAAAAGGGATAGTTTGGCATTTTTAACTGCTTTTTTTGACCTGATTCTGACAAATTTTCATTTTTTTGGGTTTTGATAATGCCAAAATTTCGGGATTCTTGAAATCCGATAGTCAGGATTTAATTATCCTTTCTTCGAGCATCAGCTAAAGGTGAAAACAAAAGGGCTTGAATTAAACAATTCAAGCCCTTTTAGCTAGGTGTAAAGTAGGTTAAATATTGAAACTTAATGTCAATGTAATGTTGGAGTTTTTTCTGTTTATCCTTGTTGTATCGGTTAAACCAACAGTATACAATGGGGTTTCGTCGGTCCGTTCTGAACTGTCATAAGTTACATCCAATTTGGTGTTTCCAAAGTTATAACCCAGGCCTAAAGAAAAGCCGTTCAAATCACCAACGGTTACGCCATTTTTATAGGGGCTTTCCTCAAAACGATAACCACCTCTAAAACTAAATTGTTCGTGCTTGTACTCTGCTCCCAATCTATAAGTTGCGGCACTTGTTAAAACGTTGGAAATACCACTATTTAAATCAATATAATCATTTTCCGGTGTGAATTTGGTTTTGCTGTAATCCTTTTTGGAATAATCAAAACTAATTAAACCTTGATTACTGAATACATAGGCTAAACTTCCTGTTATTTTTGAAGGTGTTTGCAGTTTATAGCGAGGATATATGTTTATAATGTCTTCAATGTAAACTATATCAGAACTGGCCAAGTTGGAATTTATATACTGCGTAGTTTCCTCTTCTATGGTGTACCAAGTGGGGGAGTCGTAAGTTACTCCTAATCTAAATTCTTGGCTAAGCTTCATAATACCACCAAGCTGAAATGAAAATCCGTTACCAGTTGTAGATAAAGTATTATCAAAGTCAATGGCCGTAATCGATCCACCGTTAGAATTGTCTTCCAATAAAGAAGTGGTGCGTTGGTAATCTATAAAATGTGAGTTTAAGTTTAGGCCCAAATATAAGTTGTCATCATATTGTGCCGCTACATTAAATGATACTTTCCCATTATATCCAGTTGCGGTGTATAAATAATCGTGGAAGAAGTTTCCACCATAAACTGTATTGGTTGCATTGTACATGGTGTTATTGTCATCATCTACATCTGGGTCAAGAATATAGGATTGAAAGCCCAAAAAGGCTTGTTGGTGAGCAAAGCCAAAAACATCGCCAATGTCTTGATAAGCTTCTTCAATTAATTCGTCACCTATAAGGGAAATATCTCCCAATCGAACACCACTTGCATACTGGTAGAAATAATTGGCTATTGAGTTAACAGGTACTATTTCATTATTGTTACCATCAACTACTACAAAATTATTGGTGTTTAGGCCAACTGCATTCCAACTATTGTCATAATTATTGGTTCTGTCGTAAGCGACGGCAAGTGTGAATTTTCGCCAAGGAGAATCGGTATTTCGGTTGGCAAATACAAAAGCAGCTCCAGCCTGATTAATGTCGAAATTGGAAATATTGTTATTGGTGTAATCTCCAAAGTAACCAGTGCTGTTCTCAACATCTACATTTGAACCTGAAATGGACGCGTGACTTTTGCTAAAGACCGCAGAGCCCGCAGGGTTTAAACTAACGGCACTCATGTCTCCGCCAAGTGCGCCAAAGGCTCCGCTAAGTGCCCTAAAACGGGCAGTTCCTTGAATATTATCTTGTGAATATCTTATTGCATCACTTATGTCCTGAGCATAAATTGTAGACATAGAAAGCATACCTATGAATAGCAACTGTAACTTTTTCATCTTTTTTGTTATTTCTTTAAAATTTGGGATTAACGTCTTCTTCCACCGCCACTTGATGAACTGGAGCTTCCACCGCTGCTTCGGCTGCTGCTACCTGAAGATCTGGATACCGATCCGCTAGACCCTGAACTAGAGCTCCTGCTAGGTGTGTAGGTGGAACCTCTTGAGGACGAAGAAGAAGATGATCTCCTGTTATATGTATTTCCAGAACTGGAACTGCTTCTTGAGGGCTGTGTGTAAACTGAACTTGAACTTCTTCTTGATGTTGAAGATGAGGCTCTTTGGTTTGAGTTTGTAGAAGGGGTTCTAACGGTAGTACTCCTTCTTACTGTATTAGATTGAACACGGGTTCCATTCGGATTATAGCTTCTATTGTTTGTTGCAACCGAAGAATTTCTGTTTACGCTACTTCTTCTGGCCGTTGTATTATATTTTGAACTTGTTCTACTTTGTGTGCTTACCGAGCTACGTCTGCTGATAGAGTTGTCTCTTGAATAATTGTTCGCATAGCTACCTCTTCTGGTAGCACTGTAAGATAGACCTCTTCGGTTGTAAAATCTATTTCCGTAGTAATTATTATAACCATAATATCTGCCATATCTATACGGGTATCCGTATAAGCCACCATACCAAGGGTTGTAAGCCCAGCCTCCGTAGAAACCTCCGTAGTATGGATTCCAAAACGGGTCATAATAACCCCAATTGTTCCATCCCCAGTTGTTCCATCCCCAATAGCCACCCCATCGGTTATATCTCCAGCTATTCCAGCCCCAGCCAAAACCAGCATTCCAACCCCAATTGTTCCAGCCGTTATCAATATAATTAATAGTTACGCTATTGCTGTTTTGCCCCCAGCCAGCATAGCCTTGGTAGTCGTTGTCAATTATAGTATCGTTTTCAACATAGGCATTACTTTCATATTCATCTATATCAGTAAAAATAGCGTCTTCGGCATTATAACTTTCGGCTTCAATAGACTTGGTCTTGAAATAGTTTTTATAGTAATTGCTGTTTGATTCGTTTGGCACTTCAACAACTGCCTTTTCATATACTGCATGTCTTTCAGGTTCACCATAAATACCATCGTCATCTACGCCAACATATTGATAGGAACCACAAGACATGAAACCTATAAGCAGGCCAAACATGGCTGCCATTGGTGCTTTTATTTTTATGTAGTTGTTAAATTGCATATCTTCTTAATTTTATTGTTGAACATCTCAAAAATAGTTAGTTTTGCCAAACTATTTTTATATAATAAGTCACAATATTTGTGCCAAACATTAATATGAGCAAAAAACTTACTAGTAGGGCAGAGGATTATTCCAAGTGGTATAACGAATTGGTTGTTAAGGCAGACCTAGCGGAGAACTCTGCGGTTAGGGGTTGTATGGTAATCAAACCGTACGGTTATGCTATTTGGGAAAAAATGCAGGCTGAATTAGACAGGATGTTTAAGGAAACAGGTCATCAAAATGCGTATTTCCCGTTGTTTGTTCCAAAAAGCCTGTTTGAGGCTGAGGAAAAAAATGCCGAAGGCTTTGCAAAGGAATGTGCCGTGGTAACCCATTACAGATTGCAAAACGACCCTGATAAACCTGGTAAGTTGCGTGTTGACCCTGAAGCCAGGTTGGAAGAGGAACTAGTTGTTCGCCCAACCAGTGAAGCCATTATTTGGAACACGTATAGAAATTGGATTCAATCTTACAGAGATTTGCCTCTGTTAATAAACCAATGGGCCAATGTAGTACGTTGGGAAATGCGAACACGATTATTTTTAAGAACGGCCGAGTTTTTATGGCAGGAGGGTCACACAGCCCATGCTTCAAAAGAAGAAGCCATGGCTGAAGCCGAGCTTATGAATAATGTTTATGCCACGTTCGTGGAAAAATTTATGGCTATTCCGGTTATTCAAGGTTTGAAAACAGAAAGTGAACGTTTTGCTGGGGCAGATGAAACCTATTGCATTGAAGCTTTAATGCAGGATGGAAAAGCTTTACAGGCAGGAACATCGCATTTCTTGGGTCAAAATTTTGCAAAGGCTTTTGATGTAAAGTTTGCAAACAAAGATGGCAAGCAAGATTATGTTTGGGCAACTTCTTGGGGTGTTTCAACACGGTTGATGGGTGCATTGATTATGACGCATAGCGATGACAATGGTTTGGTGTTGCCTCCAAGTTTGGCGCCAAATCAAGTGGTTATTGTGCCAATTTATAAAAGTGAAGAAGATTTGAAGGCTATAACCGAATTAGTCAATTCTATTTTGAGCGATTTAAGGGCAAAAAACATCACGGTTAAGTATGATGATAGAACAACCCTTAGGCCAGGGGCAAAATTTGCACAGCATGAATTACAAGGTGTTCCGTTACGAATTGCCATTGGGCCAAAAGATTTGGAAAATGGTACAGTTGAAATTGCCAGAAGGGATACTCTGACCAAGGAGGTGGTTGCGTTGGATAATTTGAATGATAAGGTGGAAGGCTTGTTAGATGAAATTCAAACAGCGCTATTTACAAATGCCTTGAATTTTAGAAATGAGCATATCACCGAAGTGGATACTTTTGAGGAGTTCAAAGATGTTTTAGAGACTAAAACAGGGTTTGTTTCTGCTCATTGGGACGGCACTGCCGAAACCGAGGATAAAATTAAGGAGCTTACAAAAGCAACAATTAGGTGTATTCCACTTGAAGGAAAGGAAGAAGAGGGAGTCTGCGTATACTCTGGAAAGCCCTCAAAACGCAGGGTATTATTCGCAAAGGCATACTAAATTTTGAATAAAATAAGGCAAAATAAATTTTTTTAAAAAAAGATTATTTAGGTCTTGCAACATTTAAAAATAGTTGTATTTTTGCATCCGCAATGGAAACATTGTAAGTTATTTGAAAAGTATCGTAGGTTTAAAGTTTTAATTTATATTTACGTACTCTAAACAAATGGCCCGTTCGTCTATCGGCTAGGACGCCAGGTTTTCATCCTGGTAAGAGGGGTTCGATTCCCCTACGGGCTACAATTATTTTACAAATAAAAAAGCATTATGGCAAATCATAAGTCAGCATTAAAAAGAATTAGAAGAAACGAATCAAGACGTGTGGTGAACAAATACCAACACAAAACAACTCGTAATGCTATTAAAAAATTACGTGAGCTAACTGATAAGAAAGAAGCTGAGGAATTATTTCCATCAGTTGTATCTATGTTAGATAAATTGGCGAAGAAAAACATCATTCACGCTAATAAAGCTGCTAACCTAAAATCTGGTTTAGCAAAACACGTTGCTGCGCTTTAATTAAGATTAGAGTTTAAATATAAAAAAGCTTCTCAGAAAAGGGAAGCTTTTTTTATTTGGCTTTTTATTGAAATAAGCCGGATCAGCTGAATAATAAAAAAAGCCCCAACAAATTTGTTGAGGCTTTTTATGTTTCGAAGAATTACTGTTTTTTTATCCATTCATGGAAATTAAAAACTCTTCATTATTTCTAGTTTGTTTGAATCGCTCATTAATGAATTCCATAGCCTCAACAGGATTCATGTCGGCAAGATACTTGCGCATAACCCACATACGTTGAATGGTGTTATCATCTAACAGTAGGTCATCACGACGCGTGCTTGAAGACGTAAGGTCGATTGCTGGGAATATTCTACGGTTAGAAATTTTTCTATCCAATTGAAGTTCCATATTACCGGTTCCTTTAAACTCTTCAAAAATAACCTCGTCCATTTTTGAGCCTGTTTCGGTAAGAGCCGTCGCAATAATGGTTAAAGATCCGCCATTTTCAATATTTCGGGCAGCACCAAAAAAACGTTTTGGCTTGTGCAATGCATTGGCATCAACACCACCACTTAATATTTTACCCGATGCAGGCTGAACGGTATTGTAGGCCCTTGCCAATCGTGTAATGGAATCTAAAAGGATAACAACATCATGGCCACATTCTACCAAACGTTTTGCCTTTTCAAGAACAATGTCAGCAATTTTTACGTGCTCGTGAGCTTCTTTGTCAAAAGTTGAAGCAATTACTTCGCCACGAACATTACGTTGCATATCAGTAACCTCTTCAGGACGTTCATCAATCAATAAAATCATTTGATAAACTTCAGGATGGTTTGCAGCAATGGCATTGGCCACATCCTTGAGTAACATGGTTTTACCTGTTTTAGGCTGCGATACAATCATACCACGTTGACCCTTTCCAATAGGAGAAAACAAATCCATAATTCGAGTTGAAATGGTACTTTGTTTTTCAGCAATATTAAATTTTTCCTGTGGAAACAAAGGAGTTAAATGTTCAAAAGCCACACGGTCTCTAACCACATTGGGCAATTGACCATTAATTTTGCTCACTTTAATAAGGGGGAAATATTTTTCGCCCTCTTTAGGCGGTCTTACATGCCCAAGCACGGTATCACCTTTTTTCAGCCCAAATAATCTAATTTGGGATTGCGATACATAAATATCGTCTGGGGATGACAAATAGTTGTAATCCGATGAACGTAAAAAACCATAACCATCCTGCATAATGTCCAAAACACCCTCACTCTGTATGATGGCATCAAATTCATAATCCGGCTCGCGGTAACGGTTTCTATTGTCTTTATTGCCCTTGTCTATATTGTTTTTTGGGTTTTTGTTTTGGTTTTTATGTTGGTTTTTGTTGCCTTGGTTAGATTTTTGCTGATTGTCATTCTGGTTTTTATGGACAGAACTATTATCGCCTTTAGATTGCTGTTGAGGTGCTTCTGTTTTTTGTAAAGCCTCTTGTTTGTTTTCAGAAGAGGAATTATTATCGCTTTTCTGAGGTTGGTTTCTTTGTACGCGCTGTCTTGGCTGTCTGGCGGGCTTATTGTCTGTTGTTTCCGAAGATTCATCGGGTGCTACAACAGCCTTTACTGCTTTTGGGTCTGCAGCTTGTTGATCCAGGATTTGATAAACCAGATCTAATTTTTTAAGAGAACGATACTTTGGAACGTTCAATTTTTTTGCAATCTCTTGTAAATCAGAGAGTTTCTTTTCTTTTAACTGTGAAATTTCAAACATTGATGTTTAATTGGATGTTTTGTTTTGATATACCCTTAGGTATTTCTGAAAAAAATTGATTTTTTATTCTGAAGAAATAACCGCCTGTCTCTGCGGTTGTTGAGAATTATTACTGCAATAATACAACTTTATTTTATTTTTTAGCGTTAATTCTATTATTTTTGCGGTCTAGTTTTCGAAAAGGCATGCTACAGCGCATTCAAACCATCTATCTTTTATTGGCCACAGGGGTTTCTGGGGGTTTGATTTTTGTGTTTGAATTATGGAAAACAGAAGCGGGTGTTATAGTGTTTGCAAACGACACTAATTATGTGTTTGCAGCGTTTTTAATCTCGGCATTTTTTTCCTTAGTAGCAATATTTAGATATAAAAACAGGAAGTCCCAGTTTGTTTTGGGGCGACTTAACATCATATTAAACTTTTTTTTACTAGGATTTTTCGTGTATCAATCGCTAACTGTATCTGGAGAAACGGCGGTTTCTGAGAAAGGTATTGGGATGCTTCTCCCTATTGTTTCTATCGTGTTATTGGCTTTGGCCAATAAAGCCATCAAGAAGGATGAAGATCTTGTAAAATCTGTTGATAGATTGCGATAAACCTAACATCTTAGTAGTATTAGTGCGAAAAAACCCTGACTGAAACGTCAGGGTTTTTTATATAGTGTGCTAGAACATACCGAAACTAAAAGTCATATTTCTTAATATCTTTTGTCAAATTCAATGACTTCTAAATTGTCTATTTTTTGACCATCAATAGTGAATCTTAGCATGGTACGTACTTTATGGAACCCATGTTTGCCAACAGCTCCGGGATTCATATGGATGAGGTTTAGATTTTTATCGGGCATCACCTTCAAAATATGCGAATGGCCACAGATAAACAATCGTGGCGGATTTTCTTTTAAAGCTTTAGAAATTCGACTGTTATATTTTGGTGGGTAACCACCAATATGTGTTATCCAAACGTCAACATCTTCACAAAAAAAACGGTTGTTTTCAGGGAATTCACCTCTAATTTTAGCATTGTCAATATTGCCATAAACAGCTCTTAATGGTTTTAGTTTTTTAATGGCATCAGTTACTTGCAAATCACCAATATCGCCAGCATGCCAAACTTCATCAGCTTGCTTTACGTACTTTAAAATGTCGGTGTCAATATATCCGTGGGTATCAGAAAGTAACAGGATTTTTGTCATTTAACTAAACTATTCTTAAAACTTCAAGCTTCGGGCTTCAAGCTTCGGCCAATATATTATCTTTGTGTCTTTGCAAAAGTATTAAAACGCATTGAGGTATTTTTTAGAACTTTCATACAATGGTAAAGCATACCATGGCTGGCAAAACCAGCCCAATGCCATTTCGGTGCAAGAGGTTATTGAAAAGAGTTTATCAACTTTATTGGGTGAACCCATCGACGTTGTTGGAGCAGGACGTACCGATGCCGGGGTGCATGCCAAACAAATGTTTGCTCATTTTGATACCGAAGTAGATTTTGATGCTGATAATTTGGCCTATAAACTGAATTCGTTTTTACCAGTCGACATAGCTATCCATTCTGTTTTTAAAGTGAAACCTGAATTACATGCCCGTTTTGATGCCTCGAGCAGAACCTATTTGTACCGCATAACCTTGCAAAAAAATGTTTTTGAATTTGATAATACCTATTACGTAAAACAGCCGTTGGATATTGGAAAAATGAGCGCAGCTGCAAAAATTTTATTTGAGTATAACGATTTTCAATGTTTTTCTAAAAGTAACACGGATGTAAAAACGTATTATTGTGATATCATGAAAGCCGAATGGTTTCTTAAGGATGATGAGCTTCATTTTGTGATTAAAGCCAACAGGTTTTTAAGGAATATGGTTCGTGCCATCGTTGGTACCATGGTTGAAATTGGTTTGGGCAAGCTAAGTGTGGATGATTTGCATACCATAATTCAATCTAAAAACAGAAGCGAGGCAGGGTTTTCTGTGCCAGCGCATGGGTTGTATTTAACTGAAATTGAATATCCAAAAGATATTAAAATATAAATGAGTAAGCCAAAAGAAAATATTTTCGACTATCAGCTTTTTAAAAGGCTTTTTCAATACATAAAACCATACAAAGGTATTTTTATTGGGCTTGTGATTTTGGTTATTTTGCTTGCCATTTTTAGTACGGCAACGCCTTACATCACTAAAGATGCCATAGACGACAGCATTACTAATAAAGCTGAAAAGCACTTTTTGTTTTATGTTGTTTTAATGTTGGTGGTTTTGGTTTTGCAAACGGTTTTTCAGTTGTTGTTCATTTACTATGCGGCTTGGTTGGGGCAGAATTTGGTCATGGATGTGCGCGTAAAACTATTCGACCATTTACTGAAATTCAAAATGAAATATTACGATAATTCTTCCGTTGGGGTGCTCATAACCCGTTCAGTAACCGATATGGAACGCATTGCCGATATTTTTGGTGAAGGTTTGTTTATGATTGTGCGCGATTTACTTACTATGGCCGTTGTTTTCGGCGTAATGGTTTACATAAATGTAAAACTTTCGCTTATCGTTTTTGCCATGCTTCCCATTTTGCTTTACGCTACACGATTGTTTCAAAAGTATATGAAAAAGGCTTTTGAAGAAGTGCGAAACGAGGTTTCAAACTTAAATTCCTTTGTGCAAGAGCGCTTAACCGGCATGAAAATTTTACAATTGTTTACGCGCGAAGACGTGGAATACAAAAAATTTAAAGCCATTAACGAACGCCATAAAAAAGCATGGTTAAAAACCGTTTGGTACAACTCCATATTTTTTCCAATAGCTGATTTGGCATCGTCCGTTACAGTCGGTTTAGTAGCTTGGTACGGCGGATTAAATGTAGTTTTTGAGAGTACGGAAGTAACCCAAGGTGATTTGGTGGCTTTTATCATGTTTATCCCAATGTTGTTTCGGCCTTTACGCCAGATTGCAGATAAATTCAATACGTTGCAAATGGGGATGGTTGCTGCAACTAGGGTTTTTAAAATATTGGATACCACCTCTCAAATTGACGATAGCGGCACCCATGTGGCCGAATCATTTAAAGGACAAATTAAATTTGATAAAGTCTTTTTTAATTATGTGGAGGATGAACCTGTTTTAAAAGGTATTTCTTTTGATGTAAATGTTGGTGATACGGTGGCTATTGTTGGAGCTACAGGTGCAGGAAAATCGACCATTATTAATTTGCTGAATCGGTTTTATGAAATTAAAGATGGTGTTATTTCTGTTGATGGAATTGATATTAGGGATGTCACGCTATCATCATTAAGAACCCAAATTGCCGTGGTGCTTCAAGATGTGTTTTTGTTTGCCGATACCATAATGAGCAACATCACGTTAGATAACCCTGAAATTACGGAAGAACAGGTTTATCAGGCTGCCAAAGATATTGGAATTCATGAATTCATCATGTCATTACCAAATGGCTATCAGTACAACGTTAAGGAGCGAGGAGCCATGTTATCTTCAGGACAGCGTCAACTCATTTCATTTTTGCGGGCTTACGTTACCAATCCGAGCATTTTGGTTTTGGATGAAGCAACTTCTTCAGTAGACTCCTATTCAGAACAACTTATTCAAAATGCTACCGATAAGATTACCAAAGGAAGGACTTCAATCGTCATTGCGCACAGATTGGCTACTGTAAAAAAAGCCAATAATATTATTGTTATGGATGCTGGTGAAATTGTAGAACAGGGCACACATACCCAACTTCTAAAAAATGAAAATGGGAACTACAAAAATCTGTATGAGGTACAGTTTTTAAAGGAGCAAGAAGTTTAGGAGATCACTTTCCAGTAGCTGCTTTTTGGGCTTCAATTGCTGTTTGTAAATCACCGTTTAAATACATAACCACAGCCATAAGAATTGAAAACATAACAAATAATACCATCAATATTACCAAAAACAATATTGTTCTCAAAACTATATTTATGAAGTTGAGACTGTACAGGCGCTTTAGGCAATAGGCAGAATATAAAATCATTACAGGTATGGCATACAAACTAAAAATCCCCTGATTAATACCTATGGCAGCCGCTATAATACCCAAAATACCAGACACAATGGACATTTGCCCCTGTATATATAAAAAAACAACTACCAATTCGGTATAGTTGAATTTATTGTACCCCAGAAAAGAAACCCTAGCCATAATAGCATAGATTGGTACATATAGCATCATAAATAGGGATTGGTATTCTTGTACAAAACTTACATTTCTTTTTTGAAATTCTTCTTGCTCTGGTGCAGAAAAAAGGGTGTAGTCCATAACCTCCGGAAAGAACTTATTGGCGATTAAAAGATATAGTCCCGAGACAGTAATTGCTATACCAAAATAACTAATAGGGTTGGCATATTTTTTTCTAACACCGTCAATATAACTGCCAATAACGTCCTCTGGTTTTTTGAATAGGTTTAAAAAAGTCTGAAGAAGCTTATTGTCATAATTGAAAAAGGTTTCGGTAAAATTTTGAAACAGATTTTTAAGCGTTAATCGGTTTCTGATGACTTTTGCACCGCACTCTGGGCAGTAATTCTGTTCGGCTAAAATTGGCGTATTGCAATTTTTACAAGTCATTAGGTTAAATCATTTTTTATTAATGAGCTGAGTTCAGACGTATCCTCAAACATAACAAATTCACCATCTTTAAAATAGGAAATATGCCCGGTTTCTTCACTTACCACCAATGCCAGGGCATCTGTTTTTTCCGTAACGCCAATGGCAGCTCTATGCCTTAAACCAAAACGTTGTGGAATGGTTTTTTCATTGTTAACAGGAAGAATTACACGAGTGGCCTTTACAATATTGTTGCTTATAATTATAGCGCCATCATGCAGCGGACTGTTTTTAAAAAAAATGCTTTCAATAATCGGTTGGGTGACTTTAATGTTCATTTCATCACCCGATTCCGAAAGGAAATCTAAATTGTTATTGCGTTCAAAAACAATGAGCGCACCAGTTTTAGACATGGCCATTTTATTGCATGCCGAAATAATGGCATCAACATCGGTTTCGTTGGCACCTTCAGTTTTTAAAAACTTAAATTGTTTTAGGAATTTTCTCCGTCTGTTAAAATTTGTGGAGCCCACCATGAGCAGAAACTTCCTTATTTCTGGCTGAAAAACCACAATCAGCGCAATAATACCAACCTTCATAAAACCGCCAAAAATTCCCGTGAGCAACTCCATATTCAAAAACTCTGTAAGCTTCCAAACCAAGTAAATAATAATAATGCCAATAAAGATGTTAATGGCTACGGTGCCCTTTACAAGTTTATAAATGTAATAGAGAAGAAGTGCTACAAGAATGACATCGATGATATCGACTACCGAAAGATCAAGAATGTCTTTAAAGATTTCCAAGGGCAATGGGTTTTGGTAAATTTAGTAAAAAAGGGTTAATAAATGAATTCGTTATTTGAAAATGATAGTTGATTTAAATCTATGTTCAATAACAAAGACTTGTAGGTTATATATTCTTGGAATTTTAAGTTTTTATTGAAATTTAAAACTATTCTTCCTATAACTGAATCGAGTTTTTTAATTTCTTTTTCTAGATTTAGCCTATTTGTTTTTATGTTAATATCAGCGGAGTAGCCCAATAAAATTGAAACCTCTTGATTACTTTCAAAGTTAATCGAATGAATATTTCCAAAATATTCAATATTTGAAATGTCAGAAAAAAACATTTCTGGTTTTTCATAATAATAGTTTGTTGTCGTAAACTCAATAAACCCTAAATTATTTCTGCTTAAATCGTGGCAGGTAAAATAGTTTTTGGCGTTTTCGTTTTTATGGCTAGAATTTGCCTTTTTTTCCTGTAAGAATTTAATGAGCGGGATAACTTGTTTTAAAGTTAAGCGTTTATCAACATTTACCAACCAATTTGTGGTACTGATTAGGTTTTTTCGGTTGAGTTCAACGCTATCTTTTTGGGTTTGATCATAAAATAAATAGGCTGCCGAAACATCGTGTATTTCAGTAATTTCGGAATGGTCTATTTCAGGCAATTGGATGGTTTTTTCCTTTCCGCAGGATAAGGCCAAACAAAGGATTAATAATAAAATTATACGTTTCATAGGCTTAACAGCTAACAACTCAACGATTCCACAAGTTTTATACATTCCACAGCTTCCCTTACGTCGTGCACGCGTAAAATGGAAGCGCCTTTTTGCAAGGCTATGGTATTTAAAACAGAAGTGCCGTTTAAAGCTTCATTCGCTGAGGTTTGTAAGGTTTTATAAATCATCGATTTTCTTGAAATGCCTATGAGTAGAGGTTTTTCAATCATTTTAAAAAGTTCCAACTTATTTAAAAGCTCAAAATTTTGTTTCCTGGTTTTAGCGAATCCAAAACCGGGGTCAATAATAACATCAACAATACCCAAAGCTTTGGCAGCGGCAATTCGTTCAGAAAAATAAAAAAGGATGTCCTTTGCCAAATTATCATAATCAGTTTGCTGCTGCATGGTTTGTGGTGTTCCGCGCATATGCATCATAATATACGGCACGTGCAAATCAGCTACCGTTTGAAGCATGTGTTCATCCATTTTCCCTGCTGAAATATCATTGATTAATGCTGCGCCTGCTTCAATACATTGTTTTGCGACTTCACTTCTAAAAGTATCAATAGAAAGTAAAATTTCCGGAAATTCCTTTAAAATTAAATTAACAATAGGTATGATGCGTTTTAACTCTTCGGTTTCGCTTACGTGCTCTGCATTGGGTCGCGAACTATATGCCCCGACATCGATAAAGGTGGCTCCTTCGTTCAACATACTTTCTATGTACTTCAAAATCCCTTTTTCATTTTTATGCATGCCGCCGTCATAGAAAGAATCAGGGGTAATATTTAAAATCCCCATCACTTTTGGAGTGGATAAATCGATGAGTTTTCCTTTGCAGTTAATGGTCATTTATTGGATAATTCTAATTGTTTGTTAAATGTTAAAACTTTAAACCTCAAACTTTGAACTTTCTGATTATTTATGCGAAATTTACGCAAAATTCAAATTATTGATGCAAGATACTTCAAAACAATACGATGCCGTAATTGATACCTGCAAAAGTTTATTTATAAAGAAAATGAGTGACTACGGTAGCGCATGGCGAATTTTAAGATTGCCATCTTTAACTGACCAAATTTTTATTAAAGCACAGCGTATTAGGAGTCTTCAAAAAAATTCAGTAAGAAAAGTAGATGAAGGTGAAGCAAGCGAGTTTATTGGCATTATAAATTATTGCATCATGGCACTTATTCAGTTGGAAAAAGGTGTTGTTGAACAACCAGATATGACTACTGAAGCAGCTACAAAATTATACGAAGAAAAAGTGGCCTTGACCAAAAAATTAATGGAAGATAAAAACCACGATTATGGTGAGGCATGGCGCGATATGCGGGTAAGCAGTTTAACCGATTTGATTTTGCAAAAGTTATTGCGCGTGAAACAAATTGAAAATAACAAAGGAAAAACTTTGGTGAGCGAAGGCATTGATGCCAATTACCAAGATATGATTAACTATGCCGTTTTTGCGATGATTCATTTAAATGATAAAGAAAAATGAAAATACTCGTTAGCATTTCAAGAATATTAGTTGGTATACTTTTCATCATTTCAGGCTTTATAAAGCTTAACGATCCGCTTGGGTTTTCGTATAAGTTACAGGAATACTTCAGTGCTGATGTTTTGAACATGCCGTTTTTTGAGCCCTATGCCTTAATTATTTCTGTTTTTGTAGTGGTTTTTGAGGTTGTGCTCGGTGTGTTTTTGATTATTGGCTATAAACCCAAATTCACGGTTTGGAGTCTTTTGGGAATGATAGTATTCTTTACGTTTTTAACCTTCTATTCGGCCTATTTTGACAAGGTGAGAGATTGTGGCTGTTTTGGTGATGCCTTGAAGTTAACCCCGTGGGAAAGCTTCACCAAAGATGTTATTTTACTGGTGCTCGTCCTTATTTTATTTTTTGGAAAAAAGCACATCAAGCCCGTATTTGGTAGGTTGCAAACCACTGTTTTTGCATTACTCAGTTTTATTCTCAGTTTGTGGTTTGCCTATCATGTTTTAATGCATTTGCCACTTATCGATTTTCGTGCATACAAAATTGGAAACAATATAACCGAAGGCATGTCTATTCCAGAAGATGCCCCAAAGCCCGTAATTGAATATTCTTGGAAATTCAATGTTAATGGTGAGGAAAAACTAATCACAACCAATGGGTCTTATCCTTCGGTTGATGGTGACTTTGTTGGTGTGGAAACCAAAGTGATTGAAGAAGGCTACCAACCACCTGTTGTAGATTTCTCTATAGAAAGTGAAGAAGAAAACTTGACCGAATACTTTTTAAGTCAAGAAAATTTAATTGTGGTGGTGTCTTATAGTTTGGAGAAAATTGAACAGGGTGGAGCTTCAAAATTGAAATCCTTGCAGGATCAAGCCATTGAAAATAATTATCTAATTATTGGCTTGACAGCCTCTGGTGAAGCTGCAAAACAAAACTTCAATAACATTTACGGGTTGGATTTTGAATGGTATTTATGTGACGAAAAAGCACTAAAAACAGTGGTGCGTTCAAATCCTGGAGTTTTAGAATTAGATAAGGGCACCATAAAACAAAAGGTACACTGGAACGATATTGAGGATTTAAAACTACCAAAAGGTGGAAATAAACCATTATCTTTTGAAGAAAGAAATAAAGACAATATTCTTTATTTAGTGGATGGAGAAGTCTCAACTAAAGAGGAGGTAGACGCTTTAGAGAAAATAGATACTATTTCTAAACTTCGTTTTACAATAGACGAAAATGTATTGGATTCGTTGAATAAAGCTAGAAACAGTAATTACGTTGGTTTTATGAATGTGGAATTAAAGAAGGATAGTTCTGATTAGCTACTTCCTAAATAAAATTTTCTACGCATTACTCACTTTATTTGGGGTAGTTACCGTTATTTTCTTTTTGTTTAGTGTGCTGCCTGGAGACCCTGCACAAATGATGATGGGCCAAAACGAAGACAGCGAGCAATTGGTCATTGTTAAACAAAAATATGGTTTTGATAAACCAATTTCCACGCAGTATTTTTATTATCTAAATGATTTACTGCCTATTTCATTCCACTCCAATAAATCAGAAGATTACACCTTTTTAAAAGAAGGAAAATATAATGCCATGAAATTATTTTCAATAGGAAATACAAGTACAGTTTTAAAATTTCCCTATCTGCGCGAATCGTTCACCAAGCAAGGCAAAAAAGTAACCCAGGTTTTGGCTGAAACCTTGCCGAACACTTTTGTTTTGGCCGTTTCGGCCATCACAATTGCCATGTTAATAGGTGTTTTTCTTGGTATTGTTTCGGCATTGTACAAAGATAAATGGCTCGATAAGGCTATTCAGGTTTTAAGTACGTTGGGCATGAGCGTGCCTTCTTTTTTCAGTGCTATCCTGTTCGCGTGGTTTTTCGGGTATATATTGCACAGATACACCAATTTAGAAATGACAGGCAGTCTTTATGAGTTGGACGACTTTGGCGAGGCCATGCACATAAAATGGAAGAATTTAATCTTGCCGGCAATCGTTTTAGGTATCCGCCCGTTGGCTGTCGTAATTCAACTTATGCGGAATTCTTTGTTGGAAGTTTTTAATCAAGATTACATTAGAACGGCTAGGGCTAAAGGACTTAGTGAATTTCAAATCATAAAAAGACATGCCGTTAAAAACGCATTGAATCCAGTGGTTACAGCTATTTCGGGTTGGTTTGCTTCCATGCTGGCAGGTGCCGTTTTTGTGGAGTATATTTTTGGTTGGAACGGCTTGGGGAAAGAAATAGTAAATGCCCTCAATACCTTGGATTTGCCCGTAATTATGGGTTCAGTATTAATTATTGCGTTATTGTTTATATTAATCAATATTTTTGTAGATATCGTTTATGTTTGGCTGGATCCAAAGGTGAAGCTGGAGTAAATGATTGTTTAACAACTTAAAAAAATTGAATTGAAAAGAATTGTAGTACTTACGTTAATGTTGGCATTTTTAAACTGCAACACACAAGAGCCCAAAGAATTTCCCAAAGATGCTTTGGATGACACTTTTATAGCTCTTGACGGAAACCCAACGTCATTAAAAGCAATTTTAGAAGCCCATAAAGGAAAAACCGTTTTTATTGATATTTGGGCATCATGGTGCGGTGATTGTTTAAGAGGAATGCCAAAAGTAAAGGCCTTGCAAAAGGCTAATGACGATGTGGTTTTTGTATTTTTGTCTTTAGATAGAGGGCAGGAAGCATGGAAGCGAGGCATAGAAAAGCATGATGTTCAAGGGGAGCATTATTATATGGACAAAGGAAAGAAAGGTGCTTTTTCAGATTTTGTTCAAATAGATTGGATACCTCGATATATGGTGGTAGATGCCAAGGGAAATATAAAATTATTCAAGGCTGTAGAAGCCGATGATAAGAGAATAAAACAAACTTTACAATAATTAATTAACTAAAATAAAAATCCCTTTTCTTTGAAAAGGTTAAGAAGGCAATGAGAAAACAAATAGTAGCCGGAAACTGGAAAATGAACAATGATTTGACGCAAACAGAAACGCTAATCGCAAATTTGAAATCACAACAAAAAACTTCAGATGCTGAAGTTATGATTGCGCCTACCTCAACCAATTTGTGGCAAGCATATAATAGCTTAAAGGGTTCTAAAATAGAAGTTATAGCACAAAATATGCACTTTGCAGAAAGCGGTGCTTACACTGGAGAGATTAGTGCGAGCATGTTAAAAAGTATTGGTGTAAATACAGTGATTTTAGGGCATAGTGAACGTCGCGAATATTTTAATGAAACGGACGAAATGCTGGCAAAAAAGGTAGATGCTGCCTTGGGAAAAGGAATGAAAGTTATTTTCTGCTTTGGCGAAGAGTTGGCTGACAGGAAAGCTGGCAAGCAAGAAAGAGTAGTGGGTGACCAAATAAAAAATGCATTGTTCCATTTGGGGGCTTCTGCGTTCCAAAATATTATTTTGGCTTATGAGCCAGTTTGGGCTATTGGAACAGGCGAAACAGCTAGCCCAGAACAAGCACAAGATATGCATGCATTCATTAGAAAAACGTTAGCTGATAAATATGGTAACGATGTGGCAGAATCGGTTTCAATACTTTATGGCGGTAGTGTAAAACCATCAAATGCAGAGGAAATTTTTTCAAAGCCTGATGTTGATGGCGGCTTAATAGGAGGTGCTTCACTAAATGCTGAAGATTTCTTCGCTATTGTAAACGCTTTTTAAGGAACGTAATTTGTCATTCCCGCGAACGTGGGAATCTAAATAAGGGTATTCCCTGATTTTTTATAAATCATGGAATGCCCTTAATTTTTTTTGAAAGTTTGATGATACCTTGTAAATGTCTATTAACCAATAAAATTTTTAATCATGAAACATTTCAAAGTAAATCAAAATCAAACCAATCAAAAACAAGTTTTTGGGTTTAAAAAATGTATTGCTACATGTGCCATGCTATTTAGTGTGTGGTTCGTTTTGCAAGCTCAAACGGTAAGATACGTTGATAACAATCAAGGAGCGCCAACAGCATCTGGACTTAATTATACCAGTGTTCAAGCCGCAGTCAATGCATCTGCAGCTGGAGATATTATATACATTCAGCCATCACCTAATGGTTACGGCGATATAAATATGACCAAGCAGCTTAGTATTTATGGTCTTGGGCACAACCCCTCGTTAAATGCAGGACAAGTAGCAACAGTCAATAATATTTTGTTTAGATCTGCCAATGCTTCGGGGTCAAAAATATCTGGGCTAAATATTTATGGTATTTATCTAGATAATGGAACTTATGATAACCATGACATAGTAATTACGAATAACAGGATTGTTTACGTTGCAGGAAACTCGACCACTTCAAAAGCCAATAACGTAATTATATCTGGAAATTTCTTTTATCATGATTCTTCTGTAGCCATTGATAATGTTAACTCGCAAAACTGGATTATTTCCAACAATACATTCACAAGAACAAACGCATATTGGGATTATGAAATGTTCTTTAGGTTTAACAATACCACTTTGTTTAATAATAATATTGTTTTGTCTCATCAAAATGGTGATAACAATCAGCGTATAGAAATCTTCAGGTCTTGTAGCGGAACCCAAATAAGCAATAACATTTTTTTATTTAGAGGTACAAGCGTGTCAAATTTTAACCTTGGGTCAAACAGCGCGTTGAATTTTCAAAATAATTTAACCTATGGTTTTAATTCAACATTGGATGCCTTGTCTGGGACTAATAATATAGATAATGCAGACCCTCAATTTGTGAATTTTGTCCAAAATTCATCGCTTAACAACTCAAATAATGACTACCATATCCAAGGTGGTTCACCAGCTGAAAATGCAGGAACCGATGGTAACAATTTGGGGGTTTTTAATGGTAATTACCCCTTCAGTATAAGAGGTTACCCTACCGAATTGCCTTATTTAACGGATTTTGTGATATATAACAATATCATTAGTGCTGGAACATCTTTAAACATAAATGTAAAGGCTAACGCTAATATCAATAACTAATTTAAAACCATAAAAAATGAAAAAGTTCAACTTTATAATAGTTGCTTTGCTTACATGTTTTGTGGTTAAAGCACAAATAAGTGCTGCCGAGTACTTTATAGATGATGACCCTGGAGTGGGCAGTGGAATGCCACTGGCGATTTCTGGTGATGATATAGATGCCGATTTAAGCATTTCAACAACGGGGTTGTCAGAAGGCATACATAAACTTTATGTGCGTGTTTTAAGTAATTCGGGCGAATGGAGTCTTTATGACAAAAGCGTATTTTTTATCAACACAAACCAAAATAATACGGCGAGTATTGCCTCGGCGGAGTATTTTATGGATACCGATCCAGGTGTTGGAAGCGGAATGCCATTGAGTGTTTCTGGCAATACGGTGGATACTGATTTTATAATACCAACCACAGGCCTTTCAAGTGGTATTCACAAATTATACGTTAGGCTATTGAATACGGATGGTACTTTTAGCTTATATGATAAAAACGTGTTCTATATCAATCCAGATAACACAAATTCGGCAAATATAGCTTCGGCAGAGTATTTTATTGATATAGATCCTGGCATTGGTAGTGGAATGCCATTGGCGGTTTCTGGGGATGTTATTGATGCTGATTTTAGCATCCCAACCACGGGTCTTTCAGATGGTGTACATAAGCTATATATTAGGGTGGAAAATGAAAATGGAACGTTCAGTTTATATGATAAGAACGTATTTTATATCAATCCAAATCATTCCAATTCGGCAAATATTGCCTCAGCTGAATATTTTATTGATACCGATCCTGGAGTTGGAAGCGGTATGCCGTTAAATATTTCAGGTAGCTTAATTGATGCCGATTTTGAAATTCCAACAACAGGTCTCTCCAATGGTATTCATAAACTGTATTTTAGGGTAATAAATGAGGATGGCTCATGGAGTTTGTATGACAAAAACGTGTTTTATGTGAGTCCAGATAACTCTAATACATCACTTATTACGGCCGCCGAATATTTTTTTGATATCGATCCAGGCATTGGAAATGGTACCACAATTGATTTGAATGACGCAGAAATTTTAGATGAAAATTTGAGCTTAGATGTTCCGGCAAATTTGTCGGCCGGCAATCATTTTCTGTACATGCGCGTTCAAAATACCGATGGTAAATGGAGTTTATATGCCCTTGGAGAACTTGTTGGTCCTTTAAGTGTTTCGGATGAAGAAAAGGTGTACTTTAAATTTTATCCAAACCCTGTAAAAGATATCTTGTACTTAGATGTTGAAAATCAGAAAATTTTGGACTTTAAGGTCATTAATCTAAGAGGAGAAGTTGTTTTGGAAAATCTTCAAGAGACAAACCAAATAGACATGAGTTCGTTAAGTTCGGGTATGTATTTGTTTCACCTAGAAACGGAAAAAGGTAGAGTATCAAAGAAATTCGTAAAGCAATGATTGTTGTTGAACGCTCTAATTTCTTCAGAATATTTGGAGAAAAGGGCGTTGAATTTCTTAAATTTAAACTGAAAAATAATCAAAAGTTGAAACCAATACTGTCTATTGTTGTTATGTTGCTTTTCGCTGCAAATGCGTTTGCGCAAACAAATGCAACAATAGACAGCCTTAAACTTGAACTGACCAAGCAACAGCCAGATACAACCAAAATACAACTTTTAAACAGTTTGTCTTTTTATTATACCTATAGAGACATTGATACCGCCTTTATCTATGCCAGAGAGGCATTAAAGAAAGCAAAGCAAATTGATTATCATTCAGGTCAGGCAAAAGCAAATTTATATATTGGAAATGGGTTTTTGTTAACCAATCAATACGATTCGGCACAGTATTATTTCAATACTTCAATAAAACTTTGCGATGAGCACAACATCAATAAGTCCGCTATTTACAGCTCCTTGGGCATACTTTACAAAACAGAGGGCAACTATGAAAAGGCCATCGATACCTATTTTGAAGGCATAAGCTATGACGAAAAAACAAACAATGAATACGGAAAGTTCATTAAGCTACTTAACCTCGGAAATGTATATTCCAAAATTGAGAATTTAAATAAAAGCGTTGAGTATGAATTAAAAGCTTTAGAGATTATAAAGACAACCAAAAATGATAACATTAAAGAATCATTGGGTGTTTTACTTAACAATATTGGCACAAGTTACATGATGTTGAATGACCTGGACAAAGGTTTGGAATATTTGAATGAATCTTTAAGAGTCAATATTGAAAACCAGAATACAAAGGAAATAGCTAGAAACTACAATAATTTAGGCATAATTTATCACGAAAAGGAAGATTTTGGTAAAGCGCTCGAAGTGTTAAAAAAATCTCTTAAAATAAGGGAAGAACTTAAAGATGAAGATGAACAGGTTGAAACCAACATGGTTTTAGGAACTGTTTTTGGTAAAATGGATGAGGATAAATTATCAGAATTTCATTTTTCAAAAGCACTGGATATTGCCAACAAAATCAAAAATAAATCACTTATAGCGGAGGTTTATTTGGCAATGAGCGATAGTTATATAATACAGGATAATTTTCCATTAGCACTTAAAAACTTTAAAAGCTATGCCCAGTTCAAGGATAGTGTTTTGTTAGAGAACAATTTAAAGAACATCAGTGAAATTGAAATTAAATACCAATCCGAAAAAAAGGACAAAGAAATTATTGCCCAACAATTAAAACTGCAAAAAAGAGAAACCCAAAATAATTATATGTTAGGAACCCTTGTTTTTCTACTATTATTGGCTACGCTACTTGTTTTTCTTTTAAAACAGCGACAAAAGCGCAAGAACCAAGAAATTTTAACTTTAAAGCGTGAGTTTCAAATAAAAACCTTGGAATCATTGATAGAAGGCGAGGAAAAAGAAAGGTTCCGTATTGCCAAGGAGCTGCACGATGGTGTAAACGGCGATTTATCTGCAATCAAATACAAGCTATCATCTTTACTGGAAATGAACAATAAGGTAATCAAAGAGGCCATTGTGATGATTGATGATTCCTGTAAACAGGTTAGGGCTATTTCACATAATTTGGTACCGCCATCATTGGAAACTTTTAATTTAGTAGAGGCAACCCATGTTTATTGTGATAATTTAAATGATTTGCATCCGGAACTAAACATCATTTTCCAACATGTGGGCGATGAGGTTAATATGGTGAAGAAGGCTGAAATTAACGTCTATCGTATCATTCAGGAGTTGGTAACCAATAGCATTAAACATGCCAACGCATCAACAATAAATGTGCAAATAAGTTCCAGGGATGACATCGTTCAAATTACTGTTGAAGATGACGGACAAGGTTTTGATAAAAGTCAGGTAGATTCAACTGGAATAGGTTTGAGTAACGTGCAGAGTCGGGTTGATTATTTAAAGGCAGAGATAGATTTTGTTTCTAATGAAAGAGGCACATCGTATACAATTGATATCGACAAAGGTTTGCTAAATGATGATTAAAATTGCCATAACAGACGATCATCCTTTAGTGCTTAAAGGTATAACCTCAATGCTGGAAGGTACGCCTAACATAAAGGTTGTTGGAGCCTATGAAAATGCAATGCAAACACTCGAAAAAATTGAAAATGATTCCCCAGATATTTTGCTTTTGGATATAAACCTTCCCGATATTAATGGCATTGATTTAAGTAAGCAGTTACTCAAAAAATTCCCCGAAATAAAACTTATCGCCCTAACCAACTTTGAAGATGTGTCTTATGTAAAACGTATGCTTAAAAATGGTGTACACGGGTATTTATTAAAAAATACAGATAGACTTGAATTAATCAAGGCTATGAAAACGGTGCTTTCTGGAGAATTGTTTTTGCCAGATAACATCCATGCGCGTTTATTGAACCAAGCTCCAAATAAGACTGCTGATAGCGGTTTGAAACCCAATTTAACTCGCCGGGAGCAAGAAGTGCTTGTTGCTATTTCTGAAGAACTTACCACCCAGGAAATTTCCGAAAAATTATTTATCAGCCCCAAAACTGTTGAAACCCACCGCATGAACATTATGAGTAAACTAGGGGCAAAAAACAGTGTCGGCATGATTAAAATCGCTATGGAGAAACAACTGTTATAGGGTTTATCTTAGTATCTTTGCAGCCTGAAAACAAGGGTATGTCAAACACAATTTATTTAGGGTATTATTTTAAGGTTGAACCACTACAGCCTGCTGTTGAAATTTTAATTGCAGAACTTGGTTATGCTGGTTTTGAAAGTTTTGTAGAAACAGAGGAGGGGGTTACGGCTTATATCCAAAAGGATGAATGGAACCCGAACATTTTAGAGGATGTTCAAATTTTAAGTTCTGAGGAGTTTGAAATTTCATTCACTTTTGAAGAAATCGAACAAACCAATTGGAATGAAGAATGGGAAAAGAATTTTAACCCAATCGTGGTTGATGGCGTTTGTGCCGTGCGTGCCCCGTTCCATGAAAAGTTTGATACAGAATATGACATTGTTATAGAGCCAAAAATGAGTTTTGGTACAGGGCATCATGAAACCACGCACATGATGATTCAGCATATTTTAAAAAATGATTTCGAAGGAAAATCAGTGTTAGATATGGGTTGCGGTACGGGCGTTTTGGCCATTCTTGCCGAAATGAAGGGGGCCAAGCCGATTGATGCTGTAGATTATGATAATTGGTGCTATTTAAACAGTATTGAGAATGTAGAGCGAAACGATTGTAAGCACATTACCGTTATTGAAGGAGATGCTTCAGTTTTAAAGAATAAGAAATACGACGTTATAATTGCCAATATTAATCGCAATATTTTATTGCAAGATATGGCCGTTTACGTATCTTGTTTAAACCCAAATGGAGTCTTGTTTTTAAGTGGGTTTTATGATGATGATGTGCCTATTATAAGGGCTGAATGTGAAAAACATATGTTAAAATTTGAGGAAAAACTGGAAAGAAACAATTGGGTTTCACTAAAATTTTTAAATTAGTAGAGTAGAATACCCAAAAATGGATTGTATTATGAGTTCCAAAGAAAAAACATCAGAGGAATTACTGCTAGACGAAGAGGTGATAACACAGAACGAAATTGTGTTGTACAATGACGATGTTAACACTTTTGACCATGTTATCGAGACACTCATTTATGCCTGCGAACATACATCAGAACAGGCAGAACAGTGTTCACTTATTGTACATTACAAAGGCAAATGTACGGTTAAAACTGGAGCATATGACGACTTAAAACCTCGCTGTTCCAAATTGCTTCAGGCAGGTTTGAGTGCCGAAATCGTCTAGCTTTTCATTCTTCCAACAGCGCAGCTTACAAAAGATTTTGCTTTTGTAGTCAATGGATTTTGATTCCCCGTAACCGGGTAGCCAATTTTACTCAATAATGATTTTACTGTAGCAACGGTTGATTCTTCGTCTGAGGAAAAAGAAACGAGACTATTCGCAACATCAACAGAAATGTCTTTTACATTTGGTAAAAGGGAAAGCTTCTCTTTTATACTATTGGCACAACCTCCGCACTTTAAATTTTGAACTTCTAAAGTTGTAGTCATTTCTATTCTTTCGATGTTTTAATGCCGAATACTTTGTATAACGGACAAAAATTAACAAAACTTGTAATTAGGAAAATAATAGCCAATGCCATTAAAACGTAGGCTAATGTTCCTGAAATTGCATCAAAATAGTAAAGCAATGCAATTACAATTGCAGCCAATATCCTTATGGCTTTGTCTGCGGTTCCCATATTTTTTTTCATATCGAAATGGTTTTAAATGGTTTATAATGTTGACGGACAAACATAATCTGTGGTTGGTAAACCAGAATTCTTTAAGGCGCCAAAACCTCCAGCAATATCAACAAGATTGTTAAAACCCCTAGCTTTTAGAATTGAAGCTGCGATTACTGAACGGTACCCACCAGCACAATGTAAGTAGTAGGTTTTGTTTTTATCAATAGTGTTCATATTATCATTTATGTAGTCTAAAGCGAAATGCTGAACGTGGTCGCCCACCAAATGCTCAGATTTATATTCACCATCCTTTCTTACATCTAGTACATTTACGTCATCATTTTTAAATTCTTCGGAAAATTTATCTACGGAAATAGAAGATATGGTTTCAATATCTTTTCCAGCTGCTTTCCATGCCCCTATACCACCTTTTAAATACCCAAGGGTGTTGTCGTAACCAACCCGCGATAGCCTTGTTACCGTTTCTTGCTCTTTGCCATCTGGGGTAATTAATAAAATGGGCTGTTTTATGTCGGTAATTAATGCGCCAACCCATGGAGCAAAAGAACCGTTTAAACCTATGAAGATAGAATTTGGTATATGCCCGTTAACAAAATCCTTTTCTGTTCTAACGTCAAGAACCAAAGCGTTTTCATTGTTAGCTAAAGCTTCAAATTCTTCTGGGTTTAACGGCGTGTCGCCTTTCTTCAAAATGGTTTCAAAGGCATCATAACCAGATTTGTTCATCATGGCGTTTTTGGCAAAATATTGAGGTGGTGGGGCTATGCCTGTTAAAACTTCTTTTATAAACTCCTCTCGGGTCATATTGGCCCTTAAGGCATAGTTTGTTTTTTTTTGTTCACCTAAAATTCCTACGGTTTCCTTACTTAGGTTTTTACCACAGGCTGAACCTGCTCCGTGAGCTGGATACACTATAACATCATCTGGCAAAGTCATAATTTTGTTTCTTAAAGAGTCATAGAGCATTCCTGCTAAATCTTCTTTGGTAAGATTAGATTTAATTGCTAAATCTGGCCTGCCTACATCGCCTAAAAAAAGTGTGTCGCCCGAAAAGATGGCGTGTTCTTTTCCGTTTTCATCTATTAACAAAAAAGTAGAAGATTCTAAAGTATGTCCGGGAGTATGCAATACTTTTATGGTAACTTTTCCTAGCTTAAATTCCTCATTATCTTTTGCGGTATGAATATCGTAAGTGGTTTCAGCTCCAGGTCCATAAACTATAGTAGCACCTGTTTTCTTTGCTAAATCTATATGGCCAGAAACAAAATCTGCGTGAAAATGCGTTTCAAAAATGTACTTAATCTTTGCGTTTTCTTTATTGGCCTTATCAACATATTGTTGTGTTTCGCGTAAGGGGTCTATAATGGCAACTTCACCTTCAGATTCTATATAGTAGGCTCCCTGCGCCAAACAACCTGTATAAATTTGTTCAATTTTCATCGTGTTTTTCTATTTCATTAAATTTTTAACAATTTATAAAGATACGAAAATCTTCATTTTTGTATGTAACCAATATTACAAATAGACTACTGTAATTCCTTATATATAATATAAACGGCCATGATTAAGATAAAAAACCCAAAGCTTTTTTTAAGTCTTTTCCCGCTAATGTATTTTGAAAGAAAGACTCCTAGGATAATGCCCAAAACGGCAATAAAAGTAAATGAAAGAAGAAAAATCCATTCTATTTCTAGAGTTTGAACGTCTCCCAAAAATCCAATAAGTGAATTTATGGTTACTATGACCAAAGAAGTACCTACAGCTTTTTTCATTGGAAGTTTTGCCCAGAGCACCAAAGCAGGGACATATAAAAAGCCTCCGCCAGCACCAATAACACCAGTTATGGTACCAATAACTAAACCTTGCACAAATGTTATATAATAAGGCTGTTTTACTGTTGCCAAGGTTTCAGGGTTGTCTTTCTTGATCATTGAAAATGAAGCCAGAAGCATGATGATTGCAAAAAACACCATAATGCCAACTTCTTTGGTTAATGTGTAATCTCCAATTTTTAATAGCGTATCTGGAATTCCTGGAACCAAATAGCGTCGCGTTAGATAAACTGATAAAAAGGATGGAAATGAAAACGCAAGTCCAGTTTTGAAATCAACCAATCTCTTTTTGTGCTTTTGGAAAGTACCTACCATTGAGGAAGTGCCCACTACAAATAAAGAATATGCAGTTGCTATTACTGGGTTGTAACCCAGAAGATAAACCATTACAGGTACCGTTAATATTGAGCCGCCACCACCAACAAGACCTAAAACTAGACCTATAATTAGAGCTGCTATATAACCTGTAAGGTGGGCTAAATCCATTTAGTGGGGGAGTTTACCTTTTAAAACGCCATAAATAAAAGTACCAACTACTGCTGCTGCAATTACAATGATCATGCTGTAAACACCAGTGCCCAGCAAGATGTACATGGGGCCTGGGCATGAGCCAACAAGTGCCCACCCTAAACCAAAAATGGCACCGCCTATTATGTATCTAGCAAATCCATCTTCCTTTTTTGGAACAAAAATGTGAACACCTTGTATGCTTTTAATATTTCCTTTTTTTGAAATTTGAAGGAATAAAATACCTGATGCTATAGCTGTTCCGATGATACCATACATATGGAAAGATTGAAAACGAAACATTTCGTAAATACGGTACCATGATACAGCCTCGGACTTAACCAAAACGATACCGAAAAATATGCCAACGAGTAAAAACTTAATAAACTTCATAATTAAAAAATTAGGGGTAAAATAAAATTGGCCATAATCAATCCACCAATAAAAAAGCCTATTACAGCTATTAAAGAAGGTTTTTGTAGGCTACTTAATCCGGCAATAGCATGCCCAGATGTACAACCACCAGCGTAGCGTGTACCGAAACCAACTAATAGACCACCAACAATTAATAAAGTTAATCCCATAGGAGTGCTAATGGCATCTATACCGTATAGCTCATCGGGAACTAATGTTGCTCCTGAGTTTTGAAAGCCCATTTGTTTGAGCTCAGAAATGGTTACGGGGTTTAAGTCTGTGCCACTATCGTTTGATAAATAATGAGTTCCAATAAATCCGCCAATAATGGCGCCTAACACCACGATTAAGTTCCATACCTGTTCTTTCCAATCGAACTTGAAGAATTCAGAAAATTTCCCTGCACCCCCAATGGCGCATAATGTTTTTAAATTTGAGGACATGCCAAAAGTTTTTCCGAAATAAAGTAGAATGGCCATGACAGTGGCTATTAAAGGGCCTGAAACGTACCAAGGCCAGGGGTTTAAAATATATTCCATAGGATTAATAAGTTATGTGTAAAATTATATGGTTAGTTTTTGCGTTATGTAACAATTGTTACGTAAAAGATCTAAATGAAGTGGTGTTTTTTGCGCTAGGGACTGCAGTGTAAAGCCCACAGCGAGGAACGAGCGAGGACTTGCAACGTAAAGCCCGACCCTTGTGGTAGCGCCCAAAAATTATGGTGCTATAATACCTCAATTTTATTGCGGCTAAGTTTTATTTTGTTTTCGTTTTCCAGTTGCTTTAAAAGTCGAGAAATGACAACACGCGAGGTGTGCAGGTCTTCAGCAATATCTTGGTGCTTTACATTAATGGTTTTTGATTCATGCAATTCCGTTTTGTTCAAAAGGTACTTATGCAGGCGTTCATCCATTTTCATAAATGCCAAGCTGTCAATAGCTTCAAGCATTTCGTCAAAACGTATTTGATAGCTTTCAAGAATAAAATTGCGCCAACTGGCATTGGTTTGAAACCATTTTTGCATATACTCGACAGGTATCATAACAAGTTCGGAATCCATTTCGGCAACGGCCCTTATCTTGCTTTTGGATGTCCCCAAGCAGCAAGTAAGCGACATGGTACAGGTTTCGCCTGCTTCAAGAAAGTATATCAGCAATTCGTTTCCGTCGGCATCTTCACGAAGTATTTTTATGTTCCCCGTTAGCAAAAGCGGGATGTATTTAAGGGTTTGGTTGATGTCAATTATGATATCGTCCTTCTGATAAGTACGTACAATGCCTATTTTTTCTATTTCCTTAATCAGGTTTTCATCAAAGGCACTGCTAAACTTTTGGTGCAGTAATTGTTTTTCCATATCCAAAAATAATGAATTAGAATTTTGAAATAAATAATTTGGTTGTATTTTAATAAAAAATGTATATTTGCACCCACTTTAAAAGGCCACGTGGCGCAACTGAATAGCGCACTTGATTACGGCTCAAGAGGTTCCAGGTTTGAATCCTGGCGTGGTCACTAGGTAAAAATCCTAATATGCTTTAAAAAAGTATGTTGGGATTTTTTGTTCTAATTGCATTCTTAATGCTTACTTCATAGAGTCAAGAAGCAGCTTCACAAATTCATTGGTTTTACTGTAATCAAACCATCTTAAAACAATCACTAAGTCTAAATCTGGTTCAATGATGATATAATTTCCACCAAACCCAGCAGCATAATATGCATTGTTCGAAATATTAGATAATTGGGAATTCGTTCCATTTGGATTTAACCACCACATAAACCCATAATTTTCGTTTGCCATTGAGGGTGTTGTGGCTTTCTCAATCCAATCTTTAGGGATGATTTTTTTACCGTTCCATTGGCCTTGACTTAGAAATAATAACCCAAATCGAGCTTGATCGTATGTGTTAATGAACAAACCGCCTCCTGAATGTCCACCTCCACTTACCGATTGCATTTTCAATCCGTCAATATTTACCCATGAGTTATCATAGCCGTACCACCGCCATGTCGTTGAAGCACCAATGGGATCCATAACTTTATCTTTTAAAACTTGCGGTAAGGGCTTTCGATAAACCTCAAGTAAACTGTATGCCAATAAATTGACTCTAACATCATTATATTTAAACTTAGTACCGGGTTCATTTAGTTCTCTATATTTCCAGTCATCAATTCCACCTTCTCTGGGTGGTCTGTCTGCCCAATCGTATCCACCCCAAAGCTCTCCACTCCAATCAGAAGATTGATTTAATAGATGAGCCCATGTTATTTTAGCATTATGCGCTCCGTCAAACTTACCATTCCATACATAGTTTGCAACAGGGTCATTTACATCTTTAATCAAACCGTTTTCGAGAGCTATTCCTGCTACAGTGGATAAGAAACTTTTTGTTACGCTAAAAGTCATATCAACTCGATTCAAATCTCCCCATTGACCAATGATATAGCCGTTTTTTAAAATTATGCCACAGGATTCTCCTCGTTTTTTTGTCGGTCCAATAATTTTATGGTAAGGTTCAAACTCAAAACCTTTTAATATGGCTTGCCTTAAGTCTTTGGTGTCTGGATTGCCACTGTTTTTTGCAAATTTAATGGCTTGGTCAAAGCGTGTTTGATTTATTTTGAAATAAGCAGGTGTTTTAGTTTCCCAATTTTGATCTTCAGTCGGATAAAAATAGTCCTGCTGTGCCCAAGTAAGGCCGGACAGTGATATTAAAAGGAATAGAACTAATTTCTTCATATTTAATAAATTTCGAAAATCATTTCCAACGGCTGGTATTTGGTCGGATAAAATTTAGTAACTCTCCTTAGGTTTTTTTTCTATCCACCAAGCCCATAAAATGATTAGCCACATTAAGTTTGCAGACCAAGCAACTGCCATGGTACTTGGAGGCGGTGGACCAAAAATATTCATTATATGAACTATTAAAAGGAAAGCAACTAAAATCCAGAACGCTGTTTTTCGTTTGAAAATTGAAGTTTTATAATATAGAAATGCACCCAGCCCAAAAATTAAAACTTCAAGCGCAATTTCGGCAATGGGGTAATTCCATAAACCCAGACCCACTTTTGAATCTGAGAATGGGGAAATTGGTAAATCAGGGCGGTGGGTAATTAAATCAAGAACCCAATGGCTTATAACGAGTAGTCCAAGTATTAAAGAGCCTTTTCTGTTTTTAGTGAACACGTAATAACTAGCCCCCAAAAGTAAACTCCAAAACAATGCGGCCAAAAGGCTGTGTGAATATGGGTAGTGTTCAAAGTTTAGCGGGGTTAGTTTGGTGTTTCCCGGGTCTATAGATAAGGTTTCAATGCCTAAAAGAACAAAAATGGGCCAAATTAAATCCAACAACTGTACGGCTATAAACATCATGGCCAACGACGGCAGTTTGTTATCTTTTTTTGATAAAAGCCCAATGGCAAAATGGCCTATAAACATAATTTACGACTTACTTATCTATTGAAAAGTTCCTTTTTAAACTTTAAACAAGTTAAAGGTAACGATTTTTGGTTTAAAATGTTACGAGCAATCTGTCTGCCGGTAGGCCGGTCGATTAAAGCCATTGTTGGTAACTGATATTTTTATATTATTGGATATAATGATTTTAATTTTCCGTTTTTTATAATCATTTCAACTTCAATTTTTGATTGAGTAACAGACTTTACTTTTCCATCTATTAAATTTTCTGCTTTTAGTCTGTCAAAAGCAAATTTACATTCCATGAGTAATGTTGCTAAATTCCAGTTTTTTGGAAAGAAAGTACTTGGTATTTTCTTCACAATCCATTTTTTTGTCCGTACATCATAGAATTCAAATTTGGCTTTGAAAACTGAAGTTTTTTCGTTTTCCTCAAGAGTCTCTATAATTCGAACTTTTTCTGGGTCAAAAAAGTGAATTCCAGTCAAATCACCATTTTTTATTCGTCCAATAGTTGCGTGAATAAATCCGTCAACTACTTCTTGTTTAAATTCAGTTCCTCTTGGTGTGGCAATTAATTTATCCGATTTGATAATGTTTATTTCCTCTACTATTTGTTGCGTTGGTTTGGGTAACTAATTTAGTAAAAAAGGACTTACAATAGTTCGTTTGCGAGGATTTTCCGAAGGAAAATCAGAAGCAATGATATCTATGACATTTGCAAATTAAAATCATATAATTTTTGATTTTTGACCATTGCGAACATCCTATGGACTA